>CAWGZM010000014.1:0-352346 GCA_963827065.1 uncultured Thermoleophilaceae bacterium | reverse complement strand
CCGAAGCCCATCTGCTGGAACATGATCAGGTCGCCCATCGCAAAGCCCCAGAAGACGGCCACGATGATGAGCGCCGCCCCCGTTATGAGGCGGGCGGTCGAGGCGACGCCCCACTCGACCGCCTCGTCGCTGTCGCCCGTCTGCTCGTAGCGCTCGCGGATACGGCTGAGCAGGAACACCTGGTAGTCCATCGAGAGGCCGAAGAGCACGGAGAAGAGGAACAGCGGCACCCACGCGGCCACGTTCTCCGACTCGGTCAGACCGAGGAGCTCAGCGCCGACGCCCTCCTGGAACACGAGCACGAGCAGGCCGTAGGCGGCGCCGACCGACAGGAGGTTCAGGACGATCGCCTTGAGCGGGATGACGATCGAGCGGAAGGCGATCGTCAGCAGCACGAAGCTCAGCCCGAGCACGAAGGCGAGCACGCGCGGCAGCCAGACGTCGACCGTGTCGTGGTAGTCGAGCTCCTCGGCCGTGTCGCCGGTCACGAGGACCTCTGCCCCGGCGCCGGCGAAGGCCGACGGGATCAGCTCCTCGCGCAGCTCGCGGACGGCGTCGATCGCCCGGTCCCCGACCGGGTCGCCCCCGATCGGGACGGTGAGCCTGACGACGCCGCCGCCGGCGCTCATCTCGGCGCTCGGGTCGCCGAAGATGGGGCGAGTGGCCAGACCCGACTCGAGCCGCTCGATGCCCGTTTGCGAGGCCGCCGCATTGGTGACGGCGATCTCGACCGGGTCGGTCGTCCGGCCGGGGAACTCCTCGTTCAGGAGGACGTAGCCGCGCTTCGACTCGAAGCGGTCGGGCAGCGCACTGGGTCCCTGCGACCCGGTGTCGAGGGTCACGGCGGGCAGGGCGAGCGCGAGCAGGAAGCCGGCGCCGAGCACGAGGCTCAGCACCGGCCGGCGCATGACGGCGCGCACGAGCCGAGACCAGAAGACGCTTCTTCGCGCCGGTCCGCCCGAAGAACGGGATCCTGCCCGCGTTGATGCGGTCGCCCAGCAGTCCGAGCACCGCCGGCAGCAGCGTCAGCGCTGCGAGCACCGAGACGATTCCCGCCAGGATCGCGCCGGCGGCGAGGCTCCGGAAAAGGGTGCTCGGGACGAGCACGAGCCCGATCATCGCCAGCACGAAGGTGAGCCCGCTGAACAGCACCGCCCGGCTCGCCGTGGCGCCGGTCGCGCCGATCGCTTCGAGCTGTTCGCGTCCGCGCGAGCGCTCCTCGCGGTAGCGCGACATGATGAAGAGCGAGTAGTCGACCCCCAGCGCCAGCCCCATCCCGCTCAGCATGTTCACCGTATAGATCGAGAGGTCGTAGGCCTGGCCGAGGAGCCCGGCCAGGCCGAGCGCCACGAAGATCGAAGCCAGCGCCAGCAGCAACGGGACGAGCCCCGCGACCACGGCACCGAAGACGAGCAGCACGATCACGAGCGCGGCCGGCAGGCCGAAGAAGAGCTCGCCGGTCCGCAGGTCCTCTCCGGAGAGCTCCTCCTGGTCCGCGTCGGACGTCAGCTCGCCGGTGATGGTGACCTCGTACGCCGGGTCGGCATCGAACGCCTCGATCACCTCGTAGACGGATTCGACGTCATCCTCGCCCTCGAGGCCGAGCCCGACGAGAAGGACGCGCGCGTCGCCGTCGCGCGAGACGAGCGCATCGCCTCCCGGCGCCACCTCGACCGCCGCGGCGCCGGCCTGCTCGAGCTCGCGGGCAAGCGCCGCGACGCGTCCCGGTGCCGGCGCGTCACCGGATTCCGAGCGCACGACGACCGCCTCGGTCAGCTCGCGCTCCTGCTCCGCCCGTGTCTCCGGAAAGGCGCGCTCGAGCAGCCGGTCGGCGCGCCGCGACTCGGTCTCGGACGTGACCTCGACGTCCGCCGTGAGCACGTCGCCCAGGAACAGCCCGATGGCGGGAAACGAGGCCAGGACGACCACGATCCAGATCGCGATCACCCGTCCGGGATGGCGGCTGCAGCTGCGGGCGAGCCGCTCGGTCACGTCCGCTCCCGCTGCTGGAGGACGTAGCGGGTGCCGTCCTGATCGGCGAACAGCGCCCAGCGGCCGCAGTCCGTCTCGACCGGCGGAACCGGGAACTCCACGCCCCGCTCGCATAGCTCCTCGTAGGTCTCGTCGAGGTTCTCGCAGAGGAAGAACACCGGCGAGTCAGGCAACTCCTCCGGAACCTCGGAGCGCTCGTAGCCCGTCGGCGGCCGGCTCAGCACGAGCACCGTTCCGCCCTCGGCCGAGGCCACCTCGATCCAGCGCTCGCCGCCGTAGACCCGGTCCTCCATCAGCTCGAAGCCGGCGCGATTCGTCCAGAACTCCTTGGCCCTTGCCTGGTCCGAGACCGGAACGACCACCTTGGCGACGCCTGCGATCACGGCTCTCGAAGCTACGCCGGGCGGGGCCATCGCACATCGGCCTGTGGGCCTGACCTGCGCTGCGACTTTGGTAGGAGGCGCGCCGCTACGGGGGCGTCGCGCCCGGCGTAACCACGCCGTGGTCGTACGCGAACACGATCGCCGCGGCGCGGTCGCGCACGCCCAGCTTCATGAAGATGTTCCCGATGTGGGTCTTGACGGTCGTCTCGGCGAGATAGAGCTCGGCCGCGATCTCGGAGTTGGTCGCGCCGCGCGCAACCATGCGGAGAACCTCTTGCTCGCGCTCGGTGAGCGAATCGAGACGCTCCTCCTCGCGCGCCGCCGGCGCGACCAAGCGGCGGTACTCGCCGAGGACGCGCGGCGCCACCCCCGGGTCGAACCACGCACCGCCCCCGGCCACCGCCCGGACCGCCGCGATCAGGTCCTCGGCGGAGGAGTCCTTGAGCACGAAGCCCGCCGCACCGGCCTCGATGGCCCCCCAGAGCACCTCGTCCTCGTCGAACGTGGTGAGCACGAGGATGACCGGCGGCTCGGCGCCCGCGCGCAGCTTTGCGGTGGCCGCGATGCCGTCGAGCGCCGGCATCCGGATGTCCATGAGCACCACGTCCGGATGCAGCGCGGGCAGCTGCTCCACCGCCTCGCGGCCGTCAGCGCACTCGGCGACCACGAGGAAGCCATCCTCCGGCGCGAGAATTCGCGCGAGGCCGGCGCGCACGATCGCCTGATCGTCGACGAGGGCGACCCGGATCATCGGCTTTGCGGCCGCTCGAGCATGTCGTCCTCCACCGCCAGCGGAAGCGAGGCGCGCACGCGCCAGCCGTCGGGCGTCGGCCCGGCGGCGAAGTCTCCGCCGTAGGCGGTCACGCGCTCGCGCATCCCGATCAGGCCGAAGCCCGAGGGTCCGGGCTCAACGGCCGTCGCCGCCGGCGACGGCCCCCTGGTGGCCACGTCAAGCCGCACCCGGCCGTTGGTGAGCTCGAGGCGGAGCACCGTCCGCGCGTTCGGGGCGTGCCGAGCCGCGTTCGCCAGCGCCTCCTGCGCGATCCGATAGACCGCCATTCCGACGTTGGGGGCGACGCGGCCAAGGTCGCCGCGCAGCTCGAGATCGACGGCGAGCCCCGCAGCACGCGCGTGCTCGACCAGCGCGGGGACCTCGCGGGCCGACGGGCGCGGCGGCCCGGCTCCCTTCTCTTCGCTGCGCAGCAGCGCCACGGTTCGGCGCAGTTCCCTCATGCTCCGCCTGCCGACGTCCTCGGCCGAGCGCAGCGCCTCCTCCGCCGCGACGGGATCACGGTGCAGGACGTGGCGAGCGCTCGTGATCTGGAGCATCACCGCGGCCAGGCCGTGTCCGACGGCATCATGGAAGTCGCTCGCGGTGCGCCGGCGCTCGGCAAGCAGCGCCTGCTCGGAGAGCTCGCGCCGGGTGGAGTCGAGCTGCGCGGCGAGCTCGAGCTGGCGCGCCATCGCCCGGCCGACGAACCACGGGAAGACGATGCCAAGGAGCCAGATCGGCACGGTGACCTCCGCGGGGTCCTGGATCACCGCCACCACGACCGGTGAGGCCACGGCGAGCAGGCCCCCCACCGCTGCGCTGCGCAGCGACCGCGACCAACGCCCGGCGACGAACGCGAGCAGGGAGACGTCGAACATGAGCGGCTCGAACGCTCCCGAGCGCTGGGCCACGACCACCGGCACTACAACGGCCACTGCTGTGGCGAGGAGGGGCACGGCCGGCACGAAGGCCCAGACGGCGAACGCCGCAACCGGGATCGCGGCGAGGATCAGATCGGCGGACGAGCCCGGATCGGCGAACGCCGCGACCACGGCCACCGCCAGCGCAAAGGCCGGGACGAAGCCGCGCACCTCGTCGCCTTCGGACCACGCGAAAGCCGGCTTGTCGGACACGCAGGGACGGTACTCTGCCGCCACGACTTCGGCCATCCCCCCGTGGTCGGAGCGGCGGTCTCCGACCACGGGAGGACCCGCGCCGCCCTACCGCAGGCGCACTCGCACGATCCGGCCGAGCCCCTTGACCGGGCCCTGTCCGTAGCTGACCGTGGAGATGTAGAGCGCCCGTCCGTAGTGGCGGCCGCCGGGTGACGCCATGCCGATCGGGAAGTTCAACCCCGAGGCGACGACGTTGCGGCGCCCGTCGCCGTCACGCCGGACGACGCGGCCCGTGCCCGGCTCCCATGGCGACTCGGCCGCAAACGTCTCGAGCACGTAGAGGCGGTGCCGGTCGAGGCTCATGTCAACGATCGGGCCATAGCCCTCGTCGAACGTGGTGACGGGCCCGTGGCGGCGGTCGAAAGCCTGGATCAGGCCGTGGAAGCCGCCGAGGTAGAACGTGTGGCCGCGCCGGGTCAGGACGATCGGCGCCGGGTCTTGGACCGACAGGTCGTACAGGCGGGACACCGAGCCCGTGCGCGGGTCCACCCGCAGGACGCTGTTGTGGTTCGTCTCGACCACGTACAGCAGGTCGCCCACCGCGAGCAGCGAATGGGGTACGCCGTCGGGCTCGCAGTCGCCCAGCGGTCCGCAGGCGGGCTCGACCACCACCGGATTGGCGCGCACGAACGAGCTGATGTCGGCGACGTACCGGTAGGAGCCGTCGCGCCTGATGCGCACGATGCCCGCCGGGTCATCCGGAAGACCGCGTGAGCAGCCACCGCCCTCGATCACCGCATACATTCGCCCGTCGATCCACGCGATGTCGGAAGGGCCGAAGCCGTCGCCGAGACCGTCATGCGTGCTTGGCAGGCCGTCGGCGACCGTCTCGCGCGAGCCGTCCGGGTGGATCCGCGAGATGCGGCCGCTGTAGCCGGCGAGATAGGGGCCGTCCTGCGTGAACTGGTTGTCGACCGGCGGGCAGGTGGTGGCCGGCCGGTCGCCGCCGATGCCGGCCTCGGCCACGTACAGGAGACCGTCCGGGCCGGCGCGCACGTGCCGCGGGTTGGTCAGGCCGCCGGCGAACTCCTCGACCTCGCCCGCCGCGGACGACGGGTCCGCTGCTGCACCGGAAGCCAGAGCGGCCGCCATGAGCACGAGCCCGACCGGAAGCCAGCCGGCGCCACCCGGCCCCGTGCGCCGGCGCACGACCGCGTAGCTCCCAAGCAGTGCGAGCACGGCGAGCACGACCCCGGCGCCGACCGCGGCGTCGTCCCAAGCGAAGCCGGCCCTGGCCGCGGGCCGCGGGGTGCCCGCAGCGGGCTCGGCATCCGCCGCGAGGCCTTCGGGCTCGCGCGCCAGCGCTCTGTTGAGCGCCTCGCCGCGCGCGCTCAGAGCCGCCTCCGCCTGGCTCGCAGCCACGTCGATGTAGTCGCCCGTCGCCGCATTCTTGCTGTAGTTCTTCGGGCCCGACTGGGCGGCCGCGCTGCCCGGTTCGGGCTCACCTGCGGAGGCTGACGGTACGGCGATCAGCGCACTCGCCAGCAGTCCTACGATGCATGCTCTCGATCTCACGGGGGTCTCCTTGCTGGGCAATCCGGGGGATGAGATCGACGCTACGCCGCACCCGGCGGCCGGCCAATCGTGCAGCCCGGTCACTTCGCCACCGCGGTGGCCCGGCCGTGCCAGCACGCTTGACAGGCCCTCGCCCAGCCTTCGAAATAGGAGCCGACGACCCACGCCGGACGAGGGATGTGAGCGGTGGGCGGCACAGCGGACGTACTGCGGATCGAGCGGCTGCGAAAGACCTTCGAGTCCGACGGCCTGCCGGTCCGAGCGCTGCGGCGAGTGGATCTGAGCGTCGCCGCCGGCGACTTCGTGGCGATCATGGGCCCCTCGGGGAGCGGCAAGTCGACGCTCCTTAACCTCGTCGCCGGCCTCGACACGCCGAGCGACGGCGAGGTGGTCCTCGCGGGCGTGTCGCTCGCCGGGGCCCGCGAGAACGAGCGCGCGCTCTTCCGGCGCGCTCACATCGGGATCGTCTTCCAGTTCTTCAACCTGCTCGAGGGGATGCGCGTCCTGGAGAACGTCGCGCTCCCCGCGGCGGTGGCGGGCGCGAACCGGCGGCAGGCGCAGCGACGCGCGCTCGACCTGCTCGACGTGCTCGGCCTGGCCGACAAGGCGGACGACCTGCCCGGCGTGCTCTCGGGCGGGCAGCGCCAGCGCCTCGCGATCGCGCGCGCCCTCGCCAACGAGCCGACGCTGCTGCTCGCGGACGAGCCGACCGGTGCGCTCGACTCGGCGGGCGGGCTCGAGGTGCTCGAGCTGTTCCGCCGCCTGCACGCCGACGGTCAGTCGATCCTGCTGGTCACCCACGATGAGGATGTCGCGGGCGCCGCGCGCCGGGTGGTGCACATGCGCGACGGGCGCCTGCTCGCATGACATGACGGCCGTCGCGATCCGCCTCAGCGCCGAGCTCCGCGCCCGCTGGCGCGCGTGGCTCCTGCTGGCCGTGGTGGCGGGGCTGCTGGGCGGCCTGGTGCTCGCCGTCTTCGCGGGCGCCCGCAGAGGCGAGTCGGCGCTCGAGCGACTGCTCGTCGTCTCCCGGCCTCAGGACGTGACGATCGCGAAGGGCTTCGTATTCCAGAACGACGACGTCGACTTCGACCGGATCGAGCGGCTGCCTCAGGTCGCTCGCGTTTCGCGGGACCGGCCGCTTGCCGCCCTGATCCGCACACGCTCCGGCGAGCAGATGTACGGCGGTCACGAGGCGAGCGTGATCCCACTCGCGAGCCCCGACGGCAGCCAGCTGCGGACGCTGAACCGCCCGCCGCTCGTGGCGGGGCGGCTCCCGCGTCCGGGCAGCGACGACGAGATCCTGGCCGACCGGAAGGCGGTCGAGATCCTCGGGCTGGGGGTGGGCGAGACGATCCCCGTTCGCTTCATCTGGAAGCGCCTCCTGGGTACGCCGGCCGTGGATTTCGGCGCGCATCCCGACCGCGCCGAGGTCGGCCCGCTCGCGCGCCTGCACATCGTCGGCGTCCACGCGCGGGTGGGGTCCGATGACTTCTCCGGCGAGCTGCGCCTGCCGCCGGCCGTCTACCGGGCGCTCGGTGGCGCGAAGCTCGGCTCGTTCCAGGAGATCCTGAACGTGCAGCTGCGGAGCGGCGCGGCCGGCATCCCCTCCTTCAGGGCCGCGGTCGACCGGATCGCGGGACCGGGCGACTTCGTCTTCTCTCCGGCTGCGGCCGACCGCACCAAGGTGCAGCGCTCTATCGAGCTCGAGGCCCGCGCACTCCGGCTGATAGCCGTCCTCGGGGCGCTCGTGCTGCTGATGCTCCTGGCGCTCGCACTGATGCGCCAGGCAGAGCAGGGCGCGGCCGATCTACCCACGCTGCGGGCATTCGGGATGAGCCGCGCACAGCTCGTCGCCCTGGGAGTCGCACGCGCAGCGCTGGTCGGGATGGTCGCCGCCGCGCTGGCCGTGGCGGTGGCGATCGCAGTCTCTCCGCTCGCGCCGATCGGTCGCGCACGGGACCTCGAACCGCAGCCCGGCATCGACGTCGACGTCGCCGCGCTCGCGACCGGCGCGACCGCGATCCTCGTCGCGGCCCTGGCGGCGGGCGCGCTCGCCGCCCTCCGCACGCTGCGAACGCCGGTTGCGCACGGGTCGCGACAGGGAACTGCGGGTGCGCTCCCCCGGGCCGGCCTTCCGCCTTCGATGCTCGCCGGGCTCAGCCTGGCGCTCGTCCGCAGGCCGGGCGGTCCCGGACCGGGCCCGACCCTCGCCGGCGCAATAGCGGCCGTGGCCGTCGCCGCAACCGCCCTGACCTTCTCGGCGAGCCTCGATCGGCTCCTAACGACCCCCGAGCTCTACGGGCAGAACTGGGACTACGAGGCTCCCTTCGACCCGAGCGACGTCCCGGCGCTGCGCGCCGGCGAGGGCATACCCGGGCTGCCGCCCGGTCGCTGGCTGAGCGGGGTGGCTGTCGGCACCGGATCGCGGCTCGACGTCGGCGGCAGGCTCATCGGCGTAAACGCCTACGACGACGTCCAGGGTCGCGTGCCGCCGACGGTCGTTGAGGGACGCGCACCCAGGGGGCCGAGCGAGATCCTGCTCGCGCGCAAGACGCTCGACGAGCTGGGCCTCGAGATCGGCGACTCGGTTGTCGTCCGCCGGGGCCGGCGAGCCGTCTCGATGCGCGTCGTCGGACAGGGCGTGGTGCCGGAGAGCGAGTGGGTGAAGTTCGGCGAGGGGGCGGCGCTCACCTTCGCGGGCTTCAAGCGGGTCGTGCCGGACGCGATCCTGTTCCAGGTGCACCTCGCCGTCGCGCCCGGCTCAGGTCGCGAGGCGAGCCTTGGCCGGCTCGAGCGGCACTACGACTGGGCCGGTCCAGCGCGTCCGAGCAGCATCGGTGACTTCGATGGGCTGACCGGACTTCCGGCGCTCGTCGTCGCACTGCTCGGCGCGAGCGCAGCTGCAGCCCTCGCTCTCACGCTCACCACCTCGGTACGTCACCGCCGCCGCGAGCTCGCGATCCTGAAGACACTTGGCTTCGTCCGCGGTCAGATCTTCGCGACCGTCGGATGGCAGGCGACCGCGATCGCCGCCATCGGGCTGGTGGTGGGAGTGCCGCTCGGCGTCGCGGCCGGACGCTTCCTCTGGAACCTGTACGCCGAGGACGTCGGCGTGGTGCCGGCGGTCGTCGTGCCGGTCGCGGCGACCGCGCTGATCGTGCCCGCCACGCTCATCCTCGCCAACCTGATCGCGGCGATCCCGGGCCGCATGGCGGCGCGCACGCAGCCGGCGCTCGCGCTGAGGGCGGAGTGACGGCGCGGCGGCGACCGAGCCGGGTCGAGGGCGTGGTCGTGCAGGCGATCCTGCTCATTGGCCTGGTCGCTGTGGTGGTGGCCGTCTACGCGCTCGTCGTGCTCGGCATCGGGCAGGTTCCGACCTCGGAGCAGTGGACGCTGCTCGCGTTCTCGATGCTCGCCGCGGCAGCCGTCGCCCTGATCTACCAGCCGGTGCGCAGACGCCTGTCCGGCTTCGCCTCCCGGCTCGTCCACGGCGAGCGCGGCGCGCCCGGCGAGGTCCTGCGCGCCTTCCGCCGGCGGATGACGCAACCGCTTCCGCTGGACGAGCTGCTCCTGCAACTCGCCGAGTCGCTGCGGCGCGCACTGGACTTCGACGCCGCGGAGGTCTGGACCGGCTCGGGCGGGGTGCTCGAGCGGGTGGCGTCCGACCCGGACGCGGGCGAGGGACGCCTCGTACTGTCGGCTGCCGAGGAGGCGGCGGTCGCCCGCAGCGGCGTCTATGGGCGCGCTTGGCTCACCCTGTGGCTGCCCGAGCTGCTCGAGGGACGCGACGGGACCGCGGTACGGGTCGCGCCGGTCACGCACTCGGGCGAGCTGCTGGGGCTCATCGTGGTCGAGCAACGGATGGAGAACGACGCCGCCGGCGACGATGACCGCGTGCTCGTGGAGCTCGCCCCGCAGGTCGGCCTCGCGCTCCACAACGTCCGGCTCGGCTCAGCGCTGCGCGCCTCCCACGACGAGCTTCAGCGTCAGGCCGACGAGCTGCGTGCGTCTCGCGCGCGTGTCGTCGCGGCCGCCGACGACGAGCGCAGGCGGATCGAGCGCGATCTTCACGACGGAGCCCAGCAGCACCTCGTCGCCCTCGCCGTCAATCTCAGGCGGGCGCGCGAGCTCGCGGAGTCCGACCCGGTGCGGGCGCGCGCGCTGCTCGACGAGCTCGCCGGCGAGGTGCGCGACGCGCTCGAAGAGTTCCGGGACCTCGCGCAGGGCATCTATCCGCCCCTGCTCGTCGAGCGCGGTCTCGGCGAGGGTCTGCGCTTCGCGGTCGCGCGCGCGGCCGTCCCGGTGGAGCTCACGACGCCGGCGCTCGGCCGCTACCCGCCCGAGGTAGAGACGACCGTCTACTTCTGCTGCCTCGAGGCCCTGCAGAACGCCGGCAAGCACGCGGGCGCGGGCGCGCGCGCCGGCGTGCGGGTGTGGGAGGACGAGGAGGGCCTTCGCTTCGAGGTCGCCGACGACGGGAGCGGCTTCGACACCCGGGCAGAGCGGCACGGCAGCGGCCTGACGAACATGGGCGACCGGCTCGGCGCCCTGGGCGGCCGCGTCTCGATCTCCTCGGCGCCCGGAGAGGGGACGCGCATCGCGGGTGTCGTCCCGCTCGCTAGTCCGGCTCCTCGGCGAGGAACAACAGCACCGCCTTGACGCGGCGGTGGACGTTCTCCTCCCAGGCGATGTTCAGCTTCGTGAAGATCGAGTGGACGTACTTCTCGACCGAGCGCTCGGCGATCACGAGCGCCTCCGCGATTGCGGCGTTGTTCTTGCCCTGAGCCATCTCCCGCAGGACCTCGCGCTCGCGCGGTGTGAGCTCGGCGAGCGAGGAGCGCTCGGCGCGTGCCTTCGCCCCGACCAGCGCCTCCACCACCTTCGGGTCGATCACCGACCCGCCCGCCGCCACCGCCCGGATCGCCGCCGTCAGCTGCTCCAGGTCCTCGACGCGCTCCTTCAGCAGATATGCCCGGCCCTCCGAGCCGTCCTCGAGCAGAGCAAGCGCGTAACCGGGGTGCGAGTAGTGACTGAGGACGACGACGCCCACCTCAGGGCTCGTCTCGCGAAGGCGCCGAGCCGCCTGGATGCCCTCGTCCCGCTCGGTGGGCGGCATGCGGATGTCCGTCAGGACCACGTCGGGTTTCTCGGCCTCGACGGCGCCCATGAGCGCGTCGAGGTCGCCGCAGGTGGCTACGACGTCGAGCTCGGCATTGGTCTCGAGCAGCCGCCGGATTCCCTCGCGGACAAGGAAGCTGTCCTCGGCGAGAACGAGGCGAATCGCCACACCCGGAAGGATATGACTCCGCTCAGGCGGCCAGCCGAGAGCCGGCGCTTGGCTCGGCCGCCCCGAGCTTGCGCGTGAAGCGTCGCCGTGCCTCGTGATAGCGGGGGTCCCGCCCGAAGAAGCACTCGTGCGACCGGGCCATCTCCTCGGCCCGGTAGGCCTCGAGCGGCTTGACCCGCTCGTCGCGAGCGCGTCGGCGGCGCTTGGCGTCGAGTCGCTCGCTCAGGCGTGCGTCCGAGGCCAGCTGCCGGGCGAGCGCTCGAGTCGCTGACCGGAAGCTCGCTGCGGTCGCGCCGAACGCGGCGTCCAGCAGCCCGAGCTCGACGGCGTGCGCGGCGCCGATCGGCGTGAACGGCGGGCCGGTGAGCTCCTCGGCCCGCTCCACGCCGACGCGGCGAGGGAGCAGGTACGTCCAGTACTCCGACCCGTAGAGCCCGCCCATGTGCCGGTAGTAGGGATTGAGCACGACGTCCTCGCGCGCGTACACGCGGTCAGCGGCCAGCGCGAACGGCACGCCGCCGGCCGCGGCGTCGCCGGCCAGCGCCGAGACCACCAGGTGAGACTCGGTCTCGACGATCTCGCGGACGACGTCGTTGATCGCGTTCAGGTTCCGCCACGACTCCGCCGCCGGGTCATTCGACGCCTCGATGACGTTCAGGTGGATGCCGTTCGAGAAGAAGTCCGTCCCGCCCGTCAGCACGATGACCTTCGTCTCGCGCCGCGAGCGTGCATAGCGGTATGCCTGGCGCAGCCGCCTGCACTGCCCGGTGCTCATGGCGCCGTTGTAGAAGTCGAAATGCAGATAGCCGACTCCCGCCTCCTCCTCGTAGGAGATGTCGCGGTAGCTGCCCTGAAGCTCGGGGACGTCGAGCTTCTGGCCGGCGCGCGCCAGCGCAAGCGTCGCGGGAAGCTTGATGTGAGTCTGCTGCGGCCCCGCTTGCCGGAGGTTGGTCACCCAAACCGCGCCATCGACCGTGGCGCGGCAGATCGCCCCATGGAGCTGCGCGACGAGCTCGCCCGGCGCCCCCCGAAGCCCCTGCTCGCGGTGGACGCCGAAGAGATGGAAGTCGGCGCCGGCGACCCGGTCGAGGACACCGGGGTGACCCTCGGCTGCCCGGATCTTGCGGACCACGGTGTCCGTCGAGTCCGCCGTCCAGTCGATCGCGCGGACGTCCTGCGGCATGAGCGGCCGCGCCTGGCCGACCACCCGCGCGCGACCGGGGTCGAGCGCGCGCGGCGGCTCGCCGTCAAGCGCCCGCTGGACCGCCTCGACCAACGCGTCGATAGCCGCGCGGCGCACCTCGTGCTTGTAGATGCTGCCCTTTCCGGCCGCGCGCATCTGGAACGTGCGTGTCGCCCAGACGGCGCCGGCGTCGAAGTCGCCGTTCGCCTCGAGGACCGTCACGCCCCACTCTGGCTCGCCGAGCTCGATCGCCCAGTCGAGCGACGAGGCGCCGCGGTCGCCGAGCGGGCCCGGGTGGACGATCAGGCAGCGGCGCGTCGCCCAGATCGACTCCGGGATCCGCCGCTTCAGCATCGGGCAGACGATCAGCTCAGGCTCATGGGTGGCGACGGCCGCCTCCATGGCGGCCGCGTCATCGACCTCCGCGACCTCGACGCGGTGACCGAGCTCCGTGAGCGCAATGAGCGCACGCTGGCTGAGACTGTTGTGCGCCGAGACCAGGAACAGGATCCGGCGGGATGTGCGAGTGCGGGCCATACAGTGATGACCCCGCGCGTGAGCACCTGATTCCTGTGAGATGCCGCACAGGACGGCTGGGCTAGCGGTCCTGCAGCGCGTCGATCCCGCCGCGCAGGAACAGCATCGCCTCGTCTAGCACGGCGAGCCCCTCCTCCTTGGCCAGGCCCGCGCGCTGGTGGATCTTCTCGTTGAGGGTGGTGTCGAGCGAGGTCAGGGCCGCCACCGCCGCGGCGGCGACCAGTCGTGGGCGGAGCGCGTCCGGCGGCTCGCCGAGATCGTCTGCGATCGCTCCGAGCAGCAGTTCGTGCATGCGGGCCAGCACGCCACCCTGGAAGTTGGCAAGGCCCTCATCCTCGCGGCAGAGCCGCTTGCGGAGGAGCGCCTCGTCCTCCTGGCCCGACCACTTGTCGAACATCGTCTCGATCCAGCGCCGCAGCGCGTCGAACGCGGTCTCGCCCGGCAGGCGCTCGGCCAGCGCAGTGGCCATCTCGTCGAGTTCGCGGTCGACGTTGTGGAAGACGACCGCCTCCTTCGACGGGAAGTACGAGAAGAAGGTTCGCGGCGCCACGTCGGCGGCCTCGGCGATGTCGGCGATCGTCGTCGCGTGGTAGCCGCGCTCGGCGAACAGGCCCATCGCCGCATCGATGATCTGCTCCCGGGTGCGTTGCTTCTTGCGTTCGCGCAGCCCCTCTGCCATGTGCCAATAGTAGCGAACCTGCACGATGTGTAAACACGCACGTCGCGTAGAAATGCAGCGGTTGCAATTCTGCACGATGTGTGCTTTCCTCTCTCGTCATGGCACATCTCCTCGGAAACGTGGCCGCCTGGGCGGCGCAGCATTGGAAGCGCTCACTCGCGATCGTGGCGGTGGTGCTCGTCGCCCTCGGCATCGCGGCGAGCGCGGGCGGCGGCTCGTTCGTCGACGACTTCAGGACACCGGGCACGCAGTCGCAGACCGCGATGGACGTGCTCGACGAGCGCTTCCCGGCGGCGGCGGGCGACAGCGCGAACGTCGTCTTCGCCACCGACTCGGGGACCCTGCGGGAGCCGGAGCGACGGGCGGCGATCGATCGAACCGTTGAGGAGATCCGTGCACAGCCGCACGTGACCGCCGCCCCAAGCCCGTTCGAGCGCGGCAGCGGGCAGCTGTCGGAGAACGGCCGAATCGCCTACGTGCCGGTTCAGTACGACGGCACCGCCTCGGCGCTGGGCGCGAAGCCCGGAGAGCGACTGGAGCAGGTCGCGGAGGTCGGCGAGCGTGCCGGCCTCGAGGTCTCGCGCAACGGCGCGATCGTGGACCAGGCCGAGCAGGCGACCGCCCCCGTCGGCGAGCTGATCGGCGTGGCGGTGGCGATGATCGTGTTGACGCTCGTGTTCCGGTCGGTTGCGGCGATGGCCCTGACGCTGATCTCGTCGCTGATCGCACTCGCCGGCGGACTGCTGCTGCTCCAGTTCGGCAGCGCCTTCGCGGACTTCCCGAGCTTCGCCCCCACGCTCGGCGTCATGCTCGGCCTCGGCGCCGGGATCGACTACGCCCTGCTGATCGTCGGCCGCTACAGAGAGCAACTTGCGAGTGGCGACAGCGTCGCCCACTCGGCACGCGTGGCCAATGCCACCGCCGGGACCTCCGTGGTCGCGGCCGGGGCGATCGTCGTGGTCGCGATCGCCGGACTGCTCGCCACCGGCATCCCGTTCGTCGGCCGCATGGGCATCGGCTCCGCCATCGTGATCGCCATGGTCGCCGTCGGCGCCGTAACGGTGCTGCCGACGCTGATGGGCGCCTTCGCGCGGCGGCTGCGCCCCAAGCGCCCCGAGCACGTCGAGCCCTCGCGCCGCTTCGGCCGCTGGGCGGGAGTGATCACACGCCGGCCGCTTGCCGCCACGATCGCGGGCGGGCTCGTCCTGGTGCTGCTCGCCGTGCCGTTCGCGTCGCTGCGCCTCGGCCAGCCCGACGACGGCAATGACAGGCAAGGCTCCACCACACGCGTCGCCTACGACCGCCTCGCCGAGGGCTTCGGCCCCGGCTTCAACGGCCCACTGGTGCTCGCCGCCACCACCCCGGGTGACGGTTCCGGTCAGGAGATCCTGAACCGGGTTGAGCGGGCCGTCGCGGCCGATCGCGACGTGGCCGTCGTGTCCCCGGCCGAACGTTCCCCGGCCGGGGACGCGGCGGTGCTCAGCGTGATCCCCAAGAGCTCGCCCCAGGACGAGCGCACGACCGAGCTCGTCGACCGGCTGCGCGACGACGTGCTGCCGGCCGCGACGCGCGGCTCTCAGGTCGACGTGTACGTCGGCGGCGCGACCGCCACGCTGCAGGACCTCGCGGACAAGATCGCGAGCCGCCTGCCCATCTTCATCGCGATGGTCGTCGGGCTCAGCGTGCTGCTCCTGATGGCCGTCTTCCGCTCGCTCTGGGTGCCGCTCGTCTCGGCGGCCTTCAACCTGCTGTCGATCGCCGCCGCCTACGGCGTGGTCGTGCTCGTCTTCCAGGACGGAGTCGGCTCGAGCCTGCTCGGCGTAGACGGCGAGGTGCCGATCGTGTCGTTCGTGCCGCTGTTCATGTTCGCGATCCTGTTCGGCCTGTCGATGGACTACAACGTCTTCCTGCAGTCGCGCATCCGCGAGGAGTACATGCGCGGCGCGCGGCCGCAGGAGAGCGTGGTGCGCGCGGTGTCGCGCGTCGGCAAGCTCATCCTCGCCGCCGGCGCGATCATGACGAGCGTCTTCCTCGGCTTCGTCACAGATCCCGACGTCGTCGTCAAGACGATCGGCTTCGGGCTCGCCGTCGCGATCCTGATCGACGTGCTGATCGTGCGGATGGTGGTTGCGCCGGCGGTGATGACGCTGCTGGGCGACCGGGCCTGGACGCTGCCCGCTTGGCTGGATCGCGTGCTCCCGCGCATCTCGCTCGAGGGCGAGCTCGAGGACTCCGTCCGGCCGCCCGAGCCCGCCGAGCGCAACCGCAGGGGCACGGCCCCGGGCCGCCCCGCCGAGGGCGCGAGCTACTCGTGACCTGGCGGCTCAGGCCTCGACGGTGGCGAGGATCCGCCGGGCGACGCTCGTCCAGCTCCATAGCTCGACGGCCGCCCGGCGGGCCGCCGCCCGGATCGCCTCGCGCTCGGCTCCTTCGAGCGCCAGGACGGCCTCGATGCGCTTGCGCAGCGCCGCCACATCGCCATTGGGGAAACTAGGCAGCGCGTCGATGTCCGGCGGGTAGTGCTCCTCGAGCCCGCTCGCGATCTCTGCGAGCCCGGAGTGGTTCGCGACGATCGGCGGGCAGCCGGCGGCAGCCGCCTCGGCCGCCACCATCCCGAACGCCTCGGGGAAGATCGACGGCGCGACCGCGGTGTCGGCCAGCGCCAGCAGGTGCACGAGGTGGCGGTGTTCGAGCGGGCCGGTGAAGAGCGCGTCGAGGCCGGCCGCCTGTCGCTCGAGCTCGGCGCGGTAGTCGCCGAAGCCGACGATCACGGCCCGAGCGTCCACCCCGCGCAGCGCCTCGAGCAGCACCTGCACGCCCTTGTTCTCGATCAGCTTTCCGTAGTAGACGACGGTGGGCCGCTCGCCCTCGAGAAACGTCGCGAGCCGGTCCGCGTTGCCCTCGTCGGGCAGCCGCTCGTTCTCGTTGCCGGGATTCGGCGGATCGCGGCGCGCCTCAGCCACGAGCTGCTCGAGCGCCTCGGCCCGCGGGGCGGGCTTCCACAGCTCGACGTCCACGCCCGGCGGCACTTCGTGAACGCGGTCGACCATGCCGCACACGTCGCGAACCACCTCGCGGATGTGCGCGGAGCCGACGATCGTCGCCGCCGCGCCGGCGAGCGCCTCGCCCCCCCAGGCCGACAGCGCGGCGTTGCCGCGCATCGAGTACTCGAGCTCGGAGCCGTGCGCCTTGACGATGTAGCGGCTTCCGCTGGCGGCCCCGACCGGCCCGCCCAGCAGGACGTGGTTGACGAACACGAGGTCGGCCGGGCCCTGGTCGCGGAGCGCGCCGGCGTTCGCCTCCACCCAGCCGTCGAGCTCGTCGCGCGAGCAGTCCTGAACCCGCTTGACCTCGTAGCCCTCGTAGCGGTCGAGCACGAACACAGGCAACAGCCCGCCCACGTCCGGCTTGACCGTCTCGGCGCCGCCGAGGTCGAAGCGCTCGGGATGAGGCTCCTGCGAGAAGACGGTCACGTCGTGGCCCTCGCGGCTCCACTCGCGCGAGAGCTGGCGGGCGTAGATGTTCGAGCCCGTGCCACCGAGGAGGTAGCCGTGCCAAACGTAGATCCGCATCAGCGGTGGCTGGACCAGGTCAGCGCGGCCAACTCGCGGCGATCGTAGCCCATACGCGGAACGGTTAGGTTTCGCGTGTGCGGATCCTCTACGGGGTCAACGGGGAGGGCCTGGGCCACGCGACTCGCTCGGAGGTCGTGATCGGCTCGCTGCTCGGCGAGCACGACGTGCGCGTGATGGCGTCGGGCGCGGCCTTCAAGTATCTCGAGGGCAGACTCGGCCACGTGAGCGAGGTGTTCGGGCCGTCGTTCGCGATGGACCACGGCGAGATCCGCCGCTGGGCTACCGTCAGGCACACGATGTCGGCCGCGACGCGCGAGCTGCCCGGGAGCGTGCGCCGCTGGATGGACACCGTCGAGGAGTGGCGACCGGAGGTGGTCGTCACGGACTTCGAGCCGCTCTCGGGGATCTACGCGCGCTCGTCGCGCACGCCGCTCGTCTGCGTCGACAACATCCACATGATCGACCGCTGCCGGCATGACGACGAGATCACCGCCGGCGCAGGCGAGGACTACCGGATCGCTCGTGCAGTCACGCGGGCGATGGTCCCGACGGCAGGCGACTATGTGATCACCACCTTCTTCAAGCCGCCGCTGCTTCGCGGGCGCACCGTGCTCGTGCCGCCGATCGTGAGGCCCGACATCGTCGCGGCGAAGCCCACGCGCGGCGACCACCTGCTCGTCTACTCCGGCGGCAGCGACGAGCTGGCCGATGCCCTGCGCGACTGCGGCATCCCCTCGCGGGTCTACGGCATGCGCGACGGCCCCGAGGTCGGCACGCGTGACGGCTCGATCGAGTACAGGCCGCGCTCGGTCGACGGCTTCCTGGACGACCTCGTCAGCGCGCGCGGGGTGATCACCGGCGGCGGCTTCTCGCTGCTCAGCGAGGCCGTCTACCTCGGCAAGCCGGTGCTGTCGATCCCGCTCCAGGGACAGTTCGAGCAGCTGATGAACGCCCGCTATCTGGCGCGGGAAGGCTTCGGGCTCTGCGCGCAGGAGATCAACCCAGCGATCCTGTCGGAGTTCCTCGACGGGCTCGACACCTTCCATTCCCGACTGGAGGATTACGTGCAAGACGGCAATACGGAGGCACTCGAGAAGATCACCGAGTGCGTGACCGCCGCGGGGGTGGACAGCCGCCGCGATCGTGCCCGCGCACGCCGCCAGGCCAGGACGAAGCAGCGATGAACGGAACGCGCGCAGCAGCAGCAGGCGCCGGGGCATCCGCGGCCGCGGCGGCGGGCGTCGCCGTCTTCCTGGGCCAGTACCCGACGATGCAGGTCTACGGGCCGACCATCCACCGCGAGCGCGCGGCCGGGAGGCGGGTGGCACTCACCTACGACGACGGCCCGAACCCGGAGCAGACGCCACGGCTGCTCGACCTGCTCGACCGCTGGGGCGCCAAGGCCACCTTCTTCCTGATCGGCGAGTGGGCCGAGCGCGAACCGGAGCTCATTCGCGAGACGGTGGCCCGCGGCCACGCGATCGGCAACCACACCTACACGCACCCAACGATGCCGGCGCACGGCGCCAACCGCATTCGCGAGGAGCTGCGCCGCTGCCGCGACGCGGTCGAGGCCTCCGGCGAGACCTTCTCCACCGTCGACGGCGCCGCCCTGATGCGCCCGCCCTACGGGCGCCGCCGCCCGGGCACGCTGCGGACCATGCGCGAGGAGGGATACGTTCCGGTGACCTGGTCGATCACCTGCTACGACTGGCGCGCGCACACGACAACGAGAGCCATCTCGCGCCGCGCGAAGCGCGCCAAGGAGGGCGACATCATCCTGCTGCACGACGGCTCGAATGAGGAGCCGGCGGCCGATCGGCACAAGTCGATCGAGAGCACCCAGGCGGTGCTCGAGCACCTCGCGCCGAAGGGATACAGCTTCGTGACCGTGCCGGACCTGGTGGCCGCCGCCCGCTCGTGAGCGACTTCGAGCTCGGGCTCACGCTGCTCCTGTTCGCCTGGTCGTTCGGCCTGGCGGGAATCGAGATCGAGATCGAGGGCGGCGTCGGCTGGGCCGAGCGCCTGCCCACCTGGTACCTGAAGCGCGGCCGCACCGGGCGCGTGTACGGGGTCGTGATGGGCAAGCGGCCGCTGACGGGCTACCACGTCTACGCGTTCACGATTCCGATGCTCGTGCTGCACCTGCCGTACGTGATGGGAGTCGACTGGACGCTCGCCGGCGAGCTGCGCACGATCGCGATCTATTTCGTGGTGGCGGTCGTCTGGGACTACCTCTGGTTCGTGCTGAACCCCGCGTACACGGTGCGCCGCTTCCGGCGTGGCAACGTCTGGTGGTTCGAGGTCCCCTGGATCTGGCGTTTCCCGCGCGACTACTACCTGAGCTGGCTGCTGTCGATCGCGCTCGCCGGCGGCGCGGCCCTCGTCGAGGGCGACCCCGAGCCGCTGTGGCGCCACCTCTGGATGCTGGCCGGCCTGGCCGTCCTGGTCGCGATCACCGTGCTGCTCGCGCCGCTCTACCACCGCTGGTACCGCCACATGCGCCGCGCCGGCGCCGACGATCGCGCGACGACGCCGACCTACCCGCCGCCGGCGCCCGACGCGGTGTGGTCGGGTGGCGTGCCGGACCTCGAGCCGCTCGACGACTCGGTTAGTTCTCGGCCGCCAGCGGGTCTCACCTCACGAGACCCGAAATGAGGAAACCGGATGGGACTGAGTGGCTACAGGTTGAGCGCGTCGGTCGCCGTGTCGGACATGGCGCGGGCGCAGGAGTTCTACGAGGGTCGGCTCGGGCTGACGCCTGAGCGTACGGGCGGCGACGGCAGCCGGGTGTATCCGTCCGGCGGCGGCGCCGCCCTGCACGTCTACCCGCAGCCCGAGCGCGCCGGCGAGTCGAGCGCGACGCTCGCGACTTGGTACGTGGACGACGTCGGCCAAATCGTCGACGAGCTCGGCTCGCGCGGTGTCAGCTTCGAGCACTACGAGGGCATCGAGACCGACGCCAGGGGGATCTCGCCGCGGGCCGGCGGCGGCAGGGTCGCCTGGTTCAAGGACCCCGACGGCAACACGTTCGCGGTCGAGGGCGAGCGCTGAGCGCTCACTCCGCTTAGCCCAGCAGCGCGCGCAGGTCGTCGATCGTGTCCGCCTCCGCGGCGCTCTTGTCGGGCCGGTAGCGCTTGACCCTGGCGAAGCGGAGCGCCACTCCTCCCGGGTAGCGCGTCGAGGTTTGAACCCCGTCGAGCGCGATCTCGACCACGAGCTCCGGCCGCACCAGCACCGCGATCCCGCGGCGCTCGGTCTCGCGCGCGAGCAGCTCCTTCGTCTGCCACTCGAGCAGCTCGTCCGTCAGCCCCTTGAAGCACTTGCCCACCATCACGAACTCGCCCGTCTGCGCGTCGCGAGCGCCGAGGTGCAGGTTCGAGAGCCAGCCCTGCCGGCGCCCGTGCCCCCACTCGGCGCCGAGCACGACGAGGTCGTACGTCTGGACCGGCTTGACCTTGCGCCACGCCTTGCCGCGCCGGCCGGCGCTGTAGAGCGACGCCGCGTCCTTGACCACGACGCCCTCGTGACCCGCGCCGAGCGCGTCGTCGAGGACGCGCTCCGCTGCCTTCGGGTCCGACGTCGTGAAGCTCGGGATCCTGAGCCGGGGAGCGATCCGCTCGAGCCGCGCCGCCCGCTCTTCGAGCGGGGTGTCGAGCAGGTCCTCGCCGTCGTGGTGGAGGACGTCGAACAGGAAGGTGACGATCCCCTCGGGCGGCGCGCCGGCGTCGATCTGCGACACGGTGTCCTGGAACGCGGCCGGGCCCTGCTCGAGCATCCATAGCGCCTCCCCGTCGAACACCGCCTGCTGGAGATCGAGGCCACGCACCGCCTCGACGATCCCGGGCAACGCGGCCGTGGTGTCGTTGAGGTTGCGCGTGTAGATGCGGACCTCGTCGCCACGGCGGTGAATCTGGATCCGGATCCCGTCGAGCTTCCACTCCACCGACGAGCGCTCGAAGCCCTCCACCGCCTCGCCGACGCTCGCGGCGGTGGAGGCGAGCATCGGGAAGATCGGCCGGAAGAGCTCGAACCCGACCTCGCGAAGCCCCTCCTCGCCGCGCGTAAGCGCGAGCTCGGCGGTTGCCGTGAGATCACCCGACAGCATGAGCGCCCGGCGCGCCAGCGGGCCCGGCACGGCCGCCGCCTTCGCGACCGCGTCGATCATGAGCCCGGCGAGGGCACCCTGCCGGAGCTCGCCGGTGAAGAGGCGCTTGATGAAGTCCGCCTCGGGCTCGGTCGCGCGGCCGAGCAGGTCGGCGAGATACTCCCCGCGGCGGCCCGCCGAGCCGGCCCCCGTCATGCTCTGAACGGCGGCGATCGCGCGATCGAGGTCTTCGATCGCGAGCGTCGGCTCCTGCGCGGGAGGCTGCTCGATCCCATAGATCGTCGCGTAGCCGACGCCCACGCGGCCCTGGCGCGGAACACCGGTCAGGAAGCCGACGGCCGGCGCCACCTCGTCGGGATCGAGCCGCCGCAGCAGCTCCGCCAGGATCGCGATCTTCTCGGAGCGCGAGCTGGTCGCGGTCACGTCCCGCGATACGGCCACGACGTCGGCGAGCAGGGTCATTTCGGTTAGCTAAGCAAGCGCCCGTCCGCGGCGGCGCCGATGCCGGACAATGTGGTCGCAGGCTTTGCCCGACCCATGCGGAGCCAGACCACCTCGATCCCCCATCTGCTCGAGCGCGAGCCGGAGCTCGACGCGCTCGGCCGCGCGGTCGAGCGAGCGCGTGAGCGGCGCCGGCTGTTGTCTTCTGATCGAGGGCCCCGCGGGCGTCGGCAAGAGCCGCCTGATGGCGAGCGGCAGGGCGCTGGCGCTCGACGCCGGCCTGCGCGTGCTCGAAGCGCGCGGCGCTGTGCGCGAGCGCGACTTCGCGTTCGGGATCGCGCGCCAGCTCTTCGAGCAGACCGTCGGCCTGGCGAGCGAAGAGGAGCGCCGCGCGCTGCTGGCCGGGGCGGCCGGGCTGTCCGGGCGGCTCGTCGGCGATGCCGGCCCGGAGGTCGTCGCGCAGGGCGCCGACACCGCGTTCGGCGCGCTCCACGGGTTGTATTGGCTGACCGTCAACCTGGCCGACCGCGGACCGCTGGTGCTGGCTGTGGACGACGCGCACTGGGCCGACCCCGCGTCCATGCAATTCCTCGGCTACCTCTCGCGCCGGCTCGAGGGCCTCCCCGTGCTGCTGCTTGCCGCGGCACGTCCCTCCGACCCCGGCGGCGAGGAGCTCTGGCGCGAGCTCGCCAGCGACCCGGCCGCCGAGATCCTGCGCCCGCACGCGCTCTCGGAGCCGGCGGTGGCGCAGCTGCTGCGCAGCCGGCTCGGCACCGAGGTCGACGGGACGTTCAGCGCAGCCTGCCATGAGGCGACCGGCGGCAATCCGCTGTTCCTGCGTGAGCTCGCCGCTGCCCTCGACGCCGCGGAGGTCGAGCCGAGCCGCGACGGGGCCGCCGCTGTCGAGACGGTGGGTGCACCAGCGGTCGGGCGCTTCGTGCTGCAGCGGCTGGAGCGGCTCGGCGCGCCTGCCATCGAGCTGGCGCGCACCGTCGCGGTCCTAGGCGGCGCCAGCGACCTGCCGCTTGCGGCGCGCGCCGCCGGCCTGGGTCCCGACGAGGCGAGGAGCGTGGCCGACCTGCTCGTCCGCGCCGACGTGCTCGCCGCGGAGCGCGAGCTCGGGTTCGTGCATCCGATCGTCGAGGCGGCGATCTACGAGGACCTCCTCCCGGGCGAGCGCGCCGCACGCCACGCCGCAGCCGCGCGCCTGCTGGCCGACTCCGGTGCGCCCGCGGAGCAGATCGCCACCCACCTGCTGCGGAGCGACCCCGCGGGCGATCCCGCGGCGGTGACGACGCTGCGCGAGGCGGCGGCGAGCGCCGCCGAGCGCGGCGCGCCGGCCGCAGCGATCGCCTATCTCCGGCGCGCTCTCGAGGAGCCGCCCGACGAGGGCGAACGGGCGGCCGTGCTCACCGACCTCGGCCGCTGGGAGACAATGCGCTTCGACTACCAGGCCGCCGAGGAGCACCTGCTGGCGGCGCTCGAGGCGCCCGCCGATCCCACCGAGCATGCTCACGCGGCGATTTGGCTGAGCCGCGCGGCCATCACGTTCGGCCGGCCCGAGGCCGCGGAAAGAGCGCTCGAGGCACTGCTCGACCAGCGCGACAAGGTCGACGGCGAGACCGCGCTCGAGCTCGAGGCCGCGGCCGTGACGCTCACCCGTCTGGAGTTCTCGCTGCGCCGGCTCGCCCCTGAACGGCTCGGCGAGTTCCTCCGTCAGTCCGTCGGCAACGATCGCCTGGAGCCAATTGCCCGCGTGCATGCGCTCGGGGAGCGGCTCGCCGACGGCGCTCCCGCGGCCGAGATCGCCGACGAGGTGCTCGGCATCCTGCGGACCCGGCCGCCGGCGGACCCGTTCGCGTTCTACATGGCGATCGACATGCTGATCAGGACGGAGCGCTACGACGCGGTGGCCCCGTTCATCGATGCGGCCCTCGAGACGACACGCGCGCTGGGCCTGCGGGCGCAGGTGGCGGCGCTCCACACGGAGCGCGCCCAGGTCGGGATCGGCCGCGGCGCGCTCGCTGACGCCGATCTGGACATCCAGCTCGCGCTCGAGCTCGTCCCCGACGGCCACTTGCTGCTGCCCGAGGTGGTGGCCGTGGCGATGGAAGTCGCGCTGGAGCTCGGCGACCTTGGGCGCGCGAATGAGCTGGCGAGCCGGCAGCCGGAGCGGCTCGAGCGCGAGCGCCTCTTCGTCGACCGGTACCTCGTGAGCCGCGGCCGGGTGCGAACCGCGAGCGGCGACCCGCAGGCCGGCCTCGCCGATCTCGATCGCTGTGCCGAGCTGCTCGAGGCGTACGGCTCGCCCGCGATGACTTCGTGGCGCCCGCACGCCGTCGCTGCGCTCCTGCAGCTTGGCGAGGAGGATCGCGCGCGGGCGCTCGCGCGTGAGGAACTTTCATTCGCACGCGAGTTCGGCGCGCCCAGGGAACTATCACGGGCGCTGCGAAGCGGCGGCCGCGCGGATGGCGGCGACGAGGGCCTCGAGCTGCGGCAGCAGGTGCCCGGGATAGCCTGTCGTAGCCATCAACACTCTCATGGGCGACAGGCTGCCCGCCGTCCGCGCCAACCCCAGACCGAGCGTGAGGGCAGCGCGCGCCGAAATTCCCCTCAAACGAGGGGTTGTCCCGGGGCATGTCGGGCATCCTGTAGCTGTGTCGGCAGCCAGCCTCAGCTCCGGCCGTCACCGTGACGAGTTGATCGACCGCGCCGTCGCCGCGAGCGACGTGCGCGAGCTGTTCGCTGCCGCTTCCGAGCGGCTCCGCGGGCTGGTTCCCTTCGACGCGTCCGTCTGGCTCGCCACCGATCCGGCGACGAACCTGCCGACCGCGCCGATCCGCTCGGAGAACATGGGCGCCGTCTGCCGCGACGGCGACGAACTGCCTGCGCATCTGGGAGCTCGAGTTCCTCGTCGAGGACGTGAACCTCTACAGCGAGCTCGCCCGCGCGCCGAGTCCCGCTGGCGCGTTGCGCGTTACCACGGAGGACCGCCCCGCCCGCAGCACGCGCTATCGCGAGGTGCTCGGGCCGAACGGGGTCGGCGACGAGCTCCGAGCCGTGTTGCGCGCTGACGGAGAGCCCTGGGCGTCGATCGGCCTGTACCGCGCGGAGGGCCGGCCGGCGTTCTCGACCGAGGAGGCCGAGCTGGTGGCGACCCTGTCGGGTCCGCTCGGCCACGCCGTGCGCGGCCATGCCCGCGATGAGGCGGATCCGCCCGTGACCGACGACGGTGTCGGGCCGGGACTCATGGTCTTCTCGTCCGGCGGCGAGCTGCTCTCGATCAACGACGACGCGCGCGCCTGGCTCGAGGAGCTGATGCCGGGCCACGCAGACTTCTGCGGATCGTTCGGGATCAAGCTGCCGATGGTCGTCGCGGCCACGCTCATGCGAGCGCAGGCGATCGCCGAGGAGCGCGATCATCGGAGTGCGCGTGCACGGCTGCGCTCGGCGGCCGGCCGCTGGATCGTCTGCCACGCATCTTGTCTGCGTCACGCGGATGGCGTGCTCGGCGACACGGCGCTCGTCATCGAGCCGGCCCAGGCCGCCGAGGTCGCTCCGATCGTCATCCAGGCATACGGCCTTACCGGGCGCGAGCGCGAGATCACCGCGCTGATCGCTCAGGGCTTCGGCACCGCGGAGATCGCAGACAGGCTCTACCTCTCCCCGCACACCGTGCGTGACTACGTGAAGGCAGTCTTCGACAAGGTCGGCGTGTCGAGCCGTGGCGAGCTCGTCGCGAAGCTCTTCGCCGAGCACTACGCCGGGACGCATCTCGACCAGCGCGGGTACGACCGGGCCGACGACTAGCCGGACTTCCCTCAGCTGAGGGGTCCCCGCCGCGAAGGACACCCAACTCGCGGGCTTGGAGGTGGGCGCCGTGCACGGGACCCTGAGCGAGGATGACGATTGCGAACGATCTATACGTGCTCGGACGCTCACCCGAGGAGTACGAGCGACTGCAGGCGCAGGCGCGGATGTGGGAGCCCGAGACCGCCAGGCTCCTCGACACCGTCGGGCTCGGTCCCGGCAACCGCTGCCTCGACGTCGGCTGCGGGCCCGGCGAGACGATGCGCCTGATGGCCGAGCGCGTCGGGGCGGCGGGCGAGGTCGCCGGCATCGACGTCGACGCAGCGCTCGGCGCACAGGCGCTCGAGATGCTCCATGAGGCCGGCCACCACAGCTGCCGCTTCGAGGCGCTCGACTTCGAGACCAGCCCCGCCGTGCCCGGCGCTCCCTTCGACCTCGTCTTCGCCCGGTTGCTGCTGCTCCACGTGGACGACCCGACCGCGGTGCTGCTTCGGCTCTGGAGGCTCGTCGCTCCCGGCGGCCACCTCATCGTCCAGGACTACGACGTGCCCACGGGTGCCGTCGTGCCCGAACTCGAGGTCGTCGAGGAGTTCATGCGTGTCGTGCGCGGCGCGTTCAGCCGCGCCGGCTGCGACCTCCGCATCGGACTGCGCCTCCCCAACCTGCACGTCCGCGCCGGGCTCGGCACCCCCGACGGCATCGACGCCGGCGTGCGGGTAGGGCTACTGCCCGAGCTGGCGCCGATGTTCGAGGCCGTCTACCGCAGTGTGCTCCCACGCGCGCTCGAGTTCGGGCTGACGACGGAGGCCGAAAGCGAGCACTGGTTCGAGGACTTCACCCGTGAAAGCAGCACGGCGGACGAGCACACCGCGCTGTGGTCGCTGCTCGTCGGCACCTGGAAGAGAAAGACGACGGAGGTCGATTCATGAAACGCAACCGCAGACGACCACGGCGTGCGGCGCTAGCCGCTGCGATCGGCGCGACCGCCGCCGGGGCGTTCGCCGCCCCACCGGCGTCCGCGTACGACATCCGCTACCAGTCCTGGTCGCGGGTTCCCGACAATTCCGCCGGAGCGGTGTTCCGGCCGAGCACCGACAACTTCCAGGTCTGGGACAACGTGCGCGACGGCGTACCGGCGAGCCTGGCCTGGAACTACAAGGGCGTCCGCGACCGCTGGAAGTTCCTGGAGCCGCAGGACGGGGCGCAGCACACGTTCAACCTCAACCTGCGCGAGAAGCGGCACGTCTACTTCTACGTGTCGAGCGGCTACGGCTCGCCGTCGTACATCTCGGAGTACCGGGTCTATGGCGACTGAGGCGCTGCTCATCGACAGGCGCAGTGTCGAGACGCTCGATCTCCTCGGCCCGACGCTCCAGATCCTCACACCGCCCGGCGAGGACGGAAGACTGCCGTGCCTGCTGCGCGGCACCATCCCGCCCGGTAGCTGGGTGCCGCTCCACAGCCACCCGGAGCCGGAGTCCTTTTTCGCGGTGTCGGGCGAGGTCGAGGGCCTCGTCCACTCGGACGGGCACCCCAGCTGGATCCCGATTCGGCCCGGTGACCTGTTCCACGTACCCAGCGCGACAAGGCACGCGTGGAGGAACCGGTCGCGCGAGCCAGCCGTCTCGTTTGTGGTGACCCAAGAGTCGCTCGCAGCGTTCTTCCGTGAGGTCGGAACCCCGGTTGGAGGGCCGGCGCCACCTGATGCCACCCGGCGCTTCGTCGAAGCCTCGCTGCGCCGCGGCCACTGGCTCGCGACGCCGGAGGAGAACGCGGACGTCGGGCTCCCGTCCTTCGGGGCGCCCGGCTGACCCGGTCCGGCTGAAAGGCTGGGGGAAACCCTGGGGACCCTCCCATTGCCCCGCCTTCTGCGGGTCTGCAGGCTCCTTTCCGAACTCGAGGAAGGACGCCCATGACTGGTCCGCTCTACCACGTCGGCCGCTGGTGCACACGCCACAACAGGGTGGTGATCACCCTTTGGATCATTGCCGTCGTCGGGCTCGCGCTCGCCGGTCGTGCCGTTGGAGACCGCACGAGCGACAACCTGACGCTGCCTGGGACCGACTCGACGAGGGCCACCAACGTACTCGAGGCGCGCCTTCCTGATCAGGCGAATGGAAGCAACCCACTGGTGCTTCAGTCGAGCGGCGGCAAGTTGACGAGCTCGAAGAACGAGAAGGCCGTCAACGAGACCGTCAAGCAGGTCCGCGACACGCCCCACGTGATCAAGGCGGTCAACCCGCTCTCCGACAAGGGCTCGGAGTTCCTGTCCAAGGACAAGAAGATCGCCTACATCCCGGTCACGCTCGACGTCGGCCAGAGCGACATCACGGACGACGAGGCCCAGGCCCTGCTCGACGCCGGCGAGCCCGCGCAGAAGGCGGGCATGGACGTGTCGCTCGGCGGCTACGCGGGCCAGCAGCTCTCGAAGCCCGACACGCACATGAGCGAGGCGATCGGCCTCGGCGCGGCGGTCGTGATCCTGCTGTTCGCCTTCGGCACCGCCACCGCGATGGCACTGCCGATCGTGACGGCGGTCCTCGGACTGGTGAGCTCGCTGGCTCTGATCAGCGTGCTGGGGTTGCTCACGGACGTTCCGACCGTCGCGCCGACGCTGGCCACGATGATCGGCCTCGGCGTGGGGATCGACTACGCCCTCTTCATCGTCACCCGCCACAAGCTGCAGCTGCGCGACGGCATGGAGATGGAGGAGTCGATCGCGCGCGCGACGGCCACCGCCGGGGGCGCCGTCCTGTTCGCCGGGACGACCGTCGTGATCGCGCTCGCATCGCTGCTGTTCGCGGGCATCCCGCTCGTGACGAAGCTCGGCTACTGCGCCGCCGTCGCGGTCGTGGTCTCGGTGATCGGCGCGACGACGCTCCTGCCCGCGCTGCTCGGTGCGCTCGGCCCTCGGATCAACTCGCTGCGCGTCAAGCTCGGGCGCACGCATCCGGACGATCACCGCCCGCACGGCTGGGCGCGCTGGGCGCGCGGCGTCGCGCGGCGGCCGTGGATCTCGGTGGTCGCCGCGACGGCGGTGCTCGTCGTGCTCGCGCTGCCGGTCACGGGCCTGCACCTCGGGCAATCCGACACCGGCGCCCTGCCGGAGTCGACGACAGCGCGCCAGGCGTACGACGGGATCGCCAAGGGCTTCGGCGCGGGGACGAACGGCCCGCTGCTCGTGGCGGCGGAGCTCGGCAAGCCGGCGAAGCCGGACCAGAAGAACCTCAACGAGATCGACAAGAAGCAAAAGCAGCTCCAGCAGCAGCAACAGCAGATCGAGCAGTCGGCCCTGATGCAGGGCGCGACCCAGCAGCAGGCGCAGGCGGAGGCACAGCAGCAGACCAAGTCCCAGTCGGACAAGCTCACGAAACAGAAGAAGCGCGCCCAGTCGCCGGCGACGGACCCGCGGCTCACAAAGCTCTCGGATCAGATCGCGAAGACGGAGGACGTCAAGTCGGTCTCTCCGCCGGCGCTCGACAAGCGCGGGACGGCGGCCGTCTACACCGTGATCTCGAAGTCGGCGCCGTCCGACGAGAGGACCGAGGATCTCGTCAACGAGCTGCGCTCGGAGACGATCCCGCAGGCGACCAAGGGCACGGACATGACCGCCTGGGTCGGCGGCCAGACCGCGGGCTACATCGACCTCGCGACCCGCATCAGCGACAAGCTGCCGGCGATGATCCTGATCGTCGTCGGGCTCAGCTTCGTGGTGCTGATGCTGGCCTTCCGGTCGCTCGTCGTGCCCGCGAAGGCGGCGCTCATGAACCTGCTCTCGGTGGCCGCGGCGTACGGCGTCGTGACGTTCGTGTTCCAGGAGGGACACGGCGCGTCGCTGATCGGCCTGGACGGCCCGATCCCGATCGTCAGCTTCGTGCCGCTGCTGATGTTCGCGATCCTGTTCGGCCTCTCGATGGACTACGAGGTGTTCCTGCTCACCCAGATCAAGGAGCACTACATGGAGTCCAAGCGCCCGACGCGCGCGGTGATCGAGGGCCTCGCGAACACGGGACGCGTGATCACCTCGGCCGCGCTGATCATGGTCTGCGTCTTCACGGGCTTCGTGCTCAACGGAGATCCGGTGGTCAAGCAGTTCGGCGTCGGGCTCGCGGTGGCGATCGCGATCGATGCGACGATCGTGCGCTGCCTGCTCGTCCCGGCGGTGATGACGCTGCTCGGCAAGGCGAGCTGGTGGATGCCGAGCTGGCTCGGCCGCCGGCTGCCGCGGATCAGCGTCGAGGGAGAGGAGTACTTCGCGAAGCACCCGGCCCCGGCCGCGGAGGCGAAGGCGTGAGGGGCCAGCCGAGCTCCGCGGCGGCGACCCGGACCGCCGCCCTCAGCGCGCGGACCGAGGGCCGCTCCGCGTCCGAGGCGCGGCTCGCCATGAAAATGGTCCTGTGCAGGGAGCCCTCGGCCGGCTCGCGAACGGCCACGCCCGGGTGGGTCTCTATGCCTACCAGCTCCGGCAGCAGCGTGACGGCGCGCCCAGCGGCCACGAGCGCGAGGCTCGTCACGCTGTCGTTCGTGCGGTGGCGCAGGTCCGGATCGAAGCCGCCCAGCTCGCGACAGGTCCGGATCACGATCTCCTCCCAGCCGGTGCCGGGGTGACCGGTCGTCCAGGGTTCGCCGGCGAGCTCGGCGACCGGCACCGAGCGGCGCCGGCGCCGCGCTGCCGGGTGCTGCTCGGGGAGCACGAGCCAAACGGGATCGAGGTGTAGGTCCTCGCGCGCGACACCCGTCGGGCGAGGAAGCGGCTGGTGCTGCCACTCGTCCGCCAGCACGAGATCCACGTCGCCGAGCGCCAGCGCCGGCAGCGACTCCTCCGGTTCCGCCTCGACGAGCTCGCAGCGGAGCGCGGGCGCCTCCCGAGCAAGCGCCTGCATGGCCGGCACCGCGAGCTTCAGGGCGGTCGACTGAAAGGTCGCGATCCGTCCCCTTCCCGCGACGCGGCCCGCTGCGGCGGCCAGCTCAGCCTGGGCGAGATCGGCGCGCTCGAGGAGCGCGCCGGCGTGGTGGGCGAGCACGAGGGCGGCGTCGGTCAGCCGGACGCTGCGCCCGCTCGGCTCGAGAAGGGGAACGCCCGCCTCGCGCTCCAGCACGGCGAGCTGCTGCGAGACGGCCGAGGGTGTGAACTGCAGCGCGTCGGCGACCGCCGCGATCGTGCCGCGCTCGTGCAACTCGTGCAGGAGACGAAGCCGGCGCAGGTCGAGCATTCACAAGCGATGCTAACGGGTTTGCGTAATGAATCCGAGTCGCTGCTAAGGCTTCGGGAGAGCACGATGCAGGCATGCCAAGCACCGGAGTCATCGCCTGCCTCGCCTCCGCCGCCGCGTTCGGCGCCATGGGGGTGTTCGGAAAGCTCGCCTACGACGAGGGTGCCACCGTCGGCACCCTGCTCGCGACCCGCTTCGTGCTCGCCGCGGCGCTCTTCTGGCTGGTGCTCGCCTGGTCGGGACGCGCGGGCTCGCTGCGCAGCCTCACGGCTCGTGACGCCGGGCTCGCGCTCGCGCTCGGCGCCATCGGCTACGGCGCCCAGGCAGGCGGCTACTTCGCTGCGCTCGAGCGCCTCGACGCGTCGCTGCTGTCGCTGCTCGTGTACACGTTCCCCGTGATGGTCACGGTCACCGCCATCGCGCTCGGGCGAGAGCCGGCGAGCCGCCGCACCGCGGGCGCGCTCGTGCTCGCCTCCGCCGGCCTCGTCCTCGTCCTCGTGGGCGCCGCCGCCGGGGCGCTCGATGCACTGGGCACCGCCCTGGGGCTCGGCGCGGCCGTCGTCTACAGCGCCTACATCCTCATCTCGCAGGGCGTCGCGGAGCGAATGGGCCCACTCGCCCTCGGCACGCTCGTCTGCACCGGCGCCGCGGCGACCCTCACGCTCACCGGCCTCGCCGGCGGAGACCTCGACCCGGGCGGAGTGAGCGCGACCGGGTTCCTCTGGCTCGCGGGCCTGGCGCTCGTGTCGACCGTCGGTGCGATCGCGCTCTTCTTCGCCGGCCTGCGGCGCGTCGGCCCCGCGGCCGCCTCGATCCTGTCGACGCTCGAGCCGGTTGTGACCGTCGCACTCGCGTTCGCCATCTTCGGTGAGTCGCTCGGCCCGGCGCAGCTCGCCGGTGGCGCGCTCGTCCTGCTGGCGGTGCTCGCGGTGCGAGCTCCCGCCCCCCGGACCATGGAGGTGACGGCATGAACGCCACGCTCGAAGGCAGGGTCGCGCTCGTGGCGGGCGCCACACGCGGGGCCGGCCGCGGTATCGCGGTCGCCCTGGGCGAGGCCGGCGCGACCGTCTACTGCAGTGGCCGCAGCACCCGCGAGCGGCGCTCGGAGTACGACCGGCCGGAGACGATCGAGGAGACGGCCGAGCTCGTCGGCGCCGCCGGGGGCACCGGCATCGCCGTGGCCGTCGACCACCTCGAGCCGGACGCCGTTGCGGCGCTGGTCGAGCGGATCGACGCCGAGCAAGGCCGGCTCGACGTCCTCGTCAACGACATCTGGGGGGCCGAGCGCCTCTTCGAGTGGAACAAGCCGATCTGGGAGCACGACCTCGGCAAGGGGCTGCGGGTGCTGCGGCTTGCGGTCGAAACGCACCTGATCACGAGTCACTTCGCGCTGCCGCTGCTGATACGGGAGCCGGGCGGCCTCGTGGTCGAGATGACCGACGGCACGCGTGAGTACAACGCGACGAACTACCGCGTGTCCACCTTCTACGACCTCGCCAAGTCGGCGATCCTGCGGCTCGCGTTCTCCCAGGGTGAGGAGCTCGCGCCCCACGGATGCACCGCGGTCGCGCTCACGCCGGGCTGGCTGCGCTCGGAGATCATGCTCGAGAACTACAGCGTGACCGAGGACAACTGGCGCGACGGCGCGCGGATCAACCCGCACTTCGCGGCGATCTCGGAGAGCCCGCGCTTCGTGGGGCGCGCGGTGGCGGCACTGGCTGCCGACCCGCACCTGCACGAGCGCAACGGCGGCTCGTTCTCGTCGGGCGGGCTCGCGCGGGAGTACGGCTTCACCGACGTCGACGGCTCGCAGCCCGACTGCTGGCGCTACCTCGTGGAGGTCCAGGACGCGGGCCTGCCGGCCGACCCCACCGGCTATCGCTGAGGGGCCGGCCGGCGGCCGGAGGTCAGGTAAGCGCTTCCTCGCGTACCTGCGTGAGCCGGAAGTGGTTGCCGGACGGGTCGCGGAACCCTGAGTCGATTCCGTAGGGGCGCTCCTCGGGCTCCTCGAAGAACTCGACGCCGCGGCTCTTCAGCTCCTCGTAGGACGCGTGGACGTCATCGGTCGTCAGGAAGACGGTGCCGGCAAAGCCCTTGGACATCAGCTCCCGGACCTGCTCGGCCGTTTCGGAGTCCATGACCGGCTCGCCGGGGATCGCCATCAGCACGATCGCGATGTCCTCCTGGCCGGGCGGCCCCACGGTCAGCCAGCGGAAGTTGCCCATCTCCGGCAACGTGGCGTCGTTGCGCACCTCCATGCCGAGCTTCTCGGTGTAGAAGGCAAGTGCCTCGTCCTGGTCGTGAACCCAAAGCTGCGCGACGCTGATCTTGATCATCTGGGGGTCTCCTTCGGTGGAAGTGACTGGCACCGGCCACGCTAATCGGAGGCGGCGCCCGCGTCTTCTCGAAACGTGCGGTGTTGTGGGCGCCCGTAGACGCGTAGGACGCAGGTCGGCACGCGCGCCCGCTGCGCCGCCGGCGGGAACTTCGCCCGGTACGCCGTGGGCGAACAACCGAACGTGCGCGTGAAGCTCGTCGTGAACGACCCGACGCTCTGCAGCCCCACCGAGAAGCAGATGTCCGCGACCGAGCGGTCCGTCTGCCGAAGCAGCGCGCCCGCGCGCTCGAGCCGCCGGGTCAACAGGTAGGAGTGGGGCGACTCGCCGAACGCCCGCCGGAACTCACGGCTGAAGTGAGCACGCGAGAGACCGGCGGCGCTCGCCATGTCGTCCACGCCGAGCTCCTCGAAGTAGCGCGCGTCGGCGAGGTCCTTGGCGCGCAGGAGATGGCGAGCTGGGGGGACGAAGGTCGTTGACATCGGAGCGGGCAGCTCCGACGATAACGCGATCGTCGAGGCGCCCGGCTACGCCTTGGCGCGGCTGCGGGCACCCTTGCGAGCCGAGGCGCTCCGCTTCTTCGCGTTGGCGCGGCGCGTGCGCGCGGCCTTCTTGGCGGCGCTACTGCGGTCCCCGGCTCCGAGGTGGCCGCGCAGCTCGGAAACCGTCCGGTCGAGCCGATCGACGGCCTCGCGCAGCGGCTTCGGTGGCTTCTTGCCGCCCTTGACCTCGCCCGGCAGCGCGGTCAGCTCGCGCGCCACCTTCTTGCGCACGCCGCTCTGGCGCAGCCGGTTGTAGAGCTTCTTGTCCTTGGTCTTCGCCATGGTCCGCTTCGCCTACCCGCGGAACACCCCTCTCACACGAAGCAGCGCTGAGCGCCTGCCCCACAGGGCCGCCGCTGAGCCGTCGTAGGCTGCGGCCCATGCACACCCCGAAGCTGCCCACAGTGGTCGCGGCGCTCGCGACCGAGCTCGCCGGCCTGCCGGGCGCGGTCGGCGTCGTCCTCGGCGGCTCGCGTGCCCTGGGCACGCAGCGGCCCGACAGCGACTGGGACCTCGGCGTCTACTACCGCGGCTCGCAACGGGCGCTCGAGCCCGCGGACGTCCGCGGGCTCGGCCACCGCGGCTACGTCTCAGAGCTTGGCGAGTGGGGCCCAATAGTCAACGGCGGCGCGTGGCTGACGATCGAGGACACCCCGGTCGACGTCCTGTTCCGGGACCTCGACAGCGTCGAGTGCTGGCTCGCGGAGGCCGAGCAGGGCCGCTTCGAGGTGCTGACACAGAACGGTTACATCGCCGGCGCGCCCACGTACCTGCCCGTGGGGGAGCTCGCCATAAACCGGCCGCTCGTGGGGGAGCTGCCGCAGCCCGCGTTCCCCGAGCGGCTCGCGGAGGCCGCACCCAGGCGCTGGCTCGGGCGCGCCGCGGTGTCGCTGATGTTCGCCCGGGCCCACGCCGCCGCGGCCGATTCGGTCTGCTGCGCCGGCATGCTCGCGGATGCCGTGCTCTCCGCCGCGCACGCGCGGCTCGCCGAGCGGCGCGAATGGGTCCTGAACGAGAAGCTGCTGGTCGGCCGTGCCGGCCTCGAGGGCATCCAGGAGCTGCTCGCCCGGCCGGGAGCCACGAGCGCGGAGCTCGGCGCCACCGTGGCGGCCGTGGCCGGCGCGCTCGGGGTGGAGCCGCTCAGCGCCCGCTGACCCGCTTCGGCGGCAGCGAGCGGGCGAACCGCATTCCCCGTCCGACCCAGGCGGCGAGCTCGCGCTTGCGGCCGAGCTCCTCGGGAGCGACGAACACCCAGCCCTTCATCGCCCGTCCGCCCATCTCCATCGGGCTCGTGCCCGGGCGCTCGAGCGCCCCCTCGAAGGCGTCCTGGCCGACGCGCACGAGCAGCCCGCCTCGGGAGGAGACCGCCACCGCCAGGTTGCCCGCGAGAAGGAACGACAGCCCGCCGAACATGCGCTGCTCGCTCACGCCGCTCTCGCCGGCGAGGACATCGCGCACTCGCTCGGCGAGACGTTCGTCGTAGGCCACGCGGCGAAAGCTAGCGCCGCGACTGCACCGTAGGGCAGTATCAGCCCATGAGCGTGGAGTACCGCCTGCTTGGCCCGCTGGAGGTGCTCGTCGACGGCCGCCCGGTCGAGCTCGGGCCGCCCCGGCACCGCTGCTTGCTTGTGCTGCTCCTCACCCAGGCGAATGCCGTCGTGCCCGCACATCAGATCGTCGACGAGTTGTGGGGCGACGCGCCTCCGGCCAGTTCGGTCAATCTCGTCCAGGGCGCCGTGTCGGCGCTACGCAAGGTGCTGGGCAGGGAGGCGATCGCCACGCGCGGCAGCGGGTACGCCCTCCGGGTCACCCCCGACGCCCTCGACCTGCAGCGCTTCGAACGGCTCGCGCAGGAAGGCAGCCTGGCGCTCGACGACGGCCGGCTCGACGACGCTGCGCGCGCGCTCGGCGAAGCGCTCTCGCTCTGGCGCGGCCCGGCGCTCGCCGACCTTGCGGACGAGCGGCTCGTTCAGACGGTCGCGTCCCGGCTCGACGAGCTCAGACTGCTGGCCCTCGAGCGCCACCTCGAGGCGGAGCTCCGCCTGGGCCGGCACGCGGACGTGCTCCCGGGAATCCGCGCACTCGTCGGGGACCACCCCCTGCGCGAGCGCCTGCACGGTCTGCTGATGCTGGCGCTGTACCGCTGCGGGCGCCAGGCGGACGCGCTCGAGGCCTACCGCTCGGCCCGGGCCACGCTGGTCGAGGAGCTCGGGATCTCGCCGGGGCCCGCCCTGCAGGAGCTCGAGGGACGCATCCTGCGCCAGGACCCCGACCTCCTGCCGCCCTCGCCGGGGCGTACCGCCATCGCCGTGGCGGCCGAGGAGCCACTGCGCTCGATCCTCGTCACGCCGCTGGCGCGCGAGTCTGTCGACTCCCTGCTCGCGCTCGCCGAGCCGCTGGCGCGCCAACCGAGGCGCGAGATCGTCGTCGTCGGCACGGTGACGCACGGCGACGAGCTCGCCGGGCTCAGCGACGCGCTTCAGGCGCGCCGTGCGGAGCTCGTCGAGCGTGGGCTGGCGACGCGTGCCGCGGCCTTCACATCCATGACGCCCGGGGCCGATCTCGCGCGCCTGGCGATCGAGCATGACGTCGACCTGCTGCTGGTCGACGCCCCGGGCGGGTTGCTCGAGGACGCGCGCGTCCTTACCTTGCTCGACCAGGCCCCGAGCGACGTGGCGATCGTGGCGGCACCGTCGGGCGGCGCCGTGACCCGCGCTGTCGAGCGGGTGCTCGTGCCCTTCGGGGGAGCCATGCACGACTGGGCCGCGGTGGAGGTTGGAGCGTGGCTCGCGCGGAACACGAGCTCCTCTCTCCGGCTCCTCGGCGCCTCGGAGGGCACTCAGGGGCGGGACGCAAGCCGCCTGCTGGCGGATGCGTCACTCGCCATCCAGCATGCGTTCGGGGTGCCCGCGGAGCCGCTGCTCGTCGAGCCGGACGTTGAAGCGCTGCTGGCTGCCGCGAGCGATGCCGGTGCGATCGTGGTCGGACTGACCGAGCGTTGGCGGAGGGAGGGCCTCGGCCCAGCCCGCACGGCGCTCGCCACGCGTGCGTCGGCCCCCACGGCTCTGGTTCGCCGCGGTATGCGCCCCAGCGGGCTCGCGCCGAGGGGAACCGAGACCCACTTCACCTGGACGATCGCGGCGTAGCACTCCTCAAGCGAACCTCCACCGAACGTCAAGCGGGCGGCGTCACCGTCGTCGTGTGACGCGGAAGTGCCGCGTCCAGATCACAGGAGGACTCGAGATGCTTCGCATGAGAGTCGTGCGCATGGCACTGGCCGCCGCCTGCGTGACCGCGCTCGTGGTCGCCGTTCCCGCTGCCGGCAAGACCTACCGGGTGTCCGGCAAGCAGATCACTGTCGACGCCGACGCCGGCATCTCCAAGATGCGCGGCGGGCTGATCGGCGACTGGAGGGGCACGTCGTTCGAGGAGCTCGGCAGCTCGCCGCTGTATCACGCGCGCGGGACCGAGCTGTTCAAGGGCTGTATCGACCGGCGGCGGGACCGCTCCTGCAAGGGAGACCCGTCCGGCACGCTCGAGATGACGTTCGAGTACTGGGGGCTTTTCGCGTCACCAGATCCGGCCTCACTCGTGTGGGGCGCCTGCTTCCACCCGATCGTCTCGGGCACGGGCGACTTCGCGGGCGCGCAGGGCGTCTTCCAGATGGTCGACACGCCCTCGCCCAGCGGCATCGACACGCACTACATCGGCAACGTGACGCTGAAGGCCGGCAACGGGCGGCGCTCTGCGCGTGCCTCGGGCTCTGGCTGCGGGGACTCGCGCTGAGCCCCAGGGGCGGGCCGGCGGTGCCCCGCGCCGCTGGCCCGCCTCGGCTTGCACGCCCACGGCAGGTGAGTCAGGCTAGGCCAGAGGTACGGGAATGCACGACCGGCATGCGACCGTCGCGCCGGAGCTCCGCGGTTACCGGGCCGAGGAGCTGATCGGGAGGGGCGGCACCGGAGAGGTCTACCGGGCTCTCGACGTTCGTCTCGAGAGGCAGGTGGCGCTGAAGGTGCTCGCGGCCGGAGTCGCCGCGGACGAACGTTTCCGCGAACGGTTCCTGAGCGAATCGCGTCTCGCGGCGAGCCTCGACCACCCGAACGTCATCCCGATCTACGAGGCGGGCGAGCAGGACGAGCGGCTGTTCATCGCGATGCGCTACGTCCGTGGCAGGGACCTCAAGACGCTGCTGCGGCGCGAGGGCGCGCTTCATCCGGCGCGGACTGTGGCGATCGCTCGCCAGCTCGCGGAAGCGCTCGACGCGGCGCACCGCACCGGGCTCGTGCACCGGGACGTCAAGCCCAGCAACGTGCTGCTCGACTCGGAGGACGAACGTGAGCACTGCTACCTGGCCGACTTCGGGCTCACCCAGAGCGCAACCGAGCGGGGCCCGACCGACGGCCAGTTCATGGGCACCGTCGCGTACGTCTCCCCGGAGCAGATCCGTGGCGAGCAGGTCGATGGCCGCGCCGACCAGTACGGGCTCGCCTGCCTGATCTTCGAGTGCCTCACCGGCAGCGTGCCTTACCTGGGACGCTCGGACGTCGCGACGATCTTCGCGCACCTGCAGGAGCCGGTTCCGAAGCCGAGCGAGCGCGCCGAGCTGCCGCCGGCGATCGACGCAGTGCTTGCGCGCGGCATGGCCAAGGTGCCCGACGAGCGCTTCGAGAGTTGCGCAGCGCTCGTCGAAGCGGCCGCTGACGCGCTCGAGCTGCGTCCCACCGAACGCCCCTCGCGGCCACGGCTCGTGGCCGGGCTCGCGGCCGCCGTGCTCGCCCTCGCCGCGGTGCTCGGGGTCAGCCTCCTGGCGGGCAGCGACGCGCCGAAGGCGGAGCCTCCGGGCGGGCTCGTTCGCATCGACCCCCAGACGAATCGCGTGACCCGCGAGGTCGGCATCCGCGGCCGTCCGGGCGAGATCGTCAGTACTCCGGGAGGCCTCTGGATGGCCGACTTTCGCGGCGGCGTCCTGTGGCGCTACGAGCCCGGCTCGGGAACGCTCGAGCGCGTCACCTCGAACGGGGAGCCGCGTGACCTGGCTGCGGTCGGCGACAAGGTCTACGTCGGAGCGGATGGGCGCTTCCTGGAAGGAATCGTGTCGCGCTACGACGCGCGCAGCGGCGTCCGAGAGGAGGGGATCGACCTGCTGGCCTGCGCGATGGCCTCCGGCGAGGGCACGCTCTGGGCGGCGGGCTGCCCGTTCGTGCAGCGCCTGAGCACGGACAACGGGCCGCTGCGCAAGCTCGTCGAGGTGTTTCTCCCCTTCCGGGATCCGATGACGGTCGAAAGCACGCGGGGGCAGTTCCGTGAGCTCGCCGTGGGCGCCGGCTCCTTGTGGGCGCTCGGCGACACGCTCGACCGGCGCATGTGGCGGCTCGACGCCCGCAGCGGGGAGGTGGAAGCGACCATCGAGCTCGGCTTCGCCCCGACGTCGGCCGCGGTTGCGAACGAGCGCGTCTGGATCACTGACGGCGTGCGTGACCGGGTCGTGCCCGTGGACGTCGCCGAGGAGAGGCCGCTCGAGGCGGTGCGAGTCGGACGCGGACCGAGCGGGATCGCCGTCGGCGCCGGCTCGATCTGGGTCGCCAACACGCTCGACGGAACGGTGTCGCGCATCGATCCGGAGAGCAGCCGGGTCGTGGCGAACATCGGCGTCGGCGCAGCCCCCCGGGCCCTGACCGCCGACGCGCGAGGGGTATGGGTTACCGAGCATGAGTTCTGAGCGGCACACGCTGCGCGTCCTGGCCGTGCTCCTCGCCGTGGGCCTGATGCCGTGGAGCGGCTGCGGCGAGGAGGAGCGACCGCTGCGGGTGGGCGTCATCGTCGACTGCGTCGGGCTCGGTCGGCCGCTGCGCGACGCCGAGCTGTCCGGCGCACAGCTGCCGCTGATCGAGCGGGGCGCGGAGCGGAACGGGCGCCGCGCGCGCGACGGCGTCGGCGAGGTGAAGGTCGCCGGCCGTCCCGTGGAGCTGGTCCCCGGCTGCACCGAGGGCGGCGAGTTCAGCATGCTGACCAGGGAGATACGGCGCCTCACCGAGGACGAGGGGGTGGACGCCGTGGTCGCCGGCAGCACCGGGCCCGACGCAGTGGTGATGCGCGACCTGGCGCGCGCCCAGCCCGAAGTCGTGTTCCTGCCGGTGGTGCATGGGCCTCGTGAGGCCACGCTGCAGCAGAGGACGCAGAATCTCTTTCGTTTCGTGGCCGACAACGGCCAGGGCGTCGCGGGCCTCGCCACGTACGTCTTCCGTGAGCTCGGGTGGAGGCACGCGGCGATCGTGATTGGCCACTGGCCCTCGGGCTGGCTGGAGCGCGATGCGTTCGCGGCCGAGTTCTGCGCGCTCGGGGGGAGGGTCACCGACCAGATCGGGATGTTCGAGGCGGGCGCCCGTGACGCGAGCCGGGTTCCCCGCGACGTCGACGGAGTGGCCGTCTTCACCGGGCAGTTCTACGACCATGCTGCGTTCATCACGCGGCTCGCGGCGCGGATCGACGACCCAACACGCGAGCTCGTCGTGGGTCCCGGAGTCGTCGATGCGCCGCATGTGCTGCGCGCCACCGCGCCTGCGCTGGCAGGGGTCATATCGGCCTCGCAGGTGGACCCGGTTCGAATGCGCGATTACCTGCGGCGGTATGCGCGGGCCTTCCCCGGCGCCTCCGCCGGTACGGCCCGCAGCGAGGCGGTCACGGGCTATCGTGATGCCGTCGAGGCGCTGATGCAGGCCGTCGAGCGCGCCGGCGGCGCCACCGACCGCCTCCCGGATGAGCTCGCCCGCTTGCGTCTCGAGCTGCTTGGCGGCCCTGTGAGACTCGACGACAACGGCCAGGCGGTCTCCTCAACCTCACTCGTGCGTATCGGCCCCGCCCGAACGGCCGGAGAGGAGCCGGTCCTGACTTCGCTCGGCCGGACCGACGAAGTCAACCAGTCCGTCGGCGGGTTGCTCACGCCGTCGGACAAGCCGAGCTCGATCCCGGCGCCCTGCCGGACCGGCTCGTCGCCACCGTCCTGGGCGCAGCGGGCCGGCCCGTACTCACCCTAGTCCCGCCCGGCGGATTGCAAGCGGCGCTCAAGCCGGCTGGCTGACCCTCGGACCATGAGAATCCAAGCGCTCACGCCGGCCGCCGCGGTCGTTGCGCTCGCCGCCGGCGCCTGTGGCTCCGAGGATGGCCCCCAAGACGACGCGGCGACCGCCGAAGAGCTCGGAGCTCCGCTACGCGCAGGCTTCCTGCGAGCGCTCGGATCCGCCGGCGCCGTAGACGTCAGGTCGCCAGCGACTCGATCCGCGCCTTGATCGCCCGCTCGGCGCGGTCGAAGACCGCCGGGTCGTGGAGCAGCTGGAAGTGCTGGTGGGCCGCTGCGCCGAGGGCGTCGAGCTCGAACGAGATCTGCTCAGCGTCGACGGTCGGGTCGATGTCGCCGGCCTCCTGCGCCTTGCGGACCTCGCGGGTGAGAAAGGCGAGGAACTCGCGGGCGTCGTTCGTCACCACCTCGCGCACCTTGCTGTCGGGACGGCCGTCGAACTCCGCCTTGACCGAGTGGAAGAAGCAGCCGCCCGCGAACACCTGGTCGCGGTAGTACTGCTGCCAGTCGTGCAGCAGCGCCTCGAGGCGCGCCCGCCCGCGCGGGAGATGACGCGATGGCTTGACGACGCGGTCGACGAAGCGCCTGCGTGCGGCGTCGATCGTCGCTAGCTGCAGCTCCTCCTTCGACCCGAAGTGGGCGAACAGGCCGCTCTTGCTCATCCCGAGCTCGCCGGCGAGCGTGCCGATCGTCAGACCCTCGAGGCCTTTGACGGATGCGAGGTCGGCCGCCGCCTGGAGGATCGACTCGCGCGTACGGTTGCCGCGACGGCGGCGACCGTCGGCGTCGTCGGGGCCCGCGTCGGGCTCCGCGACGGCGAGGGTCTCGAGGTCGTCCGGCGTGGTCATCCCGTGAAGAAAGTAGCACGATCGTTCGTGCTGTGCTACAAAGTACGACCGATCGTGCTTTTTGTTCTTCCCGACACACAAGAACACTCATGGCCGTCGACACCCTGAGCCGCGCCCCCGCGCTGACGTCCGGCGTGCGCGAGCGCAGAGTCCTGCCCGTCGCCGCCGGCGCCGCCTTCCTGGCGCTTCTCGATACCACGGTCGCGAGCCTCGCGGTCGCGGACGTGCGCAGCGACTTCGCCGGCACGTCGGTGGGAGGGGCCAGCTGGCTGATCACGATCTACGCGGTCACCTTCGCCGCGCTGCTCGCGCCGGCGGGACGCGTGGCGGACGTGGTGGGACGCCGCACCCTCATGCTGGCGGGGGTCGGCCTGTTCACCGCCATGTCGCTGGCCGCCTCGCTCGCCCCGTCGCTCGGCCTGCTGCTCGCGGCGCGGGCGGTCCAGGGCGCGGGAGCGGCCGCGATGATCCCCGCCTCCCTCGCGGTCGTGCTGGCGGACACCCCACCCGAGCGCCGCGCCGCCGCAATCGGCGCCTGGAGCGCGGCCGGCGCGCTGGCCGCAGCGGCGGGGCCGGCCATCGGGGGCGTGCTCGTCGACACGCTCGGCTGGCGCTCTCTCTTCCTCATCAACATCCCCTTCGGGCTCGCGATCGTCGCCGGCACGCTGGGGATCCCGCGCAGCCGCGGCGCCGGCGAGCGGCTCCCCGACCCGGTCGGCATCGTCCTGCTGGGCGCGGGGGTCGGCGCACTCGCGCTTGGCACCGCGCAGGGCCCGGACTGGGGCTGGGGCTCGCCCGAATCGATCCTGTGCCTCGGCGGCGGTTTGCTTGCGGTGCTGGCCGCGCTGATCCGCTCTACGCGGCACGCCACGCCCGCGATCGAGACCGGCCTGTGGCGCACACGCTCGTTCGCGCTCGCGAATCTTGCGTCGCTTTTCTACGGCGCCGCGCTCTTCCCGTGGATCCTCGTCGGCACGCTGTTCCTGATAGGCGCCTGGGGCTACTCGCCGCTCGAGGCCGGCCTGGCGATGACGCCGGGCGCGATCGTCGCGTCGATCGTCGCCCTGCGCGCGGGACCCGTGGTCGCGCGGCGCGGGCCGCGGGCGGTGATCGTCGCCGGCGCGCTCGTGTTGGGCACGGCGGGGCTCCTGTGCGTGCTGGCGCTGCCTGCGACGCCCAGCCTGCTCACGTTCTGGCTGCCGGTCGGCGTCCTCATCGGGATCGGCACCGGGGCGATCACCACCGGCGTGTCGACGGCGGCGGCGTTGTCGGTCGCGCCGCCGCGCTTCGCCGCCGCCGTCGGCCTCAATCAGACCGGGCGCCAGGTCGGCGGAGCGCTCGGCGTGGCCGCGCTGGCCGCCCTGCTCGACGGCCGGATCGACGCCGGTTCGGGCGTGGGGCCGTACGCCGACGTCTACCTGTTCTGCACCATCGCCACGTTCGCCGTCGCAGTGGCGGCGCTGTGGCTCGTCCTCGAGGAGAAGACATGATCTACGCCACTCGGGAGCCCTACGTCCTGCCGTTCACCCGGCACGTCGCGCGCCTGCGCGGAGCGCCCTGGCGGCGAGTGGCCGTGCTCGGCGACAGCATCGCCGAGGGCGTGCGCGAGCCGCACGACGGCTACCGCGACCTGTCCTGGATCGACCGCATCGCCGAGCCGCTGCGGGCTGCTGCGCCCGGCCTGACCGTGATGAACCTGGGCAGGCGTGACCTGCGCGCCGCCGAGGTGCGCGAGCTGCAGCTGCCGGCGGCACTCGGCTTCCGGCCCGACCTCGCGATCGTCGCGGCCGGCGGCAACGACGCGCTGCGGCGCTCCTTCTCGCCCGACCGCGTCGCGCGTGAGCTCGATGCGATCGCCGCTCCGCTGCGCCGGGCGGGGGCCGACCTGCTGATGCTGGAGCTGATGGACATCACGAAGTCGGGGCTCGTGCCGCCCGAGCACGAGGCCGCACTCGACGAGCGCATGCGCGGGCTCGCCGCGGTCACCCGCAGGGTCGCGGCGCGGCACGGCGCGATGCTCGTCGAGATGCGCGGGCACCCGGTGTGCGCCGACCCGGGCGTCTACAGCAGCGACCGCCTCCACCTGAACGCCCGCGGCCATGCCATCGTCGCGAGCGAGGCGATTCTGGTCATGGGCGATGCGCTCACGGCAAGGGTGGCGGCGTGAAGGCCCCGCGTCTCGACCCCGCGTTCACGATCGAGCTCTCCGACGAGGAGATCCTCGAGGACCTGTGCTGGCCGCACCCGCCGCCTGGGCGCTGGAGCGTCGAGCCGTCCAGTCAGCCCTCGATCGGCCGACCGACGGTGAGCGCGCCGCGGATCGGCGGGTCGAGGTCGGCGAAGCGCGCGTCGGGCTGCACCCCGAGCGCGTCGAGGAGCGTGCTGTAGAAGCAGCGCACGGCGGCGGCCGCGACCACGTCGAGGATGTCGCGGTCGCTCAGGCCGAGCGAGCGCAACCGGTCGATGTCCTCCCGAGTGACGGCGGTGGCGTCCCCGGCCACCTTCTCGGCGACGTCGATCACGGCCACGTCGACCTCGTCGAGGCCGGCGTGGCGGTGGTCCGCGACGAGGTCGAGCAGCTCGTCCTGCGACATGAAGCGGTCGACGAGGACCGACCCGTGCGCGAGCGCGCAGTACGAGGAGTGCAGCCGGCGCGCTGCGGCGAGCGTCGCCAGCTCGTAGCGGCGCAGGTCCATCTCGCCCTTGACCGCCCCGTTGAGTCCCCGCCAGGCCTCATAGAGCTCAGGGTGCAGCGAGAACGCGCGCGTGTAGTTCGGGACCCTGCCCTGCGCGTCGCGGTCCGCCTCGTACAGCTTGGCCACCGGGGCTGAGGCGTTCTCCTCGGGAATCGTCTCGATGAAGGTCATGCTTGCGGATTATGCGGTGATCGACGTAGGCTGCGCTCGAGAGGCAGCAACCGCCCCGTCTCGGAGGAAGGAGATCCATGTTCTCGGTCCGACGACACGCTTGCCGGCTCCTCGTGCTGGTCGCCGTGGCGGTGGTCACGTGCCTCGTGGCTGCGCCCGCCGGCCTTGCCCGCGGGCCCGCTGTCGAGTGGGAGGCCTGCGCCGACGCCGAGGGCTTCGAGTGCGCGACCGTGGAGGCCCCGCGCGATTACAGCCGGCCCAACGGGGAGACGGTGGAGCTGGCGGTCGTACGGCTGCCGGCCCAGGACGAGAGCGCACGCATCGGGTCGCTCTTCATCAACTTCGGCGGGCCGGGCGCGGAGGCCGTGGGCATTCTCAAGGTGGTAGCAGCAGGTCTGTTCGCCTCGCTGAACGACCGCTTCGACATCGTCGGCTTCGATCCGCGCGGCACGGGCGAGAGCGAGGACGCGATCGACTGCCGGGCAAACCAGGAGACGCTCGGCGTCTATCGCCAGCCCTTCGTGACGCCGGAGAACATCGATGTCGGCCAGTGGATCGACGTCAACCGCCGCTACGTCAACCGCTGCCTGCGGCTCAACGACTGGGACGATCTTGCTCACGCCACGACCGGCAACGCCGCGCGTGACATGAACTTCCTGCGCGCCGCCGTGGGCGACCGCAAGCTGAATTACCTCGGCTTCTCCTACGGCACCCATCTGGGGGCGACCTACGCGAGCCTGTTCCCGCAGCGCTACCGGGCGCTGGTGCTGGACGGCGCGCTCGACTCCGACAAGTACATGAACCGGCCGCTGCTGTCGCTGCGCGAGCAGTCGGGTGGCTTGGAGAAGGGTCTCAACCGCTACTTCCAGGCCTGCGCAGCCGACCAGGCCGCGTGTCTCGGCTTCGGCGGCGGCGATCCGTGGACGGCCTTCGACGAGCTCGTGGAGCAGCTCAACGCCGCTCCGCAGCCCGCCTCGGCGACCGACCCGCGGCTGGTGGACGGCGACGACGTGCTTGCAATGGCCCTGTTCAACGTGTACGCGAAGCAGGCCTGGCCCGTCATCACCGCGGCGCTCGCGGCCGCCGAGCAGGGCGACTACTCGCTGATACGCCAGGAGGCGGACTTCTTCTACGGCCTCCTCGAGGACGGCAGCTACGACCCGTTCACCGATCGCTACTTCGCGCTCGGCGCCCTCGAGCAGGACTACACCAAGAACGTCTTCGCCTACCTCGAGGCGGGCGAGCACTCCTGGAGCCTGTTCGACCACTTCTGGCTCAACAGCGGCTACGTCGAGTTGCCGTGGGGCCTGTTCCCGGTTGAGCCGCGCGGGGCCTACTACGGCCCGTTCCAGGCAGCGGCCTCGGCGCCGACCACCCTCGTCGTCGGCACGACCTACGACCCGGCAACGCCATACCGCGGTGCCCGGCGGCTGACGACGCAGCTCGGCAACGCCCGTCTGATGACCATGCGCGGCGACGGCCACACCGCGTATGGGGGCAACTCGCCCTGCATCGACGAGGCGGTGGACGCCTACCTGGAGGAGGGCGCGCTCCCGCCACCGGGGACGGTCTGCCGCCAGGAGGTGCCGTTCACGGCCCCCGAGACGCTGGGGGCGCTGGGCCTGCGCGGCGCCGAGCCGGACCAACCGCTGATCCAGCAGCACGTGAAGCCGCTGCCAATGCGCTAGGAGGCCGCACACGTCCGGGTGTCCGGCAAGGATTGCGGGCGCGATGAGCATCCGACCGGATGACGGCCCGAGCCAGGGCGAGCTCGGGCCGAGACGGGTTGAGATCGTGTTCTCCGGGGCGACGGTGCTCAAGGCGGCGCTCATCGGGCTCGGCGTCTATCTCGCGATCCTCGCGAGCGAGGTCATCCTCACGATCGGCCTGGCCTGCGTGTTCGCATTCGGGCTCGATCCGCTCGTCGGCGTGTTGACGCGCCGGGGGATGGGCCGGGGCAAGGCCGCGCTGCTCGTCTTCGCGCTCATCTTCGTCTTCGTTGCCGTGCTCGTGATCTGGGTCGCGACGCCGATCTGGAACGAGGTCCGCAACATGGGCGACGACCTGCCCGGCTACATCGAGGACCTGAAGGACGAGCCGATCATCAAGGAGCTCCACGAGAACACGGACGTCGCGGACAAGGCGCAGAACCTCGCCCAAGACGTGGCGCAGAAGATTCCCGAGACCGCTACCGCGCTGCTTGGCATCACCGGCTCGCTCGTCGGGTCCGTTCTGAGCGTGGTCACGCTCGTCTTTCTCACGCTGTTCCTGCTGATCGGCCTGCCGGACTTCAAGCGTGCCGGGCTCGCGATGCTGCCTCCGGACGACGCGGCGCGCGCGAACCTGCTGCTCAGCGAGGTGACCGAGACGATCTCCTACTCGCTGCTCGGCAACCTCGCCATCTCCGTGATCGCCGGGACGGTCGTGGGCGTCGTGGCGGTGATCATCGGGGCGCCGTTCCCGGTCGTGCTCGCCGTGATAGTCGGCCTGTTCGACCTCATCCCGCAGATCGGCTCGATGATCGCCGCGATCATCGTCGTCCTGATCACGCTCGCCGGCTCCGGCCTCGTGGATGCGGCGATCATGGCCATCGTGATCCTCATCTACCAGCAGGTCGAGAACTACGTCATCCAGCCGCTCGTCTACCGCCGGGCGGTCGAGCTCTCGGGATTCGCGACGATCGCCGTCGTGCTCGCGGGGGGTGCGTTACTCGGGGTGATAGGCGCCATCCTGGCCGTGCCCGTGGCGGCGTCGCTCAAGGTCGTCCTCCGTGAGCTCACGCGCGCGCGGCGCGAGCGCATGGCGGCGCTGCGCGCCGAGCCCGCGGAGAGCGGCGCCTCACCCGCCTGATGCAGCCGGTGACGCTCCTCGGCCGCCGCGGCCAGCCTGCAGCGGAGGCGGCACGCGAGTTCCTGGAACGCAACGACGCACCGCTCCACTGGGTCGATCTCGACGGCGACCCGTTGCTCCCCTTCCTCACCGAGGAGGCGATCGAAACTGCCGGCGAGCGGCCACTCGCGCTGTTCGCCGACGGCAGCCGCCTCCAGGCGCCCTCGCTCTTCGCCGAGCCCACGCCGGGGCGGCTCGACCCGGCACTGAGAGAGGCCTATGTCTCCGCCGGCCACTGGCGCACCGCACTTGCGGCCGGGGTGGGCCTGCCAACGCGCCCGCGGCACGATCGCTACGACCTGATGGTCCTCGGCGCCGGCCCCGCCGGCCTGACGGCGGCCGTGTACGCCGCCTCCGAGGGGCTTCGCACGTTGGTCATCGAGCTGCACGCGCCCGGTGGTCAGGCGGGCACCAGCTCGCGGATCGAGAACTATCCCGGCTTCCCGGACGGCATCAGCGGCGCCGAGCTGGCCGAGAGCAGCTATCGCCAGGCCCTCCGGCTCGGCGCGGAGTTCCTGATCGGCGTGCTGATCGTGCACGCCCGGCCGCAGCCGGACGGGGAGGTCGAGCTGGAGCTCTCGAGCGGTCCAACGATCCGAACGCGCACCGGAGTGGCGGCGAGCGGAGTTGCCTATCGCCGACTCGACGTGCCGGCCATCGAACGCCTGATCGGCCGCGGCGTCCGCTACGGCAGCCCGTCCGGCGATGCCGCCGGCTACGCGGGCCGTCGAGTCGTGATCGTGGGAGGAGCCAACTCGGCGGGCCAGGCGGCGTTGCATCTCGCCGACCACGCCGCGGAGGTCACGATGCTGGTTCGGGGCGGCTCGCTCGGGCGCGGCATGTCGCGCTATCTCGTCCAGCGGATCGAACGCCATGGGCGGATCAGCGTACGTACTCACACCGAGGTCACCGATGGCGGCGGCGAAGACAGGCTCGAGACCGTGACCGTCAAGGATCGGGTCGGCGAGCAGGTCCTGCCGGCCGATGCTCTCTTCGTCCTGATCGGCGCGGAGCCGCTCAGCGCCGGCGTCGAGGATTGGCTCCGCTGCGACGAGCACGGCTACTTCATGACGGGCCGCGACCTCTTCAAGAGCTCGGACCGCTCCTGGTGGCCGCTTGAGCGCGACCCACTCTTTCTCGAGTCCAGCCAGCCGGGCCTTTTTGTGGCAGGCGACATCCGCAGCGGCTCGGTCAAGCGAGTTGCCTCGGCCGTCGGCGAGGGCGCGATGGCCGCGTCGCTCGTCCACTCGTACCTCGACCCGCTCGAGCGCTAGCCGGCCGCGAGCGGGCAGGAATCCGGCGCCCCGTCTCGAACCTGACGCTGAACGCCGGACTCGCGGCGCAATTCGAGGAGGACCAAGTGGCCACTCAAGAGCAGTATCCAGACGACAGAGAGCCGGTCTCCGGCTGGGCCGTGGGCGGTGTGACGTTCGCCGCCTGCGTGCTGACCCTGATCGGCTTCTTCCAGGTGATCGGCGGCCTCGTAGCGATCATCGACGACAACTTCTACGTGGTCACGCAGAACTACACGTTCGACCTCGACACGAGTGCCTGGGGCTGGATCCACCTGCTGCTCGGGATCCTGCTCGTGGCCACCGGCTTCGGACTCTTCAACCGCTCCGCCTGGGCCGGCGTGACCGCGATCTTCCTGGCGATGCTGAGCGCACTCGCCAACTTCTTCTTCATCCCGTACTACCCGTTCTGGGCGATCCTCGTGATCGCGCTCGACATCTGGGTCATCTGGGCCCTCACACGGCCCGGCGCGATCAGGACCTAGCGAGGTGGGACGCGCGCCCGCGAGAGCGGGCGCGCGGGGGTTCCGGGGGTAGCATCGTGCCGTGCGCGCCACGGCCGCGACAGGCCTGCTCGAGCGCGAGCGCGAGCTGGACGAGATCCGCGAGCGGCTCGAGTCGGCGCGCTCCGGTGCCGGCTCGACGCTCGTCGTCGAAGGGCCGGGCGGCATCGGCAAGACCGAGCTGCTGATCGCGGCCGGCCGCGAGGCCCGCGAGCGCGGCATGTGCGTGCTGAGCGCGCGCGGCGCCGAGCTCGAGCGCGAGTTCCCCTTCGGCGTCGTGCGGCAGCTCCTCGAGACGCGCGTGACCGGTCCCGGCGGCGACGAGCTGATGCACGGGGCCGCCGCCCTGTGCGCCCCGGTCTTCGAGCTCGCGGGGCGCGGGGAGGAGGACGAGCGCTCGTTCGCGGTGCTGCATGGCCTGTACTGGCTGTGCGCGACCCTCGCCGAACGCTCCCCGCTGCTCGTGCTCGTCGACGACGCGCAGTGGGCCGATCCGGCGTCGCTCGCGTTCCTCGCCTATCTCGCCCGCCGCGTCGAGGACCTTCCGGTGGCGCTCGCGGTTGCCAGCCGGCCGGGTGAGGACGAGCGGGACGAGCAGCTGCTCGAGGAGCTGCTCGCGCAGCCGCGCGCGGGCCTCGTGCGTCCGGCCCCGCTCGGACCGGCGGCCCTCGGCAGGCTGCTCTCCGCGCAGACGGGCGAGCAGCCCGACGAAAGCTTCGTGGACGCCTGCGTGGCCGCCACCGAGGGCAACCCGTTCCTCGTGCGCGAGCTCGTCCGTGAGGTCGCCGAGCACGGCATCGAGTCCTCCGCGGAAGGCGCCGAGCGGGTGCGCGAGCTCGGCCCGCGCACGGTTGCGCGGAGGCTGCTCGCGCGGCTCAGCGGGGCGTCGCCCCACTCCGTCGAGGTGGTGCGGGCGGTGGCGGTGCTGGGCGCGGACGCGGAGGTGCGCCGCATCGCCCGGCTCGCGGGACTGTCCGTCGAGGAGGTGAGCGCAGCGCTGGACGCCCTCGAGGCCACGGACGTGCTGACCGGACAGCGCCCGATCGAGTTCGTGCACCCGATCGCGCGCTCGGCCATCTACGCGGCCATCCCGGCCGGCGAACGGGCGCGCCTGCACGCCGTCGCCGCCGCGCTGCTGCGCGAGGAGGGAGCGGCCCCCGAGCGCATCGCGAGCCACGCGCTCGTGACCGACCCCGCCGGCGACGAGGCGATCGTCGACCTTCTCGCGGCGGCGGCCCGCGGCGCGCTCGCCCGCGGCGCCCCGAGCTCCGCTGCCGCGTACCTGCGCCGGGCGCTCGCGGAGCCGCCTGCCGCGGCCCGGCGACCCGCTCTGCTGGCGGAGCTCGGCTCGGCCGAGGCGCTCGTCGGCGACGCGCGCGCGATCGGCCACCTGCGCGAGGCGCTCGAGAGCTCGCCCGACAGCCCGCCGCGCCGGGCCGCCGCGCTTGCGCTCGCTCGCCTCTTGGTCCTCTCCGGCGAGACCGGCCGTGCGGCCGCGATCTTCGAGTCCGCCGCGACCGGCCCGGAGCGCTCGGCACTACGGCTCGAGGCGTCGGCGGTGGCCGCCGGCGTGGGCGACGTCGAGATAGCCCCCCTCATGCGCGAGCGTGTCGAGCGGCTCCGGACGCTCGCCGAGCAGGACCCCGGCGTCCCCGGGGTCGTGTTCGCGGCGCTCGCGATCGCAGATGCCCAGATGAACCGGCCGGCGGAGGACGTGGCGGAGCTCGCCCGCCGCGCTGTCGCCGGCTCGACGCGGCGCGGCCTCGGCTGGGCCACCGGGCTCGTCGCGACCTTCACCGCCGTCCTGTTCGCCGAGCGCTACGACGAGGCCGCCGAGCTGGTCGAGGAGGGCTTCACGATCGTCCGTGCGCGCGGCTCGGAGGTGCACTTTGCGATGTGCTCCTCGATGCGCAGCTGCCTGGCGCTGCGACGCGGGGCGCTCGCTGACGCGGAGGAGGACGCGCGCGTGGCGCTCGAGACGGCGCCGCGGCAGGCCCACGGCTTCTACGGGATGTTCGCATTGGCGAGCCTCGTCGAGAGCCTCGTCGAGCGCGGCCGCCCCGACGAGGCCGAGCGCGTGCTCGAGCTGACCGGCGTTCCGTCCCGTACCTCGGCGGCCACCTATGGAGCGCTCATCGCCACGCGCGGGCGCCTGCGGCTCGCCCAGCAGCGTCCGGAGGAGGCGCTCGCGGACTTCCAGGCCGGCGGCGCTCACATGCTTCGAGGCGAATGCCCGAGCCCGAGCGCCGCGCCCTGGCGCTCGGCCGCCGCGCTGGCTCAGCTCGCGCTCGGCGATCCCGATGCGGCCCGCAGCTCGGCCGCCGAGGAGGTCGAGCTGGCGCGCGAGCTGGGCGCCCCGCGCGCGCTCGGCGTGGCGCTACGGGCGCAGGGGCTCGTGAGCGGTGGCAGCGAGGGCCTCGCGATGCTCGAGGCCTCGGTGGGCGCGCTCGAGCAATCGCAGGCGAGCCTGGAGCTCGCCAAGTCACTCGCCGAGCTGGGCGGCGCGCTGCGTCGCTGCGGCCGCCGCGTGGACGCGCGCAAGCCGCTGCGGCGTGCCCTCGAGCTGGCGACCGAATGCGGCGCCGACCCAGTCGCGGAGCAGGTCCGCACCGAGCTCCGAGCGAGCGGCGCTCGGCCACGCCAGGCGGCTCTCTCGGGGCCGCAATCCCTCACGGTCAGCGAGCGGCGGGTAGCCGAGATGGCCGCACAGGGGCAGACCAACCGCGAGATCGCCCAGGCGTTGTTCGTCTCGCTGCGGACCGTCGAGACCCACCTCACGCACGCCTTCCAGAAGCTCGGGATCGATTCCCGCACCAGGCTCGCGGCGGCCCTCGAGGACACCACGAGTTGAAATCTCGTGGTCGGCCCACGATGCGAAGGGCCGGTCACGACGCCACGATCGCCCCATGGCCACCTCCACCGCCCTCCCCAGCGCAGACGCCCCGGGCACGCTCGGCGACGACACCCTCTGCGCAGCCTTCCAACGCACCGCCGCCGAGCGCGTGGACGAGATCGCGCTCGCCGACGCCCGCCATCCCGCGGGGGTCAGCTGGCATGAGTACGGCGAGCGCGTGCGCCGGCTGGCTGAAGGACTGCACTCGCTCGGGCTCCGGCGCGGCGACACGCTCGCGCTGCTCCTGACGAACCGCGTCGAGTTCCATCTGCTCGACGCGGCGGCCCTGCATCTCGGCGCCGTGCCGTTCTCGGTCTACGTGACGAGCCCACCCGAGCAGATCGAGTTCCTGCTGCGCGACTCGGGCGCCCGCGTGGCCGTGACCGAGACGGCCCTGCAGGGACGGCTCGAGCAGGCGCTCGAGCGGGGCGAGCGGTCGCTCGGCGCGCTCGTCCTCGTGGACGGCGAGCACGGCACGCTCACGCTGGACGAGCTCGAACTGAGGAAGTCGCCCGGCTTCGACTTCGAGGCCAGCTGGCGCGCGGTGGGCGGGGACGACCTGCTGACGCTCATATACACGTCAGGCACGACCGGCCCGCCGAAGGGGGTCGAGCTCACCCACCACAATCTGCTCTCCGCGTGGCGCGGCTTGTACGCGGCCTGGGGACTGCATCCCGGCGGCGTGACGATCTCCTACCTGCCCTCGGCGCACATCGCGGACCGCTTCGCGTGCCACTACGCCGGAATGCTCTTCGGCCAGGCGGTCACGTCCTGCCCCGACCCGCGCCAGGTGGCGGAGCTGCTCCCGGACGTGCGGCCGACGGTGTTCGCGGCCGTGCCGCGGATCTGGCAGAAGCTCAAGGCCGGCGTGGAGGCCGCGCTGGGCTCCGAGCCCGACCCTAACCGCCGCGAGGCCGTGGAATGGGCGCTCGCGGCAGGGCGTCGCGCGGTCGAGCTCGAGCAGCGCGGCGAGCCCGTGCCAGAGGAGCTCCAGGCCGAGCGCGAGCGCGCCGACGAGCTCGTCCTGTCCGGCATCCGCCGGCGGCTCGGCTTGGACCGCTGCGAGGTCGCGGTCTGCGCGGCTGCGCCGGTGCCGCCCGAGGTGCTCGGCTTCTTCCACGCGATCGGCCTGCCGATCCTGGAGGTCTACGGCCTCTCGGAGACCTCTGCGGTCACGACGGCCAACCCGCCCGGGCGGCCCCGGATCGGAACGGTCGGCCCGCCCCTGCCGGGCGTGGAGCTGCGGCTCGCGGACGACGGCGAGGTGCTGGTGCGCGGCGACATGCTGATGCGCGGCTACCGCAACCGGCCCGACCAGACCGGTGAGGCGATCGACGCCGGCGGCTGGCTGCACACCGGCGACGTGGGCGTGCTCGACGAGGACGGCTACCTGCGGATCGTCGACCGCAAGAAGGAGCTCATCATCAACAGCGCCGGCAAGAACATGTCGCCGGCGAACATCGAGTCGGCCATCAAGGCCGCGAGCGGCCTGATCGGCCAGGCCTGCGTGATCGGCGACGGCCGGCCCTACAACGTCGCGCTGCTGACGCCCGACGCCGACCCCTCGGCGGCGCTGGGGCCGGACGCCCTGCACGCCGAGATCGCCGCGGCGGTGGAGCGCGCCAACGAGCGGCTCGCGCGCGTGGAGCAGATCAAGCGCTACCGCCTGCTCGACCGCGACTGGATGCCGGGCGGCCCCGAGCTCACGCCCACCATGAAGCTGAAGCGGCGCTCGATCGAGAAGCGCTACGCCGACGAGATCGAGCGCCTCTACGCCTAGCTGTTCGCTGTGATCGTCAGCTCGTCGGCCATGCGGCCGACCGTATCGCGGCCCGCCAGCACCCGCCGCCTAGTCTCTGGCGCGCATGAACACGCAGTTCGAGGGCCGCACGGCGTGGGCGCGCAACCTGGCCGCACCGCTGCGCAGCTTCGTCAACACCGAGACGAGCGGCGCGCTCGCGCTGCTCGTTGCCTCGGTGGCCGCGCTGATATGGGCGAACTCCCCTTGGTGGGACTCGTACGAGTCGTTCTGGACGACCGACCTCTCGATCCGGATCGGCGACGATGGAATCTCGCTCGACCTGCGCGACTGGGTCAACGAGGGGCTGATGACGTTCTTCTTCCTCGTCGTCGGGCTCGAGGCCAAGCGCGAGATGGATCTGGGCGAGCTACGCGACCGGCGCCGAGTGGCGATCCCGGTGCTGGCTGCGCTGGGGGGCCTCGTCGTGCCAGTGCTGATCTACCTGGCGATCAACGCCGGGGAGCCGTCGGCGGACGGCTGGGGGGCCTCGATGTCGACCGACACCGCGTTCGCTCTCGGCGTTCTTGCGCTCGTGGCGCCCGGCGCGACGCGGCTGCGCGTGCGCCTGCTCACGCTGGTCGTGATCGACGACCTGGTGGCGCTGCTCGTGATCGCAACCGTCTACACGGAGCAGGTCGAGCTCATGCCCCTGCTGATCGCGCTCGGCCTGTTCGCGGTGCTGCTCGTGCTTCGCTTCGTGCCGGTCCCTTGGCGCCTGCAGGCTGCCGCCCTTCTGGGCGTGGCGGTCTGGGTCGCGCTCCACGAGTCCGGCGTCGATCCCGTCATTACCGGCCTCGCGGTTGGGCTCGCCACAGCCGCCTACGCCCCCGCCCGCGGAGACCTCGAGAGGGCCACCGAGCAGACGCGCTCCTTCCGCGAACAGCCAACTCCGGAGCTCGCCCGTTCCGCTCAGCAGGGCATCGCGTCCGCGCTGTCGGTCAACGAGCGCCTTCAGTACCGGCTCCACCCCTGGACCGGCTTCGTGATCGTGCCGCTGTTCGCGCTCGCCAACCTCGGCATCCACATCGACGGCGAGCTGCTCGGCGACGCCGCGTCCTCGCCGATCACGCTCGGGATCATCTGCGGCTACGTCCTCGGCAAGCCGATCGGGATCTGCACGGCCGCCTGGCTCGCCTCGCGCCCGTGGCTGTCCGGGCTGCGTCTCGCGCTCAGCTGGCCCGCCATCATCGGCGGCGGCGCGGTTGCCGGCATCGGCTTCACGGTTTCGCTGCTGATCGCGAGCATCGCCTTCAGCGGGCAGGAACTGGACGAGGCGAAGCTCGGAATCCTCGGCGCCGCGATCATCTCGGCTCTGCTCAGCTGGGTGATCTTCCGCGTGATCATCCCGAGGCTGCCGGCCTCGATCCGCGTGCGCCAGCCGGCGGGCGCCACCGACATCGTGCTCGACCTCTCCGACGACGTCGACCCTGATCGCGACCACGTCCGCGGCCCGGAGGACGCCCCGGTGACGCTCCTCGAGTACGGCGACTACCAGTGCCCCTACTGCGGGCAGGCCGAGATCGCGATCCGCTCGCTGCTCGACTCCTTCGGGGACGACCTGCGCTACGTCTGGCGCCACCTGCCTTTGAACGACGTCCATCCGAACGCCCAGATGGCGGCGGAGGCCGCCGAGGCGGCGGCGGCGCAGGACTCGTTCTGGGAGATGCACGATCAGCTGCTCCAAAACCAGGACAGGCTCGCCCCGACCGATCTGGCGCGGCACGCCGACGACCTGGGGCTCGACATGCACCGCTTCTGGGACGACCTGCGCCGCCGCGAGCACGCCGACCGGATCGGCGAGGACGTGGCAAGCGCCGACGCCAGCGGGGTGGCCGGCACGCCCACGTTCTTCATCAACGGCGCCCGCCACCAGGGCGCGTACGACGTCGAGACGCTCAGCGAGGCGGTGCGGCGCGCACGCAAGACGGCTCTTCAGCGCCGGGCGGCGTCAGTCGGCTCCTGACCAGCCGCTCAGCTCGTAGAGGACGTTCGTCGTCCGCTTGAGGCGCAGCTCGAGTGGCACCACGAAGCGATGGACGATCGGGTACCTGCGAATCAGCAGGCGCTCGGCCGCGCGTGCCTCGTCGCCGTCCAGCCGACGTGCGCGAGCGGCGAGCGCCGGGCCGACCGGCCTGCCGCGAAGGGTGCTGGGCGCCACCTCCACCTCGTCGAAGTTGCGCAGGCGCCTCACCTTCCAGCTGTCCGCGGGAGTGCCGAAGTAGGCGCGCTCGCCGTCGACCGCCAGGTTGACCGGCGTGCCGACCCAGCTGCGGTCGCGCTTGCGGGTCCGCAGAAGGACGGCCCAGCGCCGGGCGAGCGGCTCGAGCCGCGGCTCGGTCCCGGTCAGGACCGGCGCGCTCATCGGATCGCCTCGAGCGGACGGGTGATCTCGACGCCGTGCTCGGCGGCGAGCGCAATCACGTCGTCGCTCACCGCCGCGGCGCGCACGAAGCGCTCGAAGGCCGCTCCCGGCGCAAGGACGACGAATGCCGCGCTCTCCGCGCCCGACTCGTTGCGAACCGTGTGCTCGCGCCGGCCGGCGATCGCGACGACATCCCCGGGCCCGGCTGTCGAGCGGGTCACCTGACCGTCGTCGTCCGCGAGGTAAAAGGCGAACTCGCCGCGCTCGACCCGGTACAGCTCCGCGGCGTCGTGGCGATGGAGACCTGGAGGGCCGCCGCCCGCTGGCATACGGACCTCGAACGCGAGCAGCGCGCCGCCGCTGTCGGCACTGGTCACCCGGAACGTGAGCTCGTCGATGCCGACCGTGAGGCGGTCGGGCGGGGTGGTGGACGCTGTCATTGATGGCTCCTTGCTAGAAAGGACAGGTTGCCTGTCTTGTGTTCCACCGGTACGATAGACAGGCATCCTGTCCAATGTCAAGCCGAGTCACCCACAGCCCCAGCGAGCGCACCGCCTCCGACAACCTGGGGATCCTGCTCCGCGAGCCCTTCCGGATCGCCTCGGCGCGGCTCCACGACCGCTTTGCCGAGCGCGGCCACCCGGAGGTGCGCACCCCGCACGGCAACGTCTTCCAGTTCCTGGACGACGGCGGCACGCGCGTGAGCGTGCTCGCGGAGCGGGCGCAGGTGACCAAGCAATCGATGGCCGAGTTGGTGGCGCACCTCGAGCGGCACGGCTATGTCGAGCGCGTGCCCGACCCAACCGACCGGCGCGCGAAGCTCGTCCGGGCCACCGCGCGCGGGCGGGAGGTCTACGAGATCGCGGCCGAGTTCGTCGTCGACATGGAGGCCGAGTGGACCGCACAGCTCGGCGAGCGGAAGATCCGCACGCTGCGCCAGCTGCTGAAGGAGCTGAACGAGACGCTGTGAGCGATCGCCTGCGGAAGGTGGTCGAGGAGCTGGACGTCCAGCCGGACGAGCGCGTGCTCGAGATCGGCTGTGGCCACGGCGTCGCCGCGACCTATGTCTGCGAGCGGCTCGACGGCGGCCGCCTGACCGCGATCGACCGCTCCCCCAAGATGATCGAGGCCGCGGAGCGCCGCAACGCCCAGCACGTCGCGGCCGGCAGGGCCGAGTTCCTCGTCGGCGCGCTCGAGGACCTGAAGCTCGGCGAGCGCCGCTTCGACAAGATCTTCGCCGTGCGGGTGGGCCTCTTCCATCGCGAGCCAGGACGAGCCCACGCCCTGGTCAAGCCGTGGCTGGCGCCGGGCGGCAGCGTCACGACGGTGTTCGATCCGCCCGCCTGATCCAGGTGCGCAGCTGCTCGTAGACGTCCGGGTGGTTCAGCAGGTCGAAGTGCGTCAGCCCGGTCAGCTCGCGGCCGTTGTCGACCTCGAACTCGATCCGGCGCCCGCGGCCACTGCCGCGCCCGGATGCGCTCGGCAGGCGCACGAGGAGGTCGCCGAACAGCGACCCGACGGGCCCGTCGCGCAGGCTCGCGGCGACGAAGTAGTAGGCGGCGCCCGGAAGGAAGGGAACCTCGCTGCAGCGGTCGCGGAGCAATTCGTCGAGATCGCCGTCGCGCCAGTCATCCTCGACGCAGGAGCCGTAGCGGAGGTCCTTGATGCCTGCGCTGCGCGCGTTGAGGACCTCGCCGAACGCGCGGGTTTCCGGCAGCCTGCCGAGGGCCCAGCCGAGCACGTTCACGCCCTTCTCGAGATCCGCGCCGAGGTGCGGGGAACCGAGGCAGAAGACATGCCGGACTGCGCGGCTCCAGGACAGGCCGGCAACCACCGCGTGGTGGCAGGCGCTGCGCGCGACGAGGCCGCCCATCGAGTGGCCGACGAGCGTGATCTCGTCGACCGGGACGGGCCAGTCACGCTCGAGATCATCGAGCAGCTCCGCGAGCCGGCGCCCGTTGTCCGAGATGTGGAGGCCCGTGTTGTAGCTGAGGTAGAGCGGCGTCAGGCCGAGCTCGTCGCGTAGGCGGTCGCCGTAGGCCGGCCGTCCGGGCTCGCCGCCCGGGGGCAGCACGTGCCAGGCGTCGTCGGTCTCGCACAGGCCGTGGACGAAGACGGCGATGCACGGGCCGGGCTCGCCGTCGGGGCGGAGCGTCATGGGAAGCGCGAGCTCGTTGCCGTGTGCCTCGAGGTGGTTGCCGTACAGCCCATTCAGGGCGCCGAGCGCCAGCGACCCGCGGAGGGTGGAGGCGAGCGGCGACCCCTCCTCACCGGAGCGGAGGGCGGCCAGCTCACCCCCGCCGCGACCGGCGGCCCGCAGTCCGGTGCGCAGCCCGGAGTAGATCGCCGTCGAGATGCCGTCGTGGATCGCCTGCACCGGGCGCGCCGTCGGGCCCAGCGCCGCAAAGGGCCGCGATGCGATGCCCGCGTGCATGTCGCCCACGACCTTGCCGCCGGCGGCCAGCAGCTCGCCGGCCAGCTCGCCCAGCGCCCGGATCTCCGCCTTTCGCACCAGCGCCTCCTGCCGAGTCGAGGTGGAACAGCTCACGGGCAATGTCTCACATGGACCGGCGTGCGCCTCAATGGCCGTACCGTTCCGGCATCGCCTCGATGCACGGGCCGATCCGAATCCTGACGTGGAACCTGTGGTGGCGCTTCGGGCCATGGCCGAGGCGACGGGCCGCGATCCTCGAGGTCCTCCTGCAGGCGGGGCCGGACATCTGCGGCCTGCAGGAGGTCCCGGCGGACGAGGAGCACGATCTGGCCGCCGAGCTCGCCGAGGCGCTCGGGATGCATTGGGCCTGGCTCCCATCGCCCGAGCCGGAGCGCTGGCATTCGCGCCTTCCCGGATGCACGGCCGCCGTCGGCAACGTGATCCTGTCGCGCTGGCCGCTCGAGGACGGCTTCGACCTCCCGCTGCCCGCCGGCGGCTCCGGCGACGGGAGTCGCACCGCGATCGCGCGTGTCGTGAGCTCGCCGGATGGCCCCATCCCGGTCGCCTCGACCCAGCTCACCGCTGCGCCGTGGGACTCCTCGACCCGCTGCATCCAGGTCCGCGCACTGGTGGAGCGGCTCGCCGGTCTCGATCAGTCTCGCTATCCCGTCGTGCTCGTCGGCGACATGAACGCAGAGCCCGACTCCGACGAGATCCGCCTGCTCTGCGGTCACAAGACCGCCCCTGCGCACGAGCGCTTCGTTCTCGTCGACGCGTGGCGCTATGCGCCGGACGGCGCGCCCTCACGGACATGGGACCGGACCAACCCGCACGTCGCCGCAATCATGGAGCCGAGCGCGCGGATCGACTACGTCCTCGTGGGCCCGCCGCGCGGCGGGCGCCGCGGCCACGTCCTCTCCGCACGCCGGATAGGCGCCGAGCCGGTCCGAGGGATCTGGCCGTCGGACCACGCGGGGGTGCTTGTCGAGCTCGAGACGGGCGCGGCGCCCTCCGCGGTCTAAGGCGACACCGCCCCTTCCGTCCGCGCTTGATACGAACATGTGTTCGTGCCAGCCGAGGCCACGATTCTCCACGCGGACGCCGACTCGTTCTTCGCCTCGGTCGAGCAGCGCGACGATCCGCGCCTGCGCGGCAAGCCCGTGATCGTCGGCGGAGGGGTCGTCCTCGCCTGCAGCTACGAGGCCAAGGCGTTCGGGGTACGAAGCGCCATGGGCGGGCACCGCGCCCGGCGGCTCTGTCCCAAGGCGATCGTGGTCGAGCCCCGCATGTCGGCGTACGTGGAGGCGAGCAAGGCGATGCTCGAGGTGTTCGACGACACGTCGCCGCTCGTCGAGGCGATATCGATCGATGAGGCGTTCCTCGACGTGCGCGGGATGGAGCGCTTCGCCGGGACGCCGGCCGAGATCGCGAAGCGGCTGCGGCGTCGAATGCGTGAGGAGGTCGGGCTCCCGCTGACGGTCGGCGTCGCGTGCACCAAGTTCCTCGCCAAGGTCGCGAGCGCCGTCGCGAAGCCGGACGGGCTGCTGGTGGTCCCGGCCGGCGGCGAGCTCGACTTCCTGCACCCGCTCCCCGTCGAACGGCTGTGGGGGGTCGGGCCGGTCACGGCGGACAAGCTCCACCGGCGCGGGATCACGACGGTCGCCCAGGTCGCGGAGCTCGCCGAGGTCCAGCTCGTCGAGATGCTCGGTCGCGCGTCCGGGCGCCACCTCCACTCGCTGGCGCACAACTACGACCCGCGGCGCGTCCGAACCGGCCGGCGGCGACGCTCGATGGGATCGCAGCATGCGCTCGGCCGGCGCTCGCCGAAGTCGCCGTCCGCGCTAGACGCCGTGCTCGTCGCGATCGTGGACCGGCTCTGCCGCCGGCTGCGCAAGGCGCACCGCGCCTGCCGCACCGTGACGCTGCGGCTTCGCTTCGACGACTTCGCGCGTGCCACCCGCTCGCACACGCTGCTTGAATCGACCTTCGAGACGCGCACGATCCTCGCCACGGCGCGGGAGCTGCTCGCGGCCGCGATGCCGCTGATCGAGGAGAAGGGCGTCACGCTCATCGGGCTCTCGCTCTCCAACCTCGAGAACGACGACGCGGTCCAGCTCGCGCTGCCGCTCGAGGAACGCAGCGCCTCGGCTCTCGACACCACTGTCGACGAGCTGCGTGAGCGCTTCGGCAGCGAGGCGATCACGCGCGCGTCGCAGCTCGGCCGCCGCCTCCGTCCCTCGATGCCGCTGCTGCCCGATTGAGGAGGTGAGGCCGAGGCGCTGAGATCAGCTCACAACCTGCGGCAGCCAGTCGCCGACCGCCTCGGCTACCTCGTCGAGGCTCTTGCGGAGGCTGTGGTTGTCGGCCACCTTGACGAGCCTGTGGCCCTTGCGCGCCTTCGGCATGCCGAAGGGGTCGCTCGTGCCCTGGACGATCAGGACCGGCAGCTTCACCGAGTCGAGCTCCGCCTGGCGGCTCTTGGAGGGGTCGTCGGCGCGGCCCGGCGCGTGCACCGGAAAGGCGAGGCAGAGCACGGCGGCAGCGGCCGTGGGCGCCGCGGTCCGGCACGCCACCCGTGCGCCGGCCGAGCGGCCGCCGCACACGAGCGCGAGGCCGGCGAGCTCCTCGGCGCGCAGTCGCTCGACTACCGCGGTCCAGGCGCTGTCGAGCTGCGCCGCGGGCGGCGAGGAGCGCCGCCCGGCGACCAGATAGGGCTGCTCGACGAGGGCGACGCTGAACCCCTGCTCGAGCGCCGCGCGGCTCGCCGCCACGAGGTCGGGCGCCGACACGCCGCCGCCGGCGCCATGGCCGAGCACGAGCGCCCCTGCCGCGTCCGGCGCGGCCTGAAGGTGCACGCGGGCGGAGCCGTGCGGAGTGTCGATCTCGAGCGGGCCGGCCGTCACGGCCGTGCATGCTGACAGGCCGACACTTGACTTCAAGTGCACTTGAGCCCCGACCATGAATGCGCACCCCATGAATCGAGGAGCTCACGCATGACGAAGACGACGACAGCAAGCCGGTGGATCACCGACGAGGTCACCTCCTGGCCTGGCACCACCGCGGCCGATGGACGCCGCGGCGAGTTCGCCTTCAAGATCGGGCCGCGCGAAATCGGCCACCTCCACGGCGATCACGCCGCCCACCTGTCGTTCCCGAAGGACGTGTGGCAGGTCCTCTATGACGAGGGCCGGGTCGACTATCACCCAGTCTTCCCTGGCAAGCCCGGCCACGCCTCGCGCCGGATCGAGAACGACGACGACGTCCGCGACGTGATCACGATGATCCGGATGAACTACGACCGCGTGGTCGAGCGCTTCGGCCTGCCGGCGGACGTCCGCGACGACGAGCCGGTCGGGAGCGGCAAGGGGGGCTAACCGGCGACCCGCGCGGCGTGCGCCTTCGCGCTCGGCTCCACGAATGCTGCGAGCGCCTCGGCCTCGGCGAGCGCGGCCTTGCGATCGGCGGCCCGCAGGCGAACGAGCGGCTCGATCACGATCGTTGCCGTTCCGCGTGACTTCTCGAACTTCCAGAAGCCGGCGACCCTGCCGTCCACGAGGACGGTCGCGCGCACGCGCAGGTTCTTGGTCGTCAGCCCCTTTCGGTGCTCGTCCGAGATCACCCGCGTGCGGTCATCGTGGGCGAGCACGAGGTTGTCGAACTCGGGAAGCAGCCGTACCGAGGCCGGCGCGTCGGCGGAGGGGCGCGGGGCATCCTTCAGGTCGAAGAGCTCACGTCCGCGCTCGTCTTGGAAGCGGGCCAGCTCGGAGCCGAGCCTCTCGAAGACAGGCCCGAGCCCGGCGCCACCGAGCCACGCCTCCGCGTCCCGGACCGACGCCGGCCCGAAGGCGCCGAGGTAGCGCCGCACCAGCTCGGCGCGGTCCGGGCGCTTGCGTAGCGGCCGCCCGATCCAGCGCTCGGCGTCGGTGAAGGGCGCCTTGGGGGTGAAGCCCCAGCGCCCGCCGTCGGGAACGCGCACCAGCGGGAGGCTCGTGCGCACCACCGCCGCGATCGCGCGGACGTCGGCCTCGGGATGAAGCTTCGCGAGCGCGTCACGCAGCGCCGCGGCCGACATCGACTCCTCCTTCTCGAACAGCGCACGGCCATCCTCGATGAGAGTGTCGACGTCGACCCCCTCGAGGCGCGCGGACAGATAGCGCGCCATGTCGCCCTCCAGCGCGTCCGCGACTGCCGAGTGAAGTCGCACGTAGTCCCGCGCCGGGAGCAGGTGAACGGTGCCGCGCATCGCGGTCGCGCGGACCACCTGCCGCGCCTCGATGTCCCCCTCCAGCTCTTCGGCCTCGAAGCCCTTGAGCCGTGACCACAGGCCGATGTAGGGCGGTCCCGGCTCCTGCGCCTGCATGCCTGCGAGCCGGCCGACCGCATCGACGACGCCCACCTCGCTCCGCTCCAGCAGCAACTGCCTCGCCAGCGTCGCGCGCCCGAGCTCGCGGGCGCTGAGGACCTTCTCGGGCACGCGGCGATCATGCCAGCCAGGACCCTGCGTCTGCCCGCCTGTACACCGTGTCGAGCGTGCATCGACACTTGTCCAGGATTGATTGACCCGCCCGGCGCACGCCCCTATCTTCGTCCGGTGCGCGGGGACCCCCGGCAGATCGTGGCGTTCGGCGGCGGCGGCTTCTCGATGGAACGCGGCAACACGCTGCTCGACGACTACGTGCTACGCCTCGCCCGCGAGCGCAGCTCCGAAAAGCGCCCGAAGGTCTGCTTCCTGCCGACGGCCAGCGGCGACGCGGACCATTACATCGTGCGCTTCTACCGCGCCTTCTCGCCCGAGCTCTGCGAGCCGTCGCACGTGTCGCTCTTCCGGCGCGAGTGCGCCGTCGAGGACGTTCGCGAGCACCTGCTGACGCGCGACCTGATCTACGTGGGCGGCGGCAGCGTGATCAGCCTGCTCGGCGCCTGGCAGGCACACGGCATCGACGTGATCCTGCGCGAGGCGTGGGAGCGCGGCGTCGTGCTGTGCGGCCTCAGCGCCGGCTCGCTGTGCTGGTTCGCCGAGGCGGTGACGGCGTTCCACGGCCCGCCTCAACCCGTCAAGGGCCTGGACCTGCTGCCGTGGAGCAACTGCGTCCACTTCGGCGCGGAGCCCGAGCGCTGCGTCGGCTACCGCCAGATGCTTGCCGAGGGGATGCGCCCCGGCTACGCGGCCGAGGACGGGGCCGCGCTCCATTTCGAGGGCGAGCGGCTCGCGCGCGTGGTGGCCTCGAGGGCCGGAGCACGCGCGCACCGGATGGGCTGGACCGGCAAGCGCGTGAGCCGGCGGCCGCTCGCGTCGATCTACCTCGGGGGCGAGCCCGGGGCGGCCCCCGTCGAAGCACCGGCGGGGCGCCTGTCGGTGGTGGCCGCCTGAGGCGCGTGCCCTCCCCCCTGGAGGACCCGCGGCGGATCGTCGCAATGGGAGGCGGCGGCTTCTCGGCCACGCCGGGTGACCCGGCCCTCGACCTCTACGTGCTGCAGGTCGCGCGCTCGCCGCATCCGCGCATCTGCCTACTGCCCACGGCCGGCGGTGACGCCGAGCACCAGATCCGGCGCTTCTACTCGGCCTTCCGCCACCTGCCCTGCGAACCGACGCACGTGTCCCTGTTCCGGCTCGGCAGCGACCGCGTCGACCTTCGCGAGGTGCTGCTCTCGCAGGACGTCCTCTACGTCGGCGGCGGCAGCCTCCTCAACCTGCTCGCGGTCTGGCGCGCGCACGGCGCGGACGTGCTGCTGCGCGAGGCCTGGGAGGCGGGCATCGTGCTGTGCGGCATCAGCGCGGGCTCGATGTGCTGGTTCGAGGCCGGGCTGACGACGTCCTTCGGCGAACCGCGGCCGGTGCGGGCGCTCGGCTTCCTGCGCGGCAGCAACTCCGTCCACCATGACAGCGAGCGCGAGCGCCGGCCGTGCTACCACCAGGCGATCCGCAGCGAGTCGGTCCCACCCGGCTACGCGGTCGACGACGGCGCCGGCCTCATGTTCGCAGGCACCGAGCTCGTCGAGGCGGTGAGCGCGCGTCGCGGGGCGGGTGCCTACTGGGTAGAGGAGATCGACGGCGAGGCGGTCGAGACGGCGCTCGATGTCGTCGCGCTGCCGGGCCGCGAGGAGCTCGAGCCGCCGACGCCGCTGTCGATCGTCGAGCTGCGCGAGGCGCGCGCCCGCCGGCTCGGGAGCGAGCGCGCAGGCCGCAGGCGCCGCTGAGCGCAGGCGGCGCGCGCCGCCGACCCCCGTCTCAGCGCGCCGGTCGCCCCCGCTCGACGGTCTCGTCGGTCGAGAAGTCGAACTCGTCCAGCACCTCGTAGATGCCGCGCAGCTGCGTCGACTCGATCACATCGTCGATGCGCCCGTGGCGCACGGCCTCCTGGCCGGCCACCCGCCGCAGGCCCTCGTCGAGCTCCCGGCGGTCGGAGAGGTCCACGAAGCCCATTGCGAGGATCTCCCGCTCGTTGGCGATGTTGCGCGCTGTGTAGGGACCGCGCCCCGGCATCTCGAAGCCACGCTCCGGATACCAGGCGTCGACGAAGTCGCGGTAGGTCATTCCGGGACGCAGTGTTCGGGCCAGGACCGAGATGTACATGCGCTGATTCTCCACAACGCGAAACGGCGCCGCATGGGCGCCGCTTCACGAGGGGAGGTTGGAGGCCCCTTGGGGCGGGGACTGGGACTCTTACGCGCGCGCGTGTGAGACGCGCCTGCGCAGGAGGGAGCGCAGGCGGCCGCCGCGAGGCGCCCGGGTCTCCGCGCTGTCGATCTGCGTACGGCGAAGCTCGAGTAGGGCGACGAGCTCGGCGGTCGGCTCGAACGGGTCCGCGATCGCGCGGCCCGAGCCGAGCGGAAGTGCGGCCAGCATCCGCGAATCGGCCTCCGCAACCAGTGCCGGTCCGCGCGGCGGGCTCGCGCTGTCGAGTGCCGCAAGCCGGGCGAGTGCGACCTGGTCGCCTGAACCGGTGCGGCGGACGGTGACGTTCTGCATTTCTGACGACCTCCTTCGAGGGTACGGTTGTGTGTATGACCTTGTACGTATAGTGTATGACTCACAAGGAGGCAGACAATGTCCTACAAGGTTGATTTGTCTGGGCTGGACAGGGACGGGGAGGTATCGATCACCGGGCAGCTCGTCGAGCGCTTCAGGCGCGCGATCGACGAGGGCAAGCTCGATCCGGGCGACAAGCTGCCTCCGACCCGCGAGCTCGCCGCGGAGGTGGGTGTGAACCACCTGACCGCCGCCCGCGTCTATCGCAAGCTCGCGGAGCTCGGCTACGTCACGGCATCCGTCGGCCGCGGCACGTTCGTCCGCTCGCTCGCCCCCGAGGCGAGCGAGGAGTTCGGCGACGACTGGCAGGTCTACGCCCTGCCACAGCACGACGTGACCTATCCCGAGCGTGTCCTCGCCGACGCCTTCGCGAGCGCCGGCGACCCCGAGATGATCTCGCTGGCGCTCGGCTGGCCCTCGCCGCGCCTCTACCCGACGGCCGAGCTGGCCCGGATCACGGCTCGGGTCTTCGAGGAGGAGGGCGGCGAGGCGCTTTCGTACCTGCCCGCGGAGGGCCTCTACGCCTTCCGCGAGCAGCTGGCGCTGCGCGGGCGCAGGTACGGCTGGGCCCAGGACGCCGACGAGATCGTGGTCGTGTCGGGCGCGAAGCAGGGCCTCCACCTGGTCGCCCAGGCCACCCTCGAGGAGGGCGACGTGGCGGTGATCGAGTCACCCACGTTCGTCGGCATGCTCGAGTCGCTGCGCAACACGGGCGCGCGCGTGATCGGCGTGCCGGTCGACGAGGACGGGCTCGACGTGGACGCGCTCGAGCGCCAGCTCGCGCGTCATGAGGTAAAGCTCGTCGCGCTGCAGACGGCGTGTCAGAACCCGACCGGGCGCAATCTCTCCGAGGAACGCCGGCGCCGTCTCGCCCAGCTCGCCGTCGAGCGGAACTTCTTCATCATCGAGGACCGCGTCTACGCGGACACGAGCTTCGAGGGCGATTCGCCGCGGCCGCTGCGCGAGCTGGCGCCGGCGCACGTCATCTACGTGAACTCGCTCTCCAAGGTGGTCGGCGGCGGCCTGCGCGCCGGCTGGGTGGCCGCGCGCGGACCGGTGCGCGACCGGCTCGCGATGCTGAAGCTGGGCGACGACTTCCACTCACCGACGCTGATCCAGCACATCGCCGCCCGCTGGCTCGCCGCCGGCGCGCACGACCGCTACGTAGAGAGCACACTGCCGTTCTACCGTGAGCGCCGCGACGCTCTCGTCGAGGCGCTCGAGCGTCACCTGTCGGGCGAGTACCGCGCCAACATCCCGAGCGGCGGCCACCACCTCTGGGTGACGCTGACGCGGCCGCTCGACGAGCGCAGCCTCTACTCCGAGGCAGCACGCCACGGCGTGGCGTTCACGCCCGGCGGCGCCGTGACCGCCGAGCGGCGGTCGCAGGTCTCGCTGCGCCTCTCCTTCTCGCTACTGGAGCCGCCTGAGCTGGACGAGGGCGTGCGCCGGCTCGCGCGGGCGATTCGCGAGGTGCGCCGCAGGTCGCGGCACGCGGTCGCGGCGCCGATGTCCTAGGGCGAGGCCGCAGAGCCGACGAGCACGCGCTCCCAGAGCCCGCCGAGCTCACGCAGCTCCTCGCGCGAGAAGCGGCTCAGGAACAGCCGGCGCACGCCCTCGAGATGGGTGCGGCGCGCCTCGTTGAACGCGTCGCGGCCGGCGGGCGTGATCTGGGCGAAGTAGCCGCGCGCGTCCTCGCTGCATTGGACCCGCTCGAGCAACCCGGCGCGCTCGAGCCGGTCGACGAGCCGGGTCAAGCCGCTGCGGCTCAGGAGCACCGACTCGGCCAGCTCCGACATCCGCATGCGGCCCTCGGGCTCACCGGCGAGGAAGAGCAGCACCTCGTACGAGGAGAGCGGGAGGCCGTGCGCCTCGGTCAACTCGGCGTCGAGCGCCTTCGTCAGCTCCGCGTGTACGCGCAGCATGCCGCGCCAAGCGCCGAGCTCCTCGCTGTCGAGGAGCTGCATCGAGGTGTCGCCGTTCGTGGTCACGTGGGTAGTTGCGGGCACAACAAGTGTACTCGCTGCCGCACGACCGCGCTCCGGCTCAGGCGACGGGCCCACCCGCGCGGAGCGCATCCAGCTCGGCCGGCGTGTCGACGTCCTCACCCCCGCCGAGGTCGTCGCAGGCGACCTCGCGCACGGGCACGCTCATGAGCAGGTTGCGGGCGCCGTGGTCCCCGGTCACGTCACGCAGGCGCGCGAACAGCTCGCGTTCGAGCAGGACGGGGTGGCCGGGGTCGCCGCCGTAGGTGGCGCGCACCGCGAGCGCGCCGTCACCGCGCGCCCCGATCACGCGCCGGATCGCATCGGGGGAGATGCGCGGCTGGTCGCCGAGTATGACCACGACCGCCTCGCAGCCCGGCAGCTCGGCGAGCCCGCAGGCGAGCGAAGCCGCCTGGCCCTCCTGCCAGCGCGCGCAGACGTGCGGCTCGGCCCCGTGCAGGTCGACGCCTGCGATCACCTCCTCGGCACCCGCGCCGAGCACCACGATCACGCGCCCGACCGGCACGGCCGTGATGGCCCGCACCGCGTGCTCGAGCAGCGGGCGGCCGTCGAGCGGCGCCAGCTGCTTCGCACTGCCGAAGCGCGAGGCCTCCCCCGCGGCCAGCACGAGCCCTCCGATCACGCGCGGCACTTCCCCTTCGTCCTTCATGTCAAGCCACTTTCCATCAACTCAGCCAGTTCTTCCAGCGAAGCTAGTGAGTTGCCGGCCAGAAAATGGTCCACGTAGGGGAGCGCCGCCTGCATGCCGGCCGTCAGCGGCTCGTAGGCGGGATGGGCCTTCAGCGGGTTGAGCCAGATGAGCGTGTGCGCGCAGCGGCCGAGGTGCGCCATCTCGGCGGCGAGCTGCTCAGGGTCGCCGCGATCCCAGCCGTCCGAGAGCAGGACGACGATCGCGCCGCGCCCGAGCCGGCGGCCGTGCTCGCGGTTGAGCGCGGCGAGCGCGTCGCCTATGCGCGTGCCGCCCGACCAGTCGTCGGCCGCGCCGGCGGCGCGGTCGAGCGCGCGGTCGGGGTCGCGGCCGGAGAGCTCGGCGGTCACGCGCGTGAGACGCGTCCCGAAGACGAACGCCTCGACCCGCCGGCGCGCGGCCACGCAGGCCTGCATGTACTGCAGCAGCATTCGGGCGTAGGGCTCCATCGAGCCGGACACGTCGCACACGAGCACGAGCGGCCGCGGGCGCTCGCCGGGCTCCCGCCAGTGTCGCTCGAACGGCTCGCCACCGCTGCGCAGGGACGAGCGGATCGTCCGCCGCAGATCCGGGCGGGCGGCATGCGGCGGGGCGCCGCGGCGGCGGGCCGGCCTGGTGCGACGGCTCGGGCGCGTCGGGCTCGCGCCGGCCAGCCGCCGCATGAGCAGCCGCGCGACCCGGAGCTCCGCCTCGCTGTACTCGGCGAAGTCCTTCTCCATCAGAAGCTCCACGTCCGACCAGGCGGCGGGGAGCACCTCGCTCTCCTCGGGCACGACCGGCTGTCGCAGCTCGGGCGCCGGGACGGCCACGCGCGGGAGCGCCAGCGAGGCGACCTCGTCGAGCGCGGGCGGCGGCTCGAGCGTCTCCGGCGGCGGCGCCGAGAACCACTCGGCGAAGGCGGCGTCGAACGCCGCGAGGTCGTCGCGGCGCGAGCAGAGCGCCGCCCGCAGGGCGAAATAGGCGGTGCTGCGATCCGACGGGTCGATCGCCGCGAGCGCGCGATGGGCGGCCAGCAGCTCGCCGATGCCGACGCGCGCCCCGCCCGCGCGCATGGACGCGACGAGCAACGTGAGCCGGCTCGTCAGGCGGGCGCCGGGGCGCTCGCCCATCAGGAGGCTTCCCCCGACGGCGCGAGGTCGCGCAGAAGGCCGCGCTCGCGCACCTGATCGATGTCCTCGCGCACCTTGAGCGCCACGCCGAGCGTCTCCTCGAGATCGCCCGAGCCGAGCGCCAGCAGCGCCTGCGCCCAGGCGATCGTCTCGCCGACGCCGGGCAGCTTGTAGAGGTCCTCGCCGCGCAGGCGCGCCACGCCCGCGCACACCCGCCCCGCCACCTCGTCGGACACACCCGGCAGCCGCGCGTGCACGATCTCCGCCTCGCGCGCGGGCGAGGGATAGTCGATCCAGTGGTAGAGACAGCGCCGCTTGAGCGCGTCGTGCAGCTCGCGGGTCCGGTTCGAGGTCACGACGACGAGCGGCCGCCGCTCCGCCGTGACCGTGCCGAGCTCCGGGATCGAGACCTGGAAGTCAGACAGGAACTCGAGCAGGAACGCCTCGAACTCGTCGTCGGCGCGATCGATCTCGTCGATCAGGAGAACGACCGGCTCGCTCGCCTGCAGCGCGTCGAGCAGCGGCCTGCGCAGCAGGAAGCGCTCGGAATAAAGGGGTTCGTGCCGGGCGGAAGCACCCGGCTCGGCCGGGTGCGCACCGATGTTGCCCTCGCCGCGAAGGTGCAGCAGCTGGCGCGCGTAGTCCCAGTCGTAGAGCGCGTGGTGGACGTCGATGCCCTCGTGGCACTGAAGCCGGATGAGGCGCGCGCCGGTGGCGGCGGCGAGCGCCTTGCCGACCTCGGTCTTGCCGACCCCCGCCTCGCCCTCGAGCAGCAGCGGCTGCTCGAGCGTCACCGCAAGGAAGACGGCGACGGAGAGGCCCCGGTCGGCGAGGTAGCTCTCGCCCGCCAGGGCCTCCTGGACGGCTACGGGGCTGTCGAGGCTCAGAGCCGTGCTGCCTCCTCGAGCGCACGTCGTGTGAGCACGCGAGCGAGGTGGCGCTTGTAGTGGGGTGTCGCGTTCAGGTCGCCGGGCGGCTCGGTGCCGTCGGCTGCCTGCTCTGCCGCCGCGGCGATCGAGCCGGCGTCGAGCGCCCCGCCACGCAGCGCGTTCTCTGCCGCCGTCGCCCGCAGCGGAGTGGCGGCCATGTGCGTGAGCCCGATGCGGACGTCCTCGCAGGAGCCGTCGTCGGCCTTCTTGACAAGCGCGGCCACGCCGACCATCGCCCAGTCCTCGGCCCGCCTCGTGAACTTCTGATAGCCGACGCCGTAGCCGTCGAGGGCGGGTAGGCGAATGCTCGTGATCACCTCGTCCTGAGCGAGCGACGTCATGAGGAAGTCCTCGAAGAGGTCCGCCGCAGCGATCTCCCGGTCACCGCCCGGGCCGCGCACGGCCAGCTCGCCCTCGCTGGCGAGCAGCACGGCCGGCACGTCGGAGGCCGGATCGCCGTGCGCGAGCGAGCCGCCGATCGTGCCGCGGTTGCGGACCTGCTGGTCGGCGACCAGCGACGCCGCACGCGACGCGAGGCCGAGCTCGGGCGTCTCCTGCAGGTCGACGTGCCGGGTCATCGGCCCGATCCGCCAGGAGCCGTTGTCGCGCTGGATCCCGTGCAGCCCCGGGATCTTGCGCAGGTCGATCAGGATGGTCGGAGCGGCGAGCCGCAGCTTCATCAGCGGCAGCAGCGAATGCCCGCCGGCGAGCAGCTTCGCGTCCTCGCCGTTCTCGTGGAGCATCCGGATCGCCTCCTCGAGGCTCTCCGGCGCCTCGTAGTCGAAGGCCGCCGTGATCATGCTCCACCTCCCTCGTCCGGGCTCGCGGGCCCGCTGCCGGACGCACCCTCCCCGTGCTCGCCGAGCGGCCTGCCCTGCTCGGTCGCACGCGGGCCTTCGCCGCGGCCCTTGGCCTCCTCGATCGCCTGCCACACGCGCATCGGCGTCATCGGCATGTCGAGCTCCTCCACGCCGAGCGGGCGGATCGCGTCGAGCACCGCCGCGGCGACGGCCGGCGTGGCGGCGATCGTTCCCGCCTCGCCTATGCCCTTGACGCCGAGCGAGTTGACCGGCGAGGGCGTCTCGGTGCGGTCGGTCTCGAAGGACGGCACCTCCGCGGCCGTCGGCATCGCGTAGTCGACGAACGTGCCGGTCACGAGCTGGCCGTCCTCGTCGTACACCACCTGCTCGTAGAGCGCCTGCCCGATCGCGTGCACGATGCCGCCGTGGATCTGTCCGTCGATCAGCATGGGGTTGATCGCGGGGCCGCAGTCGTCGACCGCCGCGTAGCGGACCACCTTCACCTTGCCCGTCTCCGCGTCCACCTCGACAACGCACGCGTGCGCGCCGAAGGGAAAGACGAAGTTCTCGGGGTCGTAGAAGGAGCTCTCCTCGAGCCCGGGCTCGATGTCAGTGGGCAGCTCGTTCGGCGGGATGTGCGCCGCCCCGGAGATCTCGGCCATCGTCATCGACTTGTCGGGCGAGCCCTTGACCTGGTACTTGCCGTCGGTCAGCTCGATGTCGTCGGGCGACGCCTCGAGCAGCGCGGCGCAGATCCGCTTGGCCTTGTCCTGCACCTTGCGCGCCGCGCGCGCGAGCGCCTCGCCGCCCACAGCCAGCGAGCGCGAGCCGTAGGTGTTCCAGCCCCACGCTCCCTGGTCGGTGTCGCCGTGGAGAATGCTCACGTTCTGCGGGTCGATGCCGAGAATGTCGCCTGCGATCTGGGCGAAGCTCGTGTCGATCCCCTGTCCGTGCGGCGAGGTGCCCGAGTAGACGATCGCCGAGCCGGTGGGCGTCACCCGGACGTTCGCGGACTCGTAGAACGCCGCGTGCAGTCCCACTCCCTGAGGGCCGACCGCGCGCGACGGCGCGAGCCCGCAGACCTCGACCCAGGTGGAGAAGCCGACGCCTCGATAGATCCCCTTGCCGCGCAGCTCCTTCTGCTCGCGGCGAAACTCGTCGACGTCGAACTTCTCGAGCAGCTTGTCGAGCGTGCCGTGGTAGTCACCCGAGTCGTAGGTGATCCCGAGGGCGGTGGTGAACGGGAACTCCTCCTTGGCGATGAAGTTCTTGCGCCGCAGCGCGAGCCGGTCCATGCCGAGCTCGTCGGCGAGGCTGTCCATCGCCAGCTCGATCCAGTAGGTCGCCTCCGGCCGCCCGGCGCCGCGGATGGCGTCGGTGCACATCTTGTTCGTGAAGACTCCGGTGATCTTGATGTCGATCGCCGGCCACTTGTAGCAGCCGCCCATCACCGGGAACCCGAGCGTAGGGATGAACGGTGTGAGCAGCATCATGTAGGCGCCCAGGTCGGCGATGATGTCGGCCTTGCAGCCGGTGATCGTGCCGTCGCTCTTCGCGCCGAGAGTGACCGTGTTGATCTGGTCGCGCCCGTGGTGGCTCGTGGTCATGTGCTCGGAGCGCGTCTCGGTCCACTTGACCGGGCGCCCGAGCCGCTTCGCGAGCGCAAGGACGAGCGCCTCCTCGCCGTAGACCTGCAGCTTCGCGCCGAAGCCGCCGCCCACGTCCGGGGCCACCACGCGGAGCTTGTCCTCCGGGATATCCAGCATCCCGCCGAGGATGAAGCGGGCGATGTGGGGAATCTGCGTCGTCGTATAGAGGGTCAGGCCCTCGCCGCGGGGCTCCGCGATCGAGCAGCGCGGCTCGATCGGCACGCCCGACGTGCGGTGGTTGACGAAGCGCTTCGTGATCGTGACGTCGGCCTCCCCGAGCGCCGCGTCGATGTCACCGCCGGACACGCCCCATTCATGGGTCTTGTTGGTGCCGAAGCTCTCCCACACGAGCGGAGCGCCGTCCTCGAGCGCGGCCTCCGGGTCGACCACCGCGGGCTTGGGGTCGTACTCGACGATCACGTCCTCGGCGGCGTCGACGGCCGCGCCCCGATTGGCCGCCACGACCACGGCCACCGGGTCGCCGACGTGCTTGACCTGGCCGCGCTTGAGCGGCCAGTGGTCGGGCTTGCGGACCTCCACGCCGGGCGGGTTCCAGACCGATGCCAGCCCGCCCGCGAAGTCCGCAGCCATCTCCTCGCCGCTGAGCACCGCCACCACTCCGGGGTGCTCCTTGGCCGCCGACGTATCGATGGAGACGATGTCCGCGTGCGCCTCGGGCGAGCGCACGATCGTCGCGTGAAGCATCCCCGGGAGATTGATGTCCTCGGTGTAGCGCCCCCGCCCGGTGATCATCCGGGGGTCCTCCTTGCGCTTCATGGACGTTCCGACGTTCATGACCGCACCTCCTGCGACGACGCGGCGGCGGCTTTCACGGCCTCGACGATGTTGTGGTAGCCGGTGCAGCGGCAGAGGTTGCCCTCGAGCCCGTGCCGGATCTCCTCGTCGGTCGGGTTGGGGTTGCGCTCGAGCAGGTCGGCGGCGGCCATGATCATCCCTGGCGTGCAGAAGCCGCACTGCAGGCCGTGCTTCTCCCAGAAGCCCCGCTGCAGCGGGTGCAGCTCGTCCGCCGAGCCGAGCCCCTCGATGGTGGTCACCTGGGCGCCGTCGGCCTGAACCGCGAGCACCGTACAGCTCTTCACCGACTCGCCGTTCAGGTGCACCGTGCAGGCGCCGCAGTTGCTCGTGTCGCAGCCCACGTGGGTGCCCGTCAGGCCGAGGTCGTCACGCAACCAGTGCACGAGCAGCGTTCTCGGCTCGATGGCGGCCTGGCGCGGCTCACCGTTCACGGTCACCGCGACGTGCACGGACGTCATTCCATACCTCCCAAGTTGCTCGCCTCCTCCCGGAGGGGATGCTATGCCAGCGCGCAAGCGGGCGGGGCCTGTCTAACCTCGGCGACTCGATGGAAGCCATGACGAGGACGTTCAGGTTCGAGGGCCACCGGCTCGTCTACGACGAGTATGGATCGGGCGAACGGGTCGTAGTGCTGATGCCGGGCCTGCTCTTCTCGCGCCGCATGCACGCGCCGCTCGCCGAGGCGCTCGCCGCGAGCGGCCACCGCGTGCTCTGCCTCGACCTGCTCGGCCACGGGGATTCGGACCGCCCGCCCGAGATGTCGAGCTACTCGATGACGACCTTCGGGCGCCAGGCGATCGCGCTGCTCGACCACGCGGGCGTCGAGCGGGCGGTGCTCGGTGGGACCTCGCTGGGCGCCAACGCCGCCCTCGAGGCGGCCGCGGCCGCACCCGAGCGCGTCAGGGGCCTCCTGATCGAGATGCCCGTCCTCGACAACGCGCTGCTCGGCTGCGCGATCGGCTTCACGCCGCTGCTCGTCGGGTTCACGTTCGGCGCGCCGCTCGCCCGGCTCGCCGGCCGGGGCGCGCAGCTGGTCCCACGGGGGACGAACCTGCTGGCCGACATGCTGCTCGACTGGGTGAACCAGGACCCGAAGCCCTCGGCGTCGCTGCTGCAAGGCCTCTTCTTCGGCCGCGTGGCGCCGCCCAGCGAGGTGCGCCGGCAGATGAAGCAGCGAACGCTCGTGATCGGCCACTACCGCGACCCGATTCATCCCTTCTCCGACTCCGACATGCTCGTCCGCGAGCTGCCGAACGCCCGGCTCGTCGAGGCCTCCTCGATCCTCGAGCTGCGCCTGACCCCCGAGCGCCTTACCGGGGAGATCGTCGCCTTCGTGGACGAGTGCTTCTCCACCCGCGCCCGCTCCGGTGGGCGCAGGCGGGCGACCGGCTCGAAGGCCCGTTCGGCGGCCCGCCGCCGGTCCTCCACTTAGCCCGGGCTTCACTACGCTTCGCCGCCGTGTCCCACCGCAAACAGCAGAAGGAGGAGCTGCGCCGCGAGCGCGAGGAACGCGAGCGGCAGGCCCGCGAGGCCAAGCAGCGCAAGCAGCTCGTCGGCTACGGCGCCGCCGGGCTGCTCGTGATCGCTGTGCTCGCTGTGATGGCGGTGCTGGCGCTCGGCGGCGGTGACGACGGCGGTGGCTCCGCGAGCGCGTCGAGCGACGTCCTCCCGGGCGGCGGCAACGTGCCGGAGCAGAGCGCCTTCGAGGTGCGGCCGGCGGCGAACGCGGCCAACTGCCGCCTCAGGACCGTCGACGGCAGCGGCACCCAGGACCACACCACGTCTCTCGACGAACGGGTCGACTACGACACGAACCCGCCGAGCTCGGGTCGCCACTACCAGATCCCCGCAGAGGACGGCGCCTACAGCGACGCGCCGTCCGACGAGGAGCTCGTCCACGGGCTCGAGCACGGCCGCGTGGTGATCTGGTTCAAGCCGAGCCTGACCCGCGAGCAGCGCGCCGACCTGAAGGCGCTCTACGACGAGGACACCTACCAGATGTTCCTCGTGCCGCGCCGGAACATGCCGTACCCGGTCGCGGCCACCGCCTGGAACGGCGACCCGCCGCCCAACGGGCGCGGGCAGCTCCTGCTCTGCAACGAGTTCACACCGGAGATCTTCGACGCGCTGCGCGCGTTCCGCGACGAGCACCGCTCGCGCGGTCCAGAGCCGGTCCCGTAGCCGCAACTGGGCGGGCGCTTGCAGGGATTTATCCTGCAAGGAATCTTGCGAGCCCGCAACCGGGCCCCTGACAACGTGTTCCGGGAACGGTGAAGCTGCTCGCTCCCGCAGCCGCGCTCGTCTGCGCCCTGATCCCGGCCTCCCCTGCGCTCGCCGCGGAGCCTGCGCCTGTCGACTTCGAGATCGCGCCGAGCGCCGGCGACCAGGCCGTGAGCGCAGCCAGCGGGGCCATCGTGTCCAGCAGGCTCTCGACACCGCGCCGCTTCAACCTCGTCGGGATGCGCTGGCGCGGGCGTGCGCGGCCAGACATCAAGCTGCGCGTGCGGCGCGGCGGCCGCTGGAGCCACTGGCAGCACCTGCACCGCGACGCCGAGCACAACCCCGACCCCCGTCGCGGGGAGCGTCATGCGAGCGGCTCGGAGCCGATCTGGGTCGGCCGCGCAGGGGCCGTTCAGTACAGGCTGAGCAGGAGCGTGCCGGGCCTGCGGCTCCACTTCGTGGACGTCGGCATGCGGCCGGCGGGACGCCGGGCCCGCGCGGCCCAGGCCACGCCGCCCCCCTATGTCACGCGCGCTCAGTGGGGAGCGGCCGGCTGCCCGCCGCGATCGTCCCCGGACTACGGCGAGGTGCGCAGCGTGCACGTTCACCACACGGTCTCGCTGAACGACTACACGCCCGCCGAAGCCCCCGGCATCGTGCTCGCCATCTGCCGCTACCACCGCAACTCGAACGGCTGGAACGACATCGGCTACAACGCGCTCGTCGACAAGTACGGGACGCTCTACGAGGGCCGCGCGGGCGGCCTCGACCAGGCGGTCGTCGGGGCGCAGGCGCAGGGCTTCAACTCGGTCACCGCCGGGATCTCGAACATCGGCGACCACACGAGCCTGCCGCAGACGCCCGAAGCGCTCGCCGCGATGGCGAGCTACATCCGCTGGAAGCTGACGATCCACGGCCAGCCGCTGGGCGGCCGGGTCACGGTGACGAGCGCGGGCGGCTCCGCAAGCCGCTACGGCGCGGGCGCACGGGTGACGCTCGAGCGCGTGATCGGCCACCGCGACACCGGCCGCACCGCCTGTCCGGGAGCGGCGCTGTACGCGCAGCTGCCGGAGCTGCGCGCGCTGGTCGAGACCGGCGCCGTGGCGCCCTTCCAGTCGTTCGCGACGCGGCTCACGGCCGGCCTCACCGACGACAGCATCGACTTCGGGCAGCCGGCGCCCGTCTCGGGCGCGCTCGTCGATCCGAGCGGCCTCCCGCTCGCCGGCGAGCGGCTCGACCTCCAGGTCGCGAGCGACGGCTCGTGGCGAACCGCCCGGCGCATCACCACCGGGCCCGACGGCGTCTTCTTCACCGAGCTCAAGCCGGCGCGGCGCATGTACGTGCGCGTGCGCTATCCGGGCCGGGCGCCCCTGCGGCGCGCGCTGTCGGCGCGGCTGCTCCTGCACCTGCGGCCGGTGATCCTCGTGTCGGAGGCGCCGCGCCGCGGCGTTCGCGGCGAGCCGCTCACGATCGCCGGCAGCGTCGGTCCGCGCAAGCGCGTGCTGCGGCTCGTCGTGCAACAGCTGCGGCGCGGCCGCTGGCGCAAGGTCCATGCGACGAACGTGCGCGCCCGCAAAGGCCTCTTCGAGACGTCCTTCACACCCGCCCGCTCGGGCCGCTACCGCTACTACCTGGTTGCCCCGTCCGACCTCGACACCGACCGCGGCGCCACCGAGCGCTACCCGCTGCGCGTCACCAACCCTGCTTGAGCTCTTCGCTGTAGAGCCCGTGCCCGCTGGCGAGCATGCGCGCCGTGCGGGCGAGGATGCGCAGGTCGAGCCGCAGCGAGCGGTGCTCCACGTACCAGACGTCGAGCTCGATGCGGTCGGGCCACGGCAGTGACGTGCGCCCATTGATCTGGGCCCAGCCGGTGATGCCCGGCTTCACCTCGAGCCGTCGCCGCTGGCGCTCGGTGTAGCGGTCCACCTGCTCCTGCACCGTCGGGCGCGGGCCGACGATCGCGAGCTCACCACGGACGACGTTGATCAGGTTCGGCAGCTCGTCGAGCGAGAAGCGCCGGAGCAGCCTGCCGACGCGCGTGATGCGCGCGTCACCTTCGAGCACGTAGATGCCGGCGCCCATGGTTTCGGCGCCGGGCACCATCGTGCGCAGCTTGACGAGCTCGAACGGGCGGGCGTCCCTGCCCACGCGGCGCTGGCGATAGAAGACGGGCCCGCGGCTCTCGAGCTTGATCGCGAGCGCGGCGAGTCCCAGCAGGGGGGCGGTCACGACGAGCAGGACCAGCGCGAGGGCGAGGTCCAGCGGGCGGGTCATGGCGTACTAGCGTTCGGGCGCACCGGGATGCGGATTCTCTACCTGCACCAGTTCTTCATCACGCGCGCGGGGGTGGGCGGCACGCGCTCCTACGAATTCGCGCGCCGGTTCGTGGCGCGCGGGCACGGCGTGCGGATGGTAACCGCCGCGGAGGGCAACCGGACGATCGAAGGGATCGAGGTCGCCGGCGTGCGCCGCGGCTACTCCGACTATGTCAGCGCCACCGCGGTCTCCTACCCGCGCCGCATGCTCGCCTTCGCGCGCTTCGCGCTGGCGGCCACCCGCGCGGCGCTCCGCGGCCCGCGCCCGGACGTGGTCTACGCGACGTCGCCCCCGCTCACCATCGCGCTGCCCGCCCTCGCCGCGGCCGCGCGCTGGCGCGCACCGCTCGTCTTCGAGGTGCGTGACCTGTGGCCCGAGGCGCCGATCCAGATGGGCGCGCTCCGCAACCCGCTCGCCCGCCGGATCGCCCGCGCCGTGGAGCACTTCGTCTACCGCCGCAGCGCGCGGGTGATAGCGCTGTCGCCCGGGATCCGCGCCGGTGTGCTGGCCACCGGCATTCCCGAGGAGCGCGTCGAGCTCGTCCCGAACGCCTCCGACCTCGATCTGTTCGACGCCGCGCCGCGTGAGCCGGGCGACCGCTTCACCGTCTCCTACTTCGGCACGATGGGCGAGGCCAACGACCTCAGCGCGGCCGTCGAGGCGGCGCGGCTGCTGCCCGAGGCCGAGTTCGTCCTGATGGGGGACGGCAAGCGCCGCGCCGAGCTCCAGCGGAGCGCGCCGGAGAACGTCGCCTTCCCGGGCGCGGCGGGCTCGAAGGAGGAGGTGGCCGCGCTCGCGGCGCGCTCGGACGCCTGCCTGACGCTCTTCAAGGACGTCCCCGTGCTCGCGACCAACTCACCCAACAAGCTGTTCGACAGCTTTGCCGCCGGGCGGCCGGCGATCGTGAACATGAACGGCTGGATGCGCGAGCTCGTGGAGGGGAACGAGGCGGGGCTCTACGTGCGCGCGGGCGACGCGCGCGACCTCGCCGCGAAGCTCGAGTGGCTGCGCGACCATCCGGACGAGGCGGCCGCCATGGGCCGTAACGCCCGCGCGCTCGCCGAGCGCGAGTTCGACCGCGATCTGCTCGCGCGGCGCGTGCTCGAGCTGCTCGAGGAGGCGGCGCGGCGGTGATAGAGCTCTCGTACTGCGTCGTCAACACGAACGGCCGCGACGACCTGCTCGCCTGCCTCGACGCCATCGTCGCCACGCACCCTGAGGGCGTGCCGCACGAGCTGCTCGTGCTCGACAACGCCTCGACCGACGGCTCCGCAGCGGTGGTGCGCGAGCGCCATCCGGAGGCCACGCTGATCGTCCGCGAGCGCCGCACCGGCAAGGCCGAGAACGATTCGGATCTGCTCGAGCGCGCGCGCGGCCGCTATTGCCTGTTGCTCAACGAGGATGCGGAGCTGCAGGAAGGTTCGGTGACGGCGCTGCTGGCAGCGCTCGACGCCGACCCGGGCGCCGCCGCCGCGGGAGCGCGTCTCCTGACCAGCGAGGGCGAGGAGGCTGACTGCGCCTGGCGCTTGCCGGACATCAGATGGGCGCTCGCGGCGGCCGTGTTCATGCATTCGCAGGTTGCCGTCGAGAGCCGCGGCGATCAGGTGCGAGAGGTCGGCTGGGTGCAGTCGAGCGCGATGCTCGTCCGGCGCGAGGCGGCGCGCCAGGTCGGATGGCTCGACCCCGACTTCTTCGTCTACTCGGATGAGACCGACTTCTGCAAGCGGCTCCACGAAGCGGGCTGGCGGATCCTGTTCGCGCCGGCGGCGCGGGCCATCCATCACGACCAGCTCTCGACCGACAGCGCGGCCACGACGCGGCGCATCGTCGAGTTCCACCGCAACCGCGACCTCTATTTCCGCAAGCACGGCATGCCGGTCACGCGGATCGTCTGGAAGCTGTGCTGGACCTGGGCCTACCTCGTCCGCGCCGCCGCGGCGACTGTCCTGCCGGGGCACGACCCGCGCCGCTACCTGCTGCACGCGCGCCAGGAGCTGGCGCCCACGCGCGGCGAGGGGATCCGAGAGGCGGCCGCGCTGCACAACGCGGGCTGAGCAGCAGCCACCCGCGCGTTTACGCTTCCCGACCGGATGGAACACCCCGACCTCGCCCAGCTTGCCGCCGTCGGCGGCGCCCTCGGGTCGGTGCTCGTCCTCCTCGCGCGCGAGCGGCTCGTGCTGCTCGCGGGGCTGGTCGTGCTCGGCGTCTCGGAGGGCGGGCTCGCGTACTCACTCGGCACCGGCTCGTTCGACCGGCTGAGCGGCGCCACCGGTCTGGCGGCCGCGGCGCTTGGGATCGTGGCCGTGGGCGTGGCGGCGGCGATACTGGCGCGGCGGCCGGTGATCGTGCCAGTCGCGGTCCTGCTGGCGGCCCCGTTCCGGCCGCCGCTCTCGTTCGACAGCGGCGGCACCTTCCTCGTCTCGATAGCCGACGACGGCCGCCTCGGGCGCCTGCTGCCGCTCTACTTCGTGCTCGCGGCGGCGGGCATCGCGCTCGGCTGGCGGGCCCTGCGCGGGCGCGAGCTGCGCCCGCTGCCGATGGTGATCGCTGCGCCGGCGGCCGCCTTCTTCGCGTTCGCCTGCCTGTCGCTGGTCTGGGCCGACGACCTCGAGGCGGGCGCGAACCTGCTCGGGTTCTTCACGCTGCCGTTCGCGCTGCTGCTCGCCACGGTCGCGCGCGCCGACTACCCGGACAGCGTCCCCCGCGCCCTCGCCGCGACCGCCATCGGCCTCGCGACGCTGTTCGCGCTGGTCGGCCTGTGGCAGGCGGCGACGCACGAGCTCTTCTTCTACGCGCCTAACCTCACCGTCTCGAACGCCAACAACGACTTCTTCCGCGTGACGTCGCTGTTCGGCGACCCGAGCCTGTACGGGCGTCATCTGGTGCTCGGCATCGGCGTGGCGCTGGCGCTCCTCGCTGCCCGGCGCTGGAAGCCGTGGCCGCTCGTTGCCCTGCTCGTGATCATGTGGGCGGGGCTCTTCTTCTCCTACTCGCAGTCGAGCATGGCGGCGCTGCTCGTGGTCACCCTCGCGCTGGCCGTCGTGACCGGGGACCGTCGCGTGCGCCTGACCGTAGGAGTGCTGGCGCTCGTCGCCGTGCTCGCCGGCGGCGCGTACGTGACGGCGCGGCTGGTCGACGGCGAGTCGCTCAACAAGATCACGAGCGACCGCACCGAGCGTGTCGAGGACACGCTCCGGGTGGTCGAGGACAGCCCGGTCACCGGTGTTGGCATCGGCGGCCAGGCGCGCGCGAGCAGGCGGCTCGCCGGCAGTGACCGCCCGACGCCCAACTTCGTCTCGCATACGACGCCGCTCACGGTCTTCGCCGAGCTCGGCGCGATCGGGCTCGCGCTCTACGTCTGGCTGCTCGCCGGCGGAGCGCTCCTGATCGCCGCGGTGATGAAGCGCGAGCGCGCGCTCGGGCTCGCGCTGATGGCCTCCTTCCTCGGGCTGTTCGTGCACGCGCTCTTCTACAGCGGCTTCCTCGAGGATCCGCTCACCTGGCTCGTCCTCGCCGTCGGCGCCGGCTACCTGGCCTGGGACGGGCTCCACGACCCGCGGCCGTCGGCCGAAGAGCGGGCGCGCAAGCGCATGGAAAACGTCGCTCCGTGAGTATGGAATCGCTCCGGTCCGGGCCGAGCCCGGCCCCTCGCATAGGGCATCGCGCCGCCTGGGCCCTGACCGGGGTCCTCTTCGCCCTGATCGCGATCACGCTGCCCGAGCTCGGCTCGGATCCGTGGCGCTTCCGGCCCGGGGCGGTCGACCCGCAGGGGCCGCTCGCGCCGCTCGTACGCGCCGCCGGAGAGGAGTGGGACGTGGGCATCGCGCGCGCCGCCGCGTTCGTCGCCGCGCTCCTGTGCGGCGCGGCGGCGGTGCTGCTGATCGCCCGCCCGCGGCCCTGGCCGCGCTGGGCAGGGATCACGCTCGTGCTCACCGTCGGAGTGCTGCTGATGGCGCCCTCGACGCTGCTCCAGATCGGATTGCGCGACTCGACCGCCCCCTGGTTCTTCACGAACGACTCGACCTACCAGATCGAGCTCGGCGGAGATCTGCTGCTCGAGCTCGACAACCCCTACGGGCACGACTACAGCGAGTCCGGCCTCGAGCGCTTCTACACCCGCGACGGCAGCGTCTCCGAGCGCGTCCGCGAGCGCGAGGTGGCGCTCGAGCACTTCGCCTACTTCCCCGGAGCGGTGGTCAGCGCGGCCGTCTGGCGGCTGCTGCCCGAACCGCTCGACGACTACCGGCTGCTGGTGCTGCTCGCGACGCTCGCGATGCTGCCCGCCGCGCTCCTCTTCCGCGGGCCACTAGGCGTGAAGCTAGCGCTCGGAGCGCTGCTCGTCTGCAACCCGATCGCGGTGCGCTCAGCCTGGTTCGGGCAGAACGACGCGCCGAGCCTGCTGCTGCTCGTGCTCGCCTTCGCGCTCGTCACGCGCCGCCGCTTCGGCTGGGCGGCGGCCGCCCTGGCGGCGGCGATCCTGCTGAAGCAGTTCGCGCTCGTGGCGCTTCCGTTCATCGTGCTCATGCTGCTGCGCGAGAACGCGACGCGCGACGAGCTGAAGCGTGCAGCGCTCGTCTTCGCGGGGGTGATCGCGGCCGGCGTGCTGCCGTTCCTGATCGCGGACCCCGTCGCCTTCTACGACGACACGATCAAGTACGGGGCCGGCACCTACAAGATCGTCGGCTACGGCCTGTCGGCGATCATGATCCGGCTCGGCATCCTCGAGGACCGCGACGGCTCGTATCCGTTCGCGCTCGTGGCGCTACTCACCTGGGTGCCGCTGACCGTCTGGCTGCTGTTCGCGCAGCGCCGGGCGGAGGAGCTCTGGGTCGGTGCGGCCGCCTTCTCGGTCTCGCTGCTCTGGCTCATGTTCATCGGCCGCACCTTCAACAACTACTACCTCGTCTGGCCGATGACGGGCGCGGTCGTGGCGGCGCTGATGGCGGTAGGTTCCGCGCGTGCGTCCGATCGACCTCGACCCGGGTGAGGCGATCCTCCACGAGGGGGATCCCGAGCGCTGCGTGGTGCTGCTGCCCGGGGTCCGCTACTTCAGCCAGGCGCCGCTCCTGTGGTTCACCCGCGAGGCGGCGCGCGCGGGTGGCTGGTCCGTGCTCGAGGTCTCGGAGCGGGCGCCCGCCGATCGCGAGCCGTTCGAGTGGATCGCCGAGCGGGCCGAGAGCGCGCTGAACGCCACCTCCGCGACCCAGGTGGCGATGGCCGGCAAGTCGCTCGGAAGCGCGGCCGCCCCGCTCGCCACGCAGCGCGCGCTGCCGGCGGTGTGGCTCACCCCGCTCCTTACCCGGCCCGACGTGCTCGGCGCGCTCGGCGCCACCGACCGGCCGACACTGGTCGTCGGCAGCCCGGCCGACCCGACCTGGGGCAATGGCGAGCTGCCCGAGAACGAGGCGCTCGACGTGATGGAGCTCGACGGTCTCGACCACTCGCTCCAGCGCGAGGGCGACCCGCTCGGCTCGATCGACGTGCTGCGCGAGGTGACCGAGCGAGTCGCGGGCTTCCTCGGGCGCCTCGGCTAGGACGGGCGCGCCTGGTCGATCTCGCGGATTTGGCTGGGGAAGGGGATGAGCTCGGCGATTGTTGGGGATCCGGGGCGAGATCGAAGATCGTTCGGCTGTGGGAATGCGTGGAGGCGTGCTGTCCTGGGTTAGGTACCCATTGGGTGCTCAAGTCAGGACGGTGACGTCAGAACGCGGTATCGGTCCGCCACCGGCCGCCGAAGATTCGGCCGTTCGCAGCATCGGCCGAGGATTATTCGGTCGAGTGGGTTCAAGCCCAAACCGTGAACGAGCCCCTTCCCCAGCCCTGGCCCGACCGGCGGAGAACTCCCCGCCTACGACTGACGCTTGCGGCGCTTCTTCTTCGCCTGGTCGCGCTGCTTGTCGAGCGCGGCGCGGTCGGCCTGCGCGTCCTCGCGCGCTCCCTCCGAGCCGCGTGGCGCCAGCGCGTACTGGAATGAGCGCCCGGTGATGTAGAGCCGCTTCTCGTCGACCACCACGGGGTTCGCGTACTTGCCGTCGGGGAAGCGCCAGACGCGCTTGCCGTCGCTCGCGCGCACCGCGTGGGTCGAGTCGCGTCCGCTCGCCACCGCGCGCTGCGCCTCCGAGCCGCAGCTCGAGCAGACCGCGTAGTAGACGAGCCCGTCCACCACCGTCGGAGCCGCGTGCACGGCGCCCTGGGCGTCGATCTCCCAGCGTGTGTCGCCGGTGGCGGCGTCGAGTGCGTAGAACTTGCCGTCGTAGGTCCCGACGAACACCTTGCGCCGGTAGACGGCCGCGGCGCCGTAGATGTAGGAGCCGAGCGGCCGTGCCCAGAGCAGGTTGCCGGTCTTCGCGCCGAAGACGTACATGGTGCCGTCTGTGTTGCCGATGTACACGCGCCCGTAGGCGACCGTCGGCGTCGCGTACCAGAACTCGCGCGAGCCGAAGCTCGAGTTCGACTGCTTGCTCCAAATCAGCTTGCCGCTGCCGGCGTTCAGCGCGTAGAGCGTGCCGCCGTCGGAGGCGATGAAGATGCGGCCCTTCCAGTAGGCGGCCGACGTGTTGACCTGATCGTCGGCCTCGAAGCGCCACTTGAGGCGTCCGGTCTTCGCGTTCAGAGCGATCACGTCGTTGTTCCAGGTCCCGACATAGAGCGTGTCGTTCCGGAGCAGCGGCGAGGACTCGATGGGCGCCGTATCGTGCCGCCACAGCTCTCGCCCCGTCTTCGCGTCCCAGGCGACGACATAGCCGTTCGCGCCCGCCTGGTCCTGGAGGCACTCGACCGGGTGCATGTAGGACTGGTAGACGACGCCCTTGCCGATCGTCGGCGACGACGCCGCGCAGCGGCCGATGGTCTTCTTCCAGTCGACCTTGCCGGTCTTCACGTCGAGCGCGAAGAAGAGACCCTTCTGCTGGGCGAGGTACAGGCGGCCGTAGCCGATCGTGGGCGGGAACTCGAGCGTGTCGTGCGCGTCGATCTTCCAGAGGCGCCGGAAGGGCGGCCGGTGGTCATACGGCGAGATGTGCTGGCGCGCGATGTCGTAGCCGTAGGTGGGCCAGGGCCGCGCGATCTCCTTGTCCGGCGGAGGGGGCGGTGGCTCGGGCTCCTCCGTGACCACGAACTCCTCGGTCGCGGAGCCGCGCTTCTCGAGCGGCTGGTTCTCGTTGTAGGCGTAGACGCCGATCGCGACCGCGAGAGCGATCACGACCAGCGCAACGCCGATCAGCAGGCGACGGCGTCTGGACATCGACGCCTGAGAATGGCAGACGCCCCCGCGGCAATCGTTAATTCCCTAGGCGACGCCATATGCGCTTCGTTACTTGCGGAATCTCCACGGAGAGCGCCGCCTCCTCCAGCTGGCCCGCCCACTGGCCGGTGCCGGTGCGGAGCATCCAGCCGTCGCCCAGCCGGAAGGCCATGAAGGCCGGCTCACCGGGGTCACGGCCCGCGGTCGTGAGGGCCTCCGTCGGCTTCGCGAGCCCGCGCGACACCTCGAAGCTCGTGAAGTCGCCGACCAGGTCCGACAGGCCCTCGAACAGCCCGAGCTCGTCCTCGAACACGCTGAGCGGCGCGAGGCTCGTCTCGAGCAGGGCCGTGCGCTCGCCGAAGGCGTTGATCCGCCGCGGCCCCGACGGGCCCGTCGCCCGTTCGCCCTCGAGCTCCACCGTGCGTCGGAACGAGTCGGTGCCGAAGGACGCGATGAGGCCGCCCTCCGCGACGTACTCGCGCAGGCGCCGCAGCAGGTCGGCGGGCAGCCACAGCTCGCTGCCGGCGAAGGCGACGCCCGGCGCGTCACCGAGCAGCGGCGGCTCCCCGCGGGCCAGCGAGATGTCGGTCGTGAGGTTGTAGCCGAGCCGCTCGCGCTCGAGCCAGCGCAGGAGCGGCGCCACCTCAGCCCCGAAGCGGGGCGGGAAACCACCGCCCGCGAAGGGGCGGTCGAGCCGCACCGCGCGCGCGTCGCGCAGCGTGTCCGCGAAGCCGTCGCCGTCGTCGTCCTGCGGGTTGAGCCCCTGCCAGGTGAGCGCGGGCAGCACGAGCAGGGGCAGGCCGCCCTCGCCGACGCCGCTGACCGGGTCCGGCCCGCGGTCGCGCGCCGCCTTCGTCTGCGGCCGGCCGATCACCGCAAGCGGCCAGACCGCGCGCTCGCTGCCCGCGCGCACACGCACGAGATGGAGGCCGGTGACGGCGTCCTTCGGGACGCCCACCCGGAAGCGACCTCCCACGCGCCCGCCACGCCGAAGCGCCTCCGGCGAGCCGAAGCGCGAGAGCACGAAGTCGAAGGAACGGTCGAGCGGGCCGACCTCGAGGTTCGCCACCGTACCCGCCCGGACCACGCCGAGCGGCCCGCGCAGCGTGAAGCTGCGCACCGACACCCCGGTGCGGGGCGCGGCGGTGCGCGGGCTCGGGATCTCGGCGGGGGCGACCGCCGGGTTCCCCGCACGGTCGCGCACGGTGACCGTGAAGGCGTAGTCGCCGTCGGGGGCGGGGGCGGTGTTCTCGGGACCGGCGCTCACCTCGCCGTTCCAGATTCCCTCGCGCGTCTTCCCTTGCCCGCTGGGCGGAATGCCGCGGAAGCGGCGGACCACGTACGGCCGCGGCCCGTCGTCGGTCCGGAAGACGCGGAACTCGGGCGCAGCGTTGGCCGGGCCTGCGAAGCGAACCACGACGCGCGGCACCTGACCCTCCCCGGCCGGGGTGATCACCGACGGCTCGGCGCTCGCGAGCCGCACCCGCGGCGGAGTCGTGTCGACGTCGATCTCCTTGAACGAGTCGATCACGCGGCTCTCGTCGCGGCGCACCACGCGCATGCGATAGGTCCCGTCCGGCACGACGTTGCCGTCGTCGTCGCGCCCGTCCCAGCCGAAGCGGTGCTTCGCGTCACCGGCGAGCGTCTGCTCGTCCACGATGCGGCGCACCTCGTTGCCCTCCGAGTCGACGACCGAGAAGGTCACCGCGGCAGGCTCGGAGAGGTCGAAGCCGACGCGCGTCTCGTCGCGATAGTCATCGCCGTTCGGCGAGAAGTGAGCCGGCTTGGTCGCGAAGCGGATCACGAGCGGGAACTCGCTCTTGAGCAGCTGCGTAGCGAAGAAGGCGGCGATGGTCGCCACCACGAGCGCGGCGAACACCGCCCGGACCAGGGGCCGGGACATGGAGGCGGGAGCCTAGTCGGAGCGCTCCCGTGAAAATGTCGTCCGCCGATGCGAGTCCAGCTCGTCGATCCCTCCGCGGACGTCCTCCCCTACGACCACGCGCTGGCCGCGGCGCTGGCGCGCCAGGGGGCGCAGGTCGAGCTCGTGACCTCGCGCTTCGTGCACGGTCCCGCGCCCGTCCCCGACGGCTACGCCTCCTCGACGCTCTTCTACCGCGCGGGGACTCGCTGGGGTGCACGCCGGCCCTCGCTGCGGCGGGCGCTCAAGGCCGCCGAGCACGTGCCGGACATGCTCCGCTACCGCCGCCACGCGAGCGGCGCCGACGTGAGCCACTGGCAGTGGCTCTGGCTCGAGGCGCTCAGCACACGGATGCTTCCGCGCGGGCGCCCGCAGGTGCTCACCCTCCACAACGTGGTCCGCCGCGGCCGCTCCGCGAGCCGGCTGCTCGACGCCTTCGACGCCGTGATCGTCCACACGCGCGCCGGCGCCGAGCTGCTCGGGGGCGGCGAGCGCGTGCACGTGATTCCCCACGGCGCGTTCGAGCACCTGACCCGGCGTCCGGACGAGCTGCCGCTCCCGCCCGAGCTCGCCGCGGTGTCGCGGCCCGTGGTGCTCTACTTCGGCGTCGTGCGGGAGTACAAGGGCGTCGACGTCCTGCTCGAGGCGATGCGGCACGTGCCTGAGGCCGAGGCGTGGGTCGTCGGCCGCCCGCTGGGCGTGTCGATGGAGCGGCTCCGCCGGCTCGCGCCGCCCGGCCGGGTCCGCTTCGTGGACCGCTACGTCTCGGACGCGGAGCTGCCGGCCTTCTTCCGGCGCGCCGACGTACTGGCCCTTCCGCACCGCAACGTCGACATGTCCGGCGTGCTGTTCGCCGGCCTGGCCTTCGGCAAGGCGATGGTCCTGAGCGACGTGGGCGGCTTCAGCGAGCTGGTCGAGGACGAGGGCGCCGGCCGGCTCGTACCGCCGGGTGACCCCGAGGCGCTTGGTGCGGCGCTCGCCGAGCTGATCGACGACGCCGACGCGCGGCGGGCTCTGGAGGAGCGGGCGGCGGCCGCCGCGGCGGGTCCCTACTCGTGGGACCGGGTCGCCGAGCAGACGCTGGGCGTCTACCTGAAGGCCGGCGCATGAGGGCGGTATTCATGGCCAAGTGCAAGCGCTCCGCGGCGCGCGCACTCGACTGGCTCGTGGCCGAGGGCTGCGAGGTCGCCGCGGTGGTCGCCTCGGAGCCCGACCGCTGGACGACGGAGGCGCAGCGTGTCGACCTGGTCGCGCAGCGCCACGGCCTGCCGCTCGTGAGCGAGGCGGAGCTCTACGCCGACCCGCCCGGGGTCGACGTCGTGCTCTCGTTCCTCTACTGGAATCTGATCCGCGAGCCGCTCATCTCGCTGGGGCGGATCGGCTGCCTCAACTTCCACCCGGCGCCGCTGCCCGACCTGCGCGGGCTCGGCGGCTACAACGTGGCGATCCTGGAGGGCCGCGAGGAGTGGGGAGTCTCCTGCCACTTCGTCGACGAGCGCTTCGACACCGGCGACCTGGTCGAGGTTGAGCGCTTCCCGATCGACGCCGGCGGCGAGACGGCCTTCTCGCTCGACCTCGCGAGCCAGGAGCGCCTGCTGGAGCTCTTCCAGCGGGTGATGACGCGTGCGCTCGCCGGCGAGGAGCTGCCGCGCACGCCGCAGGGCGAGGGCCGCTACGTGACGCGCGAGGAGGTCGAGGAGCTCCGTCGCGTACGGCCGCGCGACGACCTCGAGCGCAAGCTGCGCGCGTTCTGGTACCCGCCCCACCCGGGAGCAGTGGTCGAGCTCGACGGCCGGCTCCTGACGCTCGTGGACGAGCGCCTGCTGGCCGAGACGGCCGACGCCTACCGGGCGGCGGGGCTCGTGCCCTGAGCCAACTCCAGCCGCTTCTCGAACCAGTGATGCGCGTAGGGCTCGTCGTTGAAGGGCTCGACCTCCGCGTAGCCAGCCGAGCGGTAGAGCGCGATCGCTTCGGCGAGCGACTCATTCGTCTCCAGCCGCACGACCGGGCTCGGCCCGCGCGCGGCGTGAGCCTCCAGCTCGCCGAGCAGGCGTCGCCCCAGCCCGAGGCCGCGAGCGGACTCGGCGATCCACATGCGCTTGAGCTCGGTGGGCCCGTCGTCGTGGAACTTGAGCGCGCCGCATCCGACCGGCTCCGGGCCGAGCGACGCCACGAGCAGGAGCCCGGCGGGCGGCCGCAGCTCGTCCGCCTCGGCGGAGATGCTGAGCGCCGGGTCGAAGCCCTGGGGAAAGCGCCGGTCGAGCTCGGCGGCGAACTCGCGCAGGCAGTGGCGGCCGTGCGGATGCTCGGGATCGAGCGGCTCGATGCTCACCATGGCGGCGGTCAGCAGCCGCTCGACGTCCGCCATGGCCGCCACGAGGCGCTCCCGCTGAGCGCCGCCGAGCGGCTCGAGGAACGACTCGGCGAGCTCATCGCTGCGACGGTCGAGCAGGGCGCGCTCACGCCGGCCTGAGGCGGTGAGGCGCGCCGTCCGCACGCGCCGGTCGCACTCAGCCGGCCCGACCGTCACGAGGCCGTCCTCCTCGAGGTTGCGCAGCAGCCGGCTCAGGTAGCCCGAGTCGAGGTCGAGCCGCTCTCTGAGCCGGCGCAGCTCGCATCCCTCGGGCCCGATCTCCCACAGGAGGCGGGCCGCGCCGAGCGGTCGCTCACGGGCCAGGAAGCGATCGTCGAGCGCGCCGACACGCTGCGTGACGAGCCGGTTGAAGCGGCGCACCCGGGCGACCATCGCCGGATCCATTCTCTGACCATAGTCAGAGATCTGGGTGGCTGTCAACGCTTGCGGCGTCCGTCGGCGCGGGGCGGCGCCGTCGAGTCGCGCACGAGCAGCTCTGCCGGCAGGACTATCCGCTGCCGGGTCCGGCTTCCTGACATCCGTCGCTCGAGCAGCTCGAAGGCGGTGGCGCCGAGCAGCTCGGCGTCGAGCACGACGGTGGTGAGCGCCGGCTCGAGAGCGCGGGCGAAGTCCATGTCGTCGAACCCCACGACGGACAGGTCGCGCGGGAGGCGGATGCCGCGCTCGCGGGCCGCGAGGTAGAGGCCGGCGGCTATGAGGTCGTCGTCGCAGTACACGGCGGTCGGGCGCTCGTCGAGCAGCGGCCCGGCCGCGATGTGCGCCTCCTCGATGCCGATCGCAGTCAGGGCGCGCGGCAGGCTGTCGGGATCGAGCCCGGCCTCGCCCAGCACTCGCCGGCGCGCCGCCTCGCGCCGGTGGAAGGTCGGCGCGTCGAAGCTGGCGGCGAGGTGCCCGACACGCTTGTGGCCGAGCTCCACGAGGTGGCGGAACGCCGCCTCGGCGCCCGCCTCGGCGTCGAAGCGGACCGACGGCCGCCGTGGCGCCTCACTCTCCATCAGTACGACGTGCTCGTCCGGGCCGAGCCCGCCCGGCGGGTCGACCTCGAAGAGCAGGTAGCCGTCGACCGGCCCGGCGCGCAGCGCCTCGAACGTCTGCTCCTCCCAGCGCCTGTCGTTTGCGGTGTCGACCAGCGCGACCGTGTAACCCGCGCTGCGCGCGGCACGCTGCGCTCCGCGCAGCACACGGCTGAAGAACGGGTTCGTTATGTCGGGGACGAGCAGCGCGACCGCGCGCGAAGCGCCGAGCCGGAGCGCCTGGGCAGCGACGTTCGGGCGGTAGCCGAGCTCGCGCGCGCAGCGCCGCACGTGCTCCTGGGTTGCCTCGGATACGCGCCCCTGCCCCTTGCCCGAGAAGACCAGCGACACGGTCGACTGCGAGACGCCCGCCCGCTCGGCCACGTCGACGCTCGTCACGCGCTGTCGCGTTGAGTCCTCGATGGGGCGGAATGGAAGCACGGACATGATCGCGGGGCTTGACAGAAAGCCTAGTCATACGTACCATGCTCATACGTATGACTGGAATGGGAACTCAGATTGTCGCTCTCATCGGCGCCGCGGCGGTCGCGGCCGGTGGAGTGCTCGGTGGCTCCGGCGGCGGCTCTCCCGGCGCGCCAACGGCACTCGTGGTCGATCCCGCGCTTGCCCGCGACGGACGCGAGCTCGTCGATGACCGGTTGCGTGACGCCGCCGACCAGCTGCGTGTCCCCCGGACCGCTGCGGAGGCGCGGCTCGACGTGCGCTACCTGCTGGAGAGCGGCCACCGGGTGGTAGTGGCGGGTCCCGAGGCGAGCGCGGCTGCGGCCGGGCTCGAGGCCGAGCGAGCGTCCACGCTGCAGGGCGCCGTCACCGCGGCCCGGCGCTGATCCGCGGGCGCTACGGTGGGCCGTGTGAGCGCCCCGCCTGAGCTCGTGGTGCGTCGCGCCGGGCCAGGCGACGTCGCCGCCATCGGCCGCCTTCTGCACGACTTCAACACCGAGTACGACGAGCCCACCCCGTCGCCGGAGGCGCTGGCCGAGCGCTTCCGCGAGCTGCTCGCCGGCGACACCGTGGTTCTCCTCGGCGGCGGAGGTCCGGACGGCATCGCGGTGCTCCGCTTCCGGCCCGCGATCTGGACGACCGAGCTCGAGTGCTACCTCGCCGAGCTGTACGTGGTGCCCGCGCAGCGCGGCCACGGGCTCGGACGAGTCCTGATGCAGGCGGCGATGGACACGGCCCGAGCCGAGGGCGCCACCTACATGGACCTCGGCACGTCCGAGGACGACGTCGCCGCCCGCAGCCTCTACGAGAGCCTCGGCTTCAGCAACCGCGAGGGCAAGCCGGACGGCCCGCTGAACTACTACTACGAGCGCGAGCTCTAGCGGCTCGTTACTCTCGAAACGTGAGCTGCCCGGCCTGCGGCACCGATAATCCCGCCGGAGCCCGGTTCTGCATGGGGTGCGGCGGAAAGCTCGAGCGGCGCTGCCCGGCCTGCAACACGCAGGCTCCCGGCGCGGCGCGCTTCTGCATGAACTGCGGCGCCTCGCTCGACGAGGCGCCGACGCCGGCGCCGGCGGCATCCGAGGCGCCGCCCGAGGAGCGGCGCCAGGTGACCGTGCTGTTCGCCGACCTGTCCGGCTACACGGCGTTCGCCGAGCGCATGGACCCGGAGGCCGTCAAGTCGCTCGTCGACCGAGCGCTGATGCGACTCGGCCGCGAGGTCGAGCGCTACGGCGGCACCGTCGACAAGTACATCGGCGACAACGTGATGGCGCTCTTCGGCGCGCCGGTCGCGCACGAGGACGACGCCGAGCGCGCCGTGCGCGCCGGGCTCGGCATGCAGGCCGCGATGGAGGAGGTCAATGCGGGCCTTCCGGGCGAAATCAACTTCGACTTGCGCGTGGGCGTCAACACCGGCGAGGTGCTTGCGGGCGCCGTGGGCGAGGCGTACACAGTCGTGGGAGACACCGTGAACGTCGCCTCACGGCTGCAGAGCGCCGCCCGTCCCGGCAGCGTCACCGTCGGCGAGCGCACCATGCGGGCCTCCGAGACAGCGGTCAGCTATGAGCGGCTCGAGCCGCTGCAGCTGAAGGGGAAGGCTCGGCCCGTGCCGGCCTGGGAGGCCGTCTGCCTGATCGCCGAGCAGGCCGTCGGCCGCCCCGCTCCCGCTCGCGAGTCTCCGCTCGTCGGCCGCGATGCCGAACTGAAGGCGCTCGAGACGCTCTACGAGCGCGTTCTCGAGGAGAACGCGCCGCAACTCATCACGCTGATCGGCGAGGCGGGCGTCGGCAAGTCGCGGGTGCTGCGCGAAGTCGAGCGCCGGCTCGGCCAGCATCCCTCCGAGCCGGCGCTGCGCACCGGGCGCTGTCTCCCCTACGGCACCGGAATCGTCTTCTGGGCGCTCGGCGAGGTGCTCCGGGCAGAGGCCTCGATCGTCGACTCCGATTCGGCCGAGGAGGCGTGGCGCAAGCTGAGCCGCTACGTGAGCGACCTGCGCGGCGACGAGGGCGAGGCCTCGGACCGCCAGGCGGCGATGATTGGGCGGCTGCTAGGCGTCGAGGTTCCACCGGAGCTCGTGCCGCGCGAGGAGAACCCGGAGCGCTCCCGCGAGCTGTTCTTCTCGGCACTGCGTGCGTGCATCGAGGCGATCGCCCGGCGCCGCCCGCTCGTGATCGCATTCGAGGACATCCACTGGGCGGACGACGGCATGCTCGAGGCGATCGAGCACCTCGCGCAGTGGGTACGCGCGCCGCTCATGCTCGTCTGCCTCGCCCGCGACGAGCTGCTCGACCGGCGGCCGGGCTGGGGCGGCGGGCGCCGCTCGGCCACCCAGCTCGTGCTCGAGCCGCTCAGCGCCGCGCAGGCCCGCGCGCTGGTGGACGCGCTGCTGCCGGCCGGCTTCGAGCGCGCGATGGCCGTGGCCGAGCGCTCGGGCGGCAACCCGCTGTTCGCCGAGGAAATGGCGCGCCGGATCGGCGAGGAGGGCGGCGAGGGATCCGCCCTGCCGGACACCGTGCAGGGCGTGCTAGCCGCGCGACTCGACTCGCTGCGGCCGTTCGAGCGCCGGCTCGTGCAACAGGCTGCGGTCGTCGGCAGGACCTTCCCGGAGGGCGCGCTCGCCGCGCTCGCCGACGCCGAGCGCGAGGACCTTGGCCGCGCGCTCGCCGCGCTGCAGCAGAAGGAGATCCTCGTGCCGGCCGGTGAGGGCTACGTGGAGGGGGAGCGTGAGCTCGGCTTCAAGCACGTGCTGATCCGCGACGTGGCCTACGGCATGCTGCCCAAGGCCGTGCGCTCGCGCAGGCACTTCGAGGTCGGCACCTTCCTCGAGCAGCGGGCGGGCGATCGCACGGCCGAGGTGCTGGCCGTGCTTGCCGACCACTACGGCCGCGCCGCCGCGCTCGGGCGTGAGGGCGGCGTGCAGGGCCCGGAGCTCATCGAGATGCGCCGGCATGCCGTGCGCTTCCTCGAGGAGGCCGGCGACGCCGCCGCCCGTCTCTACTCGAACCGCGAGGCCGCCGAGCACTACCGCCACGCTCGCGACGTGGCGCGCCAGGACCGCGAGCTCGGCGCCGACGACGGGATGGAGGCCGTCGCCGTAAGCGCCGGCGAGAAGCTCGGCGACGTGTCGCTCCGACTCGGTCGCGTGGACGAGGCCATCGCGGTGTGGGGCGACTGCCTCACCTGGCATCGCGGCCAGGAGGACCTCGAGCGGGTGGCCGACCTCCACCGGAAGATCGGCTCGGGGCTCTCACACAAGGGCGAGCGCAAGCCGGCGATCGAGCACTACCAGAAGGGCATCAACCTGCTGAAGGACGGGCCGCCCCGCATCGAGCTGGTCCGGCTGTACGAGGAGGCGGCCTGGCTGTACCTGCACACCGGCGACAACATGCTCGCCATCTACGCCTCCGAGAAGGCGCTGCGGCTGGCGGAGAAGCTCGGCGAGACGCGCGCCGCGAGCCGCGCTCACGGGATCTTCGGGCGCGTGTTCGGTCGCATCGGCGACACCGACAAGGCGCGCCAGAACCTGGAGCGCGCTGTCGAGCTCGCCCGCGGCTCCGACCACGGCGAGACGATCATCGCGCTGTCGGCGCTCGGCCGGCAGCTCGAGATCTCCGAGGCGAACGTCGGCGATGCGCGCCAGGCCTACGAGGAGGCGCTCGCGCTCGCCGAGGAGATGGGCATGCTGCCGGCCCAGGTCGAGCTGCACGCCTGGCTCGCACAGCTCGCCGTGTACGGCGCCGACTGGGAGCGCGTCGAGAGCTCGACCGAGGCGAGCGCGGAGCTCGCCGAGCGCGAGGGGCTCGTCGGCAAGCTCTGCCTCCCCTACGCGCTGCGCGGCATCCTGCGCTGGCGCGAGGGCCGCATCGACGAGGCGACCGTCCTCTTCCACCGCGCGCTCGAGCTCGCCGAGCAGGTCGGCTGGTCGGAGCTCGCCTTCCAGGCGCTGATCGGCCTGTCGATGGCGCTGCGCGACCAGGGCGAGCTCGACGGCGCCGTCAACGCGCTCGACCAGGCGATCGAGGTGTGCGAGCGCGCCGGCCTGCTGGCCCAGTCGATCCAGGCGATGGGCGCGCGTGCCGTGGTGCTGGCGCTGGCGCACCGTCCGCGCGCCGCGCGCGAGGCGGCCGCGCTCACCGAGCAGATGGCCGAGCGGCTCCACTACCCGCTCGGCGCGGCGGCGGCCCTCGAAGCCCGCGGCGCCGCTCACGAGGATCCCGTCGAGGGCGCCCGGCTGCTCGCCGAGGCCGAGGCGGCCTGGTCGGCGCTCGACCGCCCGCTCGAGGCGAACCGCGCCCGGCTTCTCGCCGGCCAGCTGCTGCTCGCCCACGACGGCGAGCGCGGACGCGAGCTGCTCGAGTCGGCCGCCGCCGACAGCGAGCGGCTGGGCGTGCCGCACCTGGCCGCGCTCGCTCGCGCGGCGGTCCGCTAGCACCCTGGCCCGAAGCAGCCGGCTCGGCCGGCTGCGCAGGGTGTGTGTGACCTACGAGCGGTCGGCGCCGGTGACGACCACGACGGTCGCGTCGCCGGCCAGGCCCTGGGTGGCGGCGTCGATCGGCTCGCGCTGCGCGATGTCGAGCCGGCGCGATACGGCGGCCGCCTCGCGCTCGTGGCCAGGCGAGAACAGGATCACCGACTCCGCCCGCTGCTGGTCCGAGCTGTTCGCGACCGTGCCGACCTCGAAGCCGGCCGACTGGACCTCGTCGCTGACGCGCGCGGCGAGGCCGGGCACGGTTGTCCCGTTGAGAACCGCGACCGTCACGGACGACGGTTCGATCGCCGGACGGTTGGGTCGCTGGGCCTCGCCGTTGTCCTCGCCGTCGTCGTTCTCCTCGGCCTGCGGCTGCTGCTGTTGCCCCTGAGCGGCCGGAGGCGGCTCTGACTCGTCCCCGGAGAGCTGCGTGAGCGCAAGCGCGACGCCCGCGCCGAGCAGCAGCACGCCGCCGATCGCGAGGATCAAATTGCGGGTGCTGCCGAAGATGCGCTGGTGCCACGACTCGCGTTTCGGCGGGATGACCTGCGTCTGCTGCGGCGTGGGCCGCCCGGCCGGCAGCGGCTTCGCGGGCGCGGGCGGCAGCGGCGGACCATCCTGGCGGCCACCCGCAGCCGCGCCGGCGGCGGGTCGCGGTGCCCCTGGAACCGGCGGAGCGCCTGCCTTGGCGGGGGCGCCCGAGGGGGCGCCCTGAGCGCCGGCCGGAGCCGCGGCCGGCTGCCCCGATCCAGGCGCCGGCTGGGGCTGCGCGGGCGGCGGCGCGCCCTCCTTGAGAGCGGTGGTGGCGGACGCGGGCTGCTGCTGCGGGGCGCCGGGGGCGTTCTGCTGGCCGCTCTGCGCGGTCGCCGCCGTGGGCTTGGTCGCCGCCGCAGCGGCCGCTCCGGCCGCGGCAGGAGCCGCCGCCGGCTGTGCCTGCTTGTCCTGCGCGGCTGCGGCGGCGGCCGGCGCTGCGGCGGGTCGTGCGCCCGTGGCCGCCGGCACGGCCGGCGCCTTGGCGGCCGGCGGGCGCTGCTGCGCCTGCGGTTGCGCCTGGGGCTGGGCAACCACGCGACCCGGGGTGGGCTCCGTCACCGCGGTGCCCTGCTCCGCGCGCTCGGGCGCCCGGCCGGCCCATTCGCGCAGGCGCTTTACGTCGCGCGCCTGCGAGAAGTAGAGGACGGAGAGCAGCGCGAGCCCGACGACGGAGGCGAGGCCGGCGTAGGCGCCGATTTCTTGAACTATCTCCGGCAAGTGTCGAACTGTAGAACGGCCACCGGGCGCTGCGGCGCCTAACTGCCCGAAACGGCCAGCGCGCGTTCCGTGGACAGCTCCGCGACGGCGCCTGCAAGCGCCGCCGCGTCACCCGCGTAGACGAGTTCCTCGATGCGGGCGAAGGCGCTCTCAACCCAGTCTGCCTCGAGCGGCGGACGTACGGCGGACACGATCTTCTCGGCCGGCGTCGGTTGCGGGCGCTCACCCGGGTTGAAGAGCTCCTCGTGCAGCTTCTCGCCGGGCCTGCGCCCGACGAGCTCGATGCCGACGTCGACCTCGGGCTCGAGCCCGGCGATCCGGATCATGTTGCGTGCCAGGTCGAGGATCTTCACCGGCTCGCCCATCTCGAGCACGAACACCTCGCCGCCCGTCGACAGCTCGCCCGAGCGGATGATCAGCTGGACCGCCTCGGGGATCGTCATGAAGTAGCGGGTCATCTTCTCGTCCGTGACCGTCACCGGCCCGCCCTGCGCGATCTGGCGGCGGAAGATCGGGACCACCGAGCCGGACGAGCCGAGCACGTTGCCGAAGCGCACCGACGAATAGCGCGTGCCCTTCCAGCGGTTCTGAGCCGCCTCGATGGCCCACTCGGCGAGCGCCTTCGACGCGCCCATGACGGTGGCCGGGCTGACCGCCTTGTCGGTTGAGACGAGCACGAAGCGCTCCGCTCCCGCCTCGCCCGCCGCGGCGGCCACGATGCGTGTGGCGACCGCGTTGTTGCGCACCGCCTCGACCGGGTTCTCCTCCATCAGCGGCACGTGCTTGTAGGCCGCGGCGTGGAAGACGACCGAGGGCTGATACTCGCCGAAGATCTCGCGCATGCGCGTGGCGTCCTTGCAGTCGGCGAGCACGGCCGCGGCGCGACGGAAGTGGCGCTCCTCCTCGAGCTCGCGCCTGATCTCGAAGAGCGCGTTCTCCGAGTGCTCGACGAGCACGAGCAGCTTCGGGCCGACGCGGGCGATCTGGCGCGACAGCTCGCCGCCGATCGAGCCGCCGGCGCCGGTCACGAGCACCGTGCGGCCGCGCAGGTAGGCGCCCACGCGATCGATCTCCACGCGCACGGGCTCGCGGCCGAGCACGTCCTCGACGCGCACCTCGCGCACCTGGCGCATCAGGTTCACGCCGCCCGAAAGCAGCTCGAAGGTGGTCGGCAGCGTGCGCACCGGGATGTCCCGCTCGCGGCAAGCGGTGACCACCTGCTGGCGCATGGTGCCCGGCGCAGAGGGGATCGCGATGATCACCTCGGTGGGGCGCACGCCATCGAGGATGCGCGGCAGCTCGCCGGTAGTGCCGAGCACCTTGTGGCCCGCCACGCGCATACCCTGCTTGCGCGGGTCGTCGTCGACGAAGCCGACCGGCGCGGAGCGCAGCCCCGGGTTGCGGCGCAGCTCGAAGGCGACCTGCTGGCCGCCGTTCCCGGCGCCCACGATCAGGACCTCGTTGGCGGCCCGCTCGAGGATCGGCCCGCGCGTCGGGCGCTCGACCAGCGCCCGCACGGCGAAGCGCGCGCCTGCCGTGAACACGAGCGACAGCAGGAAGTCGAGCGCGAGGACCGTTCGCGGCGGGTCGTGGCGGCCGATCGAGAAGAGGAATAGCACGACGATCACGCCGACCGTCGAGACCACGACCGCCTTCAGGATCGTCTCGAAGTCGCGCTGATCAACGAAGCGCCAGAGCTTCGAATAGAGCCCGAACAGCGCGAAGATCACCAGCTTCATGACGACGATCAGGACGATCGTCTCCTCGAGCAGGCGGTCGTAGCGCGCCGGGATCGCCCCGTCGAAGCGCAGGCTGTAGGCGAGGTAGTAGGCGAGCCCCAGAAGTGCGGCGTCCACGCCGACCTGACCGACCCGGCGGACGTTTACTGAGGAGGCGAGGGATCTCATGGCTTTGCTTCGAGGAGCAGTCTGACGAGTTCGCGTGGGTCGCGCCGGATGCGCAACTCCGCGTGCGACGGCCGCCGCTCCACCCGAATCTCCTGGGGATCGACGAGTCTACGCAGGCGCCCCTCCCGGAGAAGCGCCTCGTCGACGGCCCCGAGACGCCCCTCGAACGTCGTGTAGACAGGGGTTCCGAGCGCGACAGCCTCGCGGTTCATGGTACCGCCGGCAGAGATCACGAGGTCCGAGTAGGCGACGAGGCTCTGGGCGTCGACGGCCCGCGCGGGAATCCTGAAACTGCCCAGCCGGGCGATCTCCTCACGCTGGGTCTGCGTGCGGGGGAGCACGACGGTCTGGGCGTCCGCGGCCGCCAGCTGCTCGAGCACGCGCTTGAAGAGCGGGTTCTCGAAGCGGTGGTAGAGCGACAGCTCGGGTGGCGTGCGCACGACGACGAGGGGCCGCTCGCGCGTGAGCCCGAGCTCGCCGAGCACGGCCTCGTCGGGCTCGAAGTCGGCGAGGTAGTACTCCTCCTTGAGGCCCTCGTACTGGCGCAGCTTTGCGGGGGTGGCCCCGAACGGACGCAGGCGCTCGGGCGGGATCGCCTTCGGGACCATGACTATCCGGCAGAGGCGGCAGTTGACCTGATGCTGGGCGTTCGCGAACTCGTAGTCGAAGGCGGTGGCGCTCGGGATCCGCAGGAGCCACGCGGCGACGCTGATGTCGTTCGAGCTGTGCCCGATCGCCACGTCGAAGCGGCGCCCCCGCGCCCAGCGCAGCAGCGCGGCGCTGCGCGAGACGAGCCCCAGCCCCTTCGAGGCCAGCCGGCCGCCGCGGTGGCGCCCTACGGCGGTGTGGTCGATGCCGAAGCGCTCGCACAACTCGAGCGTCTGTGCGAAGTCGCGTGCCGTGACCTCCACCTCGTGCCCGTCCGCGCGCATGATCTCGATCAGCGGTCGCATCACGAGCACGTGCGGGCTGTTCGTCAGATCTACCCAGATGCGCACGAGCGGGCCGCTACCCTACTTCGCTCTCATGCAGGTAGTGCTCGCCTCGATCACTGATCCCATAGTCGAGGTGGCCGTGGACGTCGTGGATGCGATGGGACTGCCGGGAGTGTTCATCCTGATGCTCCTCGAGTCGGCCTGCATCCCGGTGCCCAGCGAGGCCACCATGCTGTTCGCCGGCTTCAACGTGTCGCGCGGCGAATACAGCCTGCTTGCGGCCACCCTGGTCGGCTCGTTCGCCAACCTGGTCGGGTCCTGGATCGCCTACTGGATCGGGTATGTCGGCCGCGTCGACATCCTCGAGAAGCACGGCAAGAAGCTGCACATCAAGAAGTCGCACCTCGAGTGGGCGGACCGCTGGTTCGAGCGCCACGGCGACGCGACGGTCTTCTTCACGCGCATGCTGCCGATCATCCGCACGTTCATCTCGTTGCCGGCGGGCGTCGCGCGCATGCCCTTCTGGCGCTTCACGGTCCTGTCGTTCCTCGGCTGCCTGCCGTGGGTCTTCATGCTGACGTTCATCGGCAAGCACGCCGGCGACAACTGGGAGTCCTGGAAGGACAACCTGCACTACATCGACTACGCCGTCGCGGCCGCCATCGTCCTCGGTGTGATCTGGCTGCTCATCCGCCGCCGCCGGGGCCAGGGCGGCGAGCAGACCACCGCCGAGCCCGAACGCGCCTGACCTCCGCGGCTTCCGCTTGAATGGCACGGGTGGCCGAAGGGGCATACGCGCGCGCGGGTGTCGACCAATCGCTCTCGGGAAGCGCCGTCTCCGCGCTCGTCGAGGTGCTGGCCGGGATCCGGACCGGGCGGCCCTCGCGGGCCGCGCTCGCCTCCGGCCACTACGCGAACGTCCTGAAGATCGACGAGCAGCGAGGCATCGCCCTCTCGTGCGACAGCGTCGGCTCGAAGGTGATCGTCTGCGAGCAGCTCGGCCGCTACGACACGATCGGGATCGACCTGTTCGGAATGAACGCGAACGACGTGATCTGCGTCGGCGCCGACCCGATCGCGCTGCTCGACTACATCGCAGTCGAGGAGGCGAACCCGGAGGTGCTCGAGCAGATCGGCATCGGGCTGCGGGCGGGCGCCGAGCAGGCGGGGGTCGAGATCCCGGGCGGCGAGCTGGCGGTCCTCCCCGACGTCGTGCGCGGGCACCCGTCGCCGCACGGCTTCGATCTGGTCGGCTTCTGCGTCGGCCTGGTCGAGCTGGACCGGGTGATCACCGGCGCGGCGATCGAGCCCGGCGACGCCCTGATCGGGATTCCCTCGAGCGGGCTGCACTCGAACGGGCTCAGTCTCGCCCGGCGCGTGCTGAGCGAACTCGATGAGCGCTTCGGCGAGCTGACGGCCGGCGACCTGCTGCTCGAGCCGACCGCCATCTACGTCCGCGCGATCCGCGAGCTGCTCGAGTCGGAGCTCGAAGTCCGCGGCCTCGCGCACATCACGGGCGAGGGCTTCCTCAATCTGCTGCGGCTCGAGGCAGCGGTCGGCTACCGGATCGACCGGCCCCTGCCGGTCCCGCTCGTCTTCGAGCTGATCGCCGAGCGCGGTGAGGTCGGCGACGCCGAGCTGTACGAGGTCTTCAACATGGGCTGCGGCTTCTGCGTCGTCACTCCCGCCGCGGACGCCGATGCGGCCGTCGAGCTGCTCGCGCGCCACCATCCCGGCAGCGCAGTGATCGGTCATGCCACCGCGGCGGCGGGTGTCGTCGAGCTCACACGCCAGGGGCTCCTGGGCCGCCGCCCGGGCGGCTTCGCGGTGGCGCCGGAGGCCTAGCGGCTCAGGCGGGCGTCCAGAGCTCGCCCGTGAGGAAGCGCTCCGGTCGCACGCGCCACTCCGACGCAAGCCGCCACAGCTCGGCCTGTGCGCGCGGGCCTGGCAGGTCGCACACGGCGGCCACCTCGGCGGCGGCCATGGAGCCGAAGCGCGCGAGCGCCTCCTCGACCGTTGGCGCCGGGCCGCCGGCGGGCTCCGCCCCGGAGGCGAGCGCGGCGCCGCGCCACGCGGCGTAGCCGTCGCCGGGACCGCAGAGCCGCCCCTCGCCGTTCTCCCCGCTGAAGAGGAGCGTCGGCAGCGACTCGATCCCGCGCTCGCGCGTGTCCTCCAGGTCCGCACCGAACGCCTCCACGATCGCGTGCGAGCCGAGGTCGATCCGGAAGCGCTCCGCGTCGAGGCCGGCCGCGCGCGCCTCCTCGACCAGCGCCTCGACGCCGTCGAGCTTGCGGCGACGGCACATGATCCCCTCGCGCAGGGCACGCAGGTAGCGCTCGGCCGCCTCCGGGCCCTGCTCGGCGGCGGCCTTGAATGCCATGCTCGCGGGGAAGGTCGAGCCGATCGCTCCGGGCGTGTTCCAGGCCCTTGGGTCGACCGGCATGCCCGAGCGCTCGCCGGCGTTCAGCCACTCTATGACGAGCGGAGACTGGTCCCCCTCATACTGACGGGCAAGCCCTCCCATCACGTAGGTGATCCGAACCCCCGCGCCGAACTCCGTTTGCAGGCGGCGAATATCGGGCTCGATCGCCCAGGACGCCGCGCAGGCAGGGTCTGTGAAATAGCGAATGAGTGCAGGCAACGAGAGCGGAAAATAGATGACGGTGATCGGGACGCTCATCAGCGACCGCTATCGGATCGACGAGAAGATCGGTTCGGGCGGTATGTCGACCGTCTACCGCGCGTTCGATCCGACGCTCGAGCGCTGGGTCGCGATCAAGCTGATGCACCGCGACATCTCGAGCGACCCCGACCAGCTCGAGCGCTTCCGCCGCGAGGCGCGCGCGGTGGCCCAGCTGAATCACCAGCACGTCGTGACCGTGATCGACGCGGGCGAGGACGACGGCGCCCCCTACATCGTCTTCGAGTACGTCGAGGGCGAGACGCTCAAGGACCGCATCAAGCGACAGGGCCGGCTGCCGGTGTCCGAGGCCGTGGCCTACGCGATCGAGATCGGGCGCGCGCTCGAGTGCGCCCACATGCACCGGCTCGTCCACCGCGACGTGAAGCCGCAGAACGTCCTGATCGACCCGGACGGCCGCGCCAAGGTCACGGACTTCGGCATCGCGCGCTCGCTCGAGGCGCACGGCCTGACCGCCACCGGCCGCGTGCTCGGGACCACCGACTACGTATCGCCCGAGCAGGCGCTCGGTCACGAGGTGACTCCGCAGTCCGACATCTACTCGCTCGGCGTCGTGCTCTACGAGATGCTCACCGGCGAGCCGCCCTTCCGGGCCGAGTCGCAGGTCGCGGTGGCGATGAAGCACGTCAGGGAGCCGCTCCCGGACGTGCAGCGCCTGCGCCCCGAGATCTCGGCGGCGCTCGCGGCCGTCGTCGAGCGCGCAACCGCAAAGGACACGACCCATCGCTACCAGACGGTGGGAGAGATGGTCCACGACCTCGAGGAGGTCCTGGCGATCGAGGCCGCGCGCTCCGGCGAGGCGACCGGTGAGGCCACGACCGTGTTGCGCACGCTCTCGGACGACACCGCCGACTTCGCGCCCGTGCGGCTGCGCCACCCCAAGCGCGTCGTCTTCCTTACGCTGCTGCTGCTCGCGGTGATCGGAGTGGCCGTCTGGTTCCTCGCCTCGCGGACGGAGAAGGGGCCGGGCGCGGGGCCCGTCGTGGCCGAGCCGCCCGGTCTCGAGCGCGTCGAGCTCGAAAGCGATGCCGCGAGCGACTACGACCCGGAGGGCGACGACGGCGAGGAGTCGCCAGAGGCCGCGAACCTCGTGCTCGACGGGATCAAGAACACCGGCTGGGACACGGAGACCTACGAGGCGGGCTTCGACGGGGCGAACAAGTCGGGCGTCGGGCTGTACGTGGACGCCGGCCGGCCGATCCCGGCCCGCCGGCTGTCGCTGGTCACATCCACGCCCGGTTTCGAGGCGGCCGTGTACGCCTCCAACACCGTGCGCGGCTCGATCAACGGCTGGCAGAAGGTGAGCAGCACCGAGAGGGTGCGCCAGAAGCAGGTCTTCCAGCTCGACCTCGGCCAGAACCAGCAGTTCCGCAACTACCTCATCTGGATCACGCAGCTACCGCCCGACGAGGGAAAGGCGAAGATCGAAGAGGTGCGGCTCTCGGAGACGGCGGGCTAGAACCGGTACCGCCGCTCCTCCTCATGGCGCTCGAGCGCGAACGCCAGCAACCGGTCGAGCAATTCGACGTACGGCACCCCACTCGCCTCGAACAGCTTCGCGTAGACGCTCGTGGCGGTGAAGCCAGGGATCGTGTTGAGCTCGTTGACGAGCACGGTGTCGTCCTCGACGAAGAAGTCGACGCGCGCCATGCCCGAGCAGCCCACCAGCTTGAAGACCTCGACCGCGAGCCGGCGGACCTCCTCGAGCTGGGCGTCGGGGATCCGCGCCGGGATCACGAGCTCCATCCCACCGGGCTCGTACTTCGCCTCGTAGTCGTACCAGTCGGCGTTGACCAGCACGATCTCACCGGGCTGCGAGGCGACGGGGTCGCGGTGCCCGAGCACCGAGCACTCGACCTCGAGCCCCTCGCAGAAGCGCTCGACGAGCACGACGGGATCGTGTTCGAAGGCCTGCGCGAGCGCCGCGTCGAGGTCGGCTTCGGACCAGGCCTTGCCGATCCCGACCGATGACCCGAGCCGCGCCGGCTTGACGAACGCGGGCGGCGCGAGCGCCACCGGCATTCCCTCGCGCACTGCGACGTAGTCGACCTGCGGGATGCCGTGGGCGGCCATCAGGTCCTTGAAGAGCGCCTTGTCCATCGACACCGCCGACGCTGCCACGCCGGCGCCGACGTAGGGCACGTCCAGCAGCTCGAGCAGGCCCTGGACGGTGCCGTCCTCGCCGAAGGGTCCGTGCAGGACCGGGAACACCCCCTCGGCCTCGAGCAGGCCGGCGCCCGGCTCGAGGGCGAGCGGCTCGCCATCGTGGAGCCAGCGCCCCTCCCTCGACAGACGCACGTCGAGCACCTCGTGGCCGCCCGCGACGAGGCCCTCGCGCACGGCGGCGCCCGACGCCAGCGACACGTCGTGCTCACTCGAGCGGCCGCCCGACAGGACGGCGACCTTCACTGCGTCCCCCTCACGGCTGCTGCGGCTCCGCGTCCTCGAGCGTGTCGGTCTCCTCGAGCACGCCGATGATGATCACGACCTCGGAGCCCTCGTCGAGCTCGGTCCCTGCTCCGGGCCGCTGGTCGATCACGACCCCGTCCTCGCTCGGGTCGGTCACCGTCTGCTCGCGCTGTACCGGCAGGAGGCCGGCGTTGCCCAGCTGGGTGGCCGCGTCGGCCGCTCCGAGCCCCACCACGTTCGGCACGCTCGCCTGCGGGATGCCGGTGGACACGGTGATCGTCACGGTGGCCCCCTGCTCGACCGAGCTGTCGCCCGCGGGATCCTGGGCTATCACCGTCCCCTCTGGTTCCTCGGACTCCTGTTCCTGCACTCCCACCCCGAGCCCCTCGCCGCGCAGGCGCGAGTCTGCCGAGGAGCGCGACAGGCCGACCACGTCCGGTACGGTCGTCAGCTCCGGGCCCTGGCTCACCAGCAGCCGCACGCGCGTCCCGACGGTCACCTCCTCGCCCTCGCGCGGCACGGTGCGGATGGCGAGGCCCTTGCGCACCTCGTCCGAGAACTCGACGTCGCGCGTGACCTTCAGCCCGGCGTCCTCGAGTTCGTTGATCGCCTGGGCCTGCGGCAGGCCCGCCACAGCGGGGACGAGCACGTCCCCGGGCCCGTCAGACACCTCGAGCGTCACCGTCGAGCCCGCCTCGGCCTCCTCACCCGGGTTCGGGTCCTGGTCGAGCACCTGGTCGAAGGGCTGCGCGCTGCGCACGCGCGTCTGCTCGACCTCGAAGCCGGCTCGCTCGAGCTTCGCGCGCGCCTCGACGAGCTGCAGCTGCGTCACCCGCGGGACCTCCTCCTTATCGGTCGCGAGCTCGCCGCTCGCGATCAGCCAGGCGAGGAAGCCGACGAGCGCGAGCGCCAGCAGGCCGATCGTGAACCAGGGCCAGCGCCGCCTACGCTCCTCCTCGGGCGCCGACACCGGCGCCAGCGGGGGCGGTTCGCCGTCGGCGCCCGCCGGACCGGCAGCGGCGGGCAGCGGGATCGGGGCAAAGGCGGTCGTCGACTGGCCGCCGTTCGCGCCGGCCTCGATCTGGGCCCGCGCCGCCTCGAGGCCCTCGGCGAAGTCGTCGGCCGTCTGCCAGCGCTGCGCCGGGTCCTTCGCGAGCGCGGCCATCACGACGGCCTCGAGCGCAGGGTGCACGTCCGGCCGCAGCTGCGAGATCGGCGTGGGCTGCTCGGACAGGTGCTTGAGCGCGATGGCGACCGCGCTCTCGCCCTCGAAGGGCAGCTGCCCGGCGAGCATCTCGTAGAGCATCACGCCGATCGAGTAGAGATCGGAGGCCGCGGTGACCGCATGTCCCTGGGCCTGCTCGGGCGACAGGTAGTGAGCGGTGCCCATGATCGAACCGGTCTCGGTCATCTCGGAGGCACCGGCGCGCGCGATCCCGAAGTCGGTGACCTTGGCGTGCCCGCGCTCGTCGACGATCACGTTGTGCGGCTTGAAGTCGCGGTGGATCACGCCGTGGCGGTGCGCGAAGCCGGCCGCGTGCAGGATCTGCACGCCGAGGTCCACGACGCGCTGCTGCGACAGCGGCGCCTCGCTCGTGACGATCTCCTTGAGCGTCCGGCCGGTGAGGCACTCCATCGCTATGTAGTAGGTGCCCTCGTGCTCGCCGCGGTCGAAGACGCCGACGACGTTCGGGTGCGAGAGCCCGGCCGCCGCCTTCGCCTCGCGCCGGAAGCGCTCGACGAACTCCTGGTCCTGCGCGAAGCGCCGGTGCAGCACCTTGAGCGCGACCTCGCGGCCCAGGTGCGTGTCCTCGGCGGCGTAGACGTCGGCCATGCCGCCGGAGCCGATGCGGCGCAGGATGCGGTAGCGGCCATCGACGAGCGCGCCGGTGGCGACCTCCATCATCCGCCGCCTCCGATCAGCGCTTCTAGCACCTGCCTGGCGATCGGGGCGGCGACCGTGCCGCCCTGGCCGGTGGTGCGCTCGACCGTCACGGCGATCGCCATCTGCGGATCCTCGACCGGCGCGAACGCGAGGAACCAGGGCTGCGTGAACTCGCGGTTCGCGCCGACCTCGGCGGTACCCGTCTTGCCTGCGACGGTGATGCCTGCGAGCGCCGCCGCCGTGCCGGTGCCCTCCTCGACGACGCGGCTCATCATCGCCGTGAGCTGCTCGGCGGTCTCCGGCTTCATCACCGTCGACTGCAGGTCGGGCTCGATCCGCTCGGCCACGCGCCCGTCCTTGCGCACGATCCGGTCGGTCAGACGCGGCTTCATCAGCCGGCCGCCGTTCGCCACGGCGGCAGCGACCTGGGCCATCTGGAGCGGCGCGGCGCGGATCTCGCCCTCGAGCCCGCCCTGGCCAATCGCGACGCGGCCGACGTCGAAGCCGTCCTCGACGTAGTCGCCGTCGCCGTTGATGACCCCGCTCGGGATCATCTGCGTGTCGGGATAGTCGAGCTGCGGGTCCGCGTAGAAGCCGTAGCGCTTCATGTACTCGACGAGCGTGCCGCGGCCGATGTTCTCCCCGACCTGCGCGAACACGGTGTTGACCGAGTTGGTGAGCGCGTCGGTGAACGAGATCGGCCCGAAGCTCGTGCCGCCCGCATTCGCCAGCGGAACACCCGAGATCTCCTTCGGCGAGGAGCCGTCGATGACCGATTCCGGGCTCACTTTGCCGCTGTCGAGTGCCGCTGTCGCGGTCACAACCTTGAAGGTCGAGCCGGGCGGATACAGCTCCTGCGTCGTGCGGTTGAGCGTGGGCTTGTTGGGATCAGTGTTGAGCCGGCCGAACTCGGTGGGGATCAGGTTGGCGTCGTACTCGGGGATCGACACCATCACGCGCACCTTGCCGGTCTTGGGCTCGATCGCCACGACCGCGCCCTTGCGGCCGCCGAGCGCCGCGACCGCCGCCTCCGTGCCGGAGACGCTCAGGTTCGTGACGACGTCGAGGCCCTCGCGCTCGCGCCCCTCGAGGCCGGTGAAGATCGACTCGAACTCGTCCTCCTCGCCGGCCAGCGCGTCGTTGCGCGACTGCTCCAGGCTGATGCGGCCGTTGCGGATGAACGAGTAACCCACCGGGTGCGAGAACAGACCGCGGGTCGGATAGGTGCGGGTGAAGATGCGGTCCTCGCCACGGCCGCGCGGCACGCTGCGCGCGAGGACCGTCTGGCCGTCCTCGGCGAGGATCAACCCGCGCGGGACCTTCTGCTCGCGGATCAGCGCCCGACGGTTGCTCGGGTTGTCCTCGAGGCCCTCCGCGTCGAGCACGCTCCAGTAGGACGTGAACGCCACGAGCACCGCGAACAGCAACACGAACAGCCCGAAGAGCTGAGTGATCTGGCGGTTCATACGAGCCCGCCCCTTCGTATTCGCTCACGGCGGGCGCTGTCCGAGACGATCAGGAGCAGCGCCAGCAGCACCATGTTCGCGAGCAGCGAGCTCCCGCCGTAGGAGACCAGCGGGAGCGTGACGCCGGTCAGCGGGATCACACGCGTGACTCCGCCGACGATCACGAACACCTGCAGCGCGAGGACGCTCGTGAGGCCGACCGCCAGCAGCTTGGAGAACCCGTCCGCCGCCAGCATGGACACCTTGAAGCCGCGGAAGACGAGCAGCAGGTAGGCGCCGACGAGGCCCGCGGCCCCGAACAGGCCCGCCTCGTTCACGAGCACGGAATAGATGAGGTCCGTGTGCGGCGCCGGGATCAGGATGTTGCCGCCGGGCGCCTCGAGCAGCGAGCGCCCGAAGCCCTCGCCGAATAAGCCTCCGTCCGCCTGGGCGAACAGCGATTGGGCCACCTGATAGCCCTGGCAGTTCACGAACTCCGTCATCTCGCCGGTGCTCGGGCAGAGCACCCGCTCGGTGGAGAACGTGTCGAGCCAGATGTCGAATCGATCGCGTACGTGCGACACCCGCTCCGCGAAGAAGAAGGCGCCGCCGAAGAACATCGTCACGCCGACGCCGACGAGCGAGAGCCGGCCGGTCGCGACGTACAGGAGCGCGAGGAAGCCGCCGAAGAACATCAGCGAGCTGCCCAGGTCACGGATGAAGATCAGCATCAGCATCGCCAGGCCCCAGACGAGCAGCAGCGGACCGAAGTGCTTGGGCGAGGGGCGCTCGCGCAGCACCGCGACGAGCGAGGCGACGAAGACGACCAGCAGCACCGAGCCCGCCGGCCCCAGGTCGAGCACGAGGATCGCGAGCAGCGCCAGCACGGCCGGCAGCCCGTAGAGGAGCAGCTGGCGCTGGAAGGGGAGCGGCCGCAGGCGCGGGCGGACGAGGATGTCGCCCGTCTCGCGCAGATAGCTCGCGAGGAAGACGATGATCCCGAGCTTGGCGAACTCCGCGGGCTGGAACTTGATCGGCCCCAGCTCGATCGCGAGGAAGGCGCCGTTGACCTGCGCACCGATGCCCGGCAGGCGCGGCAGCAGCAACAAAACGATGCTCGCCGCCGCGATCAGGTAGCGGTAGCGCTCCAGGACATGGTGGTCGCGGATCGCCAGGATCGTGGCGCAGAAGAAGATGAGCCCGACGACGAACCACTGCGCCTGCTCGCGCGCGAGCTCGGGGTCGATCCGGTAGATGAGGACAAGCCCAATCGCAGCCAGCAGGGCCGCGAGCGGGAACAGGTAGGGGTCCGCGTCCGGCAGGCGCGCGCGGATGAAGAGGTGCGCCACGACACAGAGGCCCAGGAAGACCGCGCCGTAGGTGAGCGTGGCGTCCTGGATGTCCTCCGTGCGCGTCGCCAGCACCGCGGCGAAGCCGGCCACCACGAGCAGCGACACCGGTATGAGCCCGAACAGCTCGCGCGTGCGCGCCGACATCAGCCTCCCGCCGTCCCCGCCGCCTCGAGCTGGCCGCGCTCGAGCGCGCGCACCAGGTCGACCGCGTCCTCGCGGCTGCGCCACTCGTGGTCGAGCACGCGCTCGCGGCGGCCGCTCGGGATTGCCCGCGCCGGCATGCCGCTCGCGTACTCCTCGTCGTAGAGCTCGATTCCGAAGGGCAGCTCGTAGGGCACGCCGCGATAGACGGTTACGAGCCCGCCGTCGTTCGTGCCGACGAAGTAGACCTGGCGGCTGAGCGCATACAGGCCGGCCAGCGCCGCCGCGATCAGCGCGAGCCCGAGCAGGCCCTTGAGCACGAGGCCGCCGCGGCGGCGCCTGCGCCGGGCCGGCCTCGCCGTCGTGGACGGGGCGGGCGGCACCGGCTCGATCGGCTCGGTCCGCGGCGGCGGCGGCGAGTCGACCGCGGCCGCGCGGACGTCGTCGGCGCTCAGCTGGCCCGCGATCGTCTCGTCGTCGGCCGGCAGGGGCCCGGCGACGGTGGTCGGCTCCGCCCCGGCTCCGTCGCCGACCTCGCCCAGCCGGAACAGAACCACGGTGATGTTGTCCTTGCCGCCGCTCTGGTTGGCCGCCTTGATGAGCGCGTCGGCCGCCTCGTCCAGGGATCCCGCCGTGCGCAGAATCGCGGCCACCTCGTCATCCGAGACCATCGAGGTGAGCCCGTCCGAGCAGAGCAGGAAGAGGTCGCCGTCGCGCGCGCTCAGCGTGTAGGTGTCGACCTCCACCTCCGGCTCGGGCCCGAGCGCGCGCGTGATGATCGAGCGCTGCGGGTGGTGTTCCGCCGCCTCTGGCGTGATCTGGCCGCTGCGCTCGAGCTCCGCTACCAGCGAGTGGTCGCGCGTGATCTGCTCGAGCTCGCCGTCGCGCATCCGGTAAGCCCGGCTGTCGCCCACGTGGCCGAGGCTGACCTCGGTGTCGTGGACCTTGGCGGCGGTGAGCGTCGTGCCCATGCCGCGTCGCGACTCGTCCGTGACCGCGAGGTCGTAGATGCGCCGGTTGGCCTCGCGCAGGATGCGCTCGAGCTGCGCCTCCGCGGCCTCGCCGGCCGCGCTGGCGCCCTCGAAGGCCTCGGCCGCGATCGCCGAGGCGACCTCGCCGGCGCGCGCCCCGCCCATGCCGTCGGCCACCGCGAAGAACGGCGGCTGCAGCACGAGCGAGTCCTCGTTGGCGCTGCGCTGGCGGCCCACGTCCGTGCGCCCCACCTGCTCGACGATGCCGAGAGCCACGCTCCTACTCCTCGTAGCGGTACTCGCTGTCGCCGATGCGGATCACGTCCGCCATCTTCAGCCGTTCCGTGGCCTTCACCTGGCGCCCGTTCAGATAGGTGCCGTTGGTCGAGCCCATGTCCTCGAGGTACATGTACTCCCCCTGCGGAAAGATCCGCGCGTGGGCGGAGGACGCGAACGGGTCGTCGATCCGGATCGCGGCCCCGTCGGAGCGCCCCATCGTCGCACCTTCGCCGACGTCGAAGGTGGTCCCCGGCTCGTGCCCCAGAGCCGCCACGACCGTCAGATGCGGGGAGACGCCGGCGCGCAGGTTCGGCAGCGCCCCTTGCTCCTGGCGGCGGCGGCTGGGCGGCTCGACCGGCTCCGCCGCGGGCGCGCGCTCGTAGCGCGACAGGTCGCGCATTGCGCTGCGCACCACCCAGAGCAGGAACAGGTAGAGCACCAGAAGGAAGCCGAACTTGAGCGCGACGGCGAGCGGCTCGTCCACCGGTGCGGTCCCCTACTCGAACTCGAACGTCAGGTCGGTCACGCCGATGGTGATGCGGTCACCGTCACGCAGCGCCACCTGCTCGATGCGGCGCCCGTTGACCTTGACGCCGTTGGTGGAGCCGAGGTCGACCGCATGCCAGGCGTTCTCGTCTCGGCGCAGCTCGGCGTGCCGGCGGGAGACATTCGGGTCGGAGACGACTACGTCGCAGTCTCGGCTGCGGCCGATGACGACACGGTCGCCGCTCAGCACGTGGCGGCGGCCCTCGGTCACGAGCAGGGCCTGGCGGCGCCCGATCGGCGCCTCGAGCGGACGCGCCTCGCGGTCCGGCGAGTAGACCATCGTGTGGCCGAAGTCGCCCGCGGACGGCGCGGCGGGCACCGGCGCGGCCGCACTCACCTCCTCCTCGGGCGGAGCGAGCAGCTGCGCCTGGATGCCGAACTCGCCGAGCTCGAGCCGGTCATCGGTATGGAACTCGATCTGGGGACGGCTCGTGAGCGCGAGCGACTCCTGGCGCGCGTGCTCGAGCAGGTAGTCGGAGAGCTCCTTCCGGAGCGCCGGCTCGTAGCTCGAGAACTGCTCGCGGTCCTGGGACGAGAGGAAGATGCGGTAGTGGTTCGGCACGTAGACCCGTGAGACGGAGGCCATCTGGTTGTCCTCCATCTCCTTGGCGAGCTTGTGCGCGAGCTCGACCGGCTGGACGCTCGTCTTGAACGCGCGACCGAACGCGCCTTCGACGAGACCGCCCAGCTTCGCCTCGAGATTGCGCAAAACGCTCATACGCCTCGCAGGGTAAGGATCACGCCGTCGTTACACGCGGCGCCCGCCAGCCCTCTGCGGGGGCCGCTACCTGGGACACGGACAGGGCTATGATCGCCGCCGCGAGCGAGCCGGCAACCGCTCCGCGGGCCTGGTCGAGAGCGACATCCGCCGCGAGCGCATCGCCGAGGGCGACCTGGGCGACGATGAGCCCCACGACCCAAACCCCGGCGCCGGCGAGGTCGACGGCGAGCCAGCGACCGCGGATCATGAGCGGCAGCGCGATGGCGAACGCGCCCCACACGACGAGCGGCGCCAGCGCGGGCGAGGTGACGAGCGGCTGAAGCACGTCGGAGGCGGCCGCCGAGATGGAGCCCTCCCAGGCGGCCCGCGGCAGCGTGCCGTCGGGCGAGCCGAAGAGGAGCGCCTTGCCCGTGATCGCCTCGCCGATGACGAGCCACCAGAAGCCCGCGACCGCGAGCCCGGCTCGGCGCCAGGCGGTCGGCGCGAGCGCGGCAATGCCGATGAAGGCCGGCCCGAGCGCGACGGTGCCGAGCAGTGGCGCGAAGACGGGCACGGACCAGAGGAGGCCGGCGCGCGGGAGCAGGAACGGGATCGGCATTGCGGCGGCCGCCAGCACGAGCGCCGTGCCCTGGCGGTCGGCCTCGGGCGAGACGAGCCAAACGCACAGCGCGAACGCGGTCATCAGCCATCCGAGCCGCGGCAGCAGGGCGGTCGCGAGTGCCGCCGCTCCGGCGGCAGCAGCGCTCGAGAACGAGGGGTCCGGCCCGAGCGAGCCGAGCACTCCGAGCACGAGGCCGCCGGCCAGCAGGCCGGCGCCGGCGCGCTCCAGAAGCCTGACCGAGCGGCCCGGCCTCGTACCGGGGTCCGCCCGCCCGAGCACCCCGGTGGGCGCGCTCGGGTCCTCACGGAACAGGCCGCGCGGCGGGCCACCCGCATCGGCGTCGCCGCGGCTGAACAGCCTCCGCGTCCGGCGCGTCGTCGGCAGCCCGACGCGGCGCAGTGTCGCGGGCTCCACGAGGCCACCCTCGTCGGTCAGCTCGCTCTGGACGGCGCGGAGCTCGGCGCGAAGCTCCGCCGGCGCGGGCCGGCGCCCGGGATCGATTTCGAGCGCGTCGTCGATCGCGTCGCACAGCTCGCGCGGGAGGTCGCGGCGCTGGGAGCCGAGCGAGGGCAGCGGCCGCCCCAGGCGCCGCGCCGTGGCGGCGGGCCCGCCCGCGCGAACCGGGTTGCGGCCGGTCCAGGCCTCGTAGAGCGTCAGCGCGAGCGAGTACACGTCACAGGCGGGCGTCACGCGCGCGCCCTCGGCCTGCTCGGGCGCCATGTAGGCGAGCGTCCCGACCACGTCGCCCGTGCGCGTCAGGGCGTCGCCGCTCACCACGTGGGCGACGCCGAAGTCGGTGAGCTTCGCGAAGCCGACGCCGGCCGCGGGCTCCGCCACCACCATCACGTTCTGTGGCTTCAGGTCGCGGTGGATGACCCCGCGCGCGTGCGCGTGCGCGAGCGCGTCGCATAGGTCCGCGCCAATGCGCGACACGTCGCGGTCCGAGATCGCGCCTGCCCGCAGCAGCTCCGCAAGCGTTCGGCCCCGAACGAGCTCGGACACCAGGTAGACGTCGTGCTCATCCGAGGCCAGCTCGTAGATCCCGACGATCGCCGGGTGGTTCAGGCGTGCCGATGCCAGGGCCTCGCGCTCGACGCGCTCGCCCGCGCCACGCTCGCGCGGGATCACCTTGACCGCCACCTCGCGCTCGAGGCGCTCGTCCCAGGCGTGCCAGACGACGCCGAAGCCGCCGGCGCCGAGCCGCTGCTCGAGTCTGTAGCGGTTCAGGACGACTCGGGGACCCGGACCGCTGGGAAGGCTTTCGGTAGGGTCAGACCCACCCAGCGGCAGCGTGCCGGGCTCCTCGGTCAGGCCTGTATCGGAACGTTTCATTCCAGGTTCTGTGTTCGGTCCGCGGAGAGCGCGTCCTGCCCCCCGTTCATACTCCAATCGAAGCGCCGGGTGCGCCTCGAAGCATTAGGAGCGATACTGCTTTCCTTCCTCGACGAACCGGACGAGCCTGTAGCAGGACGTACAAGGCGCCGGCCATCGGGCGGCGGCCGCGGGACCGACCGCCAGACGCTGATGGTCCGGAGGACCTTAGCTATTGGGGCCGCGCTGCTTGTACTCATCCTCCTGGTCCTGGCCTTCCGCGGCTGCCTCAACGCGCGCGGCGAACAGGCCATCAAGGACTACGTCGGCGAGTCCTCGGAGCTGATCGATCAGTCGAAGCTCGAGGGCAACCAGCTGTTCGAGCTCCTCGGCGGCTCCGGCGACCAGGACGACGCCGTCGACGCCGCCAACGTCGTGAACGGCCTCCGCAGCGAATCGGCCACGCTCGTCGACCGCGCGAACGACCTCGACGTGCCCGACGAGGTCTCGTCCGCGCAGGAGAACCTGCTCGACGCCCTCGAGCTGCGCCGGGACGGTCTCGCCGCGGTCGCCAACGCGTTACCGGGCGCGCTGGCCGACGAGGAGCGCCGCGAGAGCACCGGCGACATCGCCGCGATGATGCAGGTGTTCCTCGCCAGCGACGTGCTGCTCAAGTACCGCTTCAGGCCGGATCTCGAGCAGGCGCTCAGGGACGAGGGCCTGGCCGACGAGGTGAGCGTCCCGAAGCAGGACGAGCTCGAGTTCGTGCCCGACGTCCAATGGGCCGATCCCGACTTCGTGGCCGATCAGATCGCCGGCCTGCGCGGCACGGGTGGCGGCGCCGGCGACGAGAGCGCGGCTCCCGGACTGCACGGCAACGGGCTCGGCACGGTCACGCTCGGCGGGGTTGCGCTGGTGCCGGGTGCCTCCGCCACGGTGCCGCTCTCCGAGGACCTCACGTTCGAGGTCCAGGTCGTCAACCAGGGCGAGAACAACGAGACCGACGTGAACGTCCGGGTCACGGTGGGCGAGTCGGGCGACGCCATCGAGCTCGAGGAGACGATCCCGGAGATCGCCGTCGGCGAGCAGCAGACCGTCACGATCCCGCTGGCCGAGCAGCCGCCCACGGGGGAGAACGTTGCCGTGAGCGTCGAGGTCGAGCCGGTCCCGGGCGAGGAGATGACGGACAACAACTCGGCCGATTTCACGGTCATCTTCACGAGCTGAACCGCGCCGATACCCTCAGCCGACGTGGATGACCTGACCTCGACGCAGGGACTCGTCGCGCTCGGGGCGGCGGCCGTGGCGCTGATCGCGCTCATCTTCTGCGTCGTCCTGGCCGTCAAGCTGCGCCGCCTCCGAGCGGGACAGCGCACCGTGCTCGGCGCCGGCGATCAGGACATCGTTCAGCACGCCGCCACGCTCCAGGACGCCTTCGTCCAGCTGCGCGACTGGGTCGAGGAGACGGCCGCCCGGCTCGAGTCGCGCGTGGGCGCTGCCGAGCAGCGCATGGACGGTTGCGTCGCCCACACCTCGCTCGTCCGCTACGACGCCATGAACGAGCTCTCGGGCCAGCAGTCGAGCACCGTCGCGCTGCTCGACTCGCGGCGCACCGGCATCGTCATCTCGTCGATCCTGCACCGCGACCAGGCGCGCTTCTACGTCAAGGAGCTGCGCGAGGGCAACTCCGAGTTCGAGCTCTCGCCGGAGGAGCAGGAGGCCGTCGCGGCAGCGCTCGCGGAGACCGCACGCGGCCCCTCGTCGTGAGGGTCGCCTACCTGGGTCCCGCGGGGACCCACAGCGGTGAGGCCCTGCGTGCCTCCGCCCCCGAGGGCGCCGAGCAGGTGCCCTACCCGACGATCTACGACGCCGTGATGGCCGTGCAGGAGCGCGCCGCCGATCGCGCCGTCGTCCCGATCGAGAACGCGCTCGAGGGTGGCGTGGCGGTCACACTCGACACGCTGGTGCTGGAGGCCGTCGACGTCCGCATCGGCGCGGAGCTCGTGCACCCGATCCACCACTGCCTGATCGCGGCGGAGCCGACCCCGCTCGAGCGCGTCGAGCGGGTCGTCTCCCATCCGCAGGCGATCGCTCAATGCGCGCGCTTCCTGCGCCAGCGTCTGCCGAGCGCCGAGCACGTGAGCGCGCCCTCGACGGCCGACGCGGTGGCGTCGCTCGGGGACGCCGGACCCACGACCGCGGCGCTCGGCTCGCGCCTGGCCGCCGAGCTCTACGGCGGCGAGCTGATCGCGGCGGACGTCGAGGACCACCCGGACAACGCCACGCGCTTCGTCTGGCTCGTCCCCGCCGCCGAGGCCGCCGAGCCCGACGGCGCGGCGAAGACGACGATCGTCTTCTGGGGAGCCGGCGACGAGGCGCCCGGCTGGCTCGTGGACGTGCTCGGCGAGCTGTCGAGCCGCGAGGTGAACATGACGAGGATCGAGTCGCGGCCGCGCCGGATCCGGCTCGGGCACTACATGTTCGTAGCCGACATCGACGGGCCCGCCTCCCGCCCGCCGGTGCGCGAAGCGCTCGAGGCGCTCGGCTCGCACGTCGAGGAGGTTCGCGTGCTCGGCTCGTACGGCGCGTTCACCACCTGATCGGACCGCAGCCGGGGGCGCGCGCCCCCGGACCCCCCGTCGGCACCTGGCCGGCCCTGGCCGCGGGGGCGCTGGTTAAACTGCGCGCAGTCATGGCTGTACGGGTGAACTTCACGCTCGAGGCGGGTGATACGGAACCAGGCCCTGCCGCCGCGCTGCACGGGGCCGGCCGGCCTGCGCAGCGCCACTCCTCCTCCGGCCGGGTGCTCGTGCTCAACGCGTCGTACGAGCCGATCAACGTCTGCACCGTCCGGCGCGCCGCCGTGCTCATCCTGAAGAACCGCGCCGAGGTCCTCGAAAAAGGGGACTGGGCCCTGCACGCCGAGTCCTTCACCCTCGACCGGCCGGTCGTGATCCGCCTCCTCACCTACGTCCGCATCCCGCGTGATGCGCACCGCCGCAAGATCACCCGCCGCGCCGTCTTCGCCCGTGACCGCTGGACCTGCCAGTACTGCGGCCACGAGCGCAGCAGCCTCACGGTCGACCACGTGATCCCGCGCTCGAAGGGCGGGCCCTCCACCTGGGAGAACATCGTCGCCTGCTGCGCGCCCTGCAACCGGCGCAAGGGCGACCGCCTGCCTCAGCAGGCCAACATGGTCCCGGTCCGGACGCCGCGCGCTCCCAACCCGGCCATCTTCATCCACGTCGCCGCACCGACGATCCCGGCGGCGTGGGAGCAGTACCTCGTGGCGGCCTGATGAACGAACCGGCCCGCCCGGGCTCGCGGCCGCCACCCGGACGCGGCGAGCGCCTGCTCGCGGACGACCAGCTGCCGGCGACCGTCGCCCAGTTCAAGGGCCTGCGCCGCTGGCTGATCGTGGCAGGCGTGTGGGCGGTCGCCGCCACGGCCCTCGCCGTGTTCGCGCTGATCCAGGCGAACCAGGAGGACGAGGCCGGGCGCGAGGAGGCCGCCGGCCAGATCGGTCGCATCGAGCGTCAGCTGAACGACCGCATCGACGACCTCGAGCAGCGCATCGAGGGTCTCCCCAGCTCGGAGGACGTGGCGAAGCTCGAGGACCGGCTCGGGCAGTTCGAGGACGAGGCCTCGGGCGCGGCCCAGGACGTCGAGCGCCTCGGAAACCGAGTCGACGATCTCGAAGGCCGCGTCGACCAGCTCGAGCAGAGCCAGGCCGACACGAACACCGAGACCGAGACCGCGCCCTGAGCTAGCCCGGAGCGCAGGCCTTGAGCGCCTCCTCCGTGGTCCGGTACTCGTCCACCCGCACGATCCTGCCCTCCACTACGCGGACCGCGTAGGTCTCGTACACCTCCATCGCGAGACCGCTCGCCCTGCCCTCGAGGGTGGCGGTCCATGGGACCACGACCCAATCGCCCAGGTCGATGAAGTCCTTGAACCTCACCACGCCGTCGAAGCGGTTGACCCACGCCTCGGACGTGTCCACCGTGAAGCGCCGCATCTCCTCCGGCCCGCGGTAGGTCTGCGGGTCCGGCTCGTCGGCGCCGGTGGTCCACTCGATCTCCGGCGCGTGCTCCGCGAAGAAGGCGTCGAGGTCACCGCGCGCGAACGCCTCGAAGCTCCGGCGCACGACCTCGACGTTGCTGGCGGACACGACGGACGAAGTATCGCGCCCCGTAAAGCACGAGGGGCGCCCCCTCGGGAGCGCCCCTCGCATGAACCGTTGACTGGACTCGATCGGCGGTTCCGTCGCGGCCAGAGGAACCACTCCCGGCCAGAGCCACCGACGGTGTCTCGGTTTGGACTCCGCTAAACGGGGCCCAGCAACCGGTCTAGCGGCCGGACACCTCCAGGGTCCCAAGAATTCTGTCAGTCAAGTTCGGACCACCCCCTTTCTCTGGTACCAGAGATTGAAGCAGACGCGGAGGTCGACTGGGAGCCCCCTAATCGCCGCTACTCGTCCTCGGGGATGTCCTCTTGGACGACCTGGGCGGCGGTGTCCTCCGAGGTCTCCATGACGAGCGCCACGGCGCTCACCACGTCGTCCTCGCGCAGGTTCATCAGGCGGACGCCCTGAGCGGGGCGGCCCTGCTTCGAGATCCCCCGCACGCCGGTCCGCTGGACCATGCCGTTCTGCGAGATGAAGACGAGGTCGTAGTGCTCCTTGACGATGAGAGCGCCGGCGACCCCGCCCTTCTTCTCGGTCAGGCCGATCGTCTTGACGCCCATCGCCCCGCGGCCCTTGACCGGGTACTCCTCGATCGCCGTTCGCTTGCCGTAGCCGTTCTCGGTCACCACGAGCAGCTCCGTGTCGGGGCGCACGACGTCCATGGCGAGCACGCGGTTGTCGCCGCGCTCGACGTTCATGCCCTTGACGCCGGCGGTGTCGCGGCCCATCGGCCGCACCTGGTCCTCGTTGAAGCGCGCCGCCTGGCCCGAGCGCGACACCATGATGATGTCGTCGTCACCGCTCGTGCGCCGCACGGCGACGAGCTCGTCGTCGTCACGGATGCTGATCGCGATGATGCCGTCGGCCTTGATCGGCGTGTTGTAGGCGCCGAACTCGGTCTTCTTGATCTGCCCCTTGCGGGTCGCGAACACGAGGTACTTGCCCTCGTTGAAGTCGCGCGTGGCCTGCACGGCCTGTACGCGCTCGCCCTCGCGCAGCGGCAGCATGTTGACGAGCGCGCGGCCCTTCGAGGTACGCGGGGCCTCGGGCAGCTCGTAGACCTTCTCGCGGTAGACCTTGCCGCGGTTCGTGAAGAACAGCAGGTAGTCGTGCGTCGAGCACACGAAGAGGTGCTCGATCCAGTCCTGGTCCTTCGTGTCCATGCCCATCACGCCGATCCCGCCGCGCTTCTGCTGGCGGTAGGTGGCGAGCGGGAGTGTCTTGATGTAGCCCGAGTTCGTGATCGAGATGACCATCTGCTGGTCGGCGATCAGGTCCTCGATGTCGATCTCGTCCTCGGAGTGGGTGATCTCGGTGCGGCGCTCGTCGCCGTACGCTTCCCGGATCTCGAGGAGCTCCTCCTTGATGATCGCCATCACCCTGGCCTCGTCACCGAGGATGGCGCGCAGCTCCTTGATGCGCTCGAGCGTCTCGGCGTGCTCCTGCTTGACCTTGTCGGCCTCGAGCGCGGTCAGGCGGGCGAGCCGCATGTCGAGGATCGCCTGCGCCTGGATGCGGGACAGCTCGAAGCGCTCGATCAGGCCGTCGCGCGCCTGGTCGGGATCGCTCGACGCGCGGATCAGCTCGATCACCGCGTCGATGTCGGAGATCGCGACCAGCAGCCCCTCGAGGATGTGCAGGCGCGCCTCGCGCTCGCGCAGCTCGTGCTTCGTGCGGCGCACCACGACCTCGCGCTGATGGTCGACGTAGTTGCGCACGATCGGCAGCAGCCCGAGCGTGCGCGGGACGCCGTCGACCAGCGCGACCATGTTCACGCCGAACGTGTTCTGCAGCTGGGTGTGCTTGTAGAGCTTGTTGAGGACGACCTTTGGGTTCTCGCCGCGCTTCAGCTCGATCACGAGCCGGATCCCCGACTTGTCGGACTCGTCGCGGAGGTCCGAGATCTCCTTGAGCTTGCCGTTCTGCACCTGCTCGGCGATCTTCTTGATCAGGCCGCTGCCGTCGCCCCGCCCGTCGCCCTTGTAGACCTGGTAGGGCATCTCGGTGACGATGATGCGTTCCTTGCCGCGCTCCATCGGCTCGACGTGCGCCTTCCCGCGCACGATCACGCGTCCGCGGCCGGTCTCGTAGGCGTCGCGAATCCCGGCGTGACCGACGATCATGCCCCCGGTCGGGAAGTCGGGGCCCTTCAGGTGGCGCATCAGGCCATTGACGTCGATCGAGGGGTCGTCGATGTAGGACACGACCGCGTCGATCGCCTCGCGCAGGTTGTGCGGCGGGATGTTGGTCGCCATGCCGACGGCGATCCCGGAGGCGCCGTTGACGAGCAGGTTCGGGAAGCGCGACGGAAGGACGAGCGGCTCCTGGCGCGACTCGTCGTAGTTCGGCCCGAAGTTGACGGTGTCCGCGTCGATGTCGCGGAGCATCTCCGTGGCAAGCCGGGACAGGCGCGCCTCGGTGTAGCGCATCGCCGCCGGCGAGTCGTTGTCGATCGAGCCGAAGTTGCCCTGCGGGTCGATCAGCGGATAACGCATCGCGAAGTCCTGGCCGAGCCGCACGAGCGTGTCGTAGATCGCCGAGTCGCCGTGCGGGTGGTAGTTCCCCATCACCCCGCCGACGACGTTGGCGCACTTGCGGTGCGACCGGTTCGGCTGCAGGCCGGACTCGTACATCGCGTACAGGACGCGCCGGTGCACCGGCTTGAGGCCGTCGCGCACGTCCGGAAGCGCGCGCCCGACGATCACGCTCATGGCGTAGTCGAGGTAGGAGGAGCGCATCTCCTCCTCGAGCCCGCGCGGCTCGATGTTCCCGCCTGTCAGCTGGTCGATGCTCATTCGGCGACGCCTCCCTAGACGTCCAGGTTGGTGACTTCGCGGGCGTGGTTCTCGATGAACTCACGGCGCGGCTCGACGCTGTCCCCCATCAGCATCGAGAAGATCTGATCCGCCCCACTCGCGTCGTCGATCGTCACGAGCTGCAGCGTGCGCTCCTCGGGATCCATCGTCGTGTCGAAGAGCTGGTCGGCGTTCATCTCGCCGAGGCCCTTGAAGCGCTGCAGCGGGACGCCGTCCCGGCAGATCTCGATCACCTTCGAGCGCAGCTCCTCGAACGAGAGCGCCTCACCCTCCTTTTTCCCGAGCGTGATGCCGAAGGGCGGAGTGCCGGCGAGCGCCTCGAGCTCCTTGTGGATCTTCACGAAGCCGGTGTACTCGGGTGTCGAGAACAGTCGTCGCGCGAGCCGGTAGGTCTGGGCGGTGCCCGTCTTTCGCTCGACCACGTGGGCGACGATCATGTTCTCGTCCTCGCTGACGAGCCGCGTCTCGTAGGGCTCTCCCTCGTGATCCTCGCCCTGAAGCAGCGCGATCACCGTCTCCGGGTCGGTCGCGCCCTCGTCGAGGATTGTCGACTCCTCGAGGAAGGTGATCGGGTCGTGTCCCCACTCGGCGCGCAGCGCGGCGGCCCAACCCTCGTACTGCTTCAGGAGCCGTCCGTATTTCTGCCAGCGGGCATGGGTGAGGCTGAAGGCCTTGCCCTCGCGGTCCACCACGTCCATCTTCTCGAGCTTGTCGCGCAGCAGGACCTCCTCGAGCTCGGACTCCTTCTCGATGTAGACGTCCTGCTTGCCCGACTTGATCTTGTAGAGCGGCGGCTTCGCGATGTAGACGTAGCCGGCGTCGATCAGGTCCGGCATCTCGCGGTAGAGGAAGGTGAGCACGAGCGTGCGGATGTGCGCCCCGTCCACGTCGGCGTCCGTCATGACGATCACCTTGTGGTAACGGGCCTTCTCGATGTCGAACTCCTCGCGGATCCCGGTGCCGATCGCCGTGATCAGCGCCTGGATCTCCTTGTTCGAGAGGACCTTGTCGATGCGGTTCTTCTCGACGTTGATGATCTTCCCGCGCAGCGGCAGGATCGCCTGGGTGTTGCGGTCGCGGCCCTGCTTGGCGGAGCCGCCCGCGGAGTCGCCCTCGACGATGAAGATCTCGGCGAGCGCGGGATCGCGTACGGTGCAGTCGGCCAGCTTGCCGGGCAGCGTCGAGTTCTCGAGCGCCGACTTGCGCCGCGTGAGGTCGCGCGCCTTGCGCGCCGCCTCGCGGGCGCGCTGGGCCGCGACGGCCTTCTTGATGATCTGGTTGGCGTCGGTCGGGCTCTCCTCGAGGAACTCGGCGAGGCCCTTGTTGACGGCCGCCTGCACGAAGCCCTCGACCGGCGGGTTGCCCAGCTTCGTCTTCGTCTGGCCCTCGAACTGCGGGTCGGCGATCTTCACCGAGATGATCGCCGTGAGGCCCTCGCGGATGTCCTCACCCTGGAGGTTCTGGTCCTTCTCCTTGAGCTCGCCCTTCTGGCGGGCGTAGGCGTTGATCGTGCGCGTGAGGGCCGAGCGGAAGCCGGACAGGTGGGTACCACCCTCGTGCGTGTTGATGTTGTTCGCGAACGAGAGCAGCGCCTCCTGATAGGAGTCGTTCCACTGCAGGGCGACCTCGACCTCGCCGATGTCGCTCGAGTCCTCGACGTAGACGATCTTCTTGTGGAGCGGCTCGCGCGTTCCCTGGCCGTGCAGGTACTTGACGAAGTCCACGATGCCGCCGTCGTACTGGAAGCTCGTCTCGAAGCGCTCGCCGCGCTCGTCCCGGAAGCCGATCTTGAGGCCCCGCGTGAGGAAGGCCATCTCGCGGAAGCGCTGCTCGAGCACCGTCCGGTCGTAGTCGATCGCCTCGAAGATCTCCATGTCCGGCAGCCAGCTGATGCTGGTGCCGCGCCGGTCCGTCTTGGCGCCGCGCTTGAGCTCGCCCATCGGCTTGCCGCGCTCGTAGGACTGGGTGTGCTCGTAGCCGTCGCGCCAGATCGTCAGGTGGAGCCACTCGGACAGCGCGTTGACGACCGAGACGCCGACGCCGTGCAGGCCGCCTGACACCTTGTAACCGCCGCCGTCGCCGAACTTGCCACCGGCGTGCAGAACGGTCAGGACGACCTCGGCCGCCGGCCGCTTCTCCTTCTCCATCACGTCGACGGGAATCCCGCGCCCGTTGTCGGTCACGGTCACGCTGTTGTCGGGATGGATGACGATCTCGACCTCGTCGGCCTCGCCGGCGAGCGCCTCGTCGACCGAGTTGTCCATCACCTCGTAGATCAGGTGATGGAGGCCGCGCATGCCGGTCGAGCCGATGTACATGCCGGGCCGCTTGCGAACGGCCTCGAGGCCCTCGAGGACGGTGATGTCCTGAGCGCCGTAGGTGCCGTTTCCGCCGCCGCCCTTCTTCGCGGAAGCGCCTTCGCCCGGCTGGGGGACCGCGCCGTCTCCCTGATTCTGCTGCTCGCCGTTCTCGGGCCGTTCCGCCAAGTGTTTCCCTTCATCGAGCGACCCTCGACGGACCGCTGAACACCATGAAAAGCCCCGACGCCGTGCCGCCAGTCAACACGGGCCGGGGCGCTACATAAGACCGCCTCTGATATTAGCAGGCTACCCCCCGCTCCGGACGACCTCGAGTGTTACAAAATGCCCGCAAATCGCGCAAAAACGAGCACGCGGCCGGTCACCCCGGCCGCCGCTCTGTAACTGGGTTTGCGCGCTCAGTTCGGACCCGAACCGACGACGAACCGGAGCCGCGTCAGTTTTCCCTCCGGCGGGCCTCCCAAGGCGCCGTTCAGGCGGGTCAGCAGATCGGGTCCGAGCAGCTCCAATTCGTGGGCCCATACCCCCGATTCGCAGGCCACCGTGAGCACGCCGTCGCGCTCCGACACGGGCTCGGCGAACGCGGCCAGGCCGGGCCCGGCGGCCTCCCCCCACGCGCCCTGGGCGCGCGCGAGCACGGTGGCGGGCTCGGAGCGCTCGACAACGCCGGCGAGTGCCAGGGCGAGCGGCCGCGGCGCGCGGCGCCTCACGCGGCCACCTCGCGCGGCGCCGCCAGGACCTGGCCTGCCTCGACGCGCACGAACCCGCCGTCCGAGAGCGCCGTCCCCGGGACATGCTCCGGCTCGGTCGCTGTGATCACAGCCTGGCCGCCCGAGCGCAGCAAGCCCGCCAGCAGGTCGCGCCGCGCGGCGTCGAGCTCGGACATCACGTCGTCGAGCAGCATCAGCGGCGCGCGGCCACGGCGCTCGGCGAGCAGCCCGCGCTCGGCGAAGAGCAGCGCCAGCAGGGCCGCTCGCTGCTGGCCCTGCGATCCGTAGGCCCGCAGCGTGGCACCCTCGAGGAGCAGCTGCAGCTCGTCCCGGTGCGGGCCGTGCGCGGTGAAGCCGCGCTCGAGGTCGGCCGTGCGGCGCTCAGCGAGCTCCGCGGCGAGGCCGTCCGCGTCCTCAGCGCCGGAGCGCGGCCGGTAGCGCAGCTCGGCCGTGCCGGGCAGGCCGAGCCGGGTGGCGAGCTCCGCGAACGGCGGGCGCAGGCCGGCCACCGCCTCGGCCCGGTCCTCCATCAGCCGCATGCCCTGGCGCGCGAGCTCGGCGTCCCAGGCGTCGAGCGCAGCCGGCCCCGCGGCGCCGGCGCGGATCCGAGCGATCAGTGCGTTCCGTTGCGCGAGCGCGCGCGAGTAGGACGCGCGCGTCCCTGCGCGGGCCGGCCAGAGGGCGGCGACCACCTGGTCGAGATGCGCCCTGCGCCCCGCCGGGGCGCCCTTGACGAGCTCGAGCCGCTCCGGCAGGAAGACGCTCGCGAGTGGCCGGGCCTCGCTCCCCGACACGCTGTCGACAGCGCTGCCGTCGACGCGCAGATGCTTGGCCTCGCCCGGCTCGAAGCCGACCTCGATCCGGTGGACCTCGTCCTCGGAAGCGGTGTCGAGGACTACGCGCGTGATGGACGCGCCGCGGCGCACCAGCTCGCGCTCGTTGGACGTACGCGGCGAGCGTGCGGTGCAGCCGAAGTAGAGCGCCTCCAGCAGGTTGGTCTTGCCGGCCCCGTTCTGCCCGGCGACCACGGTCAGGCCGGGCGCGATGTCGAGCTCGGCGAGCTCGTAGTTGCGGAAGTCGCGCAGCTCGATGCGCGTCGCGACCACGGCACCCCTACACGTTCAAGCGGATTGGCATGACGAGGTAGCGGAAGCCCGCGTCGTCCCCGCTCGACTCGATGAGGCCGGGGCGCAGTGGGCTGATCAGCTTCAGAACGAGCTCCTCAGCCTCGGCGCTGTCGAGCCCGTCGCGGAAGAACTCGGGGTTGAAGCCGATCTCGAGCTCCTCGCCGCTGAACGGCACCGGCAGCGACTCGCTCGCCTCACCCACATCAGGTGTCTGCGCCGAGACATCGAGTGCGCCCTCCGTGAAGCGCAGCCGCAGCGGCGCGTTCTTCTGGGCGAGCAGGCCGATGCGGCGGACCACCTCGAGCAGCTCCTCGCGGCTCACCTTCAGCTCGTGCTCATAGGACTCGGGGAGGAGCTGCTGGTAGTTGGGGAAGCGGCCCTCGACGAGCCGCGACGAGAGGACGACGTCGCCGACAGTGAAGACGACCTGGTTCTCGAGCGCCGCCACGCCGATCGTCTCCGCCTCGCCGGCCGTCGCAATGCGGCCGAGCTCCTGCAGCGTGCGGGCGGGCACGTTCGCCTCGAGGTCGCCGCTGAGTGCCGTCTCGAGCGTCGTCTCCTTCACGCTCAGCCGATACGAGTCGGTGGCGACCATGCGCAAATCGGTGCCGCTCGCGGTCACGAGCACGCCGGTCAGGTGAGGCCGGGTCTCGTCCCGCGAGGCCGCTCGGGCAACTCGGCCGATCGTGTCGACGAAGGCCTCGGCGGGCACGCTGAGGCCGCCCTCGGCGGGCGCCTCGGGCAGCTTCGGGAAGTCCTCGGTGGGAAGCGTCCGCAGGTGAAAGCGGGCCGGCCCCGAGACAACCTCGACGTCCTGATGTGAGCTGCGGTACTCGAGCGTCAGCTCGTCCTTCGGGAGCGAGCGAACGACGTCGAGTAGGAGCCGGGCGGGGATGACCGCCTGCCCGGCTGTGGACTCGCGGGCCTCGAGCGAAACACGGACGCCGAGCTCCATGTCGGTCGCCTGCAGCTCCGCCGTACCGTCGTCCACTCGCAGGAGGACACCGGACAGGGTCTGTATCGCGCTGCGCGTGGATGCGCCGCGGACGGCGATGCCGAGACGCGCGAGGAACGTTTCCCGTGAAACGGTGAGCTTCAACTGATGCTGCCTATCTCTTTGAAGTAATGGGGGCTGTAGAGAACCTTGACATCCCACGGGAATTCAGACGGGGAGCGGGATGGTCCCTGTGCGGAAGCTGTTGATTCTTCCATTCGGACCGGTCGTCAGCCGGGTCGGCCGAGCCGCCGGCGAAGGTTGTCGACCGCGCTTTGCACATCTGGGTCGTTGCCCATGGCTGCGCTGATGCGGTTGACGGCGTGCAGGACGGTGGTGTGGCTGCGCCCGCCCATCCCGCGCCCGATCTCGGGCAGGCTGTGGCCGGTCAGCTCGCGGGCGAGGTACATCGCGACCTGGCGCGCCGTGGCGACGGCCGGCCGCCGGTCGCGTGCCAGCAGCGCCTGCCGTTCGACTCCGAACTGGTTCGCGGCCGCGTCGATGATCTCCGCCATGCCGCAGGTCTCGGTCCCCGTGTCGGCCCCGAGACGTTTGAGCACGTGGCGTGCCAGGCCGGGCGTGGGCGGCTCGCCCTTGAGGGAGGAGTAGGCCACCACGCGAATCAGCGCGCCCTCGAGCGCGCGCACGCTGGTGGTCACGCGGGCGCTGATCTCGGCGAGCGTGGCCTCGTCGACGTCGACGCCGTCGAGCCGGGCTCGCTTCGCGAGGATGGCCTGGCGGGCAGCAGCAGCGGGCGCCTCGAGCTCGACCACGAGGCCGGCGCGGAAGCGCTCGATCAGACGCTCCTCGAGGCCCGGTATCTCCTCCGGGCTGCGGTCCGAGGTCATGACGAGCTGGCGGCCCGAGTCGAGCAGCGAGTTGAAGGTGTGGAAGAACTCCTCGCGCGTCTTTGCCCGGCCGGCCAGGAACTGGACGTCGTCGACGAGCAGCACGTCCGCTCCGCGGAAGCTCTTCTTGAAGCGGCCGGTCCGGCGCTCGCGCACCGCGCTCACGAACTCGCTCGTGAACTCCTCGATCGTCGCGTAGCGGACGCTCAGGCCTGACCCGAAGCGCTCGACGTAGTTGCCGATCGCGTGCAACAGGTGCGTCTTGCCCAAGCCGGGCGAGCCGTGAAGGAAGAGCGGGTTGTACGAGTGGGCGGGCAGCTCGGCCACCGCAAGCGCCGCCGCGTGGGCGAAGTGGTTCTCCTGGCCGATCACGAACTGCTCGAAGGTGTACTTCGGGTTCAGGTGGTAGGCCGGCGCCGGCTGCGCCCGCGCGGTGGCGGGCGGCACGTCGCCGGTCGCAGGCCCACGCCAGTCGGCGCCGACCACCTCTACGGTGGCGCGCTCGTCGAAGCGCTTTGCCGCAGCCCGGCGCAGGAGCGGGACGTAGCGTTCGGCGACCGACGTCCGGATGTGCTCCGGCGCTCGCACGTACAGCGTCCTGCCGCGCACCGCGGCGAGCTCGAGCGGCTCGATCCAGATATGGAACTTGAAGTCCGCGGTCTCGCCGCGGAGCTCGTCCCGGATGTCGTCCCAGATCTCGTCGAGGGGTTCGGGCAAGGGCGCTCGGGGCCCTCCCCTGGGGCCAGGTCGCAGGTCTATGGAAGAGGAGGAAAACGAGCGGAGAGACGGCCGCCGCTGCCCTCGGCGCGCCGAGTGTACACCGGCCCTCGCGACGGTCGTAGGGGGTACCGGGGGCGCTCCCGCAAAACGCGAAAAAAGCGGCATGGGCAGCTCGGCCGGGGTCGATCGACAGGAAATCGACAGGCGTCTGCGGCTCGATCTTGTACCCTGGCTCCTCCCGATGAAGCGCACCTATCAGCCGAAGAAGCGCAAGCGCGCCCGCACCCATGGGTTCCGTGCGCGCATGTCCACGCGGGCCGGCCGCAAGCTGCTGAAGCGCCGCCGGGACAAGGGCCGCAGGCGGCTCACCCCCTAGAAGCGATGGCCGATCGTGCGCGCCGGAAGCGCCGCAGGCTGTCCCGCAGCGGTGAGTTCGAGCGCGTCTACCGCGAGGGCCGCTCGCATGCCAGCCGCTACCTCGTCGTCTACGCCTTTCCGCGGGCGGAGGACGACGACGACGCTCGACTCGGCGTGTCGGTCGGCCGCAAGCTCGGGGGCGCCGTCGAGCGCAACCGCATCAAGCGGCTCCTGCGCGAGGCCTTCTGGGCGAACGCCGAGTCCCTTCGTCCCGGGCACGACTTCGTGATCGTGGCGCGGCCGGCAGCGGGCGAGCTCGCGAGCACCGGCGGCGAGGGCGCGATCGAGGACGCGCTCCGCACCGTGCTCGTCGAGGCGGGCCTGTCCGGCGAGGAGCCGCGGCCGTGAGCCAGGCGCTGCCCCCCGACGGGGAGACAGTGCGATGAGTCAACCGCTGCGCTCTGTCATCACCGCGCCGGTCCGCCTCTATCAGCGCGCGATCTCACCGGCTTTGCCGGCGCGCTGCAAGTACTATCCCTCCTGCTCCGAGTACGCCGTGCAGGCCGTGCGCAGCTACGGTGTATTCCGGGGCGTCGTGCTCGCCGCCTGGCGGTTGCTCCGATGCAACCCCTGGAGCCACGGCGGCGTCGACTTCGTGGAGGATCAGAAGCTGTTCCGCCCACGCCCTCAGTCCTAGCCCATGTTCATCGCCAACGTTCTCCAGCCCCTTATCGACGCCTGCCAGTGGGTGCTCGAGTTTTGGCATGGGGTCATAGGCGACGGGCCCAACTCGTGGGGCTGGTCGATCATCCTGCTGACCTTCACGGTCCGGATCCTGATCCTGCCGCTCACGTTCAAGGGCGTGAAGTCGATGCAGCGCCTGCAGGGGCTGCAGCCCGAGATCAAGAAGATCCAGGAGCGCTTCAAGGGCGACAAGCAGCGCATGAACCAGGAGGTCATGGCCTTCTACCAGCGCGAGAAGGTCAACCCGCTGGGCTCCTGCATGCCGCTGCTGCTGCAGATCCCGTTCTTCATCTCACTCTTCTACCTGCTGCGCTCGGACGCATTCCAGGCGGACATCGCGGACAACCCGGGCTTCTACCCGATCGACGACCTCGCCGAGAAGGTCAGCGGAGACCCGGTGCTGCTCGGCTCGCTGATCGTGCTCTACGTGGGCACGCAGCTCGCCGCGAGCGCGGTCACGGCATTCAGCGCGGACCCGATGCAGCGCCGGATCATGTTCGCGCTGCCGTTCGTCTTCGTCATCTTCATCATCAACTTCGAGGCCGGGCTGATCCTCTACTGGATCACCACCAACGTGTGGACGGTCGGGCAGCAGCTGCTCGTGAAGAAGCTCTACCCGAAGCCCGTGCTCGACGCGGAGGCCGAGGCCGACAAGGCGGCATCGACACCCGCGCGCGGGAAGCCGCCCAGCACGGTGATGGCCGCGTCGGGCGACGGCGGCGATGGGGAGAACGGCGACAAGGACGACAAGGACGGCAAGGACGGCGGCAAGCCCGCGGCGAAGGCGGCCGCCCCGGCCGCCGGCTCGGGTGGCGCGCGCACGAAGGCCCCACCCGCCTCGCCGCGCAAGAAGAAGAAGCGCTCCGGTCGCCGGCGCTGAGAGGATTTCCGCTATGTCCGTGAGCGAAGAGCCGCGCCCCGAGGAGCTGGTGGCGGAGGCCGAGGGCGACAGCCTCGGGGAGGCCAAGTGGGCGGCGATGAAGGCCCTCGAGCCGCGCTTTCCGGGGCTCAGTGCCGAGTGCGTCAGCTTCGACGTGATCGACGAGCCCGCCGACGACCGCCCCGCGCGGGTGCGGGCGGAGGTGGACACCGAGAGCTGGCGACGGCTCGCCGACGAGATCCCGGCCGAGCCGGCCGAGCGGGTGCGCGCGCTCGTCGCCCGGGTCGTGCACGCCCTCGGGCTGCGGGCCACCGTGGACATCGACGAGACCGACGAGGAGATCCGCGCGACGGTCAACGGCGACGACCTCGGCCTGCTGATCGGCAAGCACGGGTCGACCATCGATGCGCTCCAGCACCTCGCCTTCCGCGCCGCCTTCCTCGGGTCCGAGTCACGCAAGCAGGTGACGATCGACGCCGCCGGCTATCGCGAGCGGCGCGAGGGGGCACTGCACCGGATGGCCGACCGGGCGGCGGCCGAGGCGGTCCGCTTCGACCGCGCCGTCGAGCTCGAGCCGATGCGGGCGACCGAGCGCAAGATCGTCCATACGTACCTGTCAGAGCGCGGCGACGTCGAGACCCATAGCGAGGGCGACGAGCCGGACCGTCGCCTGGTCGTCTCGCCCACGCGCGGCTTCAGCGACTGAGGCCGCCCGCGTCGGTTTGAGCGTTTCACGGGAAACGCTCGAGGAGCTGTGCCGGCGCTTCGGCCTGCCCGCGGCGGCCGCCGGCCAGTTCGAGCGGCTGCTCGCGGCGCTCGCGGCCGAGCCCGACCCGCACACGACGGTCTCCGACCCGAGCGAGGCGGTCGACGTGCACCTGGCCGACTCGCTGAGCGGCCTGTCCGTGGAGGAGGTCCGCCGGGCGCGCCGGATCGCCGACGTCGGCTCAGGCGCCGGCTTCCCGGGATTGGCCCTCGCTGCCGCGCTGCCGGAGGCGAAGGTCGACCTGATCGAGTCCGCCGGGCGCAAGACCGCGGTTGCCTCGCGGCTGGCCCAGGCTGCGGAGCTGACCAACGCGCGTGCGCTGACGGCGCGCGTGGAGGAGTGGGCGAAGCTGCCGGCCCCGCTCGGCGGCGGCTGCGAGGCCTACGACGTGGTGACGGCGCGGGCGGTTGCGCCGCTCGCGGTGCTCGTGGAGTACGCGGCGCCGCTGCTGCGGACCGGCGGAGTGCTGGTGGCCTGGAAGGGGGCTCGGGATGCCGCTGAGGAGGCGGCAGGGAGCGCAGCTGCCGAGCGCTTGCAGATGGCGGTGAGGGGGGCGGAGCGGGCGGTGCCGTTCGAGGGCGCGGAGAACCGGCACCTGCATGTCTTCGAGAAAATCGGTCCGACGCCCGAGGGCTTTCCGCGGCGCACCGGGATGGCGCGCAAGAGGCCGCTCGGCTGATCGCCGGCGCTAGCCGCGCCGCGGCGGTGGGCCGAGGATCACGCTGTTGCGCCGCCAGCGCTCGATCTCGCAGGAGTTCTCGAGTGTGAAGCGGGCGTCCACGCGTATCCCCAGCACGGCCCCGCGCACGCTCGCCGTGGCCGGTCCCCCGAAGATCGCGGCACACGCCGTGCCGGGCTCGGTGGGAGCCAGGTCCTGTGCGGTGAAGCCCTCGAGGTCTTCGCATTCCGGGCTGCCGGGCGAGCCGGGGCCGAAGCGGGCGCACCTGATCTCGTTGCTGATCTCGGGCCCGGCCGGCCCCTCGGGCCGGACCACGACGTCAAGGCTCGCCGCCTGGGGCCCGTAGCGGCCGATGACGTCCTTGGCACCGCCGCAGCCGGCGCTTGCCACTACGCCGAGCAGAAGGAAGGCGGTGATGCTCCTCATACCTCTCTGTATAGACGAGCGCCCCCGAACTGTCCGCCTGAAGGGTTCGCGCACGAATCGTCGAAGGCCTGTTCCGACCGGGCCACTACGTACTTTCAACCCCGATGGGCAGCGTTCTCGCAGTCGCAAACCAGAAGGGCGGCGTGGGGAAGACCACGACCGCGGTCAACCTCGGTGCCAGCATCGCCGATGCCGGCTACCCGACGCTGCTCGCGGACCTCGACCCGCAGTGCAACGCAACGGTTGCACTTGGGCTGCCGAAGGACAGCGAGCCGAACGTCTACGACTGCCTCTCCGGCGATCTCGGGCTCGCCGACGCGGCCGTGGCGAGCGGCGTGGAGCGCCTCGACGTCGTCCCCTCGACGCCTGAGCTGGCCGGCGCGAACGTCGAGCTGCCGCGCATCGCCGGCTCCGAGACGATCCTGCGCGAGCGCCTCGGCGGGGTCCGCGAGCGCTACCTGTTCACGCTGCTCGACTGCCCGCCGTCGCTTGGGCCGCTGACGGTCAACGCCCTCGTCGCCGCCGACAAGGTGATCGTCCCCGTGCAGACGGAGTACTTCGCGCTCGAGGGCCTCGCACAGCTGCTCGACACGCTCTCGCTGATCCAGCGCGAGCTCAACCCGCGGCTGACCGTCGCGGGGATGATCCTGACGATGCACGACGGGCGCACGCGGCTCGCGCGCGACGTCGAGCGCGAGGTCCGCGAGCACTTCCCCGAGCTCGTCTTCGACACCGTGGTCCCGCGCAATGTGCGCCTGGGCGAGGCGCCGAGCTTCGGCGTGCCGGTCATCCGGCACGCGCCCCAGAGTGCCGGCAGCGCCGCCTACCTGAAGCTCGCGAAGGAGGTGGCTGCCCGTGGCTGAGAGCGAACGGCGCGGCATGGGCCGGGGACTGTCGGCGATCCTGCCGCCCGCCGCCAAGGGCGAGGAGGGTCTGCGCGAGATCCCGGTCGAGCTCGTCAAACCGAACCCGCGCCAGCCGCGGCGCAGCTTCGACGAGGATGCGCTTGCCGAGCTGGCCGAGTCGATCCGCGCCCGTGGCGTCCTCCAGCCGATCGTCGTGCGTGCGCTGCCCGGCGGCCACTACGAGCTGGTCGCGGGCGAGCGTCGGCTGCGTGCCGCCCGCATCGCCGAGCTCGAGACCGTTCCCGCGGTGGTCCGCGAGGCGGATGACTGGGAGCGCCTCGACCTGGCACTGGCCGAGAACATGGCTCGGGTCGACCTCAACGCGATCGAGGAGGCGCGCGCCTGCGCGATGCTGGTCGACGACCTCGGGCTCACCAAGGAGGAGGTCGGCCGGCGCGTCGGCCGCAGCCGGGTCGCGATCTCGAATCTGATCCGCCTGCTCGAGCTGCCCGAGGAGACGCTCGAGCTGATCGAGGACGGCCACCTGAGCGAGGGCCACGGCCGCGCGCTGCTCTTGTGCAAGGACCACGCGACCCGGCGCCGGCTCGCGTTCGACGCGCGCGACGCCGCCTGGTCGGTGCGCGAGACCGAACGCAGGGCGCGCGAGGCCGAGACCGGCGAGGAGGAGCCGCGCAGGCCGCGTGCCGTGATCCACCCGGATCTGGAGGAGGCGCTGGCCGCCGCCGAGGACACTCTTTCGGCGGCTCTCGGCCGCGAGGTCCGCGTCAAGCCGAGGGGCGAGGGTTGCCGCGTCGAGCTCGATTTCGACTCCCCGGCGGAGGCCGTCCAGCTCGCCGAGCAGCTCCTCTCGCGAGGCGTCCGGCGCGCCGCCTGAGCTCCGCTCGCCGGCGCTATCATCACCGCTCCCGGGCGATTAGCTCAGTCGGTTAGAGCGCGTCTCTGATAAGGACGAGGTCCCTGGTTCGAGTCCAGGATCGCCCATGCAGCGGGGATCCGCCGTATGGTTTGGCAGATGGGTTTCCTGCGGCGTCGCGACGACGAGCCGGTGGGCGAGCGGTTTCTGATGCGTGAGAAGCTGCTCGCGATCGGCGATGACTACTGGATCGAGAACGACCGCGGCGAGCGGGCCTACAAGGTCAACGGCAAGGCGCTTCGGCTACGAGAGACATTCGTTCTCGAGAACAGCTCGGGGGACGAGGTGGCGCGGATCAAGGAGCGCAAGCTCAGCATCCGCGACAAGATCGCCGTCGAGCGCTACGGCAACACCGTTGCGACCGTCCACAAGGCGCTGGTCGGGATCCGCGCTCGCTTCGCCATCGACGTCGAGCACGGCGCCGACATGAAGGCGCACGGGAACGTTGTCGACCACGAGTACGAGATCGAGCGCGACGGCGACACGGTCGCGACGATCTCCAAGAAATGGTTTCGCGTGCGCGAGTCCTACGGCGTCGACGTCGCGCCTGGCGAGGACGCCCCGCTCATCCTCGCGATCACCGTCGCCATCGACTCGCTGACCACCCGCGACTGACCGAAGCGCCGCGCCCGGAGGGGGAGAGATTTGACCGGGATCGCCCATGCAGCCTGGGCCGCTCGTGCATACTCGGGCCCAACAGGCGAGTGCCGAGGGGGTCCCGCCCGGGGCCCCCTTGCCGTTGCGGACAGGGGGCAGGGCACGCCTTCCCACCCGGACTAGACTGTCGAGCAGCCATGCAGGAGATGGTCATCTACGGCGTCAGCTTCGACATGGTCGGCAAGCAGCCGATCGTGCTTTTGAAGACCCGCGACGGGAACAAGTTCCTGCCGATCTGGATCGGGCACCCCGAGGCCGCCGCCATCCTGATGAAGCTCCAGGGCGCCAACACGCCCCGGCCGATGACCCATGACCTGATCAGCGAGATGCTGTCCGAGCTCGAGGTCTCCTGCACACGCGTCGCGGTAACCGAGCTGCGCGAGAACACCTTCTATGCCGAGGTCACGCTGCAGCTGAACGGCCGCGAGATCCCGATCGACTCGCGCCCCTCGGATGCGCTCGCCCTGGCGGTGCGCACCGGTGCGCCGATCTTCGCCGCCGAGGACGTCATCACGGAGTCGGCGATCGAGTTCGAGCACGAGGTGGAGGACACCGAGGAGGTCGTCGAGAAGTTCAAGGACTTCCTCGACAACGTCACCCCGGAGGACTTCGCCGGCGGCGACGAGCCCGAGGAGTCCGAGGAGTCCGAGCCGGAGCGCTAGGCGGGCGCGGCGGGCCGGCGCGCGAGCGCCAGCTCGAGTATCCGCTCGATCAGCCCGTCGAACGAGATGCCCGCTGCCTCGGCGGCCTGCGGCAGCAGGCTCGTGTCGGTCAGCCCGGGGATCGGATTTGCCTCGAGGACGGTGAGCTCGCCGCCGGCGTCCAGCATGAGGTCGACGCGTGCGAACGCGGAGCAGCCGAGTAGCCGGTAGGTGCGTAGCGCCAGCTCGTGGGCCGCCTCGGTCACCCCTGGGGGCAGTTCAGCCGGGCAGACGAAGTCGGTGCGGCCGATCTCGTAGCGCGCCTCGAAGTCGTAGAACTCGTCGTCGCGTGGTACGGCCTCGACCACCGGCAGGGGCGCGTCGTCGAGGATCGACACGGCGAGGTCGCGGCCCGCGACGTGGCGCTCGAGCAGCACGCGCGAGTCGTACGAGAAGGCGGCCACGAGGGCTGCCGGCACGTCGCCCGCGTTGCGGGCGAAGCGGATCCCGAGCGCCGAGCCCTGGGCAGAGGGCTTGACGACGATCGGGAACTCGAGCCGCTCCTCGATGGCGGCGAGCGCGTCGGCGGCGCCGAGCTCGCGGAACGCGGTCTCGTTGAAGGCGAAGAAGTCGGGCGTGGGGATGCCGGCCTCGAGCATCAGGTGCTTCGCGAGCACCTTGTCGATCGAGCGCGCGCAGGCGAGGACGCCCGAGCCCGTGTAGGGGATGCCGAGGATCTCGAGCAGCTCCTGGACGGTGCCGTCCTCGCCGTCACGCCCGTGCATGGCGATGAAGGCCAGGTCGGGCTCCCCCTCGCGCAGGCGTGCGATCAGGTCCGGGCCGACGTCGATCGATACGACCTCGTGCCCGAGCCGCCCGAGGGAGTCCTCGACGCGCGCTCCGGAGCGCAGCGACACCTGCCGCTCGAGCGAGCGACCGCCCTTCAGGACCGCTACGCGCCGGGCGCCGGCGCCCGGATTGGCCGGGCGCGCCGCATCCTGTCGGGCGCCAGTGCCCGGCTCGGCCGGGCGCGCAGCGTTCTTATTCATGTGCCGCGGGCCCGGCGCTCGCGCTCGGCGGGCGTCGGCATCGGCACGACCTCGGCGCCGGCTCCCGGCTGCTCGAGCCGAAGCTCGCCCGTGAGCGTCCCGTAGAGCTGGAGCTGCTCGCTTCACGACCTCGCCGATCCGGCGGATGCCCTCACGGATCCTCTCCTCGTTCGAGCCCGAGAAGTTGAGCCGCATGGACGAGCGGCCGCGACCGTCGAGGAAGGCGCCCTCGCCGGGCACGAACGCGACGTTCTCGCGCAGCGCCCGTGCAAGCAGGTCGGTGGTGTCGATGAAGTCGGGCAACGTGGCCCAGATGAAGAGGCCGCCGCTGGGGCGCGTCCACTCGGCTTGCGGCGGGAAGTGCTCGGCGAGCGCGTCCAGCATCGTGTCGCGCCGGGTCCGGTAGGTGTCCGTCAGCGACTCGACGTAGTCCTCCCAGCGGCCGTGCTCGAAGTACGCCTTGACCATCAGCTGCGAGAGCGTCGAGGTGCACAGGTCTGCGCCCTGCTTGCCGAGGTTGATCTTGTCGAGCACGGGCGGCGGCGCCACCACCCAGCCCAGCCGGATGCCGGGTGAGAGGATCTTCGAGAAGGTGCCGAGGTACATCACGTACACACCCTCATCCAGGCGGTAGAGCGGGGGCAAGGACTCACCCTCGTAGCGGAGCAGGCCGTAGGGATTGTCCTCGAGCACGAGCAGCTCGCGCTCGTGTGCGATCTCGACGAGCCGCTTGCGGCGCGCGAGCGAGAGCGTCACGCCGGCCGGGTTCTGGAAGGTCGGGACGGTGTAGATGAACTTCGGGCGGCGCCCCTCGCGCTCGAGCCGCTCGAGTGTCTCCTCGAGCAGGTCGACGCGCATCCCGGCGCCGTCCATCTCGATCTGCACGACGTCGGCCTCGTACGCGCAGAAAACCGGTACGGCGCCGGGATAGGTGGGCCCTTCCGCGATCACCACGTCGCCGGGATCGATGAGCGTCTTGGCGACGAGGTCGATCACCTGCTGGCCGCCGGTCGTGACGATCACGTCCTCGGGGTCCGCGCGCATGCCCTCGGCGGCCATCACCTGGGCGATGCACTCCTTCGTCTCGGGAAGTCCCTCGGTGGGCCCGTACTGGAGCGCCTTGGCGCACGACTCGGCGGCGATCCGCTGCGCGACCGCGGCGAAGGTGTCCGGCGGGAAGCTGCTCGTGTCCGGCAGACCGCCGGCGAGCGAGATGACCTCGGGGCGAGCCGTGACGGCCATCAGGTCGCGCATCACGGACGACTTCATGACCCTCGTGCGGGAGGCGAAGAGGCCCGCGTAGCGCTCGAGGTCGCGAGAGGTGCTCATGCGCGGCCCGCGGGAGCTAATCTCACCGCCCGCAGGCTACCGACCCTGCGTGACCTCACATGAGCCTGTTCATGGACATCGGCACCGGCGCCGGACTGGCGGGCGCCACCGGCGTGCGGCCCTATCTGCCGCCGCTGCTGGCCGGCGCGCTCGCCCGCTCCGACACGGGGATCGACTTCGACGGCACCGACTGGAGCTTCCTCGAGTCGCCCGTCTTCCTGGCGGCGGTGCTCGCGCTGGGCGTGGGCGCCTACCTGCTGGAGCGCGGAGGCGCCGGCGCTCAGGCCGGCGAGCGGCGAAGTCCAGTGGAGCTGTTCGCGGGAATCGCCGGCATCGTGCTCGGGGCGCTCCTCTTCGCGGGCGCGCTGGCGGACGGGGGTGAGGAGAGCTGGATCGGGCTCGTCCTGGGCCCGCTCTGCGCGGCGCTTGGATGGCTCGCAGTGGGCGGGCTCGTCGAGCGGGCGCGGCGGCGGCTCGAGGGCGGCGCGGCGGCGCTGCTCACCGTCTATGCGGACGCGGCGGCGCTCGTGCTGGCGGCGGTCGCCATCTTCGTGCCGCCGCTCTCATTCCTCGCCCTGATCGGCTTCGTCCTGCTGCTGCTGGGCGGGCGCCGGCGCGAGGGCGACAAGTACGCCGGCCTGCGGATCCTTCGTTAGGTGGCGGCCCGGAAGCAGCGCGCGAGGCCCAAGAAGGTGGTCCTCGCGGTCATCGACTCGCTCAAGCCGGAGATGCTCGACCTCGCGATCGACGAGGGCCGGGCGCCGGCGCTCGAGGCGCTGCGCGAGCGCGGGACCTACGTGCCCGACTGCCTCTCGACCTTCCCATCCGTGACGCCGGTGGCCTCGGCCGCGATCGCAACCGGGCACGGCCCCGGCGAGCACCACATCCCGTCGATGAACTGGTACCACCGCGGCGAGGAGCGCTACGTCGAATACGGCTCCTCGTTCCCGGCGACGCGCGCCTTCGGCGTCGTCCGCTCGCTCTACGACACGGTCTACAACATGAACATGGCGCACCTCACGCGTGCGCGCAAGACGGTCTACGAGCACCTCGACGACGCCGGCCTTCGCACCGCCTGCACCACCTACCTGATCTACCGCGGCCGCACTCGCCACGAGCCGTCCGGGGCGAGCGTCTACCGGCGCATCGCGGAGGCCGCCCAGTTCCGCCACCCCGTCTACGGCGCCCGCGAGCTCTTCTACGCCGACCTGTTCGACTCGCGCGACACGGGCTGCACGTCAGCTCTCGGCATGCCCGGCCAGCGTGACCGTCACACGGCCTGCGTCGGCGCCTACCTCGTCGAGCACGACCTGTTCGACTTCCTGCTCTTCTCGCTGCCCGACAACGACACCCACTCGCACAAGCTCGGTCCCGACGGCCAGGTCACCTCGATCGCCGAGGCAGACCGCGCGCTCGAGCGCATCATGCACGTGGCTGGAGGGATCGAGGCGTTTCTCGAGGGGCACGCCGTGATCGTGATGTCGGACCACTCGCAGACGACGGTCGAGGAGGGGGTCAACCTCGCCGCAGCGCTCGAGGACTTCCGCGTGCTCGTGCCCGCGGACCCGGCGCCGGTCGAGGCGGAGCTGGCCGTCTGCCCGTCGGCGCGCTCGGGGGCCGTCTACGTCCTGGACGAGGCGCGTCGCGACGAGCTGGTGCCGCGCGTGGTGGCGACACTTGCCGAGCTCGAGGGGGTGGATCTGCTCGTGTGGGGGGAGGATGGAGCCGCTGTCGTCCGCTCGGTGGACGGCGAGCTGCGCTTCCGGCCCGGCGACGACCTGCAGGACCGGCGCGGGCTGCGCTGGTCGCTCGAGGGCGAGGAGGCCGTGCTCGGGCTCGACAGCTCCGACGGCACCGTCACGAGCGACGCCTACCCGGACGCCCTGGGGCGTCTCTGGTCGGCGCTCGCCTGCCCGCACGCGGGCGACGTGCTGATCTCGGCCGAGCTCGGCTTCGAGTTCGTCGACTGGGGCGGCGCCGATCACGTGGGGGGCGGGAGCCACGGCTCGCTCCACCGCCACGATTCGGAGGGCGTCCTGCTGATGAGCGGGCTGGACGTGCCGGAGCGCGAGCAGTGGTCGCTCACGGACGTGACCCCGCTGGTGCTTCGGCACTTCGGTGTACCCTCGGCGGGGTGACTGAGGAGCCCGGGCCCGTGGTCGCCGAGCGCCCGCACGCGATTCACCTGCGCATGCGCGCCGGCCTCAGCAAGCCGCACAACTGGCTGCAGCTGGTCAAGTTCTGCGCTGTCGGCGCGTCCGGCTACGTGGTCAACCTGACCGTGTTCGCGCTCTGCGTGGCCGTTCTCGACCTGCACCACCTCATCGCGGCGACGCTCGCATTCGTGGTTGCGGTGACGAACAACTTCTGGTGGAACCGCCACTGGACCTTCCGCGCGCGCGGCGGCCACGCCGGCTTCCAGGCCGCTCGCTTCTTCACGGTCAGCGTGGCCGCCTTCCTGTTCGCCGCGCTCGTGCTCGAGCTGCTCGTGAGCGTGGCCGGTCTTCCCGAGTTCCCGGCGCAGGCGATCTCGATCGTGGTTGCCACGCCACTCAACTTCATCGGGAACAAGATGTGGAGCTTCCGCATCGAGCTGTCCAGGGACTGAGGCCCGAAGCAGCCGGCTTGGCCGGCTGCGCAGGGTTTGCATTGGCTCTCGTAGCGGTCGCCGTCCTGGCGCTGGCGCTGCCGGCCGCGGCGAGCGCCGACGTCGAGCCGGTGCGCCCGCCGTCGCAGACCGAGCCGCCACGCTTCTTCGAGCTGAGCGCGCAGCAGGTCGAGCGGATCGCGGTGCGCGCCGAGAAGGTACGCGAGCAGCGCACGGAGGGCCGGCTCGACCCGACCGCCTACACGAAGGGCGCGGGGCGCTGGCAGGTCAGCTTTTATCGCGACGGCGACGAGGTCGTGCAGGTGCTCGTCGACGACGAGAGCGGCGCGATCCTGGAGCAGTGGTCCGGCGACCAGGTGGCGTGGACGATGGCGCGCGGCTACGAGGGCGCCTTCGCCCGCAAGCTGAACGCGCCCTACATCTGGATCCCGCTCTGCCTGCTGTTCCTCGTGCCGTTCGTGGATCTGCGCCGGCCGTTCCGGCTGCTGCACCTCGACCTGCTGGTACTGCTCGCCTTCGCCGCCTCGCACGTGTTCTTCAATCGCGGTGAGATCGGCGTCTCGGTCCCGCTCGCGTATCCCGTGTTGCTCTACCTGCTCGCGCGCCTTCTGTTTGCGGGCTTCCGGCCGCGGCCCCGCGCCGGCGCGCTCGTGCCGCACCTCCCGCTGATCGTCGTCGGGCTCGGCCTCGCGTTCCTCGTCACGTTCCGGATCGGGCTGAACGTCGCGGACTCGAACGTGATCGACGTCGGCTATGCGGGCGTGATCGGGGCGGACCGGATCGTGGACGGCGATCAGCTCTACGGCGAGGGCTTCTCCGACGATGTCGAGCGCGGCGACACCTACGGCCCGGTCAACTACCTGTTCTACGTGCCGTTCGAGCAGGCCCTGCGCTGGACCGGCACGTGGGACGACCTGCCGGCCGCTCACGGCGCGGCGATCGCGATCGACCTGCTCGTGATCGGCGGGCTGTTCCTGCTGGGCCGGCGGCTGCGGCGCGGACGCGAGGGGAACGCCCTCGGGGTGGCGCTGGCCTACGGCTGGGCGGCGTATCCGTACACCACGTTCGTGCTCGAGTCGAACTCGAACGACTCGCTCGTGGCGCTGGCCTGCGTGGCCGCGCTGCTCGCCTTCACGCTGGCGCGGCGTGAGCTCTCCGGCGTCTTCGGAGCGATCGCGATCGGCCTGGGCGCCGCGGCCAAGTTCGTGCCGCTCGCGCTGGCGCCGCTCTTTGCGCGCAGGGCGCCGCTCTGGTTCGGCGCGGCGCTCGTGCTCGCGCTGGCCGCGGTGGTGCTGCCGTTCGTCCCCGAGGGCGGACTGCGCGAGCTGTACGACCGCACTGTCGGCTACCAGGCCGCGCGGCCCTCGCCGTTCAGTATCTGGGGCCAGGTGGAGTCGCTCGACTGGCTCCAGCTCGCGGTCAAGATCGGAGCCGCCGGCCTCGCACTCCTGGTTGCCTTCGTTCCGCGACGCGTCGACCCACGGGCGGTCGCGGCGCTCGGCGGGGCGGTGCTGATCGCCCTGCAGCTGACCGCCACGCACTGGTTCTACCTATACGTCGTCTGGTTCGTGCCGTTCGTGCTCGTGGCGCTGTTCGCCGCAGGCCGCGTCCTGCCGGAGCCCCGGAGCCACGCCGCCGAGCCGGAACGGGAGCTCGTTCCCGCGTGAGGCGGGACGCGCTCGCCGCCCTCGGGCTGCTCGTCCTCGGCTGGGCCATGACCCTCTGGGTCGCGCCCTGGTCCGACGAGCGCGTGAACGACCTGTTCGTCTACCGCATCTTCGCCGAGCCGGTGCTGGCGGGCGGCCTGCCCTACAGGGACGTCTTCTTCGAGTACCCGCCGCTCGCGGCGCCTGCGATCGCGCTGCCGGGGCTGGCGGGCACGGGGGAGGAGACGTTCCGGCTCGCCTTCGCCGCATGGACGCTCGTGCTGGCGTGCGCCGTGGTGCTGCTGTGCGGCGCTCTGGCCGCGCTGACCGGCGGCGATCGGCGCCGCGCCCTGTTCGCCGCGGCGCTGGCGCCGCTCGCGTGCGGTGCCCTGCTGCGTACCCACTTCGATCTCGCCCCGGTGGTCGTCGTGCTCGCTGCGCTGTGGCTCGTCTGCGCGGAGCGGCCGCGCGCCGGGCTGGCGTTGCTCGGCATCGGGGCGCTCGTCAAGGGCTTCCCGCTCGTGGCGGTCCCTGTCGTGCTGGCGTGGCTCCTCGGCCGCGGCCGCCGGCGTGAGGCCGTGCAGGGCGCGCTGGTGTGCCTGGCCGTGCTGGTCGCCGGGGCGGGCATGGCGCTCGCCGTCGCCCCGGACGGTGCGCTCGACGCGGTCCGCTACCACCTGGAGCGCCCGGTGCAGCTAGAGAGCCCCGCGGCGATGGTGCTGCTCGGTCTGGACGCGATCGGCGCCGGGGAGGCCGTGAGCGTGTCGAGCCATCGCTCCGACGGGCTTCTCCACCCGCTCGACGGCGCGGTCTCCGCGCTCGTCGCCCTGGCGCTGGTCGCGGTACTGGCCTTGCTGGCCGGCCTGGCGGCGAGGCACGGCGACCGGCGCCGGCTCGTGCTCGCCTCGCTCGCGGCGGTGACCGCCTTCGCGGCGCTCGGCAAGGTCCTCTCGCCGCAATTCGTGATCTGGGTGCTGCCGCTGGGGGCGTTCGCGTTTGCCTGGCGCCTACACGCCCTCGCGCTCGCCGCGCTCGCCGCGGCCGTGCTGACCCAGGTCGAGTTCCCCGCGCACTACTTCGACGTCGTGGCGCGCGAGCCGCTTGCGATTGCCCTTGTCGCGTTACGCGACCTGGTGCTGCTCGCCGTGCTCGCCCTCTCGATCCGGGCCCTACGACTCGAGCGGCACGAGCAGCTGCTCGATGCCCGTCGCGCGGCCCTCGCCGTCCGCCTCGACTAGCACCGCGTTCAGCCACGGATCCTCGTCGGCGGTCTCGAAGCGGACGTTGGTGAGCGTCGTGAAGCGCTCTATGGCCTGCTCGCGCTTGACGCCGATCACGCCCCCGCGCGCGCCGGTCATGCCGACGTCGGTCACGTACGCGGTACCGCCGGGGAGGACGCGGGCGTCGGCGGTGGGCACGTGCGTGTGAGTGCCGACGCAGGCCGTGGCACGGCCGTCCAGGTGCCAGCCCATTGCGACCTTCTCGCTCGTCGCCTCGGCGTGCATGTCGACGAGTACGTGCTCGGCGCGGCCACGGAGCTCCGCCAGCTGCGCGTCGGCCTCCGCGAACGGCGAGCGAACGGCGTCGAGGAAGACCATCCCGGAGAGGTTGACGACGCCGAGTCGCTCACCGCCCTGTTCGATGACGGTGTGCCCATGGCCGGGGCTCCCCTTCGGGTAGTTGGCCGGCCGCACGATGCGGGGCTCGCGGTCCAGGAAGCCGTAAACCTCGCGGTGGCGGTAGGCGTGGTTCCCGAGCGTGATCGCGTCCGCACCGGTGTCGAGCAGCTCGCGGGCGGTCTTCTCGGTGATCCCGACCCCGCCGGCCGCGTTCTCTCCGTTCACGACGACGAAGTCGGGGCGGTGCAGCTCGCGCAGGCCGGGCAACAGCGCGGCCAGCGTCCGCCGGCCGATGCCGCCCACCACGTCGCCGACGAACAGCAGCTTCACGGCGGGCGATTCTGCCAATCTGCGCGCGGTGGAGAGGGTCACGGGCATCGCGGCGGGGAGCGACACGACGATCGCCGCGCGCGAGCTCGTCAAGCGCTACGGCGAGCGCGTGGCCCTGAAGGGGGTCTCGCTGACCGCCGGCAGCGGCGAGCTCGTCGCCGTGATCGGCCCGAACGGCGCCGGAAAGACGACCCTCCTGTCGATCCTCGCCGGGATTCAGCAGCCGGACGAGGGCAGCGTCGACACGGCGTCGCGGGTCGGCTGGGTGCCCCAGCAGGCGGCGCTCTACGGAAAGCTGACCGTCGCCGAGAACCTGATGCTGTTCGCGCGCCTCGAGCGCTGCGCGGAGCCTGCCGCCGTGACCGACCGGATGCTCGCCCTCACCGGCCTGGCCGAGCGCGCCGGCGACCAGGCCTCCACCCTGTCGGGCGGCAACCGCCAGCGTGTGAACATCGCGATCGGCCTGCTCGCCGAGCCGGACGTACTGCTGCTGGACGAGCCGAGCTCGGCGCTCGACCCACGCCAGCGCGAGCGTCTCTGGGAGTTCATCCTGCGGCTCGCCGAGGACGGGACCACCGTCGTCTTCGCCACCCACCACATACAGGAGGCGGACCGCTACGCGAGCCAGCTGATCGTGCTGGCCGACGGTGAGCGCGTCTTCGACGGCTCCCCGCGCGAGCTCGAGGAGGCCACCGGCACCACCGGGCTCGACTTCGAGCAGGCCTTCGTCCACTTCCTCCACCAGCGGGGCCATTAATGCTCTGGCTGCTCGCCAAGGACCTGCGCATCCTGCGCCGCTCGCCGCTGCTCGTCAGCCTGCTCGTCCTCTACCCGATCGTGATCGCGGTGCTGATCGGGTTTGCGCTCTCGCGCGGCCCCGACAAGCCCGAGGTTGCGTTCTACAACGGCCTCGAGGGGAAGCCCACCCAGGTCGAGCTCGGTGGCGAGCAGATCGACCTCGCCAGGGAGGGCCAGCGGCTCTTCGACGCGATCGACCCGGTGCGGGTCGACAGCCGCGAGGAGGCGATCCAGAAGGTCGAGGACGGCGACGTCCTGGGTGCGCTCGTGATCCCGGACGACCTCGCCGGGAACCTGCAGTCCGCGCTCGAGCCGGGCACCGTCGAGGTCTACTACAACGCCGAGGACCCGGCCAAGCGCCAGTACGTCGAGAACACGATCAAGTCCCAGGTCCAGCAGGCCAACTCGGCGCTCACCAAGCAGGTCGCCAAGGAGGCGCTCGAGCTGCTCGACCTGATCTCGGAGGGCGGCGACTACAGCTTCCTGGGGCAGGACTTCGATGTGCTGGGCCTGCAGCGCTCAGAGCAGATCCTCAGGTCGGCACGCGAGGACCTGCCGGCCGACTCGCCCGAGCGCGCAGAGCTCGACCGGGTGATCGCCTTCGCCGGGCTTGCGCGTGAGAACCTCGCGTTCTCGGACGAGGTGCTGAACGTGGTCGGCGAGCCGATCCGGGTGGAGTCGACCGCCCTCGATGGCGGCTCGACGTCGCTCAACTCGTTCGCGATTGCGCTGGCCGTGGCCGTCTCGCTCATGTTCATCACGCTGCTGCTGGCGGCGGGCACGCTGGCGCTCGAGCGCGAGGAGAACGCCTTCGCGCGGCTCGTGCGCGGGCTCGTGTCGCGCACTGGGCTGCTCGTCGAGAAGGCCGGCCTCGCGGCTGTCTGCTCCGTTGCGGTCTCGCTGCTGATGCTGGCCGGGCTGGGGCTGTTCGTCGATCTCGACTGGGGCCGCTTCCCGCTCTGGCTCGCCGCGCTCGCGCTGGGCGCGCTCGCGTTCGCGGCGCTCGGGCTCGCGATCGGGGCGCTGACGCGCGAAGTCAGGGCCGCCTCGCTGCTCGCCTTCATGCTGTGCCTGCCGCTCGCCTTCCTGGCGCTCGTCCCCTCTGGCGCGGTGGCGCCCGCGCTCTACGACGTGATCCGCGCCGTGTCGGCGGCCTTCCCGTTCAAGCCGGCACTCGACGCGCTCGACGCCGCCCTGAACGACGCGGGCGACCTCGGCGGGCCGCTTCTTCACCTCGCGGCGCTGGCGCTCGTGTTCGGAGCCCTGGCGCGGCTGGCCCTGCGCCGCTTCGCGTAGCTCAGGCGGGTCGCGCCGTGCGCGAGGCCCCGGGCTGGCCCGGGCCGGAGCGGTCCGGACATCTAGACTCGTGTGCCGATGGCCTTCCCCGCCACACGCCTGCGCCGCCTGCGCAAGACGGGCGTCCTCAGGGAGCTCGTGCGCGAGACGCGTCTGTCGCCTTCCGACCTCGTCTATCCGATGTTCGTGCAGCTCGGCGAGGGCCGCACGCCCGTGGAGGCGATGCCCGGCGTCGAGCGCATGTCGATCTCGCACGCCGTCCAGGAGGCCGGCGAGGTCGCCGCGCTCGGTATCCCGGCCGTGCTGCTCTTCGGCCTGCCCGCCGACAAGGACGAGCATGGCTCGGGCGCATACGACGACGAGGGCGTCGTGCAGCTCGCGGTGCGTGCGGTCAAGGAGGCGCATCCCGAGCTCGTCGTGATCACGGACGTCTGCCTGTGCGGCTACACCTCGCACGGTCATTGCGGCGTGGTGATGGACGACGGCAGCGTCGACAACGACCTGACGCTCGAGCTGCTCGCCAAGACGGCGATCTCGCACGCGCGCGCCGGCGCCGACGCGGTGGCGCCGAGCGACATGATGGACGGGCGCGTCGGCGCGCTGCGCTCGCAGCTCGACGCGGAGGGCCACAAGGACCTGCCGATCGTGGCCTACTCGGCGAAGTTCGCATCCGCTTACTACGGGCCCTTCCGCGAGGCCGCGGACTCGGCTCCGGCGTTCGGCGACCGGCGCAGCTACCAGATGGACCCGGCCAACTCCGACGAGGCCGTACGCGAGGCGCTCCTCGACGTGGGCGAGGGCGCCGATGTCGTGATGGTCAAGCCGGCGCTGCCCTACCTGGATGTGATCAGGCGCGTCAAGGAGGCCACGAACGTGCCGGTGGCCGCCTACAACGTCAGCGGCGAGTACGCCATGGTCAAGGCCGCCGCCGCGGCCGGCCACGTCGACGAGGAGGCCATCGTTCTCGAGACGCTGACGGCGATCCGCCGCGCGGGCGCCGACGTCGTCATCACCTACCACGCGAAGGACGCCGCCCGGTGGCTCAGCCGCTAGCGAAGGTGCGCAGCCGCAAGGACGGCGCGGCCATCCCGCTCGATGAGCTCGACAAGAAGCTCCTCAACCTGTTGCAGGGAAGCTTTCCGCTCGAGCCGCGCCCGTTCGCTCATGTCGCGGGGCTCGCAGGGGTCGGCGAGGACGACGTGCTCGCGCGCACGCAGCGGCTCCTCGACGGGCGCATCATCCGCGAGGTCACGCCGATCTTCGACACGCGCGTGCTCGGCTACAGCTCGATGCTGGTCGCGGCGAAGGTGGACGCCGAGAACCCCTGGCGCGCGGCCAAGATCATCAACTCGCACCCGGGCGTCTCGCACAACTACCTGCGCGACCACGACTTCAACCTGTGGTTCACGATCGCGACCGAACCGGGCTCGCAGCTCGGGCTCAACGGCACGCTCGAGGTGCTGCAGCGGCTGACCGCTGCGCAGTCCGTGCGCCAGCTGCCGACGCTGCGCCTCTTCAAGATCCGCATGGACCTCGAGATGGAGAAGGGGACCGATGCGCTGGCCGCCGCGGCGGAGCCGATCGAGCACCGCGAGCCGGAGGCGATCCCGCTGTCGGACGACGACGTCGCCACAATCCGCGCGACTCAGGGCCCGATGGAGGTCACATCGGAGCCCTACGCCGCCGCCGCGGCCGAGCTCGGCATCTCTCAGGACGAGCTGCTCGGGCGGCTCGAGTCGATGCGCGAGCGGCGCGCGCTGAGGCGCGTGGCGGCGATCCTGTTCCACCGGCGCGCCGGCTTCTCCGCGAACGGCATGGGCGTCTGGAACGTCCCCGAGGAGCGCATCCTCGAGCTCGGCCCGCGTATGTCGTCGTTCCGCGGCATCTCGCACTGCTATCAGCGGCCGACCTACGCCGACTGGCCCTACTCCGTCTTCACGATGGCCCACGGCCGCTCGAAGGAGGAGTGCGACGCCATCCTCGACTCGATCGCCGCCGATACCGGCATCGAGGACCGGCGCACGCTCTACTCCTCGACCGAGTTCAAGAAGATCCGGCTGCGCTACTTCACCGACGAGCACCGGCGCTGGGAAGCCGAGCACGCCTAGGCCACCGCGGCCGATGCCAAGCCACGTGACGACCCGCTCCGGCGAGCTCTACAGAGCGGCCGTCGAGCTGCTGCCGGGCGGCGTCAACTCTCCGGTCCGGGCGATGCGGGCGATCGGCCGCGACCCCGTCTTCGTCGCCCGCGGCGAGGGCGCCGAGCTCGTCGACGTGGACGGCAACCGCTATGTCGACTGGGTCATGTCCTGGGGGCCGCTGATCGCCGGCCACGCTCATCCCGACGTGGTGTCCGCGGTCCAGGCCGCCGCGGCAGCGGGCACGAGCTTCGGCGCCCCCACCGAGGCGGAGGTGGAGCTGGCCGGGGAGATCGCGGCCCGCATCCCGTCCGCTGAGATGGTCCGCATGACCTCGTCCGGCACCGAGGCGTCGATGAGTGCCATCCGGCTCGCGCGGGCGGCGACCGGGCGAGACCGCATCGTCAAGTTCGCGGGCGCGTACCACGGTCACGTCGACGGCCTGCTCGCGGAGAGCGGCTCGGGGCTCGCCACCCAGGGGATCCCGGCGAGCCCGGGCGTCACCGCCGCCCATGCCGCGGACACGCTCGTGGTGCCCTGGAACGACCGCGAGGGCGTCGAGCGGGCGCTCGCCGAGGCGGGCGTCGCCGCGCTCCTCTGCGAGCCCTACCCGGGCAACATGGGCGTGGTGCCGCCGGAGCCGGGCTTCCTCGCCTTCCTGCGCGAGGCGAGCGCGGCGGCCGGCGTGCTGCTCGTCTTCGACGAGGTCATCTCGGGCTTCCGGGTGAGCCGCGGCGGGGCCCAGGAGCGCGAGGGGGTCGTCCCCGATCTGACCATCCTCGGGAAGATCGCCGGCGGCGGCCTGCCGGCCGCCGCGTTCGGCGGCCCGCGCACGCTGATGGAGCAAGTGGCTCCGGCGGGCGAGGTCTACCAGGCCGGCACCCTCTCCGGGAACCCGCTCGCCACCGCGGCCGGCCTGGCGACCCTGAGGCTGCTCGACGAGGACGCCTACCGGAGCCTCGACGAGACGACGCGGGCGCTGGCGACCGGGATCGAGTCGGCCTCCAGCGGCCTGCCCGTCCGGGTCCAGTGGACGACCGGCCTGCTCACCTTCTTCTTCAGCGACCGGCCGGTGCGCGACTACGAGGACGCGCGTACATGCGACACGGACGCCTACGCCGCCTTCTGCCGGGCGATGCTCGACCGCGGGATCTACCTGCCCCCGTCGCAGTTCGAGGGGTGGTTCCCGTCGCTGGCCCATTCGGCGGCGCACGTCGAGCGCACGCTCGAGGCGGTCGAAGAGTCGCTGCGGGAGGCGCTCGCATGAGCCTGCTCACCGAGGTCGTCGACGCTGCCGACCCGGCGCTCGCGCGTGCATGCCGTCGCGGAGCCCGGTCCGGGGCGCTTCGAGGGGCTCGACGCCACGCCCGAGCGCCGCTTCGTGCTCGAGGCCGTACGGGAGGGCTACCTCATGCACTACGGCGAGCCGCGCGCCTACGCCGGGATGGAGGAGGATCTCCGCCTCCTGGCGGGCGACGCGCTCTACGCGCTCGGCCTGTCGCGGCTGGCCGAAGCGGGCGACCTCGAAGCCGTCGCCGAGCTTTCGGACCTGATCTCGGGCTCGGCGCAGGCGCACGCCGAGAGCCGCCCGGAGGCCGCCGAGGCGCTCTGGGTGCGGAGCGCCGAGCGACTTGCGCGATAGGCTCCCCGACCCACATCCAACCGCTCAGGTAGTGCGCTCCGTAACCAAGTTGGCAATAGGCCGCGCCGACCGGAACAATTCACTCAGAAGCAGTGGCTGACCCACCCTCTCCAAAGCCAGAACGCAAGTCCCGCTACACCACGGAGCGTGGCATGGCCGGTGCATTCGAGGGCGAGACGGTCACCCGCCGCGGCCTCATAACCGGCACCGCGCTCGCGGCCGGCGGCATCGCCACGATGGCGTTCACGCTGCCGGCCCTCGGCTTCGCGCTCGGGCCTGTGTTCGAGGACACGAGCCCGACGCGCTGGCAGGACGTCGGCCCCGAGGACGACTTCAACGACGAGACCTACGTCCCGCGCGTCATCAACATCACGGCTGACATCGGCGACGCCGGCAAGACGACGATCTACGTCCGCACCTTCAACCCGGACCGCGACAAGGTGAACAAGGGCGAGGATCCGCAGCCCTACGTCGCGATCTCGACCCGCTGCGCGCACCTCGGCTGTCCGGTCCGCTACATCCAGGCATCGGGGAAGTTCGTCTGCCCCTGCCACGGCGGCGTGTACGGCTTCGAGGGCCAGGTCGAGGGCGGCCCGCCGGTGCGGCCGCTCGACCGCTTCTACACCCGCGTCGAGGGCGGCCGCGTCGAGATCGGCGACCGCTTCTCGCTCAACTCGGATCTCGAGCGCTTCGCGCCGCGTGACCCGTCGAACCACCTAGACGGGCTCTGGCAGTACCTCTACCCGTCGAGGCCGACCACATGAGCCCTCCGCTTCCACGCGGACTGCGACCAAAGCCGCGGCGTCCAGGCGACAACGGGAACGGTCGCAACCCCTCGAACGGCTCCGTCGTCGCCCCGCCCAAGCCGACCGTCAAGGACCAGGCGCTCGAGGGCGGCGCCTCGGCGATCGGCTGGGTCGAGGAGCGCACCGGCCTCAGCCCGTTCCTGCGCGGCTTCCTGTTCCGCAAGGTCCCCAAGGGGACCAACTGGTTCTACACGCTCGGCTCGGCGACCTTGTTCGCCTTCCTCTCGCAGGCCGTCACCGGCGTGTTCCTCGCCATGTACTACGAGCCGGACCCGACGCGCGCCTACGAGTCCGCCGCGCGCATCACCAACGAGGTCTTCCTCGGGGAGTTCGTGCGCGGCATGCACAAGTGGGGTTCGTCGGTGATGATCATCCTGATCTTCCTGCACATGGCCAGGACGTTCTTCTTCGGCGCCTACAAGTACCCGCGCGAGCTCAACTGGGTGATCGGCGTCGTGCTGCTCGTGCTGACGCTGATGATGGGCCTCACGGGCTACCTGCTGCCGTTCGACCAGCGCTCCTTCTGGGCCACTGTCGTCGCCGTCAACATCAACGCCTCCGGCCCGCTGGTCGGCCCCTACCTGGCCGACTTCCTCAGAGCCGGCGCTGAATTCGGGCCAACGACGATCGCGCGCTTCTACGCGCTTCACATGCTTCTCGTACCCGGTCTGATCATCGCGCTGATCGGCGCGCATCTCTACCTCGTCGCGAAGCTCGGCACGACGGCGCCGCCTTGGCTCAAGGCCGAGAAGAAGGACCTCCTGACCGAGGAGATCTGAGCGCCGGTGAACGCACGCGAACGCGAGGAGTATCTCCGCGAGTACTCCATCCTGAAGGGCCAGGGCAAGCCCTTCTTCCCGTACGCGGTCGCGAAGGACTCACTCATGGCGTGCGTCACGCTCGCCGTGATCATCCTGCTGTCGGTACTGCTCGGTGCCGAGCTCGGCCCGAAGGCGGATCCGACCACTACCACCTACACGCCGCGCCCCGAGTGGTACTTCTTCTTCCTGTTCGAGCTGCTGCGCGTGGTCAAGCCGCCGGAGCTCGTCTTCCTGGCGACGATCGGCATCCCGACGATCTGCCTCGTCCTGCTGCTGCTGCTGCCTTTCTACGACCGCGGCCCCGAGCGCAACCCGCTGCGCCGCCCGATCGCGGTCACGGCCGGCATCGCGACAATCGCGGCGATGGCCTACCTGACAGTGCTGGGCGCCCTCGCCGGCTCCCCGACCGAGATCGAGCTGGCCACCTCGCCGCAGTACGAGGAGGGCAAGCAGATCACCGCTTCCTCGGGCTGCCTCGGCTGCCACAAGATCGGTGAGAACGGCAACACGCTCGGGCCGAGCCTCACCGACATCGGCGCCCGGCTCGGACCCGACGCGATCGCGCGCACACTCGTGAACCCGACGTCGCCGATGCCCTCCTACGCGTCGCTCCAGCAGGAGAACCCCGAGCAGTTCGACAAGCTCGTCCAGTACGTAGCGTCGCTCAAGGGCGAGGAGTAGGTGGCCCGCTGCGCAGCGGGCCGAGCCCGCTGCTTGCGCACGGCTCTGTGAGCGGGGGCAGCCCCGCGTCCGGGACCCTGCCCGAGACGCAGGTGCGCGCGATGTTCGACCGCATCGCGCGGATCTACGACCCGGTCAACACGGTGATGACGGCCGGGATGCACCACGCCTGGCGGCGCCGAGCCGCCGACCTGACAGGCGTAGGGCCCGGTTCGCGCGCCCTCGACGTCGCGACCGGCACGGGCGATCTGGCGGTGGAGCTCGCCTCACGCGGCGCCGCGGTAACCGGGATGGACTTCTCGCCGGCGATGCTCGAGCTTGCCGGCGCCAAGGCGCCCGAGCTCGAGTTCGAGGAGGGCGACGCACTCGCGCTGCGCTACGGCGACGCCGAGTTCGACGCCGTGACGGTCGGCTTCGGCGCGCGCAACTTCGCCGATCTCGACCAGGGCCTGCGCGAGATGGCGCGCGTGACGAAGCCCGGCGGGCGCGTCGTGGTGCTCGAGATCACGACTCCGCAGCGCCCGCCGTTGTCGTGGTTCTTCCGGGCGTGGTTCGACCGGATCGTGCCCTTGCTCGGCCGCGTCGCCGGCGACTCCGATGCCTACACGTACCTGCCGAACAGCGTCCGCCGCTTTCCCGGCCCCGAGGCGCTCGGGGCGAGCATGGCCGCGGCGGGCCTCACCGACGTGCGCTGGATCCTCACGGCGGGCGGCATCATCGCGATCCACTCGGGCACACGGGCGCCGTGAACACCGCCCAGGCCCAGCTCGGCGCGGTGCTCTCGGCCGGCGGGCCGGAGCTCGCGCAGCTGCTCGAGCGGACCGAGGCGCGGCTCGCCGAGGTGGCGAGCGGCCACGGCGCCGAGCTCGCGGCCCACGCCGACGGCACGCTGTCGGCCGGTGGGAAGCGGCTCCGGCCGATCCTCGTGTTCCTGTGCGGCGACGGCGACGGCGAGGGGCTCGTCGCCGCGGCCGCCGCCGTCGAGCTGCTGCACATGGCGACGCTCGTGCATGACGACGTGCTCGACCGCGCCGAGCTGCGCCGCGGCAGGCCCACCGTGTTCGCCTCGGCGGGCCGCCGGGCGGCTACGGCCACGGGCGACCTGCTCTTCTCGCGCGCGTTCGCCGAGCTGACCCGGCCGGGAGCCGAGGACGCCGTGCGCGCCCTGTCGGCCGCCTCGTCGGCGCTGGCGCGCGGCGAGCTGATGCAGCGCGCCGACGCCTGGGACGCCGGCGTGACCCAGGAGCGCTACCTCGAGCGCTGCCGGCTCAAGACCGGCAGCCTGTTCGATGCCTCCTGCCGCCTGGGCGCCCTGTTCGGCGGCAGGGAGGACCTGGCGGGCCCGCTCGGCTGCTTCGGCGAGCGCGTGGGGCTCGCCTTCCAGATGCTCGACGACGTGCTCGACGTCTCGGGCCCGCCCGAGCGCACGGGCAAGCCGCGCGGGACGGACCTGCTCGACGGCACGGTGACGCTCCCGCTGATCCTGGGCCGGCGCGCCGATCCGGAGCTCGCGGCGCTCGAGCTCAGGACCGCGGTTCACGACGCCGCCACGGCGGAATCCGTTTGCGACCGGATCGCGGCCACCGGCGTGCTCGACGAGGCACGAGGGATGGCACTGACCCACGTGGCGGGCGCGAAGGCGGGGCTCGCGGAGCTCGATCTGAGCGCGAGCCGGCGCCGGGCCCTCGACCTCGTCGCCGACGGGGTCGTTGAGCGCTACGCCTAGGAGATCATCGCTGCGCGGCCGGCCGAGCCGGCCGCTTGCGCCTAGAAGTCTTCCGGCAGGATGGCGTCGGCCTCGAGCGCCCCGACGAAGCGCTCGATCTCTTCCGCCATGTTCGCGCGCATCAGCCGCTTGTAGTCGCGGGCGAGCGCGTCGCCGCCACGGTCGAGCTCCTCGTCGAACTCCTCGACGTTGTCCTGGGTGAAGACACCCTCGCGGTAGACGTCGCAGTTCGGGCAGTGGAGGAGGACGTTCCAGTTCTCGGGGCCGGCCTCGTCCCACTGGACGGGATACACGAGCTCGGAAGCGCAGTCGATGCAGACGTGGAGGTCCTGATGGACCTCGGCGGGGGCGTGCTCGGGGGCGTGGGCCTCCGGCTGCTCCGCGCGCGGCTCATCCTGGTCCTTGAAATACACGACCTCGATGGTCTTCCCGCTCGGGAGAACCACTCGCTTCGTGTAGTGGGTCTGTTCTCCGTGGCTTTCCATCTCTCGCATCCTCTGCTCCCGGTATCGGCACACAGCGGCCGAACTTGAAGGAAATTTGCGGCCTTGCGGATTCCCAACCGCTGTGTACGCCCTTACTTACGCTCCCGGGCGCGAATCGGACGTGATATGCCGCACGCAACGTCAGGAACTGCGCCGCGGGCCGCCCTCATAGCGGGACTCCGTGGCGTCGACCTGGCCGTGGTAGTGGCTGCCGAGGTCGGGATGCCCGTAGGGCCGCTCGGCCGCCCGGTCGAGCGCCATGAATGAGAGCTGGGCGATCGGCTTGCCCGGCCAGAGCACGATCGGGACCCGGGTGAGATTCGTTATCTCGAGCGTGAGGTTGCCCTTGAAGCCGGGGTCGACGAAGCCCGCTGTGGCGTGCACGATCAGCCCGAGCCGGCCGAGTGAGCTCTTGCCCTCGATGCGGGCCACCAGGTCGTCCGGCATCTCGACCGACTCCACGGTCGTGCCGAGCACGAACTCGCCGGGATGGATCACGAACGACTGGTCCTCCTCGATCCGGACGTGCTCGGTCACCCCCTGTGGGGGCTCCGCCAGGTCGATGGCCGGCAGCCGGTGATTGTGGAACACGCGGAAGGAGGGCCCGAGCTTCAGGTCGACGCTGGCCGGCTGGACCATCTCGGGATCCCAGGGATCGATCTGGATACGGCCCTCGTCGACGAGGCGCCGAATCGTGCCGTCTGAGAGGACCGCGCCGTTCACGCGCGCATCCTCGCAATTCCTGCCCACGGGATGCGCCGCCGCTGCGCCGCTACCATGCGAAGCATGCCGACTCCCGGCCCACTCGAGATCATCATCGTCCTCATCATCGTGCTCGTGATCTTCGGTCCCAAGCGGTTGCCCGACCTGGGCAGGTCCCTCGGGCGCGGGATGCGCGAGTTCAAGGACTCCGTGACGGGCAAGGACAAGGAGCAGGAGCACGAGCAGCTCGACTCCGTCAAGACGGTCGGTGACGCGCCGGAGCCGCCGGCTACGACCGCCACCACCTCGACGCGCGAGCAGCAGTCCTAGCCGAAGGTGCCGCGTAGGACGTGCGGCGAGTAAGACCTGTCGCCCACGACGACCGGCTGTCGGTCGTCGAGCATCTCGACGAGCTGCGTACGCGGCTCATCATCTCGGCGGTCGCCTTCGTCGCCGCGTGGGCGCTGACGGCCTGGCAGAACCACCTGGTCCTCGAGATCGTGAACGCGCCGCTGCCGGACGGGATCGAGCCGATTACGCTCGGCCCGGCCGAGGCCTTCTACACGACGCTCACGAACTCGGCCTACGCGGCGCTCCTGATCTCGCTGCCGGTGATCCTCTACCAGCTCTACGCGTTCGTGCTGCCGGCCTTCAGCCCCACCGAGCGGCGGGTCGCGACGCCGCTCCTGATGCTGGTGCCCATCCTCTTCATCGCCGGCGTCGTGTTCTGCTACTTCGTCGTCCTCACGCCTGCGCTCGACTTCCTCCTCAACTTCAACGCGGACGAGTTCAACACCCAGGTCAGGGCACGCGACTACTACTCCTTCATCACGCTGCTGATGCTGGCGATGGGAATCGGCTTCCAGATCCCGGTCGGCGTGATCGCCGCCTGCAGGCTCGGCGTGACCTCTCCCGAGAAGCTCCGCGCCAGCCGCCGCTACGCGATCGTCGCGATCGCGGTGCTCGCCGCGCTGCTCCCGACCCTGGATCCGCTGACGCTGATCCTCGAGATGATCCCCCTGATCCTGCTCTACGAACTCTCCATCTGGCTCGCTTCCGTGCTCGGCAGGCCATCACCCGAGGTGGCGGATCAGATCGCCTCCGCCGAGGGCTCCTGACCCACTAGCCTTCGCCCCCGCATGCTGTTTGACCTGAGAGGACGGCGGCGCCGTTTGGTGCAGGCCACCTACCTGTCGCTCGCTGTGCTGATGGGCGGCGGCCTCGTGCTGTTCGGAATCGGCGGGGACGTCTCCGGCGGGCTCTTCAACGCGTTCGAGGGCGACGGCGGCGGCGGCGATGCCAACGCCGCCCTCGAGGAGCGAATCGACCGGCAGGAGCAGCGCCTGCAGGCCAACCCGGCCAACGTTGCCGTGCTGCAGTCGCTCGTGCGCGACAACTACCAGCTCGCGACCAGCCAGCAGGCGTCGGGCGCGACCGAGTTCCCGGAGGACGCCCGCGACGACCTGCAGAGGGCGGGGAACTACTGGCAGCGCTACCTCCAGGCCGCGGAGAACCCGAATGAGGCGACCGCTCTATATGCGCTGCGCGTATACGACGTTGGTGCGCTCAACCAACCCAAGCAGGCACAGCGGGCCGCGACGATCATCGCCGAGGCGCAGAACAACCCGTCCGCGTATCTCCAGCTCGTTGCGTATGCGTCGCTTGCAGGAGACACCCGCACAGCCGACCTGGCGACGCAGAAGGCCGTCGATCTCGCACCCAAGAATCAGCGTAAGCAGGTGAAACAGCAGGCCGAGGCGCTGAAGCAATCGGGACAGCAGACGCAGCAACCGAGCGGCTGACGTAGGCTACGCAACGCAGGACTGGCTCCCCGGGACAAGCACTAGACAGGGAGAGATGTGAATTTCCATATCGAAGACGAGGCCGTCGACGACGCCACGCACATAATCGAGCTCGGCGGCGAGGTCGACCTCTACACCGCGCCCGAATTCAAGGAGCGCATGGTCGAGCTGATCGAGTCGGGCAAGAAACAGATCGTGGTGGACCTGTCGAAGGCCACCTTCATCGACTCGACGACGCTCGGCGTCCTGGTCGGAGGGGTCAAGCGCCTGCGCCCGGCCGGTGGCTCGCTGGCGCTCGTCTGCACCGACGACAACATCACCAAGATCTTCGAGATCACCGGACTCGACCGGGTCTTCCCGATCCACTCGTCGCGCGAAGAGGCGCTCGACGCCGTGGCTTCGGGAGCGACGGACTAAGGATCACAGCCAGGGGGCTCACGCCCCCGGACCCCCCGCCGACGTCTGGCAGGCCTTCTTCTAAAATCCGCGGTTCGCCCGGGCCGTTAGCTCAATTGGCAGAGCAGGAGACTCTTAATCTCAAGGTTGTAGGTTCGATTCCTACACGGCCCATTCGCCTCGCCGGCGCGGGGGCTTCTGATCAGCCGAAGGTGAACGCGTAGGCGCCCACCCCCGGCGGTACGCGCAGCTCGAGCTCGAACTCGCCCACCTCGGGCAGCAACACGAGCCGGTAGAGCCGCTGGCGTTCGACCGTCACGGCGCCCGCACTGACGTCGCGGCCGGCGGCGTTCGCCGCGATGGGCTCGCCGTCGAGCAGCACCTCGACGCGGCGTGGAACGGCGTCCTGCGAAGCCATCACGAGGTAGACCTCGCGCGCTACCGGCCGCGCCCGGATGGCTGCGTCGGCCACCGCCGTGGCGCTCTCGGCATCGACGTCCCAGCTGCCGGTGAGCGCGAACTGACTCGGCTCGAGCCCCTCCGGTGGCTCCGGATACGCGCGCCGGCCGGCCTCGGGAGGCGTGCCCGCGAACCCGTCCGCGCGCAGTGTGCCGAGGTACGTCTCCGGCGTCCGCACGCCGGGTGCCGCGCTCGCCGGGCTCACCCGGGATGCGCCCGCGAGCCGCCGCTTGCCCGCCTCTGCCAACAGCGTCCGGATCGCCTTCTCGGTCTCGCCGTACGCGCCCTCCCCGAAGTGGGCGTAGCGGACGCGGCCCTCGGTGTCGATCAGATACTTGGCCGGCCAGTACTGGTTGCCCCAGGCGTTCCAGGTGGCGTACTCGTTGTCCTGGGCTATGGGGTAGCGCAGATCGTTGTCACGGACCGCGCGCTCGACGTTGTCGCGCTCGCGCTCGAACGCGAACTCCGGCGTGTGGACCCCCACGATCACGAGGCCGTCGCGCGCGTAGCGCTCGTGCCACGCCCGCAGCGCCGGCATGGTCCGCAGGCAGTTGATGCAGGTGTAGGTCCAGAAGTCGACGAGCACTACGCGGCCGCGCAGCTCGCGCAGCGACAGGGGGCGGTCGCCGCGCGTGTTCAGCCATGAGTCGTTGCCGGTGAAGTCTGGTGCGCGGCCGAGCACCGGCAGCCCGCCCTCCGCGCCGGCCTCGTGAAAGCGGGAGGGCCCGCGCAGGTCCGCGAGCCGCCGCGAGACGGCGTCGCTGCGCTCGAGAGCGCTGGTTGGGTTCGAGAACACGGTCGGCAGCTCGTTTGCGAGCACCGTCTGGAAGCGCACGTCGAGCTCGGCCGCCATGGCGACCGCGGTGCCGAGCAGCAGCACACCCAGGGCCCGCTGCACCGTGGGCCCGTGCCCGGCGCGCCTGATCCGCTCGACGACCGCACGGCCGCCGAAGGCGACGAGCAGCAGGACGAGCGCCGAGCCGGCTCCGTAGGCGAGCGCCACCAGGACAAGCTCAGTCGAGGCGCCCTGGGTCGCCGAGAGCGAGATCACCGCGGCGAGGATCGGCCCGGCGCACGGCGCGTACAGGAAGCCGAGCGCGCCGCCGACCACCACGCCCGACCAGAAGCCGCTTCCACGGCTGCGCGGGCCGAGCCTTTGAAGCGGCGCGAGCGCCCGCTCCACCAGCAGGCCGAGGCGCGGCCACAGGAGCGCGACTCCGAACAGCCCGAGGACCACCACCGCGGCGGTGCGGGCGAAGTCGTCCGCCAGCCCGACTCCGTCGATCACCGACGCGAGGGCGACGATCGCAAGCGTGTGAGTCGCGACGAGCCCGAGGATCACGCCGAGCGGCCGTCGCCGCCCGCCGACGGCGCTCGCCGACAGCAGCGCCGGCAGCACCGGGAGCACGCACGGCGTGAGCGCCGTGCCGGCGCCCGCCAGCGCGGCGAAGATCACGAGCAGCGCCATTCTGAGGCACTATGGCGATCGTGCCTAGCGAGTCCGTGAACGCCGCAGGCGGGGCGCGCGGCGAGCGGACTCTGCGAATATCTCGGCCATGTCTCAGCCATCCACGACGACCGCCGAGCTCGCCTCGCTCGACGGCCGGATCGGCCCCGCCGACGAGGCCGTCATCCCGGCCACCGACGAGGGACTCCTGCGCGGCGACGGCGCCTTCGAGGTCATCCGCATCTACGACGGGCGCCCGTACGCGCTCACCGACCATCTCGACCGGCTCGAGCGCTCCGCGGCCAACCTGCGGCTGCCGGACGCCTTTCGCGCTGAGCTCGAGACCGAGATCCCCGAGCTGATCTCAGGCCGCGGCGGGCCCGAATTCGACGGCTGCTTGCGCGTCGTGCTCACGCGCGGCGGCAGGAGGCTGCTGCTCACGGAGCCGCTGCCCCCCACGCCCGACCGGATCCGGCTGGGGGTAATCGAGTATGCGCCCACGAGGGTCCTCGACGGCGTCAAGTCGCTCTCCTATGGGGCGAACATGCTCTGTGGGCGGCTGGCGCGCGAGCGCGGCTTCGACGAAGCGCTCCTCGTCACCCCGCACGGGCGCGTGCTCGAGGCGCCGACGTCGTCGCTCTTCTGGACCGACTCGCCCGGCGCCCTGTTCACGCCGCCGCTCTCGGAGCACATCCTCGCTTCGATCACGCGTGCGCGCGTGCTCGACCTGGTTTCCGTCGAGGAGCGGCCCTGCACGATGGACGACCTGCGTTCGGCGGGTGAGGCCTTCCTCGCATCGACCACGCGCGAGGTGCAGTCGATCGCGGCGATCGAGGACATCGAGCTGCCTGAGGGCGAGCGGACGCGCGAGGCACAGGAGGCGTTCCGCGGACGTGTCGAGGACGAGCTCGCGGCCGGCGCCTAGGCCGCTGTCAGGACCGCTCGCGCGGGCGCGGGTCGATCCGGTGTGACACGTACCAAGCGACGTGCTTGACGACATCCTTTGCCAGGCTCAGCACCCCTGCCGCGCCTCCCACGACCTTTCCGGCCCACACGCAGGACATCATAGGACCGAGCGCCGAACCTTTCGCCGTGCGAATAGTCACGATCATCGGTAACCGGCCGCAGTTCGTGAAGGCGGCAGCGGTCTCGCGCAGGCTTCGCGAGACCTTCGACGAGCTGATCGTCCACACCGGCCAGCACTACGACGACGAGCTCTCGGAGGTCTTCTTCGAGGAGCTCGACGTGCCGCGCCCAGCCCGCGAGCTGGGCGCCGGAACCGGCACGAACACCGCCCAGACGGCCCGCATCCTGGCGGCGCTGGAGCCTGTGCTGGCCGAGCTCGAGCCCGAGCTCGCGCTCGTCTACGGGGACACCAACTCGACCCTCGCCGGGGCGCTCGTGGCGGCCCAGGCAGGGATCCCCGTCGGCCACGTGGAGGCAGGCATGCGCTCCTTCGACCGCACCATGCCCGAGGAGCTCAACCGGGTGCTCACCGATCACACGAGCGACCTGCTGCTCTGCTCGACCCCGACTGCCGTCGCGAACCTCGAGCGTGAGGGTGCGGCAGGCGAGATTCAGCTCGTGGGCGACGTGATGGCCGATGTTTCGCTTGCCTTCCAGGACATAGCCGAGGAGCGGTCGCGCATCCTGGAGGAGCTCGGCCTCGAGCCGGGCGGCTACCTCGTCGTCACGGCCCACCGGGCGGGCAATGTCGACGACCCGGAACGACTCGAGGCGCTCGTGGGCGTCCTCGAGGCCCTGCCGCCACCCGTGGTCTTCCCCGTGCACCCGCGCACGCGCGCGCGGCTCGAGGCGGCCGGGCTCGAGCGTCGCCTCGACGCGCTCACGCTGTTACCGCCGCTCGGGTATCTCGACTTTCTGAAACTGGCACGGCACGCGCGCGCCGTGCTCACGGATTCGGGCGGCGTGCAAAAGGAGGCCTATTTGCTGGGCGTTTCCTGCGTAACGATGCGGAATAACACTGAATGGGTTGAAACGGTAGAGGCGGGCTGGAACACGCTCGTCGACCTCGATCCCGTCGCCACGTTGGCGGCACTCGAGGCACGGCCGCCGGCGGAGCGGCCAGAACTGTACGGCGGGGGCCACGCTGCAGAACGCGTTGCCGAGGTGCTCGCTGCCTACACTGCGCGACTATGAGGATCGGCGTCGTAGGACTCGGATATGTCGGCCTCCCGCTGGTCGTGGCGTTCTGCGAGGCGGGGCATGAGGTAGTCGGCGTGGACACGGATTCGCGCATGGTCGAGGCGCTCGCCTCGGGCCGCTCGCACATCGAGGACGTCTCGGATGCGTCGCTCGCCTCGATCTCCGGTCGTTTTCGGCCGACCACGCGCTACGCCGAGCTGGCGCAGACGGACGCGGTGATCGTGGCGGTGCCGACGCCGCTGACGCAGAATCGCGAGCCCGACCTGCAGCCGCTCATCTCGTCCGCCAGCTCGCTGGCGAAGGTGCTTCAGGCGGGCCAGCTCGTGGTGCTCGAGTCGACCACGTACCCCGGGACGCTGCGCGAGCGCTTCGTTCCGCTGCTCGAGGAGTCGGGGCTCGCCGGCGGCCGTGACTTCTACGCGGCCTTTTCGCCGGAGCGCATCGACCCCGGTCGTACGGACTACACCCTGCGCACGACTCCCAAGGTGGTCGGCGGCCTCACGCCGGAGTGCCTGAGGCGCGCCGTCGACCTCTACCGGACCGTCTGCAACGAGGTCGTCGAGGTGACGACGCCCGAGGTCGCCGAGCTGACGAAGCTGCTGGAGAACATCTTCCGCTCGGTCAACATCGCGCTCGTCAACGAGCTGGCCGTGCTCTGTGACCGCATGGGCATAGACGTCTGGGAGGTCGTCGACGCCGCGGCCACGAAGCCGTACGGCTTCATGTCGTTCAAGCCCGGGCCCGGCATGGGTGGGCACTGCCTCCCGGTCGACCCGTTCTACCTGTCCTGGCGTGCCCGTGAGTTCGACACGCAGACCGAGTTCGTCGAGCTCGCCGGCGAGGTCAACCAGGCGATGCCGTACTTCTGCGTCGACCGCATCTCGCGCGCCCTGAACGATCACGCGAAGGCGGTGCGCGGATCGCGGATCGCGATCTTCGGCGTGTCCTACAAGCCGGGCGTCGGAGACCTGCGCGAGTCGCCCGCGCTGCGCATCATGCGCATCCTGCGCGAGCGCGGCGCCGAGCTCAGCTATCACGACGACTTCGTCCCGGAGCTCGGGGACTACGGCCTCAGCTCCGAGTGGCCCGACGAGCCCGACTGCTCGGTGATCGTGACGGCACACCCGGGCCTGGATCTGGAGCGAGTCGTGCGCGAGTCGCCGCTCGTCGTCGACTTTCGCGGCGTCACGCGCGGAATCGAGGCGGCGAACCTCGTCCGCCTGTGAGCTCCGGGCCGGCGCCTTCGGAGCGCGCCCCGGGCCTGCTGCTCGGCGATGGAGCCGAGTTGCCGGAGACCGTCGAGATCGGCGGCAACGTGATCGTGCATGCGGGCACCGTGGTGGGCGAGGGCGTCGTGCTGCAGGACGGCTGCGTGATCGGGAAGCCGCCGACGCTCGGAGCGCGCTCGAGTGCCGCGACGGTCGAGCCGCCCGCGCCCGCCGTCATCGGGGCGGGTGCGACGATCGGCGCCGGCGCGATCGTGCTGGCCGGAGCGGAGATCGGCGAGCGGGCGGTCGTCGCCGACCAGGCGCACGTGCGCGAGCGCACGCAGATCGGCGCGGAGACGGTGGTCGGTAGGGCGGCATCGGTCGAGAACGACGTGCGGGTGGGCGAGCGCGTGCGCATGCAGACGGGCGCCTACGTGACGGCCTGGTCGCTGGTCGAGGACGACGTCTTCATCGCGCCGGGTGTGATGCTCACGAACGACCCGACAGCGGGCCGGCGCCCTGAGGGCGTCGAGCTGCGCGGCGCGACCCTGAGGCGCGGCTGCCGGATCGGCGCGCGTGCCGTGCTGCTTCCCGGAGTCGAGGTTGGCGCGGAGGCCTTCGTGGGGGCCGGCGCCGTCGTGACGCGCGACGTCGCGCCGGGCGCGGTCGTGGTCGGCGTGCCCGCGCGGCCGGTTCGCGACGTGCCCGCGGAGGAGCATCTCGGGGCATGAGGCTGCGCCGGCGCCCGCCGCTTGCGCCGGGGCGCGGGACGCTCGTGCTCGGCGCGCTCGCTACCGCGACGTTCGCGGCGGTGGTGGTCGCGGAGGTCGGCCGGGTCTGGAGACGGGGGAGCGCGCCGCTCCCGCAGGAGACCGACGATCTGTTGTGGGCCGCCGAGGAGGCCGTCGCCGAGACGGCCGAGGTGGCGATCGCCGGCTACCGCGAGGTCTCGACGCGCGAGAACTCGACCTTCAACCTGTTGACCGCGTTCGCCGCCACCTTCCTGAGCATCCGCGGCATCACCTACCTGCTCAGGGCGCGTTCGAGCTTCGGTCCGTTCAGGAACGTGCGGGTCGGGCGCCGCCACATCCACCACTTCGTGCCGGGGATCGTTATCGCGTTCGCCGCCGGCGGCGTCTCGATCGTCAACCGCGACGAGCGGCTCGAGCCGCTGCTCGCGGTTCCGTTCGGCATCGGCCTGGGCCTGACACTCGACGAGTCCGCCCTGCTGCTCGAGCTGGACGACGTCTACTGGACCCGCGAGGGGCTGCTGAGCGTGCAGATCACGCTCGCAGTGATGGCCATGCTCGGCGCGCTCGCGCTCGGCCTGCGCTTCCTGCGACGTGGCGAGGAGCTCGTGCTGGAGCCGAGCCGCCGCGCGCAGTGATTTCATTCGCCCATGGAGAGTGGACCCCCCACGCCTGACCGTCCCCGCGATCCCGAGTCGCCGGGACCGGACCCGGGGCCACAATCGCCGGCACCCCCGCCCGGACCGCAGGCTCCCGCACCGCAGGCGCCCGGCCCGGAGGCTCCCCAACCGACCGAGGCACCGGGCACGCTGCCGGAGGCGCCACCCGCGCCCGAAACACCCGGCTCCTACGGCGGCCCGGTCCCGCCGGGCGGCTGGGAGCAGCCGATCGGACAGGCGCCTCACGTGTTCGCAGGCGCCGAGCTGTCGGGCTGGTGGAGGCGCGTCGGGGCGCAGATCCTCGACGGCCTCATTCTCACGATCCCGGTGATCGCGATCGTGGTGCTGGTCGTCGTGGTGGCCGCGGGGAGCGACGTCGGGGCGGTGGTCACCGGCATCGTCGGCTCGCTCGCCTACGTCGTCGTGGCGATCGTCTACGCGCCCTTCCTGATGAAGCGCCCGGGGGCGCACAACGGGCAGACCTGGGGCAGGCAGGCACTCGACATCCGCGTGGTGCACGACACGGGCGAGGAGGTCACGTTCGGCTACGCGTTTCTGCGTGAGATCGTGGTCAAGTACTTCCTCTTCAACGTCATCGGCGGGTTCTTCTTCTCGATCCCGACGATCGTGAACTACCTCTGGCCGCTCTGGGACGACGAGAACCGCTGCCTCCACGACATGATCGTGAAGTCGCACGTCGTGCGGACCTGACTCTGCAGCGGGCCTGATTCAGGCGGCGGCCGGCCGCACGCGCTCTGCCGCGCCGGTCCAGATCATCTCGTCGCGGCCCGGGCCGACGCCCACCATCACAACCGGTATGCCGAGGAAGTCCGAGATGTAGTCGAGGTAGGCGCGGGCGTTCTGGGGAAGGTCCTCGAGCGAGCGGACGCCGGTGATGTCGTCGTCCCAGCCGGCCAGGGAGACGTATTCGCCCACCGCCTTGTGCAGGATGGTCTGGTGGTAGGGGAACTCGTCGAAGCTGGCGCCCTCCGGGCCGCGGTAGCGGACCGCGACGTTCAGCGGGTCGATGCCGGTGAGTACGTCGAGCTTCGTCACGATCAGGCCGGTGAGCCCGTTGATCCGCGTCGCGTAGCGCAGCGCCACGAGGTCGAGCCAGCCGGTGCGGCGCGCGCGGCCGGTGGTGGTGCCGAACTCGTGGCCCGCCTCGCGGATGGACTCGCCGAGCGCGTCGTCCAGCTCGGTCGGGAACGGGCCGGCGCCGACACGCGTGGTGTATGCCTTCGCGATCCCCCAGACCTCGTCGAGCGAGCTCGGCCCGACGCCGGCACCGGCGCAGGCGGAGCCGGCAACGACGTTCGACGAGGTGACGAACGGGTACGTCCCGTGGTCGATGTCGAGCAGCGTGCCCTGGGCGCCCTCGAATACGACCAGGCCGCCATCGTCGAGCACACGCCAGGCGAGCGGTGCGGTGTCTGCGATGTGGGGCTCGAGGCGGTGGCCGAGGAGGCGGTACTCCTCGGTCATCGTGTGCAGATCGAGCTCGGGCTCCTTGGCGTAGGGCCGCAGCATCAGCCGCTTCGGCTCCATCGCCGCGTAGATCTTCTTGCGCAGGATCTTCTCGTCGAGCAGGTCCTGGACGCGGATGCCGAGCCGCGACGCTTTGTCGGCGTAGCAGGGCCCGATCCCGCGCCGCGTCGTGCCGATCTGAAGCTTGCCGAGCTTCGCCTCGCCCTCCTGATCGAGCAGCTTGTGGTACGGCATGATCAGGTGGGCGTTCGCCGAGATGCGCAGGCCGCTGATGTCGATTCGCTGCCGGCGCAGGTCGTCGATCTCGGCCGTCAGGACCTTCGGATCGACCACCACGCCGTTGCCGATCGCGCAGAGCTTTCCGGGGTAGAGGATCCCGGACGGGATCAGGTGGAACTTGAAGGTCTCACCGTCGCGGACGATGGTGTGGCCGGCGTTGTTGCCGCCCTGGAAGCGGATCACGAGATCGGCCTGCTCGGCGAGCAGGTCGACGACCTTCCCCTTCCCCTCGTCGCCCCACTGGGCGCCGACTATCACCAGGCCGGGCATGCGCGATCGAGTCTAGATGGGAGCCGCTGGGCCGGGTCCGGTCAGGCGCCCTGGGCGGCCATGCGCAGGTCCGGGCCCTGGATCGGTATCGGGTCGTCGCAGATCTCCATGAGCCGCGAGACGGTCCGCGAGCCGATCTGCTTGCGCAACCGGGCTATCGGATCGAGGTCGCCGGCGACCTCACGCGCCGTCACCTCGCCCACTACACGCTCGAGCCGTTCGATGAGCATGCGCAGCTCATCGACGTCGCGGCCGTCGACGCGCCCGCCGTTCACGGCGTCGCGCAGGTCGCGCGCGCTTCGCGAGAGCACGCGCCCGGCGGACTCGGGGTCCGGATCGGGCAGGTTCGTGGTGACGACGATCGAGCGGCGGTCCTGCCAGCGCTCGTTGACGATCGAGTAGAGCTGCTCGAGGACCCACTCGGTCTGCTTCTCGGCGCCGAGGTCGTCGAGCACGAGCAGGTCGACCGAGCACAGCCGCCGGAAGAAGGCGAGGTAGTTGTCGCCCGAGTCGCGGTCGAAGGTGCGCTTGATCTCGGCGAGCAGCATCGGGACGGGGTACATCGCGAACGAGCGTCCAGCGTCCTTTGCCGCCTTGGCCACTAGGACCGCGAGCGAGGTCTTGCCGGTGCCGACCGGGCCGTCGAACCAGAGACCGCGCCCCGATCCGAGGTTGTCGCCCAGGGAGCGAATGAAGGTGCGCACGCGCCTCAGCACGACCGGGTCGAGCGACACGATCGGCTCCCGCTCGAACGAGACCTCCCTGAAGCGCCGGCCGATGCCGGTCCCGATGCCGCCGCTGGCGGCCTTCCGCTGCTGCTGGTCGCGGCAGCGGCACGGGCGCGCCTCGTTCGTCTCCTCGTCGACGATCCAGGTCGACCCGTCGCACTCCCCGAACGGGCAGGCACGCGGCGAGGTATCGACCGGCTTGAGCATCACTCCTCACCCGGCCGCGACGGCGGCGGCTCGACCCCGCGCTCGCGGTACATGCTGCTGAAGCGCGGATAGCGCGGCTGGAATGTGAGCGTGACCTCACCGATCGGCCCGTTGCGGTGCTTGGCGAAGATCACGTCCGCCTCGCCGAGCCGCTCCGACTCGCGGTTGTAGTACTCGTCGCGGAAGACGAACATCACGACGTCCGAGTCCTGCTCGACCTGGCCCGACTCGCGCAGATCCGACAGCATCGGGATCGGCGGGTTGCGCGATTCGACGGCACGCGACAGCTGCGATACCGCGATCACGGGGATCTCCAGCTCGCGCGCGAGGATCTTCAACCCGCGGCTGATCTGGCCCACCTGCTCGACTCGGCTGTCGGCCCGCCCGTCCGGGCGGATCAGCTGCAGGTAGTCGACGATCAGAAGCCCGAGCCCGTTGTCGCTGCGGGCGTGCAGGCGGCGCGCCTTGGCGCGCATCTCGAGCACGCTGATGTCGCTCGAGTCGTCGATGTAGATCGGCGCGCGGGCGAGCTTCTCGACGGCCCGCAGGACCTTCGGCCAGCGGTCCGCCTTGACGCGGCCCTTGCGCAGCTCGTCGCTCGACACCTTGGCCTGCGACGCGATGAAGCGATGCGCGAGCTCCGTCTCCGACATCTCGAGCGAGAACAACGCGACGGAGCGGCCGTGCTCGATGGCGGCGTTCTCGGCGATGTTGGTGGCAAGGGTCGACTTTCCCATCGACGGCCGGGCCGCCAGCACGATCAGGTTGCCGGGCTGGAAGCCGCCGGTCAGGTCGTCGATGTCCTGGAAGCCGCTCGGGGTGCCCGTGAGGCCGACGTCGCTCCTCGACAGCTCCTCGAGCTTGTCGATCTCGTCGTGCAGGACGGCCTCGATCGTCTTCATCTCGGACATCCCGCCGTCGTGTCCGATCTTGAAGAGGATCGACTCCGCCCGCTCGATCAGCTCGCGCGCGTCGCCGCGGTGGGCGATCACGTCGTCCTGGATCTGCCGCGTGGTCGACAGGATGCTCCGCAGCAGAGCGTGCTCCTTGACGATCCGCGCGTAGTCGAGCACGGCGCCGAGCGCCGGCACGACCGTCGGCAGCGAGTTGACGTACGGCTCGCCCCCCGCCTTCTCCAGGTCGCCGCCCCGCCGCAGCTCCTCGGCCACGGTGAGGGCGTCAACCGCCTCCGGCTCCGCCTTCTCCTTGAGGCGGATCATCGCGGCGAAGATCAGCTGATGGCGCGGCCTGTAGAAGTCCACGGCGCGCAGCCCGACCTCGAGCAGCACGCCGTCGAGGGCCTGCTCGGTGAGCAGGATCGCCCCAAGGACCGAGGCCTCGGCCTCCTCGTTGTGAGGAGGGACGCCGTTGGAGGCGGCCTCAGCCGGAACCGAGACTGCCATAACCGCCGCATAGCTTCTCAGGGCGCGAGGGGCCAGCCTGCCAAGGAAGCAGGGGTGAAGGCGTGCTCAGCACGCCGAACCCCGATGACGCAGGCAGGCGATGCCCCGCAGCGTCACTGAGAAGCTATGCCTGAGGGGTGACGATGGTCTTGATCTCCGTCGTCACACCGTCCGCGACCTCGACGGTGACCATGTGGGTGCCCGTGGTCTTGATGGGCTCCTCGAGCGCCACGCGGCGCTTGTCCAGGCGGACGCCGCGGGCCTGCCGGATCGCGTCGACGATCTCCTGCGAGGTGACGGAGCCGAACAGACGGCCGTCGTCACCTGCCTGATGGGAGATCGTGAGCACGGTCTTGCGCAGGAGCGCGGCAGTCTCCTCGGCCTTCTGGGCCGCCTCGGCCACCGCGCGCTCGGCCGCCTCGCGGCGCCGCTGCGACTCGGCGATCGCCGCCGGCGTGGCCGGCTGCGCGATCTTGCGGGGGACGAGGAAGTTGCGGAGGTAGCCGGGCGAGACGTCGATGACGTCACCGCGCTCGCCGAGGGTCTCCGTGTCCTTGAGGAGGATTGCCTGAGCCATGGTGCTTCCGTCCTTACGCGACCGGCGCTGACTTCGCCGCCATCACCGGTCGGCTACGTACGGGAGCAATCCCAGCTCGCGGGCCCGCTTGACCGCGGTGGCGAGCTGGGACTGGTGGCGGCGGCAGGCGCCGGTCACGCGCGAAGAGCGGATCTTGCCCTTGTCGCTGATCGCGCGGCGCAGTGCTGCGAGGTCCTTGTAGTCGACAACGTCGACCTTCTCCTTGCAGAACGGGCAGGACTTGCGGCGCGGCCCTCCCGGCGCGCCCTTGCCGCGGCCGCCGCGACGACGGTCGCGTGTCGCGGTGCCTGTTCCTCCACGCTGCTTGGCCACCAGTTTGCTCCTGCGTACTCGCTACTTCGGGGTCAGAACGGAATGTCGTCGTCCGATCCCCCGGCGGCCACAGGCGCCTGAGCGAAGTCCGCTGTGTCAGCCGGAACGTCGCTCTGCGGCGTGAACCTACCGCCATTCTCGCCGCCCTCACGGGAGCCGAGGAACTGAACAGAGTCGGCAATGATATCTACCGACTGGCGCTTGTTGCCCTGATTGTCCTGCCACTCGCGCCACTCGAGCCGGCCGTCGACCGCGACCGGGCGTCCCTTCGAGAGGTATTGGGCGCAGTTCTCGCCCTGGACGCCCCACACCGTGACGTCGAAATAGTTGGGCTTCTCGGTCCACTCACCGGTGGAACCGTCCTTGCGACGGGTGTTGACGGCGATGCGCAGGCTGCACACCGACGTGCCACCCGATGTCGTGCGCAGCTCCGGGTCGCGGGTGAGGTTCCCGGTGAGCACGACTCTGTTGATGTTCACTCCGGCCATGAGGCGACTTCCTCCTGTCCTGCTTCGAAACAAGGACGGCTGATTGGGCTGTCCGACGAGGGTACAAATGGAGTCGGAGCGCTTGACGCTGTCTGACAGGAATTAGCCGTTGAGTGCGGCTTCTTTGGCGAAGCCGTTACGGAAGAGGTGTCAGGCGTCGCTGGGGGCGGCGTCGGCGACCGGCTCGCCTTCCGCCGGCGGCGGTTCCTGGCCGGGCGGGGGAGCGTCCGCGGCGGCCCGAGCGGCGACCTTGGTGTCCTGCGGCTCGCGATCGTCGCGGCGGCGGACGGCCTGGTGGTCGGGCGGCGGCGGGACCGGCTGCCCCGGCTTCGCCTTGATGATGCGGAAGCGCAGCACGCCGTCAGAGATCCGCAGGCGCTGGTTCAGCCGCTCGAGCAGCTGGTTGTCACCCTCGAACTGGTAGAGCCGGTACTCGGCCTCGGGGCGGTGGTCGATCTCGTACGCCATGCGGCGCTGGCCCCAGTCGTAGCTGCCGGCGAGCGTGCCGCCAGAGCCGATCAGCGACTCCGCCTCGTTGATCGCGGCGGTGCGCCGCTCCTCCGGGGCGTTCGGGTCGACGAGCAGCATGAGGTCGTAGAAACCGGTCATTCGAGCGGGCCACGATAGCAGTGGCGATTGGGACAACCCGGGGCGAAGCCGGGCGCGGCGGCGCTTAGGCGGGGTATGGACCGGCGGCGAGCGGGCGGCCTCCCGGCGCTGCTGCGCCGGGTGCGCTGGGGCAACGTGGGACGGCTGATGGCCCTGCTCGCCGCCGGTTTCCTCGCCGTGAGCACGATCCGCGGCTGCGGGGCGAATCGGCCGGGGGCGGTGCCTGGGGTGGGGACGGAGCGACCGGTCGAGGAGGAGCCGGAGTCAGCCGGTCGGCGGGAGCGCAGCAAGGCGCCCGCCGCGCGCCGACAGCCCGCCGAGCCCCCGGAAGCGGACGCCCGGCGACCGCGGAGGTCGCGGAGATCAGAACCACCGCATCGCGCGCGGAGGATGCGGGCACGCCGGGAGGGCGCCGCCGAGCGAAGCCGCTCACGCAGGCGAGACGCACACGAGCCGCGCCCCGCCGAGCCGGCACCGCTACGGCCGGCACCGCCGGCCGCGCCGCAGCCGGCGCCCGTGTCGCCTGGGCCCAACCCCCAGCCGCCCAGTCCGCTGCCGCGTGCGCCTGCTCCGGCGTCGCCCCCGCCGGCCGGCGAGTTCGCCCCCTAGGCACGACCGGTCCGCCGCCGTGTCTCCGATGGGCTTGTCGATTCGGACAAGCCTCCCTTCGCCCGGTCCCGCCGGAGGTGAGAGGTTGTACGGGAGCCTCGCGGCCCGAGGTCCGATCAGAACGGGAGATGCAGATGTCCGAAAGCCATGCCAACCGCGTCTTTCGCCTTCGCCGGCGGCCGGAGGGCGAGCTCGCCGACGGCGATCTGGAGCTGGTGGAGGAGCCGATGCCGGATCTGGAGCAGGGGCAGGCGCTCGTGCGCACGAAGCTGCTCTCGCTCGATCCGACAAACCGGATCTGGATGAGCGACATGCGCGCCTACATGCCGCCGGTCCCGATCGGGGCGGTCATGCGCGGCCTGGGGCTCGGCGAGGTGATCGAATCGAGCCGCGACGACATGCCGGTCGGCGCCACGGTGAGCGGCTTCGTCGGCTGGCAGGAGCTCGTCCTCGCCGACGACTCCCTCCTCGAAGCCCCCCTGACGGTCCTGCCCGACCCGCTGCCGGCACCCGACTCGGTCTTCCTCGGCGCCCTCGGGCACACCGGCATCACCGCCTTCCTGGGCATCGACAACTCGGGTCTCAGGGAGGGAGAGACGATCGTGATCTCAGCGGCGTGCGGTGCCGTGGGCTCGATCGCCGGGCAGATCGCCAAGGCGCGGGGGGCGTACGTGGTCGGCATCGCAGGCGGGCCGGAGAAGTGCGCCCATGCAGTCGAGGTGCTCGGCTTCGACGTCTGCATCGACCACCACGCCCCCGATTGGCGCCAGCGCCTGGACGCCGCCACCCCGGACGGCATCGACGTCGACTTCGAGAACGTCGGCGGACCGATCATGGACCACGTGCTCATGAGGCTGAACATCGGCGCCCGCATCGCCCTCTGCGGGATGATCGCCGAGTACAACAGCTCGGGAAACGGAGACGAAGGTCCGGGCCTTCGCAACATCAGCCAGCTGATCATGCAGCGGGCGACGATCCAGGGCTTCCTCGTCCTCGACCATGCCGACCGCTACGAAGAGGCGATCGGGTACCTCGCCGGCCTCCTGGGCGAGGGACGGCTCCACTACGACGAGACGATCGTCGAGGGCGGCCTGGACGTCGCCCCGGCGGCGCTCGGCCAGCTCTTCAGCGGCGGCAATATGGGCAAGCTGCTCGTGCGCGTCTCCTGACCCGGCTCAGTTCGGGATGTTGCTGAGCACCCCGTGCACCTGCCGTGCCACGGCGTTCTGCACCGGCCCGTACAGGCGCGAGAGCCCGAACGCCTTCACGCTCGTCACGCTCACGACAGTGCCGATGCCGGTCGCGCGGTCGCGATCGCGCAGCCAGGGACCGCCACTCGTCCCGGCCGTCTGACTGCACGAGATGCCCATCGGGTTCGCGCCCGACCCTCCGACCCGCCCCGTGCGCCCAAGGCGGTTCGGCCCGCACAGGTAGAGCGACTCGCCGTTGAAGGGCGGCGCGGCCGGGTAGCCGAAGCTCGCGATGCGGGTCGGCGCCTTGCGGGCGAACGCGATGTGCTGAGCCGCCCCGAGGACGTCGGTGAGCGTGCGGCCGAGGCCATCCTTCGCCAGGACGACGCCGCCGAAGTCCCGCCGGAAGTGGCTCGCGTCGCCCTCGAGCGTCCAGCTGATGGCCGCGCCCCAGTGCGTGGCGGGCCAGAGCCCGAATGGCGCCGGCCCGCCGGCCGCCTGTGACCGGAATGCCGGTACGAACGCGAAGTTCGTGTGCGCCGTACCGCCGCGCCCGCTGTGCACGCAGTGGCCTGCGGACCAGACGACGCTGCGGTTCGCGCTGTCGACGAGCGTGGCCGAGCACACCCAATCGGTCCCGTCGGGCCGCTTCGAGAAGAGCCGGCCGATCGTGCGTGTGCCGGGCAGGTCGGTGGTGACGAGCTTCGCGCTCGGGTTGAGCCTCGTCCAGTGCCGCCGGCGCCTCTTGCGCTTCGGGCGCCGCTGAGCGGCGTTAGCCTCCGCGCGCCTCATGCGCTCGGGCGTCCAGGCATCCTCGCCTGCGATCGACGCCTGCGCGCCGCCGGCGACCGGGCCGGCTGCGACGGCGGGCGGCGTCGCATGGACGGGGCCGGCACCGGCGAGTGTGGCGACCGCGACGATCGCCGCGATGTGGAGCCCGCGTGTCAGCGCGTCCTCCGGCTCAGGCCACGGGGGCCCGGCCACGCCGCTTCGCGTCGATGTCGGCGAGCTGGTCGTCGACCCAGTCGCCGGGGTCGCGCGCGGTGACGATCCGCTTGAGCCCCTGGGCGCGCCACGAGCGCTCCTCGGCGGACATCGTCAGGGCCCGGTGGATCGCGTCGGCCTGCTCCTGGACGTCGAACGGGTTGACCGACAGCGCGAACTCCGCGAGCTCCTCGTGCGCGCCGGTGTTCTCGCTCAGGAGCGACACGCCATTGCGCTCGTTGACGAGCGGGCCTTCCTTCGCGATCAGGTTCATCCCGTCGAACATCGCGTTGACCATCAGCAGGTCGTAGTGCTTGTAGGCCGAGATGGCCTCCTCGAGGTTCTCGCGCAGGCGCAGCTCGATCGGCATCCAGTCGGTCGTGCCGTGCCGGTGGTTGACCACCGCCACGAGCGCCTCGATCCGCTCGAGGTACTCGGCGTACTCGGGCACGTCCTGGCGCGACGGGATCAGGTGCGCGATGAACGTCACCTGCTCCTTGAACTCGGGGTGCTGCTCGAGGAAGAGGTCGAAGGCCGTGAAGCCGCGCAGGACGTTCTTGGACAGGTCGGCACGGTCCACACGCAGGATCAGGTGCTCGCGCCGGCGGCGCAGGATCTCGCGCTCGTACTGGTGAACCGCGGGGCGCTGCGCGGTCCGGTGGAAGTTCTCCGCCGAGATCGGCAGGGGGTAGGCGCGCACCCAGACGTCGCGACCCTCGAAGTGCACCACGCCGGCGTCCTCGTCGACGTCCATGTCGAAGAGCTCACGGCAGCAGAGCAGGAAGTTGCGCTGATAGGAGCGCGTGTGGAAGGCGATGATGTCGTTCGACAGGATGCCCTCGTAGATGTCCTCGCGCATGTCGGCCGGGAGTACGCGCCAGGCGTCCGGCTGGGTCCACGGGATGTGGACGAAGTGGTGGAGGAACAGGTCGGGGCGCTCCTGGCGGATGAACTTGGGCGCGACGTAGAGGTGGTAGTCGTGGAGCATCACCACCGCGTCGTCGTGGCCCTCGACCTCCTCGAGCACCGCCCGCGCGAGGTCCTCGTTGACCGTGCAGTAGCCCTGCTCGTAGGCCACGACCTCGTGGCGCCGGATGTCGGGCGCGTTCGAGAGGTCCCAGAGGTAGTGCTGGATGAACCACAGCATCGGGTTCGCCACCACGTTGTAGAAGCGGTCGTACGCCTCCGGGTCGCTCGTCACGAGCTTCACCCGATAGTTGTTGCCGTCCAGGTCGACCTCGAACGAAGCGCCGCCGTGCTGTTCCGAGACCTCGGCGTCCTCATCCGTCATGGCCGAGGCCACCCAGACGGCGTCGCGGTGATGGACGAGCCCCTGCAGCGCGGTCACCAGACCGCCGCCGCCACGCTTCGGCTGTCCGTCCTGGAAGGTCGCCGGGCCGCGGTTCGACACGAGAACTAGCGGGGTCTCTCCGGTCATCGGTGGTCTCGGAAGAGCCTAAGCCAGTCGCGCAGGAGTCGAGGTGTCAGGAAGTGGGCGCGGACGTGCTCCTTGCCCTGACGTCCCAGCTGCTTGCCCATGTCGGGCTCTCGCAGGATCCGCAGCGAGCGGTCCGCGCACTCGTCGGGCGAGGACACGAGGAAGCCCGTCTGGCCGTCCTGAACCTGGAGTGGGATGCCTCCGACGTTCCCGCCGATGAAGGGCCGCCCCTTCCAGAGCGCCTCCGAGACGGTGAGCCCGAAGCCCTCGCGCGTCGACTTCTGGATGACGACGTCCGCCTGCGACTGGAAGGCGTTGACCTCGATCGCGCCGACGTTGTTGAAGTTGTTGAGGATGTGGATGTCGGGATCACCGTCCGCGTGCGCCATCGTCGAGTTGAAGAACTCCCAGCCCTCGGGATCGTCCGTCGCCATTGAGCCGATCAGGGCGAGCTGGACCTCGGGCATCTCCTGAGTCACCAGACGGTAGGCGTCGATCACGCCGATGGGGTCTTTCCAGGGATCGAAGCGCGAAACCTGGCACATCAGCGGCCGGTCGACGTCGATGCCGAACTGGTCGCACACGAACGCGGCGTCCTCGGGCGAGAGCGCCATGTTCTTGGGCGAGAGCGGGTCGATCGCGGGCGGGCAGATGTGGACGCCCGGCGTGGCGCCGTCCACGGCGTCGGGAACGTAGGCCTGGACGTGCCACACGGATGCGTCGTACTCCCTGACGAGCGGGACGATGCGCTCGATCGCCTCGGGATTCGGCGTCGAGAGGTCGATGTGGCAGCGCCACACCCAGGTCTTCGACTTGTCCGGGACGAGCCTCCGGATGCCGGCCGGCTGCGGGTCGTGGACGATGATGACGTCCCAGCCGCTCGTGATCTCGGCGGCGTTCATCTCGTTGTAGCGGAAGTAGACCTCCCACTCATCGTCCGTGAGCGAGTCCGGGGCGCCCTGCAGCGCGTTGTGGAGTCGCTTGGTGGCGTTGTAGAACTCCTCGCGCCCGAGCATCACCTGCCACTCGGCGTCGATGCCCGCGTCGTTCATCAGCGGGACGAGCGTGTAGAGGATCTCGGAGACGCCGCCTCCGAACGCGGTCGCGGAGACGTGCAGCACGCGCAGGCCCTTCAGGTCCTCGGCGAGGTCCCTTATCTCCTGGACGAGCGGCCTGCCGACCAGGTGCGTGTAGTCGGCAAGGCTCTTGCTGCCTACGGAAACCGGCTGAAGCACGCGCGCCAGACTACTCGGCGGAAAGCTTCAGGTACTTCACGAGGCGGGTGCGGCCCGAGGAGAAGGACGATTCGTCCACGGTCGCCTCGATGATCGCCCGGCTGAGCTCCTGCTCGGTGGCCGCCACCGGGCCGACGGGGCCGTCGAGATCCATCTGCAGCCGGTCGTCGCCCAGCTTGAAGGAGAAGCTGAGCCGGCTCTCGTCGTCGAGCGGACGGCTCTCGTCGACGTAGTCGTTGGCCGCCTCCGTGATCGCAAGCTTGAGGTCGGCCACCTCCTCGGGCGAGAGCGGCGTCAGTCGACACACCGCCGAGAGCGCGAGACGCGCGAGCACGAGGTAGTCGGGACGCGCCGGGATGGTGAGGGATACGTCGCGGCTGTCGGCCGCGTCTGTCGTCCGGACCACGGCTGTCACCCTACCCGGATCCCCGCGAAAACCCGCATCGGGTGCGGGGTCAAGGGCCGCTTCCCAGCGGACGCCGTCCGAGGGTGATCGGCACGCGGCGGCGCTCGCCGTCACGCACGACGGTCAGCACCACCTCGTCGCCCTCGCCATGCCGGCCGATCACGTCGGAGAGGTCCTGGGTGCGCGTGAGCGGCTCGCCGTTGACCGCCACGATCACGTCGCCGTCCGCCGGGATGTCGGGCTGGCCCTGGAAGTCGATCGTCTCGTCGCCTGGGTCGAGCCCCTCGTCCTCGGCGGGCGAGCCGGGCTCCACGTCCTGCACGAGGGCGCCGTCGTCGGCCTCGATGCCGAGCCGCTCGGCGAGCTGCGGCCAGAGCAGCACGGTGCGCACGCCGAGGTAGCCGTACTCGACCCGCCCGTCCTCGCGCAGCTCGCTGAGCGAGCGGCGCACCGCGTCGACCGGGATCGCGAAGCCGACCCCCTCGCCGCCGCCCGATTGCGACTTGATCTGAGCGTTGATGCCGATCACGTGGCCGCGCGCATCGAGGAGCGGGCCGCCGGAGTTGCCCGGGTTGATGGCGGCGTCGGTCTGGATCGCGTCGCCGATGCCGAATCGGGTGAGCGACTGGATGTTGCGGTCGAGCGCCGAGACCACCCCGACCGAGAGCGACTGCTCCTCGCCGAACGGACTGCCGATCGCCGCCACGGGCGCGCCCACCTGGAGCTCCGAAGAACGGCCGAGCCGGAGCGGCGTCAGGTCGAGACTCTGGGGGTCGATCTTCAGCAGCGCGAAGTCGGCGTTGAGGTCCGCGCCCACGATCTCCGCCGGAACGCGATTGCCGTCCGGGAACTGCACGAACACGCGCTCCGCCGCCTCGGAGTTGTCGTCCTCCTTCGTCACGACGTGCGCGTTCGTGGCGATGTAGCCCTCGTCGTCGAGCACGAAGCCCGACCCCTGGCCGCCTTCGCCACCGTCCTCGAGCACGCTCGTCGGGCCGTCGAAGAGCGAGATGACCGTGACGACTCCCGGCGAGAGCTGCGAGTAGATCTGGCCGGGGTCGAAGCCGCCCTCGCGGCCGATGCCCTCGACGACCTCGACGCGCGTCGTCGTGACCTCGCGCGTCGTGCCCTGAGAGCCCGACCCCTCGTCGTCGCCGGAGGCATCGCAGCCTGCCGCGGCGAGCGCGAGCGCCGCGCCCACGACCGCCACTCTTCTCCTCACGACTCGGATCCGTTCGTGGGCAGCTCGAGGACGAAGGCGGTGCTGTCGCGGCGGTCCTCGAGGAAGAGCCGGCCATCCATGCGCTCCGCCAGCTCTCGGGCGATCGCGAGCCCGAGCCCCGCCCCGCGCGCCGCGTCGCCGGTGTAGAAGCGCTCGAACGCCTTGTCGCGCGAGCCCGGCGGCAGGCCCGGCCCCTCGTCCGCCACCGTGAACTCGGCGGAGCCGTTCTCGCGCTGGGCGCTCACCGTCACGTCGGTGCCCTCCGGGGTGTGCCGGAGCGCGTTGTCGAGCAGGATGCGCATGATCTGGGCCACTCGCTCGCGGTCGCATTCGGCGAGCGGGCCCTCGTCCGGGACCTCCATGCGGAGCTCGGTCCGGTGGGTCTCCAGGGCCGGACGGAACTCGCCCACGACCGAGCGCGTCAGCTCGGCGAGGTCAACGGGCTCGGTGTGCAGCTCGACCGAGCCGGAGTCGAGCCGCGACAGGTCGAGCAGGTCGACGGACAGCTTCTGCAGGCGCTCCACCTGCTCGCGCATGGTGTCGACGAACTCGCGGCGTGTCTCGTCGTCCAGGTCCTCGTCCTGGAGCAGCTCGACGAAGCCGGCCAGCGAGAAGATCGGCGTGCGCAGCTCGTGCGAGGCGGTGGCGATGAACTCCTTGCGCGCGATGTCGACCTCGCGCAGCTTCTGCTGCATGGCGTTGAAGGTGCGCGTGAGCTGGCCGAGCTCGTCCTCGGAGTCGACGGGGAGCGGCTCCCCCATGTGGCCGCGCGCGACGTCCGCCGCAGCGCGCTCGACGCGCCGCACCCGGCGCGCGAGCCGGCGGGCGACGAACCAGCCTCCGATAAGGGCGACCAGCAGCGCGGCGGCGCAGGCCCAGAGCACGCGCCCGCGGATGAAGGAGACGGTCTCGGCGACCTCCTCGAAGTTGCGCGAGTAGAGGGCCACCCACTGCGGGTCTTTACGCGTGCCGACAGGCTGGGCGACGATCCCGATGTCCTCGCCCTGGAAGCTGCCGAAGCCGCTCTGCGTGCGCCCGGTGCGCACGGCGCGCGCCGCGAGCGCGAACGCCCTCGGGAAGGCCTGCTGCTCACCCGAGTCACTGCGCGGGTAGAAGTCGAGCCCGCGCCGGTCGAGCTGGCGGCCCTCCGGCCGCTCCTTCCATTCGAGCAGCGTGACGCGCGAGCCGGTGGCGTCGGCGAGCGCGCGCACCCTGCGCTCGAGCGTCGGCTGCTTCGGATCGCTCACCCGCATGCGCTCGACGTAGCCCGCGTACGCGCCCGCCACAGCTTCCAGGTCGGTCAGCCGGCGCTCCTCGAGGCTCGACTCGGGCTGGGTGACGACCCAGAAGTAGATGACGCCGAAGGCCGCCGCAGTGATCAGGAAGAAGATGAGCGCGATCTTGTTGCCGAGCGACCTGATGGGTTCACCCGTCCCTGAAGCGATAGCCGACCCCGCGCACGGTGAGGATCAGCTCAGGTGTCTTCGGCTCCGACTCGAGCTTCTCGCGCAGATGACGGATGTGGACGTCGATCGTGCGCGGGTCGCGGTAGGCGGCGTCACCCCAGACGCGCTCGAGCAGCATCGTGCGACTGAATACCCGCCCGGGCGCGCGCGCAAGCGCCGCAAGGATCTCGAACTCGACATAGGTGAGACGCACGGCCGCGCCACGGACCTCGACGAGCCGCTTCTCGAAGTCGATGCGCAGCTCGCCCGATTCGATCGGCTCCTCGAACTGCTCCTCGGTCTGGGTGAGGGCGGCGCGCCGCAGGACAGCCTTGACGCGGCTGCGGAACTCGCGCACCGAGAAGGGCTTCGTGATGTAGTCGTCGGCGCCGAGCTCGAGGCCGAGGACCTTGTCGATCTCCTCGGTCTTGGCGGTCAGCATGATGATCGGCACGGTGCTGCGGGCGCGGATCTCGCGGCAGACGTCGAAGCCGTCCATCTTGGGCATCATCACGTCGAGGACGACGAGGTCGAAGTTGTCCTCGGAGAGCCGGTCGAGGGCCTCGCGGCCGTCGAGCGCCGGCACCACCTCGTAGCCCTCCTTGCGCAGGGGATAGGTCAGCAGCTTCTGTACCGCGTCCTCGTCGTCCACGAGCAAGATGCGGGGGGCTGAGGCCGTCACCTTCGGAATTGTAGGTTGAGGCGCAGGGTGATCGAGGCGCGTGTCTATCGGGCTGCATTCATCCCGGCGCTTTTGGCGCTGGTTCTTGCGATGTTCTCATTCCAGTCGCAGCCCGCGCCACTCCCCCAGGGATTGGCCGCCGACATCCTCTTCGACGGCGACGAGGCCGCGCAGCTCGCCGAGCGGATCGCGACCGAGCAGCCCGACCGCCGCGCGGGCCGGCCCGGCGACGCGGCGACGGCCGAGCTGGTGGCGCGCGAGCTGGCACGCAGGGGCTTTCAGCCGGACCAGATCGAGCGCCAGCGCTTCACGCACGCGGGCCGGCGGCTCGAGAACGTGATCGCCCGGCGGGCCGGCGGCTCGCGGCGCCAGATCGTGGTCGTGGCCGCGCGCGACGCGAGCGCCGTGCCGGACGGGCCCGGCAGCGCCTCCGACACGGCGGCGCTGCTCGAGCTGGCGCGGGTCTTCCAGGGCAGGCCCTCGCGCAAGACGCTCGTGCTCGCGTCGGTCGACGGCTCGGCGCTCGGCGAGGTAGGCACCCAGCGGCTCGTCTCCGAGCTCGGCTCGGCGGACTTCGTCGACGCGGTGCTCGTCGTGTCGAGCCTCGGCTCGGACGCGAGCGAGCCGTCCGCGCAGGCCTGGTCGAACGACGCGCGCCGCGCCAGCATCGGCCTGCAGCGGACGGTGACGGAGTCGATCCGCCAGGAGCTCGACGAGGCGGGCGGGGGCGCCGGGGTGTTCGGCCAGCTCGCGCGGCTCGCCTTCCCGATCGGCATCGGGCCTCAGGGGGTGCTGCTTGCCGAGGGCTACGAGGCGGTGCGGATCTCCGGCAGCGGCGAGCTGCCGCCGCCGGGCGACGGCCCGGTCGAGGAGATCGACGAGAACCGGCTTGGCGCGCTCGGCCGCGCGACGCTGCGGACCGTAACTGCACTCGACCAGGGCCGCAGGCCGGCGCACGGGCCCGAGTCGTACCTGCTGGCGGTGAGCCAGGTGCTCCCGGGCTGGGTGATCTCGCTGTTCGCCGGCGCGCTGCTGCTGCCCGTGCTGGTGGCCTCGGTCGACGCCTTCGCCCGCGCGCGCCGCCGTCACCAGGAGGTGCTTCTGTGGCTGCGCTTCGTCGGCGCCTGGCTCGCGCCCTTCCTGGCCGGGCTGGCGGTCGCCGAGCTGCTCGCGCTGACCGGTGCCACGCCCTCGCCGCCGCCGGCGCCCGTGGCGCCCTCGGAGTGGCCGCTCGACGGGCCCGCGCTCGGTGTCCTCGGTGGGGTGCTCGCGGCGATGCTGCTCGCCCTGCTCTTGGCGCGCTGGCTGGCGGCGCGCCCGGACGCCCGCCTGAAGAGCCCGGAGGAGCCCGGCGCCGCGGTGGCGGTCGCCCTCACGATCAGCCTCGGCTCGCTCCTGCTCTGGCTCCTGAACCCGTACGCGGGCCTGTTGGCGGTCCCGGCGGCGCACCTGTGGATGCTCGCGGTGCTCGTGCGGCCGCCACCGAGCCGGCGCGCGCGCTTCGCGATGGTGGCGGCGGGACTGCTTCCAGCCCTGCTCGTGACGGTCTACTACCTCTTCTCGCTCTCGCTTGACCCGCTCCACGGCGCCTGGTACCTGCTGATGCTCGTGACCGGGCACAGCGTCGGCATCGTGATGTCACTGGCGGGTTGCCTGCTCCTCGCGGCGGCATGCGCCACGATCGAGATCACCTGGCGCCTGCCGGGCGAGGAGGAGCCGGCGCCGGGCGAGCGCGGCCCGTCCGTCTATGGCCCCGGCGCCTACGCGGGCCCCGGCTCGCTCGGCGGCACGGGCTCGGCGCTGCGCCGCTAGGCGTGCTCGAAGCCGGTGAGGCCCTCGACCGGCCCGTCCGGGCCAAGCAGCACGAGCCCCTCGCCCTCGCCGACGCTGCCGACGAAGCTGAGCCCTGCCGCGGACTCCACGGCGGCGCGGCGGGCGGGCGGCACGGTCACGAGCAGCTCGTAGTCGTCGCCTCCGACGGCGGCGGCCTCGGCGCTGACGCCGCGCGCGCGCGGCAGCCGCTCGAGCTCGACGCGCAGCTCCACGCCGCTGCGCGCGGCGATGTGGCGGGCGTCGGTGGCGAGCCCGTCGCTCAGGTCGATCATCGCGCTCACGCCTGCCGCGGCGAGCGCGCGGCCCTCGGCAAGACGCGGCCGCGGCCGCAGGTGCCGGGCCACCAGCTCGGCCGGCTCGCGCTCGCCGCACTCGAGCAGCCGGCGACCCGCCTCCGAGCCACCCAGCTCGCCGGTTACGGCGACGAGATCGCCCGGGCGTGCGCCGTCGCGGCCCACGAGCTCGCCCTCGTCGTCCGCCCAGCCGGTGACGGCGACCGTCACCACGAGCGCCGGCCCGCCGGCCACGTCGCCGCCCGCGATCGTGGTCTCGCACTCCGCGGCGAGCTCCTCCATGGCGCCGACGAGCTCGAGCGCGCCCTCGAAGCCCGGCGGCAGCACGAGCGACACGTAGGCCTCGCCGCTGCGCGCGCCCATCGCCGCGATGTCGGAGAGGGCACTCGCGAGCGCCTTCCAGCCCACGTCGGCGGGCGAGTGCGTCGCGAGCCGGAAGTGGGTGCCCTCGACGATCGTGTCGATCGAGGTGACCGCCAGCGAGGCCGCGCGCACAACCGCCGCGTCGTCACCCGTCCAGCGCACGAGCCGGCCGCTGCGGTCCTCGAGCGCGGCCTCGATCGCGGCGATCAGCTCGAGCTCGGCCAGCGCCGGCCTACTACCCGTCGGGAGCGCCGGTGCCGCCGCCCGCCGGCGGCGCGAGCTCTTCCTGCGCGGGCGGCACCTGCACGTCCGGCTCCGGCTGCGGGTCGGACTCGTAGAGGTTCGGGTCGTAGTCGGTCCCGTCGTCGGTGCTGTCGGGCGACTCGGTGTAGGGGTCCGTCGAGTAGTCGTCGCCGTAGTCGTCGTCGTAGCTGCTCCCGGTGCTCGAATACTCGCCGAAGAAGGGCGAGGACACGAACGCCTCGGTCGGGAGCGGGAAGTCTTCGCAGTTGCCGTCGCTGGCGGGCAGCATGAAGGCGTGCCAGACGGGCGCGGCGTAGGTCCCGCCCTGGGCCCCCGGCATCGCGATGCCCGCGTCCGGATAGCCGACCCACACCGCCGTCGACAGGCGCGGCGTATAACCCACGAACCAGGCGTCCTTCGCCTCGTCGGTCGTCCCCGTCTTGCCGGCCGCCGGGCAGCCGTAGCCCGCGGCGGTGCCGGTGCCCGAGGTCACGTTCATCTCGAGGATCTTCGTGACCTCGTAGGCCTGCCCGTCCGTCATCACGCGCTTGCCCTTCGGGTTGGCGAGTCGCTCGCTCTTGCCGTCCGGGAAGACCACCCTTTCGATGCCCGTGACCTTGTGGCGGATGCCGCCGCTGGCGAGCGTCGCGTAGGCGTTCGCCATCTCGAGCGTGGTGACGCCGCGGGTGAGGCCGCCAAGGCCCTCGGCGGGATAGCAGTCGAGCTTCGTGGTGATGCCGAGCAGCTTCGCCGCCTTGCAGACCTTGTCGGGTCCGAGGTCCAGGATCAGCTGCGCGTAGACCGTGTTGTCCGACGCGAGCGTCGCGCGCGTGAGGCTGACCGTGCCCGAGTAGCTGTTGCCGAAGGTCTTGACCTCCCAGTGCCCGAACGAGGGGTCGTCGATGTTGAGCGGCTTCGAGGTGTAGCTCGTCGAATCCGGGTCGACCCCGTCGAGGATCGCCGCCGTTAGGACGAACGTCTTGAACGCCGAGCCGGGCTGGCGGTGGCCCTGGGCGGCGAGGTTGAAGCGCCGCTCACCGTAGGTCCCACTCGACGCCATCGCGCGGATCTTGCCGGTGGAGGGGTCGACCGCCACGATCGCCGAGGAGGGCCCGGCCGGGTCGCCGTAGTACGCGTTGATCGCCTCGCGGGCGGCGTCCTGGAGCCCGGGCTGGACCGTCGTGTGGATCTTGAGGCCGCCTCGCCGTACGACGCCGACGCCGTAGCGCTCGATCAGCTCCTCCTGCACGTAGTCGAAGAAGTAGGGCTCGCGGCGCTGGGTGTAGCGCGTGCCGCGGTTCAGCTTGAGCGGCGCGTCCATGGCCTCGAGCAGCTCGGTCTGCGAGATGTAGTTGTTGTCGAACATCGCCCGCAAAACTTCATTGCGGCGGCTGAGAGCGGCCTGCGGGTTGCGGAACGGGTTGTACTCGGAGGGCGCCTGCGGCAGTCCCGCAAGCAGCGCGGACTCGGCGAGGTTCAGCTCGTCGACGTCCTTGGAGAAGAAGGTCACGGCCGCGGCCTGCGCGCCGATCGCCGTGCGCCCGCCGACGGTGCCGTAGGGCACCGAGTTCAGGTACTCGTGGAGGATCCAGCGCTTTGAGCGCTTCTCCTCGAGCTCGGAGGCCAGCTTGGCCTCGCGGATCTTGCGCGCGAAGTCGCGCTTGGGATCGCGGATGTAGAGCGCGCGCACGAGCTGCTGGGTGATGGTGGAGCCGCCCTGCACGGTCTTGCCGGACTCGAGGTTCTTGATGCCGGCACGGATAATCGCGTTGAAGTCGACACCCTCGTGCTTGTAGAAGCGCTCGTCCTCGATCGCGACGGTCGCCTGGCGCATCTCGGGCGGCATGTCCCTGAACGGGACGACGCGGCGCAGGACGTCCGACTGGACGAATCCGAGCCGCGAGCCGTCGGCGGCGAACACCGCGGAGACCTCGCCCTTGTCGTCCGCCTTCAGCTCGCTCAGCTCGGGCGCGCTGGAGGCGATCGCGAGCACGTAGCCCGCCGCCGAGGCGATGGCGATCAGGAGCACGGTGGCGAGCACGCCCACGCCCAGCAGGATCTTTCCGCGGGCCTTCGGGCGCCTTCGCCTCCTTGACTTTCGTTGGCGGTAAGTCATCGGAAACCAGGGGTCAGGTCTTGCATTCCAGCAGGGGGGTCATGCCCGGAATTACAGATGCTGGAATGCAAGACCTGACCCCTACGCAGGTGCCTGGGAGGATAGACCGTGCTCACGGAGCTGCCGCAGCCAGCGCCGGCGCAGCTCCTCTCCTACTCGCGCGCGCTCCGCCGGGCTGGCCGCCCAGGTCGTGGCGCTGAGCCGCACGCCCTCCTTGTCGACCTCGGCCACTCCCGCGTCGACCCCCTCCTCTTCGGAGGCGATCAGGGCGAGCGCGCGGTCGAGGTCCACATAGGGTTGCAGCCACACCGACACCTCGACCTGCACGCGCGGGTCGCCGATCGTGTGGTTCTCGATCGAGCTCTGCGCCAGGCGCTCGTTCGGCACGATCAGCCGGAGCCCGTCGTCGAGCCGGATGTACGTGTAGCTGAGCTGCACGTCCTCGACCTGTCCCGTCTTCTCCTCGAACGTCACGAGGTCGCCGATCCGGATCGGCTGGGTGATCGCGAGCAGGACGCCGGCGATCCCGTTGGCGAGCGTCGCGCGGGCAGCGAAGCCGACAACGAGGCCGAGCACCGCCGACGAGGCGAGCACACCCGTCGCGACGCGCCGGACCGAGTCGAACTGCCAGGCGGCGAGCGCGAGGCCGACGATCACGATGAGGGCGAAGATGAGCCGCCGAACGAGCCGCAGGCGGGTGGTGGCCACGGGCGAGAGCTCGCCGCCGGCGACCCGCTCGGTGACGGTGCGGCCGCGCCGCACCAGCGCGCGGTCCACGAGCTCGGCAAGAGCGAACGCCAGCACCACCGTGACGATCGCGGTGATCCAGTTGCTGTTCTCCTCGAGGAATGAGGCTGCCGTGTAGAACTCGACCTCCGGCATGGCTTATGAAGCTACCCCCGTGGCGACCCGGGCCATCGCGGCAATCCGCGGCTCTGAGGCGCTCCGCGCCGCCTGGCGCGTGGCCTGGACGACCCGCGCCGCGGTGCTCCTCGTGGCCATCTTCGCCGCGCTCTCCTTCGGTCCTGCGAGCGGCGGCCTCGCGCGTGAGAACGAGCTGAAGTTCGACGAGCCCGCGCTGACGCATGCGTTCGCGGATCCAGTGCTCGCGCCGCTCGCTCGCTGGGACGCGGCCTGGTATCTGCGGATCGCCGACTCGGGCTACGGGGACAGCGAGCCGCGGGCGGCCTTCTTCCCGCTCTACCCGCTGCTCGTGCGCTCGCTGGCGACGCTCGGCGGAGGCTCGGAGGCCGCGCTGCTGGTCGCCGCTTACCTGGTTGCGCTGGTGGCGTTCGTCGTTGCCTTGACGCTCCTCTACCGGCTCGTCTCGCTCGAGCTCGGGCGCCGTCTCGCCGCTCCGACGCTACTGCTGCTCGCCGTCTTCCCCGCCGCAGTCTTCTTCGGCGCCCCCTATTCGGAGAGCCTGTTCCTGGCGCTTGCGGTGGGCGGCTTCTACGCGGCGCGCCGCAAGCACTGGGCCTGGGCCGGCGTGTGCGCGATGGGCGCGGCCGCCACGCGCAGCGCAGGCATCCTGCTCCTGATCCCGCTCGGGATGCTGTGGTGGAGCTCGCGCGAGCGGCGCCCGCGCGACGCCGCCTGGCTCCTGCTCGGGCCACTCGGCCTCGGCGCCTACGTCGCCTGGCTCGGTCTCGTCGAGGGCGACGCCCTGCGCTTCCTCGACGTCCAGGACGCCTGGTCGCGCGAGCTCGCCGTCCCGTTCAGCGCCGCCTGGGACGGCCTCGGCGCGGCGGTCGACGGGGTGCGCCAGCTCGCATCGGGGTCGCGCAGCCCCGTCTACTTCGAGGTGGCGGCGGGCGACCCGTTCCGGATCGCGGCGATCAACATCATGCTGTTCGCGACGCTCGTGTTCGCGCTCGTGGCGCTCGTCGGCGTGTGGCGGCGGCTGCCAAAGGCGTACGGCACCTGGGTCGGCGCCTCGCTGCTGCTGCCGCTGTCGTTCCCGGTCACGCCGCAGCCGCTGATGTCGCTTCCGCGCTTCGTGGCGGTCCTGTTCCCGATCTTCATGTGGCTCGCGATCGTGTGCGATGAGCGCCGCATCACCGATCGGGTCGTCGCCGTGTCCGCGATCGGCCTCGGCCTGTTCAGCGCCCAGTTCGCGAGCTGGCACTGGATCTCGTGACGGTTGTCTTCCTAGACGCGCTGGGCACGCTCGTCTGGCTCAAGCCGCCCGCGCCGCGGCTGCGGACACTGCTGGCCGAGGAGGGTCACGACGTCAGCGAGGAGCGCGCGGCGGCCGCGTTCAGGGCAGAGATTTCCTACTACCTCGAGCACCACCTCGAGGGCTCCGATGAGGCCGCGCTCGACGACCTGCGCGACCGCTGCGCGGCGGTCCTGCTGGAGGCGCTCGGGCTGGCCGGCCTCGACCACGCCGGCGCCCGCCGCGCGATGCTCGCGGCGCTCAGCTTCCAGCCCTACCCGGAGGTGCGGGAGACGTTGCGCGCTCTGCACGAGCGCGGGAGTCCCGCTGATCGCCGTGAGCAACTGGGATTGCTCCCTGTGCCGGTGGCTCGAGGACGCGGGTCTGCTCGACCTGCTCGACGGCGTGGTCAGCTCCGGCGCCTCGGGGGTCGCCAAGCCCGACCCGGCGATCTTCCTTCGCGCTCTCTGGTATGCGGGCGCCGAGCCGTCGGACGTGCTGCACGTGGGCGACTCGCTCGAAAAGGACGTGGCCGGCGCGCGCGCCGCACGCATCAGGCCGGTGCTCCTCTGCCGCGACGGCGAGTCGCCGGCGGACGTCGAGACGATCGCCACGCTCGCGGAGCTCCCCTCCCTACTCTGAGGTGCCCATGGAGCAGTCGGTCCTGCAGCCAGCACAGCCCCCCGAGCCGCCCGAGCTGCCGGCCGGCGTCGCGCCGCGCTGGCCCGCCTGGTACGCCGGAGCCGGCTTTCTCGTGGCGCTGATCGGGACGCTGATCGCCGTCGGCGTGGTGGCGGCCGCCACCGGGGCGGGCACGGACGATGACGACCCCGCCTTCACCATCATCGCGACGCTGATGCAGAGCCTCATCTTCGTCGGCACCGCGCTGCTCTTCGCATCCTTCACCCGCCGCCCGAAGGCCTGGCACTTCGGTCTGCGCCGTTCGGCCTTCTGGCCGACGCTCGGCTGGGCCGCGCTCGGAATGGTCTCCTTCTACGCGCTCGCGGCCATCTACACGGCGCTGGTCTCACCGGACGCGGAGCAGACCGTCGCCCAGGACCTCGGCGCGGACGAGGGCACGTTCGGCCTGATCGCCGCCGGCTTCATGGTGATCTGCATCGCGCCGTTCGCCGAGGAGTTCTTCTTCCGCGGCTTCTTCTACCGCGCGCTACGCAGCAAGTACTCGGTGATCGTCGCCGCTCTCATCGACGGGGTGCTGTTCGGCGTCATCCACTACGACTTCTCGGGCGCCGACGCGCTCCTGATCCTGCCGCCACTCGCCCTGCTCGGCTTCATGTTCTGCCTCGTGCTCGAGAAGACGGGCTCGCTCTGGCCGGTCGTCGGCCTGCATGCCTTCAACAACGCGATCGCCTACGGGGTCGCGGTTGAGGACGCGAGCGTCTCGCTCGTGCTGGGACCGCTCATGCTGGTGGCCTGCATGCTGCTTCCGCGCCTGTCGCCGCCCGCGCCGGTGCCGCGTCACGCTGCCTGATACGGGCGTGTCTCATGCCATTATGGGCGCCACATGAACCGACCGCGCGCTCTTTCGCTCACCGTTCTGGCGCTCGTCCTGGTCCCGGCGACGGCCCAGGCACAGACCACGGCGCCGCCGCCCACACCGGTTCCGCCCACGCCGCCGCCCGCTCCGGTGCCCGTGGCCGGCAAGGCCTCCATCGCGGTCTCGAAGGGCCTCGCGACCAAGAAGATGCGCTACACGGCCCCGTTCCAGCAGGTCGTCGTCAACGGCCGGGTGCGGCCCTACGTGGCCGGCGAGACCGTCGTCCTGAGCGCACTGCGCAAGGGCAAGGTCACGAAGCGGATCCGCAGCAAGGTCCGAAGCGGCGGCCGCTACTCGATCCCGGTGAAGCTCGTCAAGGAAGGGACCTACCGGCTGGTCGTCAAGCACGCGGCGAGCGCCGGTCAGGTGGCCTTCAAGACGAAAAGCAAGAAGGTCACTGTCGTCGACTGGCAGGCTGGCGAGGGCGAGCGCGGCACCAAGGTGCTGATGCTCCAGCGCGGCCTCTACCGGCTCGGCTTCTCGGTTCCCGTGACCGGCTACTACGACTGGCTCACGTCCAACGCGGTCAACGCCTTCCGCAAGACGAACGGCATGGGCCGCGACGGCTACGCGCCGAAGTCGGTCTACGCGAAGGTGCTGCGCGGCGAGGGTGCCTACAAGCTGCGCTACCCGAAGGCCGGCAAGCACGTGGAGTTCGACTGGTCGCGCCAGGTACTGGTGCTGGCGGACAAGGGCAAGCCCTTCCGCACCTACCACACCTCCTCGGGCACGCCGGCCACCCCCACGGTGTTCGGCACCTATCGCTTCTACCTGCAGACGCCGGGGACGAACTCGAAGGGCATGGTCCACTCGTCGTACTTCATCCGCGGATACGCGATCCATGGCTACGCATCGGTGCCGAACTACCCCGCGAGCCACGGCTGCCTGCGGGTTCCGGTTCCGAACGCCTCGTCGATCTTCAACTGGATCGACGTCGGCGACCCGATCTACCTCTACACGTAGGCTGCAGAAGCGCGAAAGCCCCGCCCGGTTTGCGGGCGGGGCTTCCACGGTTCCCCCTCGGTTGAGCCCCTCCACTGGAGGGACCTCCGAAGCTTGCTACTGCGCGGGCACCGCGGCGGCCGGGTCGGCGGGAGCCGGGGCGGTCTCCGCCGGGGCCGGAGCCGGGGCGGCCTCGACCGGAGCCGGAGCGGCCGGAGCGGCCTCGACGGCCGGTGCCTCCGCCGGCGCGGGGGCGGGCGCCGCCTCGACGGGTGCCGGTGCCGGCGCCACGGGCGCCGCCTCGACGGGAGCCGGGGCCGGGGCCACCTCGACCGGAGCCGGGGCCGGGGCCACCTCGACCGGAGCCGGGGCCGGGGCCACCTCGACCGGAGCCGGGGCCGGGGCCACCTCGACCGGAGCCGGGGCCGGGGCCACCTCGACCGGAGCCGGGGCCGGGGCCACCTCGACCGGAGCGGGAGCAGCCGGAGCCGGGGCAACGGGCGCCGCCTCGGCCGGAGCGGGCGCAACCGGCGCCGCCTCGACGGGAGCGGCCGGAGCGACAGGGGCCGCGGGGGCCGGAGCGACCGGCGCCGCCTCGACCGGGGCGGCTGTCACCGGTGCGGCCTCGACCGGCGCCGGGGCCGGAGCGACAGGCGCCGGAGCGACCTCGGCCGGCACCGGCGCGGGCGCGACGGGCGCCGCGGCCGGCGTGGCGCCGGCGGCGATGATCGCCTCGTTCTGCGCGAGGTGCTTGGCGGTCGCCTTCACCCGGACCTTCGCGTCGGCGCGGTAGTGGGCCACCATGCGAGCGGCCTTCGACTTGCCCGAGCGCGCCGCCGTCGTGACCTTGGCGGTCCCCGCCTTGGCGCTCACGGCGGTGCTCTTGCCCGGGATCGAGCTGCCGCCCAGGTACGGGGTGGGGTCCTGCGCCTGCCCGTTCACGCGCGTCTCGAAGTGCAGGTGCGGGCCGGTGCAGCTGCCGGTGCAGCCCACGTAGCCGATCACCTGGCCCTGCCGGACCTGGCCGCCCTGCGACACGGCGAAGCGCGACATGTGCGCGTAGCACGTCGAGAACTCGCTCGTGTGCGTGATGCAGACGATGTTCCCGTAGCCGCTCTGCTGGCCGGCGAAGCTGACGTTGCCGCAGGCGGCCGCGCGGATCGGGGTTCCCGTCGGCGCGGCGAGATCCACGCCGTCGTGGTTGCGGCCCCAGCGCGGCCCGAAGGGCGAGGTCTGGGTGCCCTTCACGGGCGAGGCGATCGTGGACGAGCCACAGTTGCCGACACCGGGGACGCTGCGCGGCGCCGGCGCGGGCGCCGGCTCGGCGGGCTGAGGCGGATCCGGCGTGGTGCCGGTCTCGCCGCCACCGGCGTCACCGCCGTCACCGGCGGGCGGCTCGCTCGGCTCCGGCGCCGGAGCGGGCTCGCTCGGTGCGCCGGCCGGGGCGTCGCTCTGCGTCGACCCCGAGGCCTCAACCTGCTGCTCGAGCTCCTGCCCCGCCTCGACGAGCCTGCGCTCGAGGCGCTGCTTGACTTGGGTGGGCACGTTGTCGCCGCCCACGGCGGAGCCGCTCGCCTGCTGCTCGAAGAGGGAAGCCCATGTGATCGGGCCGACCACGCCGTCGACCTCCAGGCCGGCGCGTGCCTGGTAGGCGCGCACGGCGGCGTCGGTCTGCGGTCCGAACACGCCGTCGGCGGTCAGGCCGAGCGCCCGCTGGACGTGGGTGACCAGGTCGCCGCTGCTCCCGAGGTGTAGCGGCAGGCCGCCCTCGCGGATCTCGATCGCGCGGTTGGCGGGCGATTCGGAGGCGACGCTTGCCTTGAGGCCGCCCGCCGTCTGGGCGGCCGCGAGCGGGGCGGCGGGGCCGGCGACCATCGCTGTGGCGAGGGCCGCGGAGATGTGCTTCTTGCGCGTGTGCTCACGCCTTCCCCTGAGCAGCAGTTGCCGTCGCTTGCGCGAGCGCGCCAGCGAGTGCATCCAGAGCTCAGGCTGGGCCAGATCCCTGTGGGCGTTCATCCGACATTGTCCCCTTCCGTTCGGGCCTACGGGGTTAGCTGTCGGGCTCGCGCTGGAAGATGCGCTACGTGGCTCATGGGGCCACGACTCGCCCCCGGTGGCACTTACGCCACCACTCTGGTTCCCCCGTTCGCGCTGCCCGGCGGCGGGCGACGCGACTCGGCGCTTGACTTCTCACACAACCACCCTTTCCAGGGAAAGTTGCGCCGGAGCAGCCTAGCGCACTCCTTCGGCAAAGATCGGGGAAACCCTCCTAGGGCTCCGCCGTTCGCCAATCGCGCCCGTGCTCGCGCTGCTTGGGGAGCATGTTCGCGACGAGCCCGAGCAGCAGTCCGTAGAGCAGCAGGCCGAGCAGCGTGGGCACCCCGTTGTCGACCCACACGTTCGGCGAGTCGACCACCTGCCCGAACGGCGCCAGGAGAACATCGTTCGCGTCGTCGATCAGCTCCCGGAAGTCACCGTTGCGCCGCTCGCGCAGCCGCTCCTCCCGCGGGTTCGGCGCGATCACCGCCGGATTCTCCGCCTCGGCCCTGAGCTCCGACTCGAGCGCGTTCTGCTGATTCTGGGAACCGCGATTCATCTCGTCCACCGCGAAGAACGCGAACCCGAGGAGCACGATCCCCGAAGCGAGGATCGCGAGTAGGCGGATGCCCGATCCCATCGGCATTACCATCGGCACGCCCCTAGCGACCATGACTTCTGCAACCGAGATGTCCACGCATGGCTGACGCGCGCGAGCGGCTAGTGGCGGAGCTGCGCGAGCACGCGCTGGTGATCGGCGATGTCACGCTGACGAGCGGCGCGACCGCCCGGTACTACGTGGACGCCAAGCGGGCGATCCTGCTGCCGCCCGGCTTCCGCGCGCTGGGCGAGCTGGTGGCCGCGGAGGTCGCCCGGACGAACGCCACCGCCGTCGGAGGAATGACGATGGGCGCCGATCCCGTCGCGTGCGCCGCGCTCGCCGCCGGCGCCGGCGTCAAGGCGTTCTTCGTGCGCAAGGAGAAGAAGGAGCACGGGTTGCAGCGCTGGGTCGAGGGACCGCTGCTCGAGCGCGAGGAGCGTTGTCTGATAGTGGAGGACGTCGTCACTACAGGCGGGTCGACGATCCGAGCGATCGATCGCGTGCGTGAGGAGGGGCTGGAGATCGTGGGCGTCGTCAGCGTGCTGGACCGGCTGGCGGGCGGCGCCGAGGCGATCGAGGCGGCTGCGGGCGCGCCATACGTGGCGCTCACGACGATCGACGACGTATATCCGGAGCGGCCGGACAGCTAGCCGGCCGCGAGCCAGGCGTCGATCAGCCTGCGCGCGATCGCGTACGGCGGCGCCAGCTGGAGCTCAGCGCGGCCGGCGGCCGCCGCCTCGACCTCGGAGCGCTCGAACCAGCGGACGTCCTCGAGCTCGTCGTCGGCGGCGCGCGGCTCGCCGGGCTCGGCGCGAGCGTCGAAGCCGAGCATCAGTGAGCTCGGGAAGGGCCAGGGCTGCGAGGCGATGTAGCGGACCTCGGCGAGCTCGATCGCCGACTCCTCGAGCACCTCGCGCCGGACGGCGTCCTCGAGCGTCTCACCCGGCTCGACGAAGCCCGCGAGCAGCGAGTAGCGATGGGGCGGCCAGTGCCGCGAGCGGCCGAGCAGGAGCCTGCCGGCGTCATCCGACACGCGGACTATCACCACGGGGTCGGTGCGCGGGAAGTGATGGGCCTCGCAGACGGGGCAGCGGCGCTCGTGACCGGCGTCGACGATGTTGGTGGCCGCGCCGCAGTTGGCGCAGAAGCCGTGGCGCCGGTGCCAGGCGAGCAGCGCCGCGGCGTACGCGGCGAGCGCCGCCTCGTCGGCGGGCAGCTCGGCCGCCGCGTCGCGCAGCCCGGCGGGGCGGCCCTCGTCGGGCTCCGACCCCGTCACGTCGCAAGCGAAGAGCGGCACCTGGCCGGCCAGGCCCAGGAACACCTCGGAGCCGTCCGGCGAGCCGAGCAGCAGCCGCCCGTCGGCCATCCAGACACCCCGCTCGGAGAGCTGGAGCGAGCGGGCGCGCGGGTCGGCGCGGCGCGCCGCGAGCCAGTCAGGGTCGCGCCGCTCGCCCGGCGCACGGTCGAGCGCGGCGCCTGAGAAGACGATCACTCGCCTTATTCAACAGGCAGGCGAGTGGGAAGCTGCTCGAGCGCGCTCTTCGGCTTGCGCGACCACAGCCTGCGGCGAGCGGTCTTCTCCCCAGGATCCGGCGCCGGCTCCTCGTGCACGACGAGCACCGGAACCGCGACGTCGCGCAGGCGCTCACCCACGGGGCGCTGGAAGGGCAGCCTCCGCCGGCTTGCCTGGCCCACCACGACCAGGTCCCAAGCGCCGGACTCGGCCTCGCGCGCGAGGGCCTCGGCAGGGTCGCCGTGAGTCAAGAGCTTTGTCACCGGGACCTCCGCGGGCACCGCCGACAGCGCCGCCTCGATGCACCTGCAGCCCCACTCGTCGAGCTGCGCGCACATCCCGGCGCGGCTCTGCGGGACCGCGATCGGCCCGGCCCAGATGACGCTCGCGGGCCGCGGCGCGCTCGTGAGCAGGCCGATGCGGCCGTGCCCCTCCTGCGCCAGCTCGATCGCCCTCTCGAGCGCCCGGCAGGCGGCGGGGCTGTCATCCAATCCAACGAGTATCCGATGGAACACCGGTGACCTCTCGCTTTCCGTTCCCCGAGAATACCACAAGTCCTTAGCACGCTAAATTGTTCGATGTGATTCTCTCGGACGGCGTGCAGACGGAGGAGAAGGAACAGGCTGAGTTCGCGGAGGCGCTCGACGACCTCTGCTTCGCGATTCTGCGCGCCACCGGCCGCGGCGTGCCCGGAGGCGACACCGAGCTCACGCTCTCCCAGTACAACGTGCTGCAGGCGCTCGGGGGCGGCCCCGCCACGGTCACGGAGATCGCCGCCGCTGCGGACGTTGCTGTCCCGACCGCGACGCGCGCGCTGCGTGGGCTCGAGCGGCGCGGCTTCGTCGAGCGCCGGCGCGACCAGAGCGTGGACGGGCGCATCGTGACCGTGTCGCTCACCGCCACGGGCGCGCGGGTCCTGGGGGAGAAGCGGACCTGGGTGCGGGCGCGCCAGCGGGCGATCTTCGACCGGCTGAGCGAGGCCGAGCGCGAGTCCGCGGCGAGCCTCCTGCGCGTGATCGCAGAGGACATCCACGAGCTCTGAGCGCCCGGGTGCGGCACCCGGGCGCTCCCCCGTGCTAGCTCGCCGGCGCGTTGACCTCGCCGGTCGGCTCCTTGGGTAGCCCGGCATCCGTGCGGAGCTTCGCCGCGATCTCGGCGATCTCCTCCGGGTGGAAGTCCGGGACGAAGGCCATCGGCTGGGGCGGCAGGTCGTTCGGCAGCGCGCCCTCCGGCGGCCCGTCGACGACCTCGAGCTCGTCGCCCGTCTCCGGATGCTTGCCGTTGAAGACGGCGCCGATCTCCTTGTAGTCGTCGGGCGAGAAGCGGTAGATGCGCTTGTGGTCGCCGCGCTCGATGTGCGGCTTGCACTCCGGGATCTTCTCGGTCGCGATGCGCGGCGTCGGGAACAGCTTCATCAGCTGGGCGCCGGTCAGGTTCTCGAGCGCCCGCGCGTACGCCAGCTGGTGCACGCCGCCGCGCACGAGCAGGTAGCCCGTGAGCGCCTTGGCGGCCGGGTGGTCGACCATCTCGTACACGCGCAGCTTGTTCTGCCGGGCCGCCGTCTCGAGGAAGAAGTTGTGCGTGAGGTCCTCGATCAGGTCACCGGATGCGAAGACGTTGTCGCCGGTCCAGGGCCTGCCGTTCGAGTCCTGCGGCAGCGCGGCGTGGCCGCCGGCGATGAACTGCTGGGTGTTGCGCGCGTCCTTGAGACCGCTCATGGCGCCCTCGATCGAGCCGCCGCCGTTGCTCGTCGGCGACGCGCCGGTGAGCATCGTGTTGATCGTCGCGGCGACGAGCTCGATGTGCCCGAACTCCTCGGCCGCGATGTTCGCGACGAGGTCGTAGAACGGCCGAGCGCCCTGCTTGTGGCGGAAGTTGAACGACTGGAACGTGTAGTTCATGAACGTCGACATCTCGCCGAAGCGTCCGCCCATCAGCTCCTGTACGGCGGCCGCGCCGTTCGGATCGGGATCTGAGGGAGGGGGCAGCTCGGTGCCCCAACGGTCGATGCGCAAAATCATCTGCGAGCCTCCTGGAACTCGGGTGTCTGGCCCGCGTGCCCGGCGCCGAAATGGCCAAACTTCAGGGGGCCCCCGACCACCCGGGCGTCCGGGCAGGCCATCTGTCCAAGTGTGGTTCTGCCGGCTGAGGGCAGAAGAGCTTCATGAGGATCAGCGCGCGTAATCAGCTCAAGGGAACCGTCCGCCGCGTCACACGCGGAGAGGCGATCGCGAACGTCGAGCTCGAGGTCGCCGGCGAGCGGCTCGTGGCCTCGATCACCGTCGAGGCAGTCGAGGACCTGGGGATATCCGAGGGCAGCGAGGTCACCGCCGTCATCAAGGCGTCGGACGTGATGCTTGCCACCGACTGAGCGCCGGACGCGGAGGACGTTGGCCGAGCTCGACCGGGTGGGTACAGCACTGACCGGGTGAGGATCAGAGATGCGACAGCCGCCGACTGGCCCGCGATCTGGCCGTTCGTGCACGAGATCGTGACCGCCGGCGACACGTTCTCGTACGACGAGCACATGGACGAGGAGGAGGCGAGGGCGATGTGGATGCTCGAGCCTCCGGAGCGGACGACGGTCGCCGTGGACGCGGCCGGCGCCGTGCTCGGCTCGGCGAACATGTATCCCAACCACGACGGCCCCGGCTCGCATGTCGCGAGCGGCAACTTCATGGTCGATCCGACCCGCTGGGGCGGTGGAGTCGGGCGTGCGCTCGCCGAGGACATGCTCGACTGGGCGGACCGCCAGGGCTTCCGCGCGATCCAGTTCAACGCGGTTGCGGAGACCAACACTCGCGCGATCGCGCTCTACCGCTCACTGGGGTTCGAGGTGCTCGCGACGATCCCGGAGGCCTTTCGCCATCCGAGCGAGGGCTTCGTGGGACTGCTCGTGATGCACCGGCGGCTCTGACCACCGCTAGAAATCAAGCCATGCTCCGTCTACTCGCGCTCGTGGCCGGCGCCGCCGTAGCGCTGACCGCCGCCGCCCCGGCGCACGCGGGCAGCGTCCGGTGCAGGAGCGCGCAGCTCAACGAGGGGGGCACGTCGCCGGCCGTCCAGCGGCTGCGGGCGGTGAACCAGCCGCGCAGAACGGACTACTATGCGACGCCCTGCCTGGTGGCCGAGACGGCCGCCCTCGAGATCCGCGCCCGGCGGCGCGCGGGCGAGCGCGAGCCGAAGCGGATCGACGTGCATGGGCTGAACTGGGACGGCGGCTTCTATCGCTGCGAGTACAACCGGCGCGGACGGGGTCCCGTGACCTCCGTCAGCTGCCGCCGGATCGACAAGCCGTGGCGGCGCGTGACCATGCGGCTCGCGCCGCGCGCGTCTTGACCGCGGTCCCTGCCGGCCTACCCGACGGTGAACCAGGCGGACCCTGACCCCGCCCTCACGTCCGCGTCCCCCAGCGTCCAGGCAGCCCGAGCAGCGCGACCTCCCCGAACTCCGGCGGCAGGTGCGGGTCGCAGCGCGGCCCCTCCGCCGCGGGGACGAGGCCGAGCACGGTGGTGAGCAAGAGGAGCGGCGCCGCGGCCGCCCATGCCTGGGGACTGGAGGCGGTCGGGTACCTCACCGGAGCGTGGGTCAGCTGTCTGTCGCAGCCTGCGAACACCTCGGGCAGGCGGTGTTCGAAGAAGCCGGCCGCCTGCACCACGCTGGCGGCGATGCGTGCCGCGGCGTCGCGGTGGTCGTAGCGGCTCAGGCCGGCGGCGATCAGCGAGTTCTCATGGGGCCAGACCGTGCCGTTGTGGTACTCGACCGGGTTGTAGCCCCCCTCGGTGCCGGCCATGGTCCGCACGCCCCAGCCCGAGAAAAGCGGCGCGTCCATGAGATGCGCGGCGACCGCGTCGGCGCGAGCGTCGTCCACGATCCCGCTCCACAGCAGGTGCCCCATGTTCGAGCAGAGGCTGTCAACGCGGCGCTTCTCGCCGTCGAGCGCGAGCGCGAAGCACTCTCGCTCGGGGATCCAGAAGTCCTCGAGGAACCTCTCCCGCAGCGCCTGGGCCTCCGCCTCGAGCCGGTCCGCGAGCGCGGCGTCGCCCCACAGCTCGCGGGCCAGGCGGGCGGCACGCTGCTTGGCGTCGTAGACGTAACCCTGGATCTCGCAGACGGCGATCGGCCCCTCGGCGATCCGCCCGTCGGCGTACAGGATCGAGTTCCACGAGTCCTTCCAGCACTGGTTGACGAGGCCCGTCTCCGGGTTGCGGGTCGCGTACTCGACGTAGCCGTCGCCGTCGAGGTCGCCGTAGCGATCGATCCACTCGAGCGCGGCGCGCGCGTTCGGCTCGAGCGTCGTGACCAGCTCCGCGTCGCCGGTCCAGCGCTCGTACTCGTCGAGCACCACCAGGAACAGGGGCGTGGCGTCCGCGGTCCCGTAGTAGGGCGAGTGCGGGCGGAGTCCCGTCGCGGTCAACTCCCCGAAGCGCACCTCGTGCAGGATCTTGCCGGGCTCCTCGTCGCGGAAATCGTCGAGCTCCGTGCCCTGGCGCGCGGCCAGGGTGGTCAGGGTGGTGCGCGCGAGCTCCGGCCTGTACGGCAACGCCTCGTAGCTCGTGAGCAGGCTGTCGCGGCCGAAGAGCGCCATGAACCACGGCAGCCCGGCGGCGGGCAGGCTGACGTCCTGGACGGCGACGTGGGGATAGAAGCGGAGCGCCGCCAGGTCGGTCAGGCTGCGGCTGTAGACGTGGCGCAGGGTGTCGTCGCCGGCCTGCAGCTGCGGAACGTCCGCCAGCCAGGCGTCGAGCTCCTCGCGCCGCTCCCGCCGCACCTCGTCGAAGGAGCCGTGACGCCGGCGGGTGATCTGGGCGCGGTCGTGCTGGTCCGAGTGCGGGGTGATCACGAACGAGATGCGCCGCTCCTCGCGCGGCGACAGGCACAGGTTGAGGTGCATCCCGTCCTGCTCGACGACGGCGTCCTCGCTCACGGAGATCCGGGTCTCGCGGACGAAGTCGCCGTTTCGGTAGCGCAGTGTCAGCTCGCGCTCGCCGACGTCCACGACGATGTCGCGTTCCGGGATCCCGCCGTCCTTGACCTCGAAGAGATCGGCGAAGTCGGTCGCGACCTCGACGTCGAGAGTGACCGGCAGGTACTCGTCGCGATGGTTGACGACGACGACGTCCTCCATCCACACGTCGCCGAGCAGCCGCTGGCGGATGATCCCGAGCGGCGGCGCCGCGCGGAACCCCGGAGACGGGGAGACGAGGAAGAACTGAGCCCCGAAGTAGTCGATGTGTGCGTTCGACAGGATGCCGGTCGGCTCCCCCTGGACGGTGAGCCGCCACTTCGACACGAACCGGGTGTCCTCCGAGAAGAAGCCGTGGGGCGGCAGGCGCGAGTCGGGCTGGACGTCGCCATGGTGATCTGAGACCACGAAGCTGCTGCCGTCGAGCACGCTGATTGCCTGATCTGGCACAGGCGTTCCTCCCGTCATGGACGCCTAGGGTGATCGACCAGGCGCGTCCTCACGGAACGACGGGGTCGAGATCTGGCGGTCCGCGCCCCGTGTCGGCTCCCCGCGATCGGGGCTGTCGGGTGGGAATGGTGCCGGAGAAGAAAAGGGCCGCCGCGGCGATGATCGCGATGATCGCCAGCGCGGCTCGGAGAGCACTAAGGCGTGCTGTCGCGTTCTCGTCCACGATCGCCACTGCCGTGTCGCCGGTGACGCCGGCCTCCTCGAGTGCGGACTCGAGGTCGGCGTCGGAGATGAACGGGACGCCGCTGGACAACTGCGTCTCCGCCTGTTCGCGGACGTCGGGCGGAACCGCCGGGTTCTGTTGGATGCCGGCCGCGAGCGTCGCGGTCAGGCTGGCGATCAGCACCGACCCTGCCAGGGCGGTTCCCAGCGACGCGCCGATGTTGGTCGCGGTGTTCTGCAGGCCCCCGACCTCGGGGCTGAGCTCGTCCGGCACCGCCGAAACGGTGACACTGCCGAGCTGCGACGCAAGGCCACCGATTCCCAGGCCCAGCAGCAGCAGCGGCAGCGTGACGATCTCCGCCGAGGCGTCCTCGTCGATGGCGGCGAGCAGCACGACGGTCCCGGCGAACATGGCCACCAGCGCGAGCCGCACGACGCGCCGAGGGTTGGCGTTGGGCCGGAACCGCGGGATCCCGACAGCCGCGATCAAAAGCGTCACCGAGAGCGGCAGGAGGCGCACCCCGGTGTCGATCGCCGAGAGCCCGAGCGAGACCGACAGAAACAAGGGCACGATGAAGAAGACGCCCGATTGGACGAAGTACTGGAAGAAGAACATCCGCAGGCCGCCGGTCAGCTGGACGTTCCGCAGAATCGACGGACGCAGGAGGGGCTCATCGCCCCGTTCCTCGAGCCGGGACTCCCATTCGTAGAACAGCCACAGCAGGAAGAGGCCGCCGAGAATGAACCACACCGTCGCGGATATGCCGAACAGCTCAGGAGCGTTCGGCTTCGGCGCGACCCACCCCCACACGCTCGAGCGCAGGACCCCGAAGATGGCGAGCCCCAACCCCGCAGCGGAGAGCAGGACGCCGACGAAGTCGATGCTGGGACGCTTTCCGGGCGGCTCATCCTCTATCCGCCGGGTCAGCGCCAGGATCCCCAGCACGATGAGCACCTCGCCGGCGAACACCAACCTCCAGCTCAGGTAGGTCGTGAACAGCCCGCCGATGAGCGGCCCGACCGCCACGGCAATCGCTCCGGCTGCCATCACCAGGCCGTACGCGCGCGGCCGGCCCTCCGCAGCGAAGTTGGCAGCTACCAGCGCGACGATGGCCGGCAGGATCAGCGCGGCACCGATGCCCTCCAAGAACGACCACCCGATCAGGAGGACCGGCAGCGAGGGCGAAATCGCGGTAGTGAGCGAGCCCGCGCCGTAGATGACGCAGCCGATGGCGAACGCCCGCTTGCGCCCGATCAGCGCGCCGATCTTTCCGCCGGTGATCATCAGCGTCGCCATCACGAGCGTGTAGAGGGTGATCGCGGTCTGGATGCCCGTGATGTCCGTCCCAACATCCTCGGCGACGGTCGCGATCGCGACGTTCATCACCGAGGTGTCCAGCGTCATCAGAAACTGGCCCGCTGCAAGCGTCAGCAGGACGACCGTGGCGCCGGCCTGCGCGCCGGATCCCTGGCTGGAAGTATCCGAGCTGGCCGGCATCACGGCGGATCATCCCCTCAGGCGAGGACGCCAAGGACCCCGCGCCCTACCTGCCGAGCGGGCACTTCCGACGGTCCAGGCTCAGGCGGCGAAGCGTTCCGGCGCGCGAGCGAACTCGCCTGCGCAGGCGAGCGTGCAGAAGTAGTAGGAGGAGCCTTCGTACTCGAGCCGGCCCGCCGCGCGCTGCGGGTCGACCGCCATTCGGCAGACGGGGTCGACCGCCAGCCGGCCCTGTGTGGCGGCGCTCTGGTGCACAGCGGCGAAGATCTCGACCGGTTCCCGAACGCCGCGCAGCGTCTGGCGTCCTCGCGGCTCGTAGAAGACGCCCTCGAGGTCGGGTGCGAGTGCGGCGGTACCCCCCGTCACCAGGACCTCGCCGCCGCTCGCGAGCCCCGAGACGCGCGCGGCGAGATTGACCGTCGCTCCGAAGTAGTCGCCATCGCGCTCGATGGCGGCCCCGTGGTGGAGGCCGACGCGCACGGCCGGGGCGCCGTGGCCGCGCATCAGCCCGTGGGTCATTTCGAGGGCGAGCAGGATTGCCTCGCCCGGGTTTAGGACACGCAGCATCAGCGCGTCGCCGATCGTCTTCACGTGGGCGGCGCCGCCGGGCAGCTTGCCCTTGACCGCCTCGCAGAAGTCCGCCACGAGCGCCGCTGCCTCCTCGTCCCCATGAGCCTCCGTCAGCGCGGTGAACCCTGCAATGTCGGCGAACACGAAAGTTGCGTCCGAGCTCGTCATCGCGTGATCGGACGGTAGTGGGCCTCAGGTCCCGGCGTGCGCCACCTCACAGAGGCAATACCCCCCAGGGGTATATTGCGCACCGACAACGAAACCGGGAGGAGACATGAACGCCACCAGAACAGGCAGGAGAAGGTTCCTGCGCCACTTCGTGGAGATGCTGCTCGCGATGTTCGCGGGCATGCTCGTCCTCGGCGGGATCACCGAGCTCGTCTACGCCGCAGCCGGCGGCAGCCTGAGCGACGCCCCGGGCAGCGTCCGCGTGATGCTGATGGGGTTCGACATGACCGTCCCGATGGTCGCCTGGATGCGCTACCGGGGACATTCGCGAGCGCGCAACGCCGAGATGGCCACCTCGATGATCGTCCCGACGCTCGCAGCGGCGGCTCTCGCGGCGGCCGGCGTGCTGTCGAGCGCTGCCGCGCTCGGCGTCCAGCACGTTGTGATGATCCCCGCGATGCTCGGCGTAATGCTGTGGCGCTACGACGACTATTCGCGCGCGCACTGAGGGTGTCAGCCGCGCATCGTGGCCAGCACGTGCTCGCGGAACGCCTGCGCCGCAGGCGTCGGCCGCTCGCCCGCCCGCCACACCAGCGACACGGGCAGCGCGTGCCGCGGGCTAAGTGGACGGATGGCGAGGCGCTCGCCATGCGACGCCACGACCGTGCGCGGCATGAGCGTCACGCCCAGGCCGCGCGCCGTCAGCTCCCTCAGGGTCTCCAGCTCGTTGGCCTCGGCGATGATGCGACCGTCCGGCACCAGCTCGAGCAGCGCGTTGCGCAACGCCGACTCGGCGCCGTAGGCCACCAGCGCCTCGCCCGCCAGGCGCTTGACGGGCACCCGCTTGGCCCGCGCGAGCGGATGGTCCAGGGGAGCGATGAGGACGAGCTCCTCCTCGAGCAGCCGCTCGCCCTCGAGCCCGTCAAGCACGTCGGGGTCGACGAGCGCCATGACGAGGTCGAGGCCGCCGTCGCGGAGCCGCCCGAGCAACGTGAACGCGACGTCCTCCCGCACGGTGATGGCGACTCCCGGGTGGGCACGGCTGAAGTCGGCGATCAGCGCGGCGGGGTGCACGGGACCCACCGGCGGGACCCCGCCCAGGCGTAGCGTCCCTCTGACCAGCCCCCGGAGCGCGTCCAGATCCGCTCGCACGCCGTCCACCTCGGTGAGCGCGCGCCGCGCCCGCGCGAGCACGAGCTCGCCCGCCTCGGTCACGTCGACGCGACGGGTGGTCCGACGCAGCAGTTCGACACCCAGCTCGCGCTCGAGCCGTCCGACCTGCTGTGAGAGCGCCGACTGCGCGATGTGCAGGTCGAGCGCAGCCCGGGTGAACGAGCGATGGCGGGCGACGGCGTCCAGGTAACGAAGCTGGCGAAGCTCCATGCGGACCGACAACTTATCTCGTTTGCTTCTGAGTTTCGACAGAATTTCGTATTGCGCGATGGATCGCCGGGTGACACCGTATGTCCCATGCCCACGTCGCGCACTCCCCGCCCCGATGGCGTGCTCCTGCGCAGCGCGCGCGCCGGCGACCACGCCGACCTCAATCGGCTGGCGCTGCTGGACAGCGCGCGTCCGCTGGCGGGCCCCGCACTCGTTGCCGAGGAGAACGGCGCGATCGTCGCGGCGCTCTGCCTGTCGACCGGTCGCGCCATCGCGGACCCGTTCGTCCCGTCGCTGCAGCTCGTCGAGCTGCTGCGCCGGCACGCGGCCCGCCGGCATATGCCTGCCGCCTCGCAGCGCGACCGCCGGCTGCTGCCCCGGCTCGCGCTCCGGCTGCGCTGAGTGCCGGGGTGATGGCCGAGGTCAGGCTGCTCGCCCCGGGGGAGGCCTGCGAGGAGGTCCTTGCCGAGGAGCTCGCCGGCCTCATCAACGCGGCGTACGCCGTCGGTGAGGCCGGCCTGTGGCTCGGGGGCACGACGCGGACCAAGCCGGCCGAGATCGCCGAGGCAGTCCGCAGCGGTGGAGTGCTCGCGGCCACGCTCGAGGGCCGGCTCGTCGGCTGCGCGTACGTGCGGCCGCTGGACGCGGAGACGGCCGATCTCGCCCTTATCTCCTCGGCGCCGGACCAGTGGGGCAGCGGTGTCGGCCGCGAGCTGGTGCGCTCAGCGGAGGAGCTGATGCGCTCGCGCGGCGTCACGACGATGCAGCTCGAGCTGCTCGTCCCGAAGGAGTGGGTCCACCCGGAGAAGGAGCGCCTCCGCAGCTGGTACACCCGGCTCGGCTACCAGGTGGTCCGCTCGGCGCCGTTCGAGCAGGTGGCGGCGCAGCTCGCGCCGCGGCTCGCCACGCCGTGCGAGTTCCTCATCTTCCACAAGCGGCTCTAGCGAGCGAAGCGGGGTCCGGCGATAGCGACCCGTTAGGGAGCGAGCTCGCTCACCTTCGGTAGGAGCGGATGACCGTCGACCACGGCGGACGCGATGTCTACCAGCTTGCGGTTGGCCGCCCGCGAATGTTCGCGGAGCATCTCGAAGGCAGCGGCCTCGTCCACCGAGTGACGCTCCATCAGGATGCCCTTCGCCCGCTCGGTGATGGCCCGGCGCCCGAAGGCGCCCTCCAGGTCGTGGTACTCGGCGAATCGGCGCAGGACGATGTCAATCGAACTCTGCCAGTCCTGAGGCTCGGCGTCGGTGATGTAGGCGAAGATGCCGCGCTTCGACGCCTCTCTCACGAAGGCCGGGTCGGGCGCGTGGATGAGCACGATCACCGGGCAGGCGGACTCCTGGACGATCTTCTCGATCAGCGTGAGGGCGTGCTGGGAGCTCTCGCCGAGCCCGACCAGCGCGACGTCGGGCCGCTCGCGCGCTGTCACCGGCCCGACATCGTCGACCTCGACCTCGCGCGCGATCACCTCGTGGCCGAGGCCGGCCACGATCGGCGCGACGAGGGCGAGCCGATCCTTTCGCTCGTTTGCGATCAGCACGCGCAGATGCTCTGTCTCGCGGTAGTTCATCGTCGTCCGGGAACGCCGAAGTCTAATCCGGCACTCGCATCGGTGGTACTCTGGCCAGGCGTCTCGCCCCAGGCAACCGGCAGGCGCTGATCCGGCTCCAGCACCCGGCCGGCGGCTAGGTGCCGACCCCAGTTGTCGGCGCGTAATGGAGTGGCCCTGGGAGCTGAGCATGTCGATGTTGTTGCCGTTTCGCCGCGACTCACCGGAGGCGCAGGAGTGGGACCGGCGGGTCGCGCGTGAGTCAGGGCACCAGGCGCACATCGAGGCCGCCTTCGATCGGGCGGATGCTTTCGACCGACTCGGCGCCGTCGAACTGGCGCTGGAATGGCTCGACGAGGCAGGCGCGCTGAGCGGCGGGCTCACCCCGACCTACCGCGAGAAGCGCCAGAGATTGATCCGGGAGGTCGCGCGCCCCGGTGAGACCGGTGCCACATGACCCAGCTCAGGAGTCTTGTCTTCTCGGTGAACGGAGGGCTCGAAGCCAGCTCGGCGGCCAGGACAGCGGTGCGCGCCGGCGACGGCGCGGTGCCCAGCTCCGCCCGTGAAGCGGCCCATCCGGGAAACGGATTCCGACACAAGCCTCCACGCCCTTCCTCCGACGCCGTCGGCGGGTGGGGACTCGTCCTGGTCGACCGGATCGCCGACCGCCGGGGGATCGCCAGCTGGGCGGGCGACACCCGCGTGTGGTTCGAGCTTCGGGCGGAAGAGTGATCGCCCAGGCCGCCAGCCGCGCGGACGTCGAGCCCGTCGCGCACGAGACGCTCGACCGGGTGATCACCGGCCTGGTTACAGGGATCCCTGTCCTGGTGCTGGGCGTGGCGGCGTGGCAGGTGTGGGACCGCCTGCTCGGCTGGCACGACCTGGTCGTCTTCGCGGTGATGTACGTCGCGACCGGGCTCGGCGTGACGGTCGGCTTTCACCGCCACCTGACCCATCGAAGCTTCGAGACAAGCCGGGGGCTGCGCGCCACGCTGGCGATCCTCGGTTCCGCGGCGATCGAGGGGCCGGTCATCCCATGGGTTGCCAACCACCGCAAGCACCATGCCTTCTCCGACGAGGAGGGCGATCCCCACAGCCCGCACGTCGGCCACGGCGGCGGTCTGCGCGGTGCCGTTCGCGGGCTTGTTCACGCTCATCTCGGCTGGCTCTTCGTCCACGAGCAGCGCGGCTCCAAGCGCCGCTACGCCCCAGACCTTCTGCGCGACCCCGTGATCCGGTTCGTCGATAAGACCTTCCCGCTCTGGGCGGCGCTCGGCCTGGCGGCCACCTTCGGACTTGGGATCGCCCTCGGAGGGACGATCGGCGCCGGTCTGACCGCCCTCCTCTGGGGCGGGGGCGTGCGGGTGTTCGTCGTGCACCACGTCACCTACAGCATCAACTCGCTCTGCCACACGTTCGGGCGCCGCGCGTTCGAGACGGACGACGAGTCGCGCAATCTGGCCTGGCTCGCCCCACTGGCCCTGGGCGAGGCGTGGCACAACAACCACCACGCTTTTCCCACCTCCGCCGTCCACGGGATGCGCCGCTGGCAGCCCGATCCGTCCGCCTGGGTCATCACCGGCCTTGAGCGGTACGGGCTCGTCTGGAACGTCGTTCGGATAAGCCCCGAGCGCCAACGAGCGAAGGCGGCTGGGCAGGCGGCGTGACATGGCGGTCTCCGCAGCGCCCCGGAGCATCCGTCTTCGGGGCCCCTCGCTCGCCCCCAGGCCTCGTCTGCTCTGGGCGGTAGGGCTCGCCGGACTAGCGGCGGCCGTCGCAACCTTCGCGCTGGCGCTGACGAGCGATCACGTGCCCGAGCCAGGCCTCCAGGCCGCGCTCGTCGACTGGATCACTGTGCCGTACATCCTCGGTGGTCTGATCGCCTGGTGGCGGCGGCCCGACAGCCGCTTCGGACCCCTGATGATCGCCGCCGGCTTCGCGATGTTCGTTTCGTCCCTCCAGTGGGCGAACGCGCCTCTCCTCCCGTACACGATCGGGCTGGCCTTCGACCTCCTGCCCGTGGCCGTCCTGATCCATGTTTTCCTCGCGTTCCCGAGCGGGCGCCTCGAGCGCGGCGCGGAGCGAGTTGTCGTCGCAGCGGGGTATTCGGTGGCGGCCGGCCTGCAGCTCGTCAAGATGCTGCTCGGCGGCGTCGGCACTGACAACCTGCTCGCGGCCACGGCGGAGCCCGCCGCGGCGAACGCGGTCCAGGTCGTTCAGCTCGTAACGCTGAGCGCTCTCGCCCTGATCAGCTTCGCCCTGCTCGTCGCCCGCCGGCGAACCTCCGGCCGCCCGCTGCGACGCTCCGTCGCGCTGCTGATCGACTCCTTCGCGCTCGGGCTCGTGATGATCGCCGCCCTGATGCTCGCCGGTGCGCTGGAGCTATCCGCGTTCGAGACCATTCGGCGGATCACCTTCCTGGTAATCGGGCTCGCCCCGGTCGCGTTCCTGATTGCGCTGCTCGACGCCCGGCTCGCTCGCTCCGCAGTCGGCGACTTCGTGGTCGAGCTGGACGGCGATCCGGGACCGACCGACCTCCGCGACGCCCTCTCCCGGGCCCTCGGCGATCCGTCCCTGGCGATCGCCTATTGGCTGCCGGAGTTCGAGAGCTGGGCGGGCCCGGACGGTCGCCCGGTGGAGCTGCCCGCGCACGACAACGGGAGGGCCACGACGCTGATCGACCGCGACGGGGTACACCTGGCGGCGCTCGTGCACAACCCCTCGCTTGGCGATGAGCCCGAGCGGCTCGACGCCGTCAGCGCGGCGGCCGGAATGGCGCTCGAGAACGGCCGGCTTCATGTCGACCTGAAAGCGCGCCTCGAGGAGCTCAAGGGCTCGCGGGGGCGGGTGATCGAGGCGGGCCAGCACGAGCGGCAGCGACTGGAACGCAACCTTCACGACGGAGCGCAGCAGCGGCTGATCGCGCTCTCGCTCGAGCTAGGCCTGCTCAAGGAGCGGCTCGTGGGACAGCCCGACGCCATGTCTCGCCTCGACCAGGCGAGGGGCGAGATCGCACTGTCGCTCGAGGAGCTGCGCGATGTGGCCCGCGGCATCCACCCGGCGGTGGTGAGCGGTCATGGGTTGGGCGTGGCGCTCGAGTCGCTCGCCGCCCAGGCTCCCGTCCCGGTGCGGCTGGCGGTCGATCTCGATGCGCGTGTGCAAGAGCGCATCGAGGTGGCTGCGTACTACGTCGTCTCCGAGAGCCTCGCGAACGTCGGCAAGCACGCCGAGGCGAGCTCGGTGAGCGTGGACGTGGCCCGCGCTAATGGCTCGCTCGTCGTAGAGGTGGTCGACGACGGCGTTGGCGGAGCCGACAGCGAGCGCGGCAGCGGCCTGCGCGGGCTCGCCGATCGGGTGGAGGGGCTCGGTGGCCGGTTGCGGGTCTGGACACCGCGCGGCGGGGGCACACGAGTGAGGGCGGAGATCCCGTGCGCGTAGCCATCGCCGAGGACAGCGTGCTGCTGCGCGAGGGCCTCGCGCGCCTCCTGTCCGACGCCGGCTTCGACGTGGTCGCTCAATGCGAGGACGCCGAGGAGCTGCTGCGCAAGGCGAACTCCCACGAACTGGACGCGGCGATCGTGGACATCCGGTTGCCGCCGACCCACAACGACGAGGGCCTGCGGGCAGCGATCGAGATCCGCGATCAGCATCCCTCCATGGGGGTCCTCGTGCTCTCGCAATACGTGGAGCTCGGCCTCGCGATGCGGCTGCTCGCCGACTCCGCCGAAGGGGTGGGATACCTGCTCAAGGACCGCATCAGCGACATCCCGGAGTTCGTCGCGGCGGTGGAGCGGGTGGCCGCCGGCGGCTCGGCCATCGATCCGATCATCGTTTCGACCCTCCTCTCGAGGCGGCGCAGCGATGATCCGCTCGCCGCGCTGACCCCGCGCGAGCACGAGGTGCTCGAGCTGATGGCCACGGGAAGCTCCAACCAGGGCATCGCCGACGCGCTCGTGATCACGCTCCGGGCCGTCGAGAAATACGTCTCGAGCATCTTCGGGAAGCTCGGGCTACCGTCCACCGGAAGCGAGTCGCGGCGCGTCCTCGCGGTGCTGCTGTTCCTGCGTTCCTGACTCGCCCGTCCGGCGAACACCAGAAACCCGCCCCCCGAAACCGCAAGTTTCCCGCCTTTCACGCGGCCGCTGCGGGTGGGAGGTTGGACGGATGAAGACTCGCATCATCCAGCGCGATTCAGAGCCGGACCGCCCCCACGCGTCAGGAAACGGCGCGCCCCCGCCGACGCCGCCGCCGGCGCACAACCTGGCGGCCCGGATGGCCCGCTGGAGTAGCCAGCACCGCAAGAAGGCCATCCTCGGGTGGTTTGCCTTCGTACTCGTCACGTTCTTCGTCGGCATGAACTTGATCGGCCAGAAGGACATCTCCGATATCGATCAGTTCTCCGGTGAAGCGCGCGATGCCGAGCAGGCGCTCGACGACGCCGGCTTGAGGCCAGTCGAAGAGGTGGTCTTCGTTCAGAGTGACGAGCTCACGGTCGAAGACCCCGAGTTCCAGGCGGCAATCAAGGACGCCACAGGTCGGCTCTCACAGCTGCGGTACGTCGAGAACGTTGAGTCGCCGCTGACCGGCGACGGCGAGGTCTCGCCCGACGGCCACGCGGCGCTGGTGCACTTCGAGATCGCGGGCGACTCGACGGAGGCATCCGATCGGGTCGATCCCACCATCGCCGCCGTTGCCGCCGTTCAGGCCGATCACCCCGACCTGGCGGTCGAGCAATTCGGCGGCGCAAGTGCCGACGAAGCCATCGACGAGGTCATCAACGGCGACCTCAAGAAGGCGGGGATGCTCTCGCTGCCGATCACGCTGATCATCCTCATCATCACCTTCGGCACGCTCGTCGCGGCAGGTCTGCCGCTTCTGATCGGGCTCACGTCCGTCATGGCCGCCCTGGGCCTCGTCGCGATCACGAGCCACCTCTTCCCGGCCGACAGCAACCTCCCGGCGGTCGTCCTGCTGATCGGGCTGGCGGTGGGTGTGGACTACTCGCTCTTCTACCTCCGGCGTGAGCGCGAGGAGCGAGCCGCCGGACGCAGCGAGCGCGCCGCGCTGGAGGCGGCCGCCGCGACATCGGGGCGTGCCGTGCTGATCTCCGGCGTAACCGTGATCGTCGCGATGGCGGGCATGTTCATCAGCGGCGACAAGGCGTTCATCTCCTTCGCCGAAGGCACGATCCTCGTGGTTGCGATCGCCGTCTTCGCCTCCCTGACGATCCTGCCGGCGATGCTGTCGTGGCTCGGTGACCGGGTCGAGAAGGGTCGGGTTCCCCTGCTCGGCCGGCGCCGCCCGGCCGGCGAGTCGCGCTTCTGGACGGCGCTGACCAGCCGCGTGATGCGGCGTCCAGGCCTGTCGATTCTCCTCGCGGGCGGCTTCCTCGTGGCGCTGGCGATTCCGGCGCTCCAGATGAACATCGTCACCAGCGGAGTAGACGAGTTCCCGCAGGACGAGCCCGTGATCCAGACCTACAACAAGGTCAAGGAGGTCTTCCCGACCGAGGGCGTCACCGCGACCGTGGTCGTGGAGGCCGACGACGTGCGCTCCGGTCCCGCCGCCGCCGGCATCGCCGAGCTGCGCAGCGAGGTCAACGGCTCGGATGCATTCCGGCCCGGAACCGAGGTCATCTACAGCGACGACGGCACGGTCGCCCAGATCAACGTCCCGACCCCTGGCAACGGAAACGACGCCCCGTCCGTCAACGCACTGAACGAGCTGCGCGATGACATCATCCCGGCGACGGTCGGCGGAGTGGAGGGGGCCACCGTCAACGTCACCGGCGATGCGGCCAGCTCGGAGGACTTCGCCAACAAGCTGAACAGCAGGCTGCCGCTGATCTTCGCCTTCGTGTTCGGACTGGCGTTCCTGCTGCTGCTCGTGACCTTCCGGTCGATCGTGATCCCGATCAAGGCGATCATCCTCAACCTGCTCTCGGTCGGAGCCGCCTACGGCATCCTCGTGCTCGTCTTCCAGAAGGGCAACCTGGAGTCGCTGCTCGGCTTCACCTCGAACGGCGGGGTGACCAACTGGCTGCCGCTGTTCCTGTTCGTGGTCCTGTTCGGGCTCTCGATGGACTACCACGTGTTCATCCTGTCCCGGGTCAAGGAGCTCCATGACCGCGGCATGTCGACCGATCAGGCCGTCCAGCAAGGGATCTCGACGACGGCCGGGACGGTCACCAGCGCCGCGCTCGTCATGGTCGGGGTCTTCCTGTGCTTCGTCACCCTGGCCTTCCTCGACTTCAAGGAGCTCGGCCTCGGGCTGGCCGTCGCGGTCCTGATCGACGCGACGATCATCCGCGGCGTGCTGCTGCCGGCGGCGATGAAGCTGCTCGGCGACTGGAACTGGTACCTGCCGAGCTGGCTCGAGTGGCTGCCGCACGTCGGGGCCGGGCGCGACGATGGCCCGCCCGTCGAGCCCCCGGCGCCGGACGAGCACGGGACCCCCGGGGAGCCGAAGCCCGCACCGCTTCCGGTCTAGCCAGTGAACACGCCGGCGACTCCTCCCAGCGCTTCTCCTCCCGGCGGCGAGAAGCGGGGCTGGAGCGCCGGCCGTGTGGTGGCCGTGGTGTTCGGCAGCATCGGGGCGCTCATCGGCTTGGCCCTGCTGCTGGCCGGCCTGGCACTGGTGCTCGCTCAGGCGTTCGCCCGCGACGACGACGGCTACTACACCTCGGACACACAGCGTCTGGCGACCCCCACTTACGCGTTGACGGTGGAGGACATCGACCTTGGAAGCGATCCGGTCGATGTTGTCCCGAAGGACGTGCTCGGGCGGGTCCGCATCAGGGCCGAGCGCCCGGGCGGGGGCGCGGTCTTTCTCGGCATCGGTCCCGAGCGGGAGGTCGACGCCTACCTGCGCGGTGTCGGCCATGCGGAGGTCGAAGATCTGTCCGACGACCCACCGCGCTATCTGCCACGCCGGGGCGGCGCGCCCCGAAGCCCGCCGTCCGCAGAGCAGTTCTGGGTCGCCTCCTCGGAGGGGCCGGGACGCCAGGCGGTCAGCTGGGAGGTCGAGGGTGGACGCTGGTCGGTTGTTGCCATGAACGCTGACGGCGCGCGGCGTGTGGTCCTCGAGGCCGACGTTGCCGCGAAGGTTGGCTGGTTCCTGGGCGTCGGGATCGGACTGCTCGTGGCAGGCCTCCTGCTCATGGCCGGCGGGATCGTGCTGATCGTCGTGGCGGCGCGCCGGAGCTCGAAACGACCGGCCGCCCCGGCTTCGCCCGCGGCCTCGGACAGCGCGTAGATGACGATTTCGGCTCGGCGGCGCCGCTTGCAGCGAGCGTCAGCACTGGCGCGCGGTTACGGCCAGCGGCGGGGCCGCCGCTGATCCGGGAAGAACCGACCGAGCGGCTTCCTGATCCGGCCAAGGAGTCGGTTCACCGCTGTGACCAGCGATGTGAGCTGGAGCCTCCGGAGTCCCCGACCGAGCCAACCCGTCGCGCGCAGGTACTCGAGCAGGCGGATCCCCGCCGGCCCATGCATCAGACGGACGCCGGTGGGCTCGATCAGCTGCCACGATTCCTGGACGTCCTGTTCGGGGATTCGGACCACGTAAGGCGCCGCGGCGTCGTCGTCCCGGTCGAGCATCGCTAGCCGCTCCCCGCGGTCCAGTCTGGCGACGAGCCTCGCCGCCGCGCGGCAGAACGGGCAGCCACCGTCGAACAACAAGAGAGGACGCTGCGGCGGCAAGGTGTCCCCGAGCCACGAGGGGTCGATCACGTGGCGTCCCACGACTCTCATGCTATTGCCGAGACGGTGGTGCGCGTTCGCGCCGGAGGCTCAGTCCTCAGCGCATTGCTGATGGGCGGTTGAGTAGCCGAGCTCAGTCGAGCGCGCCGGCGGGCAGCACGTAGCGAGCCGGCGGGCGCGGCGCGGGCCCGATCGGACCGCTGATCCGCGGGCTATGCAGACCCCGCTTGGACGACTTGCCGCCGGCCGCCTCGGGCTCGCCTGCGTGGTCGAGGATCCAGGCCACCACCGTGGCCGAGTCGGCCCCCTCGGCGACGATCGCCGCGCGCTCGATCACCGTGCCGCCGGACGGGTGGCGCCGCGACAGGCGGCTCAGAAGGGCTCGGATCTCGTCGTCAGTGCGCATAAGGGAGGACTCTAGTCGTAGGTGAGCCTGACCTGGCAGCGGCGGGCCGGAGGCAGGTCCGAGCTGCGCCTTCCCGGGGGCCGGAAGTCTCTATGGGTTCAGTAGCCGGGCTACCCGTGTGGCGAAGCTAGGGCTGCGCTGCGAGACCGGAAAGCCGTTATCGTCAAATTCGAGCGGGCCCGGGCGATCCGGCGTGCCGCGCCATGCGCGTCGCGCCTGCCGCTGCGAACGCTGATATGCCTCGGCCCCGGCCTGCTCGCTGAGCGCGGCCTCCACGTCCTCGAGCAACTTGCGGCGCCGCGTCTCTTCGGACATGGGTATCCGTGGGGCGGCTACTGGAGCGCTGCCAGGTGGGTCCGCGCATCCAGCTGCTGCTCGGAGGGATCGCGCAGCGAGAAGGCGAGCAGCCACAGCGCAGCCTTCTCGTCCATGGTCAGTTCTTTGACCGCGTCGATGGAATCCTCGATGTCGCCGAACGGTATACCCGCGTTGAGCTGCTCCGTGACGGCGTCCCGGTAGCTGGCCAAGGCTGGGCGTAGTTGGGTCCCGCTCATGGGCGGCCCCCTTCTTGTGGTCCCTTCGCTGCCGTGACACGTCAGCGTCGGTCCCCTCGAGAACCAGGGATTATCACCCCGACCGGTGGTTCCAAACAAGGCTTTCGAGCGGTTTCAGACAAGTTCGGCGCAGGAACCTGCCCGGAAAATGCGGGCCTTTCGGATCCACCCCGACCGAGGAGGAGTAGGCTCGACGTACACGCTGCTGGGGACTCTTGCGTTTCCTCTCCCTCTTGTGGTGCATACACCCGCCGAGGACGCGCGGATCGAAGGTGCCCTATGGACATGCAGCACGAAGGCGTCGGCTCGAGCCCGATGATCTCGACTGCAGCAGTTCAGCTCATCCATGAGTACACCGGTCGAGGGCCGACGAAGGCAAAGACCTTGATCGCCGAGGACCTGGTGACGATCGTGCTGGCCGACACGCTCACGACGGCCGAGCAGAAACTGGTCGACAACGGTCTCGCTGACCGCGTCCTCCAACTACGCCACGACTACCAGGTGACGATGCGCGAAGACCTCGTCGCAATTGTTGAACGGCAGCTAGGTCGCAGGGTGATCGCCTTCATGAGCCAGAACCACATAGACCCCGACCTCGCGGTTGAGGTGTTCGTCCTCGAACCTGCCGAAGCGGGGTAAGAGACAGCGAGCGCGCGCGAGAGTCGAGCCAACGTGCCCTACCCCATCCCGTTAGAGGTGGCCGTCGAGGAGTCGGACGCCACCTTGCACGTGCGTCTCGCAGGGGAGTTCGACCTTGCGGCTGTCCCGTTGGTCGAGGCGGCCCTCGACCGCCTTACCCGAGCACCCGTCCTAAGGCGCGTCGTCTTCGACCTAAGGGCGGTCTGCTTCCTCGACCTGGCGGGCCTGCGGACGATCCTCCGGGCCGACGCGCGGGGGCGGGCGGGGGCCTTCGAAGTCGTGGTGGTACGACCGCGCGGCACAGCAAGCCGCGTCTTCACGCTAACTCGCGTAGGCGAGCAGCTCAGCATGGTCAACGAGCCGGAGGCTACGTAACAAGCACAACCGACCTCAACGACGGCCGCTTGCGCCGGGCAACCAGTGCCGGTTGCGCGAGTACCGCGGAAGCGACGGCGTATCGAAAGGCTTGGAGGAGCGAATCGACCAGCTGGAAGCGCTCCTGGAGGGGGTGCCGTCTATCGCGATTCCGCAACGGCTTGCGAATCCGGTCGGGACGAACAGAAGGCCCGCAGAATGCGGGCCTTCTCTCCTGCAGCGAACGGCCTGGTCGGCTGTTACGCCTGGACGAGCTCGCTCGTCTTGTGCACGACGACCTCGCCGCTCGTGATCTTCGGCGGGTTCGGGAGCGCCGACTCCAGCTTCTGCTCGCGCACCCAGTTGGATGCGACGCGGGTCGACTCGTCGGCGTGCGCCGAGGTGTCGAAGAAGCTGATGGAGCTCACGACGCCGTCGCCGGCCTCGATGAGCGAATAGCCACTGAAGCCCGGTAGCTCGCTCAGGCTCGGCAGGAGGGTCTCATCAGCCATCTTGATGAGCTCGCTGGTGCGGGCCTGATCGATGGCCTCGTAGCGCCGAATGGTCGCAAACATGAATGGTCCAACTCTCTTCTCTGGGGTGGAGCACTCGGTTGAGTCCTCCTGATGCGCTCAGCCTCAAGGTGACTGTCGAAGGGAGCTTGGTCTGCTCGACGACGTCGGCGGTGGGTCGATACGCAGCACGTACCGTAGCAGCTTTCTAGACAACGGCGGATTACGTAGCTAAGTTCTCCTACGTTGTCCGTATAGGAGATCCGTGTCCCCTTTCTCAGTCACCGTGCAGCACGTTCCGGATCGCGAGCTCGGCCCTCTTCTGAGCCGCCTCGCGGAGGCGGGCTTCGACAATCCGATCATCGATCACGTTGTTGCCGGTGGTGCCTCGGACAAGTCGGCCGCCCCCGCTCGCGGCGGGACTCTGGACCTCCCGCAGGATTGGCGCCTCGTCCAGGGCCGGGAGGGCGAGTCATATCGGTGGCCGAGTGGGCGCGATCGCTACGAGCCCTACCGCGTGTTCATGGGCACAACCCGCGCCGAAGGCGCTGTCCAGATCGGCCTTGGTGAGACGATCCGCAAGAACAAGTGGGGCCGCGACCGAAAGTACGTCGTGGCCTTCCTGAGCGCAGGGTCCCCGCAGCAGCCGCTGGTCGAGTTCGTCGCGGCCGATGACTACGAACAGACCCGCGAGCTCGTCGCAGTCATCCGTGGGAGCGACGGAGCGCGGCGCATGTATGGCGTCGGCGACGCGCTCCCGGCCGTCTATACCGAGCGCTTTCGAACCCAGATCTACAACGAGCGAGTCGTCCACCCGGGCGCCTGGAACAAGCTCGTCGTGGTCGCTCGCGAGGACGATGACGAGGCGATACTGAACCACGCGCTCATCCAGAGCCGGCGGCGCTACCGGACGTAGGTGGCACGGCTGCGCTGGCCGCGTCGGGGGTGGCGCGCATGGGGGCGGGCACCAGCGCCGCGCCGGCGATGACGAGGCAGAACGCGACGAAGCGGGCGGTGATGCCGGCGGGGCCGGAGCCGATCGGGTCATGGAAGACGATGATGCCGCCGAAGATCGCCGCGAGGTTGGCGACCACCGAGGTGATCGCGATGACCTCGACGCCGTTGCCGATCTGGAGGCTGCGGGCGGACGCGTAGAAGGCGATCACTCCGGCGATCATCGCGGTGAGGGTCCACGGGCTCACCAACCCGAGCAGCGGTCCCGGTGACGCCTGCGTGATGTATTTGATCGCGACAGCGGAGACGTCGAAACAGCGCGCCGGCGGCCGCACCGAGGATCAGCCCCTCGGCTCGCGGCTGGACGTGCGGCGGGCCGAGATCCTCACGAGCGCGGCGCCGCTCGCAAGGATCGCGCCCTCGTCAGGCCGACCCATTGTCGCCGTCCGAGCTCAAAGCCGAAGAAGCGCTCGGCGAACACGGCCAGGAAGACCAGCCCGCCGGACAGGACCGCCTGCACGATCGACAGCGGCGCGAGTGACAGCGCACCGACGTGCAGAAACCAGGCCACGATCGCCACGGCCCAGCCGACCGCGAACCATTTGGAGCGGAACAGACCGGCCGCGCTGCGCAGCGGATGGCGGACCTGGATCGGCGGGGCGAGCACCGCGCCGCGGTGCTTGAACAGAAAGGCGAGGTTGGTGGCCACCGCCGAAGCGAGCGCGAGTATCAGTCCGAGGATCACGTGGCCTCCGGGCCAGCCGACCGCTGCTCCGGAGCGATGTCGTCGCCCATAATTGCATTGGGTACGCGATGGGCGCGAGCCAGTGGACTCAGTCAGGCATGCGGGTGCGGCTTCCGATGCCACCGCGGGAATCGGGCCCGAACACGCCGCCGCGCCGAGCCAAAGTGACTGACTGACCAGAGCTTGTCGGCGCCAGCCCACGCCGCGAAGCACAGTCCGCCGACCGTACCGGTCACGGTCATCAGCACGCCGGCAGCCGCAGCCGCCGCCACCCCGTCGCTGCCGAGGATGAGCACCGCGGCCGCGGCGCCGACGCTGGGACCGACCGGCAGCTGAGCGAGCGTCACCACCGCGATCAACACGGCGATGGCGTCGAAGAACGAGGCGTTGACGCCGACCGCGTGCAGCAGCAGCCAGTTGCGGAAGATCTGCGCGAACACGGCCACCAGCACGAAGCCGATCAGGCGGCTCCCGCCGGGCAGGCTGCGGACTATGGCGAGTCCCCTCCACAGCTCGCGACCCTTGGAGAGGGCGAGCTGCCGCAGGCCGGCGCTGGCCGCCCCGATCACGGCAAGACAGATGAGCGGCAGCCACCACGGCAGGCCGAGCGGTCCGACTAGCGTGAACGACGTCAGCGCGGCCAGCGCCGCCTCGACGGCGAGGATCGGAAACTCCGCGGCGATCAGCGTCGGCACCCGTGGACTGCCGTCCGGGGACGAGCGGCGCAGCGCGGCGATCCGAGCGGCGACGGCGGCCTGCGCGTTGAGCAGGCCGCCCAGGACGCCCATGCTCGACGCGCGATAGAGAACGCGGCGGTCGACCGTCCCGCCGGCCTCCTCGATCGTTAGATGCCACGCCTCGCTGCGCGCGAGCAGCGCGACGATCTGCAGCAACACGGTCACTGCGAGCACCCCCGCCGTGGCGCCTGAGAGCGCGGTCGCGAAATCGTCGCGGCGGCCGGCGAGCAGGAGCACGAGGACCACCGCGGTAGCCAGCGAGCCCACGACCGTGATCAGCGTACGTCGGCGGCGCGCGAAGTCGCGGAGACCCGCAGTCAGTCCGGCCAGCCGACTCGCGCCGCGCGGTCGCGGGGCCAGACCGATCGGTTCGCTAGCCGCGAGCGGCATCGCTGCCTCCGATGGGCGCGTCACCGCCCAACAGCACACGCGTGGTGCTAACCATTGGTCTCGGCGAGTCGCTGTCCGGCGAGGATGGCCAGCAGGTCGCCGATCTTCTGCTCACGGGCGAGCGGGTCGGGGAGAGGCAGGTCGGACTCGATCGTGTAGTGGTTGCGGCGGCCGTTGCGCGTGCGCGAGATATAGCCGGCGTCAGCGAGCTCGACGACGATCCGGTGCGCGGCGCGCTCGGTGATCCCGACCGCCTCGCCGATCTCGCGCAAGCGGATGCCGGAGTCATGCGCGATGCACAGCAGCACCTGGGCGTGGTTGGTGAGAAACGACCAGCTGGGCGTTCCGTCCCGACGCATACACACTAGACTAGCGTTTCTAGACTCAGTTGTCAGGTATGCTTGCCTGTGACACCGACCAAAGGCGGCCTTGATGCCCCACTTCAAATGCGTGGCCTGCAAGACGCGCCTGTATAGCGCGGTAGGACCAGACGACCTGGTCGGCGATCTGTGCCCCGACTGCGGCTCCCTGCTCGAGCCGGTCGGCGAGCTCGCTGAAATCGTCGGGTTCCGGTCCATCAGGGACCGCGACAGCGCGGTCGATGACAGCCCGCCGGGCACACACGAGCGGATCGCCGGTCGGGTCGACGACTTCTTCGCCCGCCGCGAGGCGGTTCTAGCCCAGGCGCGGCTTGACGCCGGGCGCTGGGTCGATGACGGCGGCAGCTTCAGCCCCGACGCGGCGGCCGAGGCTGTGGCTCTCCCCCCACCAGCGCAGAACACGTGAGCGCCACTGCCGCGCGGCCCCCGCAGCGCTACCGCTGCCGGTGCGAGCACGTGTTTCAAGTCTTCGGCCAAGGGCGCCACCGCCGCTTCTACGAGATCAATGACCTGGGCTGGACGCGCCCCGTGATGACGAAGGTCTGTCCCGCCTGCCAGCAGCGACTGCCCACGATTCCCGGCCTGCTGTCCCGGGAGATGCAACCGTGAAGATCCTCGAGCGCATGCGCAACCGCTCGTCCCGCGGGCAGGCCGGCGCTCCCGGCTCAGCCGAAGCGAGCTCGGCAGACGAGCAGCGGCTCCCGATCGCCCGCTACGACCAGCTCGATGGCAAGCAGCTGATCCCACAGCTGTCTCAGCTCTCGCAGGAAGAGCTGGCAGCTGTCGAGGCCCACGAGCGCTCGCGCCTTCGGTCCGGTCCGCCCACGACACGAGCTGAGCTCGACGGCCCTCCGGCGATGAAGACCAAGATCCACCACAGCCCCTTCGACCGCGTCGACGCAGCGCGCGACGAGCGAAACGAACGAGCGCGGCTACGCGACGAAGCGCGCTACCGCCGCGAGCGCCTCGAGCTCTACCGGGCACGACTCTACGGCGGGCACGCGGCCAGCCAGAGCAAACTCAGGGAGCTCCAACGAGCCTCAGACGGTGCCGCTGCCCGTCTTCGCCGCGCCGAGGCGGCGGCCACCCTGACTCACCCACCCACCTGAGCGTTTTACGACGCGCGCGTCGGCATGCGCGGTAGCCACCGCGAAGACCACACCCGAGTACCGCTCGTTACGCCGCTGCGGCGGCTGTCTCGAGTCGGCTGAGCGCGCGGCGCAGCAGCCGTGAGACGTGCATTTGCGAGTAGCCGATGCGCTCGCCGATCTCACGCTGGTTCAGGCCGTGCATGAAGCGCAGCTCAAGGACCGAGCACTCCACGTCCGGCAGCTCCTTCCATTCGCTCGCTATTGCGTCGCGTTCCGCGACCAGCTCGTAGCCCGCGTCCTCCCCACCGAGCAGCTCGACGAGCGGTGCGGCCCCATCGTCGTCACGCGCCGTTGGGGCGTCGAGTGAGGCGGCCTCGTAGCTGGCGGCGGCCTGTTGCGCCTCGAGTACCTCCTCGACGGAGCATCCGATTGCGCTGGCCACCTCACGCGGCTTCGGCGACCGGCCAAGCCGCTTGGAGAGCACCTCCGTTTCCCGACTCACCACGAGCGTGCGCTCTTGGAGGTCGCGCGGCACGTGCAGCGCCCAGCCCTTGTCGCGGAAGTGACGCTTCAGCTCGCCCAGGATGGTCGGTGCGGCGTAGCTCGAGAACTTCGCGCCGCGATCCGGGTCGAAGCGATCGATCGCCTTGATCAACCCGACGCTCGCCACCTGGAGCAGGTCGTCGAAGGGCTCGTCCGTGTAGGTGTAGCGGCCGGCGAGGCCCCGCGCGAGCGGAAGGCATCGCTTCACAAGCTCCTCCCGCGCCGCAAGGTCGCCCGCCCGGTGATAGCGGATCAGGAGTGCTCGTTCGATCTCCCGCGCGGCAGTGCGGTCGCGGCGTTCGGGAGTGGTGGTCTGGGACAGCTTGGGCGGTGCGAGGGCGACTGCACACATGGGAAACCTCCGTCGATCTTGTTGACGCAAGGTCCGAGTCGCGACCTCGACCGGGCTGGCCGCGCAACGTCCCCTGATAACCCGAGGACATCGCTTCGAATGGCTCTGTGCCCCTCGTCGCGCTTTCCCAGCAGACTGGTGCTGCTCCTCGATCCCACCCGGGACCGAAACGAACTCCGTATTCTACTGAGAACAGACCGGTCTGTCTACCGCTAGGCTCTAAAGCGTGTCGGCCGTGAAAGCCATCCCGCAATCGAAGCCGGATGCGCGGGATCGCATCCTCGACACCGCGTACCAACTCTTCTCGCGCCGTGCGATCCGCGACGTAGGCGTGGACGAGGTGATCGAACGGGCTGGGGTAGCAAAGGCAACCCTGTATCGCCACTTCCCGTCCAAGGACGACCTGGTGATCGCGTTCCTCGAGCGCCGCGAGGAGCGCTGGACGCTGGCATGGGTCGAGGCTGAGGCGAGGCGACGCGGCACCACACCGGAGGAGCAGCTTCTCGCGATCTTCGAGCTGTTCGACGAATGGTTCCAGCGCGACGACTTCGAAGCCTGCTCATTCATCAACGTGCTACTCGAGATGGGCCGCGCACATCCCGCCGGCCAGGCCAGCGTCCGGCATCTTGCGAGCATCCGAACGGTCGTGGGTCGTCTTGCAGAGGAGGCCGAATTGCGTGACCCAGCGTCCTTCGCGCACTCGTGGCACATTCTCATGAAGGGCTCGATCGTCTCCGCCACCGAGGGGGACGCCCAAGCGGCACAGCGAGCCCGATCGATGGCACGCCTCCTAATCGAGCAACACCGCTAGCCGCTCCTCTGTCGCGGGCGCGCAACGGCGTGGCGAGTAGTCCGCTCGGATGCATTCGCGGACGAGCCCCAAAGCTCTGATCCCACCCCAACCAGGCGGCCGCGAGAGATAGTGCCGCCGCTGCCGGGCGCGCATCGCCTGAAGCCCGTGAACTGAATCGCGATTAGGAGTATCCGGTTCGCCGCCCTTGCTGCCGGAACGGCGTTAGTGGTCCTTTGGGGACCAAAGACTCATCTCGGGAGAGTTGGCTTCCACCTCGTCGATTCGGGAGCGGCGCGCAAGTTTTCGCGGGTCTGTCGCGCGGGCCACGGCGCGCTCCTTTCGCCGGGCCTTCCATTCAAGCCGACGCTTGCTGAGCCGTTCCTTTATTCCAGGCACGTCAACCTCCTGGGCTCGTCCGCGCAAACGCTACGCCTTCCCAACACAGCAGGCAAGGACCGGCGCAACTCAGAGCGCGTGCGCGTCGATCGTGACAGCGAGCTTCCGGCGCGCCGTCGAGACGCTCGGGCTCGAGCTCGGGCGCCCCTACGACCTACGGCACTCCTTCGCCTCGCTGCTCCTGCGGGAGACCGGCGATCTCGTCTACGTCGCCGAGCAGCTCGGGCACGGCGTCGGCGTATTGGCGAGCACCTACTCGCACGGCGTCAAGGAGCTGCGCTTGCAGACCTTCTCTAGGCGCCCCGAGCAGGATTCGAACCTGCGGCCTACTCCTTAGGAGGGAGTCGCTCTATCCGGCTGAGCTATCGGGGCCCGAGGAAGACGATAGCCCGATCACACGGGCGCAAGTGCCGGCCGCTCCTCCTCGAGCCGCGGCCGGTACAGCTGGGCGGACTCGACGATGCCGTCGACCAGGTCCTCGATGTCCGCGGTCCGCTCGATCTGGCGCAGGTCGTCGGACTGGCCGCGGGTCACGGCGAGCCCTGAGGAGAAGAGCTGGCAGCAGTCCTCGTCGGGCAGGATCGAGATGTCGTAGGTGCCGAGCTGCTTCGCGATTTCGACGATCTCGGACTTGTCGCGATCGATCAGCGGCCGCAGCAGCGGCAGCTCCGACGCCTCCTCCACCACGGCGAGGTTGGGCAGCGTCTGGGAGGCCACCTGGCCGAGCGAGTCGCCCGTCACGAGCGCCTCGGCGCTCTCGCGGCGGCCGAGCTCGGACGCGACCTTCACCATCAGGCGGCGCTGCGAAAGCACCTGCAGGCGGCCGGCGCCGGCCGTGGCGAGCCGCCGCTGTGCCGGGCCGAACGAGACGACGAACATGCGCGAGCCGCCCTGGAAGCGATCGAGCCGGCCGACCAGCGCGTATGCCTTGTAGATCGACTCCGGCCCGGTGAACGGCCGGCCAGAGAAGTGGAGGAAGTCGCAGCGCAGGCCGCGCTTCATCATGCGGTAGGCCGCGACCGGCGAGTCGAGGCCACCCGATAGGAGCACGAGCGCGCGCCCGCTCGACCCGACCGGCAGGCCACCCGCCCCGCGCAGCCGCTCGCACGAGACGAGCAGCTCCTTGTTGTCGAGCTCGACGTGGAGCTCGAGGTCCGGGGCGGACAGGTCCACCTCGAGGCCGAGGCGCACCCTCACCGCCTCGCCGATCACGCGCGAGAGCTCCACGGAGCGCAGTGGATAGCGCTTGTCGCGGCGCCTGGAGCGCACCGCGAAGGTGCGCCCCGGCCGCCCGCGCAGCAGCGCGACGGCGGCGTCGGCGCCGGCCGCGGGATCACGCTCGCAGCGCAGCCCCGGCTGCACGACGCTCACTCCCGGCAGCGCCAGGCAACGGTCGACGAGCGTCTCCTGCGGCTCGCCGCCCGTGACGATGAAGACTCCGCCGCGGCGGCGGATCTCGAGCGGGCCGAGGTCGCGCGCCATCCGCCGCAGGTTGCGCTCGAGCACGGCGACGAACGAGGGCCGGTTGCGGCCCTTGAGCGCGAGCTCGCCGAACTTCAGCAGTACACAGCGCTCCGCGCGCAAATCCTCCATGAGCAGGAAGAAAGTAGCGCGCCGCGGGGCGGCGTTCTACTCGTCGTCGTCCTCGTAGAGCGACTCGCGCGCCAGCTCGGCGCCGCGGCCGCCGTAGAGGCGGACCTCGACGTAGTCGCCCGTGTAGGCATCGAGCGATACGAGCGTGAAGCGGTTGTCGACGAGCTCGCACTGGTCGGTCGTGTCCGGCCCGAGCTCCGCGGTCGCCACCGCTCCGTTTGCCACCAGCGCGACGCCCCAGACGAGCGTGATGATTCCGCGCTTGCCCCCGGTCCCGCGCCAGTGGCCGATCTCCTGATCCGAGAGATCGAGCGACCAGTCCGGGTTCATCGCCGCCGTCTCCTCGGTGAAGTCGGCCTCGGCCTCGAAATCGACGGCCTGCGCGCCCTCGTGCTCGCGCGTGTAGGAGACGAAGCCGAACCACTCGCCGCCGTCCTCGGCCGGCGCCGTGGCAGGCACGTAGGTGCGACCCGCCCAGGTCCGGTCCGGGAACCAATTGATGTCGCCCACGGGCGTCTCGCACTTCGCCGTGAAGTGCTCCGCGAGCGCTTCTCCCCAGCGCCCGTACGGCAGCGGCTCCTGGGGCGGCTCGGCGGCGAACATCGGAATCTGTCGTACGGTCGGCGGCACGGCGCGCGGGGACGCTACACGCTGGCGGCGCGCAGCCGCTCCGCCGCGGCCTCGGGCGCGAGGACGTTCAGATGGACGCCCGTGCCGATCTCGAGCCCCGCGAGCTGGGCGAGCCGCGGCATGATCTCGATCCGCCAGCAGAAGCGCTCTGCGTCGCGCGGGGCGGTCCGCACCCACATGTTGAGCGGCGGCAACGTCCCGAGCGCCGCGCCGAGCCGCGACAGCGTCTCGTGCAGCAGCCGCGCGCCGAGCGGCCCGTCGTCCGAGAAGCGAGCCGCCGGCCGCCGCGGCACGATCTGCAGGTGAAAGGGAACCCGGGCCGAGAACGGGCAGAGCGCCACGGCCTCCTCGTCGATCGCCACGATCCGCTCGCGCCTCTTCACCTCCTCCTGCAGCAGGTCCTCCAGCAGGTTGCGGCCCTGGGTGCGGTCCGAGTAGGCCGTGAAGCGCTCGCGCTCGCGCGCCACCTGCGCGGGCACGAACGGCAGGGCGTAGAGCTGCGCGTGCGTATGCGGCAGCGACGCCCCGGCCTCCTTGCCCTCGTTGACGATGATGTGGACATACGCCGCATCCGAGTGCGTGCGCATCCGCTCGCGCCAGACCGACATCGCCGTCTCGACCTGGTCGGGCTCGAGCTCGGCCAGCGAGCTGACCGGGTCGGGCGCGTTGACGATCACCTCGTGGGCGCCGAGCGCCGGCCGCGCCGCGAACAGGTTCGGCTCGCCGCGACCGCTCGCGAGCGGGTCCCCGTCGTCCTCCGGCTCTCCGGGCGACAGCGCGGGGTAGAGGTTCGGCACCACGCGCACGCGCCAGTTGCCGTCCGCGCGCAGGGCGTACAGCTCGGGCGGCGTCTGGTCCTCGTGGCCGGCTGCGAACGGGTCCCGCTCGCGGTCGATCGGCGGGCGTGGCGCCACGTCCAGGAAGGCGCCCGGACGCGAGCCGCGCTCGCCGGCCACGATCACCTTCAGCCCCGAGAGCGGGTCGATGCGGAGCTCAGGGCTCAGAGCGGCTTCTCCATCGACACGTGCTCGATGCCCTCCTCGACGAAGGTCGCACCGCGCTCGAGGTAGCCGTCGCGGAGGTAGAGCTGCCTGGCGTAGGTCTGAGCGTGCAGCGAGATCGCCTCGGCGCCGGCGCGGCGCGCGACCGCGTCGGCCTCGCGCAGGATCGCGCCAGCCACGCCGTCCCCGCGGCGCTCGGGCTCGACGGCCAGCCGTCCGAGCCGCGCGACGCCTCCGCGGAACAGGAGCCGGCAGGTCCCGATCACGCGCTTGCCCTCGACCGCGACGATGTGCGTGGCCTCGTCGTCGCGGCCATCGCGGTCCGCGTCGGCGGAGACGCCCTGCTCCTCGCAGAAGACCCTCTCGCGCAGCGTGAGCGCTGCGGCCAGCTCGTCGTCGTTGCGGACTTCGCGAACCTCCACGGGCGGGTCAGCGAGCGTAGCGGTCTATGTCCGCGGCCAGCTTCTTCTCGTCCGGATAGCCGCCCTGATGCACGTATGCGAGCTCGCCCTTCGAGTCGTAGAACGCCGTGGCGGGAAAGGCCTGAACGGCGTTGAACGAGGCCGCCACCTCCAGCTGCGGGTCCTCGAAGTGCGGAAAGTCGACCGGGTACTCGGCCAGGAAGTCCTCGGCGTCGCCCCTGTTGTCGTTCGAGTTGACACCGAGGAACACCACGTCGCCGCTGCGCTTCCTCTCCTGGCTCTGGAAGAAAGGAAACTCGTAGCGGCAGGGCCCGCACCAGGACGCCCATTTGTTCACCACGACCGGCTGGCCGCGCTCCGAGGCGATCCGCTCCTCGAAGGCCTCGCGGCCGCCGTCGAGGAAGCGCGCCGGCGCGGCGTTCTGCACGCTCGCGGAGGGCGCCGGCTCGTCGTCCGAGCCTCCGCTCAGGAGCACCAGCAGCACCCCTCCGACGACAAGGACGATCACAGCGAGAAAGGGCGCGAGGCGGCGCACCCGGCGAAGGATGGCAGACCCCATTTCGGCTTCCGTGTGCTGTAATAGCTGATGCCGCCGTCCACCTAGGACTTGGCACGCCGACGCTCGCGGGAAGTCGTGAGAGCGCCGGCACGACGGGCGGCCCCGCTGAGGCTCGACGGCCCAGCTCGGCTCGTCCCCCTTACGAGAAGCGCCTGATCCCCTGTGGCTGAAACAAGCTCCGTGGCTGAAGCCTCGCCGGTCTCCGGTGAAGACCTGAAGCGCGCCGAAGAATTCGCGCGCGAACCCTTCGTGCTCGAAGGGGAGGACCCCAAGGTCGCGCTTGCAGCCGGGACCGCCCGTCGCCTGGCGCTGTACGCGGCGCTCGAGGAGATCGAGAGCGGCCGTGAGGAGCCCTCGGTCGAGTGGCGGCGCAAGTACTCGCTCATGCTCGGCCTCGAGCGCCTGTTGTCCGAGGACGAGCCGCACCTGGCCGACGAGGCCAAGCTGTCCGCTCACCAGGTCGACGCGCTGTCCGGCACGCTGATCGCGCTCACGACGGAGCTGCAGCTGTCACACAACGGCCGCCAGGCGGCCACCTCGGAGGAGCTCCACACCGGTGAGGTCGAGCTCGAGGGCGACGAGCTTCCGGACGAGGAGCCGCTCGACTGGGATCCGGACGAGGCGGCCGAGGAGGAGGCGGCATCCGAGGCGCAGCTCGAGGATCCCGGGGCCGCGCGGCGCTTCTGGTTCGAGCACGCCACCGGCGCCGGCAAGACGGTCGCCGCGCTCGGCTTCGTCGAGGCTTCGCGCACCGGCGGCATCCTGATCCTCACCCACCGCCGCAACCTCGTCGACCAGTTCATGGGCGAGCTGCGCGACCGCGGCTACAAGGACCGCATCTCGGCGCCGCTCCTGAAGAACGGTGCGGGCGAGCCGCGCGCGGGCGGGCCGGTGACGGTCGAGACCTACCAGTGGTTCGTGCGCAACGCCGGCAAGGTCTCGGACGCCTACACGATCGTCATCTGCGACGAGGCCCACACCGCGCTCGGCGAGAAGACGAGCGCCGCGATCCGCCAGTGGGTCGGCCCGGTGTTCGTCGGCATGACCGCGACCGGTGCGCTGATCGCTCGCCACGTCACCGACCTCTTCCCTACTCAGACCTCTCGCTTCGACCTCGCGCAGGCCGCCCGCCGCGGCGTGATCGCGCCGCTCCGCTGCGTGCGCATCCCGCCGGGCGTGGGCGTGCGCTCTATCTCGAAGGTGCCGCTGCGGCGCGGCGAGGTCGACCAGGACTTCGACCAGGAAGAGCTGGCCGCCCTGCTCGACCAGACCCCCTTCAACCTCGCGGTGGCGGACCTGTACAAGACGCGCTTCAAGGACCTGCCGGGCGTCGTCTACTCGGCCGGCGTGCGCCACGCGCACAACGTGGCCGAGGCCTTCCGCGAGGCGGGCATCAAGGCGAAGGCCGTCTCCGGCGAGACGCCCAAGCGCGAGCTCACGCGCATCCTCGCCGCCTACGAGGCCGGCGAGATCGACGTCCTCGTCAACGCCCAGCTGCTCGCCGAGGGCTGGAACTCGCCGCGCGCGACGGTCTGCATGCATCTCGCGCCGACCGCCTCGAAGCGCATCTACCAGCAGCGCGTCGGCCGCGTCACTCGGCGCACGCCCGGCAAGGAGGCCGGCATCGTCGTCGACTTCGTCCACCCGGCGACGCCGAACGACGACCCCGTGGTAACGCTTCACTCCCTGCTCGACCGCGACGTCTACCGCGGCGGTGCGATCGTCGTAGGTCCGGTGCGCCGCGGCCGCGGGCGCCGGCTGCGCGTCGAGCGCCGGGTCGTGCCGGTGACCGCCGACGAGGAGCGGCGCGCGCAGGTCTTCGAGCGCGAGCTCTGGCGAATGGCTGTCGAGCACCTGACCTGGGGCCAGCAGCAGGCCTGGGCGATGCTCGCGGGCGCGCGCGTGGCCTCCAACAACTGGCGGCGCGCGAAGGCGATGCTCCACTTCGACCAGACCGGCGAGCTGCGCCGGCTCTTCCTCGTCACCTGCCTGCGCCGCAACCGCAACACGCAGCTGCGCCTGCGCGCGCTTTCCGAGGTCGGCAACCTGCGCGACGCCGAGGCCTTCGACGACGCCGTCGAGATCGTGGGCGGCTGGTCGCGCGACGAGCGCCGGGAGGGCGTCAAGCTGCTCCTGCAGGCGCTGACCGAGAAGCAGATCGGCCGCCGCGACCAGGCGGCGCGCTGGCTCTGGCACCTTGCCGAGTACTCGCGCGAGGTGCACGAGGAGTACGCCGTTCAGCGCTGGCCGGAGACGAAGCGCCTGCTCGGCCTGCTCGTCAACTCCGCCGGCGCGGCCCACGCCCGTAACGCCCGCCGGCTCGTGCAGGCGGCCCGCAAGCAGGACCGCAGGCTGTCGGCCGCGCTGCTGGCGGCCGCGCTCGCGCATACGCCCGAGGCGCAGCAGGTGCTCGACGGCGCGCGGATGCGCATGGCCCGCAAGCCGAGCGCGCTGGCGCGCGAGCTCCTGCGGAACTTCCCGAAGGGCAAGCGCAAGCGCGGCGGCCGCCGGCGCCGGCGCAAGGGCGGCGGTGGCGACGCCGAGGGAGCCGAGGACGCGGCGCTCGTGCAGGCGCAGCAGACGAACGGGGACGCCCAGGAGCCGGACAGCTCGGACGAGCCGGATACCGATCCGGCGGGCTCGGACGAGCCGGGCGACGCCGAGGAACGCTCGGCGGCCTAGCGATCGACGGCGTACGCCTCGCGCAGCCGCCGGACCTCGGACACGGCGAGGCTGCGCCGCGGGTCGCGGTAGTGCAGCCGGGCGAGCAGACGCTTCCACGCCCCCAGATCCTCGCGCCCCGAGGGTGACTGGACCCACGCCCAGAGCGTGTCGTCCTCGTCGGCGGTCATCACCGCCTGCCGCAGCCAGGCGTCCAGGGACTCGCGCTCACGCACCACGCCCGGCGCTTCGGAGTGCGGCAGCAGCGGTCCGTCGTAGAGCTCGACCGCCTTCCTGACAGAGCCGCGGTCGAGCAGGCCCTTCACGCGCGCGACGTCGGACTCGACGTCGCCCGACAGCCGATACGGATCGGCGTCCAGCCACCGGCCGAGAAGCTTGCGCAGGCGATGGACCTCGACCCGGGTGGTGCTCGACGTCCCGGGGTCCCCGTAAAGATCGGCGGCCAGCTCCTCACTCGTCATCCCCCCCGGTTGCATCGACAGCAGCGCCAAGACCTCGGAGTGGCGGCGGCTGAGCTGGATCGGTCGCCCGCCCAGCTCGGCACCGGCACGGTCGCGCCCCAGCAGGGTCAGCTTCAACAGCGGACGATGTCGCGCTGCGCCGTCGGTCGCGACGGCGCGAACGACAAAGGCCTCCTCGTGGCCGACGGGCTCCGCGAATGCGCGCGTCCCCGAATCCAGCACGAGCTCGCCGCCGCCGGCGGGCACCTCGAGGCGTTGCCCCTGCAGCCACCCGTCGGGACGGTCGGCCAGCACCCGCCCGCTCGAGCTGACGAGCGCGCGCGGATCGGCCACCGTCGCGAGCCGCTCGTGGTAGCGCGCACGGAGCTGGTCATCCCGCTCGTGCATCGCCCAGCGCAGCTGGGCCTCGACCGTCTTGGCCGTGGTCGTGGCCAGGGCGAGGCTATGCGGGTGCACCGTCGTCATCTTGCCGGTGAGGTCGACGATGCCGAGCAGCCGGCCGGTGTCCGGGTCGTGGACGGGAGCCGCCGCGCAGGTCCAGCTCTGCACGATCTCGTTGAAGTGCTCGGCCGCGAAGACCTGGACGGCGTGGTCGGCGGCCAGGGCCGTTCCGATCGCATTGGTGCCTGCTCCGTTCTCACTCCACAGAGCCCCCTCGGTGAAGTTCATCGAGTCGGCGGCGGCCATGCGCACCCTCGCGTTGCCCCCGATCCACAGGAGGAGCCCATCGGCGTCACTGACGACGATGAGGTGGGCCGACTCGTCTGCGATGGCCGTGAGGCTGTCCTCGATCAAGGGCAGCGCGGCGCCCAGCGGGTGCACGTCCAGGCGCGCCGAGGTCTCCTCCTCGTCGGCGAGGACCGGTGCGAGGTGCTCGCCTGAAGGATCGACCCCGGCTTCGTGCGAGCGGCGCCAGGAGTCGGCGATCGGCGGGCGCACCGCGCCCAACTTCCCATCGCCGACGAACCGCTCCCACAGCCGCTTCAGCTCGCGCGCCCGCCTACGCGGTGATGTGGCCGCGTCGATCGCAAGCCATGGGTTGGCGGGCACCCACCCTCTTCCCTGGTCGGGGCCGAGCCGCCGCATTGTAACGCGCTGCGTAACCCTGATGAAACGCCCCCCGGAGTAGAAGTGCCCCTAACGGCTTCGCCGCAAAGGAGGACGCATCCCGTGAGTCGCGCCAGCATCACCAAGGCACACAACAAGATCCAGGAGCTTTCCTGGGAGCCGACGTTCGTCGAGCCGGTCGACAAGTACCCAACCGACTACACCTTCGAGAAAGCCCCCAAGAAGGATCCGCTCAAGCAGGTCCTCCGTTCCTACTTCCCTATGGAGGAGGAGAAGGACAACCGCGTCTTCGGGGCCATGGACGGCGCCATCCGGGGCAACATGTTCCGGCAGGTCCAGGAGCGCTGGATGGAGTGGCAGAAGCTCTTCCTGTCGATCATCCCGTTCCCGGAGATCTCCGCCGCCCGCGCGATGCCGCTCGCCATCAACGCCGTGCCCAATCCGGAGGTCCACAACGGGCTGGCCATCCAGATGATCGACGAGGTCCGCCACTCGACGATCCAGATGAACCTCAAGCGGCTCTACATGAACCACTACATCGACCCCGCCGGGTTCGACATCACCGAGAAGGGGTTTGCGAACTGCTACGCAGGCACGATCGGGCGTCAGTTCGGCGAGGGGTTCATTACGGGCGACGCGATCACCGCCGCCGACATCTACCTGACGATCGTGGCCGAGACGGCGTTCACGAACGTCCTGTTCGTCGCAATGCCCGCCGAGGCCGCCGCCAACGGCGACTATCTGCTGCCGACGGTGTTCCACTCCGTCCAGTCGGATGAGTCGCGCCACATCTCCAACGGCTACTCGATCATCCTGATGGCGCTCGCCGACGAGCGGAACCGCCAGTTGCTCGAGCGCGACCTCCGCTACGCGTGGTGGAACAACCACGCGGTCGTCGACGCGGCGATCGGCACGTTCATCGAGTACGGCACCAAGGACCGCCGCAAGGACCGCGAGAGCTACGCCGAGATGTGGCGGCGCTGGATCTACGACGACTACTACCGCTCCTATCTCGTCCCGCTCGAGAAGTACGGCCTGGTCATCCCGCACGACCTCGTCGAGGAGGCCTGGAACCGGATCTGGAACAAGGGCTACATCCACGAGGTCGGCCAGTTCTTCGCCACCGGCTGGTTCGCCAACTACTGGCGCATCGACACGCTCGACGACGAGGACTTCGAGTGGTTCGAGCACAAGTACCCGGGCTGGTACGACAAGTACGGCAAGTGGTGGGAGCGCTACGCCGACTTCTCGAAGAAGAACGGCCACAAGCCGATCGCGTTCGAGGCGGGCGCCGATTACGAGTACCCGCACCGCTGCTGGACGTGCATGGTCCCGTGCCTGATCCGCGAGGACACGGTGGTCGACGAGGTCGATGGGCAGGTCCGCACGTATTGCTCGGAGACCTGCCACTGGACCGACAAGGTGGCGTTCCGGCCCGAGTACGAGGGGCGCCCGACGCCCGCCATGGGCCAGCTCGCGGGTAAGCGCGAGTGGGAGACGCTCCACCACGGCAAGGACGTGGGCGAGATGATGGAGGAGAGCGGCTTCGTGCGTGACGACGGCAAGACGCTCGTCCCGCAGCCGCACCTGAATCTCGACCCGAAGGAGATGTGGACGCTCGACGAGGTCAAGGGCATCACGCTCCAGAGCCCCAACGTCCTGCTCAACGAGATGTCGCCTGAGGAGCGCGAGACGTACATGGCCAAGTACAAGGCCGGCGGGCCGGCCGGCCGTCCGGCGCGAGAGGGCGCCGCGAGTTGAGTCTCCCGGGGGTGGCGGCGCCGCTCGATGCGAGCAGCGCCGCCGGGGGGCCGAAGGAGTCACCGTCCATGGGGGAGAAGTTCACCGTCCGGTTTGAGCCGGTGAACATCGAGATTGAGGTCGACGAGGACGAGACCGTCCTCCACGCAGCCTTCCGCCAGGGCCTGATGCTCATGCACGGCTGCAAGGAGGGGCAGTGCTCGTCCTGCAAGTCGTTCCTGCTCGACGGGGAGGTCGACCTCGAGCGCTACTCGACCTTCGCGCTGCCCGACTTCGAGGAGGCGGAGGGCTACACCCTGCTCTGCCGCGCGCACCCAATGTCCGACCTCGAGGTCGAGCTGCTCAACTTCGACGAGGAGATCCTGCGCAGCGGGGTCGCGCTTCAGACGGCCAAGGTCCGTGTGGAGGCCATCGAGCGGCTCACGCACGACATCAGCCTGCTGCGCGTCGCGCTCGTCGACCCGGAGCGGCTCACCTTCCAGGCGGGGCAGTACGTCGACATAAAGATCCCGGGCGGTGGGGAGGAGCACCGCTCGTTCTCGATGGCCAACACGCCGGCCACCGCCAACGAGCTCGAGTTCATGATCAAGATCTTCCCCGACGGGCATTTCTCGGGGCTGCTCGACAACGGCGAGATCAAGGCCGGGGACGAGCTGGAGCTGACCGGGCCCTACGGGGTGTTCACGCTGCGGGCGACATCGACGCGGCGCATGTTGTTCATCGGCGGCGGCGCCGGGATGGCGCCCATCCTGTCGCTGCTGCGCTCGCTCGACGAGGCAGGGAACGAGCGTCCGGCGGTCTACTACTACGGTGCACGCCGCCCCGATGACCTCTTCCACGTCGAGGAGCTCGAGGCGCTCGCGGAGAGGCTGCCCGACTTCCGCTTCGTCCCGGCGCTGTCGGAGATGGAGGCCGGCGAGAACGGCTGGACCGGCGAGACAGGGCTCATCACCGATGTCGTCGACCGCCTCGAGGAGGACGTGAGCGAGGTCGAGGCTTACGTCTGCGGCCCGCCCCCGATGGTCGAAGCCGCCATCGCCCTGCTCGAGCGCAACGGCGTCCCCGAGTCACAGATCCACTTCGACAAGTTCACGACCACAGAGCAGTAGGAGGAGAGAGGAGCCACATGGCCACGGAGAGCCCCGTCAAGGAACGCAGCGTTCCCAAGCCGGAGTTCACGGACGCCGAGGCGGGGGCACAAGAGTTCCCGTCCTCGAATAGCCGCAGCTTCAACTACTTCACGCCGCGCAAGCGGCGGGCGACGGTGTACGAGGACGTCACCGTCGACGTGCAGCCCGACCCGGACCGCTACCTAACCCAGGGGTGGGTCTATGCCTTCGCCGACGGCACGGCCGGATACCCGCAGGACTGGACCGCGCTGAAGTCGTCCAACTGGCACGAGTTCCTCGATCCCAACGAGGAGTGGGAGCAGACGATCTACCGCAACAACGCGGCGGTCGTTCGCCAGGTCCAGCAGAACATCGCCAATGCGAAGGCGGCCGGGTCCTTCGCGAACCTCAACCGCGGGTGGACGAAGATTCTCGAGACCCACGTGTTCGCCTGGTCGCACGCCGAGCACGGGATCGGCATGCACGTCTACATCCCGGCCAATCGCGATGCGCCGACCAACATGATCAACAACGCGCTGGCGGTTGCCGCGGCGCACAAGCTGCGCTTCGCGCAGGACCTCATTCTTTACAACCTCGAGCTGACCGACCAGATCGAAGGCTTCGACGGCGCCAAGCACAAGGAGACCTGGCAGGCCGACCCGCACTGGCAGGCCACGCGTGAGAACGTCGAGCAGCTGACCGGCATCCGGGACTGGGGGGAGGCGTTCTTCGCCACGGCAGTGGTCTTCGAACCGCTCGTGGGCGAGCTGTTCCGCAGCGGCCTCGTCATGCAGGCGGCGGCGCTGCACGGCGACTACGTCACGCCGTCGCTGATGGGCAACGGCGAGTCCGACGCCGCCCGCGAGCAGCGCGGCGCCCGAGCGCTGTTCGGCATGCTGGCCAACGACGAGAAGCACGGCGAGGAGAACCGCGCCACGATGCAGGAATGGCTGTCGGGCTGGACCGCGGCCAGCGTCGAATCGGCCCACCAACTGCAGCCCATATGGTCCCAACTGCCCGAGAAGGTCGTCCGCTTCGAGGACTCCTTCGAGCGTTCGCAGCAGCGCTTCGAGAGCCTGCTCGGGGACCTCGGCCTCGACACCCCAAAGGAGCTGAGCGCATGACCAGATTCAACGCGGACCCGACGTCGTCGAACAAGACCGGCGTCACCCTGATGGACAATCAGGTCGGCCACGTCGTCGCCGACGTGATGAGGGGCAAGGAGAACGTGACCGTGACGGTCCTGCCGTCGATGATCCGTGTGGACGGGGTCGGCAAGGTCGACTTCGACTACCAGGAGCTGGCGGACGCGCTCGGCTGGACCGACTTCGGCAACGACGACTTCGAGGAGATCATGTCGACGCACTACGGGCGCATGGTCGTGCTCGACGACCGCGTCCTGTTCTTCGCCAACCCGGAGGACGCCGCCGAGTACATCGGCTTCGACCTCGAGGTGGTGAGCTAGCCATGTACGAGCACAACGGCGAGAAGTACTTCGTGATGGATGGCCACCTCCACTTCTGGGACGCGAGCCCGGAGAACTGGGTGAAGGGCCAGGAGCAGTTCGCCGACGGCTGGATCAACTGCTTCCACGCGTACATGGGTCTGGCGCCGCCGGAGACGCACTGGCCGATCGAGAAGTTCCGGAAGTACTCCGAGGAGGACTTCGTCAAGGACGTCTTCGAGGAGGGCTACGTCGACGTCGGCGTGTTCCAGTCGACCTACCTGAAGCAGTGGTACACCGAGGGCTTCAACACCGCCAAGCGCAACGCGCTGATGGCCGAGAAGTACCCGGGCAAGCTGATCGTGAACGGCCGCTGGGATCCACGCGAGGGCGAGGCCGGCCTCAAGGAGCTCGAGGAGGACGCCAAGCGCTACAGCCTGCAGGGGGTCAAGCTCTACACGGCCGAGTGGCTGGGCGGCTCGCGCGGGTGGAAGCTGACTGACCCGGAGGCGGTTCCGTTCCTTCAGATGTGCCAGGAGCTCGGCATCAAGAACATCCATGTCCACAAGGGCCCGACGATCTGGCCGCTGGACAAGGACGCGTTCGACGTCTCCGACGTCGACCATGTTGCGACGGACTTCCCAGAGCTCAATTTCATCGTCGAGCACGTGGGGCTGCCACGGATCGAGGACTTCTGCTTCATGGCGACGCAGGAGCCCAACGTCTACGCGGGGCTGGCGGTCGTCATCGGCGGACTCATGTACGCGCGGCCGCGCTTCTTCGCCAAGGTGATGGGCGAGCTGCTCTTCTGGGTCGGCGAGGACAAGATGCTGTTCGGGAGCGACTACGGCATCTGGGAGCCCAAGTGGCAGGTCGAGGGAATGGTCGCCTGGAACTATCCGGACGAGACCTTCTCCGACTACCCCGAGTACACCACGGAATCGAAGAAGAAGATCATGGGCCTCAACGCGGCGGCGCTCTACGGCGTCGAGGTCCCGCAGGAGCTGCAGCTGCGCGACGAGACCAGTGAGCCGGCCGCCGAGGACGACGCCCGGCTGGTGGAAGAACGCGCGTGACAATCCGTTCCCGCGTCCTCGAGGCGCTCGGCACGGTCTACGACCCCGAGCTCGACGAGCCGATCACGTCGCTTCGGTTCGTGACCTCATGCCGCGTGTCGGCCGACGGGGACGTTGACGTCCGGCTGCGGCTGCCGACGCCGCAGTGCGCGCCGAACTTCGCGTACCTCATGGCGGCCGATGCACGCAACGCCGTGCGCCGGCTGCCGGAGGTCCGCGGCGTCACGGTCGTGCTCGAGGACCACTACACGGGCGACGAGATCAACGCCGCGGTCGGGCGGGGCGAGGGATTCGCGGAGGCCTTCCCGGGCGAGACCGAGGGCCAGTTGGACCAGCTGCGTGAGCTGTTTCGACGCAAGGCGCTCGTCGCGCGGCAGTCGCGCGTGTGCGAGGCGCTGCTGGCCGGCGGGGCGACCCACGAGGAGCTCACCGCGCGGCGCGTGGGCGATCTCCCCGACGAGCCCGATGCTCGCCGCTGCGCCGAGCTGCGCGAGCAGTTGGGCATCCCGGCGCACGATGACGCGCCGGCGTTCGTCCGGCCCGACGGCGAGCCGATCGCCGCCGCCGACCTGCGCCACTGGCTACGCAGGGCGAGGCTCGTGCGGACGAGTCTCGAGGTCAACGGGGGTATCTGCCGCTCGCTGCTGCGCATCCGCTACGACCTGCCCGACGCCAAGGAGGTGGCCGCATGAGGGCCGCGAGACTGCACGCATATCATGAGCCGCTCAAGCTCGACGAGGTCGACGAGCCCGCGGCGGAGGGTCCGCTCGACGTGGTCGTGCGGATCGGCGCGGCGGGACTGTGCCGCACCGACCTGCACATCCAGGAAGGCCAGTGGGCCGAGAAGTCCGAGGTCAAGCTCCCGTACACCCCCGGGCACGAGAACGCCGGCTGGGTGCACGCGGTCGGCTCGGCGGTGACCAACGTCGAGGTGGGAGACACGGTGATCGTGCATCCGTTCATCTCCTGCGGGCTGTGCGGGCCCTGCCGCGCCGGCGACGACATGCACTGCCTGAACGGCTCCTTCCCGGGCATCAACCGCGACGGCGGGTTCGCCGACTTCCTGCTCACGAGCGCGCGCTCGGTCGTGAAGCTCGATCCCTCCCTGGAGCCAAAGGCCATCGCCGCTTTGGCGGACGCCGGCCTCACGGCCATCCACGCGGTCAAGAAGGCGATCCCGGTGCTCGGCGCCGGCACCAAGGCGGTCGTGATCGGCGCCGGCGGCCTGGGCCACATCGGCATCCAGTGCCTGCGGGCGTATACACCCGCCGAGATCATCGTCATCGACCCGTCGGAGCCCGCGCTTGCGCTGGCGGGGGAGATGGGCGCGCACCACACGGTCAAGGTCGACGGCAGCCACGTGGACACCGTCAAGGAGATGACCGACGGGCTCGGCGCCGAGGCGATCATCGACTTCGTCGGAGAGAAGGGCGCCATCGAGGACGGCATCGAGATGGTCCGCGACGGCGGCTTCTACTACGTGATCGGCTACGGCGAGAACATCGACATTCCGACGATCGACGTGATCTCGCGCGAGATCTCCTTCATCGGCAACCTGGTCGGCACCTATGTGGACCTGCAGGACCTGATGACGCTCACGGCCCAGGGCCAGGTCACGCTGCACACGAGCACCTATCCGCTCGACGCCATCAACGACGCGATGGCCGACCTCGACAACGGGCGGCTCCAGGGCCGCGGCATCCTGATCCCGGCAGGCGCGGCCTAGTCCGATGGGCAAGCGCCTGCACTTCAACCACGACGCGCGGCAGCTCCTGCAGGCAGGCGTCGACGAGCTGGCCAACACCGTCAAGGTCACGCTCGGGCCCAAGGGACGCAACGTCGTGCTCGAGCGGCTCGCCGGCGCGCCCGCGATCACCAACGACGGCGTCTCGATCGCACGCGAGATCGAGTTGAGCGACCAGTTCAAGAACATGGGCGCGCAGCTCGTCCGTGAGGTGGCCAACAAGACGAGCGACCTCACCGGCGACGGCACCACGACGGCGACGCTGCTCGCCCAGGCGATCGTCCGCGAGGGCATGCTGGCCATCGACGAGGGCGCGAACGCGATGCTGCTGCGCCGCGGCATCGAGGAGGCGACCGAGCGGGTGGCTGCCGAGCTCACCCGCTCCGCGCGCTCGGTGGCCGGCCGCGACCAGCTCCAGCACGTCGCCACGATCGCCGCCAAGGAGGACGAGCGCATCGGCGCCGCCGTGGCCGAGGCACTCGACCGCGTGGGTGAGGAGGGCGTCGTCACGATCGAGGAGACCGAGCTGCCCGGCATAACCGTCGACTTCGTCGAGGGCGTGCACGTCGAGAACGGCTGGATGTCCCCATATCTCGTGCGCGACGAGACGCGCATGGAGACGGTGTTCGAGGACGCCTACATCCTCATGACAAACCGCCCGATCTCTCAGCCCCAGGACCTCATGCCCACGCTGGACAAGGTGATGAAGTCGCCGCGGCCGCTCGTGATTCTCGCGGAGAAGGTCGACGGGGCGGCGCTCGGCATGCTCGTTCACAACAACCGGCACGGGACGCTCGAGGCGGTGGCAGTCCAGGCCCCGGGGTTCGGCCACCGGCGGGTCGAGCACCTCGGCGACGTGGCCGCCTTCACGGGCGGACAGGTGATCGCCCAGGAGGCCGGGCTGACGCTCGCGAGCGTGCGGCCGGAGCACTTGGGCACGGCGCGGCGGATCGTCGTGACGGCGGACTCGACGACCATCGTCGAAGGCGGTGGGAGCGAAGAGGCCGTCGAGGCCCGCCTCGCGCAGATCCGGGTCGAGCTGGGACGCGCCTCGCAGGACCGCGACATCGAGATCCTCCAGGAGCGCCTCGCCCGGCTCGCCATCCGCCTGGCGGTTATCCGCGTCGGCGCACCGGCCGAGGTCGTGCTGCGCGAGCGCCTGCGCCGGACGCAGGGCGCACTGGACGCGACCCGCGCCGCGGTGGCGGAGGGGATCGTCGCGGGCGGCGGGACCGCGCTGCTGCGCGCCGGAGGCGTTCTCGACGACCTGAAGCTGGACGGCGACTATGCGCGCGGTGCCGAGGTCATCCGCGGGGTCCTGCACGAGCCGCTCTACTGGATCGCCACGAACGCGGGCTACGACGGGCAGGCCGTGGTCGACCAGGTGAGCGCGATGCCCGAGGGCCACGGACTGAACGCGCTGACCGGCGAGTTCGGCGACCTCTTCGCGCAGGGCGTGATCGACCCCGTGCGGGTCACGCGGCTGAGCCTCGAGCACGCCGCCTCGGTCGCCGCGTTGATGCTCACGACCGAGGCGCTCGTCGCCGAGGAGCTGATCGCCCAGCCGGGCGCCGTGATCGCCCCGGGCTTCGGGGACCTCGCTGAGGGGATGGCGCGCCCGTCCTCCCCGATCTGAGGAGTCACGTGACGCCACGCGCCCTCGTTCATACCTGCCTCCGCGTCCGCGACATCGACGCCTCGCTGCGCTTCTACCAGGCTCTCGGCTTGGAGGAGCGTGGGCGCCTGAACTTCGACTCTGCCTACAACGTGTACATGGGGCTCCCGGGCGACGAGGACCGTCTTGAGCTGACGGTCAACATCGGCCGGGAGGAGCCCTACGACCTCGGTGACGGCTACAACCATTTCGCCGTCACCGTGGACGACATCGACGCGGCGCTCGCGCACCTGGCCCAGATCGACGTGCAGCCGGAGAAGCCCCCGTACCGTCCCGGAGACCGCGACGACCTTCCTCGGATCGCATTCGTAGCGGACCCCGATGGCTATCGGGTCGAGCTCATCGACGGCGGCGCGTTCACCACTCCGAAGGACGGACGGCACCCGGAGGCATAGCGGCCGTCACTTCGGGACTGACCGAAGGGCAGGTGTCTCATGACAGCGCGCTTGAAGGGCTTCCTTCCGCTGGCGGTGGTGATCGGCGTTCTCGCCTTCCTGTGCGTCGAGTTCGCCCTCAACTTCAGCTTTCACTGGGTTTCCATCAACATCCTGGTCACGCTGACGATCGGCGTCGTGCTCGGCCTCGCCTCCGCGAAGATCGCCGCCGCGATCACTCCAAAGGAGAAGACGACCGAGGCGAGGACGGGGGAGCCTACGACTGCCTGAAATGGCCGAGATCAGCGTAACGGTGGAGGAGGCTGGCCATGCCTATCTCAACCTGACCGGCTTGCCAAAGGTCGAGATCCGCGAATCAGTCGAGCTGAGCGGGCTCGAGCAGACCGAGACGGTGCCGGCTCTGGAGTCGATCGTCCTGCAGTTCGACCACTACGGGCGCCTGGCCGGCATAGAGGTGGCCGAGTCGGCGCTGCCACCCGGGCTGCTGGAGGGCGCTTGAGGACCTACCCCACCGTGAACGGGTCGCGCGTTTCCCCGGAGAGCTCCACCCACACGGCCTTGACGGTCGTGTAACCGTCGATCGAGTCGAGGCCGTTCTCACGGCCGAATCCGCTCATCTTCATGCCACCGAAGGGCGTATTGAAGGAGACCGTGCGGTAGGCGTTGATCCAGACGGTGCCTGCCCGCAGCGCGTTTGCGACGCGGTGGGCGCGCCGCACGTCGTTGGTCCAGACGCCGGCGGCGAGCCCGAAGCGCGTGTCGTTCGCGCGCGCGATCACCTCCTGCTCGTCCGCGAACGGCATGACCGAAAGCACCGGCCCGAAGATCTCCTCGCGCGCGATCTCCATCTCGGCGCGCACCCCGGTGAAGATCGTGGGCTCGACGAAGTAGCCGTCGCTCAGCTCTACGTCGCCCGGCCGGTCACCGCCGAAGACCAGCTCGGCGCCCTCCTCGCGCCCCGAGCGGATCAGGTCGAGGATCTTCTCGAGCTGCTCCGGGAAGGCGACCGGCCCCATCTCGGTGTCCGGATCGAGCGGGTCCCCTAGCTTGATGGTGCCCGCGCGGTCCGAGAGGCGGTCGACGAGCTCGTCGTGGACGCGCTCCTGGACGAAGAGCCGCGAGCCCGCCATACAGGTCTGGCCGGTGGCCGCGAAGATGCCGGCCACGACGCCGTTGGCGGCCGCCTCGAGGTCGGCGTCCTCGAAGACGATGTTGGGCGACTTGCCGCCCAACTCCAACGACACGCGCGCGAGGTGGTCGGCCGCGTCCTTCATGACGCTGATGCCTGTCTCCGTCGAGCCGGTGAAGGCGACCTTGTCCACGCCGGGATGGCGGACCAGCGCGCGGCCGGCGGTCGCGCCGTCGCCCGTCACAACGTTGAAGACGCCCGGCGGAAAACCGGCCTCCTCGAAGAGCCGTGCGAACTCGAGCGTAGACGCGGGCGTCTGCTCGGCCGGCTTGGCGACGACGGTGCAGCCCGCCGCCAGCGCGGTGGCAAGCTTCCAGCTGAGGAGCAGAACGGGCGAGTTCCAGGGGACGACCATCCCGACGACCCCCACCGGCTCCCGGCGTGTGTAGACGAAGAAGTTGGGCTTGTCGGACGGGATCGTGTCCCCCTGGATCTTGTCCGCCGCACCCGCGAAGTAGTGGTAGTACTCGGGCAGCGCTTTGAGCTGCCCGTTCATCTCCCGCAGCAGCTTGCCGTTGTCGGTGCTCTCAACGAGTGCGATCGCCTCGGCGTTCTGCGCAATCAGCTCCGCAAGCCGGCGGATCAGGCGCGCACGCTGCGTCCCGGTCATGGTGCCCCACGGCCCGGAGTCGAATGCCTCGCGGGCAGCGTGGACGGCACGCTCGACGTCTCTCGTGCCGGCATCCGGCGCGGTCGCCCAGACCTTGCCGCTGTAGGGGTTGATGGTCTCGAAGGTGGCGCCCGAGTAGGCGTCGACCCACTCTCCGCCGACGAGCATCTTGTACTCACGGACGGCTTCGGCCCTGGGCTGGTACGTCTGCTGTGTCGACATGGCTCCTCCGACTTGCGGCACCGGCGCGGTTCATCGGGCGTCGGGCGCATGGTCCCACGCGGTCGGGTTCGGATCTAGCTGGTCGTGATCCCGGGGGTGGACGAAGCCGAGGAACGCTCGGCGGCCTAGCGGTCGACGGCGATGATCCGGCCGCGGTGTCTTGACATCGCCGTCAGCCGCCGGTGACGATGCCTGGCAGGCATCGCATGCTCATCGCCGGCCCGAACCTCACGATCGACCGCACGCTCAGCATCGACGAGCTCAGGCCCGGCGAGGTCCTGCGCTTCGATGACGTCGCGGTCACCGCCGGCGGCAAGGGGGTCAACGTCGCCCGGGTGGCGCAGGCGTTGCATGCGAGCCCCCTCCTCGTCGGCTTCATGCCCGGGCACACCGGACAGGCCGCGGTGCGGCTGCTCGCTGACGAGGGCCTGGGCGTGGAGGCGGTCCCGGTCGCCGGCGAGCTGCGCTCGACGGCGGTCGTGCTCGAGCGAGGCGGCCGCGTGACGGTCATGAACGAGCCGGGCCCGCCCCTCGGCGCCGGTGACTGGGAGCGCTACGAGGGCGCGATCGCCGCTGGGCTCGATCGCCATGCGCTGCTGGCGTGCAGCGGAAGCACGCCGCCGGGGGCGCCAGTGGACGGCTACGCCCGGCTCGTCGTGCTGGCGCGCGAGCGCGGCGCGCGAGCCCTTGTCGACGCGAACGGTCCGCCACTCGCCGCCGCGCTCGGCGCGCGGCCGGACATCGTCACACCGAATCTCGCCGAGGCGGAGGGGCTGCTGCTGGGCCGCGCCGACGAGACGGTCGAGGCCGGAGACCCGGCCGAGGTCCGGCAGCGGGCCGCCGCTGCGGCGGCGGGGCTCGTCGCGCGTGGCGCGCGCGCGGCGATCGTCACCGCGGGCGCGGCGGGCGCCGCGGTGCTCGCCGAGGGCAGCGAGCCGCGCTGGCACGCGGCACCGCGCGTCGAGGTGCGCAACCCGATCGGCGCGGGCGACGCGCTCGTCGGCGGACTATGCGTGGGCCTCGAGCGCGGCGAGCCGTTCGAGAACGCGGTCGCGCTCGGTCTCGCGACGGCCGCGGCGAGCGTCGAGACGGCGAAGGCCGGCGCGATCGACGCGGCTCGGGCCGAGCAGCTGGCCAGGGCGGAGGTGCGGGCGCCGTGAGGCCGATCGTCCTGCCGCCCAACGGCATCGAGCGCTTCTATCTCGGTGGCCCCGCCATCGCCGCGCTGCGCGGCACCGACCCGCCGGGTGCACGCGTGCCCGAGGACTGGGTGGGCTCCACGACGACGGTTTTCGGCCAAGAGGACCTCGGCCTGAGCCGACTGCCCGGCGGCGAGCTGCTGCGCGACGCGATCGCCACCGACCCAGACGGCTTCCTGGGTCCCGGCCACGCCGCCCGCCATGGGGCCGACCCGGCGCTGCTCGTCAAGCTGCTCGACGCCGGTCAGCGGCTGCCTGTCCACCTCCATCCCGACGGGCCGTTCGCGCGTGCCGCGCTCGGCACCCCGTACGGCAAGACCGAGGCCTGGATCGTCATCGGTGCGAGCGCGCCTGACGCACTCGTGCACGTCGGCTTCCGCGAGGACGTATCGGCCGAGACGCTCGAGCGCTGGGTGGACGAGCAGGACCACGCCGCCATGCTCGGCGCGCTCAATCCCGCCCCCGTAGGGCCGGGGGACACGATCTTCGTACCGGCCGGCGTGCCCCATGCAATCGGCGAGGGGCTATTGATCGTGGAGCTGCAGGAGCCGACCGACCTCTCGATTCTGCTCGAGTGGCAGGGCTTCGGCATCGACGACACGCACGAGGCCACCCTCGGCCTTGGTTGGGAGCGTGCGCTCGAATGCGTCGACCGGTCGGGAGTCGAGCTGGCCGCGCTGCGCGGACCGCCGCCCGACGGCCCGGTCGCCCCGCTTCTGCCCAGCGAGGCTGACCCGTTCTTCCGTGCCGAGCGCGTCGCGCCGGCTCCGGAGGCCGAGATCGACCCCGGCTTCGCGGTCCTCGTGGTCCTGGAGGGTCACGGGACGCTCGAGCCCGAGGACGGTGACCCGGTCGAGCTGCGCCGGGGCGACACACTGCTGCTGCCGCACGGCGCCGGCCGGTGCCGCGTGGGCGGCGAGGTCGTGCTGATCGCCTGCCGGCCTCCCGCGTCCGATGTGAGCGGGGCCGGCGCTTGACGGACCTGCTCGTCGGCATCGACGTCGGCACCTCCGCCTGTAAGGCGGCGGTCGTGGGCGCGGACGGACGGGAGCTCGCCCATGGCAGGGCGCCGACCCCCTGGCGGCAGGTTCCCAGCGGCGCCGAGGTCGACCCCGAGGCGCTCTTCGTTGCGGCGGTGGAGGCCGCCGGCACGGCCCTCGCCGCCGCTCCCGAGGGGCGCGTGCAGGGCGTCGGCGTGACCAGCATGGCCGAGGCGGGAGTGCTGCTCGACGGGCAAGACCGGGTGCTATATCCGGCCATCGCCTGGCACGACGCACGCGGTGCGGACGAGGCGAAGCGAATCGCCGCCGAGCTTGGTGTGGAGCGCTTCAGCGAGCACACCGGTCTGTCCGCAAGCCCGCTGTGCACGCTTGCGAAGCTGCGCTGGCTCCTCGACCATCATCCTCCCGCACGTGCCGGGCGCCGCTGGCTGAACGTTGGCGAGTGGGTTGTGCGCCGGCTTGGCGGCGACGACGTGGCCGAGCTGTCGTTGTCGTCGCGGACGGGACTACTCGATCTGGCAACGAAGGCGCCCTTCGCCGACGCTCTGGCGTGGGCCGACTTGCCGGACGATCTGCTGCCCGAGCTGGTGCTTGCGGGAACGCCGGCCGGCGCCGCCGACGGCGCGGCGTTGCCGCAGGCGCGCGGCGCCGCCCTCACCGTCGCCGGCCACGACCACCTCTGCGCCGGTGCCGGGGTTGGCGTCGTCGCTCCCGGCGACGTGCTCGACTCCTGCGGCACGGCCGAGGCGCTCGTCCGTGTGGTCGCGCCGCCGCTACGCCCGGAGGAGATCCGCCGCAGCGTCGCCGCCGGGGTGACCGTCGGGTTTCACTTCTCCGAGGGCCGCCAGGCGCTGCTTGCCGGTGTCTGGTCCGGCATCGCCCTTCAGGAGGTCGTCGACCTCCTCGGCGTCGACAGCTCGGACCGGTCGCAGCTCGCCGCCGCGGCGCTCGCCATCGCGCCCGGCGAGGTTCCCGCACTCGAGCTCGAGTTGCACTCGCTCGAACGCCGCCCGCTGCGCCTGCCGGCGGGCGTCCCGCCGGCGCGCATCTGGCGTGCAGCCGTCGACGCTGTGACAGCCGAGGTCGACTCGTTGCTGCGGGCGACCGAGGAGATCGCCGGTCCGCACCGGCGCATCGTCGTCACGGGTGGTTGGGCACGGGACGAGGCCGTGCGTGCGTCGAAGGCCCGCCTCGGAGCCGTCGAGGCTCCCCCGGTGGTCGAGGCCGGCGCCCGCGGCGCGGCGCTCCTCGCCGGCGTCGCCGCCGGCCTGTTCGCGAGCCTCGACGACCTGCCTTCCTTACGCGCGCCGGCGGGGCGCGGCCTTCCGGCCGCACCCCGCAGCGCGTGTGACTAGCACTCGGACTTGTACGGGATGTCCGGGTTCTCCTTGAGGTTGTCCTTGGTGAGCGTCACCGACTCGGTGCCGATCTTCTCCTTGACCGGCTTGCCGTCGAGCGCCGCCACCGCCTGCTGCACGCCAAACTTGCCGATGTCGGCGGGCTTCTGGGCGACGAGCGCCTGGATGAGCCCGCTGTCGAGGTCCTCCATCTGCTTGGGGCCGGCGTCGAACCCGACGATCTTGACGTCTCCGCCCTTGCCGGCCTCGCGCACGCCGGTCGCTGAGCCCTCGGCCCCGAACAGGTTGGTCCCGAAGATGCCCGCGAGGTCGGGGGTCTTGGCTAGCTGTGCCTTGGCGATCGCCGCCGCCTTGGCCGGGTCGTCGTCGTTGAACTCCATGCCCACGTACTCGAGCCCCAGGTTCTTGGCTTCGTCCTCGAAGCCCTGCGCGCGGGCGTCGGTGGTCGAGATGCCCGGGTTCACGTTGTTGACGAAGACCTTGCCCTCGCCGCCGATCAGGTCGGCCAGCGCCTTGGCGGCCTCGCGGCCGCCCGCCTCGTTGTCCGACGCGATCTGCGACACGGCCAGGTCAGGCTGCTCGAGCGTGGTGTCGACGAGCACGATCGTTATGCCTGCGTCGGCGGCCGCCTTGATCGGGACGTACATCGCCTTCGTGTCGGTCGGCGCGATCAGGATCGCATCGGGCTTCTTCTGCGTGACCGCGTTGACGATCGGCGTTTGCAGCGAGGCGTCGAACTGGTCGGGCCCCTGGAAGTCGAGGTCCACGCCCTGCTTTCGGGCCTCTTCCTGGGCGCCGCAGTTCATCGTGATGTAGAACTGGTCGCCGCGGACGCCGGCGATGAGGGTCATCGAGTAGCCGTCGCCTCCGCCTCCGCCCCCGCCTCCGTTGCCTCCGTCGTCGTCGTCGTCACCACAGGCGGCGACGAGCAGGGCGGCCGAGAGCGCGAGCACGGCAATGAACGTGAGCCGCCACCGCGGCCCTTGTGCTGTGCTTGACATCAGACCTCCTCCTGTTGTTGGGCGAGTGGATCAGCGCCGGTAGCGAGCCCGGCGCAGCTGGTCGAGGTAAACGGCCACGATCAGGACCGCGCCCACCGCCACCTGCTGCCAGAACGTCTGGACCCCGACGATGATGAAACCGTTGCGGAGAACGGACGGGATGAAGACGCCGACGACCGTGCCGACCATCGTGCCGATGCCGCCGAAGAGGCTCGTGCCGCCGATGACGACCGCCGCGATCGCGTCGAGGTTGTCGGTCGAGTGGCCGCCGATCGTGGTGGTGCCGAAGCGCGCGAGCGACATGAAGCCTGCCAGCCCGGACAGCGTTCCGCCGATCGCATAGACCTTGATGAGGTGGGCGTCCACGTTCACACCGGAGCGCCGCACGGCTTCCTCGTTCGATCCGATTGCGTACGTGTAGCGGCCAAAACGCGTCGCGGCGAGGATGATGCCGAACACGAGCGCGACGGCTGCCGCGATCAGCACGAGGTAGGGGACCTCGCCGAAAGCTCGTCCGCTGCCGACTGTGTCGATGAGCCTGAAGGGCACGTCGCGCTCGTCGACGCCACCCGTGATCAGCAGCGCCGATCCGAGCGCCATGCCCAGCGTGCCGAGCGTGACGATGAACGCGGGAAGCTTCGCCTTGGCGACGAGGAAGCCGTTCAGTAGGCCCCATGCCAGTCCGGACGCTAGCGCGACCGCGAGGCCGACGAGGATGACACCCCAGCTGTCGCCGCCCATCTCGTTCATGACCTTCGCCGCCACGACGCCGGCGAAGACGAGCACCGCGCCTACCGACAGGTCGATGCCGGCGGTGATGATCACGTAGGTCAAGCCGACCGCCAGCACCAGCAGGACCGCGGCGTCGGTCGCGATGTTGCGGGCGTTGTTGACGTCGAAGAACTCCTCGGGCTGCAGGAACGAGAAGACGGCGATCAGCCCGACCAGGATCAGGGCGATCGACGTGCTCGAGCCCGTGACGAGCCGCTGCCACCACGGCTCCCGTTCTTCCTCGAGCAGGTCCTCCGCCTCGACGCCGGCGGGTGGCGTCGCGGGTGTGGTCACCTCGCGTCCTCCTCGTCGTGGAAGGTGAGCGCGCCGGTCATCGCGGCGACCACGTCCTCCATCGACACGTCCTTCGGCCTCAGGCGTGCGACGCGCTCGCCGAGCCGCAGCACCTCGATGCGGTCGGCCACCTCGAACACCTCGGGCATGTTGTGGCTGATCAGGACAACCGACAGGCCGTGCTCGCGCACGCGCCTGATCTGGTCGAGGACGTTGCGGGTCTGCACGACGCCGAGCGCCGCCGTCGGCTCGTCCATGAAGACGATCTTGCTCGCCCAGGTGACCGCGCGGCAGATGGCGATGCCCTGGCGCTGGCCGCCGGACATGTTGGCCACCCGCGCGCTCGTGTCCTGGATGCTGACGCCGAGCGACTTGAACGCCTCCTCGCTGCGCCGTCGCATCGCCGGCTTGTCCAGAAAGCCGAGCTTGCCGAGCGGCCCGGAGCGCATGATCTCCCGGCCCAGGAACATGTTCGCCGCCGGGTCGACCTCCGCCGCCAGCGCGAGGTCCTGATAGACGGTCTCGATGCCCAGATCGCGGGCGTCGTGCGGGGTGTTGACCGTGACCGGCTTGCCCTGGAAGAGGATCTCGCCCCCGTCAGGAGGATGGACGCCGACCATCGTCTTCACCAGCGTGCTCTTGCCCGCCCCGTTGTCGCCCACGAGGGCGACGACCTCTTCCGGGTAGACCGTGAGATTCGCGCCTCGCAGCGCCTGCACACGGCCAAAGCGCTTTACGATCTGGCGCGCCTCCAGCACGGGCTCGGGCATGGCAGCAGCTCCTCCTCAGCTGGCGCATGGGTCTCGGCGGGCGCGAGTCTACCATCCGCTGAACATTTGTCCAGAACGAATGTCAGCCGACGATCGCGTGCACCTCTGCCTCGGTCGGCATGGCGCTGCGCGCCCCGCGGGCGCGTACGGCACAGGCGCCGGCCGCCACGGCGAAGCTCGCGGCGGCGCGCAGGTCGTCGCCCGCGGCGATGCGGGTGGCCAGGGCTCCGGAGAACGTGTCGCCGGCCCCGGTGGTGTCGACGGCCGCGACGCCGGACGGTGCCGGCAGGGCAAGCGGCTCGGCGCCGCTCTGCTCGAGTAACAGCGCCCCGTTCGAGCCGTCGGTGACGATCACCGGCGCACCGGTGCGCCGGGTGAGGGCGGCCGCGGCTCGCCGCTTGTCCGCCTCGCCGGTCAGCCGCTGGGCCTCCCCCGCGTTGGGCGTGAAGATCGGCCCGAGAGCCGCGAGCTCGAGGACCGACGCGCGCGCGGGTGCCGGGTCGACCACCACCGACACCCCGTGCTCTCGCCCCGCGTCCACGGCGGCGCGGACCGCCTCGTGCGGGATCTCCAGGCTGACGAGCAGGCATCCAGCTCGATCAAGGGCCCCCTCGAGTGCGTGCCGGACACTCTCGGGGGAGAGGGCGGCGTTGGCGCCGGCTCCGACGGCGATCTGATTGTCGCCGCTCCCGTCGACCACGATGAGCGCCGCGCCCGTCGCCTCATCGGCGACCTGGCTCACCGCGTCGACGTCGACCCCCTCTTGGCGGAGCTCGGCGAGCGCCTCCCGTCCGAGGTCATCGGCCCCCACGGCGGCAACGAGGCGTGTCTCTGCCCCCAGCCGTGCCGCGGCGACCGCCGCATTGGCGCCCTTCCCGCCGCCGTAGCGTTCGAGGCGGCGGCCCAGCACGGTCTCGCCCCGCCCCGGCAGCCGCTCGGCCGTCACCACCAGGTCGACGTTGACAGACCCGACGATGACGACGACTGCGTTTGCGTTCGCTCGCACCTCGCGCTAGCCTCGGCACATTAGTTCAGCACAAAATTGCACCGACGATCTCACGACCGCGGAGATAGGCGCCCTGATGCGGATCGCAGATTCGACCGGGCGGCTCGCCGTCATCGCTGCCGATCACGGCGACCCGCTGGTCGAGATGCTCGAAGCGGCCGGGCTTTCGGCCGGCGCCGAGGCACAGCGCGCGATCAAGTACGACATCGTTGACACCGTAGGCCGAGACGCCAGCGCGGTGCTCCTCGATCCCGATGTTTCCGTGACGGAGATCGTCGAGCGCAGGGCGCTGGCCCGCGATGTGGGGCTGCTGGTCAGGATCGAGGCCGATGGCTTCGACACCGTCGGCGGGCTGCGCCGTTCGCGGCTGATCGACGGCCTCGGCGCGGCGGGAGCCCGCGCGCGCGGGGCGCACGCCGCCAAGGTCATGGTCTTCCTCCGGCCGGATCGTGAGGGCCTTGAGGGCCACACCGCCAAGTTGGTCCGGACGGCGCTCGAGGACTGCCACAGGGAGCACCTCCTGTGCGTCATCGAGGCCATGACGTACCGGCTTGAGGACGAGAGCCCGGCGGTTTTCGCGGCTCGCCGGGGGGAGCTCATCCGGGACAGCGCGGTCCTCTTGGAGACCTGTGGCGCGAAATTGCTCAAGCTCGAGTACCCCGGCTCACTCGCCGCGTGCGAGGCGGTGTCCTCGGCGATCTCGGCCCCTTGGGCGGTCCTCTCCGCCGGCGTGGATCACGACGAGTTTTGCGAGCAGCTCAGGGTGTCCGTCCAGGGCGGCGCCGCGGGCTTCATCGCCGGGCGGTCCCTCTGGAAGGAGTGCGTGCGGATGGCCCCTGATGAGCGTCGCGTGTTTCTCGACGGCACGGTCCGGCGCCGCTTCGAACAGCTGCTTGCGGTGCTCGACTCCCCCGGGGCCGCGGTGCGAGGCGTAGCCCCATTGCTGCGCGCGGGCTGAGCGGGAGCCGGCTGTGGAGGAGCGGGCTCTCGGACTAACACCGGAGTCACTCGCCGCGATGCACGCCGCGGCGTCGCTCTATTACGAGGAGGAGCTCTCGCAGCAGGAGGTGGCGAAACGCCTCGACGTCTCGCGCTCCACCGTCTCACGGCTCCTCCAGCTCGCCCGGGCGCAGGGAATCGTCAGCATCGAGGTGCGCCCGCCGTCGCCCGCCGCGGAGCTGGCGAGCAATCTGGCGGAGGCGCTTGACCTCCGGCGTGCGGCGGTGGTGCCGGCCCTCGCGTCCGGCGAGGGGCTGCAAGCGCTCGTCGCTCCAACGCTCGCGGAGCTCGAGGCGCTGGCGTTGGGAGCCGGCGACGTGCTGGCGATCTCATGGGGCAGGACGGTGTGGGAGGTGGCGCAGGCGCAGCGCTTCCCGGACCTGCGCGGCGTGCGCGTCGTCCCGGCGGTCGGGGGGATGGACGAGCTCGACGTGCGCTTCCAATCCAACGAAATAGCGCGCCGCGTGGCGGGCGTCTCGGGAGCGGAGGTGAGCTTCTTGCACGCGCCCGCCTTTCCCTCGCCGGCGCTGCGGGCCTCCCTGCTGTCAGACCCCGACATCACCGCCCGCCTGGCGCACTGGGACGGCCTCGACGCCGCCCTCGTTGGAATCGGAATGCCGCCGAGCGAGCTTGGCGCCGCCCCGGTGCACATCACGGCCGAGCGCGATGCGCTGACCGCGGCCGTTGGGGACGTGGCCTCCCGCCATTTCGATCTGGCCGGCGAGCCCGTCGAGATGCCGCGCGAGGACCGGCTGCTGGGTGTGTCACGCGCGCAGCTCCGTGCGGCCGGCACGGTGATCGGAGTGGCCGCCGGCGCTCCCAAGGTTCCATCGATCGTCGGCGCGGCCCGCGGGGGGCTCATAGATGTTCTCGTGACGGACGCTCGGACCGCCTCGGCGGTGCTCGAGCTCGTGAAGGCCGGCACCTGAGCCGGTGTCACTGATCTTCAGCGCCGAAGAGCGCTCGGCGGCCTAGCGATCGATACCGATGATCCGGCCGCGGTCGTCGATGTCGGTGGCGAACGACTCAGCCTTGGCGCCCGGGATCTTGATCGCGGTGAAGCGGCCCTTGTCCAGCTTGAAGCCGTAGATCTGGAACTCGCCGTCGCGGTAGGCGCCGACGATCTGGCCGCGGTTGTTGATGGCCGAGGGCAGGGGGCCCAATGCGATGCCCGGCCGGCCTGGCTCCGCAGCGGTCGGCGGGTCGATGGTCGTGATCGCGCCGTCCTCGTCGCGCCGGAAGCCGCGGAGCGTCCCCTCGGCGTCGGCGTAGTAGCCCACCGTCTCGCCTCGGTCGTTGACGTCCACGAGCGCGGTGCCGGCGGCGCCCGGGACGTCGACGTCGGTGAAGTTGCCGCGCCGGTCGCGCAGGAAGCCGTGGATGGCTCCTCCGGAGTCGACGTAGCGGCCGGCGATTTGGCCCGAGTTGTCGATTCCGGTCGGGTAGGTCGACGCGGCGCCGGGGACATCGATCCTCGTGAACCTTCCCTGCTCGAGCAGGAAGCCTTGGGCCGCTCCGCTGCCGTCGGGGCCGGCCTCCGTGTAGATGCCCACGATTCGTTCGTGATCGTTGATCTCGGCGGCCTCGGTTCTCTCGGCGCCGGGGACATCGATCTTGGTGACACGGCCCGCTCTTCCGCGCAGGAAGCCGTGAACGCCCTCGGCATCGTCGAAGGTCCCGACGATCTGCCCGCGGCTGTTGATCCCGATCGGCACGGTCTGCGCAATGGCACCCGGGACGTCGAACGTCGTGAAGCGCCCGCCTTCGTCTCGGAGGTAGCCGCTGATCGCGAAGTCGTATTCGCCGACCAGCCGGCCGCGATCATCGATGTCGTTGACGGCGGCGTCAGCGCCTCTGGCTCCCGGGACCTTGACGGTGGTGAACTCTCCGCCGTCGCTCACGAAGCCCCGGAAGATGAAGTCGGGGGCCCCGCGGTGGGCACCCGCGAGCCGGCCGCGGTTGTCGATGCCGAAGACCTGGGTGTCGGCGGCGCCGGGGAAGTCGATCGTGGTGATGGTGCCGTCGGTGTCGCGTAGGAAGCCGTGGAACGCCGGTGCCGCGTCCACGTAGGTACCCACGATCCGGCCACCATCGTCGATGTCGAAGGCGGCCGTGACCGTGGCCCCGGGGACGTCGATTGTGGTGATCTTGCCGTTCCGGGCGCGCAGGAAGGCGTGGGCGGCGCCGTCGCGATCGACGTACTCGCCCACGACCTCACCGCGTGTGTTGATGCGGAACGTGCGGGTCTGCACAGCGCCCGCGATGTCGATCTTCCTGAAGCCACGCCTGTCGCGCACGAAACCGTGCTCGAAGAATTGGGCGGCCTTGTCGCGCTCGTAGGTGTAGGTCCCGACCATCTGTCCGCGCGCGTTGACGCCCCAGACGACCGTTCCCTTGGCGCCCGGGAAGTCGATCTTGCGGAAGCCGCGCCTGCTCCGGACAAAGCCGTGAACCTTCCGCCGGTCGTCGCGGTAGCCACCCACCAGTTGGCCGCGGGCGTCGCTGCCTGTGGCAAACGTGTCCGACGCCCCTGGCGCGTCGATCGTGGTGAAGCCGCGAGCGTCGCGCAGGAAGCCATGCCCGCGGTTGGCGCGGGCGCCGGCGTCGCCAAGAACCCGGCTGGCCGCTCGGGCGCGGGCGTGACCGAGCAAGCCGCCGGTGCCGTCGAGGCCCAGTCCGTTGAGCGACGCCGGCGCCTGCGGTGCCGCGGATCCGGCGGGCGCCGCAGCGGCCGCGGCCATCACGGCGAGCACCGCGAGGGCGACCGCCGCGAGCCACCGTCCGCGAATCGAGGTGCTTTCGAGGATCGTCATCCGGCACCTCCTTGTGGGGGGCAGGTGGTGCCGTCGGTCGTGCCGGCGGCGGCGATCACGATCTGGCCGCGGTCGTTGACGCCGAGTGCGGCGGTGTCACAGCGGTCGGGCGCGTCGATCCGCGTCAGGCGACCGCGGTCGAGCTGGAAGCTGCGGAGCTTCGGGCTGGCGTCGAGGTAGCGCCCGACGATCCGGCCGCGGTTGTTGATGTCGCTGGCCTCGGAAAGGAGAGCGCCGGGCGGGTGGATGGTCGTGAACTCGCCGTCCTCCCACTTCCACGCGCGGATCGTTCCCGCGTCGTCGCCGTAGCTGCCCACCAGCCGCCCGCGGTCGTCGATGCCAACCACCCTCGTTCCTTCCATTCCCGGCGCGTCCGTGGCGTCCGGATGGTCGATTTTGGTGACGCGGCCTCGGTGGAGCACGAAGCCGTGCGTAGGCCCGGCCGCGTCCGCGTAGTTGCCCACGATCTGGCCACGGTCGTTGATGTCGTAGGCCGCCGTCGTGGTGGCGCCGGGGACGTCGAACTTCGTGATGCGCCCCCTATCCCACAGGAAGCCGTGAACAACGGCCTGTCCCGTCCCGGGATCGACGGTCCCGTCCGCAGCCGCCCAGCCGCCCACGACCTGGCCGCGGTCGTTGAGCCCCGCCGGCAACGTGGCGAGCGCTCCCGGGACGTCGATCCTGATCACACGCCGGTTCTTCATGAGGAAACCGCGGAGTCGCGCCGTTCCGTCGGAGTCGTCGGCATAGGTGCCGGCGATCTCGCCGCGGTTGTTGTTGCGGAAGTGCACGGTCTGAAGCGCGCCGGGCACGTCCGGCAGCGGCCGGAATACCCCCCCGTCGAGCAGAAGGCCGCCGTCCGACGAGCCGGCCGTGGGCGCCGCAAGCACGGCCGCGGCCGGGATCGCAGTGAGGAGGCTGACGAGCGTTGCGGTTACGCAGAGCCTGACGGTCATGGTCCCATTTCGCGGCAGCGCGCTCGATCGGATCACTCGGGCGGACCAGGACGGGTGATCGCTCAAGTCTATGGTGCCGCCAGCGTGAGCTCCCGTGCCGCCGCCTGACTCGGATGCCCGTCGCCGCTCTCAACGGCGTCCTCCTGCACTACGAGGAGACCGGCGACGGGCCGCCGCTCCTGCTGATCGCCGGCATCCCGGCGATCGCCTCTGACTGGCTCGCGCTGGCCGAGGCGCTCGCCGGCGCGCACCGAGTGATCGCCTACGACAACCGTGGGAGCGGGGAGTCGGACACGCCGCCCGGGCCATACACGACTGCCGAGCTCGCCGACGACGCCGCCGCGCTGCTGGACGCCCTCGGGGCGGTGCCCGCCGACGTGTTCGGCGTGTCGATGGGCGGCATGATCGCCCAGGAGCTCGCGCTCCGGCATCCGGGCAGCGTCCGGCGGCTCGTGCTCGGCTGCACGCACGCCGCGACCCGCTCGGCCGCGCGGCCGCCGAAGGAGGCGTCGCGGGCCTTCGCCGCCGAGGTCGGCTGGACCGAGCGCATGCGGCGGCTGTCGCCGTTTGCCTTCACCGAGGACGTCGACGCCGGGCTGCTCGAGCGCTTCATCGAGAAGAAGAGCGGAGACGTGCAGAGCGAGGAGGGCTACCGCGCCCAGATCGCCGCGGTGCTCGCGCACGACACGGGCGAGCGGCTCGCCCGCATCCGACACGAGACGCTCGTCGTCACGGGCGACGACGACCGCGTCATCCCTGCCGCCAACAGCGACCTGCTCGCGAGCGAGATCCCGAATGCCCGGCTCGTCGTGATCCCCGGCGCAGGGCACCTCTTCTTCGTCGAGCGGCCCGACGAGACGCTGGCGGAGCTGCGCGCCTTTCTCGACGGACCGGTCTAGCCGAAGAAGGTCTCATACAGCAGGAACGCGTTCAGCGAGATGATCACACCGGCCACCGCCGTCGCCGCCGCAGTCGTCCAGGGCCGGTTGACGAGCGCGCCCATCAGGTCGCGCCGCCGCGTGAGCAGGATCGTCGGCACCAAGGCGAACGGGATCCCGAACGAGAGGACCACCTGCGAGATCACGAGCACGGTCGTCGGGTCGAGCCCGGCGCCCAACACCACGAGCGCGGGCGCCATCGTGATCGCGCGCCGGAGGAAGAGCGGAATCCGCTGCCGGATGAAGCCCTGCATCACGACCTGGCCGGCATAGGTCCCGACGCTCGAGCTGGACAGGCCGGAGGCAAGCAGCGCCACCGCGAAGGCGAGCGCGGCCCCGCCGCCGACGAGCACGCCGAGCTCCGAGTGCGCCCCCGCGATCGTGTCGACCACGGGGCCTCCGTTCCCGTAGAAAAGCTCGGCCGCCACGACCAGCATGCTCAGGTTGATCACGCCCGCCAGGCCCATCGCGAGCACCACATCGAGGCGCTGGTAGCGCAGCAGCCTGCGCCGCTCGTCGTCCGTGGTGGCCGGGATGCGGTTGCTGGTCAGCGCCGAGTGCAGGTACACGACGTGCGGCATGACGGTCGCGCCGAGGATTCCCACGGCGAGCAGCACGCTGTCGGTCCCGTCGAAGCCGGGCACGAGGCCTCCGGCGATGCCGCCGGGGTCCACACCGGCGAAGGCGAGGTCGTAAGCGAACCCAAGGAAGACGATGCCGAGCAGTGCGGCGATCGCGAGCTCGAAGCGGCGGTGGCCGCGGTTCTGTAGCGCCAGGATCCCGAACGCGACCGCGGCCGTCATCAGTCCGGCGGCGAAGGGCGGGACCCCGAACAGGAGGTTGAGCGCGATCGCGGCGCCGACGAACTCCGCGAGGTCGGTCGCGATCGCGATCGCCTCGGCCTGGAGCCAGAGGCCCCAGGTGACCGGTCGCGGGAAGGCCTCGCGGCAGAGCTCGGGCAGCGTGCGGCCGCTCGCGATGCCGATCTTCGCCGACAGGTACTGCACGAGCATCGCCATCAGGTTCGCGGCGACGATCACCCAGACGAGCAGGAAGCCGTACTTGGCGCCGCTCGCGATGTTGGTCGCGAAGTTGCCGGGGTCGACGTAGGCGACGGCCGCGACGAAGGCCGGGCCGAGCAGCGGCAGGGCGGTGCGGACGCGGCCACGGCCGCGCGTCCGCCCGGCGCTGCGGGGTGGGGCGACGACGCCGGGCGGCGGCGGGACCGCCGCTCCTTGGCGTCCGACCTCGATGTCCGGCGGCGAGCTCACACCGGCGCCTCCAGGCGCATGCTCTGGGCGATCTCGGGGGGCAGCGACTCGGTCCGCCGGCCGACCCGGACCACGAACGGGCCGCCGAACGGCTCGCGCTCGACGAGCCGCACGCGCCGGCCCGGCTTCAGGCCCCGCTCGCCGAGGTGACGCAGGATGGCGGGATCGGCGTCAGAGACGCGAACGAAGCGGGCCTCGGCGCCCGGATCGAGCTCGGCCAGGCTGATCGTCTCCGTCTCCTCCAGCTCGAGCTCCGGCGACGGGATCGGATCCCCATGCGGATCGTGCGTCGGGTTGCCGAGCCGCTCCGCGATGGCCGCCTCGAGCTCCTCGGAGAGCGAGTGCTCGAGCAGCTCGGCCTCCTGGTCCACGCGGTCCCACGGGAGGTCGAGCGTCTCCGCCAGGAACAACTCGAGCAGCCGGTGGCGGCGCAGCATGCGCAGCGCCACGCGGCGGCCGTCGGCGGTGAGCCGAACCCCGTGGTACGGCGTGTGCTCGGCGAGGCCGAGCTCGTCGAGGCGCTTGACCATCGCCGAGGCGGTGCCCGGCGGCACGCCGAGCCGCTCCGCGAGCTCGTTGTTGCCGACCGGCTCATCGGAGCGGCCCTCGAGGGAGTAGATCGCCTTCGCGTAGTCCTGCACGACGGGCGAGCGCTCGGGAGGAAGTTCTACCGACATAGAAAACTGACTCTAGCAATGTAGAACCAGGCTCTAAGCCCGCAGTAGGTGGACCTCCCCGGCATCGAGCGCGACGCGACCGCCCTCGGTCTCCACGACGAGCGCCCCGCTCGCGTCTATGCCCGCGGCGACTCCCTCGCCGTCGGCCCAGCGGACGCGTTCCCCGCGGAGCGCGTCGCGCTGGCTCCAGGCGCTCAGCACCTCGGCTTCGGGCGCGTCGAGCCACTCGTCGAGCGAGGCCAGCAGGCTGGCGAGCACCGCCTCCGTGTCGAGCTCGATGCCGGCGATCCGCAGCGAGGTGGCGATCTCGGCGAGCTCCTCGGGAAACCCCTCGGTCGTGACGTTCAGGCCGATCCCGACGACGGCCCAGCCGTCCTGGGGACGCCCCTCGACGAGGATCCCGGCGAGCTTGCGCCGCTCGAGCCAGATGTCGTTCGGCCACTTGATCTCGCAGGCGGCCGGGAGCGCGTCGCAGATCGCGACCGCGGCGGCGAGCGGCAGCGTCGGCGTCAGCCGGCGGGTGACGACCGACATGAGCAGCGCGGAGCGTGGCGGCGCGGTCCACACCCTGCCCTGGCGCCCGCGGCCCGCGCTCTGCTCGTCCGCCGTCACGAGCGTGCCGTGCGGTGCCCCGCCGAGGGCAAGCTCCTTGGCGCGCTCGTTGGTGGAGTCCGCGAGCCGCAGGTGAACCCGCGGCGTGCCGATCATCGCGGCCGCAGCCGCACCTCGGCGTCGGGCCGCAGCCCGAGCGTGGAGGCGGCGTCGCCGCGGTTGATGGCCACCGCGAGCGTCCGGTAGGCGTCCTCGTAGACGAGCAGCTCGCCGACCGTGACATCCGCGAAGGTCTGTGCGTGCTTCGCGAGATAGCGCTCGCCGCCGGCCTCGATCTCGACCGTGCTTCCTAGCCGGATGCCGGTGCCCGCGAGCTGTTCGTGATCGATATTCAGGCCGACGTTGCCGAAGCGGTCGAACACGAGCGCGTGCGCGACGAGCGTGCCGTCCTCGACGCGCGGCTGCGGCAGCTCGACCGTCGCGAGCGAGCCCGGGTCGAGCGGATCGCCCGCGTCGGCGAGCTCGGCGCCCGCCGCGAGGTGGGCCGCGACCGGCGCGAAGATGTCGCGGCCGTGAAAGGTCGCCGAGACCGGCTCGAGCCGGTGCGGCGAGCGGGTCACGTCGACCGCCTGCTCGACGCCGCCGCAGCGCTCCCAGGCGAGGCTTAGGAGGCCGTTGTCGGGGCCGACGAGCGTGCGCCCGTCGCCGGTCCGCAGCGCGACCGCCCTGCGCTCCGTGCCGACCTGAGGGTCGACCACGGCCACATGCACGCCGACCGGCATGAACGGCAGCGTGTTGCGCAGCACGAGCGCGCCCTGGCGCACCGCGTAGCGGCTGATGCCATGGGTGATGTCGATGATGCGCAGCTCCGGCTCGATCCCGCGCATGACCCCGTGGCAGACGCCGACGAAGTCGTCGTCGCGGCCGTAGTCCGTCAGCAGCGTGACGATCATCGTGGGGATTCTCTCGCGTCCGCGACGAGCGCATCCACCAGGCCGTCGATGTCGTGACGGCCCGCCTCGACGTCCACGCGCAGGCCGAGCTCACGCGCCGTCTCGCTCGTGACCGGTCCGATCGAGACGAGCCGGCCGCCGGCGGGCAGCTCGCCGCCCGCCTCGAGGAAGAAGCGCACGGTTGAGCTCGACGTGAAGGTCACGTAGGTCGCGCGCGCCAGCTGCTCGCGGCGGCCGTCGGCGAGCGGCTCCGGGCGGGTCTCGTAGAGCGCGACGTCGTCCACCTCGGCGCCGCGCTCCCGCAGCGCTTCGGGAAGCACCGAGCGCGCCTCGGCGGCGCGCGCCACGAGCACCCGCCTGCCCTCGACCGGGATCGCCGCGAGCTCCTCGACGAGACCTTCCGCGATGAAGCGCTCCGGCACGACGTCGGCGCGGATCCCATGCCGCTCGAGCTCGGCGGCGGTGCCCGGGCCGATCGCCGCGATCGTCGTGCCACCCAGTGCGCGGGCGTCGCCGCCGGTCGCCCCGAGCGCCTCGAACAGGAGCCGCACGCCGTTCGGGCTCGTGAGGCACAGCAGCGCGTAGTCGCGGATTCGCGAGACGGCGGCCAGCAGCTCGCCCTCGAGCGGGCGCGGCTCGATGCGGATGGCGGGGGCCTCCACCACCTCGGCGCCCAACCCGGCAAGCCGCGCCGCGAGCCCGCTCGCCTGGGCGCGCGCCCTGGTGACCGCGACCACCTGGCCGTGGAGCGGGCGCCGCTCGAGCCAGCCGATCGTCCCGTGTAGCGCGGCCACCGGGCCGATAAGCGTGATCGAGGGTGGCCGGATGCCCTCCGCGTGCACGCGCCCGGGTAGGCCGGCCAGCGTGTCGACGAGCGTCCGCTGCCCTGGCAGGGTGCCGCGCTCGACGACGGCTGCCGGCTCGTCCGGGTCGCGGCCCGCCGCGATCAGCCGCTCGGCGATCAGCGGTAGGTTCTTCACGCCCATGTAGAGGACGAGCGTCCCGGGAAAGCGCGCGAGCGCCTCCCAGTCGAGGGCCGACTCGGGCTTCTCGGGATCCTCGTGGCCGGTCACGAAGGCGACCGCGGAGGCGGCGTCACGGTGGGTGACGGAGATGCCCGCGTAGGCCGGCGCCGCGACCCCGGCCGTCACCCCCGGGACGACCTCGAACGCCACCCCGGCGGCCGCCAGCGCCTCGGCCTCCTCGCCGCCGCGGCCGAAGACGAACGGGTCGCCGCCCTTCAGGCGAACCACGGTCTTGCCCCGCTGCCCGAGCTCGACCAGGAGGTCGTTGATCTTCTCCTGCGCGAGCGCCGCGGCACCCGGCTCCTTGCCCACGTAGCGGAGCTCGGCGTCGGGGTGCGCCCCGTCGAGGGCACCGGCAGGGATGAGCCGGTCGTAGAGGATCGCGTCGGCCCGCTCGATCAGCTCGAGCGAGCGGCGCGTCATCAGGCCCGGGTCGCCCGGCCCGGCGCCGACGAGGTAGACGATGCCGCCGCTCACGGGCGGCAACGCTAACCCGTCTAGACCTGGATCACCGACAGGACGTTGCCCGCCGGGTCCTTGAACCAGGCGATCAGCGGGCCCTCGCCGCGGTAGATGCCCTTCTCGTCGATGTCGGAGCCCGCTTGGTCGTAGCGCTCGAACGTGACACCGCGCTCGGTGAGGCCATCGACCGCAGTCTCGATGTCGCCCACCGGGAAGTTGAGGATCGTGAACGTGGCCGGCGTGTGGTCCTCCTTCGGGTAGGCGATCACCTCACGGTCGCCTGCGATGTGCAGGGTGAGGATCCCGTTGTCCTCCGAGGTCTCGAGGCCGAGCGTGTCGCCGTAGAACTCCTTCGCGCGGGCGACGTCGTCGACCGAGAAACCGCTGAATGCCTTCGTTTTGCGGAACATGCCGGTGTCCTCCTCAGTCGAGCTGCGCCGGCAGCCCGAAGCGCTCGAAGTAGGCGCGGTTGAAGTCGGGGTCGACGTCCTGATCGGGGAAGCGCGCGTAGTAGTCCGGATCGCTGCCCTTCAGAACGCGGTTGAGAAACGAGGTGACTTCCTTGATCTGCTCGCCCTCGAAACTGAGCACGTTGAGAGCGAACGGCAGGAAGGCCTGCTCGCGGTCGCGCCAGACGTACGCGGCGGTGGCCACCTGGCCGTTGGCGTGCGCGGGCACGTAGCGCCAGCGCCAGCGGCGTGAGAGCGGCCCGAGCTCCAGGAAGCCGGGGATGTCCTCGCCGCGATACCAGGAGGCGAGCGGGGGCATCGACCAGGCCGCGTCCTTCGCGAGCATGGAGACGACCGCCGGGATGTCTTCGCGCTGCAGCGCGTCGGTGAAGCGCTCCACGAGAGCGCGCAGCTGCTTGTCGCCCAGCATGCGCAGCGTCTTCTGCTGGCTCTGCTCGGGGAGCCGTTCCTCGACGGTCGCGCGGGCGCGCTGGAGAGCGCTGTTGACCGACTGCGGCGTCGTGTCGAGCGAGTCCGCGGTCTCCTTGGCGGAGAAGCCGAGCACCTCGCGCAGGATCAGCGCCGCGCGCTGGCGCGGCGGCAGATGCTGGATCGCCGCGACGAAGGCGAGCTCGATGCCCTCGCGCTGCTCGTAGCGCGCCTCGGGCGCGGTGTATCCGTCCTCCACGCCGAGCTGCTCGTCTGGATAGGGCTCGATCCAGACCGACTCGACGACGGGCTCGCCAGCGGTCTGGTCGGAAGCGGTCGAGTGCGCGTAGTCGGCGGGCAGCACGCGCTTCGGCCGCCGCGCGATCATGTCGAGGCACACGTTCGTCGCGATCTTGTAGAGCCACGCCCGCAGCGAGTGGCGCGGCTCGAAGCGCGGCAGCGCGCGCCACGCTCGCAGCAGCGCGTCCTGGACGGCGTCCTCCGCGTCCTGGACCGAGCCGAGCATCCTGTAGCAGTGCGCTTGGAGCTCACGGCGGTGCGGCTCGGTGAGATCGCGGAAGGCGTTCTCGCTGCCCCCGCGCGCCGCCTCCAGCAGCTCTCGTTCCTGGGCGCTTCCGGCTGTCGCGGCGGTAGTCATTCTCTCGAGGGTACTGGCCGCCCTGAGAGCACCTCGGGCAGCCCGAAGGCCGGGAACAGCTCGGGTGGAAAGGTCGTGATCTCGGCGATCACACCCTGCTCGATGCGGATCACGTCGAGCGCCATCGCGCGGTACTCGGCCTCGCCGGGCTGCTGGCGGTAGCAGCCGACCGCCGGCTGCATGTTGGCCCGCGTCACAACGCCGGTCATGCGCCCGAAGCCCTCCTGATCGAAGCTCTCGGCCCAGTACTCGACGATCACCTTGCGGCCGACGAACAGGCCCGGCTGCGGCGGCATCGCGAAGCGGAGGTCCTCATGCAGGGTCTCGAGCATCGCCTGCGGGTCGGCGTTCTCGGTCGCCTCGAGATAGCGGTCGAGCAGCTCGCGCTCGTGGCGTGTCGTTTCCGAGTCGGCCGTCCACTCGAGCCGCCGCTGAGGCAGATACTCCTGGAGGCCGGCGCGGGCGCGCTGCAGCGCGCTGTTGACCGACGCGACGCTCGTGTCGAGCAGCGCCGCCGTGTCCCTCGCGCGCCAGCCGAGCACCTCGCGCAGGATCAGCACGGCCCGCTGGCCCGGGGTCAGCTGCTGGATCGCGACGATGAACGCCAGCTCGATCGTCTCCTTCGAGACCACCGCGTCCTCCGGGTCGGCCTCGGGGGCGGCGAGGTCCTCGAGCAGCTCGTCCGGGTAGGGCTGCAGCCAGGGCACCTCGAACTCGCCGGCGCCGGTCGGCGCCGGCTCGAGCGCAGGCCGTGGGCGCGCCTTGAGCGCGTCCAGGCACGCGTTCGTCGCGATCCGGTAGAGCCAGGCGCGGAAAGGAGCCTCGCCGCGGAAGCTCTCGCGCGAGCGCCACGCTCGCAGGAAGGTCTCCTGCGTCAGGTCCTCGGAGTCCTGCAGCGAGCCCGTCATGCGGTAGCAGTGCACCTGCAGCTCGCGGCGGTGGCGCTCGACGTGTTCGGCGAACGCCGATTCGTCGCGGATCGCCTCGGCGGTGGTCATCGGAGGGTCGTCCATCTAGTGGCTCTGTCCCGTACGACCGGGACCGGCGCGAAAACTCATCGCGGCGCCGCGGCGACCAGCTCGGCCGCGGCCAGCAGCTCAGCGGCGCCGGCGGCCTTCAGGCGCACCGCGACCTCGGCGCCGAGGGCGGCCGGATCCGCGGCCGGACCATCGAGCTCGTCGCGGATCCAGTGCGATCCATCCGGCAGGCCCACGAACGCGGTCAGCCGCAGCGTGTCGCCGCGCGGGTCGGCGTAGGCGCCCACCGGCGTGTTGCAGGTGGCGTCGAGCGCGGCGACAAGCGCTCGCTCGGCGGTCAGGGCGCTGAGCGCGGCCGTGTCGGTGAGCGCGCCGGCCGCGGCGGCCACGCTCGTGTCGCTCGCGCGCGCCTCGAGCGCGAGGCAGCCCTGCCCCGGCGCCGGCACCAGCTCGTCGAGCGGCACCCCGTCGTCCTCACGGCCGAGCCGGGCGAGCCCGGCGCGCGCCAGCACGATCGCGTCATAGGTCCCCTCCTCGAGCCGGCGCAGCCGCGTGTCGACGTTTCCACGCAGCTCGTGGATGCGCAGGTCGGGGCGCAGCGCGAGCAGCGCGGCGCGCCGGCGGACGCTCGCGGTACCGACGACGGCGCCCTCGGCGAGCTCGCCGAGCGAGCCGGCGCCACAGAGCGCGTCACGCGGGTCGGCCCGCTGCGGCACCCCGACGATGCGAAGCCCGTCGGGCAGCTCGCCGGGCACGTCCTTGGCGGAGTGAACCGCGAGGTCGATGTCGCCCGCGAGCAGCGCCTCCTCGATCTCTTTCACAAAGCGGGCCTTGTTGGGGGTCAGGTCTTGCAATCGCGCACTTGAGGTGCGCGATTGCAAGACCTGACCCCGGTCGCCCGCGGTCTTGATCGGGACGAGCTCGACCTCGCCGTCGAGGCGCTCGGCCACCCAGCGTGCCTGGGCGAGGGCGAGCGCGCTGCCGCGCGTCCCCAGCCGGATCGTCACCGGCCGCGGCTGCGGCGGGCGGCGTCGATCGGCGTGACGGCCGCGGGCGCCTCCTCGTGCGGCGCCAGGGCCGCCTCGAGGCCGAACAGCTCGTGGAGAGCGTTCACGTAGCGGTAGGAGGCGCCCTCGCCGACGGAGCCCTTGAGCCGCAGGGTCGGCTCGTGCAGGAGCCGGTTGACCACGGCCCGTGCCATCACGCCGAGCCGTTCGCGGTCGGCCGCGCTGAGCGTCTCCCAGGCCGACTCGTTCTCGCGCAGGACCTGCTCGACGATCTCGTCGCCGCGGCGACGCAGCGCGGAGATGGTCGGCACGACGTCGAGCGCGGACAGCCAGCCGCGGAAACGCTCGACCTCCTCGCGCACCAGCGCGCGGGCCTCGTCGGCCTCGCTCTGGCGCACGCTGAGGTTGCGGCTGACGGCCTGCTGCAGGTCGTCCATGTCGTAGAGGGCGATCCCGGGGCAGTCGCGCACGCCGGGGTCGATGTCGCGCGGCACGGCGAGGTCGAGCAGCACGAGCGGCCTGCCCATGCGTGACGCCGCGACGAACTCGAGCTCCGCGCGGCCCATGATCTGGTGCGGCGCGCCCGTCGAGCAGACGACGATGTCGGCGTTCTCGAGCTCGCTCGGCATGTCGTCGAACGACACGGCGCGGCCGCCGAAGCGCTGCGCCAGCCCGAGCGCGCGGTCGTAGCGGCGGTTGGCCACGAAGAGCGCCTCGACGCCGCGCTCCGAGAGCGCGCGAGCGGTCAGCTCGGCGTTCTCGCCCGCGCCGACCACGAGCACCCGCTTGTCCTCGAGGCTGCCGAGGAACTCGGCCGCGAGCTGCACCGCCACCGACGACACGGACACGTTCGAGCGCGACACGCCGGTCTCGCTGCGCACGCGCTTGCCGGTCGCGAGGGCGTCGCGGAAGAGCCGGTTGGACACCGGGCCGGTCACGCCCTCCACCAGGGCGAGCTCGTAGGCGCGCTTGATCTGGCCCTGGACCTCGGCCTCGCCGACGATCATCGAATCGAGCCCGGCGGTGACGGAGAAGAGATGCTCGACCGCGTCTTCGCCGCGCAGCGAGTAGATCGCGCCGAGCAGCTCGGTCAGGCGCAACCCGGCCTGGCGCGAGAGGATCCCCAGCGCGATGTTCTCCGCCTCGACCGGGTCGGCGGTCATCAGGTACAGCTCGGTGCGGTTGCAGGTCGAGATGGCGACCGCCTCGTGCACCGCCTCGTGCTCGACGAGCTCGGCCAGCACGCGCGAGGCGCGCCCGTCGGGCAGCGCGAGCTTCTCGCGCAGCGGCAGCGGCGCCGTCTTGTGGTTGGCGCCGAGCGCCAGCAGCTCGCCGGTCATTCGTCGTCCTCCGCGGCCAGCTCGCCGATCTCGCGGTCGATGCGGGCGATCTTGGCGCCGATGATCGCCACGTAGACGAGGATCAGCGCGACGAACACGACGTACGCGCCGGCGACGTACTTCCCGGCTTCGTCAAGCGGCAACGCGGGCACGGTTCCTCAGCTTCTTCAATTGCATGGATGCGTTCTTGGCGGTCAGCTCGAGCTTCCAGAGAGTGACAAACAGAAGCGTCATGCCGAGCAGAGCCACCAAAAAGGTGAGCCGCATCTCGCCCGGCAGGCTGCCGCCGGTCTGCGAAAGCACGCGCGGGTGCGTGTAGGCCTCGGCGAGCCGCACGGCGATGAAGTTGAGCGGCACGAAGGCGCCCGCGGCGATCGCGAACACGGACGAGTAGCGCGCCTGGCGATCCGGGTCCTCGATCGAGAAGCGCAGCGGGTAGTAGACGCAGTAGAGGAGCACGACGACGAGGAACGAGACGAGCACGGGCTCGTCCCAGACCCACCAGTGGCCCCAGGACGCCCTGGCCCAGATCGCGCCCGTGGCGAGCACGCCGAAGCCCAGGATGATCGACAGGTGGATGGCTACGTAGGAGCGCATGTCCCAGGAGCGGTCGCCGCTGCGCAGGTGCTTGATGGCCATGATGCCGCCGGCCACAAACCCGCCGAGCGCGACGATCGCCATCGGCACGTGCACGTAGAAGATCTTCTGGACGAAGCCCTGGTCGGCGTCGAGCGGGGCGTAGAAGAAGACGAGCGCGAACGCCACCGTGAGCGTCACGGCGCTGGCCCAGGCGAGCGGGACGAGGCCCTTCGAATACATCAGTCCTCGAGCAGGAAGTCGAAGACGGCTACGGAGACAAGCACGAAAACAACATCGTAAAGACTGAGGAGCCCCAGCCAGCGGGCGAGGTCCTCGGGGCCTGCGTCCTGGCGCAGCAGCGGCTCCGTCGCCTGCGCGCACGAGATGAGTAGCGGGACGAGCAGCGGCAGCAGGAGCAGGGGGACGATCAGCTCGCGCGCGCGTGTCTCCGCGGCGAGCGCCGAGACGAGCGCCCCGACCGCCGCGATGCCGAGGTTGCCGAGCAGCAGGATCGCGAGCAGCTCGGGGAAGGCGCCCCCGAGGCCGGGGCCGAGCAGCAGCAGCGCGAAGGCCGGCACCGCCACGAGCTCGACCACGCACAGGTAGAGGAACAGCACCGCCGCCTTGGCGACGAACAGCGCGGTGCGGTCGACCGGTGCTAGCAGCAGCCCCTCGATTCCGCCCTGCTCGCGCTCGGCCGCGAACAGCCGCGACACGCCGATGACGGCGGCGAGCAGCACCGTCACCCAGAGCACCCCGGAGGCGAGCTCGCCGTCGAGCGAGTCGCGGTCGAGCCCGAAGTGGAAGAGCACGTAGACGGTGATCGTGAAGAGCGTCATCGCCGGCACCGACTCCTTCGTGCGCCACTCGATGCGCAGGTCCTTGCGGGCGATCGCCCGCGCGGCGGCGATCACCTGTAGAGCTCCCGATCGGGCGCGGCGGGACGGCCGCCCCTGAGCCCGAGGGCGAGATCGGACTCGGCGAGCGCGCCCTCGACGTCGTGGCTGACGAGCACGCGCGTGCGGCCCGAGGCCCGGCCGATCAGCGGCTCGAGCAGCTCGGCGGCGGCCGGGTCGAGGCTCGCGCGCGGCTCGTCGAGCAGCAGCAGCTCGGGCTCGTGCAGCACGGCCCGTGCCACGGCCAATCGCTGGACCATGCCGCGCGAGAGGTCGCGCACCGGCTCGTCCGCGCGCTTCTCCATGCCGACCGCGGCCAGCGTTTCCTCCACGCGCGCCGCGCCGGTGTCGTGCAGCGCGGCGTGGTAGCCGAGGTTCTCCCTGCCGCTCAGCTCGCGGTAGAGGAGTGGCTCGTGGCCGAGGTAGCCGACCTTTCCGGGCACCTTCCAGCGCTCGCGCGGCAGCTCGGCGCCCAGCACGCGCACGGTGCCGCCGTGCGGGCGCAGCAGCCCGGCGAGCACCCTCAGCAGGGTCGTCTTGCCGGCGCCGTTCGCGCCGAGCACGGCGAGCGTGGCGCCGCGCGGGACGCTGACCGTGACGCCGGAGAGGGCGAGGCGCTCGCCGTAACGGCGCTCGAGACCGTCGAGCTCGATCGCCGGTTCCATGGCGGCGAAGCCTATGCTGAGCCGATGCCGCGGCTCGTGGGCATCAACCACCTCGTGCTCGAGGTCACCGACCTGGACGAGGCGCTCGACTTCTACGGCCGCGTGTTCGACTTCGAGCTGCGCGGTCGGGTGCGCGGCATGGCGTTCATCGACATGGGCGACCAGTTCCTGGTGCTCGCCGAGAGCGCATCACCGGGTGCGCCCGACCGCGAGCGCCACTTCGGGCTGGTGGTCGACGACCGCGATGCGGTGCGGCGCCGGCTCGAGGAGGCCGGCGCGGAGATCCTCGGCGGCCGCGGCCTCGATTTCCGCGACCCGTGGGGCAACCGCGTCCAGGTGGTCGAGTACGGCGCGATTCAGTTCTCGAAGACGGAGAGCGTGCTGCGCGGGATGGGGCTCGAGGGGCTCGAGAAGTCCGAGTCGGCGGTCGGTGAGCTGCGCGAGAAGGGCCTGCTGTAGGGGCCGCTGTGCTGTCCTGACTTGTGTGTCCTATAGGCACCAAAGTCAGGACAGTGGGTTACCGCGGCCTCGCTCGCTGCCGCCCTACTTCAGCGCCTGGCCGTTCGCCGTGAGCGCGACGTCGATGTTGCCGCGCGTCGCGTTCGAGTAGGGGCAGACCTTGTGGGCGGCCGCGACGATCTCGGCCGCCTGTTCGGCATCCTCGACCTGCGGCAGCGTCACGGCGAGCTCGACGGCCAGCTTGAAGCCGCGCTCCTCGGTCGGCAGGAGGCTCACCTTGCTGTCGACCGAGACGTCGTCGACCTCGGCCTTCTGGCGCCGGCCGATGACGCCGATGGCGCTCTCGAAACAGGACGCGAAGCCGACGGCGAAGAGCTGCTCCGGGTTGGTGCCGCCACCGTCGCCGCCCATCTCCTCCGGCACGCGAAGGTCGACCTCCAGGTTCCCGTCATCGGTCCGGCCGTGCCCGGCGGCCCTTCCGCCGGTGACCGTCGCCTCCGCGGTGTACAGCACGCGCGCCACTTCAGCCTCCTTGCTCGTTGAGCCGGCGAGGCTATCGGGCCGGGCCGTCCTCGCGGTGGAGCTCGGCGCCGGGCGTTCAGTCCGTCCGCCGGCGCACGAGGAAGCCGGACGCCGCTACCGACACGGCCAGGATCCCCGCGCACCAGGCGAGCGCAAGCCAGGCGTCCGTGCCTGCCGAGCCGCCCAGCAGGAGCGCGCGCACGGTCTCCGTGACCGGCGTGACCGGCTGGTGCTCGGCGAAGCCCTGGACCCACGACGGCATGGTGTCCACGGGCACGAAGGCGCTGCTCGCATACGGCAGAAACGCGACGAAGAAAGTGAAGCCGTTGGCTGCCTCGGGCGACCTCGCGAGCAGGCCGATCGCGGCCGCGAGCCAGGACAGCGCGAGCGCGTACGCGAGCAGCACGCCGGACACCGCGACCCAGTCGAGCGCACCGGCGCTCGGCCGGAAGCCGATCAGCAGCGCGACGCCGAACACAAGAACGGTCGAGGCGGCGTTGCGCGCGACGCTCGCGGCCACGTGCCCGCCGAGGATGGCGGGCCCGCCCACGTCGAGCGCACGCAGCCGGTCCACGATCGGCCCGGTCATGTCGTGGCTGACGCTGACGGCGGTCGTCGCTGCTCCGAAGCCGACGCACAGCAGGATCACGCCCGGCACCACGTAGGTCACGTACTCCGTGCCGGTCTCGATCGCGCCGCCGAACAGGTAGACGAACAGCAGCATCAGCATCACCGGCAGGAGCAGTGCGGTGATCAGGGCATCGGGCTGGCGCAGCGACAGCCGGATGTCGCGGGCTGCGAGCGTCAGCGTGTCAGTCATCGCCGGCCCCGCCGCCGGTGAGGCTCAGAAAGACCTCATCGAGCGTGGCGCTATGAAGCGCGAAGCTCTCTATCGCGCGCCCGCCCGGGTCGACCTCGTCGAGCAGCGCTCGGACGTGGGAGGCGCTGCCATCGGTGGCCACCGCGATCAGCAGGCTTTCCGGCTCGCGCGTCAACACCCTCCCGTCGAGGACGCTCCCGGCTGCGTCGAACGCGCACGGGTCAGCGAGCACGAGCTCCAGGCGCTGGTCGGCAACCCGCCGCTTGAGCTCGGCCGGCGGCCCCTCGGCGACGATGCGGCCGTGGTGGAGGACCGCGATCCGGTCGGCCAACCGGTCCGCCTCCTCGAGGTACTGGGTCGTGAGGAAGACGGTCACCCCGGAGCCCGCCAGGTCGCCCACGACCTCCCACATCGCCTGGCGGCTGCGCGGGTCGAGGCCGGTCGTGGGCTCGTCCAGGAAGATCACCGACGGCTCGCTCACGAGGCTCGCGGCGAGGTCGAGGCGCCTGCGCATGCCGCCCGAGTAGGTCGCGACCCTGCGTGCGCCGGCGTCTGCGAGCTCGAAGCGCTCGAGCAGCTCCCGCGCGCGAGCGCGCGCGGCCGCCCGGCCGAGCCCCGCGAGTCGGCCGAGCATGCGCAGGTTCTCCTCACCTGTCTGAAGCTCGTCGAGGGCCGCGTACTGGCCCGTGACGCTGATACGGCGGCGGACGGCGCTGACGTCGGCCTCGACGTCGAGCCCGTCCACGCGCGCGCTGCCGGAATCGGGCCGGCTGAGCGTCGCGAGGATGCGGACCATCGTCGTCTTGCCGGCGCCGTTCGGGCCGAGCAGCGCGAACACGCTTCCACGCCGCACGCGCATCTCGACGCAACCGAGGACGTGCAGGTCCCCGTAGGACTTCTCGAGCGCGACGGTCTCGATCGCTACCGGCCCGGGTCCTTCCTCGTGTTCTGCGTATGGCATAAGCACAACTGCGTAGACTATACGCATAAGACGCCGACGTCAACCGGGGTGACAATGGACACGATGAGCGAGGAGACGGGCCTGCCGGCGAGCATCGAGACCGCCTGGGGCTTGCGCGAGCGGCCCACCAAGGGGCCGAAGCCGGGCTTGAGCCTCGACCGCATCGTCGAGGCCGCGGTCAAGTTGGCGGCTACCGAGGGGCTGGCGGCTGTCTCGATGGGCCGCGTGGCAGGCGAGCTCGGCGCTTCCGCCATGTCGCTCTACCGCTATGTCGCGTCCAAGGACGAGCTGCTGGCGCTGATGGTCGATGCGGCGGTTGGGCCTGCACCGCCGGCCTCGCAGCCCGGTGAGGACTGGCGGCCCGGGCTGTCGCGCTGGGGCTGGTCCTACTACCGCGCGCTGGGCCGGCATCCGTGGGTCGTGCGCGTGCCGATCGGCGGCCCGCCCATAACGCCCAACGGCGTCGGCTGGATGGAGGCCGGCCTCGCCTCGCTCGCCGAAACCGGCCTCGACGAGGGCGAGAAGCTGTCCGTCATCCTGTTGCTGAGCGGCTACGTCCGCAACGAGGTGACGCTGATGGCCGACATCGGCGCGGCCGCCGCGGCGTCCGGCGAGGTCAACGTCTCGGCGGCGTGGAGCCGCCTGATCAGGAGCCTCACCGACGCCGAGCGCTACCCGGCCCTCCACCGCGCGCTCGCATCCGGTGCCCTCGACGAGGTCGACGATCCGGACGAGGACTTCGGCTGGCGGCTCGAGCGGCTGCTCGACGGAGTCGACGTGCTGGTGCGCGGGCGCGGCTGAGCCGCGGTCAGACCGCGCCGCGCTCGAGCGTGGCTGCGGCGTGCTCGAGCGTCGGGCCCACCACCGGCCAGGACTGCTCGATCGCCTTCGGATTGCCTGGGAAGTTGACGATCAGGGTGCGGCCGCGGATGCCCGAAACCCCGCGCGTGAGGATGCCGAGCGGGGTGTGCGCACGCGAATCGGCGCGGATCGACTCCGCGTAGCCCGGGGCCTCGCGCTCGATGACGGCCCGGGTGGCCTCCGGCGTCACGTCGTCGACCGTGAGGCCGGTGCCGCCCGTGGTGAAGATGAAGCGCACGCCCTCGTGGTCGGCCAGGCGGGTGAGGACCGTGACGAGCGCGTCGCGGTCGTCGCTCACCGTCGCCCGTGTGACCTCGAGGCCGGCCTCCTCGCAGAGCCGTGCCAGCGCCGGCCCGGAGGCGTCCTCGCCCTCTCCCGCCGCGATCGACGTGGACACCGTGACGACTGCGGCCTTCACGCGGTGGCGGCGGCCTCGCGGGCTTCGTCGAGCGTCAGGAACTCGTCGAGGCCCACCAGCCGGCCATCCGCCGTTCGCCACAGATGGACCTCGTCGCGCTCGACCACGGCCCCGCTCACAGCGCCGCGCACGCTGTGATGGACCACGAAGATCACACGGTCCTCCCCGAGGTCGATCACATCGCGGACCGTGGTGTGGTTGCGATCGAAGGCGCCGAAGAACTCCTCGACATACGCTGTGCCCTCGATGCCGTCGCGGATCCCGGGCTCGGGCATGTCGACCCCGTTGCTCCAGACGTAGTCCGGATTCTCGCGAGCGAGCCGGCGAAGCGTCTCTATGTCGCGCCGGTTCATGGCGTCGTACACGCTGTGGATGAGGGCGATTGTCTCCGGCCTCACGCCTGGCGCCTCCAGTCGTGCCGGCCGCCGGACTTCTCGAGCAGCACGATCTCGGTGATCTCGACGCCGCGCTCGAGGCCCTTGACCATGTCGTAGACGGTCAGCGCGGCTACCGACGCTGCCGTCATCGCCTCCATCTCGACGCCCGTCTGCGCGCTCGTCCGCGCCTCGGCCTCGATCTCGACGAGGCCGTCGCCGACCTCGATGCGCACGTCGGCGAAGGACAGCGGTAGCGGGTGGCAGAGCGGGATCAGCTCGGCGGTGCGCTTGGCGGCCTGGATGCCCGCGATGCGCGCCGTCGAGATGACGTCGCCCTTGGGCGCGTCGCCGCGCGCGACCGCCGCGGCGGTATCCGCCGACATGCGCACGACGGCGCGCGCAAGCGCACGCCGGTCCGTCACGTCCTTGGCGCCCACGTCGACCATCCGGGCGCGCCCGGCGTCGTCGAGGTGCGTCAGCTCGCCCTTGGGAGCCACGCGGCCAGCGTACCTCCGCTCGCTCAGGCGTGCGCCTGAGTGCTCTGCGCCGCCGAGATCAGGTCGCGCACGGCGTCCTCCTCGCCGCGGCGAAGCAGCTCGACGGGGTCCGGGTCGCCGTTCACGATCGACTCGAAGAAGTCCTTGCGGTCCTGATAGGTGGGCAGCGTGCCCTTGGCCCAGCCGCGCACGTCGTTCAGGAGCACCGCCAGCTGCGCGTAGGGCTCGCCGTACTCGTCGGCGATCTCGTTGCGGATCCGCTTGGCCAGCGCCGGCGACGCGCCCGCGGTGGAGATCGCGATCGCGAGCGGCCCGCTGCGCACGATGGCGGGGAGGATGAAGTTGCAGAGCGGCGGCACGTCCACGACGTTCACGAGCATGGCCCTGCGCTCGGCGTCCTCGTAGACGGCGATGTTGACGTCCGTGTCGTTCGTCGCCGCGATCGCCATGAACACGCCCTCGAGGTCGGCCGGCCCGGCGTAGGTCCGCCGCTCCCAGCGGATCGAGCCCTCGTCGGCGAGCTCGCGCAGCGGCTCGATCGCGTCGGGGGCGATCAGCGTCACATCGCCGTCGCATGCGAGCAGGCCCTCGACCTTCTCGAGCCCGATATCACCGCCGCCGACGACCACGCAGCGGCGCCCGCTCAGCTTCAGGCAGGCGATATAGAAGGGGGTATCGAGCATCCCCTGGACGCAGCTCTGGTCGCAGATTCCCCTGCGCAGCTGACAGACGCATTCCTTGCCTGCGTAGGCCTGTGCGGGCATCACTGGGGAGTCTAGGCACCGCCGAGCTCGGGCCCGCTCGGCGGGGGAGACCGGCGGCTCACCGCACGGGGAGGGAAGGGCCCGTGCGGTGAGCGCCCGTCTCAGGCGGCGAGGTCACGCCGCGAGCGCATGACGCGGGCGCCGCAGCAGCCCTGGCAGCAGAGGCCGGCGTCGGGGCGGACGCTCCTTCCGTCCGCGCCGGCGGCGCTCCGTCGCGGCCCGCTGCAGGTCGTCAACATGCTCAATTGCAGCTGCGTGTGAAAGGCCTCCGGTCATGTCGAGGAAGCTACGGCTAAGGGGTGGCCGCCTACATCGGCAATCCGGAGCCGGTTAGGCCTTAGTTGCGCCTGAGCGGTCGCTCCGGCGACCCCTTAGCGGCGCTCAGCGCTTCAGGACGTCGCGCAGCGTCTTGCCGCCGAGCCGGGCCAGCGGCACAAGGCCGCGCCGCAGCGCCGCCGGCTTGTCGGCGTCGCGGCCGTAGAGCAGCCTCGCCGACGCCTGCATCGCCTTGCCGAGCGCCTCGTCGTAGGGGTGCCACCAGAAGTCGCGCGTGCGCGAGGGCTCCCAGGTCACGAGCTTGACGTTCACGCACTCGTAGAGCCCGAACTTGGAGTGCGAGCGGCCGAGGCCGGAGTCCTTGACGCCGCCCCACGAGCACGAGCAGGCGCCGTGGCTGAACATGTGGTCGTTGATCCAGACCATGCCCGACTGGATGCGGCCGGCGATGCGCTCGCCCTTTGCCCGGTTCATGGTCCAGACCGACGCGCCGAGCCCGAACGCAGAGTCGTTGGCGAGCGCGATCGCCTCGTCCTCGTCCTTCACGGTCACTATCGGCACGACCGGGCCGAAGATCTCCTCGCGCATGATGCGCATGTCGTGCGTCACGCCGGTGACCACCGCGGGCCTGAACCACGGCTCGTCGGGACCGCCGCATCGGAGCGCCGCCCCGTTGGCAACGGCGTCGTCGACGAGCTCCTGCACGAGCCGCAGCTGCTCGGGCGAGATCATTGGCCCGACCTCGGTGTCCCACTCGAGCGGGTCGCCGACACGCAGTTGCTGCGCCCCCTCGACGACGGCCTCGATGAAGCGCTCGGCGACGTCCTCGACGACGTAGACGCGCTCGATCCCCGAGCAGGTCTGGCCGGCGTTGGCGAAGCCGCCCCAGAGGCACCCCGAGACGGCGTTCGGCAGGTTGGCGTCGGAGCAGACGATCATCGGGTCCTTGCCGCCGAGCTCGAGCACGGAGCCCTTCATGCGCCGGGCGCATTCCTCGCCGACGCGGCGTCCGACCTCGACCGAGCCCGTGAAGAAGATCTTGGCGGCGCTCGACTCGACGAGCGCCTGCCCGACCGCGCCGCCGCCGTGGACCGTGCGCACGAGCCCCTCGGGCACGCCCGCGCGCTCGAAGACCTCCTGGATGCGTTGGCCGATCAGCGGCGTGAGCGAGGCGGGCTTCAGCACCACGCCGTTGCCGGCCAGCAGCGCGATCGCGACCTCGCCGAAGGGGATCGACCATGGGTAGTTCCAGGGGGCGATCACTCCGACCACGCCGAGCGGCTCGTAGGTGAAGCGGGCGCGCTTCTGCTTGATGAAGATCGGAAGTGGGACGCGCTCGTCCTCGAGGATCCCGGGCCCGGCGTCCGCCAGCCAGCGGAGTGAGTCGATCGTCGGCACGAGCTCCATGACGTAGGACTCGTTGATCGCCTTGCCCTGCTCGCGGCTCAGCAGCTCGGCCAGCTCGTCGAGCTGGTCGATGATGGCCTGGCCCGCTCGACGCATGTAGCGCGCTCGATCCGCCAGCGGCAGCTGGGCCCAGAATGGCTGGACGCTCGCAACGTCATCCACGACCGCCTGAACCTCATGCGGAACGAGGGTCGGGACCCCGCCGAGACGAGCCCCGTCGAGCGGGCTGAAAGACTCGAGCTCGGGCGGGCGCTCGTCGACCGGTCTCACCGCGGCTTCCATGACGCGGGATTATTCCTCGTCGCGGCCGCGCGCCCTGCGAATGCGGGCGAGCCGCTCGCGCAGCTGGGCCTCCTCGCCGTGCTCGGACAGCTCTAGGAAGCGCTCGCCGATCGCCTCGTCGGGCATCAGCTCCTGCTCCGCGACGCCCTCCGGGTGCGCGTGCGGATAGTCGTAGCCGACGCCGCGGCCGAGCTTCTTGGCGCCCGCGTAGGCGGCGCTCTGGAGCGCCGGCGGCGGGACCGGCGCGCCGTGCTCGCGCACCCACTCGCGCGCGCGGCCGATCGCCTCGTAGGAGGCGTTCGACTTCGGCGCGAGCGCCAGGTAGACGGCCGCCTGGGCGAGGTTGAGCGCAGCCTCGGGCAGCCCGACGTGCTCGACGGCGTGGGCGGCCGCGACCGCCACCTGGAGCGCGCGCGGATCGGCGTTGCCGATGTCCTCGCTTGCGAGGATGACCATCCGGCGCGCGATGAAGCGCGGGTCCTCGCCGCCCTCGAGCATCCCCGCCAGGTAGAGGAGCGAGGCGTCCGGATCGGAGCCGCGCGTCGACTTGATCCACGCCGAGATCAGGTCGTAGTGCTTGTCGCCCTGCTTGTCGTAGAGGACAGCGCGGCGCTGGAGCGCGTCCTCGGCGACCGCGAGCGTGACCGTCCCATCGGGGCCGACGGTCTCCGCCGCGAGCTCGAGCGCGCTCAGCGCCATGCGGGCGTCGCCGCCGGCGCGCGCGGCGAGGAACTCGAGCGCGTCGTCCTTCACGCCGGGCGGGTCCGGTATGCCGCGCTCGTGGGCGAGCGCCCGCCTCAGCAGCTCGAGCACGTGCGTGTCCTCGAGCGCGTGCAGCTCGTATATGCGGCAGCGCGACAGGAGCGCCGAGTTGACCTCGAAGAACGGGTTCTCGGTCGTCGCGCCCACCAGCACGACGAGCCCGTTCTCGACGGCCGGCAGCAGCGTGTCCTGTTGCGCCTTGTTGAAGCGATGGATCTCGTCGAGGAAGAAGATGGTGCGCTCGCCGCTCGTCGCGCGCCGGTGCTCGGCGCGGGCGAGCACCTCGCGCACCTCGGCCCGGCCCGCCTTCACGGCCGACTCCTCCTCGAACGCCGCGCGCGCGTTCACGGCCAGCATGCGCGCGAGCGTCGTCTTGCCGGTCCCGGGCGGGCCGTAGAGGATCATCGAGTGTGGGCGGCCCTCCTCGATCGCCGTCCGCAGCGCCGAGCCGCGCTCGAGCAGGTGCTCCTGGCCGGCGAACTCGCCGAGCGTCGCGGGCCGCATGCGGGCGGCGAGCGGCAGCTCCGCAGGATCGGCAACTCCACCCGTGTTGGGTGAATCCTCGAGATCGAAGAGCCGTTCCATGCTGGAAGTCTGGCAGCGCTAGCGGAGCGCCTCGAGAAAGCCGGTGAGCGCCTCGGCGCAGCGCTCGGGCTCGTCCTCCCAGAGGAAGTGGCCGGCCTCCTCGACGAGGACCAGCTGAGTGTCGGGCAGCTCGCGCTCGAAGCGCTGCGCCGTGGCGGTCGGGACGAACGGATCCTTGCCGCCGAACAGCAGCAGGACCGGCACCCCGAGGGCCGCGAGCCGGCCCTCGTACGGCGCGATCTTCTCGAAGTCCATCGAGCGGTAGAAGTCGAGCTGGCCCTGGCGGCGAGCCTCGTCCCCGAAGCACTTCCAGTATTCGCCGATCGCGGCGTCGTCGATCGACCCGGACAGCTGGGCGAGCATGGCCGCGAAGGCCTCGCGCGTCGCGCCGGCCACGAACTGCTCGCCGGTGCCGGGGGTCCGCATCGCCTGCGCGAAGCCGTGCCACTTGCCATCCGGGAAGAAGCCGGACGCACTGATCACGAGCGCCTGGACCGCGTCGGGATGCTCGCAGGCCCAGCGCAGGCCGATCAGGCCGCCCCAATCGTGCAGGACGGGCACGCAGCGCTCGATGCGCAGCTCCGTCCGGAAGCGCTCTACCTGTTCCGCGTGGCGCTCCCAGGTGCCGGGCGGGTCGGGCGGCGAGTCGCCCATACCGGCGAGGTCCGGGGCGAGCGCGCGCCAGCCGGCGCCGGCAAGCGCCGGCAGCACGTCGCGCCACATGTAGGACGACTCGGGATAGCCGTGCAGCAGCAGCGCGACGGGGCCGTCGGACGGCCCGACCTCCCTGTATGCGAGCCCGGCGGCGGTCGGCACGGGCGCACTCTACGGCCTCATAGACTGCGCGGCGTGCCCGAGCGCGCCGCCCTCGAGAGCCGCACGACTGCAGCTGCTGCAGCGCCTGATCCGCTTCAACACGGTGAACCCGCCGGGCGACGAGGGGCCGGCGCAGGAGTGGCTCAAGGGTCTGCTCGAGGACGCCGGGCTCGATTGCGTCCTGCTCGAGGCGGTGCCGGGCCGGCCGAACCTCGTGGCGCGGCTCGAGGGCGGCGCGGACGGGCCTGCCCTGTGCCTGCTCGGCCACGTCGACACGGTGCCGGCCGATCCCGCCGACTGGCAGGTCGACCCGTGGTCGGGAGAGCTGCGCGACGGCTGCGTCTGGGGCCGCGGGGCCAAGGACATGAAGAGCCAGGTTGCGGCCGAGCTGGCGGCGACGCTCGCCCTCCTCGAGGAGGGCTGGCGCCCCGAGGCGGGCGAGCTGAAGCTCGTCTTCACCTGCGACGAGGAACGCGGCGCGACCCACGGCGCGCAGTGGCTCTGCTCCGACCACCCGGAGGTCGCGCGCGCCGATTTCGTCGTCAACGAGGGCGCCGGCGAGCTGATTCGCCACGGCGACCGGCGCGTCTACGGCGTGTGCGTCGCCGAGAAGGGCGTCTTTCGCTTCACGCTGTCGACGAGCGGGCGCGCCGGCCACGCCTCGGTGCCGCGCATCGGCGACAACGCCCTGGTGAAGATGGCGCCCGTCCTCGCCGCGCTGGCGGACGGCCGACCCGAGCACGTCGCCTCGCCCGAGACCGAGGCGCTCCTGCGCGCACTCGGGCTCGACCCGTCCGACCTCGACGGCGCCGTGGCCGAGCTCGAGGCGAGCGATCCCGCCGTCGCGGTCCTGCTCGAGCCGATGTTCGGCGTGACGCTCACGCCAACCATGATCGGCGCGTCGCAGGCCGTGAACGTGGTGCCGGCCCACGCGCGGCTCGAGGTGGACTGCCGCGTCCCCCCGGAGCTCGGCGAGGAAGCCGTCCGCGAGGCGGTGCGCAGGACGCTCGGCGAGGACGGCTTCGAGATCGGCTTCGAGGACACGATCGTCGGCAACCGCTCGCCCGCGGACACGCCGCTGATGGACGCGATCCGCGGGTTCGTGGAGCGCGAGGACCCGGGCGCACGCGTTGCGCCGGTGGTGATGACCGGCTTCTCCGACTCGCATTGGTGGCGCAAGGCCTTCCCCGAGTGCGTCGCCTACGGGTTCTTCCCTCAGAACGCGATGGACCTGACGGAGGCGTTCCCGATGATGCACGGAAAGGACGAGCGGATACCTGTGGCCGATCTGGGCCTCGCGGCGGCCTTCTACGCTGATCTCATGCTGGAGACGCTTCGCTAGAACTAGCGTAATAGTTCGCGCGACCGAGGGGCGAATTCTCGCCGTTGCGGCTTCGCCGAATGGCCAGCGCGCACGGACCCCCTGAACGGCGAGAGCCGCCCCAGAGGACGGCTCCCACTGGACCGGCTAGCTCGGTTCCGCCGGTTCGCCCGGTTCGCCCGGTGACGTGCCCGGCTGATCGGGCACCTCCGGCGGCGGCTTCTCGTCCGGCGGTGCCTGTGGCTCTGTCTCGGGAGTTTCCATATAAGCCCGGTACCCAATCGCTCTCGTCGCAACCTCCTGCCACCCCATCGTTGATGCACGGGAAGGACGAGCGCATGCCGGTCGCCGACCTCGGTCTCGCCGCCGCCTTCTACTCTGATCTCATGCTGGAGACGCTCCGATGACCGCGCCAGTCCCCGACGAGAAGCTGCGTCTGGGCGGCATGGCGCTCCGCAACGGCCTGCTCGTGCACGGCCCGACGCACTGGGCCGCCGCCGTGCGCGCCGCCGACGGTGAGATCAAGGTGGCGTCCGGGCGCAAGCCCGATCTCGGCGGCAAGGCGGCCGACGGCGTCCCCGGCGTGCGCGGCGTCCTCAAGCTCGCCGAGGCGATGGCCGTGATACCGCTCGTGAAGCGGGCGCTGCCGGAGGCACGCCTGCCGATGCAGGACGCGCGCACGCTCGGTGCGATGGGCGCCGCGGCGCTCGGCGGCCAGGCGATCCGCAGCGCCGGCGCACGCCGCCAGGCCGCGACCGGCGCGACGAGCCGCGGCGCCACGGTCGGCCGTGAGACCGCCGTCGCGCTCATCAGCCTTGCTCCGGCACTGCTCGCGCTGCGAAGCGGCGAGCTCGCCGCCTACCACGGCGTCGAGCACAAGTCGATCGCGGCCTACGAGGACGACGAGGCGCCCGCGGAGGCCCGCAAGGAGCACGACCGCTGCGGCTCGCACCTGGTCACCCCGATGCTTGCGGCCGCCGCGCTCGGCAACGTCGCGGCGAGGCGCGCCGGCCTGCGCGGCCCGGCCGCCGAGGCGGCCATCGGGCTGGGCAGCGCGGCCGTCGCCGTGGAGGTGTTCGCCTGGGGCGAGCGCAACCCCGACTCGCGCCTGACGCGCCTCCTGCGCCGCCCCGGCCACGAGATCCAGCGCGCGGTGGGCACACGTGAGCCGACCGCCGAGCAGCTCGAGGTGGGGGCGGCAGCGCTCGAGGAGATCCTCCGCGTGGAGCAGGCGGCGGCGTAGCGCTCATGAACTCGGCCACCGCGGCCGATGAGAAAGCTGAATGAGGTCCACCCTCCGCCTGACGCTGCTCTGGGCCGCCGCTGTCCTGGCCATGCCGGTCGCCTCTGCGAGCGCCGACGGCGGCGCCGCCGCGTGCACGGGGCCGGTGACGGTGGACCGCGCCCAGCAGGTGGGTGGCCTGAGCATCGAGCGTGGCCCGCAGCGGCTGACGATCCTCGACAGCTCGCAGATGAGCTGCGAGGAAGCCGGCGAGGAGTTCGAGGCGATCCTGCGTGCGCCTGGCGGCGACCTCCCGGAGGGCTGGACGGTCGACGCCGCGAGCGGCACCTTCGAGAGCGCGGACGGCACCGAGGGCTTCCGGGTCCAGCCGCAGGACGCCGCGGAGACGGCAGCGAGCACCTCGACCTGGGACCAGATCGAGGACTGGGCCGTCATCTGGCTGCCGATCATCTTCATGGGCCTGATCGCCGTCGTGCTCGTGATGACCCTGCGCTACCTGCCGCGCACGAAGCCGCAGGAGATCAAGCCGAGCTCGTCGAGCTCCGTGCGCTGGGAGGACGTCGCCGGCGCCGACGAGGCCAAGGACGAGCTGCGCGAGGTCGTCGAGTTCCTTCGTGACCCGAAGCGCTTCCGCAAGCTCGGCGCCAGGGTGCCGAAGGGCATCCTTCTGCACGGCCCGCCCGGCACGGGTAAGACGCTCCTGGCCAAGGCGGCCGCCAACGAGGCGGAGGCAAAGTTCTTCGCCCAGTCGGCGTCGGCGTTCGTCGAGATGTTCGCCGGCCTCGGCGCCGCGCGCATCAGGCGGCTCTTCCGCCACGCGCGCAAGGAGGCGCCCGCCATCGTCTTCATCGACGAGCTCGACGCCGTCGGCGCCACCCGCGGCAAGGACATCTCGGGCGAGAAGGACCAGACGCTGAACCAGCTGCTCGTCGAGCTCGACGGCTTCGGCTCGGCCGACAACGTCGTCGTGATCGCGGCCTCGAACCTGCTCGAGAAGCTCGACCCGGCGCTGCTGCGGCCGGGCCGGTTCGACCGCCAGATCCTCGTGACGGCGCCGGACCTGAAGGGACGCCGCGCGATCCTCGAGGTGCACACGCGCAACAAGCCGCTCGAGCCGGGCATCGACCTCGAGCTGATCGCCCGTCAGACGAGCAACCTCACCGGCGCCGACCTCGCCAACATCTGCAACGAGGCGGCCATCTTCGCCGGCCGCGACCACCGCGAGACGATCCGCACCAAGGACTTTCAGTCCGCGCTCGAGCGCGTGATCGCGGGGATGCAGTCACGGCGCGTCATCACCGAGCACGAGAAGCGCGTGGTGGCCTACCACGAGGCTGGGCACGCGCTCTGCTCGGAGCTGCTGCCGTCGGTGGAGAAGGTCCACCGCATCTCGATCATTCCGCGCGGGCGGGCGCTCGGCTACACGCTCAACCTGCCCGAGGAGGACCGCTACCTCAAGACGAAGGACGAGCTGCTCGACTACATGGTCGTCCTGCTCGGCGGTCGGGTCACCGAGCACATCGTCTTCGGCACGATCACGACCGGCGCCTCGGACGACCTGCGCAAGGTGCACGAGATCAGCCGCTCGATGATCACCCTGTACGGCATGGGCACCGAGCTGAAGTCGAAGCAACTGCCGTCGGACGACTACTCGATGTCCGACCACACGCGCCGCATGATCGACGAGGAGCAGCAGTACCTCACCGACCTCGCCCACCGGCGCGCGCTGAAGCTGGTGGCCGAGAACCGCACTCTGCTCGAGGCGTTCGCGTTCACGCTGCTCGAGAACGAGGTGCTCGAGCGCGACGACATCGAGCGGCTCGTGGGCGCCTACCGCGGCGAGTCCGCGGGCACGCCCGCGCCCGGGCGACAGCGGGAGCCGGGCGCGCCCCGCGTCGCGGCGTCCGAGCGGCTGGACGCTCCGCCGCAGGACGGGTAAGACGCCCGTGTGCGAGACGCTCCCGCGTCCATAGCCCTGATAGTCAACCCGGAGTCGGGCGCGGGCAGCGACCCCGAGGTGATCGCCGCGCTGCTGCGCGAGTACGGGGTCGAGGTGAGCCTGTTCGGCCCGGACGATGCCGCCGCCGCGGCCGGGTCCGGAGCAGACCGGATCGCGGTGGCGAGCGGCGACGGCGGCCTGGCGCCGGCCGCGGCGGCAGCGGCGGGCGCGGGGGTCCCGCTTGCCGTGATCCCGGTCGGCACCGCGAACGACTTCGCACGCGGCCAGGGCCTGCCGGCCGGCCTGCACTCGGCCGCGCGGCTCGCCGCGCTCGGCACGGCGCTGCGCGCGCTGGATCTGAACTGGATGGATCGGCGGCCGTTCCTGAACGCAGCCAGTGCCGGCCTCGCGTCGCTCGCGGGCGAGGCCGCCTCGGGGCTGAAGCGCCTGCTGGGCCCGGTGGCCTATTTCGCCGGGGCGCTCTGGTCGGGGCTCACGGGCCGCCCTATCGCCTGCTCGGTGACGGCCGACGGCGCGCCGCTGTTCGAGGGAAAGGCGTGGCAGGTGACGATCGCCGGCACGGGGTCGTTCGGCGCCGGCTCGGAGCTCGAGGGCGCGAGCGCGCGCGACGGCCTGCTGGACGTCGCCGTCCTCGAGGCCGGCTCGCGGCTTCGCCTCATCGGCTACGCGTACGGCCTGCGCGCGGGCCGCCTGACCGGACAGGCCGGCGTGGAGCATGCCCAGGCCGCGACGGTCGAGCTCGAGCTGGAGCGGCCGGCGGCCCTGAACGTGGACGGCGAGCTCGTCGACGCGGGGCCGCGCATCCCGATGCACACGGAGCCGCGCGCGTTCGAGCTCGTCGTGCCGGATCAGGCCGGCGCCGACTCGCCGTCGTAGTAGTCCACCTCGTCCACGCGCCGGAACCACGCGCGCAGGCCGCCGCCGGCCGCCCGCCGCTCGAAGGCGCCGACCTTCCCGGAGTCGAGCTGGAGCACGATGTCCGGGTCGCCGTTCGTCGAGAAGGCGAGGAAGCGGACCGGGTCGTCGGTTCGGTTGACGATCTGGTGAGCGCCCTCCTCGCCGCGCAGGAACGACACGACCTCGCCCTGCTCGAGCTCGCGCCAGCCTGCCGGCGTTCGCAGGCTCGGACTGCCCTCGAGGACGATCACGAGCTCCTCCTCGGTGAGGTGCGCGTGGTATGGGTACGCCGCCTGGCCGGGAGGCACCTCCCAGAGGCTCACGCCGAGCCGCTCGGCGCCGGCCTGGCGGCTGATGCGGGCGCGGCTGCAGCTGAAGCCCTCGCCGTCACGCGGCTCGTCGTACTGCGGATGCTCGATGTTGACCATGCACGGGTTGTAGCCTCATCGGCCGTGTTCGGGCGGATCGACCACATCGGAGTCGCGGTTGAGGATCTCGACGACGCCATCGCGCTCTACCGCGACCGGCTCGGGATGGAGCTTCAGCACCGTGAGACGGTCGAGTCGCAGGGCGTCGAGGCGGTTCTCCTCGGCGTGGGCGACAGCCACGTCGAGCTGCTGCGCCCACTCGGCCCGGACACCGCCGTGGGCCGCTTCCTCGCACGGAGCGGCCCCGGCCTTCACCACGTCGCCTATGGGACCGACGACATCGAGCGGGCGCTCGAGTCCGTCCGCTCCGCCGGCCTGCGGCTGATCGACGAAGAGCCGCGGACCGGTATCCGGGCAAGCCGCGTGGCGTTCCTGCACCCGAAGTCGACCGGCGGCGTGCTGACGGAGCTGGTCGAGGCCGCGGAGGCCCACTGAATGGCTGAACCAGCACTACGTATCGACATCGGCTTCAAGGGCGGCCAGGTGCTGCCCTGCCGCGTGAAGCAGGAGTCCTGGGAGGGCCTGCGCAAGGCGCTCGAGGACGCGAGCTCCGAGCGCTGGCACGAGCTGGAGACCGTCGATTCCCAGGTCGCGATCGACCTTGCCGAGGTCGTCTACGTGCGGCTCGACACCGAGGACCAGAAGGTCGGCTTCTAGCTCGGCCCTGATTGGCGCGCCAGATGCGGCTTCGCGCTGCGGTCTTGAGCCCGTATCGGCCCGTATGAATTCGCCCTGAGGGCAACGATTTGCCCGCGTTTGCCCGCGGCCCGAAGGCCGGGCGGTTCTCCGCCGGCTCCTCGGGGACGGCGGAGCGAGACACGCCCTCAGCCTCACAGTGGCCGCGGCCGTCAGGTCGGCACCGTTCGGGGCGGCCTACGGCCGCGCAATGCGGCTAGGGAGGGCGGGTGGAACGGTTCCGCGCTCTGGTCCTTCGCTCGGTGGCGTTCCCGCGCCCCCGCCGAATACCGATGCCTAACCCGGGCGTTGCGCTCAGGGGCCGCCGCCGCCCACAAGCCTGCTCGCAAGGCGCTGTTGCCGCCCTGTCACCGGCCCGCAACCGCCTGCCTGCAGCATGGCCCCACGACGTCCGACCGGCACCAAACAACAGGAGGAAGTCATGGGTAAGGCAGTTCCTGAGCAGCACCCGGCGGTGGTTCTCCGCTCTCACTACAACCATCTGCGCGCGCTCCTCATTGCAGCGCTGATCGCCGTGCTCGGCCTGGCCGGGGCGGTAGTGATCGTCGCCAATGACGACGACACGGTTGTGAGCACGAGCACGCCGGCCATCGAGAGCGGCAGCACCCCGGACACGGCCCCGCTCACCCAGCGCAGGCTGGACGGCGCGATCGACACCGCCCCGGCCCCGCGCTATGACGGTGGCCCCAACGAGGGCAGCGCCGACATCGCTCCCGGCGTGAACCTGCCGGCGCGGCCGAACCAGGCGCAGGCCTTCCCGGGCCAGTCCCAGCAGGTTGACGGGATTGGGCAGTCGCAGGCCGGCACGACCCGCTACGACGGCGGCCCGAACGAGGGCAGCGCCGACGTGACGACCGCCAAGCCGGGCGTGATGCCGCAGACCGGCAGCCCCCGCTACGACGGCGGCCCGAACGAGGGCAGCGCCGACGTGACGACGGACTCGGGCAACAAGGCGTCCGTGATGCCGCAGACCGACGGCTTCCGCTACCAGCCGTAAGCCGACTCGCAGCACCCCCCGCGGACACAACGGGCCCTCCACAGGAGGGCCCGTCCGCGTTCAAGGGCTTATGGCCACGTGAGGGTGCATCAGCACCCGGTTGCAGAGCGGGATGCCCCGGAAGGTCGGCTTCTGCGCTGTGCCGCTCTAGGAGCGGGTGCGCCCGGTTTGCGAACGAGACGAGTGCTGAGCTGTCTCGCCTACTCCCGCAGCCCCACGGCTTCGAGGGCATCGCGCTCGGTCCGAAAGAAGGCCCACCAGATCGCCTTGCTGTTTCGCAACACGACGGCCTGCCACATCGCTTGCTCGACCGGCACGCTGCTCAGCGTCCCGGTCATGCGGAAGTGCATCACGCCCCGGTCGCCAGAACCGCGAACGTCGAGCAACTCCCAGTGGATGTCCTCGAAAGCGCCGCGAACCGTTTCCCACCAGGCCCGGACGCCGTCGTGGCCCCGGAAGGTCGTTGCTTCTGCCTCCGCGACCATCGACGTGAACTCGACGTCCTCGGCGGTCAGCGCCAGGAACGCTGCTAAATCGCCCGAGTTAAGCGCCCCCAAGGCAGCCTCCGCCAACCCACGCTGCTCGGCGTTCTCCCACTCCGACAGACCGACGGCTTCGAGGGCGCGGTGCTCGTCGCGGTAGATCTCGACACGCACGGCGCGGCCAGCCCGGAGTCTGTAGAGCTGCCACAAAGGAGGCATCTCCACGTCAACGCCGCTTTCCTTCCCGCGCCCCCCCTGCCTCATTCGTACGAGAACGCCCTCGCTGCCGAGCGTGAAGTCCTCTGCATGCGCGTAGTAGTCGTGGAAGGGTGCCATCCATTCGCGGAAGAATTTCCGCACCCCCTCGTGTCCTCGATAGACGCCCATGTCTGGGACCTCTGACTCGGACATGTCCCACTCAATGGCAGGGTCATAGAAATCGAACACGGCCTGCATGTCTCCGCGCTCCCACGCCTCCCACGCTTTACGCACGACCTCCACACTGTCGTCCGAGATCGGTACTCCAGCTTGGGATCGGCCGTGGGCCTTGAGCTCGCGCTTGAGTGTCTCCACGTTCCTCTGCGACATCGGCTTCGTCCAGTATCCCGCGGAGAGGGGGAGGTGGTCGCCAGCGAGCCTCCGCGATCCAGACGACCGCGCTTCGACGCTCCTTGACGAATGACGAGTTCGCAGTGGATGCTTCAGGACATCAAGGTCGACCGGGCGCAGCCCTAACCATGGCGGAAAGCCGGCTCCCACGCTCGAGCGATCCGCTCGTCGAGGCGCTTGCGACGCGGCTGCGCCGCGTCGATCTAATCGCTTGGGCGCGGATCGCCGCGTGGGCCGAGAAGCTCGAGCTGTCGTTCGAGGACCTGCGTCTGCTCCTTGCGCTGACCATCAAGGACGGCCCGAGCAGCGCAAGCGACCTCGCCGGCACCAGTGGCCTTTCGCTTGACGCCGCATATCCCGCGATCCACGATCTACGCGGGCGTGGCTACTTGCGCGAGGAACGACGTCGATACTCGCTCAGCGAGGACGGCCGAGAGCTGGTGGCCATCCTCGACGCGGCCCACCGTGAGGGAATCCAGGCATACGTGGACCAGCTCGATCCCCGCGAGCGACAGGCGCTCGAGGAGGCCTTCGGGACCACCCGGTGATTTTGGCCACGTCACGAGTACAGCCATGCAGCACATGCGGCCAGCCGTTCATGCCGTCATGGCCGGATAAGAAGGTCGGCTTCTAGCCGGCCGGGGCGCCGGGGCGTCTGCGGGAGGGATGCGGAACCTCGGCGCGGACCTGCGCGCGCTCGACGTGCGCGTGCTGCGCGAGCTGCGCACGCGCGGCCACTCGGCGCCCGCGGAGGCGGTCGTGATCGGGCTCGCGCGCGCTGGTGAGCACGGCCTCGTCTGGCACGGGATGGCGGTCGCCGGCCTGGCGCTCGACGGTGAGCGCCGCCTCGTCTACCTGCGCGCGACCGGCGCCGTGGCCCTGACGCTCGCGGCGAACTCGCTCGTCAAGGCGCTCGTGCGCCGTGCCCGGCCCGCGCTCGAGGACCTGCCGGCGCTCGCGCCGGTGATCTCCGGCCGCTCGTATCCGTCAGCGCACTCGTCGACCTCGTTCGCCGGCGCCCGGACGCTGTCGGCGGCGCTGCCCGCAGGGCCGCTCTACGGTCTGGCGGTGGCCATGGCGCTCTCCCGCCCCTACCTCGGCGTGCACTACCCCACCGACGTGATCGCCGGTGCGCTGCTCGGCGAGGCCTTGGGGAGGTTGCTCACACCGTGAAGGTCGGCATCGTCGGGCTGCCGAACGCCGGCAAGTCCTCGCTCTTCAACGCGCTCACGCGAGCGGGCGCCCAGGCGGCCAATTACCCGTTCACGACGGTCGAGCCGAACGTGGCGGTGGTCGGCGTGCCGGACGAGCGGCTCGAGCGCGTGGCCGAGACGGTGGGCGCGCGGCCGATCGTGCACGAGACGATCGAGTTCCACGACATCGCCGGGCTCGTCCGCGGAGCTCACGAGGGCGAGGGCCTCGGCAACAAGTTCCTCGCCAACATCCGCGAGACCGACGCGATCCTGCACGTCGTGCGGGTCCACGACGACCCGAGTGTCGTGCACCCAGACGGCCGCGTCGACCCGCTCGCGGACGTCGAGACGATCGAGACGGAGCTGCTGTTCGCCGACCTCGAGCAGGCGGAGCGCCGGCTCGAGCGCGTGTCGAAGCAGGCCAAGTCGCTCGACAAGCTGGCCGTTGCCGAGGAGCGCTGGCTGCGCGAGGTGGTCGAAGCGCTGCGCGAGGGCCGGACGGTCCGCACCGTTCCCGAGCCCGACGACGCTCCCGGCGCCGGCATCCGCCTGCACGCACTCACCGCGAAGCCGGTGCTGTACGTCGCAAACGTGGGCGAGGGCGAGCCAGTTGAGGCGCCCGCCGAGCTCGCCGAGCACGCAGCTGAGCGCGGAGCACGCGCGGCGGCTGTGAGCGCCCGGCTCGACTCCGAGCTCTCTGAGCTGGACGACGAGGAGGCAGGAGCCATGCGCGACGATCTCGGCCTCGCCGAGTCCGGGCTCGAGACGGTGGTGCGCGAGGCCTTCGCGCTGCTCGACCTCATCCAGTTCTTCACGGCCGGCCAGGACAGCGAGGCGCGCGCCCGGGCGATCCCGCGCGGCATGCGCGCCCGTCAGGCGGCGGGCGCCGTTCACACGGACATGGAGCGGGGCTTCGTCGCCGCCGAGGTCACGCCGTGGGACGCTCTCGTCGAGGCCGGCGGCTACGCGGCCGCACGCGAACGGGCGCTCCAGCGGGTCGAAGGGCGTGACTACGTCATGCAGGACGGTGACGTCGTGACCTTCCGATTCACGCCCTGAGCGGTACCTTACGCCGGGCCACCACCGTCGGAGCCTGGAGGATCCTCGCACCCATGTCACGTCTCGTCCGCCGCAGCGCGCCCCTCGTCGTCCTCGCAGCCTGCGCTGCCCTCGCACCGCCCGCCCTCGCCGATACGCCCGCGATGGCGTCGAAGTCCTGCTCCGTCGGCGACGACCGTTCGTACGGCACGACCTACGTGATCAGCATCAACGCAAGCGGCACTTCCTGCCGGAACGCCCGCAAGCTGGTCCGGGCCTTCCACGGATGCCGTCCCGGCAAGCGCGGCAAGTGCGGCAGCGTCTCGGGCTACAGCTGCGGAGAGTCGCGCTTCAACAAGTCACCTCAGTCCTACGACTCGCGGGTGAGCTGCTCCAAGGGCGGCAAGACCGTCAAGCACACCTACACGCAGTTCCTCTAGCGCGGCAGCCAATCGGTCACGAAGCGCGGGCTCAGGTGGATCCCGAGGCCGCGCAGGAGGCCGCGGCCGCAGTTCTCGAAGCGGTGGGGCACACCGGCCGGGACGACGATGATGTCGCCCGCGCCGAGGACCCCCCGCGCGCCACCTCCGACGAACAGAACCCGGCCCTTCTCAACGACGTGGACCTCGTCGTAGGGATGACGGTGCAGCTCGGGCCCCTCGCCGGGCCCGGCCTCGCTGAGGACGAGCGACAGGCCGACCCCGTGTCCATGCGCCGCCCCCTCGAACTCACGCGTGGAGTCGTTCATTGGAAGCTCCTCCTTCCTCACGACGATCACGGCGCCGTCGCGGCCTCGATGCCGAGCTGGGCCGCGCCGCCGAGGACCCGGAGCTGAACACCCGGGGCCCCGGCGCCCGCGTGCCTCATCACATGCCCGCCGATCGCCCCAGCCGCTCGTCGTCGATGCTGAGCCCGCTCGCGCCGCCGTCGATCCGAACCGGCAGCTCGTGTGCCGGGGCCGGCAGATCCATCACGACGTCGCTCGCCCCGCCCGAGATCGTGAGTCGCGGATGTCGAGCTCGAGCAGATCCGCGCGCAGCCCTGACACGCCGCCGGCTATCTCCAGGTCGAGCGGTATCCGCGGATCCAGCATGAGCGCGAGTGAGCTGCGGGGCGTCACGAGCGCGCGCAGCCGCCCCAAGACGCCGTAGCCGACCTTGGTGACTCTGCGGCGTGTCATCATGAGCCTTCCTTCAGTCGAACGAATAGTTCGGTCTAGCGAATATTTCGGTAGAGCGTACGGAATGAACGAAGCGATGTCAACCCCCCAAGAGGTGCTCAATCTCCTGCGCGAGATGACCGGCCAATCGACGGTCATGAGCGCTGCGATCGCGAGCAGCGCGGGGCTCAGCCCGCCCGACCTGGAGGTCCTTGGCGCGATCGAGCAGCACGGCCCCTTGACGGCCGGGCGGCTGAGCGAGCTCACCGGCCTGAGCCCCGCAGCCGTGACCGGCCTGATCGACCGGCTCGAGCGCGCCGGAGTGGCGCGGCGCAGCCCCGACAGCGCCGATCGCCGCCGCGTGCTCGTCGAGACCGCGCCGGGAGCACTCCGAGTCGCAAAGCAGTACCGCAAGCTCGAGGCCGAGGCCCTCGAGATCCTCGCTCGCCGGGACGAGCACGAGCTGGCAGCGATCGCCTCGTTCCTGCGCGACATGCATGAGCTGGGCGTGGACCACGTCGCTCGGCTCGAGCGCCAGGCACAGCGGCGATGACCTTTTCGGGCAGGTCCAGTCTCACCTTCGTAAGCGACGAAGGAGCGAACATGGGACAGGGCTACGTCGACATCTACCTGCTGCCGGTTCCGGAGGACCGGATCGACGACTACCGCGAGCAGGCGCTCGTCTTCGGCGCCGTGGTGAAGGAGCACGGCGGCCTGAGCTACCGCGAGTTCCGCGGCGACGACGTCGAGGGCGGCTTCAGCGTCGAGGATGGCCTCGTCATGACCGCGGCCGTTGCCGAGTTCGAGACCCGCGCGCACCGCGACGAGGTCATGGAGAAGGTCATGCAGGATCCGCGCGTGACCGCGATGACCGATGGCGAGGACATCACGGATATGAGCCGCATGCGCTACGGCGGCTTCGAGACGTTCGTCGAGCCCTAGGCCGCCGGCTAGTCCGGGAAGTCCTGCCGGATCGCCGCGAGCACCTCGTCCGCGGCGATCCCGGCGCCCCGGCCGTTCAGATGGATGCCGTCCGGCTCGCGCACGATCTGGCGCCGCCCGTCGACCTCCATCGCGTCGCGGTAGTCGCCGCCCGGCGTGAAGATCTCCTCCATGTCGAGGACGCGCACCTGCGCCCGATAGGGCTGGGCGCCCACCTCGATGGCGGCGTTGACGGCGCGGGCGATCTCCTGGCGGTCGCGCTCGCGCGGCGCCGGCAGCGTCAGCCAGTAGACGCGCGCCCGGCCGCCGCGCCGGTAGGTGTTCATCATGCGCCGGACGCGGTAGGCGAACTCCGCCGCCCACTCGGCGTCGCAGCACTCGACCTCCCCGCCGCCGGGCCGCGGCAGCGCGAAGCCCTCGTTGGCGCCGATGAAGACGACCACCGCGTCCGGGTCGCCCGCCGCCTGCTCGGTCGACAGGCGGCCCCAGTCGAGCAGGCCGGTCTTGGAGATGCCCGTGCCGACGTGCGGGTCGCGCTCGACCTCGACATCCGGGTCGGAGTCCGCAAGGCGACGGGCCAGCTCCACGTCGAGCGGCATCGCGAGCGAGTCGCCCGTCACGAGCAGCTTGCTCAGCTCACCGGCCGGTGCGGCCTCCTCGCCGAGCTGTTCGGGGTCGAACGAGCTGGGCGGCACCGGCGGGACGCCGCGCCCGCCCGCGGCCGGCCCAGCCGCGTCGAAGGCGCCGGCGCTGCCCGCCTCCTCGTCCTCGAGCACGGCCAGCGCGTCGTCGGTCCACTCGTCGAAGGGGATCCGGTCCGCGAGCCAGCCCGCCGGCTCGCCGACGGCGAGCACGAGATCGCGCTCGAGGCCCGGGTCCATCTCCTCGCCCGCCGAGCGGATCGAGGAGCCCTCGAACAGCACGAGCAGGAGCGCCGCGAGGAACACCACGATCAGCGCGTGGCGCGCGGTCAGGCGCCGGCCCTTTGGGGTGGGCGGGACCGGCGGCTCGGGGCTGGTCGGGTAGTAGGGCTCGGTCATGCGCGGGTCAGAACTGGAAGTAGATGAACGGGGGCACGCCCTGGCTCGGGACCGTAGCGCCGACGAGCGCCACCACCACCGCGAGCCCTGTGCCGAGCGCGGGCGCGGGCAGGCCGGCGAGCCGGATGCGCAGGCGCTCGAGCGGGTCGGGCGGAAGCAGCTGGAAGCCGACCACGATCGCGATCGCCGCGACCGTCACGGGCGCCCAGAGCGTCGCGGGGCCGGGGTCGAAGAGCTGCCCGATGAAGGTCGCGGCCAGCTCGAGGCTCTCGGCCCGGAACAGGATCCAGCCGAAGACGACGACGTTGAAGACGATCAGCCAGGCGAGCCAGGCGGGCGGCCGGCGCACCCCGCGGTCGCGCAGCGCGTGCTCGACCACGAGCGCCGTACCGTGCAGGGTCCCCCAGAGCACGAAGCCCCAGGCGGCGCCGTGCCAGAGCCCGCCGAGCACCATCGTGATCATCAGGTTGCGATAGGTCTGCAGCTTGCCGTGGCGGTTGCCGCCCAGCGGGATGTAGAGGAAGTCGCGCAGGAAGCGCGACAGCGTCATGTGCCAGCGGCGCCAGAAGTCGCGGAAGCTCAGCGCGCGGTACGGGCAGTTGAAGTTCTGCGGGAACACGAACCCCATCAGCAGCGCCACCCCGATGGCGATGTCCGTGTAGCCCGAGAAGTCGCAGTAGATCTGCGCCGCATACGCATAGGCGGCGAGCGCCACGTCGGGCGCGGCATAGGCCTCGGGCACGCCGAAGACCGGGTCCACGACCTCGCGCGCGAGGTAGTCGGCGAGTGCCACCTTCTTGATCAGGCCGATCGCGATCAGGACTACGCCGGCGCCGACGGCCACGTCGCGCGGGTTGCGCGGGCTGGCGAGCTGCGGGATGAACTCGCGCGCGCGCACGATCGGGCCGGCGACAACGTGCGGGAAAAAGGACAGGTAGAGGGCGAAGTCGAGCGTCGAGGCCGGCGTGAGCAGGCCACGCTTGACGTCGACGACGTACGAGATCGCCTGGAACGTGATGAACGACAGGCCGATGGGTAGGGCCAGCGTGAGCAGGGGCAGGGGCATGCCGAGGCCGAGCGAATCGAGGAAGGAGCCGATTTCCCCTGCGAAGAAGCCGTAGTACTTGAACAGTCCGAGGACACCCAGGTCCACGGCCACGGTCGCGGTCATGATCAGCCGGCGGCGGTTCTCCGCCTCCGTGCGCGCGACCATGACGGCACCGAACTGGTTCGCGAGCGTGACGCCGCCGAGGAGGAGTGCGTAGCGTGGGCTCGCCGCCGCGTAGAACACGTAGCTCGAAGCGAGAATGAACGGCTTCCAGACACGCGGGTGTGGCATCAGCGCCCACGAGAGCGCGAGCACGATCGGGAAGAAGAATGCGAACTCGTAAGAGGGGAAAACCACTGCGAACCGGGGCGATACTAGGGGCGCTGGCCGCCGTGGTCGTGCTCGCTCCCAGCGCGCAGGCGGCCTGCGGCGGGGTGGTCCACTATCAGCCGAGCGGCGACTCGCCGTTCCGCCCGCCGCCGCTCGCGATCGGCGATTCGATCATGCTCGGCGCTGTCGACCCGCTCCGTCAGCGCGGCTTCGAGGTCGACGTGCGCGGCTGCCGCCAGATGAGCGAGGGCATCGGCGTGCTGCGCGCCCGGGCGCGCTCGCTGCCGCGCTTCGTGGTGATCGGCCTCGGCACGAACTGGACAGTCACGCTCGACCAGATCCGCCAGGCGCTCAGGATCGTGGGGCGCGAGCGCGTGCTGGGGCTCGTCACGCCGCGGGAGGTGGGCGGCGTGCGGAGCTCGGACCAGGCGGCGATGCGCGAGGCGGGGAGGCGTTGGCCGAACCGCGTGCGCGTTGTCGACTGGGTCGCTCAGAGCGCGGGCCAAAGCGACTGGTTCTACAGCGACGGCCTGCACCTGACGGCCAAGGGAGCACGGGCGCTGGCGCGACTCATCCGGGCCGCGCTCACCACGTCGGCCACGCCGCCTACGCCGCCTACGACGCCGACACCGCCCTCGGGCCCCGCGCCCGGCGGCGGGGTTCCGGCCCCCTCCGCGCTCAGCGCAGGATCCGCTCACGCCGCAGCGTCCGGGTGATCACGTTGGCAGCCACTGAGGCGCCGGTCGTGTTCAGGTGGACGCCGTCGCCCTGGCGCACGCGTTGCTCGCGGCCGCCGACCGGCATCGAGTCGCGGTAACGGCCGCCGGGCGTGAACACATCGACCAGGTCGATCACGCGAACGTCGCGCGGCGCACCGGCCGCGGCGCGCCTGATGGCCGCGTTGACGGCCGGAAAGGTCTCGCGGAAGAAGCCGCCGCGCGGGGTCGGCAGCAGGAGCCAGTAAACGCGCGTCCTGCCGCCGCGGCCGTAGCTCCGCATCATCCCGCGCGCCCGCCGCGCGTACTCGGCGATCCAGGCCTCGTTGTTGCAGCACGCAGCGTCGCCCATCGGGAAGCCGTCATTCGCGCCGAGGAACATCACGACCACGTCGGGCCGGCGGGCCGCCTGGCGCCGTGCCTGCGCCTGCCAGTCGAGCAGCGACGGCTTCGAGATGCCGGTGCTGATGTGAGCGTCGCTGCGAACGCGCACCCGCGGGGCGAGCCGCTGCTTGAGGAAGCCGTCGATGATCTGAATCATCGAGTCGCCCGTGGCAAGCAGGCGCAGCCGGCCGCCCGGGTTGCTCGCGCGCACGACGCGCTCGGCGCTGCCCCAGCGCGTGTTCGCCTCGACCCGCCAGCCGCCCGGCCGCAGCGCCCGGAAGCGGGCGGCCTCTCCACGCCGCCCGGCGCCGACGCGCTTGCGGCGGCAACCCGCCGGGCCGCCGGGCGGCTCGACGCACAGGCGCGCCTCGAGCCCGCCGAGGCGCCAGCGGTCGACGAGCCGCAGGGGGACCGAGCGCCCGCTGCGAGCGCTGCGCGGGGCCTTGACGGCGAGCCGCCGTGCGCACGACGGCGTGCGCACCTCGGCGCTCGCGGTCTGCCCATCGGCGCTCGTGGCGGTGAAGGTGCGCATGCGCCGGTCGCAGCGCCACTGCACCGCGCGCCGCAGAGCGGTGGACGAGCCGGCCGGGGTGAGCTCGGCGACCGGCTCCGTCCCCTCGCTGATCGTGACCGCCACCCCCGGGGCGGAGCGCAGGCGCAGATCGATGTAGCCCGTCTCGCGTGTGCCCGCGGTGAGCGTCAGCGGCTGCTGCTGGGCCTGCGCGTGGTCTCCGGCGAGGACGGCGACGACGGTCAGGAGCAGCAGCCGCGCCCTCACCGCACGCGCACGGCCGGGCCGGCGACCGAGCCGCCCTTGACCCGGAACACGCCGGGCGAGCCGACCGGCGCGCGGTAGCGCCCGTGCCGGTGCGTCCTGACGCGCCGCACCGTGCGCCAGCCGTGCGCCGTCTTCCGTTGGACGGCCAGCCGGCGCCCGCGCGGGGCCGGCCGGAAGTCGCCGGCGAGCGCGAGCACCCGCGCCGGCGGTCCCCAGCTCGAGGGCCGAGCTGAGCGAGGCCGCACGGCGGAGCTCCGCACGCGCACGTCCGTGAACCAGGTGTCGGGGAGCCCGAGCGCAGCGCGCACTTGCGGGCCCGTGACCGTGCGCGAGCCGCTCGTGCCGGCGACCCGCGCGCGGACGACGCGCGGCGACACGCCGCGCTGCAGCACCTTCAGCTGCTTGAAGCGGCCCGGCGCCCCCAGCGCGGAGTCGAGGGACGCCGCCGAGAAGGCGCGCTGCCAGCGGTGGTAGGGAGAGTGGTAGTCGTACGGGTCGGGCACGCCGACGAGCCACGGCTTCGAGAGCGAGCCGACGAACGAGTACTCGACGTTCTCGGTGTGGCCACCCGAGGTCGAGAAGTAGTAGGTCACGGCCGGCTGGCCGCCGTAGGTGAGGATCTGCTTGCCGGTCTGGTCTACGGCGGCGTTCGAGCGCACGCTCTCGCCGCTGACGCCCTTGTAGACCTGCGAGCGCGTGTCGGGATACTGGTCGAAGGTGCCGGTCGTCTTGCGCGTCGCGAGCGCATAGGTGCGCGCCGCAACCGCCTGCACCTTGAGCGCCTCGAGCGGCCACGAGCTGGGCATCTCACCGGCGACAACGCCCTTCACGTAAGCGTCGAGCTCGATCACGTTGATGGCCGTGACTCCGCCAACGTCGGGGCGGACCTCGATCGCTCCGCGGTAGAGGCCGTCGCTGATCGAGTTGAGCGCGGGGCCGAGCAGTCGCACGGGGTCGGTGCCGCCGGCACTTGCGCTCAGCGTGCCGGGGAAGCGGCCGACGCGCCTGCCGCCGCTCGTCTTCAGCACGATGCCGGAGCCCGAGCGGCGCGCTACGTAGGTGGTCGCCCTGCTGAGCGCCTCACCGTTCGCGCTCGTGGCGCCGCGGAAGCGGATGTAGGGGTCGCTCGGCTGCAGCAGCACGCGCACCGGTCGCCCGGGCGCGGACTGGAGCTGCGTGCCCTTGTAGTAGTGGTCCAGGATCCCCTTGTAGCCGCTGCCCTCGAGCGCGTAGCCGTAGGCGCCGTACTGGCTCATGCCGATGCCGTGCCCGAAGCCGGCGCCCTTCAGGACGTGACGCACGGCGGCGTCCGCCGCGGCCGGCACGGCAAGCAGGAGTGCTGCAAGAGCTGTGAGCAGGCTGATTCGGCGCACGAGTCCTCTAACGCGCTATACGGGGCAAGGTAGCGCTCGGTCTCACGAAACCGCGTACAGGCGCCATTCGCCGGGCACGCCACGGAGCTCGTGCTCACCGCGGTCCTCGAAGTCGATCCCGGATCCGACGACGAGGTCCTTCACCGTTCCCGACACGAGGACCTCGCTCGGCGAGGCGCGGTCCAGCACGCGCGCGGCGATGTGCACCGCGAGCCCGCCGAGGTCGCCGTCCATCACCTCGAGCTCGCCCGTGTGGAGGCCGGCGCGCACCTGGATGCCGAGCGACCCCATCGCCTCCGCCAGCGAGGCCGCACAGCGGATCGCCCGCGCCGGGCCGTCGAAGGTGGCGAGGAAGCCGTCGCCCGTGCGCTTGACCTCGCGGCCGCGATGACGATCGAGCGCGTGGCGGAAGAGAGCGTCGTGGCGCTCGAGCAGCGAGCGCCAGTCGCTGTCGCCCATTTCTGCCGCCTGGCGGGTCGAGTCGCAGATGTCGGTGAACAACACCGTCGCCAGCATGCGGTCCGGCTCGTGCACGTGGCGCACGCCGGTCAGGTGCTCCTCGATCTCTCCGAGCAGCGCCTCGCTGTCGCCCAGCGAGAACATGTTGTCGCTGCCCTCGAGCTCCACGTAGCGCGCACCCGGGATCTGCTCGGCCAGGTAGCGCGAGTGCTCGATCTTGAGGAACGAGTCCCCGCAGCGGTGCATCACGAGCGTCGGCACGCGGATCGAGGGCAGCACGTCGCGCACGTCGAACTCGCCGATCAGGTGCATGAGGCGCCGGATCGTGGAAGGCGAGGCGGCCAGCCGCTCGAGCCGGCCGCCCCACTCCATGAAGCCGGGATCGCTCGCCTCGCTCGGCGCCACGCCGGCCACGACGCGACCCTCGCCCCAGTGCTCGACGAGCTCGGCCATGTGCGCGTCGCGCACCTCGGCGGGCCAGGCGAACTCGTAGCCGGGCGCCCAGGTGGCCCGCGCGAAGGTGGCATAGAGAACGAGGGCGCTCACGCGGTCGGGGTGTGTGGCGGCGAACATGGTCGCCATCGGGCCGCCCTCGAGGGTGCCGACGATCGCGACGCGCTCCGAGCCGACGGCATCCATCACGGCGATCAGATCGTCCATCTGGTCCTCGAGCGTCGGGGCGCCGAAGAACGGGTCCGAGAGGCCCGAGCCGCGCCGGTCGAAGGTGATGAAGCGCGCGAAGCTCGTGATCCGCCGCATCACGCGCATGAGCGAGCGCTCGGACCAGAGGTACTCGACCTGCGAGATCCAGGGCGGAATCCACATCAGGTCGATGGGTCCGTCTCCCTCCACGATGTAGGCGATGTGCAGGTCGCCGCTCTTGGCGTAGCGGGCCACGGGAGGCACGGAATCAACTTACCGACGCCGGGTACGCTCCTACTCCGATGGCTGAACGCAAAGCGAGCGACGTCTTCGTCGAGTGCCTCGAGGCCGAGGGCGTCAAGCACGTCTTCGGGATCCCCGGAGAGGAGACACTCGACCTCAACGAGTCGCTCTCGCGCTCGTCGATCGAGTTCGTGCCGGTCCGCCACGAGCAGGGCGGCGCGTACATGGCCGACGTCTACGGCCGCCTCACCGGCCACGCTGGCGTCTGCCTCGGCACGCTCGGCCCGGGCGCGCTCAACCTCGTGACCGCGGTGGCGGACGCCTATCTCGACCGCGCGCCGCTCGTGGCGCTCACGGGCCAGGGCGACCTGGAGCGGATGCACAAGGAGTCGCACCAGTACATCGACCTGCTGCGCGTCATGCGGCCGATCACCAAGTGGAACGCGCGCCTCACGGACCCGGCGATCATCCCCGAGGTCGTGCGCAAGGCCTTCAAGGTGGCCGAGGGCGAGAAACCGGGCGCGACCCACATCGAGCTGCCCGAGGACGTGATGGCCGCCGAGGTCGACGAGGAGCCGCTGCCGCGCCGGCGCCCGGTGGTCTCGGAGCCGGCCGCGCGCGAGCTGCTCAGGGCGGCCGAGCTGATCCGCGGCGCGGTGCGGCCGGTGGCGCTGGCGGGCAACGGCGTGGTGCGGGCGAACGCCGCGCCGGCGCTGCGCGAGTTCGTGCGGGCCACCGGCATTCCCGTCGCGGAGACCTTCATGGGCAAGGGCCTGCTGCCGCCCGACAGCCCCAAGGCGCTCGGCTCGGTGGGCCTGCAGTCGGGCGACTACGACATGGCCGGCTTCGACGAGGCCGACGTGGTGCTTGCGATCGGCTACGACCTCGTCGAGCAGTCGCCCGAGACCTGGAACCCGCACCGCGACAAGCGCATCATCTGCATCGACTCGGAGCCCGCCGAGACGGACGCCTACTTCATGCCCGAGGTCGAGCTCGTCGGCGACATCTACCACGTGCTCGCGCGGCTCGGCGAGGAGTGCAGGCACGTGCCGCACCAGGGCGGCTCGGCGAAGCTGCGGGAGGTGGTGCTGGGCCGCTTCGAGCAGGCCAAGGACGACGACTCCTTCCCGATGCAGCCGCCGCGTGCCCTCTGGGAGATCCGCCAGGCGCTCGGGCGCGAGGACATCCTGGTCTCGGACGTCGGCCTGCACAAGCTCTGGATCGGGCGCATGTTCCCGGCCTACGAGCCGAATACCGTGCTGATCGCGAACGGGCTCGCGGGCATGGGCTTCGCGGTGCCGGCCGCGATCGCGGCGAAGCTCGTGCACCCGCGACGCAATGTGGTGACCGTCAACGGCGACGGCGGCTTCCTGATGAACTGCCAGGAGCTCGAGACCGCGGTGCGGCTCGGCACGCCCATCGTCAACGTGATCTGGGAGAACTCGCAATACGGCTCGATCGTCTGGAAGCAGGACAAGCGCTTCGGCAGCCACTTCGGGACGGACTTCTCCAACCCCGACTTCGTGAAGCTCGCCGAGGGCTTCGGGATGCCGGGCTGGCGCTGCGAGGCGGCCGATGACTTCGGCGCCCACCTGCGCCACGCGCTCACCCTGGACGTCCCCTCGCTGATCGTGCTGCCGATCGACTATTCGCTGGACGTCGCAATCTCTGAGGAACTAGGAACGGAGACCGTTGCCACATGAGCATCGCCACCCAGGAACAGTCAGTCGTAGACAGCGTCCAGAAGCAGCTCTACATAGGCGGTGAGTGGCGCGATGCCAGCGGCTCGGCCACCCTCGAGGTGATCGACCCGTCGACCGAGGAGCCGATCGCCGAGGTGGCCGACGCCACCCCCGAGGACGCCATGGCCGCGCTTGACACGGCCGTCGAGATGCAGGCCGAGTGGGCCGCCACGCCGCCCAACGACCGTGCCGGGATCCTCTGGAAGGCGTTCGAGCTGATGATGCAGCGTGCCGACGAGCTCGCCACCCTGATGACGCTCGAGATGGGCAAGCCGGTGGCCGAGTCGAAGGCGGAGATCGCCTACGCGGCGGACTTCTTCCGCTGGTTCTCGGGCGAGGCGCTCCGGATCGAGGGCAACTACAAGCAGTTCGCGAACGGCACCAGCCGCGTGCTCGTGATGAAGCAGCCGGTCGGGCCTTCGCTGATGATCACGCCCTGGAACTTCCCGATGGCGATGGGCACTCGCAAGGTGAGTCCGGCGCTCGCCGCCGGCTGCACCTCCGTGATCAAGCCGGCGCAGCAGACGCCGCTGTCGATGCTGGCGATGGCCCAGATCCTCGAGGAGGCGGGCCTACCCGGAGGCGTCGTCAACATCATCACGACGTCGTCGTCGGGCTCGACCACGGGGCCGCTGATCCAGGACGGCCGCCTGCGCAAGCTGTCCTTCACGGGCTCGACCGAGGTCGGGCGCAAGCTGATCGAGGCGTCGGCCGAGAACGTGCTCAAGGTCTCGATGGAGCTCGGCGGCAACGCGCCCTTCCTGATCTTCGACGACGCCGACCTCGACTCGGCGGTCGACGGCGCGCTGCTCGCCAAGATGCGCAACATCGGCGAGGCCTGCACGTCGGCGAACCGCTTCCACGTGGCCGAGCCGGTTCGCGAGGAGTTCGAGCGCCGGCTGGCCGAGAAGATGGGCTCGCTCAAGATCGGGCGCGGCACCGAGGAAGACGTGAAGGTCGGCCCGCTGATCGACCAGCCCTCGCGGGAGAAGGTGTCCGAGCTCGTCCAGGACGCGCTCGACAAGGGCGCCACCTGCGTGGTAGGCGGCGAGATCCCGGACGGGCGTGGCTACTTCTACCCGCCGACGGTGCTCGGCAGCGTGCCGGACGACGCGCGCGTGCTGCGCGAGGAGATCTTCGGCCCCGTGGCGCCGGTCACGGCGTTCGAGTCCGAGGAGGACGCGATCGCCCGTGCCAATGACACCGAGTACGGCCTCGTCGCATACGTGTTCACGCGTGACATCAAGCGCGCGCTGCGCGTGTGCGAGGGGCTCGAGACCGGCATGATCGGCCTCAACCAGGGCATGGTCTCGAACGCCGGCGCGCCGTTCGGCGGCGTCAAGCAGTCGGGCATCGGCCGTGAGGGCGGCAGGGAGGGCCTCGAGGAGTTCCTCGAGACGAAGTACATCGCAGTGAACATGTAAGCCTGCCGTCGCGCAGAACTCAAAGGCTGCAGGCCCGTTCGAGCCCTCTCATCGGCGCGCGGGTAGCCTTGGAGCGCCACATGAGTGTCCAGGCGGCAGCCGACTGGCGGGACCGCCAGGTTTCGGCGGCCGAGGCGGTCTCGGTCGTGCGCCCTGGCGACAGGGTCTTCGTCGGTAGCGCTTGTGCCACTCCGCGGACGCTGGTGGATGCCTTGGAGGAGACCAGGCAGGCGGGGGTTGTCCTCGTGCACTTCCTCACCGATTGGATCAGCACGGGTGACACACCCCACACCAAGTACCGGCATCGCGTGTTCTACGTCGGCCGCAACGTCCGCGACCTGCACGACGTGCCCACCCTGCGCGAGTCGGGGCTGGTGGAGTACGTGCCGCTCTCGCTCGGGGACGTCCCTGAACTGTTCCACAACGGGCAGCTCCCGCTTGATGTCGCAATGGTGCAGGTCGCGCCACCCGATCCCGACGGCACCTGCAGCCTGGGGATATCGGTGGACGTGACCAAGGCCGCGGCCCTCGCAGCGCGCACGGTCATTGCCGAGGTGAATCCGGCTATGCCTCGCACCGCCGGCGACAGCCGTATTCCGGTCGATCGAATCGCGAGTTTCGTCCCGGTCGAAACCCCCGTCGTGGAGTACCTCCACGAACCCGCCGGCGAGGTGGCCGAGCAGATTGCTCGCTATGTCGCGCGCCTGATCGACGATCGCTCCACGCTTCAGGTGGGGCTCGGCCGAGTACCGAACGAGATGCTGGCCCACCTGACCAACCGGCGCGATCTGGCTATCCACTCGGACGTCATCACGGAGCCGATCGTCGATCTCGTCGCCGCCGGTGTCGTCACGGGCCCGGTTGCGACCAGCTGGGCGATGGGCTCGAGGCGCCTCTACGACCTGGTGGACGACGATCCCCGCTTCGCCTTTCATCCAATCCAATACATCTGCGACCCGGCGGTCATCGCGAGCAGGGAGCGGATGGTGTCGGTCACCCAGGCCTTCAACATCGACCTTACGGGACAGGTCTCCACCGAAGGCCTCGATGGGGCGCTCTACGGGGGCGTCTCCACAGGACCGGCCTTCCACCGCGGGGCCCTCGCCTCTCCCGGCGGGATGGCGATCATCTGTCTTGCCTCGCGGACCCCGGCGGGCCGATCCGCCATCTCGATCGAGCTTGGTCCCGACGCGGCGGTGACGATCCCGCGGGCGGACGTGCACTGGGTGATCACCGAGTACGGAACCGCGTACCTGTTCGGCCGCTCGCTGGCTGAGCGCGCGGTCGCGCTGATCGAGATCGCACATCCCGATGACCGCAATGAGCTGCTCGACGCCGCCATCGAGAGAGGCCTCGTCGGTCGTGAGCAGCAACTGCGCAGCCGGATCGCTTACCCGGTCGCTCAGGTGCGCGATGTCCGGCTGCGCGACGGCCGCGAGGTATGCCTGCGCCCGACGCGCACGAGTGACACGCGTGCGATGCAGGACCTCTTCTATCGACTCAGCGAGGAGGATCGGGAGACGCGCTTCCTCCATAAGCTGAGTTCGCTCACCGATACGGCTGCACAACACCTGTGCAGCGTCGACTACGAGGAGGAGATGGCTTTCGCCGCCGTGGTTGGACCCTCGGCGCGCGAACGCATCGTGGCCGCCAGCTGCTACTACCTCAGTCCTGCGACCGGCCTGGCCGAGGTCGCATACATGGTGGATCCCGACTGGCAGGGACTGGGCCTCGGAGGGATCCTGCATGCGGAACTGGTGGAGTACGCCCGGGAGCATGGCGCACGCGGCCTGACCGCGGACGTGCTGCTCGGCAATTCGCGCATGATGCGCGTCTTCAAGCGCGGCGACTACTCTTTCCGCGTCCAGACGGAGGGGGGCGTCCAAGAGGTCACGATGCGCTTCTCGACGACCTGAAGGTCGCGCGCTGGAGCTCGCATCGGATGTCCTGCAGGATCCCGTGCGGGCCTTGATGGCCGTCCGGCGAGTCGCCCACCATGAAGGCATGCCCGGCTTCAGGGGTACGTTCGCCGGGGTCCTTGTTGTGGCTCTGGCGGCGACGCTGCTCGTCCCGGCTTCGGCCCAGGCGAGTGGCGCGAACGTGGCTGCTCTGCAGTCCGCGCTCACACGCCTGCACCTGTATCGGGGCTTCGTCGACGGGGTCAAGGGCCCGCTCACGCGAGGCGCCGTCGTGCGCTTCCAGCGCCGTCGCGGGCTGACCGTCGACGGCATCGCGGGCCCGCAGACGAGGAGCGCCCTCGGCCGCTACGGCCGCCCGCGGCTCGGCAGCCGCGTCATGAAGGTGGGCAACCGCGGCTGGGACGTCGCCGCGCTCCAGTATCTGCTGCAGCGCAAGGGCTACGGGCCGGGCATCGCCGACGGCATCTTCGGCGGCCTGACCCAGGCGGCGGTCGTGCGCGCCCAGGGCGCCGCCGGCATCTCGGTCGACGGCCTCGCCGGCAGCGCGACGATCGGCGCTCTGCGCGGGCGCGGCTCGTCGACGCCCTCTGGACCGGGACGCTTCCTGCGCCCGGTGCCGGGTCCGCTCGGTGACCGCTTCGGGGCCAGACGCGAGGGTGGCCGTCGCCATCAGGGCGTGGACTTCCCGGTGGGCTACGGGACGCGCATCGGTGCCGCCGCCGGCGGCACCACGATCTTCGCCGGGCGCAACTACGGCGGCTACGGCAACCTCGTCGTCGTCCAGCACGCGCTCGGCTACACGACCTGGTACGCGCACATGTCGTCGATCACGACCTGGGTCGGTGAGACGGTGAGCGGCGGCACGCGGCTCGGCTACGTCGGCTCGACGGGCTACTCGACCGGGCCGCACCTGCACTTCGAGGTGCGCCGCTACAACACGCCGGTCGACCCGGAGCCGCTCCTGCTGGGTGCGGTGGCGAGCAGGCAGGGGGGCGGTGCGCACGCGCACGACCACAGCGAATGCACAGCGAGCGACCGCAGCGGCGGCGCGGCCGCCCCGCCGGGCTCCTCGTGGATCGAGCGCGAGCGGCTGTGCGCGCGCCGCAGCTTCAGTCCGCGGTCTTAGCCCCGCGTGCCATTGCACGCAGATCGAGCGCCTTGTCGAGCGTCTCCTCGTCGACGCCTTTCTCGATCGCGACCTCGCGGATCGTGCGCTCGGATGCCACGGCCTCGTTGACGATCTCGGTGCCCTTGTCGTAGCCGATGTAGGGATTGAGCGCTGTGGCGATCGCCGGAGTGGACTCGGCGTGGCGGCGCAGGTTCTCCTCGTTCGCCTGGATTCCCTCGACACACTTGTCCGCCAGCATGTGGCAGGCCGAGGTCAGGATGCGGATCGACTCGAACACGTTGCGCGCCATCATCGGCACGCGCACGTTCAGCTCGAAGTTCCCCTGCGTGCCCGCGACGCTCACGGCGGTGTCGTTGCCGATCACCTGAGCCGCAACCTGGAGCACGACCTCGGGGATCACCGGGTTGACCTTGCCGGGCATGATCGAAGAGCCCTTCTGCAGCTCGGGTAGCCGCAGCTCGACGAGGCCCGTGCGCGGACCCGAGCCCATCAGCACGAGGTCGTTGGCGATCTTCGTCAGTGAGACCGCGAGCCCCTTCAGCGCCGCGTGGAGCTCCACGAGGCCGTCGCGGTTGGCCTGGGCCTCGAAGCGGTCGCGCGGGGCCTCGCCCAGCCCGAGCCGCTCGCGAACGCGCTCGGCGAACTCGGGATGCGTGTTGAGCCCGGTGCCGGTGGCGGTTCCGCCGAGCGGGATCTGCGCCGCCCGGCCGAGCGAGTCGCGAATGCGGTCACGGGCGAGCGTGATCTGCGCGCGGTAGCCGGCGAACTCCTGCCCGAGGGTCACCGGGACGGCGTCCATCATGTGGGTACGGCCGGCCTTCACGAGGTCCGCGAACTCGTCGGCCTTGGTCCCGAAGGCGCCGGCGAGGCGCTCGAGGGCGGGCAGCAGCTCGGTCTGGACGCTGTCGACAGCGGCGAGGTGGACGGCGGACGGGAACACGTCGTTCGAGGACTGCCCCATGTTCACGTGATCGTTCGCGTGAGCCTCGTCGCCCGCGAGCTTCGCGATCACCTCGTTGGCGTTCATGTTCGTCGAGGTGCCCGAGCCGGTCTGGAAGACGTCGATCGGAAACTGGTCGTCGTGCTTGCCCTCGGCGACCTCGTCGCCCGCGCGGGCGATCCGCTCGGCGAGCTCCTCGTCGAGCAGCCCGAGCTCCGCGTTCACGCGCGCGGCCTCGGCCTTGATGCGCCCGAGCCAGCGGACGACGGGCGCCGGCACGCGCTCGCCGGACACCGGGAAGTTCTCGACCGCCTTCACGGTCTCGGGCCCCCACAGCTCACGCTCGGCGGTCGCGGGGGCTCCGTCGGAATCAACTGCCATCTCTCTCCTTCATCGGCTTCCGTGACTGCAGGCTACCGGTGCGGGGGAGGCGTTCCGCTCCGGTTCCTGCGCTGGCTCAGAGTGCAAATTCGTGCATTCCTCGTGCGGCGCGAGCGACGAAGGGAAAGGCGTGTTCTGATCGCCGGGCGTGACGGCACTGATCCGCATCGACCGGTCATGGACACCGACCGGCGGCGGTAGGCCCCGGCCTATCCGATTCTGCTCCCGCTGCGGGCATCCGAGCGAGGAGCCGCCTGGGCGGCCCGAGCTGCGCAAGCGCGTGTGCGCGCGCTGCGGCATGGGGATGGTTTTGACCTGCCCGCGCGACGCCCTTCCGGGCCAGGCGGCCGCCTTCCTGATCGCCGACTTCGAGCTGCGCGTGAGCGCGGTCAGCGAGGGCGGCGAGAAGTACTTCGGTCCCGAGGAGGGGCTGATCGGCACCGGGGTGCTCGACCTGCTGTCGAGCCCGCTGGGCGACGACCAGCTTGCGCGTAACGCCGGCCTCGCGGCCCAGCGGCCCTGCGATCCGGTGGTGATGCCGGTGCGCCTGCGGTCACCCGAGGCGCCGAACATCGGCATGCTGGCGGCCCGGATCGCGACCTGCGGGCCTCCGCGCGCGGCGCTGCTCACGGTCGAGCCGAGCGGTTTCGGCCGCAGCTGACGGTTTTTCACAGCTCCGGGTGCAAGAACGACTGCACCAGTTGCGCAATATCCGGCCGGAGGGCAGAAAACTTCCATTAAGTTCTCCGGGCTCGTGCCGAAAACATATGCAAGAGCAATTCACGGCTCCTTGTAGGCGGTGGCGGCGTGCGAACTGATCTCGCGACGTTGCTGCGATTCATTCGGGACGGAGGCGACTTGAGCGGTATCAGGACGAATGCGGCGGCAGAGCTGCTGGGGGTGAGCCCCAACACGCTGCGCAGCTGGGAGCGGCGCTTCGGCTACCCGAAGCCGCGCCGGACCCAGGGCGGCCACCGCCAGTACGAGCTCACGGAGCTTGAGGCGCTTCGCCGCGCGCTGCTCGAGACGCACAACATCTCATCGGCGATCGAGCTCGCCCGCCAGCGCGGCGAGGGGCCGAGCTCGCCGACCCGGCTGATCGACGCTTTCGACCACTTCGACGAGCAGAGCGCCGATCGCGTGATGGAGGAGAGCCTCGCGGTGCGCTCGATCGAGCGCACGGTCGAGGAGGTACTGCTGCCCGCGCTCGAGCTCGCCGAGGAGCGCGACGGGCGTGAGGCGGAGCGCGATATCGCGTACCGCTGGGCGACCGGCTGGCTGCACGCGGGGCGCCGCGTCGCGCCGCCCGCGAGCCGCCCCCAGGGCGTGCTGCTGTTCGACTCGAGCGCGCGGCTCGACCTCGAGTCGCTGCACGTCCAGGCACTCGAGCTCGGGCTGCGCCGAGCGGGCTTCCGCACGCTGCTGCTCGCCTTCGACCTGCCGCCTGAGCGCATCGTGCGCGCCATCCGCGCGCTCGACCCCACAGCTTTCGTCTTCTGCGGCGGCGACGCCACGCTCGACGTGGTCGGGCGGCTCGTCTACACGGTGCGCCAGGTCGGCTCGGCGGCGCCGGTGTTCGAGTACCGCGAAGCGATGCCGGTGACGGGCGAGCACGGCATCCCGTCGCTCGGCTCGACGCCGATCGAGGCGGTCGAGCGCCTCAAGGCCTACGTCGACAGCGGCCGCATCGACCAGGTCGTCCTCGTGCCGGAGCCGTCCGCCGACCCGGCGGCACGCATCAAGTTCGGCGCGCGCACGAGCGCCTGAATCAGAGCATCATTCGCGCGGATGCTGCGCCTGCGCGCCGCGCGACGCGATGATCTCGAGCTCCTGCGGGCACTGCTCGTCGAGGCGGCCTTCTGGCGGCCCGAGGGGGCGCGGCCGTCACCCGGCGCGGCGCTCGCCGAGCCCGAGCTCGCGCGCTATGTCGAGGACTTCGGCCGCCCTGGCGACCTCGGTCTCGTCGCCGTGGAGGATGGAGAACCGCTCGGGGCGACCTGGTGGCGCCACTTCGACGTGCGTGCGCCCGGTTACGGCTTTGTCGACGAGGCGACCCCCGAGATCTCGGTTGCCGTCTTCCCGGCCCACCGAGGCCGTGGTATCGGCACGGCGCTGGTCGAGGCGATCCGTGAGGAAGCTCGTGAGCTGGGGATCACCCGGCTCAGCCTCAGCGTGGAGCGGGACAATCCCGCCCTTGCGCTCTACGAGCGCCTCGGGTTCCGGCCCGTCGGCGGCGAGGGAAACGCACTCACGATGGTGAGCGAGCCGGGGCGTTAGGCGGCGAGCTTCCGGCAGAGCTCGGCGAGCGAGCGCTTCTCGCCCTCGTCGAGCGCCCCGAACGCCTGCGTCACCCGGTCCGAGTGGGCCGGGAACAGGCGCTCGACGATGTCGCGGCCCTCGTGGCTCAGGTCGATCACGACGCTGCGCCGGTCCTCGGGGGCGCGCCGCCTGAAGACGAGCCCGCGCGCGGCGAGCGTGGCGGTGACCTCGGTGGCGTTCGCCTTGCTCCAGCCGAGCCGGCGCCGCAGCGTGCGGAGCTCGAGCGAGCCGCCCGCGGTCGTCAGCACGACGAGCGCCGAGAAGCCCGCCGCGGTGACTCCCTCCCGCTCGAGTTCGGCCGCGAGCCGCCGGCGAACGGCGGCCTCGGCACGCAGCAGGGCCTGCAGGGCCCTGTGGGCGAGCGGATCGCCGAGCTCGAGGGATGACATCGGCAGCCGATCGTAGGCGCACGACCGGACGGTCGGGGGATCGCGCGCCGGCACCTAGAATCGAACGCCCGATGGCCCGCCACCGCCCCGTCGACAGCGCGCAGTCGTTCCCCGAGCTCGAGCAGGGAGTGCTCGAGCGCTGGCGCGAGCGCGATGTCTTTCACGAGTCGATCCGCCGGCGCGAGGGCGCTCCGCCGTTCGGGTTCTACGAGGGGCCGCCCACCGCCAACGGCAGGCCGGGCTCACACCATGTGCTGAGCCGGGTCTTCAAGGACGTATTCCCGCGCTACCGGACGATGACCGGGCACTTCGTGCCGCGGAAGGGCGGCTGGGACTGCCATGGGCTGCCGGTCGAGCTCGAGATCGAGAAGGAGCTCGGCTTCACCAACAAGCACGACATCGAGCGCTACGGCATCGCCGAGTTCAACGCGAAGTGCCGCGAGTCGGTGCTGCGCTACATCGACGAGTGGAACGAGCTGACCGAGCGGATCGGCTTCTGGATCGACACCGACGAGGCGTACTACACGCTCTCGAACGACTACATCGAGTCGGTCTGGTGGTCGCTCAAGCAGGTCTTCGACCAGGGCCTCCTGACCGAGGGCCACCGGGTCGTCCCCTACTGCCCGCGCTGCGGCACGGCGCTCTCGAGCCACGAGGTGGCGGTCGGCTACCGCGACACGCTCGACCCCTCGGTGTACGTGAGGTTCCCGCTGAAGGACGACCCGAGCGTCTCGCTGCTCGCCTGGACGACGATGCCCTGGACGCTCGTGCCGCACGCGGCGATCGCCGTCGATCCCGAGGTGACCTACGCGCGCGCGACGCTCGGCGAAGACCGCCTGATCCTCGCCGAGGCCCTGGTCGAGCGGGTGCTCGGCGACGAGGCCGAGATCGAGGAGACCATGCCCGGCTCGGCCCTCCTCGGCCTGCGCTACGAGCCGCCCTTTCCCTACATCACCGACTACGGCGAGCGCGGCCACAGCGTGCTGGCGGGCGACTTCGTCTCGATCGAGGACGGCACCGGCGTGGTGCACACCGGCGCGGCCTTCGGCGAGGACGACTTCCGGCTCGCGACCGAGAACGGCCTCACGATCCACAACCCCGTGCGCCCGGACGGCACCTTCGACGAGCGCACCGGCCCCTTCGCCGGCATGCACGTGCGCGAGGCGGACGCGCACATCATCGAGGCGCTGCGCGAGTCCGGCCGGCTCCTCCGGGCGGGCGAGTACGAGCACGCCTACCCGCACTGCTGGCGCTGCGACACCCCGCTGATCTACTACGCCAAGACCGGCTGGTACGTGCGCACGACCGAGCGCCGCGAGGAGCTGCTCGCCGCCAACGAGACGATCGACTGGCACCCCGAGCACATCAAGCACGGGCGCTTCGGCAAGTGGCTCGAGAACAACGTCGACTGGGCGCTCTCACGCGAGCGCTACTGGGGCACGCCGCTGCCGATCTGGCGGGCTGAGGACGGCGAGGTGGTCTGCATCGGCTCGCTGGACGAGCTGCGCGAGCTGGGCGCCGAGATCCCGGACGACCTCCACCGGCCGTTCATCGACGAGGTCAGCTTCGAACGCGACGGCAAGACGTTCCGGCGCGTGCCGGACCTGATCGACGTCTGGTGGGACTCGGGCTGCATGCCGTTCGCGCAGTGGCACGCGCCGTTCGAGAACGAGGAGACCTTCGAGGAGCGCTTCCCGGCCGACTACATCTGCGAGGGGCTCGATCAGACGCGCGGCTGGTTCTACTCGCTGCTCACGGTCTCGGTCCTGCTGTTCGGCCGCAGCTCGTACAGGACCTGTCTCTGCCTCGGGCTCATCCTCGATCCCGACGGGCAGAAGATGTCCAAGTCGAAGGGCAACGTCGTCGTGCCGTGGGAGGTGCTCGACACCCACGGCGCGGACGCCTTCCGCTGGTACTACTTCACCTCGAAGCAGCCCTGGGACGGCTACCGCTTCTCGCTCGAGACGGTCGGCGAGTCGGTGCGCCAGTTCCTCAAGCCGCTCTGGAACACCTACGCGTTCTACGTCCTCTACGCGAACGTGAACGACCCGCTCTCGGACGGCGCCGAGACCGAGCTCGATCGCTGGATCCGCTCGCGGCTCGCCGCCACCACCGAGCGCGTGCGCGATCGCCTGGAGAACTACGACACGACCTTTGCCGGCCGCGCTGTCGCCGAGTTCGTCGACGACCTCTCGAACTGGTACGTGCGGCTGTCACGCCGGCGCTTCTGGGACGGCGACCGGGTCGCCTTCGAGACGCTGCACAAGTGCCTCGTCACGGTGGCGAAGCTGCTCGCGCCGCTCACGCCCTTCGTCGCCGACGAGATGTTCGAGAACCTCGACGGCTCGGAGCCCTCTGTACACCTCTGCGACTTCCCACAGCCGTGCGAGCGCGACGAGCAGCTCGAGTGGGACATGCAGGTCGTGCGCGACGCCGTCGAGCTCGGCAGGGCCGCGCGCGCCCACGCCAAGCTGAAGGTGCGCCAGCCCCTGCGTGAGGCGGTCGTGGTGGCCGCCGACCGCGAGCGCTCGGCGATCGAGCGGCTCGACGAGCTGCTCACCGAGGAGCTGAACGTCAAGTCGGTCCGCTACGTCTCGGAGGCCGACGAGCTGGGCCGCTTCGAGCTGAAGCCGAACTACCGCTCGCTCGGGCCGCGCTTCGGCAAGCAGATGCCGCAGGTGGCCGCCGCGATCGCGTCGCTCGACCCGGCGCGACTGCGCGCGGGCGGCAGCGCGGGCGTCAACATCGACGGACGCGAGCACGAGATCGGCCCGGACGACGTCCTGATGACGCTGCAGCCGCTCGAGGGCTACCAGGTGGAGCGCTCGGGCACGCACGCCGTGGCGCTCAACCTCGAGCTCGACGACGAGCTGCGCCGCGAGGCGCTCGCCCGCGAGATCGTCCATGCGGTCCAGGCGGCGCGCAAGAACGCGGGCCTCAACGTCGAGGACCGGATCGCGCTGACGCTCGGCGGTGACCGCGAGCTGCTCGACGCCGCGCGGGCCCACGAGCAGTACCTGGCGCGCGAGACGCTCGCCAATTCGCTGAGCTTCGACGGCACCGCCGGCGACGCCGCCGACATCGAGGGTCGCGAGTTGCGGATCTCGGTCGAGCGGCTCGGCTCAGTCTGACGCCGCGCGGGCCGACCGAAGCGCCGTCTCCGTCTCGGCGAGCAGCCTCGCCATGATCTGCGCCGCGGGCGTGATGTCATGGACGAGCCCAGCCGACTGGCCGGTGAACGGCAGCCGGTCGTGACCGCCGCCGGCGCGCACGTCGGCCACGAGGGCCGGCCCGACGCTCTTCCCATCCACCGCTCCGGGGTCTGACTCCAGCTGATCGATCAGCGGGGTACGCAGGGCGCGCGGCGCCGGTGCGGGCCCCGGTGGCAGCTCGAGCGTGAACGGAGGCAGCACGCGCTCGCTCGACGGCACCTTCACGGCCTCGGTCGCGTCGGCAGCCACGATCCGCTCCTTCCAGGCCCGATCGATGGCCATCTCGGTGCTGGCGAGGAAGCGCGTTCCCACCAGCACACCCTGCGCGCCGAGCGCGAGCGCCGCCGCCACGCCGCGCCCGTCCGCGATGCCCCCGGCGGCGAGCACCGGGACGTCCCCGGCGAGATCCACGACCTGCGGCACGAGCACCATCGTCGCCACCCAGCCGCCGTGGCCCCCGGCCTCCCAGCCTTGTGCAACCAGCACGTCCGCGCCCGCCTCCAGCGCCAGCTCGGCCGTGCGCAGGTCGCCGACCTGCTGGATCCAGCGCGCACCGGCGTCGTGGGCCTGCGCGATCTGGTCGCGCGGGACGCCCATGTGGAAAGAGATCGCCGCCGGCGCGGTCTCGAGGATCGCTGCGAACACGTCCTCGTCGAATGGGCGGCCGGTGTGGTTGATCGCGAACGGCCTTTCCGTCAGCTCGCGAAGCCGCGCCCACTGGGGCCGCAGCTCGTCCACGGAGCGGACGGCGGTGCCCACCGAGCCCAGGCCGCCCGCGTTGCAGACGGCCGCCGCCAGGTCGGTCTGCTCCCAGGGCCCAAAGGGCGCCAGCGCGATCGGAACGTCGATGCCGAGCAGATCGCAGAACGGAGTCCGCACGGGCCAACGATCCCATACAGGGAGAAGTGACGCCCCCCGGGCGCCGCTTGCGGATCTCGGTCGCGCGCCAGTAGTCTGGCGCCCGCCATGAAGTTGCAGCCGCTCTTCGAGGACCGGCCGTTCGCGCTGCAGCTGATCGGCGCGATCGTCGTGCCTGTTGTCTTCGGGATCGTTACCGGGCTCGCGCTCGGCTGGAACGGGGTCGTCTACTGGATCCTCGTCGGCCCGCTCGCCATCATCGGCGGTTTCCTCGGGGGGACCGAGCACAACGGCGCCAACGAGGGTTTCGTCCGCGGGCTGCTCGGCGGCCTCGTCTACGGCAGCTTCGTCCTGATCGGGTTCGAGATCGTGAACACCGAGGCCAAGGCCTACCTGGGCCACCCGCAGGTCGGGCTCGTGTTCGCGACGACGCTGATCGGCGGGGTGCTGGGCGCCCTCGGCGGCGGCTATCGGGCCCGGCTCGAGCGCGAGCAGGCCGCGGGACCGCCGCCTACGGCTTCAGCAGCACCTTGATCGCGCCGTCGCGCTTCTTCTGGAACGTCTCGTAGGCCTCGGGCGCCTGCTCGAGCGGCACGCGGTGGGTCGCGAAGTCGTCGACGCCGAGCGGGTCGTCATCACCCAGCAGCGGCAGGATGTCGTCGATCCAGCGCCTGACGTTCGCCTGTCCCATCCGCAGCTGGATCTGCTTGTCGAACAGGGTCATCATCGGCATCGGGTCGGTCATCGCGCCGTACACGCCGCTGAGCGAGATGGTGCCGCCGCGGCGCACGATCTCGATCGCCGTGTGCAGGGCGTTCAGGGAGTCCACGCCGGCGGTCTTCATGATCCGCGCCGCGACCGCGTCCGGCAGCACGCCCGTCATCTGCTGGGCAAGCTTGCCGGCCGGCGACCCGTGCGCCTCCATTCCCACGGCGTCGATCACCGAGTCGGGTCCGCGGCCGTCGGTGGCATCGCGGATCGCGTCGGGCAGGTCGCCGTCGTGGCTCTCGAGATCGAACACCTGGACGCCGCGATCGCGCGCCCGCTGGAGGCGCTCGGGCACGAGGTCTACGCCGATGACCTTCTCGGCGCCGCGCTGGAGCGCGATCCGGCAGGCCATGTCGCCGATCGGGCCGAGTCCCAGAACCGCGAGCGTGCCGCCGTCCGGGACGTCGGCGTAGGAGACCGCCTGCCACGCCGTCGGAAGCACATCGGAGAGGTAGACGAAGCGGTCGTCCGGTGGCCCCTCCGGCACCTTGATGGGCCCGTACTGCGCCTGCGGCACGCGTAGGAGCTCGGCCTGTCCGCCGGGCACCTGCCCGTACAGCTTCGTGTAGCCGAACAGCGCGGCTCCGGTGCCCTCCTCGCGGACCTGGGTCGTCTCGCACTGCGACTGCAGGCCCTGATCGCACATGAAGCAGTGCCCGCAGGAGATGTTGAAGGGGATCACGACGCGGTCGCCCGCGGCGATCTGGTCGACCTCCGAGCCGACCTCCTCTACGACGCCCATCGGCTCGTGTCCGAGGATGTCGCCCTCGTCGATGAACGGCCCCATCACCTCGTAGAGGTGGAGGTCGGAGCCGCAGATGCCGGTCGAGGTGATCCGGACGATTGCGTCGGTCGGGGCTTGAATCGACGGATCCGGAACGGTGTCGACACGGACGTCTCTTTTTCCATGGAAGGTGACGGCTTTCACGCGGCCCGGCTACCCGGCATCGGGACGGCTTAACGCGCCCGCGCCGGGTAGGAGCGCGCCAGTTGACCCCGTTCCAAGGAGGACGAGATGGAGGCAGGAACCCAGGAGACCGGACAGGTCACAGGGACGCAGGACAAGGACTACAACATCATCTGGTTCACCGAGCAGTGCCTCAGCAACGTGCTGCGGCTCGAGCAGTACGCAGCCGATGCGGAGCGCGACGGTGACTCCGAGCTCGCGGAGTTCTTCCGCCGCGCCCAGGGCGAGAGCCGCAAGGGCGCCGAGCAGGGCAAGGACCACCTGCGCAAGAGGCTGGCGGGCTGATGGCCGAGCTCACGGTCCTGGAGGAGAAGCTCGGCGAGGTGCTCGGCCTTGCCATGGCCGCGCAGGATGCGACGAGCAAGGTGGAGAAGCTGACCGAGGACGAGAGCCTCGCCCAGACGCTTCAGCGCCAGCGCGACGAGGCGGAGCAGACCGAGGAGCGCTGCACGACGCTCGCCGAGGGGCTCGACGGCAAGAAGACCGCGGTGCTCGACAAGGCCAGGGAGACCAAGGGCGAGGCCACCGAGATGATGAAGACCTATCTCGGGGAGGACTCGGACGCCCTTGACGGCTTCGAGTTCCTCACGATGGCCGAGGCCGCCGAGGTGGGCCACTGGTCGGTCCTGCGCAAGCTCAACGAGCGCGCCTCCCAGGAGGGCCTCGGCGAGCTGATCGCGTGGGCGCTGCCGATCCAGGAGCGCCACTTCAAAGAGGCGCTCGACGGCTCGGTTGAGCTGGCGGGCCAGGAGGACCCGAACGAGCCCTCCTGAGCGATCCGGACGAGACCGCCGCTGCCGCGGCGGCCTCCGGTCCGGCGGCTTAGACGGAGAGCGCGGGCTCGAGCTCCTGCACGAGCCGGCTCTTCGGTACCGCGCCGATGATCTGGTGCACCGGGGCGCCGTTCTTGAAGAGCAGCAGCATCGGGATCGACATCACGTTGTACTGCGCCGCGATCTGCGGGTTGTCGTCCACGTTCAGCTTCACGACGCGGAGGTCGTCACGCTCCGAGTCGAGCTCCTCGAGATGCGGAGCGATGATCCGACAGGGACCGCACCAAGGCGCCCAGAAGTCGACCAGCACGGCCGTCTCGGACTCGATGACCTCGGCTTGGAAGTTGTCGTCGGTGACCTCGGTGAGTGCCCCTGCCACGTTTGCTCCTTATCAGGTTGGGTCGCTATACAAAATATAGCGCTGGTCATGCCCGGAACCGCAGCAGCGGAACCTTCCACACGGCCTCGAGCGCGATGCGCGCCGTCATCTTCGACGATCCCACGCTCCGTTCGCGGAACAGAACCGGCACCTCCTTGACCGTGAAGCCCGCCCGCACCGCCTTGTAGGTCAGCTCGATCTGAAACCCGTAACCGTCGGCGTGCACGTTCTCGAGGTCGATCGCCTCGAGCACGCGCCGGTGGAAGCACTTGAAGCCTCCGGTGAGGTCGTTCACCGGCACGCCGAGGAGCGCGCGCGCGTAGGCCGAGCCGCCGCGCGACAGGAGCCGCCGCAGCCGGCCCCAGCTGGTGACGCCGCCGCCGGTCACGTAGCGCGAGCCCAGCACGAGATCGGCGTGCTCGGCCGCCGCGATCAGTCGTGGGAGGTCGGCGGGATCGTGCGAGAAGTCCGCGTCCATCTCGAGCACCAGCTCTGCGCCGTTGTCGAGTGCGATCGCAAAGCCGGCCAGGTAGGCGCGTCCGAGCCCCTCCTTGCGCTCGCGATGGAGAACCCGGACATGCGCCAACTCGCGCGCGAGCCGGTCCGCGATGACGCCGGTGCCGTCGGGCGAGCCGTCGTCGACAACGAGGATCGTGTGCTCGAGACCCGTCGTCTCGAGTCGCGCGAGCGCCGCTCGCACCAGGCCCTCGATGTTCTCGGCCTCGTTGTAGGTCGGGAGGATGAGCCAGGCGCCGGGCAAGAGGCGCGTACCCTAGCCGGGGCATGCGGAACGGAGACATAGCCGAGGCCTTCGACGAGCTCGCGAGCCTCTACGAGCTCGACGGCGCGGTCGTCTACAGGGTTGTGGCCTACCGCAATGCCGCCAAGGCGATCCGCGAAGCCGGCGTCTCGGTGGAGGAGATGGCGAAGCAGGGACGCGTCGAGGAGCTCTCGGGCGTCGGCAAGACGATCGCCGAGAAGATCGACGCGCTGCTCGAGACCGGCTCGATCCCATCGGCCGACAAGCTGAAGGCGAAGATCCCTGCCGGGCTCGTCGAGGTCACGCGCATCCCCGGGCTCGGCCCCAAGCGCGCCCGGCTCCTGTACGACCACCTCGGGGTCAGCTCGCTCGAGGACCTGAAGCGGGCGAGCGAGGACGGCAGCCTGAAGGACGTCCCCGGCTTCGGCCAGAAGGCGGAGGAGAACGTGCTCGCCGCGCTGGCCGCCGGCGCGGACGGGCGTCCCAAGGCGCGCACGCTGCTCTCGAAGGCGCTGACGGTCGGTGAGGAGCTCGTGGCGGCGCTGCGCGAGCATCCGGACGCCCTGCGCGTCGAGCTGGCGGGCAGCGCGCGCCGCCGCGCCGACACGGTCAAGGACCTCGACATCGTGGCCGCCTCGAGCGATCCCGAGGCGCTCTCGGCCGCCTTCTGCGAGCTCGAGGCGATCGACACGGTGTCGACCTCGGGGGCCGCCGGCGCCAAGGTCGTGACCCACTCGGGGCTGCCCGTCGACCTGCGGATCGTTCCGGAGGAGGCCTTCGGCAACCTGCTGCAGCACTTCACCGGCTCGGGCAGGCACAACGAGGCGCTGCGTACGGAGGCGGTGCGCCGCGGCCTGCACGTGAGCGAGTACGGCATCAGCGACGACGAGAGCGGCGCCAGCGAGGCCTTCGCCACCGAGGAGGAGGTCTACGAGCGGCTCGGGATGGCGTTCATCCCGCCCGAGCTGCGCGAGAACCGCGGCGAGCTCGAGGCGGCGCGCAAGGGGAAGCTCCCCGAGTTGATCGAGCAGGGCGACCTGCGCGGCGACCTGCACATGCACACGACGCTCTCCGACGGGCGCAACTCGCTCGAGGAGATGGTCGCCGGCGCCCGCGAGCTGGGCTACGAGTACATCGCGATCACCGACCACTCCGCGTCGCACGGGTTCGGCGACGACGTCCAGCCGGACGCCCTGCGCGCCCGCATCGAGGAGATCCGCTCGCTGGAGGACCCGGGCATTCGCGTGCTGGCTGGCACCGAGACCAACATCATGCCCGACGGCACGCTCGACTACGACGACGCCCTGCTCGAGGAGCTCGACTGGGTCGTGGCGAGCCTGCATACGTCGTTCCGGCTCTCTGAGAAGGAGCAGACCGAGCGGATGCTGCACGGGATGGAGCACCCGCTCGTCGACGTGATCGGGCATCCGACCGGACGGCTGCTCGAGAGCCGCGAGCCCTACGCACTCGACGTCGACAGGGTGATCGCGGGGGCGGTCGAGACGGGCACCTTCCTCGAGATCAACTCGAATCCCGATCGGCGCGACCTGAACGACGTCTACGCCCGCGCCGCCGCGGAGGCGGGCGTGACGCTGCTCGTCGACTCGGACTCGCACGGCGTCGAGACGCTCACGAACATCCGCTACGGCATCGCCACGGCACGGCGGGCGTGGGTCACGGCGGCGCAGGTCGGCAACACGCGGCCCTGGGACGAGCTCCGCAAGCTGCGCAAGCGCGGCGCTTAGAGGGGTCAGGTCTTGCAATCGAGCACTCGTGCTCGATTGCAAGACCTGACCCCTACGCCGGCTCGACCGGCACCGGCTCGACCTTGCGCAGGCCGGGCAAGCGCAAAAGCTGCGGCTTTCCGAGCGGCGAGGTGCGGTCGAACCAGAATTCGATCCCGTCGCGGCCCTCGATCGCCTCCACCGCCGCCGACTGGCGCCGCCAGACGAGCGCCACCAGCAGGCAGTAGCCGGTGGCGACCGCCGGCACCTGCGGGAACCAGAAGCCGATCACCGCCGCGCCGATCGTCAGCACGATCAGCCCCCAGAGCCGGTTGAAGAGCACCGTGCCGGGCTCGAGCTCGGGCAGGGCGTTCGTCTTGCGCGCGTCGGCGAGCAGGCCGGCGATGCCGGGCGTGGGCTCGAGCCGGCGGCCGATCCACAGCCCCGCGAGCGTCGCGAGGCACCACCAGATCGCGGCGACGTACACGAGCGTGTTGGTGTCTGCGCGCGAGGCACCCGCCACGGAGACGACCGCAAGGGCGGTGGCGGAGCCGCCGAAGAGGATCACCGACACGCGCAGGAAGTCGCGGAACCTCACCTGGACGCGCGGCTCACGCTTCGGCGAGGACGGTCAGCACCCGCGAGAACCCCTCCACTCCGTCCACGACCAGGTCGGCCTGCTCGACGATCGCGCGCGGGCCCTCGTCGGAGCGCACGCCGACGCGGACGGCGGCGTCGAGCACGCCCTCGCCCACCAGCGCCTCGAGCTCGCTGAAGGCATCGAGGTCGGTCGCGTCGTCGCCGCCGTAGAGCGCGGTGCGCGCACCGGAGCGCGTGACCAGGTCGCGCACCGCCTGGCCCTTGTCGATCGGTACCGGCGGCCGGACCTCGAGCACCTTGCGGCCCCAGTGCGTCGAGAAGCCGGCCGCCTCGGCCTCCTGCGCGAGGCCCTCGAGCAGCGTGCGCGCGCCGTCCTCGTCGGGGGCGCCGCGCCAGTGGAAGGCGGCGATCGGACCCTTGTCCTCGATCCGGACCCGCAGCCGGCGCGCCTCAGGTGTATCCCGATCGGCGGCGAAGCGCTTGACGCGCTCCTCCCAGCTCTTGAACGCCGGCACCGTCCGCGGCGACGCCGAGCCCGGCTCGAGCAGCTCGGCGCCGTGCGAGCCGGCGTAGGCGATCCCACCGACCCCCACGAGCCGGCGCACGTCAGCGGCGGCACGGCCCGAGATGCAGGCGACGCAGGCGTAGCGGCGGGCGAGCCGGCCGAGCAGCACGGAGGTTTCCTCGCGCACGTGCGCGTCCTCGGGTCTCTGGACGATCGGGGCGAGCACGCCGTCGACGTCGCAGAAGACGGCGCCCCGGGCCGGGTCGCGGGTCAGGGGCTCGAGCGCCTCGGCGAGCGCCTCTGCAGGAGGAGCGGACACTGGCCGTAGTATGCCCCGCGATGTCGTCCAGGCTGCTTCGCCTCGCCGCCATCGCCACCGCGGCGGGTGCGTTCTCGGGCCTGTTCGGGGTCGGGGGCGGCACGATCATCGTCCCGCTGCTCGTAATCTGGCTGGGTTACGGGCAGAAGGAGGCCACCGGCACGTCGCTCGCCGCGATCATCGTGATCGGAGCGCTGGCGGCCGGCGCGCAGGCCGGCTACGGCAACGTCGACCTCGGCAAGGGCCTCCTGATCGCCGTGCCCGCGGTGGCAGGCGTCGTGGCCGGCACCGCGCTTCAGCAGCGAATCTCTGAGAAGGCCGTGGCGGGCGCCTTCGTCGCGTTGCTGCTTGCGTCGGCGGCCGTGCTGATCTTCTAGATGGACGCCGTCGACCTGACCGGCCTGCTGGCGCTCGGCTTCGCGGCCGGGGTGGCCGGCGGTCTCCTGGGAGTGGGCGGCGGCGTCCTGTTCGTCCCGGCGCTAGTGCTGTTCGCCGAGGAGTCGCAGCTCGGCGCCCAGGCGACCTCGCTGGTGGCGATCGTCATCGTGTCGCTCGTCGGGACGTGGCGGCAGCGCGAGTACGGCAACGTGCGGCTGCGCGACGGCATCATCATCGGGGTGCTGTCGCCGCTCGGGGTGCTGGCCGGCGTGGTGCTCTCCAACGTGGTTTCCGAGCGCGCGCTCGAGCTGTCCTTCGCGGCGGTCCAGCTCCTGTTCGCCTGGCAGCTCGCAGGCAAGGCGGGACTGCGCTAGGTTCCGCAAGAATGGAGATCCTCGAGGTCACCACCCAGGACTCGGGCGCACAGGTGACGGTCTCACTGAAGGGGGAGCTCGACCTCTCGAGCGTCGGCAAGGTGGAGGAAGCGCTGAAGCGCGTGGAGGCCGACGGGCCGTCCCTGCTCATACTCGACCTGTCGCAGCTCAGCTTTCTCGACTCGACCGGGCTGCGGGCCGTCGTGACGGCGGACGAGCGCGCTCGCGAGGACGGCCGGCGCCTCGTGGTCGTGCGCGGGCCGGTGGCGGTCCAGCGCGTCTTCTCGATCACCCGGCTCGAGGAGCGCCTCGAAATGGTCGACGACGCCCCGGGCGCGGCCTGACCCCTGGCAGCGGCGGGCGCGTCGGCGTAGCATCCGAAGCGTGAGCGTCCCTGAGCTCACCGCCCGTCCCGAGGTCGCCGCCTTGGTTGGCCGCGGCGAGGACCGCGGCTGCGTGAACCTGTCCGAGCTCGACGAGCTGGCGCAGGCGCTCGACCTGCTCGCCGACGACGTCGACACGATCGAGGAGCTGCTCGAGAGTCGCGGCATCGACGTGTCGGACGACTGCGGACGCACGCCGGTGGAGCCGACCGGCTTCCGCAACGGCGAGCTGGCCGCCGCCACCACCGATGCGCTGCAGCTGTTCCTCAACGAGATCCGGCGCTACCCGCTGCTGACCGCGACCGAGGAGATCGAGCTCGCCAAGCGCATCGAGCAGGGCGACCTCGCCGCCAAGGAGCGCATGATCAACTCGAACCTGCGCCTCGTGGTCTCGATCGCCAAGAAGTACCAGGGCCAGGAGCTGTCGCTGCTGGATCTCATCCAGGAGGGCATCTTCGGCCTGATCCGCGCGGCCGAGAAGTTCGACTGGCGCAAGGGCTACAAGTTCTCTACCTACGCCACCTTCTGGATCCGCCAGGCGATCCAGCGCGGGCTCGCCAACAAGGCACGCACGATCCGGATCCCGGTCCACATCGGCCAGCGCGAGCGCAAGATCGTCCGCGCCGAGCGAGAGCTGTCGGCGAAGCTCGGACGCGAGCCGAGCGACGAGGAGATCGCCGCCGCGGCCGAGCTACCTCTGAGCCAGGTCGAGGAGGTCCGTGAGGCGGCGCGCACGGTCACCAGCCTCGACCGGCCGGTCGGCGAGGAGGGCGACACGGCGCTGCGCGACCTGCTCGAGGGCGACTCGCCGCCGGTCGACCAGGAGGTCGAGCTGAGCCTGAGCGAGGAGCTCCTGCGGCGGACTGTGGATGAGCTCCCGGAGACCGAGCGGCATGTGATCCAGCTCCGCTACGGGATCGACGGCGAGGATCCGCAGCCGTTGCGTGAGACGGGCCGCCGGCTGGGGCTGTCGGCCGAGCGCGTGCGCCAGCTCGAGTCGAAGGCGCTCAAGCGGCTCGCGATGCGGCGTGAGCTCGAGGCGCTGCGAGAGGTCGCGTGAGTCAGGTCGAGGCCGACGGCGAGCGGCTGGCCGCCATCTCGAACGCGATCGTTGGCATCTTTCGCGAGAGCTACGGCCGTGGGCCCACGAAGGCGAAGACCTACGCGTTCGACGACTACGTGCTCTGCGTGCTCGAGGACATCCTCACCACCGTCGAGAGGACGCTCGTCGAAAGCGGCGAGGAGAAGCTGGTGCGCGACGTGCGGCTGCGCTTCCAGGAGACGGAGGCGAAGCAGTTCACGGACGCCGTGGAGGAGCTCGTGGGCCGGCCGGTCATCGCCTACCACAGCCAGATCACGTTCCACCCGGCTGTGGGTTTCGAGATGTTCGTGCTCGGCGATTAAGCGGGTCAGCCGTTTCCGCCTGGCGTCCCCGGAAGATCCGACCACGCAGCTCCGGCGACCCTCTCTCTAGGGCCTACCCGGTCGGCAGAACGCAAAACTGCCGTCAGACGGGGACGTCGGGAGTACGCGCCAGACACGCAGCCGCAACCACGAAGTGCAGCCCGGGGGCGAAGCGCTCGGGCCTGCCGTCGCCCTCGGCCGAATAGCGATCGCGTTCGTCGAGCAGCTCGAGGACCGCGTGACAGACCGGCGCCTGCGGCGCGTCGTCGCCCATGTCGCAGGCGAGCCGCACGAGCGACAGCGTCTCGGCCGGCTCGACGCCGTTGAACATCTGGCCCAGCGCGCTCAGCAGGAACGCGTAGACGCGGTCGAGCAGCGGGTCGCGTGAGAGCCGGCCGGGACCCGGCGCCGAACCGAGGTCGAGCGGGGCCTCGCCGGCGAGCAGGCGGGCTGCCTGCCCGCCCATGACTCCGCGCACCTGGTCGTGGTCGAGGCCGACCTGGAGCGCGTGGCGGAGCGCCGAGGCCGCGCCCCATGCGGGCGTCCCGTAGGGAGCGTCACTGGCCATGAGGACCTGGCCCGGCGGGACCAAGGCCAGCAGCGTCTGGAGATCGCTCGGCGACCACCAGGACGTGTCGAAGAAGAGGTTTGGATGCTCCGGGGCGAGGCGCCAGATCCAGGAGAGGTCCGAGATGCCCGCGTGGGCGAGGATCAGCCGCATGCCGGGGTAGCGGCCGCAGGCCTCGAGGGCGTGCCGTCCGAGCGCGGGAATGCCGCGGCCGGCGTGGCAGAGGATCGTCAGGCGCTGCTCCTCCGCGAGCGCGAAGACCGGCTGCAGGTCGGGATGATTGAGCGCGAAGCCCTCGGCGCGCGGGTGCAGCTTGATGCCGCGGGCACCCGCCGCGAGTGCCCGCTCGGCCTCGGCGAGCGGGGCGTCGTGCGGGTCGAGGCGGCAGAACGGGAACAGGCTCCCGCCGGACGCCTCGGCCTCGCGGATGACCATGTCGTTCGGCTCCCGGTACCCGCCCGGCTCCTGCATCGGGAAGACGATCGCCCGCCCGTCGATCCGCTCGAGCGCCGCCATGAGCTCGTCGCGGCCGCAGCTGTAGCCGTCCGGGTCGTTCGAGCCGATGTGCGTGTGCGCGTCGAGCGGCTCGAGGCCCGGGATCTCGTCGCTCATGCGGTTTAGCCAGGGCAGGATGCCGTCGTCCGAGACCACGGGCGGAGAGACTAACGACGGGTCAGCGGCCGGCGGCCTCGAGCAGGAAGTGGCTCGGCTCGCCGTTCTCCCGCACGAGCTCGATGCGCCCCACCACCGGCACGAGGAGGCCCTGGGCGTGCACGTAGCCGGTCTTGACCTCCGCAGATTGCATCGTGCCCGCGAGCATGGCCCTGATCTGCTCGCGATGCTTCTGGAGGTTCGCGCGGTCCATCACCGGCGGCCAGACGGCCGCGGCGAACTCCGCCTCGCTGTAGCCGACGAGATCGCTGAATGCCGGATTCAGCTCCTTGAAGTGGCCGTCGAGTGCGATCACGGCCATCGGCTTGGGGGCGTCGTCGAAGCCCGGTCGCGGCGGCCGCGCCGGGCCGGTTTCGGGCTTGGCGAAAAGCGGCCGGCGCGGATCGCCGTGGCCGTTCCCGTTCCCGTTGCCGTTGCCGTCGCCGGCGCCGTGCGGGGCGTGAGCGTGCGCGTCGGCGGCAGCCGGCGCGTCGTAGCGGACGAGCGGCCGCGCCGCCTCGCGGTAGTCCTGACCGGCCTCGCTCGCCTGTTCGGCGGCGACGCGCGCGGCCTCGGCCGCCTGTTGTGCGGCCTCCGCCGCCTCGCGTGCCCGCTCGGCCTCGCGCTCGGCCGCGGCGGCCACCTCAGCCAGCCTGCGCACCTCTTCGCCGACGCGCTCGGCGTCGCCGGCGGCACTCGAGGCGGCGGCCTCCGCGCGGATCGCACCACTCTCGGTCCCGTTCGCGCTGTCGAGGACGCGCGCCAGCTGGGCATCCATGCGCCCCTCGGCGCCGGTCACGCGCTCGACCGCATCGCGTAGCTCGCCGGCGGCGGCCTCGGCCCGCTCGGCCGCGCCCTGTGCATCGCCTACGCGAGTCGCCGCGGCCAGCACGCGCTCGCCCTCGGCCTGGGCCCCCGCCGCGGCCGCCTCAGCTCGTTGCGCCTGGCCCTCGACGGCCGACAGCGCCTCTTCGGCGTGGGCTGCATGCGCCTCGGCGGCGGACACCGCCTCGCCGGCGCGGCCCACATGGGCCTCGACCTCGGCGACGATCTCGCGGGCACGCTCGGAGTGCTCCTCGACGGCGCCGAGCGCCTCTTGGGCGCGCGTGGCCCGGTCCTCCACCGATTCCGCCGCCGCTCGCGCGGCCAGGACCTGAGACTCCACTCCGGCGAGCGCCTGCTCGGCACGCTCGGAGCGCCTCTCGACGCCCGCGATGCTCTCGGCCGCGCGGCTCGCCTGCGCCTCCGCAGCGGCGGCGGCCTCCTCGGCGCGCGAAGCGCGCGCCTCTGCCGCACCCGACGCGTCGTAGGCGCGCGACGAATGGCTGCGGGCGGCATCGGCCGCCTGCTCCGCGCGCGCGGTCAGGCGCTCGATGGCCTTCAGGGCCTCGCCGGCCGCCTCTGCCGCCGCGGCGGTGGCGGGCTCGGCGCCAGCGGGCTCGCTGGCGGCTTGGGCCGGCGGCGCGGAGCGCAGCTCGGCCAGCTCGCGGCCGAGCTCGGCGAGCACGGCCCGCGCCTCGTCGGCGCGCTCGTGCTCGTCACCCATGGCGCGCTCGAGCGCCTCCAGCTTGGCGTGTGTCTCGGCGAGCTCGCCGGCCAGCAGGCGCTGTTCCTCGATGCGCTCGCCCGCGAGCGCCTCAAGCTTCGTGCGCGTCTCCTCGAGCTCTGTGCGCAGCCGCTCGTCCCGCTCAGCGCTCGTGTGGCGGCGCTGTTCGGCATCCGCCGCGCCCTCTGCGAGCCCGCGGGCGAGCTCGTCGACCTTCGCGCTCGTCTGGTCAATCGCGTCCCGGAGGCCGTCGCTGCGCTCGCCTCGCTCGGCGAGGTCGCGCTCGAGCTGCTCGAGCCGCTCGCGCACCTGCGCGGTTGCCTCCGCAGCGGACGCGGCCGCTCGCTCATGGAGCTCGGCCAGCGCTGCCTCGACCGACTCGACCTGTGCGCGTGTCGCGCGCAGCTCATCGGCCAGGCCGCGGCGGCCCTCATCCGCCTCGCGTTGCTCGGCGATCGCGGCCTCGAGCTGCTCGACCTTGGCGGCCGGTGCCTCGAGCGCCGTCACGCTTGCGCGCAGCTCCTCGAGCCTCGCCGTCAGCTCCTCGTCGGCCTCCGGCGCCCGCGCGAGCTCCTGCTCCAGCCTGTCGACCGCTCCGCGGGTCTCCGCAAGGGCGCCACGCGTCTCGCCGAGCTCGGCAGCGAGGCGCTCGCCGAGCTCCTCGACCGCGTCGACGCGGCTGGGGTCGAGTGCGGCCGGTGCCTGGGACGGCGGCCGGTTCGGCTCCGGCTCGGCGAACAGCTCCTCCTCGTCCTCGTCATGGGAGACCGGAGCCGGCGGCGGCTCCACGAGCGGCCGGAAGGCGACGATCGTGCCGGCGGCCAGGTCATCGTCCTCGAGCCGCGCCTCGCCCCGCAGGGCGGCGTGAATCCAGTCCACGACCGTGCGGTGGCTCTGCTGCAGCTGCTGCATCGCGTTGCCGCGCGGAGCGGCGATCTCGAGCGCCTCGAGGAAGCCGTTGAACTCGAGGCTCTGGCTCATCCCCACGGGGACCAGGGTCAAGGTGATGTCGAGCTCGCTGCCGTTCCTGCGGCGTACGGTCGTCTGAAGAACGCCGCCGGCGCGCGGGAGCGCCTCGGTCATGGCGAGCGTGTCGGGCAGCTGGCGGCCGAGCATGCGCGCGCCTGGCCAGCCGAACAGCTCCTCGGCGGGGCGGCTCCAGCGGGTGACGGCGCCGTCTCTGTCCGTGAGCACGAAGCGGGCATCGACGAGCTGGCGCAGCAGCTCTTCGACGACCTCGGACGTGGCCGTGGGGGTGGGCGGGTTCTCGGACACCTCATAGTCCGGTCGGCGCGACCGGACCCGGACGCGAACGGGGTCGGCGGCGGCTGGCCTAAACGTCCAGGTTCAGTCCAGCCCGTGCTCGAGCGCGCCCTTGACGCTGGCATCGAGCGCGTTCAGGCGCTGCAGCGCGAGCGCCTCGGCCGAGCGGAAGCGCCGGCCGGGCAGCGCGTCCGCGCCGTGGTGCCCGAGGACGCAGTGGGTGAGCGCGTGCAGCTTGGCGGCCGGGATGGCGCCGGCGCGCTCATTCAGCATCTCCACGCCGAGTGCGAGGTGGCCCACGAGCGCCCCGGCCTCGGTCAGCGCGATCTCGGCGCTCAGCTCGAACTCGCGAATCTTGCCGATGTCGTGCAGGATCGCGGCGCACACGAGCAGGTCGCTGTTGAGACGCGGGTGCAGCGTGCTCGTCTCGAAGGCGAGCGTTGCCACGGCCACCGTGTGCTCGAGCAGGCCGCCGAGGTAGGCGTGATGGCCGCTGCGCGTGCAGGGCGCGCGCCGGAAGTCCGCGCGGAACACCTCGTCGCCCAAGAACGCATCGAGCAGAGCCCGCAGGTCCGGGTCGTACACCTCGCGGGCCAGATGCTCGAGAAACCCGTCGAGCTCCTCGACGTCGCGGTATGCGACCGGCAGGAATTCGGCGGGGTCGGCTGCGTTCTCCTCGGCACGCTTGATCGCGGCGAGCTCGATCTGCAGCTCGTCGCGAAAGCGCTCGACACGGCCGCGGACGCTCACGAGGTCGCCGCGCTCGAACTGGCCGGCGAGGAAGTCGGCGTCCCGGAACGCGCGGCCCGCGATCGCCCCGGTGCGGTCGCGCAGCTCCACCGCCAGGTAGGGGCTGCCGTTGCGCGCGGTCAGCCGATCCTTGCGCGTGCACGCGAACACGCCCTCGATCTCACCCCCGGCACGCAGCTCGGCCACCGTCATCGCCGTCCATCCTGAATCCGGCAGCGGACGTCGGGTACGGTGAGAGAGATGAGCGACCTGATCTGGGAGCGGCGGCCCGAGCTTCGGAAGCCGATCATGGTGTGTGCGTTCAAGGGCTGGAACGACGCCGGCGAGTCCGCTTCCGCGGCGCTCTCGTTCATTCGCGGGTCGTTCGAGTCGGAGGACGTCGCCCGCATCGACCCCGAGGAGTACTACGACTTCACGGCGGTGCGCCCGACGGTGCGCCTGACCGAGGGCCGCACGCGTGAGATGGACTGGCCCGAGAACCAGTTCTCGATCGCCGAGGTGCCCGGGGCGGAGGGCGACCTCGTGATGCTCCAGGGGGTCGAGCCGTCGCTGCGCTGGCGCCGCTTCACGGACAACGTGATCGGCACCGCCCGCGAGCTCGACGTGAGCGTGGTGATCACGCTCGGCGCGCTGCTCGCGGACGTGCCGCACAGTCGCCCCGTCGCCATCACGGGCTTCGGTTCGGACAACTCGCTCGTCGAGCGGCTCGGCTTCGAGCCGCCGAGCTACGAGGGCCCGACCGGCATCGTCGGCGTGCTCCAGAACGCCTTCGCGTCGGCGGGGTTCGCGTCGGTGAGCCTGTGGGCCTCGGTCCCGCACTACGTTGCCGCGTCGCCCAACCCGAAGGTGGCGCTCGCGCTGGTGCGCGGCTTCGAGGGGGTCGCCGGCGTGGCGGTCGACGCGGGTGAGCTCGAGTCCGCGGCCGAGGACTACGAGCGCCAGGTGAGCGCCGCAGTGGCGAGCGACCCTGAGGTCAAGGCGTTCGTCGAGCGGCTCGAGACCGCGATGGACGAGGTGACGGCCGAGAACCCGCCGGACGAGGGGAGCCTGCCGTCCGCGGACACGATTGCACGCGATTTCCAGCGCTTTCTTCGGCAAAGAGGGCCGGAGGAGAGCTAAGGTCACCGGCCAGGTGCCGCGGGGGTCCGGGGGCGTGAGCCCCCGGCTGATCTCCTACTTCTCGGCGGCCGGGCAGATGATCCGGTAGTCGCAGAAGCTGCAGATCTCGGTCGACGGGGTCGGCTCGAAGTCCTGCTTGAGGATCCCTCCGGCGATGTCGGTGACCGTCGCCTTGACGCGCTCCAGCTCCTCGTCCGAGTGCTCGACGGGGACCTTCTCGCCGGTCAGCACGTAGAGGTAGCTCTGCGCCGAGGTCTCGAGCCGCCAGCTCTCGCGCGCGCCCATCTGGTAGAGCGAGAGCTGGATGTCCTCGCGCAGGTCCTCCTCGGTCTTCGACTTGCCGGTCTTGTAGTCGATCAGCTCGTAGGTGCCGTCGGGATGCCGGTCGACGCGGTCGACGCGGCCGCGCAGGAGGTGCGGCCCGATCCGGAACGCGAAGGAGCGCTCGAACCAGACCGGCTCGGCCTCCGAGCGGCGGTCCTCGGCCCAGTAGCGCTCGAGCGCCTCGACCGCGCGCACGCGGAACTGCTTCTCGTCGTCCGTGTCGCCGAAGCCTGAGCGCCGCCAGGATGCCTCGAACAGCTCCATCAGCTGCGCCAGCGAGCCGCCGCCCTGGGTGTGAAAGCGCTCCAGCACCTGGTGCACGACGATCCCGAAGCGCTGGTGGATGGTGGGCTCCTGGGGGATGCGGAATACGCGCGCGAACTTGTACTTGAGCGGGCAGATCCGGTAGGTGTCGATGTCGCTCGCGGACAGCATCAGGCCGCGGCCGCGGCGCGGGATGAACGGGTCGAGCGACGGCTCCGAGCCGTTGCCCGTGGGCGGCGGGGCGGCTCTCGGGGTCGCGCTCGGTGTCGCGCAGCCAGCCATCGAGCGCGGACTGCTCGAGGATCTCGCGCTGCTCCGCCGTCGCGCACTGGACGAGGATCTCGTTGACCTCCGTGAGCGCCGCGTCGAGGGACTGACCCTCCTTGGCCCGTTCGATCAGGGCGGCGACCTTGATGAGCTCGAGGTAGCGGGACACCGCCTGGTCGACGTCCAGGTAGGTGTCGAGCCGCATCTCGCCGAGCCGGCCGCCGACCCGCGCGACCGTGTCGAGCAGCTCGTCGCGCATGATCCTGAAGGTCGAGTGGAGACCCTCGGCCGGCCCGAAGAGCTCCTCCTCGAACTCCTCCTCCTCGATGGCGAGCACCGCGAGCGCCTCCTCGTAGTAGGGCGAGGGCCGCGGCGTGACGCCGGGCTGGGCACCCTCGGCCCAGGCGAGCACGAGGCCCTTGCGGGCGCGCGTCATCGCCACGTGCAGCAGCCGGCGCATCTCCGCCTCGTGCTCCTCGCGTCCGCCCCCGGCGGGGAGGCGCTCCTTCAGGAGCTCGTCGGGCACGCCGTCGGCCGGCGCGCGGAACGGTCCCGGCATGCGCGCGGCCGACAGGCCCAGCACGAAGACGTGGTCGAACTCGAGGCCCTTGGCCGCGTGCATCGTCATCACCTGGACCGCCGGAGCGGCCGGGATGCCGACCGCCTCGTCCTCGCGCAGGCCCGATTCCGCGACGGCGGCGAGGTAACGCGTGAAGTCGCGCGCGGTCGCCTGTGGCTCGCGGCGCATGTAGGCGGAGGCCAGCTCCGACAGCTTGGCGATGTTCCGCAGCCGCTCGACGGTGTCGGCCTGGGTGGCGAACACCTGCTGGCGGCGGAGGCCGATGCGCTCGATCAGGCGCAGGACGAAGGCGTCGGGGCGGCGGTCCTCGAAGGCGCCCGAGGCCGAGCGATAGAGCCGCAGGAAGGTGCGGGCGCGGTCACGGCCCTCCTCGGAGAGCTGCGGGCCCTCGAGCGCGGCGGCGACCGCGCTCGGCATGTCGAGCTTGCGCCGCCGGGCGAGCTGCGTGAGCCGCGCCACGTCCACGGAGCGCAGCTCGACGGGCGGTCGCGACAGCGCGCGCACGACGGCGCCCGAGTCGGACGGGTCGGCGAGCGCGCGCAGCCAGGCGAGCACGTCGCGGACCTCGGCTCGCTGGAAGTAGGCGGCGGCGCCGCAGGTGCGAGCGGGCAGCGCGCGCTCCTCGAGCGCGGATGCGATCGTCGCTCCCTCTGCCTTGACCGAGCGCACCAGCACGCAGATCTGGTCCGGAGGCGTCCCGGCGGCGATCAGCTGCTCGGCCTCCGCTGCGACGGCCTGCGCCTGGGCGCGCTCGGTGCGGCAGCGCCAGAAGCGGACGCGCCCGCCGCTCGCGCCCTTCAGCTTCTTCGGTATGCGCTCGGGCAGCGGGTCGACCACCGCGGCCGCTGCAGCGAGGATGCGCCTGCCGGAGCGGTAGTTGCGCTCGAGGCGGACGACGGTCGCCTCGGGGAACTCGCGCTGGAAGTCGAGCAGGTTCTTCTGCGACGCGCCCCGGAAGCGGTAGATCGCCTGGTCGTCGTCGCCGACGACGGTGACGTTGCGGTGCTCCTCGACGAGCAGCCGCAGCAGCATCCCCTGGGCGAAGTTCGTGTCCTGGTACTCGTCGACGAGCACGTGCCGGTAGCGGCGCGCGACCCGCTCACGCACGTGCGGGCGCTCGTGCAGCAGCCGGAACGCCTGCAGGATCAGGTCGCCGAAGTCGAGCGCGCCGCGGTCGGACAGGAGGCGGTCGTGGTCGGCGTAGAGGCGGGCGAACTCGAGCTCGCGGTCGGCATGCGCCCGCGCGGCGTCGCCCTCGGCGCCGGCGGCGAGCCGTTCGGCGTAGCCGCGGTAGTCGGCCGCCGAGACCATCTCGTCCTTGAGCCGGTCGATCCTCGACACGAAGCTCGCGAGCAGTGGCGCCGGGTTGCCGCGGATCTCGTGATGGCGCAGGGTCAGCTCACCGATGCGCTCGAGCAGCAGGGCGAGCCGGTCCGCCGGCGTGACCGGCGAGAGGAAGGGGTCGACGCAGGCCTCGAGTGCCTCGTCCTGCAGCAGTCGCGTGCAGAACGCGTGGAAGGTCGCGACGTGGAGCTCCTCGTAGGGCGACTCGATCAGCGACTCGAGCCGCTCGCGCATCTCGGCGGCCGCGGCTGACGAGAACGTGAGCGCCAGGACCTCGTCGGCCGGCACGCCCTGCTCGACGAGCCACGCGAAACGCCGCGTGAGCGTCCGTGTCTTGCCGGTGCCCGCGCCCGCCACCACGACGAGTGGGCCGCCGGGGTGGGTGACGGCCTGCTCCTGCGAGCGGTTGAGGCCGTCTAGCGCATCGGGCATCCCTCCCTAGGATACGCCGCCAGATGAGTCTTCCCGAAGCTGATTGGCTGGGCTTCTGCCGGCGCGCCGGGGCCGCCGCACGCGAGGCGGTCGGCTCCTACTCGACGCGCGCGGAGCGCTCTGTCGAGACGGGCCGCGGCGAGGGCGGCGACATGGCCTACGTGATCGATCGCGCCTCGGAGGACGCCATCTTCGCGGAGCTGGAGGCGCTCGAGGTGCCGCTGACGGCCGTGTCGGAGGAGCGCGGCGAGGTCTCGCTGCACGGCGGCGGGCCGGTCCGCGTGGTGATCGATCCCGTCGACGGCTCGGTGAACGCGAAGCGTGGGCTGCCGTTCGCCTGCGTATCGATCGCGGTGGCATCCGGGGCGCGCATGGCGGACGTCGAGGTCGGCTGGGTCGCCGAGCTCGCTCCCTCGGGTGGCCACGCCGGAGTGACGACGCGCGACTGGTGGGCCGTACGCGGCGAGGGCGCCTTCGTCTCCGGACAGCGCCTGCCGCAACTCGAGCCGGGGCCGCTCGAGATGCTCGGCGTGGAGACGGCCCGGCCGGCGCTCGTCGCGGCCGTCGCGCCCGCGCTCGCGCAGGTGGAGGCGCGCCGCATCCGGGCCCTCGGCTCGGTCGCCTCGAGCATGTGCCTGGTGGCCGCCGGCCAGCTCGACGCGATGGTGAGCCTGCGCGCGGTCCGCTCGGTCGACGTCGCCGCCGCCCAGCTGCTCGTGACGGAGTGCGGTGGTTCAGTCGCCTTCCCAGGCGGAGACGCCCTCGACCTCGACATGCGCTCCCACGTCACGGCGGCCCGCTCGCCGGAGCTGGTGGAGCAGCTCTTGGGCGCGCTCGTGCCCGGCGCCTGATTGTCACCCCCCGACCGCGGGAAACAGGTCGCCGTGGCTCGCCTCAGAAGAGTGGACTGCTCAGGCCCCGGCATTCGCCGCCGGCGCCGCGGCAAGGGGTTCGAGTACCTCGATGACGAGGGCCGGCGGATCACCGAGCCTTCGATGATCGAGCGCATCCGCGAGCTCGCGATTCCCCCGGCCTGGGACGACGTCTGGATATGTCCCTATCCGATGGGCCACATCCAGGCGACGGGCACGGACGTCGCCGGGCGCAAGCAGTACCGCTACCACGACAGGTGGCGCGAGCGCCGCGATCGCGAGAAGTTCGACGAGATGCTCGACTTCGCCCGCGCGCTGCCGCAGCTGCGAGCGCGGGTGACCGAGGAGCTCGAGCTGCCCGGCATGCCGCGCGAGAGGGTGCTCGCCTGCGCCACGCGGCTGCTCGATCGCGGCTTCTTCCGGATCGGCTCGGAGGACTACGCGGAGGAGAACGACACCTACGGCATCGCGACCATGGGCAAGCGCCACGTGACCGTCGACGGCGACGAGGTGACCTTCGACTACGAGGCCAAGGGCGGCGCCCGGCGCGTGCAGTCGGTCGGCGACCCGGTCGTGGCGGCGATCGTCACGGAGCTGAAGCGCCGGCGCGGCGGCGGCGAGGAGCTGCTCGCCTACAAGCAGGGCCGCCGCTGGGTCGATGTCAAGTCGCCGGACATCAACGCCTACGTGAAGGCCGCCGCCGGCGGCGACTTCTCGGCCAAGGACTTCCGCACCTGGAGCGGCACCGTGCTGGCGGCCGTGGCGCTGTCGGTCTCCGGCATGGCCGCCACCTCGAAGACCGCGCGCAAGCGAGCCAAGTCGCGCGCCGTCAAGGAGGTGGCGCGCTATCTCGGCAACACGCCGGCCGTCTGCCGGGCGTCATACATCGACCCGCGCGTGTTCGATCGCTACGACGGCGGTCTCACGATCAGCGGCGCCCTGCCCCAGCTGATGGAGGACACAGCGGCCTGGCCCGACGTGCAGCAGGCGGTCGAGGAGGCCGTCCTCGACCTGCTCGCGAACGATCGTGAGTCCGAGGGCGTCGAGCGCGTGCGCGAATTGCGGGAGGACCTCGCCGAGGTGGCGGCCTGAGCCGTTTCCAGGCCCGCGCACCGGGAAGGGACGAGACATGACCGAGGTACCACAGGAGACGCCCAGCATCGAGGTTCCCGCCCCCGCGCCGCCGGAACAGCCCCAGCCGGAGCCGCCCGACGCGCCTCAGCCCGACCCGAAGGGCCCCGAGACGCCTCAAGAGGACTGAGTCGGCTGCGGCGGATCAGCCGCGTGCGCCGAAGTCAGTCGTGTAGAGCGCCCGCGTGCCGCGGCCGCTCGCCACGCCGATGCCTATCTCGCGGTAGGAAGCGTCGAGGATGTTGGCGCGGTGACCCGGGCTGTTCATCCAGGCCTTTGTGATGGCGCGCGGCGAGGCGAGCCAGGCCGTTCCCCAGGCGATGTTCTCGGCGACCTTCCAGCTCCTGGCGCCGTTCAGGTAGCCGGTTCGGCGGATCCGGTCGACGAAGCTCGCGCCGTTCTGCGACGTGTGGTCGAAGTAGCCGTGGCGGGCCATGTCCTCCGAGTGCCGGCTGGCGGCGCGCGAGAGGCGCGGGTTCAGGTGCAGCGCACGCAGGCCATGACGCGCCCGCTCGGCGTTCAGCACGCATAGCGTCGAGCGGATCACGATGCGCTCGCTCACCTGCGCCGGCCGCGCCTCGGCCGACTCGCAGGCGGCCGCCCCGGCGGCGGCCGCGCTGCCCGGAACCACGCACAGGGCGAGGAGAGCGGCCAAAACGCCGCTGCGGAGACAGGAGGCGACGCTGGGAGATCCCATTCAGGACTCATGTCGTCACCGCTCAAGTGCGTCCGGACGCCCACCGGGGCAGACTGGACGAACGTTTGAGTCCCCCGCCACCGGGGAGAAACCCCCATGGCTCCTGCGGCGATCCTCGACGTCGACGGCACCCTCGTCGACACCAACTATCACCACGCCATCGCCTGGTACCGCGCCTTCCGCCAACACGACGTGCTTCTTCCGGTCTGGCGCATCCACCGACACATCGGCATGGGCGGCGACCAGCTCGTCGGCGCGCTGTGCGGCGAGGAGGTCGAGCAGGAGAAGGGCGACGACATCCGCACCGCCGAGAAGGCTCTCTACATGGCCCTGATCGAGGAGGTCGAACCGCTTCACGGCGCCCGCGAGCTGATCGTCGACCTCAAGGAGAGCGGCCACGCCGTGGTGCTGGCGAGCTCGGCCAAGCAGGACGAGATCGACTACTACCTCGATCTGCTCGACGCACGCGAGCTCGCCGACGACTGGACGAGCTCGGCTGATGTGGAGGCGACGAAGCCCGAGCCCGATCTTGTCGTCGCGGCGCTCGAGAAGGCGGGCGCCGACGATGGCGTGATGGTCGGTGACTCGACCTTCGATTGCGAGGCCGCGGGGCGGGTCGGCATCGAGACGATCGCGGTGCTGACTGGCGGCTTCTCCGAGCAGGAGCTGCGTGACGCCGGCGCCGTGCAGGTCTTCCACTCGATCGACGCCCTGCGCGAATCGCTCGGCTCGACCGCGCTCGCCCGCCACTAGCGTCAGTCAGGATTACCCCTGTGGCGGATCGGCTCGGCAGCTACCGGGAGAAGCGCGACTTCGAGAAGACCCCTGAGCCGAAGGGGCGTAAGGGGAAGAAGGCCAAGGGCCCGCGCTTCGTCGTGCAGGAGCACCGGGCGCGTCGCCTGCACTGGGACCTGCGCCTCGAGCATGACGGCACGCTCGTCTCCTGGGCGCTCCCGCGCGGCATCCCGGCGCACCCCGACGAGAACCGGCTCGCCGTGCACACCGAGGACCACCCGCTCGAGTACCTCGAGTTCCAGGGCGAGATCCCGAAGGGCGAGTACGGCGCCGGGACGATGACGGTCTGGGACAGCGGCACCTACGAGGCCGAGAAGTTCCGTGAGAACGAGGTGATCGCGACCTTCCACGGCGAGCGCATGCGCGGCCGCTACGCGCTCTTCCACACGCGCGACAAGGACTGGCTCATCCACCGCATGGACCCGCCCGAGGACCCGGGCTACGTGCCGTTGCCGGACCGCCTGGAGCCGATGCTCGCGCGCAGCGGCCAGCTGCCGCGCAACGAGCAGGACTACGGCTTCGAGGTCAAGTGGGACGGCATCCGCACAGTGCTGTTCTCAGACCACGGCCACATCACGCTCCAGGGGCGCAACTTCACCGACTTCACGCCGCGCTACCCCGAGGTGCGTGAATTCTCGCGCGCGCAGGGCGCCCGGCGGCTGATCCTCGACGGCGAGATCGTCGCCTTTGACGACGAGGGCCGGCCGAGCTTCGAGCGCCTGCAGTCGCGCATGCACCTGGCGTCCGACTCGGCCGTCAAGCGGCGGATGCGCGACACGCCGGTCACCTACATCATCTTCGACCTGCTCTACCTCGACGGGCGGCTCACGCTGCCGCTCGCCTACGAGGACCGGCGCGCGCTGCTCGAGGAGCTCGCGCTCGAGGGGCCGGCGTGGCGCACGCCCGCCTACCACCGCGGCGAGGGCAGCGCGCTGCTCGAGGCCACGCGCCAGCACGGCATCGAGGGCGTGCTCGCGAAGCGGCTCGACAGCCCCTACGAGCCGGGCCGCCGCGCCTCGCACTGGATCAAGGTCAAGAACGTCGCGATCCAGGACGTCGTGATCGGCGGCTGGACGCCGGGCGAGGGCGGGCGCAGCGGCAGGCTCGGTGCGCTCGCGGTTGGCGTGATGGAGGACGGCAAGCTCGTCTACGCGGGCAAGGTCGGCACCGGCTTCACGCAGGAGATGCTGACCATGCTCATGCGCGAGCTGGAGCCGCTCAGGCGCGACACGAGCCCGTTCGAGGGCCGTCAGCCGCCCAAGGGCACGATCTTCGTCGAGCCGGAGCTGGTGGCCGCCGTCGAGTTTCGCGAGTGGACCCGCAGCGGGACCCTGCGGGCGCCCTCCTTCAAGGGCCTGCGCCCGGACAAGGACCCGCAAGAATGCATCCGCGAAGCAGGGTAAGCCGGGGTCCTGCGGGTATCTTCATCTATATGGCACGTGCGATCTGGAGCGGAGCGATCAGTTTCGGACTGGTCAACATCCCCGTGAAGCTGTTCAGCGCGGTCTCGCGCAAGACGGTGCGCTTTCATCAGCTCGACTCGAAGTCCGGCCAGCGGATCCGGCAGCAGCGGGTCGGCCCGGACGGCGAGGAGGTCAAGTACGAGGACATCGTCAAGGGCTACGAGATCAGCCCGGAGCGCTACGTGATGATCGCGCCCGAGGAGCTCGAGTCGCTCGAGCCTCAGAAGACGCGCACGATCGACATCGAGGCCTTCGTCGACCTCGAGCAGATCGACCCGATGTACTACGACCACCCCTACTACCTCGCACCCGACAAGGGCGCCGAGAAGGCCTACAAGCTGCTCGTCGACGCGATGGACGAGGCGAGCAAGGTGGCGATCGCGCGGGTCGTGATCCGCTCGAAGGAGAGCCTCGTCGCGCTGCGCCCGCGCGACGGCGTGCTGGCGATGGAGACGATGCTGTTCGCCGACGAGGTGATCAACCCGGACTCGCTCGACGAGCTGACGGTGGACGGCAGCAAGACGAGCAAGCGCGAGCTCGACATGGCAAAGCAGCTGATCGAGTCGCTGTCCGCCGACTTCGAGCCCGAGGCCTACCGCGACGAGTACCGCGAGCGCGTGCTCGAGCTGATCGAGCGCAAGGCGGCCGGCGAGACGATCACGATCGAGGCGCCCGAGGAGGAGCCCACCAAGGTGCCGGACCTGATGGCCGCCCTGGAGGCCTCGATCGCGGCCTCGAAGGGCCCGACCGAGGGCGGCTCGAAGCGCAAGAGCTCCTCGCGCAGCGGCGCCAACGGCTCCAAGTCCTCCGCGAAGAAGACGGCCGCCAAGAAGTAGGTGGCCCCGCGGCGGGTCGAGGTAGAGGTCGAGGGCCGGCGGCTCTCGCTCTCGAACCTGGACAAGGTGATGTACCCGCGCACCGGGTTCACCAAGGGCCAGGTGATCGACTACTACACGCGCATCGCGCCGGCGGTGCTGCCGCACCTGCGTGAGCACCCGCTTACGCTCAAGCGCTATCCGAACGGGGTCGAGGGCCAGTACTTCTACGAGAAGAACTGCCCGTCGCACGCGCCCGAGTGGGTGCGCAAGGAGCGCGTCGGCGAGATCGACTACTGCATCTGCGACGACCTGGCGACGCTCGTCTGGCTCGCCAACCTGGCGGACCTGGAGCTGCACCCGTCGCTGTCGCTGGCAGCTGACATGGAGCACCCCACCGTGATGGCCTTCGACCTCGACCCCGGCCCGGGGGCGGGCCTGCCCGAGTGCTGCGAGGTGGCGATGCTCCTGCGCGAGGCGCTCGGCCAGCTCGGCCTCGACAGCTACGCGAAGACCTCGGGCTCGAAGGGGATCCAGGTCTACGTCCCGCTGAACAGCGGCGAAGCCGACTACCGCGGCGGCACGAAGCTGCTCTCGCAGGCGCTCGCCCGCCATCTCGAGGCACAGCACCCGCAGCTGATCGTCTCGACCCAGAAGAAAGAGCTGCGGTCCGGCAAGGTGCTGATCGACTGGAGCCAGAACGACGAGCACAAGACGACCGTCGGGGTCTACTCGCTGCGCGCGCGCGAGCGCCCGACGGTGTCGACACCGCTCGCCTGGGAGGAGCTCGAGGAGGGCGATCCAGCGGAGCTCGTCTTCGAGGCGGGCGAGGTGCTCGAGCGGGTGGAGGAGCACGGGGATCTCTTCGCGCCCGTCGTCGAGCAGGTACAGCGGCTACCCGAGCTCTGACGCCGAGTACCGTTCAGAGGGACATGGTGGACTGGTCGATCGCCCGGACGATTGCGCGGCTCGCCGCCGGCGGCGAGGGGCCGGCCGAGTCCGGCATCGACGTGGTCGCCTTCTGCGCGGAGATGGAGCCTCACGTGCGCGACTACACGGGCCTCGAGCTCGTGAGCGCCCGCCCGCCGGGCGAGCTGCTCACCCGCGCGGGCTGGGCTGAGACGAATCTCGAGTCGCTCGGCCACATCCTCGATCCCGTCGCGGCCCGGCTCGAGGAGCGGCTCAGCTTCGCCGGACCGCTCGCGGGCGCGCTGCGACTGGGCGCCTCGGCGACCCTCGCGGCCGAGGTCGGGCTCGTCACCGGCTACCTCGCGCACCGCGTTCTCGGCCAGTACGACGTATCGCTGCTCGGCGGCGACGTGCCGCCGCGCCTCCTCTTCGTCGGGCCGAACCTCGACAAGGCGGTCGCCGACCTCGACGTAGATTCCGCCGCCTTCGGGCGCTGGGTCTGCGCGCACGAGCTGACCCACGTGCATCAGTTCGGCGGCGTGCCCTGGCTGCGCCCGCACATGAGCGGCCTGCTGCGCGAGTATCTGGAGAGCGTCGAGGTGCGCATCGAGCGCGGTAATGCCGGCGGAATGCCGTCGATCCCCGATCCGGCGAAGATCGTCGAGGCCTTTCGCGAGGGCGGGCTCGCGGCGCTCGTCCAGTCCGAGGAGCAGCAGGCGCTGATGGACCGCATCCAGGCGGCCATGGCGGTGATCGAGGGCTACTCGGAGCACGTGATGGACGTGATCGGCGAGCGGGCGATCCCGGGACACGAGCGCCTGCGCGCCGCGATGGACGAGCGCCGCCGCAACCGCTCGGCGCCGGCCCGCATAGTCGAGCGGCTGCTCGGCTTCGACATCAAGCTGCGCCAGTACGAGCTCGGGAAGCGCTTCGCCGACGCCGCGGTGGACGAGGCGGGCATCGAGGGCCTGAACCGGGTCTGGGGCGACCCGTCGGCACTGCCGACGCTCCCCGAGCTGGACGACGCGGGCGCCTGGCTCGCACGCGTCGGGTCCGGCCGCGCGGCCGCCTGAGCCTCGCTCGAGCCGGGCTGTAACCGCCCGCTGGTGGAGGTTTACGTACGTGTGTTCGGTGGTATACTTCTACGGAACTTAGATCTAATAAACTTACGCCCAGAGGACGGGCAGGGAAACCCCCTCAGAAGGAGTCAGACTCAATGGCACAGCAGACCGAGACCCAGCGCAAGGCCACCGCCCGCAAGGCCGCCGCCACGCGCCGGCGCAACGCCGCGAAGCGCGGCCAGTCGGCCACGCGCAGCGCCGCCAAGCGCACCCAGACCTCTGCGGCCCGCACCGCGGAGACCGCTGCCAAGACGGCCGAGACCCGCGTCAAGGCGGAGGTCAACACGCTGCAGGTCGTTCAGGCTCAGGCCGAGCGCGCGGTCCTCATCCCCGTCGGCGCCGCCCTCACGGCCCGTGACGCCGTCGCCGATGTGACCAAGCCGTACACGGCCGGTCGCGAGAGCGCCGAGAAGGAGCTCGAGAAGGTCGGCAAGCGCGTCGCGACCAACCTGCGCAAGTTCGAGCGCCGCGGCTCGACCGCCCGCAACCGCGCGGTGCGCGACGTCAAGAAGACCCGCACCCGCGTGGAGCGTGAGCTGCGTCAGCGCCGCTCTTCGGCCGTCCGGACCGTCAAGCGCAACCGCCGCGAGGCCGAGAAGCAGGTCCGCTCGACCCGCCGCGAGTTCGAGCGCCAGGTCAAGGCGACGAGCCGCGAGGTGCAGTCGCAGGCCGAGGGCCTCGTGAACCGCGTGGGCGCGCTGGCCTAGCGCACAGCTTCCCCCCGCCGCCACGGAGAGGGCGGGCCCGGGGTAGGACTGCCGGCCACATACCTCGCCGGCAGTGCAGTATCTCTCCTCCCTCAGTAAACGAACGGGGGCCCTTCACGGGGCCCCCGTTTGTCTTCCCTCCAGGCTTCGAGGCGCAGGATGGCCGCTCTGCTTGAATGGATGTGGATGCCTACCCCTGAACAGATCCAGGACGTCCTGCGCGGGGTCATCGACCCCGAGCTGCGCAAGGACATCGTGACGCTCGGCATGGTGCGCTCGATCGAACAGCCCGAGGAGGGCCGCGTCGACGTGATCGTGTCGCTCACGACCCCTGGCTGCCCGATCCGCTCCCACTTCGAGAAGGCCGTGACCGAGAAGGTCGCGAGCCTCGGCGTCAGCCGGGTGAACGTGGCGTTCGACGTCCTCTCGGACCAGGAGAAGCAGTCGCTCTCGCAGCGGCTCGGCCGCGGCGGCGGGCTCCCCGAGGGCGCCCTCGCGATGGTCAAGAACGTGATCTGCGTCGGCTCCGGCAAGGGCGGCGTCGGCAAGTCCACGGTCACGGTCAACCTGGCGGCGGCGCTGCAGGCCGAGGGTCACTCGGCCGCCGCGCTCGACGCCGACGTCTGGGGCTACTCGATCCCGCGCATGCTCGGCGTGCACGGCCGCCCGAAGGTCTCGGCCGAGCGCAAGATCATTCCGCTCGACAGCCCCTCCGGCGTGCGCGCGATCTCGATCGAGCACTTCCTGAACGAGCGCGACCAGGCGATCACCTGGCGCGGGCCGATGCTCCACAAGGCGATCCGCCAGTTCCTCGAGGACGTCGACTGGGGCGAGCTCGACTACCTGCTGATCGACCTGCCGCCCGGCACCGGTGACGTGTCGATGACGCTCGCTCAGCTCCTGCCGCAGGCGAAGTTCGTGGTCGTGACGACCCCGCAGCCGGCCGCCCAGAAGGTCGCGGCCCGCGCGGCCGACACCGCCCAGCGCTTCGACCTCGAGGTCATCGGCGTGGTCGAGAACATGTCCGGCTTCACGACGCCCGAGGGTGAGCGCTTCACGATCTTCGGCGAGGGCGGCGGCCAGCTGCTCGCGGACGAGCTCGACGTGCCCCTGCTAGGAAAGATCCCGCTGCAGGAGGCGCTGCGCATCGGCGCAGACGAGGGCCGCCCGCTCGTCCTCGACGATCCGGACGCACCGGCCGCGCAGGCGATCTACCACGCGGCGCGCGGCATCCTGGCGGCGACGCCGCAGGAGCTCGCCGTCTTCCAGGCCGCCTCGGGGCCGCCCATCCCGGAGGTCACCGGGACGGCGCTGCCGATGGCGAAGTAGGGGCGCGCCCCGCTACGCGTTCTGCTTGAAGTAGTCCGCGTTGATCTGGATGAAGTTCTGCCACTCGTCGGGCAGCTGGTCCTCGGCGAAGCAGGCGTCTACCGGGCAGGCCTCGACGCAGGCGTCGCAGTCGATGCACTCCTCGGGATCGATGTAGAGCTGGGTGACCTGGTCGTAGTCGGGCTCGTCCGGGGTGGGATGGATGCAATCGACGGGGCAGACCTCGACACACGAATTGTCCTTCGTGTCGATGCAGGGTTCGGCTATGACGTAGGCCATGGTCTCCTTCTCGTGTCCACACGGCGCCTGGGCGCGAGGACGCGATTGTACCGTTGGTCCGCGCGCTGCCTGGGGCGGTCAAGCCGACGCCCCAAGTGCCGAAAAGCTCAAGCATGGGCCGAAGCGGCTCGTTCCTGTGTCCCACCGAGCTCGACCGCGCCCGGGTGGTCGAGGCGAGCGCGCGCGTGCGCGTCGCGCGCACGATCAGCGCTGCCGCCATGGGCACGGCGCTGCTGATCGCCGCACCCTGGGAGGGTTGGTGGACGCTCGGCCTGTTCGCGCTGGTCGCGCTCAACCTGGCCACGCTCGAGCCGCGGCTGCGGCGCACGGACCGTCCCGAGAACGTCGCCGCCCAGAGCCTGATCTTCATCCTGATCGTGATCGCGGTGGGGATCGCCCTGAGCGGTGGCCCCGAAAGCCCGGTCCTCGCCTGGGCCATCCTCCCAAGCGCCATGGCGGCGACCCGCTTCCGCTGGCAGGTCGTGTGCGCCGGCGCGGGGCTGACGGCGATCGCCCTGCTCACCGCCACGCTGGCCGTGGATCCGCGCGCCGTGGCCGACGACCCCACCGAGCTGCTGGCAACGCTCGCGCTGCTCGTCTCGGTGACCTCCGTGACGAGCGCGCTGATGCACGGCGAGTTGATCCACCGCGACCGCGCCGTCCTCGACCCGCTGACGGGTCTCCTGAACCGCTCGGCGCTCGAGGCGCGCGCCCGCGAGATCGACGAGCAGGCGCGCCTGACGGGCGGCTCCGTCTCGATCCTGCTGATCGACCTGGACGGCTTCAAGCGCGTGAACGACACGCACGGCCACGAGCGCGGCGACGTCGTGCTGCGCGAGGTGGCCTACGAGATCCGCAAGTCGCTGCGCAGCTTCGAGCTCGTGTACCGGCTCGGCGGCGAGGAGTTCCTGGTGCTGCTTCCGGGGGTCGAGCTCGGCGGGGCGGTCGAGATAGCCGAGCGCATCCGGCGGGCGGTCGCGAGCGCGAGGCCCGGCGACCTCGAGCTGACGCTGTCGGCGGGTGTGGCGACGACCGCGGGCGGCAGGCTGAGCTACGAGGAGCTGTTCCGGGCCGCCGACGGAGCCCTCTTCGCCGCCAAGCGGGCGGGCCGCGACCGGGTTGAGGTCGCCGGGGCGATGCCGCCGCTCCTGATATCGGACGCGCGCCGCTTCGAGCCCGACGGGACGGCGGCCCAGCTCGGCTAGGAAGCCGGCAGCGGCTGGCTAGTGTGCTGGCCCGTGCTGGATCGCCGCGAGCCGGATCCGTTCATCGACACCTTCACGGGCCTCGTCGCCGCGCGCGCCGTGACGACCGCCGTCGTGCTCGGCGTCTTCGAGTCGCTGCACGAAAGGCCGGCCTCCGCACAGGAGCTGGCCGAGGCGCTCGATCTCGACCAGCTCGGGGCCGAGACGCTGCTGACCGCACTGACCACGCTCGGCTACGTCGAGCAGAGCGACGGCCGCTTCTCGAACACGGTCGTGACGGAGCGCCAGCTCGTGCGCTCGTCGCCCGACTCGATCGCGACCTTCGTGGGCGAGCAGGGCGACCTCCACTGGCAGGTCCTGGACATGCTGCCCGAGGCGGTGCGCTCCGGGCGCCCGTACGCCATGCACGAGGAGCGACGCGACGACAGCGCCCGCTGGGAGGCCTACATCCGCGGGCTGTTCGAGATCTCGCGTGCGGAGCAGGATGCGAACGCCGCGCTGGTTCCGGTCAAGGCACCGCGCCGGCTGGTGGACGTGGCCGGCGGGCACGGCGGCTTCGCCATGGCGATGTGCAGGCTTCACCCGCAGCTCGAGGCGACCGTGCTGGACCTGCCTCCCAGCGCCGCCGTCGGGCGCCGCATAGTCGAGGAGCAGGGCTTCGCCGAGCGCGTGAGCCATCGCGAGGGCGACGTGTTCGAGCTCGGCCTCGGAGACGGGCTCGACGTGGTCTCCGTCTTCAACCTGATCCACCACCTTCCGGAGGAGCGCGATCGCGAGCTGTGCCGCATGGCGCACGCGGCGCTCGTGCCGGGCGGCTGCCTCGTGATCGGCGACTCGGCGCGGCCCGAGCCAGGCGAGCCCGTGTCCGAGCACGGGGCGATCTCGAGCCTGCTCTTCTACGCCTGGAGCCACAGCCGCAACTTCAAGCCATCCGAGATCTGCGGCTGGATGGAGGAGGCGGGCTTCCACGAGGTCGAGGTCCATCGCAATGAGCGCTCGCCCTGGCGGGTCGTCCTCACCGCGCGGCGATGATCCTGCTGACGGGGGCGACGGGGACCGTCGGCTCGGCGCTGCTGCGGCGGCTCACGGCCGAGCCGCGGCCGGTGCGCTGCCTGGTGCGCGACCCGCGCCGGCTCGGCGACCAGCGCGTGCGCGTTCAGATTGCCCTGGGCGACCTGGCCGACCCGCCTTCGTTCCGCAATGCGCTGCGCGGCGTCGACACGGTCATCCACCTGGCGGCCGCGATCCGTGACCAGCCGAGCGCTTCGATCGAAGAGCTGAACGCCGTGGCCACGCTGCGGCTCGTGCGGGCAGCCGAGCGAGCCGGAGCGAGGCGCTTCGTCTTCTTCTCCGCGCTGGGCGCGACCCACCACTCGCGCACGCGCTTCTTCCGCGCCAAGGCGCTGGCCGAGGAGGCGGTCATGGCGTCGCGCCTCGATCCCACGGTGCTCAGCCCGTCGATCGTCTACACGCCCGGCGATCCGTGGCTGACATTGCTCGAGCGCCTCTCCTATCTGCCGGCGGTGCCGGTCTCCGGCTCGGGCGACGCGCTCTTCCAGCCGATCTGGGCGGAGGATGTGGCCGACTGCGTGATGGCAACACTGAACGGCGCCGCTGCGACGAGCGACGTCGTGCTGGCCGGTCCGCAATCGCTCTCCTACGACGACATCGTCCGTGTGGTCCTGCGCGCCCTCGGCCGACGGCGGCGCCTGCTGCATGTGCCGCTGCCGCTCGTCCGCGCCTCACTGCGGCTGCTTCGCTTCGCTGGTGGACCCCACGTATTCGCCACCTGGGACGAGGCCGAGCTGATGGAGGAGCCGATGACGACGCCGCGCGGTAGCGCGGGCGCCGAGGCGCTCGGCGTACATCCGCTGCCGATGGCACGCGTGCTCGCGACATGATCGACGAACGCTGGATCCGCTCACTGCACGTGCAGTCCATGCGCCACGCCGACCTGCACGCGGAGCGGGAAGAGCACGCCCTGTTCCAGGCATCGACGATCGGCGCGCTGCTCGAGGGCTCGTACGACGGCGATCTCCGCATCGCCGAGCTGGCCGAGCGCGGCAACCTGGGCGTCGGCACGCTCAACGGGCTCGACGGCGAGCTGATCGCGCTCGACGGCAGCTTCCTTCGTGCGGACATCGACGGCGTGCTTCATCCGGTTGGGCCGGATGAGCGCACACCGTTCGCGGTCGTCACACGCTTCGAGCCGAGTTCCGGCTTCGGCCTCGAGGGGCCGCTGACGCAGGACGAGCTGCTCGCCGCCGTGGACGGACTCCTGCAGGACGGGACGCCGTCGTGCGCCATCCGCGTCGACGGCGAGTTCCGGTCGGTCCGGGCGCGCTCGGTCCCCCGCCAGCGCCCTCCGTACCGCCCGCTCGCCGAGGTCGTCGCCGACCAGCATGAGTTCGAGCTGGGGCCCGTCGAGGGGACGATGGTGGGATTCCGCTTCCCCGACTATGCCGAGGGGATCGAGGTGAGCGGCTACCACCTCCACTTCGCCACGGCGGACCGCACGCGCGGCGGCCACGTGCTCGACTCGCGGGCGGGGCCGGTACGTGTCCAGCTCGATTCCTCGTACGACCTGCACGTGGAGCTGCCGCCGGGGATCGACTTGGCCGATCCCGGCGTCGCGGCGTCCACGCACGAGGCGATCGACCTCGTCGAGCGAGGGCGTTAGGCGTCGTCGTTCCCGTCGGGCGGCCGCCGCGAGATCCCGGGCCCGAGACCGGATGACATCCACAGCCAGCGCGAGCGGCGGCCGAACACCCGGACCCCGTAGAGCCGGTCCTCTCGGCGTACCAGGGTGAAGCAGACCACGGCGCCGAGCAAAGCGATGCCGGCGGACGTCAGGAAGGTGATCCGAAAGGAGTCGACGTGCGCGAGCACGTTGTCGCGGATTGCGGTCCGGACCACCTCAGAGTCGGCCGGCACGTTCGACCTGCCCGCCTCCTCGGCCTTCAGCAGGAACTCCTTGAACTGGTCGATCTGGCCGCTGGTCACGTCGATGCCGCGGTCGGCGAGCCGGTCATAGGTGATGCGCTCGGCGGCGCCGACTTCGATGGCAGTGAGCGCGGCGATCCCGATCGCGCCGCCCAGCTGCTCGGTGGTGTTGATCGTGCCCGCCGCCTGGCCGCGGTCCTTCTCGGGCACCGCGCCGAGCCCGGTCGGGTCGTTGACGGTGAGTACCACGCCAAGGCCGAGGCCCTGAAGCGCAAGCCCGGGGATGAGCGCGCCGACGCTCTGCTCGCCCGCGGCCGCCGCCAGCGCGATGCCCGACGCCGACAGGATCAGGAAGCCGACGACCAGTGGGATGCGCCCCCCGATTCGGTCGTACGCGCGTCCGGCCAGCGGTCCGGCCAGGATGATCGGGATCGTGGCCGGGATCAGCGCTATCCCTGCGATCGCCGGGCTCACGCCCACCACGAGGAGCAGGTAGAACGGCATCAGGAAGCCGAGCCCGAGCTCGATCATGCCCGCGAGGAACTGGCTGGCGTTGGCCGCGAGGAAGTTCAGGTGGCGGAACAGGCGGAACTCGAGCAGCGGCTGCTCCACCCGAAGCTCGATGATCACGAACGCGGCCAGCAACACGACCGCCGCGACCAGCGGCCCGAGCGCCGGCAGTGCGGTCCAGCCGTCGTCCTGCCCCTGGCTCAGCCCAAGCACGAGCGCCGCGATGCCGAGCCCGAAGGTGATGGTGCCGGGGAGGTCGATCTTCGGGCGCGTGCCCGCGTCCGGGCGGAAGTCCGGAGTCGCGTACAGCGTGAGCGCGACGGTCGTGATCGCGAGCGGCACGTTTATCAGGAACACGAGCCGCCAGTCGATCGAGGTGAGCAGGCCGCCCAGCACCGGGCCGAGCGCCGCGAAGAACGCCGACGCGCCGGCGAGGATGCCAAGCGCCCAGCCGCGCCGTTCCTTGGGGTAGACGGCGCTCGTGATCGCCACTGCCATCGGCATCATCAGCGCCGCTCCCGCGCCCTGCACGGCGCGCGCCGTGATCAGCATCGGCATGTCCTGGGCTGCGCCGGCGGCGATCGTCGCCAGGGCGAAGACGACCGCTCCGGCGATGAACACCCGCCGCAGGCCGAGCAGGTCGCCGAGCCGTCCGCCCAGGACCATCAGCGCCGCCAGCGGCAGGATGTTCGCGGTGAGGATCCACTGGCCCTCGGAGGTCGCGCCGCCGAGGTCGCCCAGCACGTCCGGCGTGGCGAGCGGCACCGCCGTCTGGTCGACCAGGATCATGCTGCTCGCCAGCGTGGTGGCGGCGAGCGTGACGGCGGGCCGGTTCACGCGCGGCACCCTCTCAAAAAGACGAGGGGCCCGGCGTCTGCCGGGCCCCTCGAAACTGCTGCCGCAGGAGCGGCTCCTTACATCATTCCGTCCATGCCGCCCATGCCGCCGCCCGGCATGCCGACGGGCTCCTTCTCCGGCATCTCGGCGACGATGGCCTCGGTCGTGAGGATGTTCTTCGCGATCGAGGCCGCGTTCTGGAGCGCAGAGCGGGTGACCATGGCCGGGTCGATCACGCCGGCCTCGACGAGATCGACGATCTCACCGGTTTCGGCGTTCAGGCCCTGGTTCTTGCCCCTCGAGCGGCGCACGTCGTTGACCACGACGGAGCCCTCGAGCCCCGCGTTGTCAGCGATCTGGCGCAGCGGCTCCTCGAGCGAGCGGAGGATGATGCTCGCCCCTGTGCGCTCGTCGCCCTCGAAGGCGTCGAGCTTGATCGCGTCCTGGGCCCGCAGGAGCGCCACGCCGCCGCCCGCCACGATGCCCTCCTCGAGGGCGGCGCGGGTGGCCTGCAGCGCGTCCTCGACGCGGTGCTTCTTCTCCTTCATCTCGGTCTCGGTGGCAGCGCCGACCTTGACCACTGCGACGCCGCCGGCCAGCTTCGCGAGGCGCTCCTGGAGCTTCTCGCGATCGAAGTCCGAGTCGGTGTTCTCGATCTCGTTCTTGATCTGGTTGATGCGGCCCTTGATCGCGTCGGTGTCACCGGCGCCGTCCACGATCGTGGTCGTGTCCTTCGCGACCACCACGCGGCGGGCGCGGCCGAGCTGCGAGAGCTGGGTGTTCTCGAGCTTGAGGCCCATCTCCTCGGTGATCACCTCGCCACCGGTGAGGATGGCGATGTCCTCGAGCATGCGCTTGCGGCGGTCGCCGAAGCCGGGGGCCTTGACGGCGACGCCCGTGAAGGTGCCGCGCAGCTTGTTCACCACGAAGGTGGCAAGCGACTCGCCCTCGACGTCCTCGGCGATGACCAGGATCGGCTTGCCCGACTGGATCACCTGCTCGAGCACCGGCAGGACGTCCCGCACGGAGCCGATCTTCTGGTTGGCGATGAGGATGTAGGGATCCTCGAGGGTCGCCTCCATGCGGTCCTGGTCGGTGACCATGTAGGGCGAGATGTAGCCCTTGTCGAACTGCATGCCCTCGGTGAACTCGAGGTCCATGCCGAAGGTCTGACCCTCCTCGACGTTGACCACGCCGTCCTTGCCGACCCTGTCGATCGCGTCGGCGATCACGTCGCCGATGTCGTCGTCGGCAGCGGAGATGGCCGCCACGCGGGCGATCTGCTCCTTGCCGGAGATCTCGGTCGAGACCTTCTGGATCTGGTCGACGACCTGCTCGACCGCCTTCTCGATGCCGCGCTTGAGTGCAAGCGGGTTGGCGCCGGCGGCGACGTTCTTCAGGCCGTCGCGCACGATGCGCTGGGCCAGCACCGTGGCGGTGGTGGTGCCGTCGCCCGCGACGTCGTTGGTGGCGGTGGCCACCTCACGCACGAGCTGAGCGCCCTGGTTGGAGAACGGCTCTTCGAGCTCGATCTCGCGAGCGATCGATACGCCGTCGTTGGTGATTGTGGGGGCACCGAACTTCTTGTCGATCACGACATAGCGGCCCTTGGGGCCGAGCGTGACCTTGACCGCGTTCGCGACGGCGTCGACGCCATCCTCGAGCGCGCGACGTGCCTCCACGTCGTACTTCAGTTCCTTGTGAGCCATGTAGTTCCTCTCCTAGCCCGCGACCTTGGCGAGCACGTCCGACTCACGCAGGACGAGGAGATCATCTCCGTCGACCTGGACCTCGGTGCCGCCGTACTTCGAATAAAGGACCTCGTCGCCCTCGGCGACGTCCAGCGGGATGCGCTTGTCGCCATCCTCGTCCCACTTGCCGTCACCGACCGCTAGGACCTTGCCGCGCTGCGGCTTCTCCTTGGCCGTGTCGGGCAGAACGATGCCGCTGGCAGTGGTCTCTTCCTCCTCGATCGCCTGCACGATGAGACGATCTCCAAGAGGCTTGAGATTCATGGGCATACCTCCGTTGAAAACAATGTTCCTCCTGGCACTCTCGGATTGCGAGTGCCGCCGCTGGCACTCTAGCAGTGAGAGTGCCAAGCCCTCAAGGGGCGTTCACGGCATGGTCACGGCAGGCGGCGGCCGGCGCCCTTCTCCAGCAGCTTCTTGGTCTGGTCAGTGACGGGCAGGGGCTCGTAGCGGAGGTATTCGATGCGGAAGCTGACACGCTCGCGGCCGCCGTCCGGGGCGTCGCTGTGGTCGAACACGACGCGCTGGCGGACCTCCAGTGGCAGGTAGGTGCGGGCGTCCACCAGGTAGGTGACCGTTCCGAAGGCCTCGTCCGGCTGCGCATCCGGCTTCGCCTTCGCGATGAGCCGGTACGCGGTTCGGCCACGAACGGTCGTCCTGCCGGCGAGCCGCAGGTTGCCGTTGTCGACGTGCTCACGCAGCTGCGGGCCCGGGTCGGATGACGGGTCGAAGCCGGGGTAGCCGCCGTCGCCGACTTCGGCGACGCCAGTGGGCAGCTCCTCGCGATCCCGGTCGCGATCGTAGTCGAGCTCCACCTTTCCCTGCGCGTCGAACCAGACGATCCGCTCGGGCGTGAACACCACTTCCTCGACGAGCCGCCCGCGACGGCCGTCCGGGAGGGTGCGGTAGCGGAAAGCGTGGAACCGCCCACCCTCGCCCCACGTCCAGGAGCGCTCGTACGACCGCTCGTCAGGCATCTCCTCGATGCCCGGGTCGAGGGCGACTGACCGGAGGGACGCGCGCTGCGTGATCGCGTAGATCACGTCGTCGTTCGAGACCGCCGCGACGGCTCGCTCGATGATTCCGCCGCCACCCTCCTCGGAGTCCGCCAAGTCGATCACGATCACGGCGCCAATCGCGAGTGCGGCGAGCACCGCCGCCGCGGGCGCCAGCCGGCGCAGCTGCGGTGCGTGCTGCCGCCGCTCGTCCGGCAGCGGGTCGGCGAGGATGCGCTCGAGCAGGGCCTCGGCCTCGCGCTGCTCCTCGGCGCCCGGCGCCTCATCGGCGGGTGCGGGGTTGGCTCGGGCGAGCCGCTCCATCAGCTCGTTCATCGGACCTCCATGGCGTCGTAGGTGCGCGCCGGCAGCGGGAACTCGAGCGCGAACAAGGCGCGGTCCAGTCGCTTCCGGGCGCGGTGGAGCCGGACCGCGAAGGTCGCGCGCGAGCACCCGGCGACCACGGCCGCACGGGCCGGGTCGAGCCCGTCCCAGGCCACGAGCATCAGCACCTCGCGATCGGACTCGGAGAGCGTGGCGAGGGCGCGGCGGACGAGCTCGGCTTCGGCGACCTGCTCGGCTGGGTCGGAGACCTCGGCGGTGGCGCGCGCGGCAATGCGCTCGCGAAGGCCGCCGAGTCGCCGCACGGAGCGGCGCTGGTTCGAGAGCGTGCGTCTAGCCGTGGCGAGCAGCCACGGCAGGGGATCCCCGGGGAGCTCGTCGAGGCGCCGCCAGGCGGCCAGGAACGTCTCGGAGAGCGCGTCCTGGGCGAGCTCGGGCTCCGCGCGGCGGAGGACGTAGGCGCGCACGGCGGAGTGGTGGTCCCGGTAGACCCGCTCGAACCGTTCGCGTCGCGTGCCGTTCACATGCCCCCTCGAGGAGGAAGTGTCCGGCAACCGGGCCGGATTACACGCTAGTTCTGGGCCGGCGCGTCCGGCCGCATCCGCTCGCGGATCTCCGAGGGCCGGTCGGAGATCTGGGAGAAGCGAACGACCGTGACCATGTCGTCCATCTCGACCTTGCGGCCGTAGATCTGCTCGAGGAAGTGGACCATCTCGTCGACGCGCCGGAACTCCGGGTTGTCGTGCTCGATGTCGCGGCGGGAGAGGTCCTGCACCTGCTTGACCTCCACCGAGTCGATGACCGCCTCGAAGATCTTCTCGCGCGGCGAGTGCTGGAAGCCCACGGTCACCAGCACGACTTCGCCCTTCCGGTACTTCTTGCCCTTGTCGCCCAGCCGGATCGTCGCGGTCTTGCGCCCGCGCTTGAGCTGGTCGATGAAGACCGGCGAATAGAAGTTGAGGACGAACACGACCGGGGCAGCCTAGCGGCCTTTAGGCGGCTTGGACAGGTCCTCGCGGGTCAGCCGTCCTCCGCCGCCTCCGGGCCGCCCAGGAGCGGCACGAAGCGGACCGCCGCCACGGCCTCCTCCTCGCCGTCGCGGAAGCGGACGAGCAGCTCGCGGTGCCCGCGCTCGACGGGGCAGACGAGTGCCGCTCCCGGCGCCAGCTGGTCGACGAGCGGGCGCGGCGGCTCGTCGCGGGCCGCCGCCGTCACCGAGATGCCGCCGAACGGCGCTCGGTCGGGAGCGCCGAGCGAGCCGTCGCCCGTCCTCACCTCGACGTTGTCGTAGCCGAGCTGCTCGAGCACGGCCGCCGCCTGCTCCGCGAGCCGCCCGACGCGCTCTACCGTCACGACCTCGCGGCTCAGCAGCGCGAGCACGGCGGCCGCGTAGCCGGAGCCCGTGCCCACCTCGAGCACCGTCTCGGAGCCGTCCAGCTCGAGCAGCTGCGCCATGCAGGCCACGATCCAGGGCTGCGACATCGTCTGCCCGTCGCCGATCCGGACGGCTCCGTCGCGATAGGCCCGCTTGCGCTGGCCCTCCGGCAGAAAGAGCTCCCGCGGGACCGTCTCCATCGCCTTCAACACCCGTTCGTCCGTGATCCCCCGCCGGCGGAGCTGGCGCTCCACCATGCGCGTCCGCTCAGTGGATGTAGTTCCGGAGTCTTCCCGGGTCATGGACGGTCACTTTCCCACGGCCGAGCGTCACGACCTCGGCCCGCTCGAGCGTGGCGAGGAAGCGGCTCGCGCTCTCCCTCGACGTGCCCGCGAGGTTGGCGATCTCGGCCTGGGTCGAGCGCACGAGTACGTCGGTCTCCGGTGCGCCCTCGGCCTGTCGCGAGACGACCTGCGCCAGCAGCGCGCTCGCCACTCGGCCGGCGACTGTCTGGAACGACTGCTGAAGCAGCCGCTCGTTCGTCTTCGAGACCCGTTCCGCGAGCGTCGCCAGGAACTTCAGCGCGAGGCCGGGGCTGCGCCGGATCAGCCGCTGCATGTCGGACGCCAGCAGTGCCACCGCGGTCGTGGCCTCGATCGCCTCCGCCGTGGCCGAGCGCGTCTCGCCCCGGAACATCGCAAGCTCGCCGAAGAGCGCGCCGGCCCGCAGCTCGGCGAGCGCGACCATGCGGCCATCCTGGTGCTCGCGGGTCAGCACGACCGCGCCGGTCCGTAGCAGGTAGCAGGTGTCGCCCTGATCGCCCTCGCGGAAGATCACCTCGCCGCGGTCCCAGTGCCGCGGCACCGCCACCTGCGCCACCTCCACGAGCTCGCGCTCCTCGAGATCACCGAAGACCTCGGTGCGCGCCAGCAGGCGCGCGGTCTCGCCCCCGTTGGCCATGGGCGGATAATGCCGGATGAAGATGGCCATAGCCCCTGACACCGTCACCCACGCCGACGTCGAGGACGCAGAGAGGGTGATTTCCGGGCGCGTCCGGAAGACCCCGCTGCTGCCGGCGGGCGAGCTCGGGCGGCGCGTCGGGGCGCGCGTGCTCCTCAAGGCGGAAAACCTTCAGCTGACCGGATCGTTCAAGGCGCGCGGCGCCACGAACATGATCCGCCGCCTCTCCGACGAGGCGCTCGCCGCGGGCGTGGTGGCTGCGAGCGCGGGCAACCACGCCCAGGCGGTGGCCTTCGCGGCTCGTGATGCCGGCGCCCGCGCGGTGCTGGTGATGCCGGAGCAGGCGCCGGTTGCCAAGGTCGCCGCCGTCCGCCAGTACGGCGGCGAGGTTCAGCTGGTCGACGGCGGCTACGACGAGGCGGGGGCGGCCGCCGCTCGGCTCGCCGAGGAGCAGGGGCTGACGCTCGTGCACGCGTTCGACCAGGCGCCCGTCGTAGCCGGCCAGGGGACGATCGGCCTCGAGATCGCCCGTGCCGCGCCGGAAGTGGGACTGATCGTCGTGCCGCTCGGGGGCGGCGGGCTCGCCGGAGGGATCGCGCTGGCGGCGAGCGAGGTGCTGCCCCAGACACGCATCGTCGGCGTCCAGGCCGAGGCCTGCGCGCCCTATATCGACTCGCTCGCCGCCCACCGCCCGGTGGGAGCGCGCTCGGCCAACACGATCTGCGACGGCATCGCCGTCAAGCGCCCCGGCGACTTCACGCTGCCGATCGTCGAGCGCCACGTCGACGAGGTCGTGACGGTCTCGGACGATCAGGTGGCGGAGGCGATGGTGCTGCTGCTGGAGCGCTCGAAGCTCGTGGTCGAGGGGGCCGGCGCTGTGGCCGTCGCCGCGCTCATGCACGGGAGGGTCGACGTCCGCGGCGCCGAGGTCGTCTGCGCTGTGCTGTCGGGCGGCAACGTCGACGCCTCGCTGCTCTCTGAGTGCATCCGGGTGGGCGAGACGGCGGCCGGCCGCCGCATGGTGCTGTCGACCGTCGTCCCGGACCGGCCCGGTGCGCTAGCCGGCTTGCTGCGCGTGGTGGCCGATTGCGACGCGAACGTCGTGGACGTCGAGCACCTGCGCGACGGCATCGATCTGCACGTGCGCGAGACGGCGATCAAGCTCGTCCTGCAGACTCGCGGCGCCGAGAGCAACCGTGAGCTGCTCGACGCGGCGCGCGCGGAGGGCTTCTCGGTCCGCGTCGAGACTGAGGCGTAGCAGCCTGGTCGACCGTGTCGCTGGTGCGCCGGGCAGTCCACCGTCTTCGCGACCTCCGCCTCGAGCGTGAGCAGTCGCGCGGAGTCCTGGGCCCCGCCCACCGGGCTTGGCGAGGCAACTCGGTGGCCGAGAACGAGGCGCGCTGGGAGGGGTGGGACTGGAGCTCGCTGGGCGAGGAGTGGACCGCCTCGCCGGAGTGGAAGCAGGGGTTGATCGACGAGGTGCTGTTGCGGGTGATCCCGGAGGGCGGCACCGTGCTCGAGATCGGGCCGGGCGGCGGGCGCTGGAGCGTCGTGCTCGCGCCACGGGCGAAGCGGCTCGTGCTCGTGGACGTCGCCCAGCGGGTCCTGGACCTATCGCACGAGCGGCTCGGGCCACTCGACACGGTCAGCTACGTCCTCTCGTCGGGGGCCGACCTGCCGGGCGTCGACGACGGGAGCGTGGACGCGATCTGGTCCTTCGACGTCTTCGTCCACGTGGCTCCGCTCGACCAAGCGCGTTATCTCGGGGAGATCGCGCGCGTGCTCCGACCCGGCGGCGTGGCGGCGATCCACCACGCGGACGGCCGCAACCGCGGGCAGCTCCAGTCCTGCCTCGGCTGGCGCGCGCCGATGAGCGCCGGCCTGTTCGCGGCACTCGCGGAGGAGCGCGGTCTCGCCCTGCGGGAGCACATACGCTCGTGGTCCGGCGGGCGGCACGACCTCGGGGCCTTCGGCGACGTCATCACGGTGCTCGAATGCAAGACCTGACCCCTCCGGCGATTTAGGCTGGCCTGCATGCGAATCGCCCCGGACGTCGCCGAAGCGCTCGCCGGCGGGCGGGCGGTGGTTGCGCTCGAGAGCACGCTCATCAGCCACGGGCTGCCGCGGCCGAGGAACCTCGAGGTGGCCCGGCAGGTGGAGGAGGCGGCGCGCGCCGAGGGCGCGCTGGCGGCGACGATCGCCGTGGTGGCGGGCGAGGCGCGGATCGGCCTCGACGACGAGGCGCTCGAGGTGATCGCCGCAGGTGAGGACGTCGTCAAGTGCGGTGTCCGCGACCTGGCGCCGCTCGCCGCGCGCGGCGGGAACGGCGCGACGACGGTCGCCGCCACGGCCCACCTCGCCGTGCGGGCCGGGATTCACCTGTTCGCGACCGGCGGGCTCGGCGGCGTCCACCGCGGCGCGCACGAGACCTGGGACGTCTCCGCCGACCTCGACACGCTCGCGCGGACCGGCATCGTGGTCGTCTGCTCGGGCGTCAAGTCGATCCTCGACGTCGGCGCCACGCTCGAGCGGCTCGAGACGCTGGGCGTGACCGTGCTCGGCTACGGGACCGACGACTTCCCCGGCTTCTATCTCGCGGACTCGGGACACCCGGCGCCGTGGCGGGTCGACTCGCCGGGGGAGGTTGCCGCGGTTGTGCGTGCACGCGAGCCGGTGGGGGTGGAGGGGCGCGCCATTGTCGTGGCCAATCCGCTCCCGGTCGACGAGCAGCTCGACCGCGAGCTGCACGACCGCGTGCTTGCGTCCGGTCTCCAGCGCGCCGAGGCGGAGGGTGTGTCCGGCAAGGACGTGACGCCCTTCCTGCTCGACCTCTTCCACAGCGAGACGGGTGGGGCGAGCCTCGAGGCGAACATCCGCCTCGTCCTCCGCAACGCCGGGCTCGCCGCCCGGGTGGCGACGGCGCTCAGCGATACATGAGCCGCATCGTGGTGGTGGGCGACGTGATGGTCGACGTCGTCACGCGGCTCTCCGGGCCGGTCGCACCGGGAAGCGACTCGCCGGCACGGGTCGCCTTCGAGGGCGGCGGGCAGGCGGCCAACACGGCCGCGTGGGGTGCGGTGGCCGGCGCCCAGGTGGCGCTGGTCGCGCGGGTCGGGGACGATTCGGTGGGGCAGGCCGCCGTTGCGGAACTGGAGGCGCTCGGGGTGGACGCGCGGGTGGCTGTGGACGGCGGGCGCCCGACCGGCACGGTCGTCGTGCTCGTTGCGGCCGACGGCGAGCGAACGATGTTTCCGGATGCGGGGGCGAACGGGGCGCTCAGGAGCGCGGATTTCCCCGAGGACCTGCTCGTCGCGGGCGATCACCTGCACGTTGCCGGCTACGCGCTGCTGCGCGACGGGTCGCGGGACGCCGCGCTCTCCGCCATCGAGCGAGCTCGGGCGGCCGGGATGTCGACGTCGGTGGATCCCTCGTCGGCCGCGCTGTTGTCGGGGGGCTTACGGCAGCTGGGGAAGGGGGTGGGTTTGCTGATGCCCAATGGCCTCGAGGCGCAGGCGCTCACCGGTCTTGAGAGCCCGGTCGCTGCCGCTCGCGTGCTCGCCGAAGCGTTTCCTGAGGTGGTGGTGACGCTCGGCGAGGCAGGCGCGCTCTGGACCGACGGCTCCGAGGTCGTCCGCGTGGCGGCCGAGCCGGCCGAGGCTGTCGACACCACCGGGGCGGGTGATGCATTCGCCGCCGGTTACCTCGCGGCACGCCTTCGCGGCGCTCCTCCGGAGGAGGCGCTGGCGGCGGGCTGCACGCTCGCCGCCCGGGCCGTCACCACCATGGGCGCCCGACCGCAGCGTCCTGACTTGACCACCGTATAGGGGGAAAAGTCAGGAACGAGTGGTCACGCGAGCACCGATTCGCGGCGGCGGCGGCGCAGCGCCGCCCCGAGCAGCCAGCCGAGCAGCGCAATCACCGCGAGCGGCAGTGCCACGGCGAGCACCCGGATGAGGATGCCGGCGGTCGCCGCGAGCAGGTCGCCTGCGTCGCCGAGGGCATCGTCGAAGGAGCCGATCGCGCCGCCGTCTTCGCTCCCGCCGTCCTCGGCGGCCAGGAGCGTCACCGTCACGACCGCGTAATCGGTGCGCAGCCGCAGGTCACGCAGCTGGCCGCGCAGGCCGTTTATCTCCGCGGAGACGATGTCGAGCCGCCTTCGAAGCGCCTCGGCCTCCTCGTCGGTATCCGCGTCCTCGAGCCGTCGCAGCAGGCTGCGGCGCTCGGCGCGGGCGGCCTCGAGACGATCCCGCGCAGTGA
>CAWGZM010000013.1:0-38764 GCA_963827065.1 uncultured Thermoleophilaceae bacterium | reverse complement strand
AAGTCGGCGAGGTCGCCCCAGTCGGCGATCCACTCCTGGAGCAGCAGCGGGTCGTCGCATTCCATCAGCTGAAAGCAGCCGCGCAGATCGGCCCGCACCCAGCTGTCCAGGTAGCGCAGGCCGTCCGGGAGCGAGCGGCCTCCCTCGCGCGCGCGCCGGTAGATCTCCACCGAGGCCGCGGCCGTAAAGTGCTCCACCACCATGAACAGCACGTCTCGCTCGTTCGCCCAGGACGAGCGAAACCCTGCCGGCCGCCATCTCGACTGGGACGGCTGCTTCAACGCTCGCGACCTCGGCGACCTCCCGACGGCCGACGGCCGCGTGACGAGCCGAGGCGCCGTCGTGCGTGCCGACTGCCTCGACGGGCTCAGCGCGACCGGCTGGTCGGCGCTCTGGGACCACGGTGTGCGCACCGTCATCGACCTGCGCAACGACGACGAGCTGACGGCTCCCGCGGCCGAGCGCCCGGACGGGCTCAACACGATCCACCTGCCGCTCGACGCCATCGACGACTCCGGCTTCTGGGCGGACTGGATGCACGGCCCGCAGTTCGCCACGCCGCTCTACTACTCCGCGCACCTCGAGCGCTTCCCGGAGCGCAGCGCGCGCGTGCTCGCGGCGATCGCCCACGCCCAGCCCGGCGGCGTGCTCGTCCACTGCTTCGGCGGCCGCGACCGGACCGGTCAGATCGCGATGCTGGTGTTGGCGCTGGCCGCTGTCGCGCCCGACGAGATCGCGGCCGACTACGCGCTCAGCAGCGAGCGCCTCGAGCGGCGCTACGAGGCACTCGGCGAGCCGGATCAGGGTCCGGAGCTCGAGCGCTTCCTGGCCGAGCGCGGGACCGACTCGCGCCAGCTCATCCGCACGACGCTCGCGTCGCTCGACATCGAGTCGACGCTCCGCCGCGGCGGTCTGACGACCTCGGACCTCGTCGCCCTGCGCGGACGCCTCGTCGGTTAGGAGAGCGCCGGGTCCTTCGACATCGCCGCCAGCCGGCGGGCGAGCGTCCGCATCACCTTGCGCTCGACGGCGGGGCTCTCGTTGATCAGGTGCTGGAAGGCCGGGCGCGTCAGCACGAACACGCGCACCGGTGTCTTGGCTGTCACCGTCGCGGTGCGCTCGATGTCCTCGAGCAGCGCGATCTCGCCGATGAAGTCGCCGGCCCCGCGGGTGCCAAGCCGCCGGCCCTTGCGCTTCACGTCGACCTCCCCGTCCACGATCACGAAGAACTCACGGCCGACATCCCCCTCTTTGCAGAGGACGGTGCCGGCGTCCAGTTCCATGTCCTCGCTCCGGCGCGCGAGCTCGGTGAGCTCCCTCTTCGACAGCCCCTCGAACAAGGGCGTCTGGCGGAGCGACTTGACCTTCGTGTCCTGGGTGAACAGCGCCATGGCGCCTTACCCTAAACGGGCGCGCTCTGAGAGTCGAGCCGCGAACAGCGGCCATTCGCCGGGCACGCCCTTGAGCTCGTGGACGCCGCGCTCCTCGAACTCGATCCCCGATCCGCCCGCGAGATCGCGGACGATGCCTGACACGAGCACCTCGCGGGGCCGCGCCTCGGCCGCGATGCGCGCGCCGATGTGCACGGCGATTCCCTCCACGCGTCCGCGCACCATCTCGACCTCCCCGGTGTGAATCCCGGCGCGGATGTCGAGTCCGAGGTCGCGCACCGCCCGGCGCGCGGCGTGGGCACAGGCGATCGCGCGGGCAGGGCCGTCAAAGGTCGCGCAGAAGCCGTCGCCGGTGGTGCGGATGAGCGTGCCGCCGTAGCGGCCGATCTGCGCCCGCACAGTCGCGTGGTGCGCCTCGAGCAACGAGCGCCAGGCGGCGTCCCCCATCTCCGCGGCACGCAAGGTCGACTCGACGATGTCGGTGAAGAGGACGGTCGTGAGCACGCGCTCGGGGGAGGCGTCGATGTGGCCCTCGGCGAGGAAGTGCTCGACCTCGGTAGGAATCTGGGTATCTCCGTAGACGCTGACGTCGGGACCGGTGAGCTGGACGAGCCTGGCGTTCGGAATGCGCTCCGCCATGTAGGTGCAACCGTCGATCCAGCGCGAATGGGCGAGGATCATGGTCGGCACCGAGATCGTCGGCAGCACCTCGCGGATGTCGGTCTCCATCAACACGCGCATGAACCAGGCGGCCGAGCCCGGGCTCGCGGCGAGCCGCTCGTGCATGACGTGCCACTGCTCGAACTCGGGGTCGTCGGCACGGGTCGGGAAGTACTTGCGCAGCTCGTTGCGCTGGAAGTCGCGGTCTCCCCAGCGCAGACGCGTCTCGCGCACCCGGCGATGCCACCTCTCGACCGTGTCACCGGCCGGAAAGTCCGGCGCCTCGACCACCCGCGGCCAGGTGTTCTGGAGGATCAGCGCCACCACGCGCTCGGGGTAGGTGGCCGCGAAGATCGCGGACAGCTGACCGCCGGGCGATCCCGCGCCGAGCAGCGCGGCCCGCTCTGAGCCGACATCGTCCATCACGGCGCGAATGTCGTCCATGCGCGTCTCGAGCGTCGGCAGGTCACGGGGCCTGTCGGAGAGCCCGGTACCGCGCTTGTCGAACAGGATCAGCCGGGCGAACGACGTGATGCGGTTGCAGAAGTCGACGAAGATCGGCTGCTCCCACGCCCAGACGAGGTTGATCAGGAAAGGCACGAACAGCAGGTCGACCGGCCCGTTGCCGACCACCTGGTAAGCGATGCTCACGTCACCGCTGCGCGCATAGCGGATGTCGGGGGTTTCCATGTTCACCGCGCGACCACCAAGCCCTCCGGCTCCCGCTCTCCGCACGCGGCCGCGGCGAGCATCCTCCCCAGCCACGGGCCGAACTTGAAGAGGTTGTCACCCGCGAGCGCGAGCACGGAGCCGCTTCTCCACACCTCGAAGCGGTCGGGGCCGTCCGGCAGCTCCGTGGGGACGCAGAGCCTGACCCCCACCGGCTCTGGGTCGAGGCCCGGCAGCGCCTCGCGCACGTAGTTCGCGATCCGCTCGACGAGCGGCTCGGTCGCGGCGCCGATCGGCACGTCGGCGTCCTCGCCGGCGAGCCCCACCGCGTAGAGCGGCTCGCCGGGAAACGCGGCGGCGTAGACGATCTCCCCGAAGGCGCCGCTCTGCTCCTGCAACGCGGGCAGCCGGCCCGCGAGGGCGGCGTCGCGAACGCGGAAGGTCGCGCGCGCGTGGCAGCTGATGGTGAACGAGATCCCGAGCTCGGGCGCCAGCGAGGCGATCCCGGCGCCCGCGCAGAGCACCGCGCGGCCGGCCTCCCAGATCCCCTCGGAGCTCTCGATGACCGCCGGCTCGCCGGGGTCGACGGCGAACACCTCGGCGAGCACGAGCCGGTCGCCGAGCGCGACCGCGAGGAGCTCGATCGCCGCGCGCACGTCGGTCGAGCCGCCGAGCTCGTCCAGCAGGGCGGGTCCGCCGGGCGGCGTCAGGATCGGCAGTGCCTCGGCCTGCTCACGTTCGTCGAGGAGCCGGCCGGGCGTGCCCGCCGCCTCGAGCAGAGGCGCGACCTCCTCCGCGGCCGCGCCGGTGAGCAGCATCCCCTCACGGCCGAGGAGCCGCGCGCCGAGCTCCCCCTCCCACCGCTCCCAGAGCGCGCGCGCCTCGATGGCCCGCTCGACCAGCTCGAGCCGCCGGTGGGCGTGGCGGAAGATGCGCGTGCGCCCGGCCGACTGGCCCGCCCCCGGGCGCGCCGCCTCGAATACCCGCACGTCGACCCCGCGGCGCAGCAGCTCATACGCCGTCGCCAGGCCGGTGATCCCGGCTCCCACGACGGCCACCTCGGCCGTGCGCCTCATCTCAGGCGGCGACCGCGTTGTAGTAGCGCACCGCCAGGCCGGTGAGCAGCGTCTCGAAGCACGCCTCGATCGTCATTTCGTGCTCGTCGGCGTAGCCGCGCAGGCCGGCCTCCTCGATCGCCTCGCTCTGGGCGATCACCTCGTCGACGAGATCCGGGTGCTGATCGCTGAAGTAGGCGCCCATCGAGTACAGGCTCGTGTCCATGAGGGACTCGAGGAACTCGTCGCCCTCGCTCGCCGTCCGGGTGCGCTTCGCGGCCATCGGCGGGCAGGTTACCCGCGCGCGAGGCCTGTCAGGGGAGCGCGCCCTGAACGGTGTCGGTCACGCGGTCGAGCGCACCGTTCACGCCGTCCACCACGCCTGACCCCGGGGTGCCGGGGGGCGGCGCGGGCAGCTGCACCTCAGGTACCTGGACGGGCGGGAGCGGCAGCTGCTCGACCACGTCGGGAACGACCTGCGTGGGCTTCGGGAGCTTCGGCGCCGACGGCAGCGGGGGCGACGGCGCGGACTGTTGCGGCGGGGCGCCGCTCGAAGGCTGCGTGGGCGCGGCGGCTTGGGGCCCCGCGGCTTGGGGCCCCGCAGGCGCGGCCTGAGGAGCCGAGGGACGAGTGAGCTTGTCGGCGGGCGCTCTCGGCTCCGCAGCGGGTCCGTTCCGACGGCGCGTCCCGGCCGAGGGCTTCGGATCGGCCTTGGTAGCCGGCCGCACGGGACGCGGCGTCTGCCCCGGCGCCGGCCGCGCGCGGCGCTCCTCGGCCGGCCGCGCCTCGCCCGCGCCTGCCGGGCGGTCAGCGTCGCCGCCGATCTTCTCCACGCCGACGGCCGCACCGCCGGCGCCGATGGCCGCAATCGCGGCGAGCGCGGCGGCGCGCTCGCTCAGCATCCCCGCGAGCGGCCCGCCGCCGCCCTGGGCGCCCCACGGCAGCGGCAGCAGCGCCGCGATCTTGGAGCGCACGCGCTCGAGCGTCGTGAGCGGCTCGACGCCCAGCTCGCGTGCGCGGCGGCGGCAGAGGCTGCAGCGCCGGGCGTGGCGGGCGAGCCGGCCCTCGTCTGCGTTGCCGCCAACGCCCTCGGCGAGGCGCGCGATCGTCGTGCGCATGCCGGCGCAGCGGCGCCCCTCGGAAAGCTCCTCGTACTCGCTCGCGAGCCGGCGACGGGCGCGGAAGAGCGCGCCTTCCACGGCCGGACGTGTCAGGTCGAGCTCATCGGCGATCTCTCGGTACGAGCGTCCCTCGAACTCGCGCATCACGATCACGCGCGCCTGCACATCCGAGAGCTCGTCGAACGCGCCGCAGAGATGGTCGAGCCGCTCCTTGGCGACGAACGCCCTGTCCGGCGCGGCGCCGTCGACGAGGCGCGAGTGGTCGGAGGGGCGCAGGCCGAGGTCCGCATCCATCGAGATCTCCTCGGCGCGGCTCGTGCGGCGGTGATGGTCGATCGCCTGGTTGCGTGCGATGCGGTAGATCCAGGGCTTGAAGGCGATCTCCGAGTCCGTCTCGCGCAGCCGGCGCAGGGCCGAGAAGAAGGCCTCCTGGGTCACGTCCTCGGCCCGGCCCTCGTCGCGGACCATCCCGCGCACGTACGACGTGATCCGCGGGCGGTAGCGCGCGTACAGCTCCTCGAATGCGGCGTCGTCGCCCCCGCGGACCGCGGTGACGAGCTCGCTATCCGTGCTCTCGGTACGTGTGGCGATCAACCCTGCGTCCCTGCCTCGCTCCTTGAGTGAACGCAATGTACCCGCGCAGCACAATTTTTAAAATCCCCTAGCCGCTTGGTCCTGCCTTCTGAGAGGCTTCGCGGCTGTGGCCTCGCTCGATGAGATCATCGCCTTCCTCGACGAGCTCCTCGACATCGACGCGTTCTCCGACATGGGCCCGAATGGGCTTCAGGTGCCGGGCTCCGACAGCGTGGAGCGCGTCGCGACCGGGGTCTCCGCCCACCGGGAGCTGTTCGAGCGGGCCGCGTCCGCCGGCGCGCAGCTCGTGATTGCACACCACGGGCTGTTCTGGGACTTCCATCCGCGCACGGTCTCGCCGGCCATGAAGGAGCGGCTGCGGATCCTGTTCGACGCCGACATGTCGGTCGCCGGCTACCACCTGCCGCTCGACGCCAACGCGGAGGTCGGCAACAACGCGCTGATCTGCTCGGCGCTCGGCTTCGAGCGCGCCGAGCCCTTCGGAGAGCACCGCGGCCAGAAGGTCGGCTTCGTCGGGCGCTCAGACGAAGGCGTGCCCTTCGCCGAGCTACGCGAGCGCTGTGCGGACACGTTCGGACAGGAGCCGTTCGTCTGGGACTCGGGCCCGGAGCGCGTGCGCAGCATCGGCATCGTCTCGGGCGGGGCTGCGTCGAGCGTGGGCGAGGCGATCGGCCTGGGCCTCGACGCCTTCCTCACCGGCGAGCCCGCCGAGCACGTGATGGCGGACGCGCGCGAGAACGGCATCCACTTCATCGCGGGGGGCCACTACGCGACCGAGACGTTCGGCGTACGCCGCCTCGGGGAGCTCGTGGCGGAGCGGTTCGGCGTCGAGCACCGCTTCATCGACTCGCCCAACCCGATTTGACCCCCATTCTGGGGGAAATTCGGCTTGCACCGACCGGCGCAGTCGATACTCTCCTTAACACGCCCGCAATACGACGAGGAGGCCGCAGTATATGGCGATCCACCTGACGCCCACCGAGCTCGGACGAGAGGCGGGGATGCACCGTCGCGAAGTCATCGCGAAGTGCATGGAAATGGGCGTCCCGATCTTCCAGGGTCGGATCGACAAGACTCTCTTCACGACCAGCCTCAAGAGCGCACAGGAGAAGCGGCAGCTCGCGAAGGCGTAGCTGAGGGCCGAAGCAGCCGGCTCGGCCGGCTGCGCAGGGATCACCTTCTCCTGAAAGTCTCGTGCGGGGCCACAATCGTGGCCTCGCTGTCGTTCTCCCCATAGAATCGCGCCAGCCGGACTCGAGAAGCGAGAGGGAGAGGATTGATGGAAGCAGTCACCGCTGGCGCGGCCGCCGCCGCAGGCACGGGATCGAAGACGATCGCCGACCTGCTGCCGCTTGCGGCCAAGAAGTACGCGGACCGCCCCGCGCAGCGCTACAAGGTGGGCGACGAGTGGGTCGACGTCACCTATACGGAGCTCGGCGAGGCGGTCAAGGAGCTCTCGCTCGGGCTCGTCGACCTCGGCATCGAGGCTGGCGACAAGGTCTCGATCCTCGCCCACACCCGTCCCGAGTGGACGCAGGCCTGCTTCGGCATCCTCACAGCCGGCGGCGCGCTCGTCACGATCTATCAGACGAACTCGCCTGAGGAGTGCCAGTACGTGTTGAGCCACTCGGACTCGCGCGCCGTGTTCGTCGAGGATGCCGAGCAGCTCGAGAAGGTGCGCAAGGTCCGGCACGACTGCCCCGAGCTGCGCCACATCATCGTCATGGACCCCGCCGGCGCGGAGCTCGGCAACGACGCGATCTCGCTCGGAGACCTGCGCGAGCGCGGTCGCGGCCGCGACGAGTCGGAGTGGGAGGCGCGCTACGAGGCCGTAACGCCCGACGACATGTGCCTCTACATCTACACGTCCGGCACCACCGGCCCGCCCAAGGGCTGCCTGCTCACGCACGCCAACTACCGCGCGATCACCGACTCCGTCGCCAAGCAGAGCGTGCTCGAGGGCGGCGACGTCAGCTACCTCTTCCTGCCGCTCGCGCACGCCTTCGCGATCCTGATCCAGTTCGGCTCGTTCGACCTCGGCGTGACGCTCGCCTACTGGTCGCGCGATCCGAAGATGATCATCGCCGACATCGCGCAGCTCTCACCGACCTACTTCCCGTCGGTGCCGCGCATGTTCGAGAAGATCTACACGCTCGCCACGAGCTCGGTTGAGGATCAGGACCAGCTGCGTCAGGCCGTCGCGCTGGGCGTGAAGGCGCGGACCATGCAGCTCGAGGGCAAGGAGATCCCACCGGAGCTGCAGGCCGGCTTCGACCAGGCCGAGGAGAAGCTCTTCAAGAACGTCCGCGGCCTCTTCGGCCAGCACATCCGCGAGTGCGTGACCGGCGCTGCGCCGATCGCGCCCGAGATCCTCGAGTTCTTCTTCGCCTGCGGCGTGCCGGTGATGGAGGGCTACGGGATGACTGAGACGTCCACGAGCGCGACCGTCAACCGGCCCGAGGCGAACGGCTTCCGCTTCGGCTCCGTCGGCAAGCCGATGGAGGGCGTCGAGGTCCGGATCGCTGATGACGGCGAGGTCCTGATCAAGGGCCCGAACATCTTCAAGGGCTACTACAAGAACGAGGACGCGACTGCGCAGGCACTCGACGGTGACTGGCTCCACACCGGTGACCTCGGACGGCTCGAGGACGGCTTCCTGTTCATCACCGGCCGCAAGAAGGACATCATCATCACCGCCGGCGGCAAGAACATCACGCCCGCGAACCTCGAGAACGGCCTCAAGCAGAACCGCTGGATCTCGCAGGCGGTCGTGGTCGGCGACCGCCGCCCCTACCTCATCGCGCTGCTCACGCTCGACCCGGAGGAGGCGCCGGCGCTGGCGCAGTCGCTCGGGCTCGAGGACGACTCGATCGAGTCGCTGCGGACGAACGAGAAGGTGCTGGCGGAGATCCAGAAGGCGGTCGACGAGGTCAACTCGCACGTGGGCCCGGTCGAGCAGATCAAGCGGTTCGAGCTGCTCGACCACGATCTCTCCCAGGAGACGGGCGAGCTGACGCCGACGCTGAAGGTCAAGCGCAACGTCGTGCACGAGAAGTTCGCGCCCGTGATCGAAGAGGTCTACGAGCGAGCGCGCTGAGGACAGGCGCCCTCTAGGCTGGTTGAGGGCGCGCAATGGCCAGCAACGATCCAACCGACACCGGCGGCCTCTTCGTCGGCCGGCGCCCGGGCACCGCGCCCGTGCGCTACCGCGAGGCCGAGCCGTCCTCAGAGCGCCGCCGGCGCATGGACGAGTGGCTCGCGCGCGGCCTGCTTGCCGTCGAGGTGCTGCTGTGCCTGTCGCTCATCGGCCCACAGCCGGCCGCCTGGCTCTGGATCGGCTCGCAGGTCGACTATCTGACCGGCTACGTCACCGCCGGCATCGCGACGATCATGCTCGGCTGCCTGGCGTCGCTGATGCTCACGATGGCCGCTGCCAAGCGCGTCGATCACGCGTGGAAGCTCGTGCGTCGCGCCGCCGGGCACCGCCAGGAGCGCGGCGCGCTCGAGCGCATCTTCGCCACCTGCGTGGCGGTGGCGCTGGTCGCCTTCGCGATCTGGTTCCTGTTCATCCAGGGACCGGGGCCGACGCTCGCGCCCAGCGACTGAGCCGCGTGGGCTTTCGCGACTACTACCGGCAGTTCGACGACCTCGACGAGGAGCTGCTGAACCGCGAACGCCGCGAGCGGCGGGCACGCGAGCGCAGGCTGGCGCTCGAGCGCGTGCCCGACCTCGACATCTCGGGCACCGAGTGGCCCGAGCTGCCCCACTCGGAGATCGTGAACGCCGCGATCGCGCGCGCCCGCGGGCGGGTGAACGGCTACCCCGACCGGCACGCCTCCGGCGTCCGCCGGCTGCTATCCGACCGCCACGGGATCGCGCCCGAGAGGATCGTGCTGGGGAACGGCGCCGCCGAGCTCCTGCAATCGGCCGCGATGGCGCTGCTCTCGCAGGGCGACGAGCTGCTGATGCCGTGGCCCTCGTACCCCCTGTACCCGCTGATGGCAGCACACGCCTACGCGCGCCCGCACCCGTGCGAGCGCGCGAGCCTGCTCGACGAGGTGTCGGAGCGCACGCGCGCCGTGGTGATCTGCAACCCGAACGACCCGACCGGCGACCATATGCGTGCCGACGAGCTCGGCGCGCTCCTGTCCGCGCTGCCCGAGCACGTGCACGTGCTGCTCGACGAGGCGCTCGTGCACTTCCAGGACGTCGAGGAGGTCGATGCCTGCCTGCGCCTCGTCGAGGCGTTCCCGCGGCTGCTGGTGGTGCGCACCTTCTCGAAGGCGTACGGCCTGTCCGGCCTGCGCGCCGGCTACGCGGTGTCGAGCGACGCGGCGCTGCTCGCGGCCGTCGCGCCCGTCCTCGGCGTCAACGCCCTCACCCAGGCCGCCGTCGAGCACGCGCTGCGCACGGGCGACGCCGAGATCGAGCGGCGCCGGCAGGCGGTGATGCGCGAGCGCGCGCGCCTGCTCGAGGCGCTGGCCGAGCTGCCGGTCGACGTGTCGCCCTCACAGGCCAACTTCGTGTGGCTGGCCGCTCACGGCCTGAGCGGCGTGGAGCTCGCCCACCGCCTGCGCCGCCAGGGCGTATTCGTGGCGCCGGGCGGCCCGCTGGGCGCCGATGATCACATTCGCGCGACGGTGCGCGACGCGGCGGCGACGGATCGGCTGCTGCGGGCGCTGGAGCTTGCGACGGCGGGTTAGTGGCAGATCGAGCTCGGGCTTGGCTGGGCAAGGGTGCGACAGTCGCCGGCGCAGCGGGAGCTGGAGCCACCTTGCTGACTTAGGCACCTATACGGTGCTCAAGTCAGGAAGGCTCGGGCAAATCGCGTCCAACCGACCCAACCCCTTCCCCAGCCCAGCCGCGTGCCCGGCCCGGCGCAACCAACCGAGCCAACGCCTTAGTCGAGCCCCTCGTCCCAGTCGAGGACGTACCACGTCGCGACGACGCCGTTCAGCACGAACGGGTCGCCCTTCGCGCATTCCTCGGCCGCCGCGCGGCTCGTGAAGATCGACATGGCGCCCTGCTCCTGGGGATCGCCGAACGGGCCCGTCATCAGCAGCTCGCCGCTCGCCTGGACGTCGCGCATGTAGCGCCCATGCTCCGCCTGGTGCATCGGCGCCTTCTCGAGGACGTCCTCGGCCGACTCGTAGAAGAGGACGTACTTCACGCCTGACCGGTCTGGCGCAGGAGCGCGCCGGTCGTCTGCTCGAGGATGCGTCGCCAGCCGGCCGACTTGTCCTTCTCCTCGGCGAACTTGCGGACGACCTTGCGCACCCGGCTGGCGGAGATCTCGATGCCGTGCTTAGCGCAGATCTCCTCCAGGTTCTCGTAGTCGGACGCGAGCTTGAGCGTCACCGACTCGAAGCCGTGGCGGGCGATCTCGACCCGGCTCGTGAAGTTGAGGATGTTCGTCTCGAACATCAGCTCGTCGTTCGGGTCGGGCTCGATCAGGATGATGTCCACGCCCGGATAGCGCTCCTGCCAGCGCGCGACCGCCTCGTGGAGGCGCTGGTGCGCGATCAACTTGAAGGCCTGGTAGCCGATCTGCGGGAAGCCCATGTCGCGCACCCGCCGTACGCGGCTGCCGAGCATCGTCGGGATGACCTTCTGGAAGTCGTTGACGTACGGGACGAGCGGGTTGACCACGATCACGAACTTTGCGCCCGCCTCGACCGCGATGTCGACGTTGGTGGTCGAGCGCAGGCCGCCGTCGACCAGGTGGCGGCCCTTGATCTCGACGGGCTTGTAGACCATCGGCAGCGCGGTCGACGCCGCGACCGCCTGCGAGATCGGGACGTCGTCCCAGTCCTGGCCGCCGAGCACGATGCGCTCGCAGGTGTCGAGGTCGGTGGCGGTGAGGAAGAGCTCGTTCTCGAGCAGGCGGAAGTCGCCCGTCCGGTCGGGGTCGGAGAGCACCGTGTCCAGGTAGTCCTGGATGCCGCTGCCGTCGTAGAGGCCGGAGGGGAGCGCCTCGGCGATGCCCACGGCGAGGTCGATCAACGAGGCGCTGCGAGCCTGGCTCACGAACGTGCGCGCCAGCCCGAGCATCCGCAGCGGCAGCAGCGCGGCGGCCTGCGCGAACTCGAGCGCGTTCGGGCGCATCAGCGTGCCGCGGTCGACGTCGTTGAACGGGGTCGGCACCTGCTGGTTGACCACCCGCATCATCTCCTCGGGGGTCACCCCGTTGGCGGCGAGCGAGGCGACGAACGAGCCCGCGCTCGTGCCCACGTACACGTCGAACTGGTTGACCGTGCGGTTGACCGCCAGCAGGTCGAGGGCACGCAGCGCGCCGATCTCGTACACGCCGCCGGTGAAGCCGCCGCCACCGAGCACGAGCGCGGTGCGCGAGCGCCGCGGCCGCCGCCGGCGCGGCTTCGCCTGCCGCGGCTTGGCCTTCTGCGCCGGCTTCTGGAGCTTTACGACCTCTCCCATGGGGGCATGATTATGGCCGATGGGCCGGGCGCAGCCTCCCGGAACAGCGCTCCGGGCGCCCCGTTAGCGTGTTCCTCCTCTCTGATGCGACGAATCGCGCTCATCGCCCTCACTGCCCTCGCCGCCGCGCCGGCGACCGCGGCGGCCCAGGACGCCCTCACGGGGAACCTGACCCGCAACATGCGCGCCGCCGGCGCCCATTCGGGCGCCTACGTGGTCAATCTGACCGACGCCCAGACGGTCTTCCGCTGGCGCGAGAAGCGCGCCCGCATGCTGGCCTCGAACACCAAGTTGTTCACGACCGCCGCCGCGCTGGCTCGCTTCGGGACCGAGGGCACGCTCGGCACCGAGGTGCGCGGTGTGGGCGCGCTCGACGAGGAGGGCGTCTGGCGCGGCGACCTCTACCTGCGCGGCGGCGGCGACCCGACCTTCGGAACGCGCTCGTTCACGCGCCGCAGCTACGGGTCGGGCGCCACCGTCGAGGACCTGGCGGCGCTGCTCGAGGAGGCCGGGATCGCGCGCGTCACGGGCCGCGTCTACGGGGACGAGTCGCGCTTCGACTCGCTGCGCGGTGGCCCGGAGTCGGGCTACTCGACCTCGATCTGGGTGGGCCCGCTGAGCGCGCTCTCCTTCAACCGCGGGCTCGGTAGCGAGACCGGTGGCTCGTTTCAGACCAATCCGCCGCTGTTCGCGGCCGCACGCCTGGACTCCGCGCTTGAGGCCAGGGGCGTGCGCGTCCGGCTGAAGCCGCGCGCCGGAGTGGCGCCGGGCGACGCCGAGGTGCTCGCGAGCGTGGACTCGCCGCCGATGGGCACGCTCATCCGGCTCACGAACAAGCCGTCCGACAACTACTTCGCGGAGATGCTCTTGAAGGGGATCGCCCTTCAGGCCCGCGGCAAGGGCACGACCCGCGCCGGGGCGCAGCTCGCGGCCGGCTACGCCAGGCGGCTCGGCTCCGGAGCGCGGCTCGCGGACGGCTCCGGCCTCTCGCGCGGCGACCGCGCCTCGCCGCGCCAGGTGGTGAGGCTGCTGTCCGAGATGCTGGCGCTCGACGAGAGCGAGTACGGCCAGGTGTTCTTCGACTCGCTTCCGGTCGCCGGCCGCGACGGGACGCTCGCCACCCGTATGCGGGGCGGCCCGGCGCGCTCGCGCTGCCGCGCCAAGACGGGCACGCTCTCGAACGTGAGCGCCCTGTCTGGCTACTGCATCGCTCGCTCAGGCGACGTGTACGCCTACTCGATCCTCATGAACTACGTGTATCCGCCCGGTGCTCGAGTGCTTCAGGACTCGATGCTGCAGGCGATCGCCGCGAACTAGCGCCGCACCAGGTCCGTCATCAGCTGGGCGGCCGTGGCGTCGTCCAGCCCCTCGCGGTCGAGGCGCTGCCAGGTCCAGAAGTCGAGCGCGAGGGCGACGAGCGCGTGTGCGTCCGGGCGGGCGAAGCCCCGGGACAGGGTCGCGGCGAGCTCGGCCATCCTCACGTCCGCCGACCGCGCCATCCAGGCGTCGAGCTCCGGGACCGTCGCCCTCTCGCCGTGGACCCGCCGCTGCATCGCAGCGTTCCCGCGATACCAGCCGTACAACGCGGTCAACACCACGCGCAGGCGCTCCGCGGGATCCTCGAGCGCGAAGCCGGGCTCCAGGTCGGGCTGCGGATGCTCGGCGAGCCAGTGGGCGCTGCACGCAGGCAGCAGGGCGTTCAGGTCTGGGAAGTGGTTGTAGACGGTCAGCCGCTGCACCCCCGCGCGGCGCGCGATGTCGGCGACCGTCGTCTGCCCGATGCCCAGCTCCTCATGCAGGGCGGCGGCCGCGGCGGCAATACGGGCGCGGGTCGCCTGCTGTGCCTCCGCCCTGGCCTTGAGCTCGTACTTGCGCCTTTGAGTTGACATGGTGTTCATCGATGTTACAGTGTTCGTCAATCGCTAAACGCTTTGTTCATCGAAAGGATAAGCGCCATGCACACCCATACCGCCCCGAAGATCGTCGGTCCGCACGACGGCAAAGCCGGCAGCCTCGGCTCGATCGGCGTCCGCCTCATGATCGACACGGAGGAAACCCACGCTGGCGGGTTCTCCCTCGTCGAGCACCCGATGCCCCCGCGGGCCCTCGCCGCCCCGTTGCATCGCCATAGCCGCGAGGACGAGTACTCCTACGTGCTCGAGGGCCGGATGGGCGCGCTGCTCGGCGACGACATCGTCTACGCCGAAGCGGGCGACCTCGTTCACAAGCCGCGAAACCAGTGGCACACGTTCTGGAACGCGGGCGACGAGCCCTGCCGGATCCTCGAGATCATCGCGCCGGGCGGCTTCGAGAACTTCTTCGACGAGCTCGTCGACGTGGGCGCCGCCGGGCCGCCGGAGCCCGAGTGGCTCGCCGCCCTCGGCGCCCGCTACGGCCTCGAGTTCGATTTCGAGTCGATCCCCGGGCTGTGCGAGCGATTCGGTGTCACCTTCGGCCGGGAGGCTTGACGTCACGCGCTGCGTTGTGTGACGACCGTCACACAACGCACCCGCCGGCGCAGGGAGGTTGTGCTGTCAGAGGATCCCCTGCCGTGCCCTCTCAGCAGCTTCCGCCTGGGCCGCGCCTTCCCGCACTCGTGCAGGGCATCGGTCTCTGGACGCGCCCGCTCGCCTACCTCGAGCGCCTGAGGGGGCGCTACGGGCGCCGCTTCACCATCCGCTTTCCGCTCGCGCCGCCGTTCGTGATCCTCACCGACCCGGAGCAGGTCCGCGAGGTGTTCACGGCGCCGCCCGACGTCCTCCACCCCGGCGAGGGCGCGAGGGTGCTCGAGCCGCTCGTCGGCAAGAACTCGGTGATCCTCCTCGACGAGGCGCCGCACATGGAGCAGCGCAAGCTGATGCTCCCGGCCTTCCACGGCGAACGCATGGCGCGGCTGAGCGGCCTGATGAGCGAGGTGGCGGAGCGCGAGGTCGAGAGCTGGCCGCGCGACGGCGAGCTCCCGCTGCACCCGCGCATGCAGCGGCTCACGCTCGAGATCATCCTGCGCACGGTCTTCGGGCTCGACCCGGGTCCGCGGCTCGACGCCCTGCGCGACCGCCTCGGCGAGATGCTCGCCTTCGGCGACCGGCCGATCAGCCTGACGCCGCCCGACCCGGAGGGGCGGCCCGCCAAGGTGCTCTCGCGCGTCGGCCCCTACGCCGACTTCGTGCGCCGCCAGGCCGAGTCCGACCGGCTCGTCTTCGAGCTGATCGACGAGCGCCGCGCCGACCCCGGCGAGCGCGACGACGTGCTCGCGATGCTGCTCGAGGCGCGCCACGAGGACGGCTCGCCGATGTCGTCACAGGAGCTCCGCGACGAGCTCCTCACCATGCTCGTCGCAGGGCACGAGACCACGGCCACCTCGCTCGCCTGGGCCTTCGAGCGGCTCGCGCGCAGCCCGCGCGTGCTCGGCGTGCTCGTCGACGAGCTCGATTCGGGCGGCGACGAGTACCTGACCGCGACGATCCAGGAGACGCTCCGCAGGCGCCCCGTCCTGCCGAACTGCGAGCCGCGGCTCGTGAAGAGGCCGATCGAGGTGGGCGGCTGGACCTACCCGACGGACGTCTGCCTCGTCCCGAACTCCTACCTGCTCCATCACGACCCGGCGATCTACCCGGACCCCTACGAGTTCCGGCCCGAGCGCTTCCTCGACAGCCCGCCGGGCACGTACACCTGGATTCCGTTCGGCGGCGGCCGGCGGCGCTGCGTGGGCGCGAGCTTCGCGGTGCTCGAGATGCAGATCGTGATGCGCGCGGTGCTCTCGGGCTGCGAGCTGCGGGCGGCCGGGAACGGCGCCGAGCACGCGCGCCGGCGCAACATAACGGTCCGGCCGGGCGCCGGCGCACGCGTCGCCGTGCGGGCGCGGCGCCCGCTGGCAGTAGCGGGCGGTTAACTCAGAAGCTTCAGCAGCCCGGGCTCGTCGAGGATCTCCGTCCCGAGCTCCTGCGCCTTCGTCATCTTCGAGCCCGGGTCCTCGCCGGCCACCAGGTAGTCGGTGTTCTTCGACACCGAGCCGGTGACCTTGCCGCCGGCCGCCTCGATCCGTGCGGTCGCCTCCGGCCGCGTGAGGTTGGGCAGCGTTCCGGTGATCACAACGGTCTTGGCGACGAACGGGCCCTCCGTGGGCGGCGGCTCGCCCTCCTCCTCCATCTGCAGGCCGTGCTCTCTCAGCTTGCCGATCAGCTCGCGCACGCGCGGCTCCGCAAGCGAGTCGTGCACGGCCTTCGCGAGGATCGGGCCCATTCCCTCGACCTCGGCGAGCTGGTCGTCGCCCGCCTCGAGCAGCGCGTCCATCGAGCGGAAGTGGCGCGCGAGGTTGCGGGCGTTGACGTAGCCGATGCCCGGCAGCCCGAGCCCGTAGATGACGCGCTCGAAGGGCTCCCGCTTCGAGGCCTGGATGGCGTTCACGAGGTTGGTGGCCGACGTCTCGCCGAAGCGCTCCAGCTGGACGAGCCGCTCGACGGTCAGGTCGTAGAGGTCGGCGAAGCTCTCGATCAGGCCCTCCTCGAGGAACCGTCTGACGTTCTCCTCGCCGAGGCCGTCGATGTCCATGGCGCCGACGAAGTGCTTGACCGCCTGGAAGACCTGGCCTGGGCACGAGGCGCGATTCGGGCAGATGGTCCAGACACCCTCCGCCTTGATCGTCGGCGTCCCGCACGCCGGGCACTTCTTGGGCGGCTTCGGCGGGGCGGCGCGCTTCTTCGAGCGCTGCGCCTTCGAGGTCGGCGACACGACCTGAGGAATCACGTCGCCCGCGCGCATGATGATCACCTCGTCGCCCTCGCGGACGTCCTTGCGGTGTAGGTCCTCCTCGTTGTGGAGCGTCGCCTGCTTGACCGTCACGCCCGTGACCTGAACCGGCTTCAGCACCGCGAACGGGATCATGTGCCCGGTGCGCCCTACGTTCCAGGCCACCTTCTCGAGCACGGTCGTGGCCGTCGTCGGCGGGAACTTCCAGGCGATCGCCCCGCGCGGTTCGCGCCCGACGACGCCGAGCTGGCGCTGCAGGTCGAGGTCGTCCACCTTGACGACGACGCCGTCGATCTCGAAGTCGAGGCGATGGCGGCGCTCCTCCCATGCCTTGCAGGAGGCAACCACCTCCTCGACCGTGTCCACCACCTCGACGTCGCGGTTGACGCGGAACCCGCGGTCGCGCAGCCACTCGAGCGACCCGTGGTGGGACTCGAACTCGAGCCCATCGAGCGCGCCGATGCCGTAGCACCACATCGCGAGTGGCCGTGAGGCGGCAAGCTGCGGATCGAGCTGGCGGATCGAGCCGGCGGCGGTGTTGCGCGGGTTTGCGTAGGTCGGCTCGCCGGACGCGGCACGTTGCTCGTTCAGTTCGGCGAACGCGGCCAGCGGAAGGTAGATCTCGCCGCGCACCTCGAGCAGCCGCGGCGCGCCCTCCACGCGCAGGGGCACCGAGCCGATCGTGCGCAAATTCTGGGTCACGTCCTCGCCCACCTCGCCGTTGCCGCGGGTGGCTCCGCGCACCAGCACGCCGTCCTCGTAGACGAGCGAGATGGCGAGGCCGTCGATCTTGGGCTCGGTGACGAAGCGGACCTCGCCCATCTCCACGCCCTGGCGCGCCAGATAGCGCTCGCTACGCACCACCCAGGCCGCGAGCTCCTCCTCGTTGCGGGCATTGGCGAGCGACAGCATCGGCTGCAGGTGGCGGACCTCCTCGAACTTGTCGAGCGGCTGCCCGCCCACGCGCTGGGTCGGGGAGTCCGGAGTGAGCAGGTCCGGATGCGCCGCCTCGAGATCGCGCAGTTCGTTCAGCAGTGCGTCGTACTCGACGTCCGAGACCTCCGGGTCGTCGAGGATGTAGTAGCGGTGGCCGTGGTACTCGAGCTGCTTGCGCAGCTCGGCGGCCCGCTGGCTCGCCTCCTTCGGTACCGCGCTCAAACCTCGCGGGCGGCGGGCGCAAGCAGCCGGTCGAGCTGGAAGCCCGACAGCCGGTCGATGCCCGCCTGGTCGTTCAGGTCGAAGTGGAGCGGCGTGACCGCGATGCAGCCGTCGGCGATCGCCGCGAAGTCGGTGCCGTCCTCGCGCGTGTAGCCGGGATCGATGCTGTACATCGTGTAGCGGCGCCGGCCGTTCCTGTCCTCCTCGGCCAGCTCCATGCGGTCGTTGTACTCGCGCTTGCCGAGCCGTCCGACGCGCACGCCGCTTGGGTCGCCCGCCGGCACGTTGACGTTCAGCAGCGTCCCCTCCGGGATCTGCACGTCCTCGAGCCCCTCGACGAGGCGCGCGACGAAGGACGCCCCGCTCTCGAAGTGCTCCTTCTCCCAGGAGCGGCCCGCACGGAAGTCCATCGCACCGTGGTCGGCCTGCTGTGAGACGGCGATCGCCGGGATGCCCAGCATGATGCCCTCGAGCGCCGCCGCGACCGTGCCCGAGTACGTGATGTCGTCGCCCAGGTTGGCGCCGTGGTTGATGCCGGACACGATCAGCTCCGGCACGAACTCGATCAGCCCAAGCGCGGCGAAGCGAACGCAATCGACCGGCGTGCCGTCGGTCGCGAAACCGGTGCTGCCGTCGCCGAACTCGACCTCCTCGACCCAGAGCGGGTGCCGGATCGTGATGCTGCGCGCCGTGGCGCTGCGGTTCGCGTCTGGCGCGATCACGGCGAGCTCGAGGTCGGGCACGTCGAGCAGCGCCCGGCGCATGACGTTCAGCCCGGTGGCGGTGATGCCGTCGTCGTTGGTGAGGAGGACCTTCATTGCGGAGGCTTTTCCAGGGTACTCAGTAGCTCACGGACTCCAGGTAAAGGCCTTGGGGCGGAGCGGTCTCCCCCGCCTCGCCGCGCGGCCTTCCCTCGAGTAGTCGCCCGAAGTCGTCCGGCCTGACGCCGCCGAGCATCGTCCCGACCAATACGCGCACCATGTGGCGCATGAAGGTGTCCGCCTCGATCCAGAACGAGAGCACGTCGTCGGCCTCCTCGACCCACTCCGCGCGCATGACGTCGCGCTCGAAGCGGACGTGCTCCGTGTCGGTCGGCGTGAAGGCAGTGAAGTCGTGCGTGCCTGGCAGGGCCGCGGCGCAATCGTCGAGCGCCGTCCGGTCGAGCGGGCGCGACCACCACAGCGCGCGGCGCTGCTCGAACGGGCTCGGGGCGGGGCGGACGAGCACGCGGTAGCGGTAGGTGCGGCTGCGGGCGTCGCGGCGCGCGTCGAAGCCCTCGGGCGCCTCCTCGCTCCTCAGCACCGCGACGTCCGCCGGCAGCAACGCGTTCAGGTTCCGCAGCGGAGCCGGGGAGCCGGCGTGGCTCGCAACCTGGCCACGGGCGTGGACGCCGCGGTCGGTGCGTCCCGCCACCGTCAGCTCGACGGGGCGCCGCAGCACCGTGGCGAGCGCCTCCTCCACGACCCCCTGGACGCTCCGTAGGCCCGGCTGGCGCGCCCAGCCGGCGAACTCGGAGCCGTCGTATTCGAGGACGAGGAGCGCGCTCACCCGCGCTTGCGGGCGACGATCAGCGCGTAGTCGTTCTCCAGCACGACCGGCCCGTCACCGCTCTCGCTGCGCACGTATCCGAGGATCTCGGCCTTCATCGCCTCGTAGGGCTCCGGCGCCATCGCCTGCTTGGCCGCGACCAGCGGCGGCGCCGTGCTCGTTAGCCGCTCGAGGTACTCCTCCGGCGAGCCGGCCTCGCTCCGCAGCGAGCGGAGCTCGAAGGCGACCCGCGTGGCGAGCCCGTCGAAGCGCGCCCGCGCCGTCTCCTCCTCACCCCACTCCTCGGCAAGCGGCCCGGCCTGCACGGGCGGCCCGTACTTGCGGGCGAGCTCGCCGATCTTCGGGACCAGGCTGTCCGAGCGCCAAGCCGTCATCCCCACCGTGCCGCCGGGTCTGACCACCCGGAACAGCTCGGCGGCCGCGCGCTCCGGCCGCGGCGCGATCATCGCGCCGAACACCGAGCCGACGCAGTCGAAGCGCTCGTCCTCGAAGGGCAGCTCCTCCGCGTCCGCCTCGAGCCACTCGATGTCGTAGCCCTCGGCCGCCGCGCGGGCGCGGCCGCGCTCCACCATTCCCGGTGAGAGATCGGAGGCCACGACGCTGGCGCCCTCCTGCGCGCATGCGAGCGCGAAGTTACCGTCGCCCGCCGCAACGTCGAGCACCACTTGGCCCGCCGACACGGCGCACATGTCACGCAGCGCGAGGGCCGCCGGCCGCAGCTGCTCCGACAGGACCGAGTAGTCGCCCTGCGCCCAGATCATGGCCTGCCGCTGCTTGATCTGATCGACGTCCACGGGCGCCATCCTATGGCCTTCGCGCGCGGCGCTTTCGCGACGGGCGGCGGTGGCAGCGGCCATGGCCGCGGTCGAGCGTAGCGCCGTCCTCGCGAACGAAGCGAAAGCGGTAGCCACGCCGGCGGAGCTTCAACTCGAGCACCCCAAAGGCCCGGCTCCGGTCGAAGAAGCGGCTGCCGCGGTCGCGCCGGCGGGGCACGGCCGCGCGGCTGGCGCCGCCCGTGCCGACCACGAACTCGCGCACCCCCCGGCGTCGCCGCCGGCCGCGGCCGTCCATCGGCGCGAAGCGCTCGTAGCTGTGGGAGTGGCCCACGAGCGCGAGCTCCGCGCCGCCCCTGTAGAGGGCCTGGTACACGTGGCGCAGCTCGGGCGACGGCCCGGGATTGGCCGAGCTGTAGCGGGGGTGGTGCCAGTAGGCGATGACGCAGCGGTTCGGCGTAAGGCGGCGCATCAGCCGGCGCAGCCAGCGCAGCTGTCGACTGCGGCGGGCGCAGGACACCGGAAAGCAGTCGTTGCGCAGGCGGCGCGACTGCCTGGTCACCTCGAGCGCGCCGGAGTTCAGCACCACCATCCTCCAGCCGGCTAGCCGGTATGTGTAATAGCCGCGGCGTGGCCCCGCGCGTTTGCGGAAGTAGGCAAAGTGGCCGCGCGCTCTCCGCCGCCGGGGACTGGGGAGGTACTCGTGGTTGCCGAGCGCCGGGCGGGTGATGCGCCGGAACGCGCCCCAGGTCGGGTCATACGAGCTCAGGAGGTTGGCGAGCGTACCGTGCCCCTGGTGGGCGTCCCCAAGCGTTGCCACCACGTCCGGATGGAGCCGCTTCACGAGCTCCGCCGTGTAGGCCTGCCGGCACGTGTGCGCCGTCGGCTGTTCGCGCGCGTGGCACGCGATGTCGCCGGCGGCCACGAGCGTGGCGCTGTGCGCGCCGGCCGTCCAAAAGAAGGTCGCCGCGAGCGCGGCGACCGCGCTAGCGACCCCAGCCGTCGGGCGGATCGTGCCGGCCCTGCTGCTGGTTCCAGTACTCTCGGAGCTCCTCGCAGCGGCCCCCGCTCGCGAAGCGCAGCAGGAGGCAACCGGGCAGCGTCACGTCCTGGCCCTCGTCGCGCATCAGCGCCCACCACTCGACGACGACGCGGTTGCCGTGCACAACCGGTTCGCCCAGTTCGAGCTCGAGGCGCTCCTGGGTCGAGGTGGAGTTGCGCCAGTATTCGCGGATCGCCTCGCGGCCCACGGTGGGGGGGCGGAACGGGCTCGAGCGGTAGACGGCGTCCTCCGTGAATAGCTCAGCGAGCACCTCGTCGTCGCCGCTGCGCCACGCATTCGCGTAGTCCTCGATCCACTCACTCGCCCAGGTCACGTCCATGCGCCGAGACTATCGGCACAATTCGCGCCGTGCGGGTTTCGGCAAAGACTGACTACGCGGTGCGAGCGCTGCTCGAGCTGGCTGTCGGGGGCGAGGGGCCGGTCAAGGCCGAGCGGCTCGCCCAGGCGCAGGCTATCCCGCTGAAGTTCCTCGAGAACATCCTCACGGACCTGCGCCATGCCGGCATCGTCCGCGCCCAGCGCGGGGCCGAGGGCGGCTACTGGCTCGCCCGCGATCCCGCCGAGGTAACGGTCGGCGAGGTGATCCGAGCGGTCGACGGCCCGCTCGCAAGCGTCAGGGGCGAGGCGCCCGAGGACGTCGCCTACGACGGCGCTGCCCAGAATTTGCGCGTCGTCTGGGTGGCGCTGCGCGCGAGCATGCGCTCGGTCGTGGACGAGGTCACGCTCGAGGACGTCGTCAACGACAGGCTCCCTGCTGCAGTGCGGCGGCTGACCGAGCAGCCGGACGCCTGGTCACGCCGCTGAACGTCGCTCAGACGGCGACGGGCGACTGGTCGAGCGGCCGCACCCAGACGATCGCGCCCTCGGTGAGCTCGAGCTCCTCGACCCGGCCGCGGGTCGTCTGAACCCAGGTCGACTCGCCGTCGCCGAGCGTGAGCTCCACGCGCACCTCGAAGCCGAGATGCAGCACGCGGTCGATCATTGCCTCGGCCGCGCCGTCGGTCGGCTCGGTCAGGATCTCGACGTCGTGCGGGCGGATCCAGCGCTCCGAGAGCGCCGTGACGGGTCCCACGAAGCCCATCACGAACTCGTTCGCCGGCTTCTCGTAGAGGTCGCGCGGCGTCCCGATCTGCTCAATCTTTCCGTGGTTGAGCACCACGATCTGCTCGGCGACCTCCATCGCCTCCTCCTGATCGTGGGTGACGAACACCGTCGTAACGTGCACCTCGTCGTGGAGCCGGCGCAGCCACGCGCGCAGCTCCTTGCGCACGGTGGCGTCGAGCGCGCCGAAGGGCTCGTCGAGCAGCAGCACGCGCGGCTGGACCGCGAGCGCGCGGGCGAGCGCCATGCGCTGGCGCTGACCGCCCGACAGCTGAGAGGGGTAACGATGGGCGAAGCCGTCGAGGTGGACGAGCTTCAGCAGCTCGTCGACGCGCCCCTCGATCTCCTCCTTCGGGCGCTTGCGGATGGTGAGGCCGAACGCGACGTTCTTCGCCACCGTCATGTGCTTGAAGGCGGCGTAGTGCTGGAAGACGAAGCCGACGTTGCGCCGCTGCGGGGGCGTGTGGGTGGCGTCGTCGCCGGCGATCAGGACCTTCCCGCTGTCGGGCATCTCGAGGCCGGCGATCACGCGCAGCAGCGTCGACTTGCCGCCGCCGCTCGGGCCCAGCAGCGCGGTCAGCGAGCCATCGCGGACGTTGAGCGACACATCGTCGAGAGCGGAGAACTCGCCGAAATTCTTCGACACCGAGTCGACGACGATGCTCATCCCTGAGCCTCCTTGGCTTCCTTGGGCTTGATGACGTTCATGGCGAGCAGGGTCACGAGCGCGAGCAGGGCGAGCACGACCGACGCAGCATATGCGCCGGTCTCGTCGAAGCGCTGAAAACGCTCCTCCACGTACAGCGTGGCGGTCTGGGTCTGGCCCGACAGTTTGCCCGACACCACGCTCACCGCCCCGAACTCCCCCAGGGCGCGCGCGGTGGTGAGGACCACCCCGTAGGCGACGCCCCAGCGAATGGCGGGCAGCGTGATGCGGAAGAAGGTCTGCAGCCCGCCGGCGCCGAGCGTGGCGGCCGCCTGCTCCTGCTCGGTGCCGATCTCGCGCAGCACCGGGATCACCTCGCGCGCGACGAACGGCAGCGAGACGAACATGGTCGCGAGGATCATCCCCGGCACCGAGAAGATCACCTGGATGCCGTTCTCCGCCAGCCACTCGCCCACCCAGCCGTCACGACGGCCGTACACGAGGATCAGCGCGAGGCCGACCACAACCGGAGACACCGCGAACGGCAGGTCGACCATCGCGTTCAGCAGCGCGCGGCCGCGGAAGCGCTGGCGCACGACCGCGAGCGCGCAGAGGATGCCGAAGATCGTGTTGAGGGGAACCGCCACCGCCACCATCACGAAGGTCAGATAGAAGGCGTGCTGGGCCTCGGGGGTGGTGACCGCGTCCCAGGCCGCGCCGATCCCGTCCTGGAAGGCGTTGATGAACACGAGCACCACCGGGATCCCCAGCAGCAGCGCCAGGTAGCCGAGCGCGACGATGCGCAGGGCGTACTTACTCCTCATGGCGCAGAGCCCGCTTCGAGAGCCAGCCGAAGAACAGAAGGATGAGGAGCGCGGCGACCAGCAGCACCACCGACACCGCCGAGGCGCCGACCGCGTTGTCGCTCTCCACCTGCGAGAAGATGAACACCGAGGCCGCCTGCGTGTCGAACGGGATGTTCCCCGTGATCAGCACGAGCGAGCCGAACTCGCCGACCGCACGCGCGAACGCGAGCCCGCCGCCCGGCGATGATCGCCGGCAGCAGGTTCGGCAGGATGATGCGGCGGAAGACGGTGAAGCGGCTCGCGCCGAGCGATTCGGCGGCCTGCTCCATCTCGCGGTCGAGCTCGAGCAGCACCGGCTGCACCGCCCGCACGACGAACGGCAGTGTCACGAACAGCAAGGCCAGGACGACCGACACCTTCGTGAAGGCCACGTTGATGCCCACCGGGCTCTCGGGCCCGTAGAAGGCCAGCAGCGTGAGGCCGGCGACGATCGTCGGCAGCGCGAACGGCAGGTCGATCAGCGAGTTGACGATGCCCTTGCCGGGGAACTCGTCGCGCACCAGCACCCAGGCGATCAGCGTGCCGGCGAGCGCGTTGATCAGGACCACGATCACCGACGCGATCAGCGTCAGCCGCAGCGCCGCTACGGCCTGCGGACTCGAGATCGCGTTCCAGAAGGAGTCGACGCCGCCGTCGAGCGACTTGAACACCACGGCCGCCAGCGGGATCAGCGCGACGATGCTCAGGTACACCATCGCGATGCCGCGGCCGAGGACGTCTCCCGGAATCGGGAAGGACCTCGGGCCGCGGCTCACCGGTGCCGCGGGCGGTGGGCCCGCGGCTATCTCACTAGTCGGAGGCAGTGCTCTTCCCCTGCGACTGGAAGATCTCGGCCACGACGCCGGCCTCCGGGTCGAAGAACTCGTCGTTCACCTTGTCCCAGCCGCCGAACTTGCGTGATCTCGAACAGGCTTCGCGGGGGTCGGGAACTCGTCCGCCGCCGGGAACGCCCTCCACGACCGGCCGGTAGCCCTTGCTGACGAAGATCTCCTGGGCCTCGGGCGTGTACAGGAAGTCGACGAAGGACTGGGCGAGCTCGGGGTTCGTCGACTCGTTGACGACCGCGACCGGGTTCTCGATCAGGAGCGTCTCGTCCGGGCACGACGTAGTCGAGCTCCTCGCCCTGCTGCTGCGCGAGGATCGCCTCGTTCTCGTAGCCGAGCAGGACGTCGCCCTTGCCGCTCGAGAAGGTCTGGAGCGACTCGCGGGCGCTCTTGTCGAGCACCGGCACGTTGTCGAAGAGGTCGGCGAGGTACTGCTTCGCCTGCTCGGGCGTCTTGCCCTGCTCGAGCTGGGCGCCGTAGGCGGCCATGATGTTCCACTTGGCGCCGCCGGAGGTGAACGGGTTGGGCTCGAGCACCTCGACCTCCCCGGTCACGAGGTCGTCCCAGTCCTTGATGTTCTTCGGGTTGCCCTTGCGGACCATGAACACCACGACCGAGTCCGTGACCATGCCCTTGTACTCGTTCTGATTCCAGTCGGCGTCGACGAGACCGGCGTCGACGAGCCGCGTCATGTCCGGCTCGAGCGAGAACTCGACGACGTCGGCCGGCAGGCCGCCCTCGACGGCGCGCGACTGCTCGCCCGACGCGGCGTAGGACTGGTCGAAGCCGACGCCCTCCCCTTCGGGCGTCTTGTTGAACGCCGGGATCAGCTCCTTGTAGGCCTCCTCGGGCGTCGAGTAGGCGACCAGGGTCAGGTTGCCGCCGCCCCCGTCACCGCTCTCGGCCGAGGCGTCGCCCCGGAGTCGCTCGACGAGCCGCCGCACGCCGAGAGCACGACGATTGCGAGCAGCGCCGCGAGCGGCAACACCAGCTTCAGGGCGCGAGTCCAGTTCCGATTCATTCTCCACCTTGTCAATCGACTTTGCGAGCGGCCACGCTAGCACAAAGCCCATCGGATTTATGGGGTTTTGCCCCTTGCGGTGCGGCGCTCCCCATTACGGGTCCGTAACGGATCGCCGCCGAGCCTGGACTGCCGCCGCAGATGTCGCTGCGATCACCATCGATGAAGACCGCGCTCGCCGTCCTCGCAGCATCCGCCGCCCTGCTCGCGGCCTGTGGCGACGACGACTCGAGCTCGGGGGTGACCGACATGCCCGCCGCGGCCGAGGAACGCCAGGCGGACACGACGGCACCCGCCGAGGCGCCCGCGGCCGAGCTGGCCGCGCCCAGGCGCCGCGGCCCGCGCGTCAAGCTGCGCGAGTCCCAGTTCGGGCCCGTGCTGTTCGATGGCCGTGACCGGGCGCTCTACCTCTTCACGCGCGACCCGCACACGGCAGAGCCGCTGTTACGGCGCCTGCGCCGCCGCCTGGCCGCCCTTCTACGCGAAGGGCAAGCCGCGGGCCGCTCGCGGAGTCGACGAGGACCTGCTCGGCACGGTGATGCGGCGCGACGGCCGCCGCCAGGTGACCTACAAGGGCCAGCCGCTCTACTTCTACGTCGACGACCCGAAGGGCCAGGTTCTCTGCAACGACGTGGTCGAGTTCGGCGGCACCTGGTTCGCGCTCACCGCAGCAGGCAAGCCACCCGCCGTGTAGCCCACCACGGAGCGCATACGATGCCGCGCGATGGTCGACGTCGACGCTGGCTCGTTCCTCGTAATCGTCACGCTGGCCGCGCTTGCGGCGCTCGTGGCCGGCGTCGTGCAGCCGCGTCTGGCGATCCCGGTCGTCGTGATCGAGATCGTCGGCGGGATCGTGGTCGGCCCGGATCTGCTCGATCTGGCGACCCCGGACGAGTTCATCGAGTTCTTCTCGAACCTCGGCCTCGGGATGTTGTTCTTCTTCGCGGGCTACGAGATCGACTTCGAGCGGATCCGCGGCGCGCCGCTGCGGCTCGCGGTGCTCGGCTGGGCGATCTCGCTCGCGCTGGCCTACACGATCGGCGGCATCCTCGCGGCGGCGGGGATCGTGCTGTCGCTGCTCTACACCGGCTCGGCGATGGCGACCACCGCCATCGGCACGCTCATTCCCGTCCTGAGCGACGCCGGCGAGCTGCGTACGCGCTTCGGCACGAAGCTGCTCGCCGCTGGCGCGATGGGCGAGTTCGGGCCGATCCTGCTGATCACGCTCGTCTTCTCGACGCGCGGGACCGTCTCCAACGATCATCATCCTGCTCGCCTTCGTGGCGATCGCCGTGGCGACGGCGATCGTGGCCATGAGCGAGGTGCGACGGGGCTGGGAGCTGATCGAGCGCACGCTCGAGTCGAGCGGGCAGCTCGCGATCCGCGATAGCCGTGGTGCTGATCTTCGCGCTCGTCGCGCTCGCCTCCGAGCTCGGCCTCGACCTGCTGCTCGGCGGCTTCGTCGCCGGCGTGATCATCCGCATCGCGCTCAAGGGACGCGACGTGAGCATCTTCGAGTCGAAGCTCACCGCCGTCGGCTACGGCTTCTTCATCCCGTTCTTCTTCATCACGAGCGGGCTGAAGTTCGACCTCGACGCGCTGCTCGAGCAACTCCGAGAACGCCCTCAAGGTCCTGCTCTTCCTCGCGCTCTTCCTGGTCGTGCGCGGGGCGCCCGCGCTGCTGCTCTACCGCGACATGGACCTTCGCGACCGCACCGCGCTCGCCTTCTTCTCCGCGACCCAGCTGCCGCTGGTCGTCGCCATCACCACGATCGCGGTCGAACAGGGCCACATGCGCTCCTCGACCGCGGCGTCGCTGGTCGGGGCCGCGATCCTGTCGACGATGCTCTTCCCGCTGACCGCTCTCAAGCTGCGCGAGGGCCGCGCGGGTGTGGAGCCGAGCGCCGAGCCCGGCTTCGGCGCTGCGCCCTAGAAGCCCCGCGGGTGGCGGACGACGTACCCGTTCGACGAGCGCATCGTGCTCGTCCAGCGCGAGCCGGTCTCGAAGCGCGCGCTCGTGTCGTAGCGGCGGCCGTTCACGACCATGTAGACGTGGCCAGGGTTGGCGTAGATCGTGATGTAGCGGCCGCGACCGGGCGCGCCGTAGCTCATGAAGTCGCCCGAGTCGAGCGGCGTGCGCAGGAGGCCGCCGCCGTGGAGCGCGTACGAGACCGAGCCGGAGCAGTCGTAGCCCGAGTCGTGGAAGCTGCCGTGCCCGCCGCCGTACTTGTACGGGTAGCTCGCGATCCGGTCGGCGGCGCGGATCACGGCATCGACGGTCGACGAGCCCCCGCCGCCACCGCCGCCCCGGGAGCCACCGCGCTTGAGCATGGGGCCCGGGCCCATGCCGAGCTTGGAGCGCGTGTTGGGCCCCGCGACGCCGTCGGCGACGAGGCCGTGGGAGCGCTGCCAGCGCTTCAGGGCGGCCTCCGTGGCCGGCCCGAAGACGCCATCGGCGGGAACGCCCAGGCGACGCTGCAGCGCGCGCACGCCGCCGCCCCCGTGCGAGTGGCCGCGCGAGCGCTGCGCGGCGCGCTTCGCGCCCGACTTGCGCTTGAGCACGGGGCCCGCCCCGAGCCCCATGGCTGCACGGGTGTTCGGGCCCGCGATGCCGTCGGCGACGAGGCCGTGGGAGCGCTGCCAGCGCTTCAGGGCGCGTTCCGTCACCGGGCCGAAGACTCCGTCGGCCCCGACGCCGAGGACCCGTTGCAGCTGCCTGACGTCGCTGCCGCGCGACTTCACCACCGCCGCGACGGCCTGCTCGGCGCTGCTCGCCTCAAGGGCCGCCACACCGGCCACGGTCCCGCCGCTCACCGCGACGACGGCGGCTACCGACAGGCTGCGCACAGGCAGCCTGACGCCGCTCCCGGCGGCGGCCGCCTCGCGGCGGGCGCGCGAGCGGGCGAGCGACTGCGCCCAGAGCTCCTCGCAGGCAAGATCCCTATGCACTTCGAAATGTGACCTCGTTGTCGGGTGGACGCCTGCGAGGTGAGCTGACGGGCTCGCGCTGCCGCGCTACGCCTGGACCGCCGCAAAAGCGGACGCCTGGCGATTCGCCCCACGGCCTGCCGGCCGCATCGGGTCCCCCGCTCGCCACCCCCGGAGGTGTGGCGACTCGGCGTCGGGGAGGCGTCGTTCTATCAGGAGAAAGTCCTGCAAGCTGCAAGATTTCTTGCAGAACGGCGGCGCGCAGGAAGTCGCCCGTTCCGGGTACTGTCCGCGCCATGGAAGAGATCGCGCCGGGAATCCGGCACTGGACCGCCCGGCATCCCAAGATAGGGGCCGACGTCAGCTCGTACTGGCTGCCCGACATCGGCGTGCTGATCGACCCGCTCGACGTACCCGAGGACGTGACGGGCGTCGACACGATCCTCCTCACCAACCGCCACCACCGCCGCAGCAGCCTCGAGGCGCGCGAGCGCTTCGGCGCGACCGTGCACGTCCCACGGACCGGGATGCACGACTGGGAAGGCGAGCCGGTGGAGCCCTATGAGCCGGGCGACACGCTCGCCGGCGGCGCGGTCACCATCTACGAGGTCGGCTCGATCTGCCCGGACGAGTCGGCGCTCCACATCCCGTCCGTGTCCGCGCTGGCGGTCGCCGACGGAGTCATCCGCTACGACAAGCAGCTCGGCTTCGTCCCCGACAGCCTGATGGACGACCCCGAGGACACGAAGCAGGGCCTCAAGGAGGCCTACGCCCGGCTGGCGGACGAGCTCGAGTTCGAGAACCTGCTGGTGGCCCACGGCGAGCCGATCGCCGGCGGCGCTCGCGAGCGGCTGCGTGAGTTCGCGACCGCCTGAGGGATCCCGGGGCCGTCGGGTAGGGTCGCGGCAATGTCTGGCCAGGTCGGCCTTGTCGTTCATCCGCGCCGCGACCTCAGCCCGGCGCTGGACGTCATCGAGGCGTGGGCGTCGAAGGAGGGCTTCTCCCTCGGCCAGGTTCGGATCTCGGGACAGGAGCGCACAGTCGCGGAGCCGGTCGACGTTGCGGCCTGCGACTTCGTGATCGCCGTCGGCGGCGACGGCACCGCCCTCGCCGCGCTGCATGCCGCCGCACCGGAGCGCCGGCCGGTGCTCGGCGTCGCATGCGGCAGCATCGGCGTTCTCACGTCGGTCGACTCCGAGCGCCTCGACTCCGCGCTCGAACAGATCGCCGCCGGCGACTGGGCGCCGGAGCCACTGCCGGGGCTCGACATCGCCGTCGCCGGCGCGGAGGTCGCAGTGGCGATCAACGACGTCGCGGCCGTCCGCAACGGGACCGGCCAGGTGATCGTCGAGATCAGGGTGAACGACGAGCTGTATGCCCGTACAGCCGGCGACGGACTGGTGGTCGCCACGCCGCTCGGCTCGAGCGCCTACACGATGGCCGCCGGCGGCCCGATCGTGCTGCCCGAGGCACCCTCCATGGTGCTCACACCGCTCGCTCGCCACGGCGGCGTGTCACCACCGCTCGTGGTGGGCCCGGAGAGCCGCATCGGGCTGTTGATCGAGTCAGGTTACGGGGGCAGCCGCTTCGAGGTCGACGGCCAGCGGCTCGCGGCCGAGGCCGTCGAAGTGGCCGTGAGCCTTCGAGAGGACTACGCCACCATGATCACCCTGGCGGGCCAGGAGACGATGCTCGGCGGGCTGCGGCGCAGGGGCCTCGTGGTCGACTCACCGCGGATCCTGGTGCGCGACAAGCGCGCCGCCCTGCCGCCGCCCTAGGGCGTCAGGCACGGATTCGGGCACCGCGAACCCTGAACGACCAATGGTCGCGGCCACCCGTCACCTGAGGACCGCATCGAACTCGTCTGCGGCGCGAGAGGCGAGCAATCCAAGGACGCAGGCCCGAACGCGTGCTGAGCACGCGGAGGGCCGAGGACGCAGGAGTGCGACGCCTATCGCGTCGTCAGACGAGTTCGAGGAAGACCATCTCGGTCGAATCCGACTTCCTCGGACCCAACTTGAGGATGCGCGTGTAGCCGCCCTCGCGGTCGGCGTAGCGCGGCGCCACTTCCTCGAACAGCTTGTAGACCACGAACTTGTCCTGGCCGAGGCGCGCCATCGCGAGCCGGCGGGCATGGCCGTCGCCCCTCTTGGCGAGCGTGATCAGCCGCTCGAGCTCAGGCTTGACCGCCTTGGCCTTGGCCTCGGTGGTCTGGATGCGCTCGTGGTCGATCACCTCGCGGCAGAGGTTCATGTACAGCGCCTTGCGGTGCGCTGGGTCACGCGACAGCTTCCCTTTCTGCTTGCGATGGCGCATGGCGACCGGAAACCTTAGCTAGCCGGCCCGCAGCCCCAGCCCGCGCGCGTCGAGGGTCTCCTTGACCTCCTCGATCGACTTGCGGCCGAAGTTGGGGATGGCGGCCAGTTCCGACTCCGACTTCTGCACGAGGTCGCCGACGGTCTGGATGCCGGCGCGCTTCAGGCAGTTGTAGGAGCGGACGCCAAGCTCGAGCTCCTCGATCAGGATGTCGTCCATACCGCCGGCGCCCGGCGCGCCCGCGCCGTCGCCGCCGAGCCCGTCGGCAGCCACGAGCGCGGCGCCCTGGTCGCGGAGGGCCTCAACGCGGTCGGCGTCGGTGAAGATCGCCAGGTACTTGATGAGGATCTCCGCGGCCTCGCGCAGCGCCGCCTGCGGGTCGAGCGAGCCGTCGGTCTCGATGTCGAGGGTGAGCTTGTCGTAGTCGGTCTTCTGGCCGACGCGGGCGGCGTCCACCGAGTAGGCGACGCGCTTCACGGGCGAGAAGATCGAGTCGATCGGAATCACGCCGATCGGCTGGTCGGGGGTCTTGTTGTCCTCCGCGGGCGAGTAGCCGCGGCCGTGGCCGATCGTCAGGTACATCTCGAGCTTGGTCTTCTTCTCGAGCGTGGCGATGCGGGCCTCGGGGTTGAGGATCTCTACGCCGGAGGGCAGGTCGATGTCGCCGGCGGTGATGTCGCCAGGGCCAGTCACGACCAGCGGCGCCTCGATCTCCGCCGCATCCGAATGCATGCGGCAGACGACCTCCTTGAGGTTGAGGACGATGTCCGTCACGTCCTCCTTGACGCCGTTGATGGTCGAGAACTCGTGGGCGACACCCTCGATCCGCACGCTCGTGACGGCTGCGCCGGCGAGCGACGACAGCAGAACGCGGCGAAGCGAGTTGCCGAACGTGTAACCGAAGCCGCGGTCAAGCGGCTCGATCGTGAACGTCCCGCGGTTGTCCTCGACGCTCTCGGCGGAAATCTGTGGAGTCTGAAACTCGATCATGAGAGAGGTGCTTCCTTCGGTTGTCAATACGCCTGGCCGCGGCGGCGGCCGGCGTTCGGGTGCTACTTCGAGTAGAGCTCGACGATGAGCTGCTCCTGCACCGGCGTGGTGATCTCCGGCCTCTCGGGCAGCCGGAGGACCTTCGCGGTGAGGCCGTCGTGGTCGGCCTGGAGCCAGGCAGGCACGGCGGAGGTGAGCTCTGTCGCGTCACGGATGACCGGCTCGACGGGGGCGCCGGGACGCATGGTGATCACGTCGTCGGGCCGCAGCTGGTACGAGGGGATGTCGACACGGCGGCCGTTGATCGACCAGTGGCCGTGGCGGATCATCTGCCGCGCCTGGCGCCGCGAACCCGCGAAGCCGAGCCGCACGAGCACGTTGTCGAAGCGCGACTCGAGCAGGCGCAGGAGGTTCTCGCCCGTCACGCCCTCCTGGCGGCTTGCCTTGTCGTAATAGCTGCGGAACTGCTTCTCGAGCACACCGTAGTAACGGCGCGTCTTCTGCTTCTCGCGCAGCTGTACGCGGTACTCGGACTGGCGCATGCGCCCGCGTCCGTGGTCACCCGGCGGGTAGTTGCGCCGTTCGACGGCGCACTTGTCGGTCAGGCAGCGCTCGCCCTTGAGGAAGAGCTTCATGCCCTCGCGGCGGCACATCTTGCACTGAGGTCCGGTGTCGCGAGCCATCAGACGCGCCTCCGCTTACGGGGGCGGCAGCCGTTGTGGGCCTGCGGCGTGACATCCCTGATCCCGGTGATCTCGAGGCCTGCGGCCTGGAGCGAGCGGATCGCGGTCTCGCGGCCCGAGCCCGGTCCCTTCACGTAGACCTCGACCTTCTGAAGCCCGTGCTCCATGCCCTTGCGCGCGGCGGCGTCCGCCGTCACCTGAGCGGCGAACGGCGTCGACTTGCGCGAGCCCTTGAAACCGGCGCCGCCGGCGGACTCCCACGCGAGCACGTTGCCGTCCTTGTCGGTCAGCGACACGATCGTGTTGTTGAAGCTCGTCTTGATGTGGGCCTGGCCGAAGGGGACGTTCTTTCGAACGCGCCGGCGGCCACGAGGACGTCGGGGCTGTGGCATCTAGTGCTTCCTGACCTTCTTCTTCCCGCCACCCGCGGACGAGCCGCGCTTCGGCCCCTTGCGGGTGCGCGCGTTCGTCTTCGTCCGCTGTCCGTTGGCGGGCAGGCCGCGCCGGTGGCGCAGGCCCTTGTACGACCCGATCTCCATCAGCCGCTTGACGTTCTGCGAGCGCTCGCGCCTGAGGTCGCCCTCCACGAGCAGCTCGTCCACGCCGTCGCGCAGCTTGCGAACCTCGTCCTCGGTCAGGTCCTTCACGTAGGTGTCAGGGCTGACTCCGGCCTCCGCCAGGACCTGGTTCGAGGTCGACCGGCCGATGCCGTAGATGTAGGTGAGCCCGATCTCGGCCCTCTTGTTGAGCGGGATGTTGATACCTGCGATGCGTGCCATCTACCCCTGCCGCTGCTTGTGCCGGGGGTTCTGACAGATCACGAGAACCGCACCGCCGCGGCGGATGATCTTGCACTTCTCGCACATTGGCTTGACTGATGCGCGGACCTTCATAGCTCCGATGGTGGGACGTATGGGACGAGGATCGGCGCCGAGCCCAGGAAACGGCTCAACGCCGACCGGAAAGAGTAGCAGCAGGCTCTGTTTGGGAGCCCTGAAGATGCCATGGCGTGAGGATCCGCGGACCATCCGCCGTGATCGCCACCGTGTGCTCGAAATGAGCGGCCAGCGAGCCGTCCTGCGAGTAGACCGCCCAGTTGTCCGAGCCCATGCGCACGTGGTGGGTTCCGACGTTCACCATCGGCTCCACGGCGAGCACCATCCCCTCCTCCAGCTCGGGCCCGCTGCCGGGGTCGCCGTAGTTGGGGATCTGCGGGTCCTCGTGCATGTCACGGCCGATTCCGTGGCCCACGAGCGAGCGGATCACCGCGAAGCCCTCCGACTCGACCCGCGCCTGGACGGCGTGCGAGACGTCGCCGAGGCGGTTGCCGGGGCGGCATTGTTCAACGGCATCGAACAGCGAAGCCTTGGTCACCGCGAGCAGCTTCGAGGCGATCGGAGTCACGTTGCCGATCGGGTGGGTGACCGCCCCGTCGGCGACCCAGCCGTCGAGGATCACGCCGATGTCTATCGAGAGGATGTCGCCGCGCTTCAGCTCGTAGCGGCCCGGGATCCCGTGGACGACCATCGAGTTGGGCGAGACGCAGATCGAGCCCGGAAAGCCGCGGTAGCCCTTGAAGGCAGGCTCGGCGTTCTGGGAGCGGATGAAGCGCTCGGCGGCCTCGTCGAGCTCGGCGGTCGTGACACCGGGGCGCGCCTTCTTGCGCAGCAGCTCGTGGCAGCGGGCGAGGATCTGCCCCGCCGCGGCCATCTTGTCGAGCTCCTCCGGCGTCTTGCGCAGGATCATGGCTAGAGCTCGGCCTCGAGCCGCAGCGTTGCGAGCGTCGCGCGGATCCGGCCGTGCACCTCGTCCGGGGTGCGGGTGCCGTCGAAGCGGCGCAGCGCTCCGCGGTCGTCGTACCAGTCGATGAGCGGCGCGGTCTGCTCTTGGTAGACGGACAGGCGCTTCTTGATCGTCTCCGGCTTGTCGTCGTCGCGCTGCACGAGCCGTGAGCCGTCCTGGTCGCAGATGCCCTCGTTCTTGGGCGGGTCGAACTCCACGTGGTACACGTGCCCGTTCTTCACGCAGGTACGCCGCCCCGACAGCCGCCTGATGACCTCGTCGTCGTCCACCTCGATCAGCAGCACGGCGGTGAGCAGCCGCCCGCGACTGTCGAGCGCCTGCTCGAGCATCTCGGCCTGGCCGATGGTGCGCGGGAAGCCGTCGAGCAGGAAGCCGTCGTCCGCCTCGCCCGAGTCGAAGCGCTCCTCGATCACGCGGCACATGACCTCGTCGGGCACGAGCTCGCCCGCGTCGACGTAGCGCTTCGCCTCCTGGCCGAGGTCGGAGCCCTGCTCGATCGCGTTACGCAGGATGATGCCGGTCGAGTAGTAGGGCAGGCCGAAGTCGGCGACGAGCCGCTCGGCCTGGGTTCCCTTGCCGGCCCCGGGCGGGCCGAGCAGCACAAGGTTCAGCTCGCTCACTTCAGGAAGCCCTCGTAGTTGCGCATCATGAGCTGCGCCTCGAGCTGTTTCATGGTGTCGAGCGCGACGCCCACCACGATCAGGATCGAGGTGCCGCCGAAGAAGAAGTTGGCACTCGTCTGGTTGATGAGGATGGTCGGCAGGGCGGCCACGGCCGCCAGGTACAGGGCGCCCGGGAAGGTCAACCGCGCGAGGATGCGGTCGAGATATTCAGCCGTTGGTCTTCCAGGCCTCACCCCCGGGATGAAGCCGCCGTACTTCTTCAGGTTGTCCGCCTGCTCCACCGGGTTGAAGGTGACCGCCGTATAGAAGTAGGTGAAGACAATGATCAGGATCGACTCGCCGATCAGGTAGGCAGCGCCGTTGGGGCTGAAGAACGCCGAGAAGTCCTGCGCCCAGCCCGCCTGCGTCAGCTCGCCGATCGTCGGCGGGAAGGCCATCAGTGAGGCCGCGAAGATCACGGGGATGACGCCGGCCATGTTCACGCGCAGCGGCAGGTAGGTCGAACCACCGCCGGCCATCCGCCGGCCGACCACCCGTTTCGCGTACTGGATCGGAATCCGCCGCTGGCCCTCCTGCATGAACACGATGCCGGCGATGATCGCGAGCGCCAGGAAGGGCATCATCACCACGAAGATCTGGTCGGGGTTCGTCCACCAGGCCTGGATGCCGTTCGGCAGCCCGGACGCGATCGAGGCGAAGATCATCAGCGAGATGCCGTTCCCGATGCCGCGCTGGGTGATCAGCTCGCCGAGCCACATCAGGAGGACGCAGCCGGCGGTGAGCGTGATCACGATCACGAAGACGCGCCCGAAGGTGAAGTTGTCGACCACCTCGGTGCCCTCACCGCCGGCGAAGGTCCTGAAGAGGAAGACGTAGCCGATCGACTGGCCGAAGGCGAGGGCGACGGTGAGGTAGCGCGTGTACTGCGTGATCTTCTGCTGCCCGACCTCGCCCTCCTTGCGCAGCTTGTCGAGCGACGGCAGCACCACCGTCAGCAGCTGCAGCATGATCGAGGCGGTGATGTAGGGCATGATCCCGAGCGCGAAGATCGCGAAGCGCTGCAGCGACCCGCCCGAGAAGAGGTTGAGGAAGCCCAGCACGTTCGACTGGCCCTCGAAGTTGGAGGCGAGGTCCTCGACGACGTCGACGTTGATGCCCGGCGCCGGGATGTAGGCGCCGAGGCGGTACAGCGCCAGCATCGCCGCGGTGAACGCAAGCTTCTTCCGGATGTCCGCCACCCGGAAGGCGTTCAGGAAGGTCCGGAGCACCCGGCTACTCCTCGATCAGCTGGCAGGTCCCGCCCGCGGCCTCGATGCGCTCCCGGGCAGTCTTGGAGAAGCCGTGCGCGTGCACGGTCAGGCTCTTTGAGAGCTCGCCGCGGCCGAGGATCTTGACCGGCACGTCGCGCCGGGTCGCGAGGCCCTTCTCGCGGAGCGCGTCCGGGGTCACCTCGGCGCCGCCGTCGAAGCGCTCGTCGAGGTCGGAGAGGTTGACCGGCTGCGTGCGCGTCCGGAACTTCTCGAAGGGCATCGACTTCTTCATGTGCGGGCCGCGCAGCTTGCGCATCCGCATGTGGATCGGCGTCTGGCCGCCCTCGAAGCGCACCCGGCGCTTGCTGCCCGAGCGGGCGCCGGCGCCCTTGTGGCCGCGACCGGAGGTCTTGCCGGTGCCGGAGCCCTCGCCGCGCCCGATGCGCTTGCGCTCCTTGCGCGAGCCCGGAGCCGGCTTCAGCGAGTGGAGGCCGATGCGCTCGTCCTGCTCAGACATCACGCACCTCGACGAGATGGTTGACGGAATTGATGAGGCCGCGCACGGTCGGCTGGTCCTCGCGCTCAGAGGAGCGGCCGATCTTGCCGAGCCCGAGCGACTTGAGCGTCTCGCGCTGCTTGCGGCTCGAGCCGTTGGCCGAGCGCACCTGGGTGATCACGAGCGCGGCCATCAGGGAGAGGATTCCTCCGTCGCCGGCGTGCCGGCGACCTCGGACAAGGCGGATTCCTCCGTCGCCGGCGAGCCGGCGACCTCGGACAAGGCGGATTCCTCCGTCGCCGGCGAGCCGGCGACCTCCTCGGCGACAGGCGCGTCCGCGGGCGTGCCGTTGCCGCGCTCCTCGAGGCCGAGCACTTCGCGCACGGACAGGCCGCGCAGCTTGGCCACGTCTTCAGGCCGGCGCAGGCTCTCGAGAGCGGCGACCGTGGCCTTGACGAGGTTGATCGGGTTCTGGCTGCCGAGCGACTTCGACAGCACGTCGTGGATGCCGGCAAGCTCGAGGACCGCGCGCACGCCGCCGCCGGCAATCACGCCGGTACCCGGCGAGGCCGGCTTGAGCAGCACGCGCGAAGCCGAGTGGACGCCGATCACCTCATGGGTGATCGTCGAGCCGTGCATCGGAACACGGAAGAGGCTCTTGCGGGCGCGCTCGACGCCCTTCTGGATCGCGACCGGGACCTCGTTGGCCTTGCCGTAGCCGACGCCGACCTGCGACTTCTCGTCACCCACCACGACGAGCGCGGTGAACGAGAAGCGCCGGCCGCCCTTGACGACCTTCGCAACGCGGTTGATCTCGACGACGCGCTCCTGCAGGTCCGACCCGCCGTCGCGGCCGCCTCGTGCTCTGTCCCTACTTGCCATGCGAACCACTCACCGTAGCGATGCCCGTCGTGTGTGAGGGGCCGGGCTCGGCCCGGACCGGAACAATGCCCATCAGAATTTCAGCCCGTTCTCGCGCGCGCCGTCAGCGAGCGCCTTGACGCGCCCGTGATAGCGGTATCCGCCGCGGTCGAAGATGACCGTCTCGACGCCCGCGGCCTTGGCCCGCTCGGCGAGCAGCTCGCCGGCGCGCTTGGCCTGCTCCATCGAGCCGAGCGACTTGAGGTCGCCCTCGGTCCACGTGACCGCGGCCAGTGTGTGGCCCGCCACGTCGTCGATGACCTGTGCCTGGACGCCCTTGTTCGAGCGGAACACGGACAGGCGCGGGCGCTCCGCGGTGCCGCGGATCTTGGCGCGCACCCGGCGCCGCCGGCGCAGGCGCGCCTGTGGCTTCGTCTTGACGCTCATGCTCGCTTGCCGACCTTCCTCATCACGTGCTCGCCCTCGTAGCGGATGCCCTTGCCCTTGTAGGGCTCGGGCGGGCGGGCCTTGCGGATGTTCGCAGCCACCTCGCCGACCGCCTGCTTGGAGATCCCGCGCACGACCACGCGTGTGGGCTGTGGCACCTCGAAGTCGATGCCCTCGGGAGCGTCCAACTCGACCGGGTGCGAGTAGCCGAGCGCGAGCACGAGCTTGCTGCCCTGCAGCTGCGCGCGATAGCCGACCCCCTGGATCTCGAGGCGCTTCTCGAAGCCGTTGGTGACGCCCTCGACCATGTTCGCGATCAGGCTGCGCGTGAGGCCGTGCAGGGCGCGGTGCTCGCCGCGGTCGGTGGGCCGGGCGACGAGGATCTCGCCGTTCTCCTGCTTCACGTCGATGTCGCGGTTGACGCGCTCGGTGAGCTCGCCCTTCGGGCCCTTGACCCTGACGAGCTCGGGCTCGATCGTGACCTCGACGCCGCTCGGGACGGCGATCGGCTGCTTACCGATGCGGCTCACGCGATGCTCCTTTCTTGCCCGTCGCGCCCTCGGGGTCGCGAAGGACGAGCAAGGCAAGGACGCAGGTCCGAAGCCTTGCTGGAGGCAAGGCGAGGGCCGAGGACGCCGCCTGGCGACGTCATTCGCGGCATCCGAGGGTGTGAGGGGTGAGGAAGGAGCATCG
>CAWGZM010000012.1:0-338878 GCA_963827065.1 uncultured Thermoleophilaceae bacterium | reverse complement strand
ACGGGCGAGGACGCGCTCGCCACGCGCGCGGAGCGCCTCGCAGCCGCCACCGGCGGCACGGTGATCGGGGCGGTGGCGCGCGTCGGCGGCGGCGCGCTGCCGCTCCTTGAGCTGCACGGACCGGCGGTCGCACTCGATTCCGGTCCGGCCGGCGCCGACGCGTTGGCGGCTTCGCTGCGCGCCGGCGATCCGCCGCTCGTCGGGCGGATCCAGGATGGTCGGCTGCTGCTCGACCCGCGCACGCTGGACGACGCCGAGGTCGACCTGGCCGCGCGGGCGGTCGCAGCCGCGGAGGGGTGAACGTCTACACCCATCCGGAGCGCGTCGTCTAGTTGGGGCTTGATCCAATCCGCCGTTTGGGGCGTAATACATGCGGCTAGCGCCGGCTTTGCAGGACTAAAGGGCCCGCGCGTGAAAGCCGACCAAGCCCACAGACCCAGACCCCCGGAGGGGCGACCCACCCCAATGGCAATCAGCCAGACCCAGGCAGTTCAGTCCCGTCCGCTGGCAGGCGGCCCGCGCCGCCGGCTCGTGATGGCGGGTGGCACGCAGGCGCCCGAGCGTGCGCGCGCATGGCTGCACAACGTGGCGCGCTGGCTCGACAGCGATGTCGAGAAGACACTGGCGCTGCTCGTTTCCGAGCTCGTCAATAACGCCGTCCGGCACGGCGGTGCGGGCGACTCGCAGCTGATCGAGCTTGAGTTGCGCGCGACGGCAGACGGGGTGGGCGTCGAGGTGAGCGACCCCGGTCCGGGCTTCGCGCCGCGGGATCGCGAGCGCCCGCTCGACGAGCCGGGTGGCTGGGGCCTCGTGCTCGTGGATCAGATGGCGGACAGCTGGGGCGTCACCCACGACGGCCGCACCCACGTCTGGTTCGAGCTGCAGAGGGGTCAGGTCTTGCAATCCAGCACCTAGTGCTGGATTGCAAGACCTGACCCCGAGCCTCACAAGCCTCAGCCCACCTGGTGGGCGGCCACGAACAGGTCGCCCGGGTCGTACTGCCGCTTGATCGCCACCAACCGCTGCCATACCTCGGGCCGGAAGGCAAGCGACACGTCGCCGGGCCGGTCGGCGAAGTTGAGCGCGCGGCCGCCGGTCGAGTAGGGCGCGAGCTCCGACTGGAGCCGGTCGAGGTGAGCGTCGACCGCGGCGCGCGAGGCCGGGTCGAACGCCGCGCCGACCCCGAAGACGCCGTGCTCGGCGTCGAGCTGCGGGAGCGCGCCGGCGCCCTCGGCCTCGCGGCCGAGCGCGCCGCCGAGCTGGCGCACCTGGACGCCGATCAGCGGGCTGCCGGAGTCGGCACCCGCCACGCCGACGAGCGCGTCGACCGCCTCCGGCGTCAGCTCATCGAGCAGCACGTGGTCGCCCATTCCGGGGACGGGCTCCTCCGGGTCCATCGCGAGGTGGCGCAGGGCCGCGGTGGGCTGGACGCCCCAGGTGTCCCAGACCGCGCCCGCGATCTCGCGCAGCGGCCGCATCAGCTGCTCGCCGTCGGCCGGGTCGCCGATGAACGCGCCGGTCACGTCGACGAGCGACTTGCCGCGCAGCGGGTCGGGCAGCTCCGGGATCGGCGGCAGCGTGAGGAAGCGCAGCTGAGCCGTCAGCTCGTCGGGCGTGCTCGCCAGCCACTCGCGGTAGGCGTGGGCGATCTCCGAGCCCATCTCGACCGGCCAGGCGACCATGCCCGCGTAGACCTCGGCGACGGGGTAGAGCTCGATCTCGAGCGCCGTCACGGCACCGAACGAGCCGCCGCCGCCGCGCAGGGCGAAGAAGAGGTCGGGGTCGTTCTCGGCGTCGACGCGGCGCAGCTCGCCGTCGGCCGTCACGAGCTCAATCGCACGGACGCTGTTGCAGGCGAGGCCGTACCTGCGGCCGAGCCAGCCGAGGCCGCCGCCGAGCGTGAAGCCGGCGACCCCCGTGTCGGGTGATGAGCCGAGCAGGGCGGCGAGCCCGGCGTCGCCGGCGGCGACCGCCACGTCGGCGGCGAGCATGCCCGCCTCGACCCGTGCGCTTCGGCCGGCGGCGTCGATCTCGACGCCGTTCATGCCTCCGGTCCTCAGCAGGATCGTGTCGGCGAGTGGGCCCATGGCTCCGGCGCCGTGGCCCGTCGACTGAGCGGCAACGCGCAGGCCGCGCTCGCGCGCCAGGTCGACGACGCGCACGACGTCGTCGGCGCCGGCGGCCTGCACGACGGCGGCGGGCTGCAGGTCCACGGCGAGGTTCCATGCTCTGCGTGCGTCGTCCCAGTCCTCGTCGCCGGGCAGGATCGCCTGCCCGTCGAGGTCGCGGCGCAGGCTCGCAGGATCGATTGCTGTGGGGGTGTCGGGCACTTCGAGGCTCCTTTCGAGGACTGGCTCTAGTGAATGACGATTTTCAGCACGATCATCAGCGCTCCAAGCGAGGCGCACCCGAGCGAGGTCAGGGCGACGCGTACCGGCGACTCGTGCTCCTGGCGCCCGACGAGCACGCCCCAGCCGGCGAGCAGCAGCACGCACGACCAGGCCGCGATCGCGATCGCGGTTTCGTCGTTCGCGCCGAGCGCGGCCGCAAGAAACATCACCACAACCGGCGGGAACGCGGCCTGGAATATGGGCCAGTGATGCGCGAGCGTGCGCCGCAGCCCGCGGCGCTCAGCGTCCATGCCGGTAGCGCGGCGGGCGATCGACAGCGACCAGGAGTGCGCCAGCCAGAACACGAGGACGGTGATGACGACCCAGAGGGCCGTCGGCCAGACCTCGGGGTCGTCGTCGGGCCCCGTGGCCGCGAGCAGTCCGGCCACGACGATCGTTCCGTAGATGCCTCCGGCGAGCTGCTCGGCGCGGCGCTCGAGATCCTCGGTGGCACTCACGCCGGGTCCCAGTCCGCGCCGACGTGGGTCCAGCGGCCGCCGACCATCGTCGCCACCACTCGGAGCTCCTCGAGCTCGTCGGCCGGGCACTCGTAGAGGTCACGGTCGAGCACGACCAGGTCGGCCAGCATTCCGGGGCGGAGCATTCCACGCCGCTCCTCCTGGTGTTCGAGCCAGGCCGGCGCGATGCAGGTCGCGCGCAGGACCTCGTCCAGCGTCAGCGACTGCTCAGGCCGCCAGGGCGGGCGCTCGTCGAGCGTGCGGCGCACCCCGGCGACGATGCCGGCGAGCGGGTCGAGCTCCTCGACCGGGGCGTCCGAGCCGTTGGCGAGCAGGGTGCCGGCGTCGACGAGCGAGCGGTAGGCGTATGCGCCGTTCCTGCCCTCCCACAGCCGGTCCGCCAGGTCGCGATCGGATGGGGCGTGGCTGAACTGGACGGACGCCGTCACGCCGATCTCGGCGAAGCGCGCGAACTCCTCCGGAGCCAGCAGCTGCGCGTGCTCGATGCGCGGCCGCAGCCCGCGCGGGCTCCACTCGCCGCGGGTCGTCTCGAAGGCGTCGAGCGCGGCTCGGTTGGCCCCGTCGCCGATCGCGTGCACCGCCACCGGCCAGCCCGCGCGCGCCGCGCGCCGGACCACGTCCTCGAGCTTCGCGCGGCTCGTGATCTCGACCCCGGAGCCGTCCAGCAGCAGGGCGGTCGCCGAGCCGAGCGTCCCATCCATGAAGCCCTTCAGGTAGCCGAGCCGCAGCATGTCGTTGCCGAAGCCGGAGCGGATCCCGAGCGCGGCCAGCTCGTCGAGCCGCTCCCACGGCAGCGACTGCCAGACGCGCACGAGCAGCTCGTCGTCCGCCAGCAGCTGCTGGTGCACCTCGAACGACCCGAGCCAGCCGTCCTTGTCGTGCAGCGCGGTCACGCCGCGGCTCGCCGCGATGCGCATGCCCTCGCGCGAGGCCTCGACCATCTCGTCGAGCGTGGGGCGGACGTAGCGGTCGCGGAACGCCCAGGCGGCGTTCTCGCGCAGCACTCCGGTGGGCTCCCCGCCGGCGTCGCGCTCGACGACACCGCCCGGCACCTCGAGCGGCTCTTCCGCACGCTCAAGCGCCGCGCTGTTCACCCACAGGGAGTGGTAGTCCCTCGACATCAGCGCCGTCGGCACCGAGCCGGTAGCGCGGTCGAGCGCGGCGCGCTCTGGCGGGTCCGGCCAGTCGCCCTCGCGCCAGCCGAGTCCGCGCAGCCAGCCGCCCGCCGGCACGCCCGCGAGCGCCGCCTCCACGCGCTCGAGCGCCTCGTCACGGGTGCGGACGCCCTCGAGGCGAGCCTGGTGGAGCCCGAGCGACCAGGTGGGGAAGTGGACGTGCGCGTCCGCGAAGCCGGGGAGGACGCAGCGACCGCCGAGATCGACCCGGCGGGCGTCCGCTGCCGCCCGCTCCGCCACGATGCCGCCTCGCAGCGCCAGCGCGTCCTGCGCCGGTGACCGCTCGGGGTCGAGTGTTCTGACGATGCCGCCCTCGAGGACAAGGTCCACGGGGCGGCATCTTGGCGGTTAGGGCTTCGTCGAAACGGCGCGCTTGTAATCGAGCGGCTTGACCGCGGCCTCGATCTGGGCGCGGTGCTGCTCGAGGAACGGCGGGATCGAGAGCTTCTCGCCCAGCGTCTCGAGCGGCTCGTCGATCGTGAAGCCCGGACTCGGCGTGGCGAGCTCGAACAGGACGCCGCTCGGCTCACGGAAGTAGATCGAGCGGAAGTAGTGCCGGTCGATCACCTCGGTCGGGTGACCGCCGTGCGTGCGGATCTGCGCGCGCCAGGCCGCGTGCTCCTCGTCGGTCGAGCCCCAGGCGACGTGGTGGACGGTCCCGGCGCCCTGCAGCCCGCGCTCGCCGGGCGGCGGATCGTACGCGTAGTCGCCGCCGCGGCTCTCGCCGCGGGTCTCCCAGCCGTCGTCGGTGGGGCGGAAGCCCATGCCCTGCTCGAGCAGGTAGCGGCTGCGCTCGGGATCCGAGCCGTACGCGCGCACGCCGTGGAAGCCCTGGAGCGCGTGCTCGGCCGGCACCTCCGGGTGCTCGGCGATGAGCGGCTCGTCCGGGACGTCGAAGACGCCGAGCTCGTGCTCGAGGCCCTCGGGATCGCGGAAGCGCAGGCGCTCGCCGTCGCGCTCGGAGTCGATCCCCTCGCCCGCGAGCCGCGTGGCCCAGAAGTCGAGCGCCGCCGGAGAGCCGACGCGCCAGACGATCCGGTGGACCATGCCTTCGCCGGCGCGACCGAGCGGGGCGCCCGGATACTCGAAGAAGGTGAGGTCGAGCCCGGGCTTCGCGTGCTCGTCGCCATAGAAGAGGTGATAGACGGTCGGGTCGTCCTGGTTGACGGACTTCTTGACCATCCGCAGCCCGAGCACGCGCGTGTAGAAGTCGACGTTGGCCTGCGCGTCCGCCGTGATGGCCGTGATGTGGTGGATGCCGTTGAGCTTCATCTCGTCCCTCGCGTAGCCTGGGGAAGGTAATTGCTTGCGCAACTATATCACAGGAGAACTCAGCGCACGCTGACCCAGACGGCGTCGCCCGCCACGGTGACGCCCTGCGGGACGCCGACGAGCCGCGCTTGCGAACGAGCCTGGAAGGTCGCGTTCGGCGTCGAGGCGCCGCCCCACTGCCTGAAGCAGGCGGTCGCTATGCGCGGGACCGGCGCGCTCTGACCCTCAGCACCGCCCGCATTCCGAGCTCGACGTGCCCGGGCAGCGAGCAGTACACGGTGTAGCGGCCGCGCCGCATCAGCCGCGCAGCGACGCTGGCCGTCGCGCCTGGCTCGATCTCGGGCAGCCGGGCGCGGACTACGCCGCGCCCGTTGCGGACAACGAGGTCGTGGCCGTCCTCGCCGAAGTTCTTGACGTTGAACTTGACGAGACCGACCGGCACCCAGGGCCGGTAGAGCGCGATTCGCCATTCGCGCTCACCCACGCCCACCGCCGTCGGACGCGCGGCGGCCGCGGCGGGGGCGGCCAGGGCGCTGAGGGCCGCGGCGAGGACGAGCGCCCGCCTCATCGGACGAGCTGGACGCGGCCGAACCCCTGCGCGCGAGGGATGACCGCGCTGGCGTCGGTGCCGAGCCACTGCTCGAGCAGGCTCGAGTAGACGCGCCGGAAGTCGATCGTGACCCTGAGGTTGTCGTCCTGGTCGAGCTGGCTGAGGCTCGGATACTCGCTGTGCACGCCCGGCAGGGCCCGGTCGCCCTGCACCCAGGCGAGGCCGCCGGCGCCATGGTCGGTGCCGGTGTCGTTCTCCTCGGGCCGGCGGCCGAACTCCGACCATACGAAGGTGAGCACGCGGCCGGAGACGCCGCGCGCCTCGAGATCGGCCTGGAAGGCGGCCAGGCACTGGCTCACCTCGAGCAGCAGCGGGCCGAGCTCCACCTGGTTGTCGTGCGTGTCGAAGTCGCCGCGCATCTCCACGTCGGCCACGCGGATCCCGAGCGGCTGCTGGATCATCGCCGCCAGGTAGCGCAGGCGCTCGCCGAAGTCGCTCTCCGCCGGGTAGGGGATCGTGGACGCCAGCGGGTCGACTCCGTCGCGCTCGCGGTACGGCTCGAGCCGGTCGGCGACCTGCTTCGCGAGCCGGGCCGCGGTGCGCGACGCGCTGAGCGCATTCGACCCGCCGCGCTTGCGACCAAGCCGGCCGTAGGCGGCCATCGCCTCCTCGAACGGCTCGCCCCACACGTCTCGGATCCAGAAGCCGGCGTCGCTCGGCGAGGAGACCGCCGCCGCGGGCGCGCGCGCCGAGCGCATCACCGGGGAGAGGCCCCAGCCCATCGAGATTCCCTGTAGCGGGTTGTCGCGGCCGCCCGCCCGGTCGAGCCAGCGCCCGAGCCAGCCCGGCGCGGAGTCGGCGGTGATCAATCCGGTCTCCCAGAAGTGGCGCGAGTGGAAGTGCGAGAGGTCCGGGTTCGCGTAGTCGATTCCAGGCAGGAAGCCGATCTTTCCGCGCTCGAAGAGGCCCTTGACGCCGCCGCCGATCCCCTGCGTGAGCCCGGGGTGGACGCCGAAGGCGGCCCCGCCGAGCGGAAGGCCGGCGACCTTCAGCTTGGGGTGCAGGTCCGCGTAGCGGCCGTAGTCGTGGAGCGGCACGAGGGTGTCGAGCAGGTCGACGCCGCCGGGGAGGAACACGGACACGAGCACAGGCGCGTCAGGCGCGGCCGCGGCCTCGGCGGCGGCGGCCTCGAACAATCGCTCGGCCGGCATCGCCCTGGCGCCGTAGAGCGCGAGGCCCGCGCCGAGGCCGGCGCCGAGGACCTGCCGGCGCGTGAGGGCGGGGCCGCCCAGGTAGTCGCGACGCACCTGCTCGGAGCTGCGGTGGAAGTCGTCACATGCGCGGTGGCGGCTCATCAGTGCACCTGGGCGTCGGGTCCGCAGAGCAGCAGCTGGCGCAGAACGCGCTGGCACATGTCCGCGCGCGTCTGCTTGTCCTGGCGCCAGCGCCCGCCGGGGAGCTTCTCGCGGTCGTCGAGCAGCCGGCGCGCGATGCGCATCAGCTCGGCGTCGGTCTGGCGCGAGGTCCAGGGCTGGCCGACGGCCTGCCGCGCCCGCGCGACAGCGCGCGCCGGCGAGAGGTTCTCGGGCGTCGACTTGTCCTCGACTCGCAGCCTCGGGGTGTCGAGCAGGTAGTTGGCCGCGTCGAAACGGATGTGCATCGAGTTGGACGAGAGCCAGGCCGGGCCCCATTCCCAGCCGGCGACCGTGGGCGGCCGGAACAGCTGCTGGCCCATGCCCGACAGCAGCCAGCCCCAGGAGTCGCGCTCGATGCCCTGCCCGATGCTGCGCAGCGCGCCCGCGACGAACACCACCGGTGCCTTGACCATCGTAGGCTCGTCGAGCCGCCGGTAGAGCGCCGGGTGGGCGAGGATCGCGCCGACGACGGGCTTGATCCGGTGCCCCGAGCGCCTGTAGGTGCGCGCGAGCGAGTTGCGGGCGGCGCGCGGGATCGGCGCGGCCACGAAGAAGTCCCATAGCTTCTCGACCAGGAAGGACGCGTGCGCCGGATGGCGGACGCAGAGCCCGAGCACGTCGCGCCAGTCGAAGTGCCCGCGCTTGCCGAAGATGCGCTTGCGGCCCCTGTCGTGGTACTCGCGGTCGTAGTAGGTGCGGACGCTGCCGTCGCCGTTCCAGTCCGCGCGGAAGCCGGTCAGGGCGCGCGCCGCCTCGCGGATGTCGCGTTCCGAGTAGCCGCGAGCGAGCGTGTAGAGCTCCATCAGCTCGCGCGCGTAGTTCTCGTTGGGCGCCTCCGGGTCCGAGTTCGCGAGCGAGAGATGCAGGAGCATCGCCGGGTCGGTCGTGACCTCGCGCAGCAGCACCGGGAAGGCGCCCAGCGCATGGCGCCGAAACGTGCGGTTCTGGGCCAGCATCATCGGCGTGTCCTGATCGGTGGTGGCGAAGTGGTCGTGCCAGAACAGCGTCAGCTTCTCCTGGAGCGGTCGCGGCGAGCTCACCATTCGGTCGAGCCACCAGAGCGCGTCGTGGCTCCACTCGTTCGTGGGATCGAGCGGACCGTCGTCGGTGCGCGGCGCCGGGACGCGCGGAACGGGGGCAGGCCCGCCGTTCAGGAGCCAGCGGATGGTCGCGGCCTTGCCGCGCCGAGCCCAGTGCGCGGCCTCGCGCGGCGTGGCGCCGAAGCCGGCGCGCCAGAACAGCCGCCGGACGTGACGCTCCGTCCAGCCGTCTGGCCGCCGCCGGGGGCGCCTGCGTCGTCGTCGCCGCCGCCGTGCCGCCGCGTCTGCCTGTGCGTTCACGGGCGGACCCCGCGCGTCTTCGGGCCCGCGTGAAGCTCGTGCGCGACGAGCTCGTGCGCGCGCTCGGCCCAGTCGCAGAGGATCGGCCGCGTGTCGCGGGGGTCGATGATCTCCTCGACGCTGAAGCGCTCCGCGGTCCGGAACGGCGAGGTCACGGCCTCGAGCCGCGCCACGATCTCGGCGCGCACCGCCACCGGGTCCTCGGCGGCCTCGAGCTCGCGCCGGTAGGCCGCCTCGAGGCCCCCGGCCAACGGCAGCGAGCCCCAGTTGCCCGACGGCCAGGCGAAGCGCAGGTTGAGCCGCGACCCGTCGCCGTGGCCGGCGCCCGCGACGCCGTACACCTTGCGCACGAGGATCGACACCCAGGGCACGGTCGCCTGCACGACGGAGTAGAGGCCGCGAGCGCCGCGCCGGATCGTGCCCGCGCGCTCCGCCGCGGTGCCGATCACGAAGCCCGGGACGTCCACGAAGTTCACGACGGGCAGGTGGAACTGGTCGCAGCTGTCCACGAAGCGAGCCATCTTGTCGGCGGCATCGGCCGTAACGCCGCCGCCGTAGTGCTCGGGGTCCGAGGCGAGTACTCCGACCGGCCTGCCGCCGAGCCGCGCCAGGCACGTGATCGTTGGCCTGCCGAAGGCGGCGCCGAGCTCGAACACGGATTCCCGGTCGAGCACGTGCTCGAGGATGCGGCGCATCTTGTAGGGGCGGCGCGGGTCGCGCGGGACGATCGATACGAGCTCCTCCTCGCGGCGCTCCGCCGGATCACTCGCGTCCGACACAGGCGGCGCCTCCCAGACGTTCTGCGGGAGGTACGAGAGGAAGCGGCGCAGCTGCCCGAGGGCGTCGTCCTCGTCCGCGGCGACGTTGTCGACCGCCCCGGCGCGTGCCTGCTGTCGTGCCCCACCGAGCTCCTCCTTGTCGGGGGACTCGCCGAGGCCCGCCATCGCCACGACCGGCGGCCCGGCCACGAACAGCTGGGCCGTCCCGTTCACGATCACCGAGAAGTGCGAGCAGACGACGCGGGCGGCGCCCAGGCCCGCAGTGGGGCCGAGGGCGGCCGCCACGACCGGGACGATCGACTGGTTCTCGACCACGAGGTCGAAGCCCGGCAGCGGCGGCACGTACGAGAAGCCCATCTGCTCGAGCGTCTTGACCGAGCCGCCGCCACCCGTGCCGTCGACAAGCCACACGAGCGGCAGGCGCAGGTCGTGCGCGAGCCGCTCCGCGTAGACGGTCTTCTCCCAGATCGCCGCGTCCGCCGCCCCGCCGCGGATCGTGAAGTCGTCTCCCTGGACGACGGCGCGGCGGCCGTCGATCCGTCCCCGGCCGATCACCGTATTGGCGGGCAGGAAGTCGCTCAGGTTGCCGTCCTCGCCGTAGCTCCCGCGCCCGGCGAGGGCACCCGTCTCGTGGAAGCTGCCGGCGTCGAAGAGCCGCTCGATCCGCTCGCGCACGGTCAGCCGCCCGGACGCGTGCTGGCGGGCCACCCGCTCCTCGCCGCCCATCCGGCGCGCGAGCGCTTCGCGCCGGCGCAGCTCCTCGAGCTCGGCCTCCCAGGTCATCGGCGCGGGAGGCTACCCGCGCCCCCTACGCCTCCGCAGCGAGGGCCTCGCGCGCGGCTCCCAGGCGGTGGTCCTCGAGCCCGCGCTGCTGTTCCTTGGCACTGTCGATCAGCCGGTCGAGCTCGGCGGCGTCGAGCGCGGGCTCCGTGTCGGCGATCAGGCGCAGCGCCTTCCACACTGCGAGCTTGCCGGTCACGCCGAGCGCGAGCCCCTCGAGCTCTACCAGGCGGCTGAGCGGCGAGTAGCCGCGCAGCTGGCCGTTCAGCTTGAGCCGGCCGGCCTTCTCGAGCAGCCATCCGCCGGCCACCTTGGCGGGGTCCCTGCGGATTCCCAGGTCGTCCATGATCCGCTGAAGCGTCCTGCGGTCGGACTCGATCTCCATCGTGAGCTCCGCGAGGAAGCGCCCCAGTTCGGTCCCCTGGTTTGCGTTGCAGGCACGCCGCACGAGCTCGATGCCCGTGGTCGAGCCGGCGAGGTGGTCGTTCAGATAGATGCCGAGCAGCTTTCGGTTCACGCCACGACGGTACCCGGGAACGGGAGGTGCGTACGCTGACCCGATGGGCGCGGCCGCGAGCGAGCTTGAGCTGGCGCTCGCCGACGCGGGCGGGATGAGCGCGCCGCGCGAGTACGGGGCGCGCCTGCGCGGTCTGTTGATGGCCGAGCTGGGGCGCGGCCGGGTCGAGCTCGGTGAGGCGCGCACCGGCCGCGAGCAGCCGATCGTCGTGGCGGTGGCCGCCGGCAGCGACGGCCTGCGCGCCGTGTTGCCGCTCGACCCGCGCCTGCGGGCTGACCCCGCCGCGGTGCCCGACCGCGGCTTCGAGCTGGCGGCCGGCGCCGTGGGCGCGCTCGTCGAGGCGTGCGAGCCGGAGCCGCCGCGCTCGAACGCCGACCTGGGCCTGCTGGCGGGCGAGGACGGCGGCTTCCTCGTGCTCGCCTACCCCGCCGACGACGAGACCTGGCGGGTGGAGTTCGCCCGCGAGGCGCTCGACGAGGCGTGCCGCCACATCGACCGGCTGCGGGCGCGCAGCTATGCGCTGCCCGGCCACGTGCTCGAGCCCGCGGACCTGCGCGCGCCGACGGGCGCGACGCACCCCCTCCGCGTGGCGGAGACGATCAGCCGGCTGGGTGGCGCGCCGCTCGATGCCGAATCGGCGGACATGCTCGAGGACCGGGTGCTCGCCGTGCTCGAGCCACCCGGCGCGGTCGCGCGGGCCCACGACGACCCGGACCCGCGCCGGCGGGTGATGCGGCGCATCCTGCAGCGCCTCGACGGGATGGGCAAGTGGGGCGGCTACCACACGGCCTTCGACCACGTGGCGCGCGGCTTCGCCGGCAACGACCGCCAGCTCGCCAACGATGTCGGCGAGGAGCTCGTGGCCGCCGGGCTGCTCGCGAGCAAGCCGAGCGTCGGCCAGCGCCACGTGTTCTTGAACCCGCGCCGGGCGGGTGACATCCGCCGGCTGATCGACACGGGCGAGCTGCCGCCGGAGCTGGCGTGACCGCCGGCGCGGCGGAGCTGGCAGAGGCGATCCGGCGCGGCGAGCGCAGCCCGGTAGAGGTCATCGACGAGCAGATCGCGATGATCGAGCGCCACGACCCACAGCTGAACGCCGTGGTCGTGCACCGCTTCGACGAGGCGCGTGAGGAGGCCCGCGCCGCGGAGCGGGCACTCGCCGGCGGCACGGAGATCGGCCCGCTGCACGGGGTGCCGGTGACGGTCAAGGAGGCGCTCGAGCTGGAGGGCCTTCCGTTCACGAACGGCTCGCTGCTCGAGGCGGACCGGATCGGTACGCGCGACGCGGCGGCCGTGCGCGGGCTTCGTGCCGCCGGCGCGATCGTGCTCGGAACGTCCAACCTCTCGGAGTTCTGCTGCTTCTACGACAGCGACAACCGCGTCTACGGCCGCACCCGCAACCCGCATGACCCGGAGCGCACGCCCGGCGGGTCGTCGGGCGGTGAGGCCGCGGCCGTCGCGGCTGGGCTGAGCCCACTCGGGCTCGGGTCCGACCTCGGCAGCTCGATCCGCCAGCCGGCCGCTTGGTGCGGCGTCTTTGGCATGAAGTCGAGCCGCGGCCTCGTTTCGAGCGCCGGGCACGCGGGCCCCAGCTCGCTGCCTGCGTTCCGGACGTTCGCGTCCGTCGGACCGCTCGCGCGCAACGTCGTCGACCTCGAGCTCGGCCTGCGCGCGGTCGCGATCGCCGATCCGGCGCCGGCCCGACCCGCGCGCCTGCCGGTCGCGATGTACGAGGACGACGGGCTCCAGGCGGTCGCGAGCTCATGCCGGGCGGCGGTGCGGTGCGCCGCCGATGCCCTCGCCGCTGAGGGCCGCGAAGTGGTCGCAGCCGCACCGCCCGGCATGGCTGAGGTCCGCGGCGCCTACGACCTGATGCTCGGCAGCGAGCTGGCCCTCTACATGCCGCCGCTCGTGGCGGGCCGTGAGGAGGAGCTGTCCCGCTACGGGCGCGAGGCCTTCGAGAGGGTTCGGGGCTTCAGCCCTGGCATGCGCCCCTACGCCGAGGCCGGGCGCGAGCTTGGCGAGATCGAGGCACGGGCGGCGGAGTGGTTCGAGCGCCACCCGGTCGCCCTCTGCCCGACGGTGCCGGTGAGCGCGCCGCTCGCCGCGGAGGGGATCGTCACGATCGACGACGAGCCGCCGCGTCCCGGCGGGAAGCTCACGCTGTGCACATATGCGAACGCGCTCGGCCTGCCCTCCGCGAGCGTGCCGGCCGGCCGCGACGAGGACGGCCTGCCGCTCGCCGTGCAGGTGATGGCCGCCCGTGGACGCGATCTGGACGTGCTGGCCGTCGCCGCCGAGCTCGAGAAGGCGCTCGGCGGCGCACTCGATCCGGCGGAGTCGCCGCGCAGCGCGCTCAGCCGATCGGCTTGACCTCGAGCCGGCCGTTCTCGGCCACGCTCAGGCTGCGCCGCCCCGCCGCCAGCTCGCGCAGCTCGTCGCCGATGAGCTCGCGCCGCCAGCCCCTGGTCACGCGCAGGCCCTCGCCGTTCTCGCCGCGGCGAAGCGCCGACATCAGCGCGGCGAGCTCGGCCTGAGTGGCGATGAGCTCGACCGCCACGCCCGTCTCGCTCGAACGGTGACGCACGAGCGCCTGGGCGAGCGAGACGACCGGCGCATCCGACGAGTCGCGTGGCGGCGCCTCCGGAGGCGGCGGTGGAGCCGTGCGCTCGCGCCCACGCGCGATCGCCCGCAGCAGGTCGTCGCCGCGGCGGTGGAAGGTCTGCGGCGGCAGGCCGCGGATCTGCTCGAGTGCGTGGCGGTCGCGCGGCGCGCGGCGCGCGATCTCCATCAGGGCCTGGTCCGGGATCACCGTGCTGGGCGGCCGGTCCGCCGCGCGGGCGGTCTCCTCGCGCCACTCGGCGAGCTCACGCGCCACGGCACGGCCGCTGTCGGAGAGGCGGCCGAGGCGGGGCAGCCGCTCGTAGGCGCGCCCTGCGCTGCGCTCGTCGGTCGACTCCGCCACCAGCTGCGACTCCTCGCGCGCCCAGGCGAGCCGGCCGCGCTCGTCGAGCAGCCGCTCCAGCTCCGTGCCGAGCTCCAGCAGGAGGCGGGCGTCATCGGCCGCGTACTCGAGCTGCTGGGGGCTGAGCGGTCGCCGGTCCCAGCGCGTGAAGCCCTCGCTTCCCTTGAGCTTGACGCGCAGCACCTTGCGGACGAGCGACTCGTATCCCTCCTGGTTGCCGAAACCGAGGAAGCCCGCCGCGATCTGCGTGTCGAACACGTTCGTGACGTCTGTGTTCCAGCTGCGCCTCAGGATCCCCACGTCCTGACGACCGGCGTGCACCACAATCTCGATCGCCGGGTCGGCGAGCACTTGCGCGAGCGGCTCGGGGTCGAGCTCGTGCTCGATCGGGTCGAGCACCTCGGTCCGCACGCCGCCGGGGGCGTCCGGGTCGGGCACCGCGACCTGCGCGAGGCAAAGGAGCGCCTGGTAGCGCCGCTCGGAGACGAACTCAGTGTCGATGGCGAGCCGCCCGCCCGCGACTGCGCGCTCGGCAAGCTCGGAGATCACGTCAACGCCTGGAGATCAGGAAGAAGTAGATGAGCTGCCCGAGCGACGCCACGAAGCCGGCGACATAGGTGAGCGCGGCCGCCCGCAGCACCGCACGCGCGCCGTCGACCTCGTCGGCGGCGAGCAGATTCTGGGACTCGACTGCGACGAGCGCGCGCTTCGAGGCGTCGAACTCGACGGGCAGGGTCACGAGCTGGAAGAGGACCACCGCTGAGAACAGGACGAGCCCGACCGTGACGAGGCCGGTGACTCCCACGATCAGGCCGATCAGCACCGGCAGGAACCAGAGCGACTGGCCGAACTGCGCCGCCGGCAGGACCGTCTGGCGGATGCGCATCGGCCTGTAGTTGCGCGCATCCTGGATCGCGTGACCCGCCTCGTGCGCGGCGACGCCGAGGGCAGCCACCGTCGCGGCCTGCCCGACGCTCTCGGAGAGGTTGAGCGTCCGGGAGCGTGGGTCGTAGTGATCGGTGAGGTGACCGGGAATCGGCCGCACCGTTACGCCGTCGAGCCCGGAGTAGCGGATCACCGCCTCGGCGGCCTGCGCGCCGGTCACCCCGTTGCGCGTCGGCACCTGGCTGTAGCGGTTGAAGGTCGACTTGACGCGCATCTGCGCCCAGAGTCCGAAGAGCAGCGGCACACCCGCGCAGATCAGCCAGATCCAGAGCCCTTCCATCCGCGCGGGACCCTAGCTGAGGTCGCGCCCGTAATACTCGTGAGCAGTGCTGCTAGCCGCCTTCTTCGCAAGCGTGGCCGCGCTCGCGCCTGCCCCGGCGCTGCCGGCCTCTACCGAGACGATCGGCACGTCCGCCGAGGGGCGGCCGATCCGCGCCGAGCTGGTCGGCAGCCGGCGGGCGCGGACGAAGGTCCTCGTCGTCGGCTCGATTCACGGCAACGAGCCGGCGGGCCGGGCGATCACCCGCCGCCTGCGGCGCGTGCGGCCGCCGAGCGGCACCGCGCTGTGGATCATCGACGACGCGAACCCGGACGGGAGCGCGGCCGGCTCTCGGCACAACGCCCGTGGAGTCGATCTCAACCGCAACTTCCCGTATCGCTGGCAGCCGCAGGACGGCGTCTATGAGTCCGGGCCGGGGCCGGCGTCCGAGCCCGAGACGCAGGTGCTGCAGCGCTTCATCGAGCGAGAGCGGCCGCGCGTGACGCTCTGGTACCACCAGGCGCTTCGCATGGTGGTCACCGCCGAGGGGGACCCGGCGCTCGAGCGGCTCTACGCGCGCGGGTCCGGGCTGCCCCGCCGGAGCCTGCCTGACTACAACGGCACCGTCAGCTCCTGGCAGAACAGCAGCTTCGAGGGCGACACAGCGTTCGTCGTCGAGCTCCCGGGCGGCCGCCTCGACACGGCGAACGTCCGCAGTCATGCGCGCACGGTGCTCACGCTCGCGCGCGCCATCGCGCCCGCGCGCGTGACCCGCATGCCGATCCCGTACGGCCCGGAGCGGCGCGCGCAGATGGCGGACTACGCACAGCGCCACTACGGGATCGACGACTACCGCCTCAGCGACCCCAAGGTGATCGTTCAGCACTACACGGTCACGGACAGCTTCGCGCCCGTCTTCAACTACTTCTCGGTCAACCAGCCGGACCCCGAGCTTGGAGAGCTGCCTGGGGTCTGCTCTCACTACGTGATCGATCGCGACGGTACGGCCTACGAGCTCGTGCCGCCGCGCATCATGTGCCGCCACACCGTCGGGCTGAACTACACGGCAATCGGGATCGAGCACGTCGGCCAGAGCGACGCGCAGGTGATGGGCAACGCGCGCCAGCGGGCCGCCTCGCTGCGGCTCACGCGGATGCTGCAGGGCCGCTACGGGATCGCGACGAAGAACGTGATCGGCCACAACGAGAACCGCTCGAGCCCGTACCACCGCGAGCGCGTGGCGCGCCTGCGGAGCCAGACGCACGGCGACTTTCCCAAGCCCGTGATGGACTCGTACCGGCGGCTGCTGCGGGCGATGCCCGCGGCGCCGAGCCTGCGCTAGGCGCTTCTTCGCCTGATGCGCGACAGCCCGTAGCGCGCGAACAGCACGGTGATGTCCGCGAGGACGCTCCACAGATGGCCGAGCGGGCCGGTCACGAGCCAAGCCTGGACACGCTCCTCGGGGTCGCGTCTCAGGGGCGGCACGAACGGCAAGCTAACAAGGGCGGCTCGGTCACTATCGTGATCGGTTTCATGGCCACCGCCGTAAGCACCAAGACCACCGACCTCGGCGACTCGCGCGTGCGGGTGGACGTCGAGGTCGAGAGCGGCGCGCTCGAGCGCGAGATGGAGACCGCGGCCGCCGAGATCGGCCGGGACATGCGCGTGCCCGGCTTCCGCAGCGGCAAGGTCCCCGCACAGGTAGTCATCCGCCAGGTCGGCCGCGAAGCGGTTCTCGACGAGGCCGTACGCCGCGGGCTGCCCGGGTGGTACGAGGAGGCGATCCACGATGCGGGCATCGCCACGGTCGGCGACCCGCAGATCGACCTCACGGACCTGCCCGAGAAGGGCTCGCCGCTCGCGTTCTCGTTCGAGGTCGGCGTCGTCCCGCCGGCGCGTCTCGGCGACTACCGGGGCGTCGAAGTGGGGCGCCGCGAGCCGGACGCGAGCCCGGACGAGGTCCAGGCTGAGCTCGAGCGCATGCGCGAGTCGGTCGCCTCCCTTGAGACCGTCGAGCGCGAGGCCGCCGACGGCGACTTCGTCGTCATGGACTTCGTCGGCCGCATCGACGGCGAGGAGTTCGCGGGCGGCGAGGCGCGCGGCCACGTGGCCGAGCTCGGCGCCGGCCGCCTCATCCCGGGCTTCGAGGAGCAGCTGCGCGGCGCCAGCGCCGGCGAGCAGCGCGAGGTGAGCGTCACCTTCCCCGAGGACTACCAGGCCGAGCACCTGGCGGGGAAGGACGCCGTCTTCTCCGTCGACGTCAAGGAGGTCAAGAAGAAGCAGCTGCCCGAGCTGGACGACGACTTCGCCGTCGAGGCCGGCGGCTACGACTCGTTGGACGAGCTGCGCGCCGAGATCGAGGAGCGCATCAAGCAGGCCGAGGAGCGCGCCATCGAGGGTGAGTTCCGCGAGGCCGCCGTCGACGCCGTCGTGGACGCCTCGACGATCGAGATCCCGCACGAGCTCGTCCACTCGAAGGCGCACGAGATGTGGCACCGGACCTCGCGACGGCTTGCCGCCCAGGGCGTCGACCCGGCCCGCTACCTCGAGCTGACCGGCAAGACGGAGGAGGAGCTCGTCGTCGAGTCCGAGGCGGACGCCGAGCTCGCGCTGAAGCGCGAGGCCGTGCTCGCGGCGATCGTCGACGCCGAGGGCATCGAGGTCACGGACGACGAGCTGAACGAGGCCCTGCGCGCCGCCGCGCCGCCCGACGCCTCCGAGAAGCAGCTGAAGCGCGCCCTGAAGCGCGCCCGCTCCCAGGGTGCCGACGAGGCTCTGCGCGAGGACATCGCGATGCGCAAGGCGGTCGACCTCGTGGTCGACAACGCCAAGCCGATCCCCCTCGAGCAGGCAGCAGCCCGCGAGGTCCTCTGGACGCCCGAGAAGGGCGAGGAAGAGGGCGCGGGCGCCGGCCAGATCTGGACGCCCGGCTCCTAGCCGCGCGCGTCAGTGCGGCTGGAACAGCTCGATCGGGTTGCCCGAGGGGTCGTCGAGCAGGATCTGCTTCCCGCCCGCACCGCTGACGATCTCGTTTCGGAACTGCGCTCCCGAGCTGCGCAGGCTCTCGACGTCTCGCTCGAGGTCGTCGACCGCCAGCTGAATTCGGTTCCAGCCACCGGGCTCCGGTTCGCGTCCGTCGGGCATCGGTACGCCGGCACCGCCGCCGCCACGGGGGGTGTTCAGCAGCAACCGCAGGTCGCCGCGGGAGAGCATTGCGAAGGCGGGGGCGGGATGCATCTCAACGTCGAACCCGAGGAGGTCGCGGTAGAAGGCGATCGCGTCGTCGACGTCCTGGACGATGTAGCGCACGCTCACTGTTGCCATGCGTTCGTCCCTTCCATCCGGGTACAGGCAATATCATCAGTGTAGCTGATGATCAGCAGAGGGGAAGATCTACCGCGAGGCCTGTCGGACAGGCTTGGCTTCCTGGTCGGGCGGGCGCACCTCGCGCACCGCGCCGTGACGGGGCCCGCGCTCGCCCCGTTCGGCCTGAGCCCCAAGGGGTTCGGTGCGCTCACGGTGCTGGTCGAGGAGGGCCCTCTTTCCCAGCAGCGCCTCGGTGAGCGGCAGGGAGTCGACCGCACCACAATGGTCGCGGTGGTAGACGAGCTCGAGCAAGGCGCGCTGGTCGAGCGGCGTCGCGACCCTGACGATCGCCGCGCTTACTCGCTGGAGGCGACCGCGAAGGGGCGCAGGATGCTGAAGGAAGCCGTCAAGGCTGCCGAGCGCGCCGAGGAGGAGTTCCTCGCGGGGATTCCTGCTCGAGACCGCGCCGAGCTCAAGCGGATACTGCGCGCGCTCATCGCGCCGTAGGCGCCGACAGTCGCCGGCAGGCGCGTCGCTAGACTCGCCCACCCATGAGTCCTCTCGTTCCAATGGTGGTCGAGCAGACGTCTCGGGGGGAGCGCGCCTTCGACATCTACTCGCGCCTCCTCAACGAGCGGATCGTCTTTCTCGGCACGCCAGTTACCGACGACATCGCCAACCTGATCGTGGCCCAGCTCCTCCACCTCGAGTCGGAGGACCCGGACAAGGACATCTCGCTCTACATCAACTCGCCGGGCGGATCCGTGTACGCCGGGCTCGCGATCTACGACACGATGCAGTTCATCAAGCCCGACGTGCAGACGATCTGCGTCGGCATCGCCATGTCGATGGGCGCCCTGCTCCTGGCCGGCGGCGCCGCAGGCAAGCGTATGGCGCTGCCCAACGCGAAGATCCTCATCCACCAGGTGAGCTCCGGCTTCCAGGGCCAGGCGACCGACATCGAGATCCACGCGCGCGAGATCATCGACGTGCGCCAGCGGCTCGACAAGATCCTCGCGCTCCACACCGGCCAGGACTTCGAGAAGGTCACGCGCGACACCGAGCGTGATTACTTCATGTCCGCCGAGGAGGCGACGGAGTACAACCTCATCGACAGGGTGATCGACAAGCACTAGATCGACGAAAGCCGGCTCCCAGTTGCAGGGAGCCGGACATCCGTCGAGTATCTACCTGGGCGAAGCCTCGCTGATACCCTCGCCGACTGAGGAGAGACCTGTGGCCCGACCCACCGATTCCAACGAGCAGCTCCTCTGCAGCTTCTGCGGCAAGTCGCAGCGGCAGGTCAAGAAGCTGATCGCGGGTCCGGGCGTCTACATCTGCGACGAGTGCATCGATCTCTGCAACGAGATCATCGACGAGGAGCTGACCGGAGCTCCCACCTTCGACCTCGAGAATCTCCCGAAGCCGAAGGAGATCTACTCGGTGCTCCAGGAGTACGTGGTTGGCCAGGAGCCCGCCAAGCGCACGCTGTCGGTGGCGGTCTACAACCACTACAAGCGCGTGCAGATGATGCAGGCCGAGGGTGAGCAGGACCTCGAGCTCCAGAAGTCCAACATCCTGCTGCTTGGGCCGACCGGCTGCGGCAAGACGCTGCTCGCCCAGACGCTTGCCAAGATCCTGAACGTCCCGTTCGCGATTGCGGATGCGACGGCGCTCACCGAGGCCGGCTACGTCGGCGAGGACGTCGAGAACATCCTCCTCAAGCTGATCCAGGCCGCCGACTTCGACGTGAAGAAGGCCGAGACCGGGATCATCTACATCGACGAGGTCGACAAGATCGCGCGCAAGGCGGACAACCCGTCGATCACGCGCGACGTGTCGGGCGAGGGCGTCCAGCAGGCGCTCCTGAAGATCCTGGAGGGCACGGTCGCGAGCGTGCCGCCGCAGGGCGGGCGCAAGCACCCGCACCAAGAGTTCCTCACGATCGACACGACGAACGTCCTGTTCATCTGTGGCGGAGCTTTCGCGGACCTCGACAAGGTGGTCGAGCGGCGGATCGGCCACAAGGGCGTCGGCTTCGGCGCGACGGTCTCCTCGAAGCACAACAAGGACACCGGCGACCTCTTCGAGCAGGTCCTGCCCGAGGACCTCGTCGACTACGGGTTGATCCCGGAGTTCATAGGCCGACTGCCGGTCGCCTCGGTGATCCACCAGCTCACGCGCGACGATCTCGTCACCATCCTCACCGAGCCGCGCAATGCGCTCGTGAAGCAGTTCCAGCGCTTCTTCCAGTTCGACGGTATAGAGCTGGTGTTCGCTGACGATTCCCTCGAAGCCATCGCCGACAAGGCCCTCGACCGCGAGACCGGCGCCCGCGGCCTCCGTTCGATCCTCGAGGAGACGCTCCTCGACGTGCAGTTCGAGCTGCCGTCGCGACGCGACGTCAAGAAGTGCGTCGTCACGCGCGACACGATCGAGAAGCAGCTGAAGCCGACGCTCGTCACCGAGGCCGTCGCGGACGACGAGGACGACTCGGGCGCCGCGCAGGCCGAGTCCGCCTGACGAGAGCTCCCGCGTGAAGCAGGTCGCCGACGGCGTCTGGCAGCTGCGCGGCTTCCCGCCCAATGCGATCAACGTCTACCTGGCGGAGGACGTGCTGATCGATGCCGGCACGAGGCACTCGGCCCGCCGCATCCTGAAGCAGGTGGACGGCCGGACCGTCCGCGCCCACGCGCTCACCCATGCTCATCCCGACCACCAGGGATCGTCGGACGAGGTCTGCGGCAAGCTCGGGCTCGAGTACTCGGTGGGGGAGAAGGAAGTGCCTTACGCCGAGCGGCCCCAGAGGTTTCGCGACATCCAGTCGAGCCATCCCTACACCCGGCTCGTGACGAGGTTCGTCCCGGGGCCCGGGCGCAACGTCGATCGTGTGCTCCACGAGGGGGATGAGGTCGCCGGGTTCACGGTGCTCGAGGTGCCCGGCCACTCGCCCGGCCACGTCGCGTTCTGGCGGGAGGGGGACGGGATCCTGATCCTCGGCGACGTGATCAACAACGTGAACATCCTCACCGGCGTCCCGGGACTCCATGAGCCGCCACGGTTCGTCGCCGCCGACCCCGAGGAGAACCGCCGCTCGGCCCGCAGGCTCGCGGGGCTCGAGCCGCGGGTCATGCTGTTCGGCCACGGAAGTCCGCTCCGCGACACACGGAAGTTCGTCGACTTCGTGACGGGCCTGCCGGACCCGTGATCGCCTAGCGGCCGGCGGCCTGCGCACGGCCGACGCGCATGATTGCCTCGAGCTCCTCGATCGCGAGCAGGTCCTTGGGGCGGCCGGCGGCACGCTTCATCGCGATGAGGTCCTCGATCGACGCAACGTGCACCGAGAACGCGCCGAGATCGAGCCGCTGGGCGCGCCCGCGGAGGACCTCGTACGTCGGCGCTCCGGATGGGACAGCCACGAGATCCAGTGGGCCGGCCGAGGTCTCGAGGGTGAGGAGCTCGGCCTGCCCGAGCGTGCGCTCGTCGGGGACGAACGGGACGGGCTCGCCGACGCCGCGTAGCTTCGCCCCGAGCTCGCCCAGCGCCTTCGCCAGGGCCAGGAGGTTGCCCTCGTCGCGCGCGAAGCAGATGTCGACGTCCTGGGTCAGGGTGGCGGCCCCGTGCAGCACGGCGGCGAGGCCGCCGATGAGCACGTAGTCGACTCCCCGCGCCGTCAACAGGCCGAGCAGCCTGGAGGGGTTGAGTTCAGCCGGTCCCGTCACCCGAGACCCGAGCCGCGCGCGCGAGCTGGCCGACGTTGCGGTGCCAGGAGGTGAACCGCGTGAGCCGATCGGCTGGTGACAGGCGAAGGTTCGCGGCGATCAGCGACTCGTCGACCGACGCGCCGTTCTCCGCAGCGGTCATCTCGAGCCGGTGGCCGGTGGCGTGCATCAGGCGGTCGAGAGTCGCAACCGTCGGGTTCGCTCCGGGGCGCTCGAGCCTGGCCACCGCGGCCTGGCTCATGCCGAGCCGGCGGCCCAACTCGGCCTGGGTGATGCCGGCTCTGACGCGCGTGGCGCGGACGAGTTCGGCGGCGTTGCTCATAACTGAAAGGTTATAGATCACAGAGCTTATGAACGGAGCCCGGTGTCGTTATCCGCAGCCAGCCCATCGCCTGTGCCGCCCCCCGATTCTCGCAAATAGCGGGAAAGATCCGCACGATCCAGTTGCGTACGGAGCGTAAATCACGTGCGCGCGCGAGCCGTTTGGGGAAGGCTTGGAGCAGGTTCACGCCTCAAGTCAGTGCGAAAGTTGCATTGAGTTCCTCCCACACGACAGCCCGGCCGCAACGGAGAAGCCTTCTCCCGCTCGCCGGCGCGCGCCCCGTGGTCCTGCTGATCGCACTGGTGGCATTGCTCGTGGCCCCGGGGTCCGCCGCCGGTCAGGTGCCGGTCGTGGATCAACTGGTGCAGCCGCCGCCCGCCCAGCCGGAACCCGCGCCGGCGCCCGCCGCTCCCGTCGTCGAGCAGGTCGTCGCCCCGGTCGCCGAGGCGGTCGAGACCGTCGTGTCCCCGCAGCCCGCCCCGCCGCCCCCGCCCGTCGAGCCGCCCCCGGCTCCGGTTGAGCAGGCCGCCCCGGCAGCTCCGGCCGCCCCGGTCGAGCCCGTCGCCGTCGAGCCGCCCGCCCCGGTCGAGCCGGCGGCCGTCGAGCCGCCCGCTCCGGCCGAGCCGGCGGCCGTCGAGCCGCCCGCTCCGGCCGCCCCCGCCGAGCCGGCCCCCGCGGAGCCGACGACGCCGCTCGAGCAGGTCGCGTCGGTGGTGGAGGAAGTGGCCGCGCCGGTCGCCCCGGTCGTCGAGAACCTGACCGGAGGGTCGGCACCCGCCCAGGGCGACACCGAGGCCGAGCAGGTCGCCACACCGGTCGCCCCGCCGGAGCCGCCGGCTCCGGACGTCGCCGCGGTGGCGGACTCGCTGGCGCCGGTGGTTGAGGATGGGACCGAGTCGCTGGCGCCGGTGGTTGAGGACGTGAGCGAGCCGCTGACGCCGGTGGTTGAGGATGCAACCGAGTCGCTGGCGCCGGTCGTTGAGAACATCACCGAGCCGCTGGCGCCGGTCGTCGGGAACGTGACCGAGCCGCTGACGCCGGTGGTTGAGGATGGGACCGAGCCGCTGGCGCCGGTGGTTGAGGATGCAACCGAGTCGCTGGCGCCGGTGGTTGAGAACGTGACCGAGCCGCTGACGCCGGTGGTTGAGGATGCGACCGAGCCGCTGACGCCGGTGGTTGAGGATGCAACCGAGTCGCTGGCGCCGGTGGTCGGGAACGTGAGCGAGCCGCTGACGCCGGTGGTTGAGGATGCAACCGAGTCGCTGGCGCCGGTCGTCGAGAACATCACCGAGTCGCTGGCGCCGGTCGTCGGGAACGTGACCGAGCCGCTGGCGCCGGTGGTCGGGAACGTGACCGAGCCGCTGACGCCGGTGGTTGAGGATGCAACCGAGTCGCTGGCGCCGGTGGTCGGGAACGTGACCGAGCCGCTGACGCCGGTGGTTGAGGATGCAACCGAGTCGCTGGCGCCGGTCGTCGAGAACATCACCGAGTCGCTGGCGCCGGTCGTCGGGAACGTGACCGAGCCGCTGACGCCGGTGGTTGAGAATGTGACCGAGTCGCTGGCGCCGGTGGTCGGGAACGTGACCGAGCCGCTGACGCCGGTGGTTGAGGATGCAACCGAGTCGCTGGCGCCGATCGTCGGGAACGTGACCGAGCCGCTGGTGCCGGTCGTCGAGAACATCACCGAGCCGCTCGTGCCGGTCGTCGGGAACGTGACCGAGCCACTGGTCCCGGTCGTTGAGAACGTGACCGAGCCGCTCGTGCCGGTCGTCGAGAACGTGACCGAGCCGCTCGTCCCGGTCGTCGAGAACGTCACCGAGCCGCTCGTGCCGGTCGTCGGCAACGTGACCGAGCCACTCGTCCCGGTCGTCGAGAACGTGACCGAGCCACTCGTCCCGGTCGTTGAGAACGTCACCGAGCCGCTCGTCACGGTCGTTGAGAACGTCATCGAGCCGCTCGTGCCGGTCGTCGGCAACGTGACCGAGCCACTTGTGCCGGTCGTCGAGAACATCATCGAGCCGCTCGTCCCGGTCGTCGAGAACATCACCGAGCCGCTCGTCCCGGTCGTCGAGAACATCATCGAGCCGCTCGTCCCGATCGTTGAGAACGTGACCGAGCCGCTCGTGCCTGTCATCGGCAACGTGATCGAGCCGCTTGTGCCGATCGTCGAGAACGTGATCGAGCCGCTCGTGCCGATCGTCGAGAACGTGATCGAGCCGCTCGTGCCGATCGTCGAGAACGTCATCGAGCCGCTCGTGCCGATCGTCGAGAACGTCATCGAGCCGCTCGTGCCGGTCATCGGCAACGTGACCGAGCCGCTCGTGCCGATCGTCGAGAACGTCACCGGGCCGCTCGTGCCGATCCTTGAGAACGTGACGGAGCCGCTCGTCCCGATCGTTGAGAACATCACCGAGCCGCTCGTCCCGATCGTCGAGAACATCATCGAGCCGCTCGTCCCAATCCTCGGGACCGTCACCGAGCCGCTCGTCCCAATCGTCGAGAACATCACGGAGCCGCTCATCCCGATCATCGACACCGTGACCGCTCCGCTCGCGCCCGTCATCGAAGACCTCACCGCTCCGCTCACCCCGATCGTCGAGGATCTCACCGCCCCGTTGGCGCCGATCCTCGGGAACGTGGTGGGCCCGCTCACGCCGATCATCGACACCGTGACCGCGCCGCTCGCTCCGGTTATCGAGGACCTCACCGCTCCGCTGGCCCCGATCGTCGAGGACCTCACCGCCCCGCTCGCCCCGGTCATCGAGGACCTCACCGCCCCGCTCGCCCCAGTCGTCGGGAACCTTCCCGGGCTCCCCGCCCAGCTCGCGCCGGTCGTCGAGGACCTGACCGGATCGGCTCCGTTCGGTCCGCAGGCCCCGACGCGGCAGGCGCCGAGCCCGTCGCAGCCGACCGCCGGCGTTCCCGCCGCCCCGCAGGCGAGCCCCGTGGCCGGCCTGCCGACCGCACCGGCTGCGCCGGTCGCGCCGCAGGCGCCGATCCTCACGACTCCGCCGGCGCCCACGGTCGCGCCCGACGCACCCTCGCCGGCCGCCGGCTCGCCCGCCCCCGGCACGGCCGCCGGCCCGTTCGCACATCCCACCTTCGAAGGTCCCCTTTCGCTGACGGCCCCCCTGGCGGCGTCGACGCACGCCGCTGCCGCCGGCTCCTCGCCGGACTCGGCAGCCGGTAGCAAGCCCTCGCCGAGTCAGCCCCTCCCGGCCCCCTCGGGAGCGTCGGCCTCCGCCGGCGGCATCGGCGGGGCGGCCGGCGGCACCCTCTTCGCTCTTCTCGTCTCACTCGCGGCCTTTGGCCTGCGGCACTCCACGCGCCTGCGCCTTTCGTCCTTCGCGTGGCGCCCGCAGGCCTTCGTGGCCGTCATCGAGCGGCCTGGCTAAGCCCCCCGGGCTTCTGACCAGGACCTCCCCGAGTGCACGACGCGCTCGGGCTGACGCTCGATTAGGAGACGACGATGGAACGGACACTTTGGACGCCCGGCACGTGGGCCGGAATGGGGGCTTTGGCAGCCGCCCTGTTCCTGCTCGCCGGCACGGGCACCTGCGTCGCGAGTGGCGCAACCAACGCGGAGCTGTCGGTCAAGATGGCCGCTGCGGCCCCGCTTGACCGGGGCGACGGCTTCGGGAACCAAGAGACTGAGGCGCGCCGCGTTCGCACGCTCCAGGAGGCGCTGAAGCGGCTCGGCTGGCGACCGGGTCCGGTTGACGGCCTGTTTGGGCCGCGGACCGAGTCGGCCCTGCTCGCCTTCCAGGCGGCCACCGGCCTCAGCACGGACGGCGTGGCGGGCCCGGGCACCTGGCGTGCCCTGGGGCGCTCGCTGGGCGTTCGCACGCTGCAGGTGCGCCTGAGGCGGGCCGGGATGCGTCCCGGACCGGTCGACGGCCTCTACGGGCCGCGCACCGCCGCCGCGGTGAACCGCCTCGAGCGGGCACGGCGCATCACGGCGCGGGCGGACAAGCCCGCACTCCGGCCTGCGCTCGTGCGCGCCTCCTGGGGCGCAACGGCGATCCCACTCACCGGCGACCTCCAGAGCGAGAGCGGGAGCGGGCTTCCGCTCGTGCTTGCGCTGATTGCGCTGGCGCTGGTCATGGGTTCGGTGCTGGGCGGCCTTCTGGTCCGCGGTCGTGGGCTGCCGGGCCGGCTTCAGCCGCATGGCCCGAGCGAGCCCAACCCCGCGCACTCGCTCGTGACGGCCGAGCCGCCGCAGCGCGGGACGGTCACATCTGCCGGCCCGCGTGAGCCGGTTCAGGTGATCGGCTACGTGAGCATCCCCAAGGCGGATGCCAACCGGGGGCTGCTCGACGAGCAGGCGTCGGCGATCGAGCACCACTGCCGCAAGCGCGGCTGGGAGCTCCTGCATGTGGTGCGTGACGTCGAGAACGGCCATCCGAAGGGACTCGAGCGCCCTGGTCTCCAGTACGCGCTCGAACGCATGGCGGAGGGCAAGGCGTCGTGCCTGATCGTGTCCGAGCTCGAGCGACTGAGCCGGTCGGCGGCCGATCTCGGTCAGATCGTCGAGTGGGTCGTCGACAACGAGTGCCGGTTGGTGGCCATGGACGTGCAGCTCGACACCGGCTCCAGCTCAGGTGAGCTCACCGCCCGAACGCTGATGTCCGTCGGCGAGTGGGAGGGCCGGCGAATCGGTGAGCAGACGCGCAAGGGCCTGGCCGCCGCACGCGCCCGCCGCGGCAGGACGGGAAGACCCGCCGTCGAGGACGTGCCGCACCTGAGGGATCGGATCGCGGCGATGCGCGGGGAGGGCATGACCCTCCAGGCGATCGCGGACCGGCTCAACGACGAGGAAATCCCGACGCTGCGGGGTGGCTCGCAATGGCGTCCATCGAGCGTTCAGGCCGCCGCCGGCTACCGGCGTCCGAAGAAGGGTCGCTCGACCGTGAAGGCAGAGGCCGGGGAGGGGGGGCCATGAGTTGACAAACTTGCGGCTCGATGGCCCACGACCGTCTCAAGGCACTCGAGCAGCGCACCCTCTACGAGCCCTCCGAGGTGGAGGCCCGCGTGTTCCTGCGATGGGAGGACGCGGGCATCTTCAGCCCCGCCCCGGAGGGCAGCGCGGACGAGAACTACTCGATCGCCGTGCCGCCACCGAACGTCACCGGCAGCCTGCACATGGGCCACGCGCTGAACGCCTCGATCCAGGACGCGTGCATCAGGGTGGCGCGGATGCGGGGGCGCCGGGCCAAGTGGATCTTCGGGACCGACCACGCCGGCATCGCGACTCAGCGCCAGGTCGAGAAGCTGCTGGAGAGCGAGGGCACGAGCCGCGAGGAGATTGGCCGCGAGGAGTTCGTCCGGCGGGTCTGGCAATGGCGGGAGCAGTACGGCGACACGATCAAGCGCCAGTTCCGGGCGCTGGGCGCGTCGCTCGACTACTCGGACGAGCGCTTCACGATGGACGACGACTACGTGCGCGCCGTCATGCACGTCTTCGTGCGGCTCTACGAGAAGGGCCTCGTCTACCGGGACAACTACCTGGTCAACTGGGACCCCGGACTGCGCACGGCGATCTCGGACCTCGAGGTGGAGCAGCGCACCGTCGAGGACACGCTGTACATGGTCGACTACCCGCTCGAGTCCGGCTCGGGCTCCGTGACGGTCGCGACGGTGCGTCCGGAGACGATGCTCGCGGACACGGCGATCGCGGTGCACCCGCAGGACGAGCGCTACTCACGGCTCATCGGCGAGGCTGCGATCTTGCCGCTCGTCGGGCGGCGGCTGCCGATCATCGCCGACGAGTACGTCGACCCCGAGTTCGGGACCGGCGCGCTCAAGATCACCCCGGGGCACGACCCGAGCGACTTCGAGATCGGCCGCCGGCACGGGCTCGACGAGATCACCGTGATCGGCGAGGACGGGCGCATCACCGACGCTGCGCCGGAGCGCTTCCGCGGGATGGAGGCGGACGAGGCGCGCGCCGACGTCGTCGCGGCGCTCCGCGAGGAGGGGTTGATCTCGGGCTCCCAGCCCTACGAGCACGACGTGCCGCACTCGCACCGCTCAGGCCGCCGCATCGAGCCGCTGATCTCGCTGCAGTGGTTCTGCGACATGAACGAGCTGGCGCGGCCCGCGATCGAGGTGGTGAAGGACGGCCGGATCTCCTTCCACCCGGCGAACCCGTGGACCGGCGTCTACCTCGACTGGCTCGAGAACATCCGCCCCTGGACCCTCTCGCGGCAGCTCTGGTGGGGCCACCAGCTGCCGGTCTGGTACCGCGGCGACGAGACCTACGTCGGCACCGAGCCGCCCGAGGGAGAGGGCTGGGAGCGCGCCCCGGACGTGCTCGACACCTGGTTCTCGTCAGGTCTGTGGCCGTTCGCCACGCTCGGCTGGCCGCGCGAGACCGACCAGCTCAGGGCCTTCTACCCGACCGACGTCCTCTCGACGGCCCGCGACATCATCTTCCTCTGGGTCGCGCGGATGGTCATGTTCGGCATCGAGCTGACCGGCGAAATCCCCTTCACCGACGTGAACATCCACTCCGTGATCCAGGCGCCGGACGGGCGGCGGATGTCGAAGTCGCTGGGGACGGGGATTGACCCCTCGGAGCTGATCGCGGGCGGTGAGCGGCCGCCGGTGTTCGCCGGCGGCGGCGCGTTCCCCGCCTACGGGGCCGATGCCCTGCGCTTCGGCCTGCTCGCGATGTCCTCCTCGCAGGACGTGCGCTTCAACGAGGAGCGCGTGCGCCAGGGCCGTGACCTCGCCAACAAGCTCTGGAACGCGTCGCGGCTCATCCTGCTGCGTGTGTCCGACGTGCCGCCCGACGCCGGCGCGGCGACCACCGTCGAGGACCGCTGGATCGTCTCGCGGCTCGAGCGGCACACCGAGCGGGTCACGGAGCTGCTCGACGGCTTCCGCTTCTCGCACGCGGCGCTCGACCTCTACACGGCGTTCTGGTCCGAGCTCTGCGACTGGTACCTCGAGCTCGCCAAGCCGCGCCTGTACGAAGACGACAACACGCAGGTCTCCGCCGTGCTCCTGTGGGTGCTCGAGCGAACGCTGCGGCTGCTGCATCCGGTGATGCCGTTCGTGACCGAGGAGATCTGGTCGCTCATGCCGGGCGAGGAGCGCGGCCTGCTGGCCGTGGCAGACTGGCCGGGCGCCGACCCGGCGCGCTTGGACGACGCTGCCGAGGCGGACGTCGAGCGGCTGATCCAGGCGGTGAGCTCACTGCGCCGCTACCGCGACGAGGTCGGCGCGCGTGCCGGGGCCGCCGTGCGCGGGCGACTCCTTGCCGACGGGTACGACAACCTCCGCGACCAGATCGCCCGGCTGGGGCGCTTCGAATGGGTCGAGCCAGACGATTCGAATGGCGACGTGCTCGCCACCGTGGCGATCCCCGGCGGCGGCGTGCAGGTGCTCCCCTCCGATGCCTTCGACGCCGAGGAGGCGCGCGCCCGCGTCGAGAAGCGGCGCCAGCACCTGCTCGGCGAGGTCGAGCGCGCCCAGCGCAAGCTCGCGAACGAGAACTTCGTGTCGAAGGCGCCGGCGAACGTCGTCGACGAGGAGCGGCGCAAGCTCGACGAGTACCGCGAGGCGCTGCGCCGGCTCGAGGGGTCGTGACCTTCCGGCAGGCCGAGGAGTACCTGCTCGGGCTCGAGCTCTTCGGCATGCGCTTCGGCCTCGATCGGATGCACCGGCTGATGACGGTGCTGGGACTGCCGCAGCGCCGCTTCGCCTCCATCCACGTGGTCGGCTCGAACGGGAAGTCCTCGACGGTGCGCTTTATCGCCGCGATCCTGGAGCGCCACGGCCTGCGCACCGGCAGCTACACATCTCCGCACCTGCGCTCGTTCCGCGAGCGGATCGAGGTGGGGGAGGAGCCGATCTCGGAGGCCGCATTCGCGGCAGCGGTCGAGCGCGCGGCGCATGCCGCCGGGCTCGTCGACCGCACCGCCGAGCCCGACGACCGGGTCACCCAGTTCGAGGCCCTGACCGCCGCGGCCTATCACGCGCTCGCGCGCGAGCGGGTCGAGGTCGCGGTGATCGAGGCGGGTCTTGGCGGGCGCTATGACGCCACCAATGTCATCCCGTCCAAGGTGCAGGTGCTGACCGGCGTGAGCCTCGAGCACACGCGCTGGCTCGGACCGACGCTCGCGGACATCGCCGACGAGAAGCTGGCCGTCGTGCCCGACCGGGGGACGCTCGTGGCGGGTGAGCTCGACCCGGAGTCGCTCGCAGTGGCCGAGCGGGTGGTGGCAGAGCGGCATGCCCGGCTGGTCCGCCCGGGAGCCGCCGGCGGCGAGCTGCCGTTGCGCGCCGCGGGCGGCTTTCAACGGGGTAACTTCGCGCTCGCGGCGACGGCGGCCGAGGCGTTCCTCGGAAGTCCGCTCGAGCGGCCGGCGGTGGAGGCCGCAGCGGCGGAGACTGTCGTTCCCGGCCGGCTCGAGGTCGTTGCCGAGCGGCCGCTCACGGTGCTCGACGGCGCCCACAACCCGTCGGGGGCCCGGGCGCTCGCGGCCTCGCTCGAGGCCGTGCTCGGCGAGCGCCGGCCGCGGGTGGCGGTGATCGGCGTCCTCGACGACAAGGACGCGGCCGGGATGCTGGAGGCGCTCCTCCCGCACGTCGACCGGGTCGTCTTCACGCGTTCGCAGAACCCGCGCTCATTGTCGCCCGGGACCCTGACGACCCTCGAGGAGAAGCTCGGCGGGCCGCCCGCCGAGACGGTGGCCGACCCGCGCGCTGCGCTCGAGCGGGCGCGTGAGCTCGCGGGCGCGGAGGGCAGCGTCGTCGCGACTGGCTCGATCTACCTGATCGCGGATCTCGTCCGAGAGCGCTCTGACCGGCGCGCCTCGACGCTTTAGGCAGCGTGCTCGCCGAGCTTTGCGACGGAGCCCGGATCGAGATCCGTCCCATCCGGCCGCCCGCCTTGGCCCGGTCCGCATCAGGGAGCAGGAGGCCGGCGCGACGGAGCTCGAGGTCGAGCTGCCGCCCCGTGGCCTCGCGCCGGCACTGATGGAGGCGCTCCGCGCCGCGGCGCGCGGCGAGCTCTGGCTCTGGGGCCGGCGCCCGCGATCCACCGGAGGCGATGCCTAGGATGTGACCCGGATGGACGGCGACGGACCCCGTTTCGGCGCGATGATCGCCCTGGTGGCGGTGGTGGTCGCGACCGTCATCCTCGTGTTCTTCGGAATCGGCTACGCGCTGGGGCGCCTCTTCCTGTAGCGACCGCGGCGTTACCTCTGACCCGCCCACTACACTCGCCACCTCAATGGGCGCTCTCGCCGTGTTCGGCATCGAAAACGACGGGCTGAACCTTGCAGTCAACCTGCTGCTGCTGTTCCTCGTCGTCATCTGGCTGGCACTGATCTACTGGACGTTCGCGGACGCACGCCGCCGCATAGCCGACCCGCTGCTCGTCGGCTGCGCCACGGCTGCGTCGCTGTTCCCGTTCGTCGGAACGATCGTCTACCTGATCGTGCGCCCGCCCGAGTACCTGGAGGACGTGCGCGAGCGGGAGCTCGAGATCGCCGCTGCCCAGGCGCGCCTCGAGAGCCTCGAGCACCATCATTGCCAGTACTGCGGATTCGAGGTCGAAAAGGCGTTCCTGCGTTGCCCGAGCTGCCTACGGCGACTGAAGGAGCCGTGCACCGTGTGCGCCAAGCCGCTCGACCCGCGCTGGAAGATCTGCCCCTACTGCGAGGCCGAGGTCGGCCAGGCGCCACCCGACGCTCGCAGGGCGCGACCCCGCCGTGCGGCGGCGGCCGCAGCGGCCGCCGCGCCCGCGCGCCAGGCCGCCCCTCGCTCCGCCCCGCGGGCTGCCCGGCCCGATACGGCCGAGCGCCCCGCTCGCGCCCAGCGAGAGCGCCCGCCGTCGGCGGGCTGACTAACGGCCGGGCCGCCTGCTCAGCTCGAGCAGGCCGCCGAGCCCCAGCAGCCCGGAGGTGGCGAGGAACCACCACACGCCGTCGGGAATTCCGCCGTCGGATTCCGGGTCGTCACGGCGGAGTGCATTGACGGCGTCGCGGCCGGCTTCGCTCGACAGCACGGCGAGGTCCGCCAGCTCGATTCCCTCAACCGACTCGAGCCCATCCGAGTCCTGCCCGTCCGCCTCGACCGGGTTCTGCCCGCCACCGGGGGCCGGCGAGGGCTGCGGAGGTTCGTCGACCGGGTCGTAGGTGGTGCTCGGCGGCGACGGCGTCGAGGGGATCGAGGGCGTCGACGGCGCAACCGGAGCCACGGTGCCGCCGCCGCTTGTACCGCCGCTGCCCGGGTCGGTCGTCTCCGGGTCCGTGTCCTCAGCGGCCTTGCCGACCTGGACCGTCACGACGTCGTCCGCCGCGACCTCTTCGCCGGACCGTCGGGCGCTGACGGTGACGTCGTAGCTCCCGGGCCTCCTGAAGCGGTGCGTCACCTCGCTGCCCGTGCGCCTGCGACCGTCGCCGAAGCGCCAGGAGATCTCGACCGTCTCGCCGGCCTCGGCGCCCCTGACCGTCGCCGTGAAGCGGACCAGTTCATCGACCTCGGCCTTCCGCGGCGACGCCTTCACGCTCAGGCGCAGGTCGCTCCGGGCCGCGATCCGGACCGTCATGGGCCCTCCGGACGAGAGCTCCGCCGGCTCGCCGGCGGTCCTTCCAGGGCGCAGGAAGCGAGCGTCGCCGTTCTCGGCGTAGAAGACCGGCGGTCCCTCCGGGAAGGTCGTGCGGCCGGTCGCCTCGTCGCGCGTCAGCGCCACGGTGCCCGACGTCCCCTGGATCTCGAGCGAGCCGAACTCAGACGCGTCGATGCCGGCGGCCTGCAGCACGCGGTCGAGCGAATAGCCGGTGATCGGCACGGGCGCCGCCGCACCCGGAAGCGTGTAGGGGCGGGCGACGACGTCAGGCTCGCCGAGCCCCGAGATCGCCAGGCTGCTCGCGTCGCCGCCCTCGGGCTCGATGAGCAGCTGGTCGTCGGCCAGCGCGCTCGCAGGGGCGGCCGCGAGTATCAGGAGCGAGAGGAGGAGGACGACCCGGCGCACGGTTCCTCAGGGCCGCTCGACGAAGACCGTCCGGCCGTCCTCCAGGCGATAGACCGAGCCGATCCGCTCGCCCTCGCCGACGACGCGCCGGCCCTGCAGCTGGACGGTGCGCACCCGCTGGCCGTCCTTGACGATCACGGTGTTCTGACCCTGGCCTGAGCGCACCACCGTCACGTCCTCCTCCGTGAGCAGGTCGGACAGCTGCAGCGAGGAGAGCGCGGCCAGCAGGAACGCGACGGCCAGCACGATCCCGAGGTCGAAGAGGTTGACGAGCCCGTCGAGCGGGTCGCCGCCGCGGTCCGCGTGCCGGCGGGCACGGTTGTGAACCTTGATCATGTGGTCGAAGCCTCCTTTTCGGCCTCGGCGGGCTTCTTCTCCGGCTCGGAGGCGTCCTTCTTCTCGGCCTCGCCCTCCTTCTTCTCGGCCTCCGGCTTCTTCTCCGGCTCCGCTGCGGGCGGGCTCGGCACCGGCAACAGCGGTCCCGTCGACGTCAACCGGTTCGCCACGAACTCGAGATCCGAGAGGTCCTGGCTGTAGAGACGGTCGCGCACGAGCGAGATGCCGAAGGCGATCGCCCCGATCAGCAGGCCGATGACAGTCACGCTGAATGCGATACGCAGGTTGTCGGAGAGCTCCTGGACGTCGCCCGCTGCGAGGCCGGCCAGGGCGGGGGAGAGCGGGATGAGCGTCCCCATGAGCCCAAGTGCGGGGCCGGCGCGCACGAGGATGCGCGTGCGCTCGAGGCGCCGCAGCGATACGAAGTCGTGCTCGACGAGAGCCTTGGCCATCATGCTCTCGGCGTCCGGCTTGCCCCAGTCGTCGACGAGCCGCCCCAGCGTCCGGCCCATGGCGGCGCTCCAGGCGACGCTCGAGACCTCGTTGCGCGCACGCTCGGCGCTGCCGCCCTCGACGAGGGTCCTGCGCGTCCCCTCGGCGACGCTCCTGAGCCGGCCGATCTCGCGCCGCCGCCGGCGCGAGAGCTCCACGAAGAAGCCGCCGAGCTCCACGAGGACGACCGCCAGTGCGATCACGGTGAGGATCAGCACCGGCACCCGGAGCGCCTCCGCGATCTCGAAGATCACATCGTTCTCGACGTCGCCGAACAGAGCCACGGAGCGCGTGAGGCTAGCCTACGCCCGCGCCGCGGGAGAGCGCCGCGCCAAACCCTCGAGAGGAGACCAATGGACCGGACCCTGATCCTGGTCAAGCCGGATGCCTTCGCGCGCGGCCTGACCGGGGAGATCATCGCCCGCTTCGAGCGCAAGGGCCTGAAGATCGTCGCGATGAAGCACATGACCGTCGATACCGAGCTGGCCGAGCAGCACTACGGCGAGCATCGCGACAAGCCGTTCTTCGGCGACCTGGTCGAGTTCATCACCGGTGATCCGCTTGTGGCGTTCGTGCTCGAGGGCCACGAGGCTGTCAAGGCGGCGCGCCAGGTGATCGGCGCCACCAACCCGATCGAGGCCGCGCCCGGATCTATCCGCGGCGACTACGGGCTCGAGGTGCAGACGAACCTGGTCCACGGCTCCGACTCGAGCGAGTCGTCGGTTCGCGAGATCTCGCTGTTCTTCCCCGAGCTGCAGGGCTGACGAACGGTGCTGGTCCTCGCCTCCCGTTCACCCCGGAGGCGGGCGATCCTGGAGCAGCTCGGAGTCGAGTTCCGGGTCGAGCCGCCGGAGGTCGAGGAGCTGAGTGAGGGCGATCCGCGTGAGTTGGTGCGAGAGAACGCGCTGCGCAAGGCGCGCGCGATCGGCGCCGAACGCGTGCTCGGCGTCGACACGGCGGTCGTGCTCGACGGAGAGGCCTTCGGCAAGCCGCGGGATGCGCGGGAAGCCGAGAACGTCCTGCGGGCGTTGTCGGGGCGTGACCACGAGGTGATGAGCGGCGTCGCCGTACGCGACGGCGACTTCGAGGCCAGCGCCGTTGCGGTCACGCGCGTTCGCTTCCGCGAGCTCGACGAGCGCACCGTCGCCTGGTACCTCGCCGCGGGCGAGTGGGCGGACTGCGCCGGGGGCTATGCGATCCAGGGCAAGGGAGCCGCACTGGTGGACGGGATCGAGGGCGACTACTGGAACGTCGTCGGCCTGCCGGTCCCCGTGCTCCTGCGAATGGTTCCGGACTTGCTCGGCTGACACCGCATTTTGCAGCGATTTCGTGTCGTCTGACACAGGCGGGAGCGTGCCTGCAGCTCTCTGGCGCCTCAGAATCTGTCGGCTAGACTGGTGCGCGCCGGCCGGCGGCGTCGCCGGTGCCGCTCCCAGCGCGGCACCGGGCATGTGTGCTTCCGCCCCGGCGCTTATCCTCACCTCCACAGCGCGAATGGGCTTCTTCTCGTATCTCACCGGGATGGGCGGCCGCGACATGGCCGTCGATCTGGGCACCGCCAACACGCTGGTCTACGTGCGCGGCCGCGGCATCGTGCTCTCGGAGCCCTCGGTGGTCGCGATCGACTCGCGTACCAGCGAGGTGCACGCCGTGGGGATCGAGGCCAAGCGGATGCTCGGGCGCACTCCCGGCACGATCCAGGCGATCCGTCCCCTCAAGGACGGCGTGATCGCCGACTTCGACGTGACCGAGCAGATGCTGCGCCACTTCATCCAGAAGGTGCACCAGAACCGCTGGGCACACCCGCGCGTGGTGGTGTGCGTGCCTTCGGGCGTCACCGGGGTGGAGAAGCGCGCTGTCGAGGAGGCCTGCCTCAGCGCCGGCGCGCGCCAGGCCTACCTGATCGAGGAGCCGATGGCGGCCGCGATCGGAGCCGGCCTCCCCGTCGGCGAGCCGACGGGCAACATGGTCGTCGACATCGGCGGTGGCACGAGCGAGGTTGCGGTGATCTCGCTCGGTGGAATCGTCGTCTCGCAGTCGATTCGCATCGGCGGCGACGAGCTCGACGAGGCGATCATCAACTACGTCAAGCGCGAGTACAAGCTGATGATCGGCCAGCAGACTTCGGAGGAGGTCAAGCTCGAGATCGGCTCGGCCTTCCCGCTCGAGGAGGAGGTCCAGGCCGAGATCCGCGGACGCGACCTCGTCTCCGGGCTTCCCAAGACGATCGTGCTGACGAGCGAGGAGGTCCGCATGGCCCTCGAGGAGCCGCTCCAGCAGATCATCGACGCGGTCAAGGAGACACTCGACCGCACTCCGCCTGAGCTCGCCTCGGACATCATGGACCGCGGCATCATGCTCGCGGGCGGGGGTGCGCTGCTGCAGGGGCTCGACGAGCGCCTGCGCGACGAGACTCAGATGCCCGCTCACCTGGCCGAGTCGCCGCTCACGTGCGTGGCGGTGGGCTCGGGTCGCAGCCTCGAGGAGTTCGAGGCCATCCACCGCGCCAACAAGAATTCCCGAACGAGCCGGCGGCGGTAAGCGCCGCGGCCCAGGAGGGCGCGAAGCGTGCACGACAGGAAGGCGATCCGGAGGCGGCGGGCTGGGCTCGTCGTCTTCCTCGCGCTGTCGATCGCCATCCTGACCGCCTACTTCGGCGAGTCGGGAGGCGGCTTCTTCCACGCGCTCCAGCGCGGCGCGCAGGAGACCTTCGCGCCCGTCGAGACGGGCGCGAGCCGTGCGCTCAAGCCGGTCCGCGACCTGTTCGGGTGGGTCGGCGACACCGTCGACGCCAAGGACAAGAACGAGGCGCTCGAGCGCGAGGTCGATCAGCTGCGCTCCGAGCTCGCCCGCACGCGCACCGCGCAGCGGGACGCCGCGCAGCTGAAGGGGCTCGTCGGGCTCCACAAGGAGGAGGGCTTTCCGCAGGGCACGGCGCCAGTGACCGCACGTGTAATCGCCCGCTCGCCGAATGTCTGGTACTCGAGCATCAAGATCGACAAGGGGTCGAGTGACGGAGTCGAGCTCGACCAGCCCGTGCTCGCCGCGGCCTCCGACGACTCGAGTCCCACCGACGGCGGCCTCGCCGGCAAGATCACCAAGGTCACCGGCGGCACGGCTGAGGTCACGCTGATCACCGACGCGTCGATTGGCGTGGGCGCGCAGGTGATGCCGGCCGGCGCGGCCGGCGTCGTGCGCCCGGAGGTCGGCGACCCGCGTGACCTCCTGCTCGACCTCGTCCACGGCGGCCGGGTGACCGACAACGCGATCGTCGTCACCTCGGGCTTCAGGACCTCCGTCGGCGAGTCGCTCTTCCCGCGCGGGATCCCGATCGGGCGCGTGACCGACGTCGACCTCGACGAGGTCGAGATCTACCAGCGTGTCCACCTGCGCCCGTTCGCCGACCTGCGCCGGATCGACATCGTCCAGGTGCTCACGCGCCGCGGCACACCGACCCAGACCGCCGGGGTGGTCGCGCCGTGAGGCCGACCCCGGGCGCCTTCCTGCGTGTCGCGCTCCTGCTCGTGCTCGCCGTGGTGCTGCAGATCTCGGCGCTCAGCCAGATGCCGATTCTCGGCGGCCACTTCGACGTAGTGGTGCTGGTGGTGGCGGCGGTCGCCTATTACGCCGGCTCGCTGTCGGGCTGCGCGGTCGGCTTCGCGGCCGGTTTCCTGCTCGACCTGCTGACCGGAGCCACGATGGGCGTGTCGTCGCTGGTGCTGACGGCGGTCGGCTATGGCGTCGGGCGCTTCCGCGAGCTGCGCGACCCGAGCCACGGCCTGCTGCCGCTGGCGGCCGGCGCGGTCGCCACGGGCGCCTGGGTCCTCGCGTTCGCCGCGGTGTCGTTCATGCTCGACGTCGGCGCCACCGTCAGCCCGCTGGTGCTGCGCGAGATGCTCGTGACGGTTCTCCTCAACACGCTCCTCGCCCTGCCCGTCTTCGCGGGCTGCCGCAGGCTGCTGCGCCCGGTCCTGGCGGTCGACCCGCTCGAGGTCAGCGCGCGCCGCCGCCCGCCGATGGAGACCGGCCCGATCGGCCTGCGAGGGCTCGAAATCTAGATGTACCTCGACAACGAGCGCCGACCGACGATGACGCCGCAGCTGGCGTTCCGCGTCGCCGTGATCGGCGGTGTCGCGCTGCTGGCGTTCGCGATCATCTTCTTCCGGCTCTGGTACCTGCAGGTGCTCTCGGGCGACAAGTACGAGGCGCAGGCGCGCGGAAACGTCGTGCGCGAGATCAAGGTGCAGGCGCCGCGCGGCGAGATCGTCGACCGGGACGGCAACGTGCTCGTCGACAACCGCAGCGGGCTTGCGCTCGTCGTCAGCCCGGACAAGCTGTCGGACGACCCGGCCGAGCGCCGCGACGTCTATGAGCGGCTCGGCAAGCTCCTGCGGATGAAACCCGACAGGATCGAGCGCCGCGCCGAGCGCGACCTGAAGGCGCTGCCGTTCTCGTCGGCGACGGTCAAGCGCGACGTGCCGGACGCGCTCGCGGCCTTCGTGCTCGAGCGTCTGGACCGCTTCCAGGGGGTCGAGGTCGAGCGTCAGTTCGTCCGCAAGTACCCGCACGGCGAGATCGGGGCGCACCTGTTCGGCACTGTCGGAGAGGTCACCCAGGAGCAGCTCGAGGACGAGCGCAACAACGGCGTCGAGATGGGCGACCGCATCGGCCAGACCGGCATCGAGGCCGAGTACGACCGCTTCCTGCGCGGTATCAACGGGGCGACGAAGGTCGAGGTCGACGCGCTCGGCAACATCAGCCGGCCGCTGCGCGACGACCCGCCCCAGCAGGGCCGCCAGCTGCGCCTCTCAATCGACCTCGACGTGCAGGAGGCGGGTCAGAACGCGCTCGCGGGCGGCACAGGCAAGGGCGCCTTCGCCGTCATGGACGTGAACAACGGCGAGGTGGTCGCGCTCGGATCGTCGCCCTCCTTCGACGCCAACCGCTTCTCGAAGGACTACACGCGCCTCCGCAAGGACGAGAACGCCCCGCTCTCGAACCGCGCGATCCAGGGCGCCTATCCCACCGGCTCGACCTTCAAGCTCGCCACCGCCGTAGCGGCGCTCGAGGGCGGCATCATCACGCCGGACACGATCCTGAACGACCCCGGCGTGCTCGTGGTCGGCACGCAGGAGTTCAAGAACGCGGGCGACGCCGTCAACGGGCCAATCGCGCTGCGGACGGCGCTCACGGTCTCGAGCGACGTGTTCTTCTACCAGCTCGGCCAGCGCATGAACACCGCGCAGGACGGCCTTCTGCTGCAGCGCTGGTCGCGCCGGCTCGGCGTCGGGCGGAAGACCGGCATCGACCTGCCCGACGAGCTCCCCGGACGTATCCCGACGCCCAAGTGGCGCGACCGTGGCTATGCGCAGTTCCAGCGCTGCAAGGAGCGCAAGAAGCCGACCGACCAGGAGATCTCCGAGGGCATCTGCGGCTTCATCGACCGGCCGTGGAGCGTGGGCGACAACATCAACCTCTCGGTCGGCCAGGGCGACATCGCCGCGAACCCGCTGCAGATGGCCGTTGCGTACGCCTCCGTGGCCAACGGCGGCCGCGTGTTGCGCCCACGGCTCGGCCTGCGGATCGAGGACGCCTCGGGGCGCGCGCTCCAGCAGCTGGAGGCGCCCACCGCGCGTCGCGTGCCTATCTCGGAGGGCAACCGGCAGGCGATCCTCGACGGGCTCTATGGCGCCGCCAACGCCGGCGGCGGCACCTCGACGGCGGTCTTCGAGGGCTTCCCGATCGAGGTCGCCGGTAAGACCGGCACCGCCGAGAAGGGGCTCTTCAGGGCCGACCAGTCGTGGTACGTCGCGCTCGCGCCGTACCCGAACCCGCAGTACGTGGTGGCGGTGACCGACGAGGCAGGCGGCTTCGGCGCCGACACCGCCGCGCCGATGGCGCGGCTGATCCTCGCCGAGCTCTTCAACGTGGACGAGAACCGGCTGGTGGCCGGGGGAGACGCGCCCGACTGATGAACGCGTCCGCCTCCTCACCGGTCCGGGACTTCCGCGACGCGGGCATCCGCGTCCTGCGCATCGATCCGCTGATGCTGCTCGCGACGCTCGGCCTGATCGCGGCGAGCATCTACACGGTCGGCACGGCGAGCCAGGACGACATCCCGGGCGACCCCAACTACTACGCCTACCGCCAGGCGCTCTACGCAGGTGTCGGGCTCGTCTTCATGTTCCTGCTCTCCCGGTTCGACTACTCGCGCCTGCGCGAATGGAAGATCGGGATCTACGCGTTCATGATCGTCGCGATCCTGGCCGTCTACGCGCTCGGCTTCTCTGCGCGCGGCTCGCGGCGGGCGATCGAGTTCGGCTTCTTCAACTTCCAGGCGTCGGAGCTCGGCAAGCTGCTGCTCGCCGTGACGCTGTCGGCCTTCATGGTCGACCGCATGCGGCGCCTGACCGATCGTGAGACCACCAGCCGGATCGTGCTGCTCGCGCTCTTCCCGGCAATGCTGGTGGTCGCCCAGCCGGACCTCGGCTCGGGGCTCGTCTACCTGGCGATTCTCGTTGCGGTGCTGTTCGTCGCGGGCACCCCGTGGACCCACTTCGCGGGCCTTGCGGGCCTGGCGGCCGTGGCGATCGCGGTGGTGGTCGTGGCGGCGCCCATGGCCGGAGTCCAGCTGCTCAAGCCGTATCAGATGGACCGCCTCACGGCCTTCCTCAGCCCGACCTCGGATCCCCGCGAGGAGGGCTACCAGATCAACCAGTCGCTGACGGCGATCGGCTCCGGGGGGAAGACCGGTCAGGGCGACGACGCGACGCAGACACGGCTCGATTTCCTGCCCGAGCACCACACCGACTTCGTGTTCAGCGTGGTGGGCGAGGAGTTCGGCTTCGTGGGGGCGGCACTCGTGCTGTCCCTGTTCGCGCTGTTGATCTGGCGCGGGCTGAAAACACTGACGATGGCGAAGAACTTCTACGGGGCGTTGGTGGCAGGCGGAATAACTGCCATGCTTATGTTCCAAGTCTTCGTCAACGTCGGCATGACCATTGGGATCATGCCGATCACCGGCATCCCCCTGCCGCTCATGAGTTATGGCGGCTCGTCGGTGCTGACGACATTGATGGCCATAGGGATCTTGCAGTCGATACACGCGCAAGCGCGCGACACGGCTGCCGGAAAGGCCCTATGACGAAATTGAAGGGAAATTTCCTTGAGAAAGCAGTTGCTCGTCACGGTGGACCGTGGCGAAACAAGAGTCGCGATCCTCGAATCGGAGGGCAGCCCGGAGGGCGCCACGAAGAGGGGTCGCGGTAGGCAGAACCAAAATCAGAGGCAGGACGACTGGCGGGTAGCCGAGCTCTACATCGAGCGAAAGGGCAACCGGTCGATCGTCGGAAACGTTTACAAGGGCAAGGTCGACAACGTCCTGCCCGGCCTCGAGGCCGCCTTCGTGGACATCGGCCTCGACAAGAACGGCTTCCTGCACGCGGATGACATCGTCTTCCCGGGTGTGGAGGTCGCGCGCCGTGGCCGTGGTGGTCGCGGCCAGAAGGGCAAGCGCATCACCGACCTCCTCAAGCCCGGTCAGGAGATCCTCGTCCAGGCGATCAAGGATCCGCTGAAGACGAAGGGCCCGCGCCTATCCATGCAGCTGTCGATCGCGGGGCGCTACCTCGTGTACGTGCCGCAGGGCGAGGGCGTCGGCGTCTCCCGCCGGCTCGAGGACAAGGAGCGTGACCGCCTGCGCCGCGCCGCCGCCAAGGCGGACCTGGGCGACGGCGGGGTGATCGTGCGGACGGCAGCGCAGGGCGCGACCCGCGAGGACTTCGAGCGCGAGATCAAGTACCTCCACAAGCTCCACGAGGTGCTGCAGAAGCGCGCTGAGGAGACCGCCGCGCCGGAGATGGCCTTCCAGGAGGCGGACCTGTCGGTCCGCGTCGCGCGCGACATCTTCTCGGGCGAGTTCGAGAAGGCGATCGTCGACGACAAGAAGCAGCACCACCGGCTCGAGTCGTTCTTCAACCGGACGGCACCCGAGCTGCTCGAGCGGCTCGAGTACTACGACGACCAGGCCGAGCCGCTGTTCGAGCGCTACAGCGTCGAGGAGGCGATCCAGTCGGTGCTGAAGCGCCGCGTCGACCTCCCGAGCGGCGGCTACCTGATGATCGACTACGCCGAGGCGATGACGGTAATCGACGTCAACTCGGGCTCGTTCACAGGCCGGGGCAAGGGCGCCAAGCTCGAGGACACGATCACGAGGACGAACCTCGAGGCCGCCGAGGAGGTCGTGCGCCAGCTGCGGCTGCGCGACATCGGCGGAATCATCGTCATCGACTTCATCGACATGTCGCGCGCGCGTAACCGCGACACGGTGCTGAAGACGCTGCGCAAGGCGCTCGACGAGGACCGCACGAAGACCTACGTGGTCGAGATCTCACCGCTCGGGCTCGTCGAGATGACGCGCCAGAACGTGACGGACGGCGTGCGCGAGATCCTCACGAAGACGTGCCCGACCTGCGAGGGCGAGGGCGTCGTGCTGTCCGAGGAGACGGTCGCGATCGAGGTGGACCGCTGGTTGCGGGACCTGGTTGCCGAGCGGCCCGACTCGCCGTCATTCCTGATCCGCGTGAATCCGAAGGTCGCGTCGATACTCGTGGGAGGCCACGGCGTCGAGGGGCCGATCCACGAGATCGAGCAGGAGACCGGCCGCCACTTCCACTTCGAGGGCACGGAGGCGCTGCCGATCGACCACTTCGAGGTGGTGCTGGAGGGCACCCGCGACGACGTCGAGCAGCGCGCGCTGCCGTTCCGCGAGGGCGAGGAGGTGCTCGTCCACATCGAGGAGCCGCACATGTACAACGACGACGACGCCGTCGCGAAGCTCGACGGCTACATCGTGTCGGTGTTCGGGGCAGCCCCGCTCGTGGGTGAGAAGACGCTGGTGCGAATCGAGAAGGTGGGACGCCAGGCGGCGCAGGCCTCGCTCGTGAACCCGCCCGAGGGAGTGGCCTCGGCCGACGGTGGCTCGGAGTCCTCGAACGGCCGCCGGCGCCGGCGCGGGCGGCGCGGGGGCCGTGGGCGGCGCAAGAAGGCGGAGTCCACCAGCTAGGCCCGTCGCGGCCAGGGCGCGGGTCCTGTCCGGGGAAGTTTCCTTTCGCACCCCTTCGCTGCGCTCGGGGCACGAAAGTTTGCCTTCCCTCGGCCACCCGCGCGCGGGGCGGACAGGGTCACACGTGGGCTTCGATCGCGTGACAGCGGCGGTCTCCGGCGCTCGGACCGCGCGTAGGATTCGCGCCGGGGTGCGGATCGATCACGTAATCGTCGCTTCGGCCGATCTGGATGCCGCTGCGGCCCGGCTGGAGGCCGAGCATGGGCTCCGCGCCTCCGGAGGTGGGCGGCACGAGGGGCTCGGCACCCACAACCGGATCGTTCCGCTCGGCGGCGGCTATTTGGAGATCCTGGCGGTGGCCGATGCCGAGGAGGCGGCGCGGTCGCAGCTCGGGCGGGCGCTGGCCGCGAGCATTGCGCGGACCGGCGAGGGGCTGATGGGCTGGGCGCTCGCCGTTGACGATGTCGTGCCCGTGGCCGAGCGGCTCGGCACGCCGGTGACGCACGATCGTGCGCCAGGGGCTTAGCGCCCGACTTACCGGTGTCTTGGAGGCGATGGCGACTCCGTTCCTGCCGTTCTTCGTTGCGCGCGACCCCGGAATCGAGGATCCCGGCGCCTCAGGCGGTGCCGGCGGTATCGAGTGGATCGAGGTGGCCGGCGATCCTGACCGGCTCGATGCTTGGCTGGGCGGAGCGCGGCTGCCGGTTCGTGTGGTCGAGGGTGCGCCTGCGGTCCGCGCAGTGGCGATCAGCGGGCGGATCCTCCGCTAGCGGCGACGACCGGACGCCCGCTCTGATCGAGTCCGCGCCCGTTCGATCGTTCGTCCGCCTGGTGTCGATTGCATTGCCGATCGGGCGGTGAGATCATCGAACGACTGATGGGGGCGAGCGACCCCGAGACGATGTCCACGGGCGCGAACGCGATCGGTGCGCGGCCGTCGGGGAACGGCCCGCAGCGTGGTCCCGGCCTCGAGGTGAGGTCGCCCGTGGATGGCTCCGTGGTCGCCTCCTTGCCCGATCAGGGCGCCGAGGACGTGCGCGCCGCCGTCGGGCGACTGCGGGACAACCAGCCGGCATGGGAGGCGCTCGGACCGACCGGCCGGGGCGAATGGGTCGGGCGCCTGCGTGACTGGCTGTTCGACAACGATGAGCGCCTCGCGGAGCTACTCCAGCGGGAGACCGGAAAGCCGTGGCAGGAGGCCACCTTGGAGGTTCCGTTCGCGATCGACTTGCTCGAGTACTACCGAAAGCGCGCCGAGAAGTTCCTGGCCGACTCGCATCCGCGACCGCACAACCTGCTGACCGCGAGCAAGAAGCTCACGATCGCCTACCGGCCGTACCCGGTCGTCGGGGTCGTCTGCCCCTGGAACAACCCCGTCCTGCTCGCCCTGGCCGATGCTGTGCCCGCGCTGTTGGCCGGCGCCGCGGTCGCCATCAAGCCGTCCGAGCTCACCCCGCTGGCCACTGGCGAGATCGTGCGCGGCTGGCGCGAGGATATGGGCGCTCCGGGAGTTCTGGAGTGCCTGACCGGCGCCGGAGGGACCGGTTCCGCGCTGGTGGACGAGGTCGACTTCATACAGTTCACCGGGTCCACGCGCACCGGCAGGAAGATCGCGCAGCGCGCCGCCGAGCGGCTGATCCCGTACAGCCTCGAGCTCGGCGGCAAAGACGCGATGATCGTGCTCGCCGACGCCGATCTCGAGCGGGCCGCGAACGCAGCGGTCTGGGGCGGCATGTTCAACAGCGGCCAGACGTGCACCTCGGTTGAGCGCGTGTTCGTCGAGGAGCCCGTCTACGACGAGTTCGTCGAGCTCGTGGCCGGACGGGTGCGCGGCCTGCGCCAGGGCGCCACCGGCCAGCGCTTCGACGCCGACGTCGGCTCGCTTTCGAGCCAGGCGCAGCTCGCCATCGTCGAGCGGCACGTGTCCGAGGCGCTGGCGAACGGCGCACGCGCACTCGTCGGCGGCAAGCGCGCGGACGCGCCGGGGGCGTTCTTCGAGCCGACGGTGCTCGTGGACGTCGACCAGTCGATGAGCTGCATGCGCCAGGAGACCTTCGGCCCGACGCTGCCGGTGATGAAGGTCCAAGACGTGGAGGAGGCGATTCGGTTCGCGAACGACTCGAGCTACGGGTTGTCGGCCAGCGTCTGGACTCGCGATCGCGCCCGCGGCGAGCAGATCGCCGGGCGCCTGCAGGTCGGCGCGGTCAACGTCAACGACATGTTCGTGAACGTCTCCGCGATCCGGCTTCCTCAGGCTGGCTGGAAGGAGTCCGGCGTCGGCGCGCGGCTCGGTGGTGCACACGGGATTCGCAAGTACTGCCGCCCGCAGTCGGTCACCGCGACGCGGCTGGCGCCCAGGTCGGAGCTCCTTTGGTACCCCTATACCGCCCTCAAGGGCAAGCTCTTCCTGCGCGTCGCTCGCTTCCTGTTCGCACGTGACTGGGGCCGCCGCCTGGGGCGGCGCCGGCGGTAAGCGGCCCGGCCGCCGACTGCCGCGAAGGCGACGGCACCGCGCGACCATGACACGCTGTCGTCGCGCCATGGGCTGGTCGCCGAGTGGGTGATAGAACACAGCTGCCTGGCCCTACACGAAAGGACTCGAGAGATGAGCGACCGGCCCGTATTCCTGTACGCCGCGATCTACGACGAGATCGCGGATGCCGAGGCCGACTACGAGGCGGTCTTCGACCTCCACGCGATGGGGGCGATCGGGACCTTCGACTCCGCGGTGATCCGCAAGGAGGAGGACGGCAAGGTCCGCGTGACGAAGACCGAGAAGCCGACGCAGCACGGCGCCTGGACCGGCGCCGCCGTCGGCGCTCTCGTGGGAATCATCTTCCCGCCCGCGATCCTCGGCAGCGCGATCGTCGGCGCCGGCGCGGGCGGCCTCACCGGCCACCTCACTCGGGGGATCTCGCGTGGGGACCTCAAGGAGCTCGGCGAGGAGCTCGACGCCGGCAGCGCCGCGGTGATCGTGCTCGGCGAGTCGAAGATCGAGGAACAGCTCGAGAAGGCGACGGAGCGCGCCACCAAGCTGATCGAGAAGCAGATCGACGCCGACGCCGAAGAGCTCGAGCGCGAGATCAAGGCCGCGGCGAAGGAGGACGCCGCGACCTGAGCCTCTGACCGCCTCCGGCGGGGTCCTGTCCCGCGTTGCGCGGCCTTGTGGTTTCCTCAGGGCGGCCGCGGCCCGCGCTGGCGCCCGACGGCGGACGACCCTAGCGTCGCGGGTTCCAGATCCTCAAGGGAGGGGTTCCAATGCGTCGTAGGCGTTCCCCGCTTGCGCTTTTCGTCGTTCTCGTCCTGGCCATTCTCGGATCCGCGGTGTTGGCCGCGCCCGCTCTGGCCAAGGGCCACAAGAAGGCCACCCACATCTCGGGCGAGATCGTCCTGAACCCGGCCGACAACGTCTCGCAGCCGCCTGTCCAGCAGGGCGCGATCTCCGTCATCACGGCAGAGGCTCGCGTGACGTTCACGGGTGACATGAGAGGCCCGGCGGTTGAGCCGTACACGAGCGTCGTGATGCCCGACGACGGTCCGATCCTCCAGTTTTCGAGAGGGTCCGTCTTCACCGGGAAGGTCCTCGGCCGGAGAGGCACGCTCGAGTACAACTTCAGCGGTGACGCCGAGTACGGCGGCCTGATCACGATCACCGGCGGCACCGGTCGGCTGGCGGGCGCGACCGGCCGCATCGCGTACTTCCCGACAAGCGACGCGACGGCCGACCCGCTCACCTTCGGCTACGAGGGTCTGATCAGGCTGCGCAGGCACTAGCCGCCCGGGCACTCGCGAGCGGGGCGCACGGCTCCGCGCTTAAGGTTGGTCGCCGAGTCGGCCGCGCACGCTCGCGAGGTGCTCGTGTCTGAGCAGCAACCGTCGTTGGATCGCTTTCGCCAGGCAGCTGCGCTGGCGTCTGGCCCTGCGGCGGTGATCGCCCTGCCCCGCGGTCGTGACGTCGTGAGCTTCGCCCCCTGAGACTGATCCGCCTCCGGTGGCGACCTCAGGGCGCGAGCGGGTCTGTCCGCCCGCGCCCCTTGGACTACTTTTGAGGGACCGTTACTGCGGCGTCGGAAGCTCCAGATCGACCATGCTGTCCGCGTGCCGGTGGACGATCTTCCAGCCCCCTCTGTCCAAGCGGAAGATCATCGTGGCGCGCAGGAATTGCTCCTGTAGCTCGGTCTGCCCCGCATACAGGACGTTGGCACGCTCGAGCGCGACCGTGTAGGCCAACCTGCCCCGCACGTCCTTGACGAGGTACTCGAAGTCCACGTCGGCGCCGCTCGGGCGGAACGCGCCGGCCGCGAGCTCATAGCGCTGGGTGACCTCGTCGACGCCCGCCTCTCCCAGCCCGCCGAACCCGCCGAAGATCGACGCGGGATCCTTCTCGGCGGTGATCTTCGACCACAGCGACGGGTCGCCGTTCACGAAAGCCGTGTTGGCGGCCTCGTATCGCTCCAGGAACCGCTCGAAGCCGTACGTGTGGCCGCCGCCGTGAGAGGGGTCGGCGGTGGCCGCGGACCCGGTGAACGCCCCTGAGGAGATGAGGACCGCGAACGTCAGCAACAGCCCGGCGATCGCGGTGGTGAGACGCTTCATGGTGAATCCTTTCTTCGCTGGAAGAGCCTGTGCGCGCTTCGAGGAAGACGTTCTCGGCTGGGGGGCTATTCCACCCATTGCCGTGACACGGCTCACCCTCCAACTATCCATCTACCAAACAACGGTTAGATCCTCTCCAACCGGGTAAAGTCGAAACACCGGTTGCCCTATGGAACGCGAGGGAAACGAGCTACGGCTTCTGGGCGGGCGCCTGTCCCTGGACTTCTGCAACAGCGTCGACCCGCGCCACGGGGACCAGCCGCATGAGTTCTTGACGTGCTATGCCGACCTCGTGCGCTGGGCCGGGGATGCCCGCGTGCTGAGCGCACGCGAGGTGAAGCGCCTGCTCGAGCGCGCAAGGCGCCATCCGGCCGAGGCCGAGGCGGTGTTCCAGGCCGCGCGCGACCTACGCGAACAGCTGTACCGGATCTTCTCCGCCGTCGCAGCCGGCTCGACACCTGCCCCCGACGACCTCGCCGCGCTGAACCGTGCCCACGCCGAGGCGATGACTCACGCGCTGCTCGTGCCGAGTGGCGGCGCCTACGAGTGGGATTGGGACGAGCAGCCCGGCGCGCTCGAGCGAATGCTCTGGCCCATCGCACGCGATGCCGCCGACCTGCTCGCCACCGCCCGGCTGGAACGGATCAGGGAGTGCCCAGGCGTGGACGGCTGCGGCTGGCTCTTCTACGACACGAGCCGAAACGGCAAGCGGCGCTGGTGCAGCATGGAGGCGTGCGGCAACCGCTCCAAGGGACGCCGCCACTACCGCAGGCACCATTCCTCCGCATCGACCTGACCGATGGCGCTCACGGTGCGATCCCTCACCCCTGAGCTGTGGCCCGCGCTCGAGGACCTGTTCGGCTCGGCCGGTGCCTCGAACGGCTGCTGGTGCATGTACTGGCGAATCGGGGCGGCATACAGAGAGCGACCGCGCGGGCGGAACAAGGCGGCGCTGCGGGCGCTGGCGAGGCGCGGGCCGCCCCCGGGGCTGCTCGCCTTCGACGGCGACCTGGCCGTCGGCTGGTGCCAGCTGACTCCCAGGACCGACCTGCCCTGGCTCGAGAGCTCCCGCCGAACCGCGCGCGTGGACGACGTGCCGGTCTGGTCGCTCTCGTGCTTCTACGTTCGCCGGAGCCATCGCAGGCGCGGTGTCAGCTCGGCGCTGATTGCGGCGGCGCTACGCGCCGCACGCGAGGCGAATGCGCCCGCGCTCGAGGCGTACCCCGTCGATACTGCGGCGCCGAACAGCACTTCCAACCTCTTCACCGGCACCGCCTCGAGCTTCAGGCGCGCGGGGTTCCAGACGGTGGCCCGCCACTCCGCCGCGCGCCCGGTCATGCGACACGATCTGAAGCGGCTCCGGGTAGTGCCCCGGCGCATGCGCTGAGACTTCCCGCCATGGGTAGGCGGCGCGGGTTAAGGTCGGAGCGGTGACGGAGGAGCGTCCGCTTGGCACCGAGCTCGACTGGACGCCTGTGGAGCGGCCGGCCCGGGCGCCGCTGCGGGGCGAGCATGTCGTTCTGCGGCCGGTCGACGCCGCCGGCGATCTCGAGGCGCTGTACGCGGCCTCGCATCCGCCGCAGGGCGACCCTGCGATGTGGACGTACCTGCCGTATGGGCCTTTCCAAGGGCCCGATGAGATGCGCGAATATCTCGCGTGGGCGGAGCGCTCGGAGGATCCGCTCTTCTTCGCGTTGGTGCCGCTCCCCGGCGAGCGGCCGGCTGGTCTCGCGTCATATCTGCGGATCGAGCCGGTGTTCGGTGTCATCGAGATCGGCCACATCTGGTTCGGGGCGCCGCTGCGCCGCACGACCGCGGCGACCGAGGCGATCTACCTGCTCGGCCGGCGTGCGTTCGACGAGCTCGGTTACCGCCGGCTCGAATGGAAGTGCAACGCCCTGAATGCCGCTTCGCGGCGTGCCGCCGAGCGTTTCGGGTTCCGCCTCGAGGGCGTCTTCCGCAATCACATGGTGGTCAAGGGGCGCAACCGCGACAGCGCCTGGTACGCGATAACTGCTGAGGAGTGGCCCGCGCTGCGGCGCGCATATGAGGCGTGGCTGGACCCCGAGAACCTCGGACCCGGCGTGCGACAGAAGCGCTCCCTGCGCGACTTCCTTCCATAGGCGCCAGGTTCGTGGTGCCGCGCGCCGATTAATGCGAACGGCGGGGGCCGTCTCCAGGGAGAGATGAACGCCCATGCCGTAGAACTCCGCCATGGCCAAATCTGACGGCGTGATCGTCGACGCCGGGGGTCGAGACCTGCGCGTCTCGAGCGCCGACCGCGTGATCTTCCCCGAGACCGAGCGCACGCCTCCGGTCACGAAGCTCGACATCGTCGAGTACTACCTGGCCGTCGAGGACGGCATCATGCGCGCGCTCCGCCGGCGTCCGACGACGCTCGAGCGCTGGCCCAAGGGCGTGCACCCCGGCATCGTCCTGTCGACCCGCGAGAAGGGCGGCGGTGACGCCTTCTTCCAGAAGCGGGTGCCGAAGGGAGCGCCTGACTACCTGCAGACGGCGCGCATCGAGTTCCCCTCCGGCCGCCACGCGGACGAGATCTGTCCCAGCGAGATCGCGGTCGTCGGCTGGGCGGCGCAGATGGGCACGATCACCTTCCACCCTTGGCCGGTGCGCGCAGACGACGTCGATCACCCGGACGAGCTGCGCCTCGACCTGGATCCTCAGCCGGGCACGGACTTCGACGACGCCGTGCGCGTCGCCGCGGAGGCGCGCGTGCTACTGGGCGACCTCGGTTACACCGGCTTCCCGAAGACGTCGGGGGGCCGGGGCGTCCACATCTACGTCCGGATCGAACCGCGCTGGACCTTCACCGACGTTCGCCACGCCGCCATCGCCTTCGGGCGCGAGCTCGAGCGCCGCCTGCCCGGCCAGGTGACGACCAAGTGGTGGAAGGAGGAGCGCGGCGAGCGCATCTTCGTCGACTACAACCAGAACGCGCGCGACCGCACCATCGCCTCGGCCTACAGCGTGCGGCCGAAGCCGGGCGCCCCGGTATCGGCGCCAGTCACCTGGGACGAGCTGGCCGAGGTCGCGCCCGAGGACTTCACCGTCGCGACGATGCCGGCCCGCTTCGCTGAGGTGGGCGACCGCCACGCAGCGATCGACGAGCAGGTGCACTCGCTTCAGCCCCTGCTCGACATGTTCGAGCGCGACGAGGCCGAGGGGGAGGGGGACATGCCCTACCCGCCCGACTACCCGAAGATGCCGGGCGAGCCGAAGCGCGTCCAGCCCTCGCGCGACCGCGACCGCAAGAAGGACGACTCGGCCTAACCCTGCGGCAGCTTCTTCGCGCCGCGCTTCGTCACCGGTGCGGACGGCGGAGGCACGACCGGACCGATATTCCCGTCGGGTGCCTCGTCCAGGTCGACGATCACGGGGGCGTGATCGCTCGGCCCCTTGCCCTTGCGCGCCTGGCGATCGACCCAGGCCGCCTCGACGCGGTCGGCGACGCTTCCGCTCGCCAGAACCAGGTCGATCCGCATGCCGAGGTCCTGGTGGAACATCCCGGCCCTGTAGTCCCAGTAGGTGAACACCCGCTCGCCCGGCCAGCGGTCGCGGACCACGTCGTGCAGGCCGAGCGACTGGAGGGCGGCCAGGGCCGCCCGCTCGGGCTCGGTCACATGCGTCTGCCCGACGTAGGCGTCCGGATCGAAGACGTCGTCGTCGGTCGGCGCGATGTTCATGTCGCCGCACACGATCGTCGCCTCCGGGCCGGCGGCGACCATCTCGCGCAGCGCCGCCAGCCAGGCCAGCTTGTACTGGTAGTGGTCCGAGTCGGGCACGCGCCCGTTCGGGACGTAGACCGAGACGATCCGGATCCCGCCGCAGGTCGCGGACACCGCTCGCGATTCCGGGTTCGGGAAGCCCGGCGCGCCGACCACTCCCGCGACGACGTCGTCCAGCCCGGCGCGCGAGAGAATGGCGACACCGTTCCACGTGGCCTCGCCGTGCACGGCGACCTCGTAGCCGCGGTCGGCGAGCTCCTTGCCGAGCAGCTCGTCGAACGCGTCATCCGCGAGCTTCGTCTCCTGCAGGCAGACCACGTCGGGCTGCCGCTCATCCAGCCAGGGCAACAGCCGCGGCACGCGCTGCTTGACCGAGTTGACATTCCAGGTCGCGATGCGCACGGACACCACGGTATCGGCGCCGCCGCCGCTCGCCGCTAGAGCGGGCAGAACAGGTCGACAGAGTTGCCGTCCGGGTCGCGGATCAGCGCGTAGCGCATGCCCCAGGCGGCGTCCCACGGCGGCTTGTGGCCGTCGTATCCGAGCGAGACGAGCCGCTCATATGCGGCATCCACGTCCGCCGGCGCGTCGAGCCGGAACGCGAGGCCGACCTGCGGCCCGCCCGTGGCCGGCTGCCAGTCCGGGTCGAAGGAGCGAATCGTCTCCTGCGCGTCCAGGGCGACCCGCACGCCGCCCGGGAGCGTCGTCTCCACGTGCTCGCTTCCCTCCTCCGGGAAGTCGAGGCCGAGCTCGCGGTAGAACGCGAGCGACCGGCCCATGTCCTCGACGACGATGCCGATGAGATCCAGTTGAGCATTCATGCCGAGGATCATCGGCAACGCGCGGCTCCGCCGTCTTGAACGTTTCGGACGCTCTTGCTACGGTTAACCTTGTGGTTAACGATCCGTTCAAGGCCCTCTCACACCCGATCCGCCGCGGCATCGTCGAGCGCCTCGCCGCCGGCCCCGCGTCGGTCGGCGAGGCCACGAACGGCTTCGGGGTCTCGAAGCCTGCGATCTCGAAGCACCTGAAGGTGCTGGAGGACACGGGCGTCATTCGGCGCGAGGTCGTCGGCCGGACCCACCGGCTCTCGCTCGACCCGGACGTGCTGAGCGAGGCGGCCGATTGGATGGATCGCCAGCGCGCCCTCTGGGGCCGCCTGTTCGATGTGGTCGATGAATATCTGAAGGAGGACGAGTCCAAGTGACCATGAACACACCGCCCGTCGTATCGCCGCAGGAATGGGATGCCGCATGGGAGGAGCTGCTCGTCGAGGAGAAGAAGCTGACCCGCGCCCGCGATGCACTTGCCGCCAAGCGTCGCCGGATGCCGCGAATGGCCGTTGAGAAGGACTACCGCTTCGAGGGCCCGGATGGGCCGGCGAGCCTCGCGGACCTGTTCGAGGGGCGCCGGCAGCTCGTCATCTATCGCTTCTTCTTCGACCCCGGGATGGAGAGCTATCCCGAGCGCGGCTGCGGCGGCTGCTCCTTCCTCGCCGACCAGGTCGCGCACCTTGCCCACCTGAACGCCCGCGACACCACGCTCGCATTCATCTCGCGAGCGCCGCAGCAGGAGATACAGCGCTGGAAGACGCAGATGGGCTGGGAGCAGATCCCCTGGTACACGGTCACGGACAGCTTCGACGCCGACTTCGGCGTGGACGAGTGGCACGGCACCAACGCGTTCGTCCGCGACGGGGACGAGATCTTTCGTACCTACTTCATAAACAGCCGCGGCGACGAGGCCATGGGCACCACCTGGGCCTATCTCGACATCACGGCGCTCGGGCGCCAGGAGGAGTGGGAGGACTCGCCGGAGGGCTACCCGCAGACCCCGCCGTACCAGTGGTGGGACTACCACGACGAGTACGGCAAGGCGTCGTGATCGCCCACGTCGGAGGCATGCCGCTGGAGGAGCTCCTCCCGTCGCTGACGGGTGCGGGGGCCGCGCTGCTTGCGGCGCGCGCGTGGATAATGCTGCGCCTGCGACGCGGACGCGAACCCGGGGCATGAACGAGAGCACCACGCTGCGAATGGAGCGCACCTTCCAGGCCCCCGCGCAGGCGGTCTTCGACGCCTGGACGAGCGAGGAGGTCATGCGGCGCTGGTGGCATGCCGAGCACGATTGGGAGACGAGCGAGGCGGAAGTCGACCTCCGCGTGGGTGGCACGGTGCGGGTCGTCATGCGCAACCCGCACAACGACGTCGAGTACGGCGGCGGCGGCCACTACACGGAGATCGACCCGCCGACGCGCCTCGCCTTCACCTGGATCTGGGACGGCGACGACACGCGACAGCTGATCGAGCTCGACTTCGAGGAGAGTGACGGCGCCACCACCGTTCGCTTCACCCACAGCGGCCTGTGGGACGAGGAGGCGGTGCGCTCGCACGAGGACGGCTGGGGCAAGGCCTTCGACAACCTCGAACGCGCGCTCGGTTGATCGCAGCCGTCACCGCTCGCGCCTACGACATGGTGGCCGGGCTGGCACCCGACGGGGTGGACGTGCGCCGGCTGCCGGACGGCCGCGACGACGCCGCCTTCGTGCTGCCGGAGTGGAAGGACCAGGAGACATTGAAAGCGCTGGCGGGGCTCGAGCGGCTGCGGGTCGTGCAGTCACTCTCGGCCGGGACGGAATGGATCGAGCCGCTCGTGCCGGGCTGGGCGACGCTCTGCAACGCGCGCGGCGCCCGCGACGCGACGGTCGCGGAGTGGGTGGTCGGCGCGCTGCTGGGCGACGCCTACGGCCAGTTTGCCGCCGCCCGCGAGCGTCGTTGGTCGGACGCCGTCCCGCGTGAGCTGCAGGGCACGACGGTCCTGATACTCGGCTTCGGGTCGATCGGGCGGAGCCTGAAGAGCCTCCTGGAGCCGTTCGGCGTGTCGGTGATCGCTGTGGCTCGCCACGCGCGCGAGGGTGTCCACGAGTTGAGCGAGCTGCCCGCCCTGATCGGGCAGGCGGACGCCGTGGTGGTCCTCCTCCCGCACACGCCCGAGACGACCGGCATGGTCGACGCCGGCCTGCTCGCAGGGATGCGCGACGGCGCGCTCTTCGTCAACGCCGGGCGAGGACGGGTGGTCGACACCGATGCGCTCGTCGCCGAGCTCCGCTCCGGCCGCCTGCGCGCGGTCCTCGACGTGGTCGACCCGGAGCCGCTTCCGGACCAGCATCCGCTCTGGGAGCTCGCGCTCGCCATCACCCCGCACAACGCCGGCGACAGCCCGGCGGCCGACGAGCGGGCGGTCCGCTTCGGCGCAGAGCAGCTCGGCAGGTTCGCTACGGGGGAGCCGCTTCTGAACGTGGTTCGGGGACCGCTGGAAACTCGAAGCGAGTCCCGACCGCGTTCGGGATGAACTCGTCCGGGAAGCGGGCCGCGAGCGCGTGGATCGCTCGCCAGCCGGTGCAGTGGGCGGGCACGAGGTAGTCGGGCCGCAGCTCCGCGAGCGCATCGCAGGTCGGACCGATGATCGGCTCGAAGGCCGGTCCGCTCAGGTGGAAGCCACCTATCACCGCGTGGTAGTGATCCTGCCCCGTCAGCCGCCGGACGTAGCGCAGGATGTTCACGATCCCGGAATGGCCGCAGCCGGTCAGCAGCACGAGGCCGTGCCCGCGCAGGTTCGCCACGAGCGCCTGATCGTCGAGGATCAGCGGATCTGGGCGCCACTCCCCGTGCCGGTGCGCCTCGTGGCCGGGAAACCCGCGCTCGAACTCCGTCGTGCGGTCGACCTCACCCGTCACGAGCAGTGAACCGCCGAGTAGGAAGGACGGCTGCCTCTCCTCGACGACCTCGAAGCCTGCGCCCGCCAGGGCTCCCTTGCTCGCTGACGGCAGCTCGATCGGCTCGCGCCCTGGGATCACGACTCGTCGCTGCGACCAGAACTCCGGGTGGATGAGGACGGGCACGTTCGTGCGACCGAGCTCGCGCACCAGGCCGTCCATGCCGGTCGTGTGGTCCCAGTGACCGTGGCTAAGGACGATGATGTCGATCTCGCGCGGCGAGAGGCCGAGCCGGCGCATGTTCTCGACCATTCCGTCGGGCGTCCTGCCGGCGTCGAAGAGAACGCGCGTCTCACGGTCGCCCTTCGTGATCGTCACGAGCGCCGAGAACCCGTGCTCGGCCAGGAGCGCGTCGTCCGTCTTCTCCCCGACGAGCATTGACGCCGCAACCTGCGCAGGGCCCCGCATCGGCGCCCGCTTCGCCGGGCCCATGTCGGCCAGGAGCGAGTCGGTCACGTTGTCGACCAGCACGGTGATCGTCAGCGCATCGATCGGCTCGAGGGCGATCGGCTCCATCGGCGGGACAGAGCCTACGAGACATCGGTGAGCCGAGCGATGAGTTCGACCTCCTTTCGGAGTCTGATGTGGGTGTTGAGACCTGATGACAACCGAAAGAGGGTGTTCGACCGATGACGCGTGGTCTTGCTCGTCTCGCGGACGTCGCCTACCGCCGCCGCGGGCGGATGGTGCTGGCATGGATCGCCGCGGCGATCCTGATCATCGGCGTGGGCTCGTCGCTCGCCGGTGAGTTCCAGGCCGACTACGACACGCCGGGATCGGAGTCGGAGGCGGCCAGTGAGATCACCAGCGAGCGCTTCGGCGGCTACTCCGGCCAGGAGATCTACGTCGTCTGGCAGGACGAGGATGGCGCCCGGAGCCCCGCTGCTCGCGAACAGGTGAACGCATTTCTGCGCGAGGCCGAGCAGGTCGAGCACGTCGCGCGGCATACGCCCATCCGGGTCTCCGAGGACGGCACGATCGGCTCGACGACGCTTCCGCTCACGGTCCCCGGCTGGGAGGTCCCCAAGGAGGACGGCGAGAAGCTGATCGCGGCCGCCGAGGCGAACGACGGCGACGGCCTTCAGATCAAGCTCGGCGGGGATCCGATCTATGCCGCCCAGTCGCAGTCGAGCCCGGAGGGGATCGGCTTCCTGGGCGCCGCGATCGTTCTGCTGATCGCGTTCGGCTCGGTGGTCGCGGCCGGACTGCCGCTCGTGATCGCGCTGATCGGGCTTGGCATCTCTTCGGGCGGCCTGATCGTCCTCCTCGCGAACGTCATCGACGTTCCCGACTGGACCACGGCGGTCGCCGGCCTGATCGGGATCGGAGTCGGGATCGACTACGCGCTGCTCGTCCTGACCCGCTTCCGCTCGGCCATGAGCGAGGGCAAGGACACGCACGACGCCGTGGTCGAGGCCGTGACCACCGCCGGGCGCAGCGTGATCATCGCGGGCGCCACGGTGGTCATCGCCGTTCTCGGCCTTGCGCTCACCGGCCTGCCCTACATGTACGGCGTCGCCATTTCAGCCTCCCTGGCGGTTCTGGTCGTGATGTTCGCCTCGGTCACGCTGCTGCCCTCGCTCTTGTCGTACCTCGGCCCGCGCGTCGACCGCCTTCGGATCCCCTTCCTGGGCCGGACGCTGAAGACGGGGAGCGGGGAGTCGCCGGCCGCCAGATGGAGCCACATGGTCCAGCGACGTCCTTGGACCTTCGCGATCGCGGCCACCGCGCTGCTGCTCGCGCTGGCGGCCCCCGCGCTCGGCATGCGGCTCGGCTTCCCCGACGCCGGAAACGACCCGCCGGACACCATGACCCGCCAGGCCTATGACCTGAACACGCAGGGATTCGGACCCGGCACGAACGGCCCGCTCGTGATCGCGGCCGAGCTGCCCGACCAGTCCGCCGCGTCCGAGATCAACGCGTTCGTCGAGCGGCTTCGCAACGAGCAGGGGGTGGCATTCGTCCCCGAGCCGACGATCAACCAGGCCGGCGACGCGGCGCTCATCACCGTGATCCCGGAGGGCTCCCCGCAGGACGAGGAGACCGAGGAGCTCGTCAACCGGCTGCGAGACGACGTCGTCACTGAGGAGCTCGGTCCCGCCGGGATCACCGCCGAGATCGGAGGCGTGACGGCGGCGCTCGAGGACCAGAGCGAGTACATCACGAACCGGATGCCGGTCTTCATCGTCGGGGTCATAGGCCTCTCCTTCCTACTCCTCCTGGTCGCGTTCCACTCACCGCTGATCTCGCTCAAGGCGGCGGTGATGAACCTGCTCTCGGTCAGCGCCGCCTACGGCGTGATGACGCTCGTGGCGAAGGGCGGGGCGGTCGGCGAGCTGATCGGCATCGACCACGAGGTGCCGATCGCGCCATTCATGCCGGTGATGATGTTCGCGATCCTGTTCGGGCTCTCGATGGACTACGAGGTCTTCCTGATCTCACGGATCCGCGAGGAGTACCTGAAGGACGGAGACACGCGACGTGCAATTGCCGACGGCCTGGCGAAGACCGCGCGCGTGATCACCGCGGCGGCGGCGATCATGATCGTCGTCTTCCTCGCCTTCCTGGCCGCGCCGGACACCTTCCTGAAGCTGTTCGGCATCGGGCTGGCCTCGGCGATCTTCCTCGACGCCACGGTTGTGCGGATGGTGCTCGTTCCCGCCGTGATGCAGCTGCTCGGGGACCGCAACTGGTGGATCCCGAACTGGCTGGAGCGGATCCTGCCGCGACTGGAAGTGGAGCGCGTGGCGACGGCCCGGGGCGGGTCTTAGCGGGTCGACTGGCCGACCTCGATCAGGTGCCCGTCGGGATCGCGCATGTAGCAGCGGATCTCGGCGCCGCGGTCCTGGGGCGGGGTGAGGAACTCCGCCCCACGCGCGCTCCAGTCCTCGTAGATCGCCTGGATGTCGGCCACCCGGATGTTGAGGAAGCTGCTCGTGCGGTCCGGATCGCGAGGGGCCTCGAGAACGACCGTCGGCTTGTCCTCGGTCGGCCCGCCGCCGACGTTGATGATGATCCAGCCGTTCGCGAGCGCGACGATCGTCGGTTCGCCCTCCAGCACGGTCTCACCGCCGAGCACGTCGGTGTAGAAGCGCCGCGAGCGCTCGACGTCCTCGGACACGATGAAGTGGGTCAGGACGAACCCTTGCTTGGGTGCGGGGAATTCAGCCATCGTCGAATGGTCGCAGGGGCCACCGATTAGTTCCGCCTGTTTGCCGGGTCATTCATTTCGATGACTGTCGAACAGACATCGGGAGGGAACGTGCCGGCGAAGGCAGGGCGCCGCGAGTGGATCGGGCTCGCGGTGATCGCCCTGCCGTGCCTCGTCTACGCGATGGACCTGACCGTCCTCAACCTGGCACTGCCCGCGCTGAGCGAGGACCTCCGTCCGACCAGCGCACAGCTGCTTTGGATCGTCGACATCTACGGCTTCTTCGTTGCCGGCCTGCTCATCACGATGGGCACGCTGGGCGACCGGATCGGCAGGCGCCGCCTGCTCCTGATCGGCGCTGCCGCCTTCGGGCTGGCTTCCCTGCTCGCGGCTCTCTCGACGAGCGCCGAGATGCTGATCGCGGCGCGCGCGCTGCTCGGCATCGCCGGCGCCACGCTGGCGCCCTCGACGCTCTCGCTGATCCGCAACATGTTCGAGGACCCGCGCGAGCGCACGCTCGCGATCGGGGTCTGGATCACGAGCTTCTCGACCGGGGCGGCCGTCGGCCCGCTGATCGGCGGCCTCCTGCTCGAGGAGTTCTGGTGGGGCTCGGTGTTCCTGCCGGCGCTGCCGGTGATGGCGCTGCTGCTCGTCGTCGGGCCGCGGCTCCTGCCCGAGTACCGCGACCCCAAAGCCGGACGGCTCGACCTGACGAGCGCGGCGATCTCGCTCGTGGCGGTGCTGGCCGTGATCTACGGGCTGAAGCGCACGGCCGAGGGCGGCCTGGACGCGGCCGCGACGGGAACGATCGTCGCCGGGCTCCTGGTCGGCGTGGCGTTCGTTCGCCGGCAGCTGAAGCTCGCGGATCCGATGATCGACCTGCACCTGTTCCGCCTGCCGGCCTTCAACGCAGCGCTGGCAGCCAACACGTTCGGGTTCTTCGTGAACTTCGGGATCGCCGTGTTTATCGCCCAGTACCTCCAGCTCGTGCTCGGGTTGTCGCCCTTCGAGGCAGGCCTTTGGACGCTGCCGTACGCGGCCGGCTTCATCGTCGGCTCGCTCCTCACGCCGGTGTTCGTGCGCCGCAGCCGCCCCGCCTTCGTGATGGCGGCGGGGCTCGTGCTCGCCGCGGCCGGCTTCATGTTGCTCGCCCAGGTGAGCGGCGACGACGGGCTCGCCACCGTCGTGAGCGGCTCCGTCGTCTTCGCCCTCGGCCTCGCGCCGGTCTACACGCTCGCCGCCGACATCATGGTCGGCGCGGCTCCGCCGGAACGAGCCGGCGCGGCCGCCGGGATCTCGGAAACGAGCTCGGAGTTCGGCGGCGCGCTCGGCATCGCGATCCTCGGGGCGATCGGGACCGCCGTCTACCGAGGCGAGATTGACGCTTCGATTCCTGCTGGCGTTCGGGTGGAGGCTGCGGAGGGCGCACGTGACACGCTCGGCGCGGCGATCTCGGCGGGCAACGGGGTACCCGGGCTCGTCGAAGCGGCCCGCGGTGCCTTCACGGAGGCCCTCCAGCTCGCCGCTACCGTGAGCGGCGCCGCCGTGATCGCCGCAGCGGTCCTGATGCTGTGGCTGACGGGCCGCGAGGGGCCACGGCAGGTGCTGCCGGAGGCCGGCTGATGAAGAGTCGCACGCTTGAGCTGAACGGTTCCGCGATCCACGTCGAAGAGGAGGGCGAGGGCCGTCCGCTCGTCCTCTTGCACGGAGGACTCGGATCGAGCGCCTCCTGGACCCCGGTGGTGGCGGACCTGGGTCGGAGCTTCAGGGTGATCACGCCGGACAGTCGCGGGCACGGGCGCTCGACGAATTCGGCGAGAGAGCTGTCCTACGCGCTGCTCGCCGACGACGTGGCGGCGCTGATCGAGGCTCTCGAGCTACAACGTGCAGTCGTCGGCGGCTGGAGCGACGGCGGTCAGGTCGCGCTGGAGCTTGGCGTGCGCCACCCAGGCGTGGCGGGAGCCCTGATCGTGGGAGCCGCATCTCCGGAATTCGACCGTGGCGTTCGCGACGTGCACAGGGAGCTGCTGTCCGCGGACGACGCCGGGGTACCCGATCTCGACGCGGTCGAGACGCTGCTCGGCGAGTACGCCGACGAGATGAAAGCGCTCCACAGCGGCGGGGCCGAGGGCTGGCACGAGCTGGTGCGGCAGACGGCGCCAATGTGGCTCGACTACGAGGGCCGTCGGCCGGACGAGCTCGCGGCCGTCGAGGAACCGGTACTCGTGCTGGCCGCCGACCGCGACGAGTTCATCCCGGTCGAGCTCGGCGTGTCGCTCTTCCGGTCGTTGCCGAACGCCGAGCTGGCTGTTTGCCCCGCGCTCGGCCACGACGGAGTCACGCCCGACCGGGCCGAGATCTACGCGGCCCTCGTTCGCGATTTCGCCCAGCGCCACTGAATCCGCACACGGGAGCCGTGAACGTGGCTAGTCTCGTCTGGTTGATGAGCGATCAGCCCGGCACCGACTCCGCACCGGCTCAGGGCCGGGTCTGGCTGCTCCAGGATCCGCGCCAGCCGGAGCTCGTCTTCGACTTCCCCTTCAATGAGGACCTGAACGAGGCGGTCAAGGAGCTGCCGCGGCGCTGGTTCGACTGGCGCCGCCGCAACTGGCGCGTGCCGGCCGACGCGCGGCTCGGCAAGACGATCGAGGCGCTGCTGGCGCGCTTCCCGGAGCTGGTGGCGTCGCCCGAGGTGCTGGCCTGGCTCAGCGATTCGGATCGCTGGCGCGCGCTCGTGACCGTCGTGTCGCAGAACGGGCGCGGCGCGTTCGTGCTGCGCACGGTCTCGGGCGAGCCGCCCGAGGAGCTCGAGGGCGACACGAGCCTTGGCGAGGGCAGGCTCGTCCTGCCCTTCGATGCCGCGACGGCTGCACGCCTGCAGTCGCTCGAGGGCGTCGAGCTGGACGATCTCGCGAAGCCGTGCGCACGCGAGCTGCGCGACGGACTCGTTCCGGCGCCGGCCGAGCTGACTCTTGAGATCGGCGACAGCGGCGAGCCCGAGCTGTGCCTGTTCAGCGTCTGGGACCCGGCGCCCGCGCGCGACTTCAAGAAGCTGCCCGAGGCCCGGCCCGTCTTCCGTGCGGGGCGCTACTTCCGCCGCGACGCCACCTGGGGCGTGGGGGTGCCGGCGGACGCTGCCCTCGCGACGGCGCTGGCGGACTTCGTCGACGAGCACCCCGGGCTGCGCATCGACCTGTCGGTGCGCGAGCTGCTCGACGAGCTGATCGCGGAGCACGAGCGGGCGGCGGCGACCGTGGCGCTCTCCTACGCCGAGGACGCCGACCTCGATGGCCTCGTGCTCGGTGGGGAGCTGCACCCCTTCCAGCGCGCCGGCGTGCGCTACGCACTCGAGCGGCGGCGCACGTTCATCGCCGACGAGCAGGGGCTCGGCAAGACCGTGCAGGCCCTCGCGGCGCTCGAAAAGGACCAGGCTTTCCCGGCGGTCGTGATCTGCCCCGCGAGCATGAAGCTGACCTGGGCGCGTGAGAGCGCCCACTGGCTGCCGGAGCGGAGCGTGGCGGTCCTCGACGGGCGCACCGAGGCCACCTGGACTCCTGAGACGGCGAGCGCCGAGATCACCGTCCTCAACTACGACATCCTCGAGGCGCACGCCGAGCGACTCTCACAGCGCGCTCCGCGCGCGCTCGTTCTCGACGAGTCCCACTACATCAAGAACCCGAGCGCCCAGCGGACGAAGACCGCGCTCGAGCTCGCCGACCACCTTCCCGGCGGCGCCCTGCGGCTCGCGCTCACCGGCACGCCGATCCTCAATCGGCCCGAGGAGCTCGTCTCCCAGCTGCGAGTGCTGGGGCGCCTCGAGGAGTTCGGCAGCGGGGCGCGGCTGACGCGGCGCTTCCGCTCGGCCGGCAGCGACGACCGCCTGCACTGGAACCTGCGTGCCCGCTGCTACGTGCGCCGTACGAAGAAGCAGGTGCTGCCGCAGCTGCCCGCGAAGCGCCACGACACGGTGCCGATCCTGCTCTCGAACGAGCACGAGTACCGGCTCGCGGAGAACGACGTGATCGCCTGGCTCCATACGCTGCCGCTCGACCTGCGCACGATGGACGCCAGGATCGCCGCGGCGCTGCGCGCCGAGCAGCTCGTACGGCTCAACAACCTGCGCCAGCTGGCCGCGCGCGGCAAGCTGCCGACGGCGCTCGCCTGGATCGCGGACTTCCTGGAGTCGGGCGAGCCGCTCGTCGTCTTCGCCGAGCATGTGGAGATGCAGCGGGCGATGCTCGAGCGCTTCCCGGGCGCCGTCCACATCATGGGCGCCGATTCGTCGCTCGAGCGCCAGCGCGCGGTGGACGCCTTCCAGTCGGAGGACGGCCCGCAGCTGATGGTCTGCTCGATGCGCGCTGCGTCGCAGGGCATCACGCTCACGCGCGCGTCGAACGTCGCCTTCCTCGAGCTCGACTGGACGCCCGCCCGGCACGACCAGGCCGAGGACCGGCTCCACCGGATCGGCCAGGAGAGCGCCGTTACGGCCTGGTACCTGCTCGCCCCGGACACGATCGACGAGACGATGGCGCAGGTGCTCGAGCGCAAGCGCAGCCTGATCGACGCGGTCACCGACGGGCAGGTTCAGGACGACGAGCGGCTCGTCGACGCCGTCATCCGCGACCTGCGCGGGCGCCCCTACCGCCACCTGCGCGTGGTCGCTTAGGCTGCCCGCGATGCCGGAGCTCATCGAGTCACCCGTGCGCGTCGAGGCGGCGGGTGAGCCGCCGAAGCTGATCGACGAGTTCGCCGGGCGGGCGAGCAACGGCGAGGAGCGCGTGAGCGTCGCTCACATGCGCTCCCCGGCCGGTTGGCACGAACCCGGCCAGCGTCCCGAGTTCGACGAGTACACCGTCGTGCTGGCGGGATCGCTCCAGGTCGAGAGCGAGGGCAACACGATCGAGGTGACGGCGGGGCAGGCGGTACTCGTGCGCGCCGGCGAGTGGGTGCGCTACTCGACTCCGGGCGGCGCCGCCGAGTACGTGGCCGTCTGCCTGCCGGCGTTCTCACCGGAGACGGTCCACCGCGACGAGTAGTCCCCGCTAACGTCGGCGGGCGTGAGTCGCTCGGCCGTCTACGCGCTCTACGCACTGCTCGTCCTGATCTGGTCGAGCACCTGGGTGGCCATCAAGTTCGGGCTCGAGGACTCGCCGCCGCTGCTCGGCGCGGGTGCGCGCTTCACGCTCGCCGGGCTCCTGCTGTTGGGCTTTGCGGCACTCAGCCGCCGCTCACTGCGCACGGACTGGACGCTCGCCGCGATTCTCGCCGTCGCGCCGTTCGCGTTCGCTTACGGCCTGGTCTACTGGGGCGAGCAGCACATCCCCTCGGGCCTCGCCGCGGTGCTGTTCGGCGTGCTGCCGCTCTACACCGCCGTGATCGCCGGGATCTTCCTGCCCGAGGAGCCGCTGCGCCGCCGCCTCATCTTCGGCGTCCTCGTCGCCATCGGCGGCCTCGCCCTCGCCTTCGCAGAGAGCCTCGAGCTGGGCGACGACGAGCTCGCGCTGGCGGGAGCGGCCGCCCTCGCCCTGTCGCCGCTCGGCGCGGCGGTCGGCGGCGTCGCTCAGAAGCTGCGAGCCGCCGAGCTCGACCCGGTGGTGCTGAACGGCTGGGGAATGCTCGGTGGCGGGCTGCTGCTGCTCGCAGCCTCCGCGCTCGGCGAGAGCTGGGGCGAGTTCGCGTGGACGGCCGAGTCGCTCGGCTCGATCGCCTACCTCGCGATCCTCGGGTCGGCGGTCACGTTCGTCGCGCTGACCGTGCTGCTGCGTCACCTCACCGCTCAGGCGATCTCGTTCCTCGCGATGCTGCTGCCATTCGGCGCGCTCGTCTTCGGCGCCGTGCTCTACGACGAGGCGATCACCTGGCGCGCGCTCGTCGGCGCCGCGCTCGTCGCAACCGGCCTCCTGATCGCCCAGACGAGGAGGCCGAGCCCGCGCTCGGCCGAGCGTTCTCCGGCGCTTGCAACCGCCGGGCCGGGCCCCGGCGGCAGCCGTTAGAGGCGCCCCCGAGTCGCTACACTCGCCTACCGGCGTCCACACCCATGTGGTCGCCGTTTCCATGTCATGAGCTACGCAGTCGTAAAGGTCGGCGGTAAGCAATACCGCGTCGAGGAGGGCGATTCGATCGTCGTCGATCGCCTGTCCGCGAGCGAGGGCGACAAGGTCGACCTCGAGCCGCTGCTGTTCGCCGACGGCGACAAGTCGCTGCTCGGCGGCGACGAGCTCGCCAAGGTGAAGGTCCAGGCGACCGTCACCGCCCATGAGAAGGGCAAGAAGATCCACGGGCTCAAGTTCAAGCCGAAGCGCGGCTACAAGCGCCGCTACGGCGCCCGCGCGCACCTGACTCGGCTCGAGATCAGCTCGATCAAGGCGAGCGCCCGTAAGCCGGCTGCGAAGAAGGAGGACGACGATGGCTCATAAGAAGGGCCTCGGCTCCAGCCGTAACGGCCGCGACTCGAACGCGAAGCGCCTCGGCGTCAAGGTGTTCGCCGGGCAGCAGGTGAGCGGCGGCGAGATCATCGTGCGCCAGCGCGGCACGCGCTTCAAGCCCGGCGAGGGCGTTGGCCTCGGCCGGGACGACACGATCTTCGCCACCCGGCCGGGCACCGTGCAGTTCGCGAGCGGGCGCCGCGGGCGCGTCATCTCGGTCGAGCCGGCCGAGTAGCCTCCCGGCCCTGACCTACTCGATCGTCGCCCGTGACCCGTCGAGCGGGGCGCTCGGCGTGGCTGTCCAGTCGCATTTCTTCGGCGTCGGCTCACTGGTGAGCTGGGCCGAGGCTGGCGTGGGAGCGGTTGCCACCCAGTCGGTGGTCGAGCCCTCCTACGGCCCAGGCGGCCTCGAGCTGATGCGGGACGGCAAGAGCGCTCCCGAGGCGCTGCACGAGCTGCTCTCGCACGACGACCAGGAGAACGTGCGTCAGGTCGCGATGGTCGATCGGGCGGGGCGGGTGGCGGTTCACAGCGGACGCGGCTGCATCGCCCACGCCGGCCACGCCCTCGGCATCCAGATGAGCGCCCAGGCGAACATCATGCTGCGCGACACGGTGCCCGCCGCGATGGTGCGCGGCTGCGAGGCGGCCCGCGGCGAGCTCGCGGAGCGGCTGCTCGCCGCCCTCGACGCGGCCGAGGGTGAGGGGGGTGACCTGCGCGGCCGCCAGTCGGCGGCCCTGCTCGTGGTGGCGGACCGCGGGACCGGCAGGTCCGGTGAGGGGACGCTCGTCGACCTGCGCGTCGACGACCACCGGGACCCACTCGGCGAGCTCCGTCGCCTGCTCCGGCTCCAGCGCGCCTACGCGCGCGCCGACGCGGGCGATCAGCTCGCTGCGGAGGGCGACTCCGCCGGCGCGCTGCGCGAGTACGCCGCGGCCCACGCCGCCGAGCCCGACAACCCCGAGCTCGCCTTCTGGCACGGCACCGCGCTGGCCGCGAGCGGGAGCGAGCAGGAGGCGATCCCGATCCTGCGCAGCGTGTTCGAGGAGCGGCCGGGGTACGCCGAACTGCTCGAGCGCCTGCCGGCGGCCGGCCTCTTCCCGGACGACGGCCAGCTGATCGCACGGCTGATCGGCACGAGGGCCGAATCGGCTCCATCCGGCCCCGGCCGCGTCTGAGCCTCCGCCCGTGTTCCACGACCGGGCCCGGATCTACGTGAAGGGAGGAGACGGCGGCAACGGCGTCGTCTCGTTCCGGCGCGAGGCGCACGTGCCGAAGGGCGGCCCTGACGGCGGCGACGGCGGGGGCGGGGGCGACGTCGTGATCGTGAGTGACCCGTCACTGCGAGACCTGTCGTCGTTCAGGCGCGGCGCCCACTTCAAGGCCGCTCGCGGCGGGCACGGCCAGGGGGCGAACAAGCACGGCGCGACGCCGGACGCGCTGGAGGTGCGCGTGCCGCCCGGAACGGTCGCCGAGGATCCCGAGTCGGGCGACCGCTGGGATTTCGCGAACGCGAGTCAGCGCGCCGTGGTGGCGCGTGGCGGCGCGGGCGGACGCGGCAACCGCCAGTTCACCACCTCGACGCGCCAGGCGCCGCGCTTCGCCGAGCGCGGGCTGACCGGTCAGGAGCGCTGGCTCGAGCTGCGATTGCGGCTGCTTGCCGACGCCGGCCTCGTCGGGCTTCCGAATGCCGGCAAGTCGTCACTGCTCGCGCGCCTCACGCGCGCACAGCCCAAGGTGGCCGACTACCCCTTCACGACGGTCGAGCCGGTGCTCGGAACGCTGGAGCGCGACGACCGTCAGCTCGTCCTCGCGGACATCCCCGGCCTGATCGAAGGGGCGAGCGGCGGCGCAGGCCTGGGGCACGAGTTCCTCGCCCACGTGGAGCGCTGCCGGCTGCTCGTGCACGTGCTCGACATCGCGCCCGTGGACGGATCGGACCCGGTCGAGAACCACGCCACCGTCGAGGAAGAGCTGCGCCTGCACGGCCACGGGCTTGCGGAGCTGCCGCGCCTCCTCGCCCTGTCGAAGGTGGACCTGGTTCCCGACGAGACGGCGCGGGCGGCCGTGGACGAGTGGAGCGGGCGCCTGGGCGGCGACGTCCTCGCGGTGATTCCGACATCGGCCGCCACCGGTTCGGGCCTCGACGAGCTGGCGGCCGCGATCTTCGAGCACGTCCCACCGGCCGAGCCCGCGGCCGAGGAGGCGGCCGAGACCCCCGCGACTCACCGTGTGTACCGCCCGGGCAGAGGCGACGCCTTCCGCATCGAGCGGACACCGGCCGGGGCGTATCGGGTGAACGGCGAGGGCGTCGAGCGGCTGATTGCGCGCCACGATCTCGACAACGACGAGGCGCTCCGCTACGTCGAGGAGCGCCTCCGCACGCTCGGCGTCATCCGCGCGCTCGAGACCGCCGGCTTCGAGCCCGGTGACGACGTCGAGATCGGCGGGATCACCTTCGAGCTCGATCCTGGTGCTCCGTTCGGCTGATACAACAGGCCGCCCGATGCTGCGCCCCCTGCTGATGCTGCTGCTCGCCGTCGCGGCGCTGGCCGTCGCCGCCTGCGGCGACGACGACGAGGAGGACGTCGAGCAGACCGTCCGCGACTTCGTGAGCGCGTCGAGCGAGCCCGATCCGGAGGAGTTCTGCGGCGAGCTCGTCACGCAGGAGTTCATCGAGCAGGCGACGGGCGCCACCGGCGACCAGGCCGAGGACGAATGCCGGCGCCAGCTCGAGGAGACGCCCGGAGTGGACGCCGAGCTCGTCGAGATCCGGACCACCGAGATCGACGGCGAGGAAGCGCACGTGCGAGCCGTGATCAGGACCCAGGGCCGCTCGGGCACCCAGACGCTGCGGCTCGAGAAGGAGGACGGGAAGTGGAAGCTGTCGGGCGGAGGCCCATAGCCGGGGCGGCCTAACCTCTGAGCCATGTCGACGGTCGTCGTCAAGCTCGGCTCGAGCATCGTCGCGGACGATGCCGGCGAGGTGCGTGCGGACGTGCTCGAGGATGTCTGCACCGAGGTCGCGGCGCGCCACCTCGCGGGCGACGACGTCGTCGTCGTGACCTCCGGCGCGATCGCCCGCGGGATGCGGCTCATGGCCCTGCCGATGCGGCCGAGCACGATGGAGGAGCTGCAGGCGGCGTCGGCGGTCGGGCAGGGGAAGCTCTACCGCCACTACGACGAGCTGCTGCAGGCGCAGGGCGTGCGCTCCGCTCAGGTGCTGCTCACGTTCTTCGACATGTCGGCGCGCACCCATTACCTGAACGCGCGCCACACGCTCGGCACGCTCCTGCGCTGGCGGGTCGTGCCGGTGATCAACGAGAACGACACGACGACGACCGACGAGATCTCGTTCGGCGACAACGACTTCCTCGCCGCGCAGGTCGCGATCCTCCTCGTGGCCGACCTGCTCGTGCTGCTCACCGACACCGGCGGCCTCTACAGCGCCGACCCGCGCCACGACAGCTCCGCCGAGCTGATCACCGACGTGCGCAGGCTGGACGAGCTGGAGCGCTACGAGATCGGCCTCTCGACGTCGCCGCTCGGCTCGGGCGGCATGCGCTCGAAGGTGGTGGCCGCCGAGATGGCCACCGCGGCCGGCATCCCGGTGACGATCACGAGCGGGGTCGACCGCGAGGCGGTGGCGGCCGCGCTGGCGGGCGGGCCGGGCGGAACGCGCTTCCATCCCCAGGCGGGCCGCGTGTCGAGCTTCAAGCTCTGGCTCAAGTACGCGAAGCCCACCCAGGGCCGGCTCGTCGTGGACGAGGGCGCCGAGCACGCGCTGCGCCAGCGCGGAACGAGCCTGCTGCCGGTCGGCGTCGTCGAGGTGGAGGGCGAGTTCGAGGCGGGCGACGCCGTCGAGGTGCGCTGCGACGGCCGCGCGGTCGGCAAGGGAATCGTCGGCTACTCGGCGGAAGAGCTGCGCCGGATCAAGGGTCTGAAGACCGACCAGGTGCGCGAGCTGTTGCCGCGGGCGACCGAGGAAGCAGTGCATCGCGACTACTTCGTGCTCGAGTAAGACGCGCCCGTGGCGCTCCGCTCGCCGTACGACCGGGAGATCCTGAAGCTCGCGCTTCCGGCGCTCGGCGCGCTCGCGGCCGAGCCGCTCTACCTGCTCGTCGACACCGCCATGGTCGGCCACCTTGGTACGGAGGAGCTGGCCGCGCTTGCGATTGCGGCCGCGCTCCTCGCCGGCTCCTTCACGCTCTTCAACTTCCTCACCTACGGCACCACCGCGCAGGTGGCGCGGCTGCACGGGGCCGGGCAGGAGGAGGCGGCCGGCCGCATCGCGGCGCAGGCGCTGTGGCTGTCGAGCGGCATCGGGGTCGTCCTGACGGCGCTGATGGCGGGCTTCGCGGTCCCGCTCGTCGACCTCATGGGCGGCGACGGCCGTACCGGCGACCTCGCCGTCCTGTACCTGCGGATCGGCTCGATCGGCCTGATCTTCGCGCTCGTCGCGCTCGCGGGACAGGGGTACCTGCGCGGCATCTCGGACCTGCGCACGCCGCTCGTAATCGTGGTCGTCGCGAACGCCGCCAACGTGCTCCTGAACCTGCTGTTCATCTACGTCTTCGACTGGGGCCTGGCCGGGTCGGCGTGGGCGACCGTGATCGCGCAGGCGGGCATGGGCGCCGCCTTCGCGCGCGCCCTGCTGGCCGCGCCGGCGTCCTCACGTCGGCCGTCGCTCGCGGCGATGCGGCCGCTCGGGCGGATCGGCGGCGAGATCTTCGTGCGGACCGCCTCGCTGTACGGCTCCTTCCTGGTCGCTGGAGCCGTGCTCGCCCGCGTCGGCGACGACTCGCTCGCAGCGCACCAGATCGCCTTCCAGCTGTTCGTCTTCCTGGCGCTCGTGCTCGACGCGATCGCGATCGCGGGGCAGGTGATCGTCGGCCGCTCGCTCGGGGCGGGCGACGCGGAGGGAGCGCACCGCGCGGCGCGCAGGATGATCGAGTGGGCGGTCGTCGCCGGCGCGATCTTCGCGGCGATCATGCTGGCTCTCGTCGACCTGCTGCCGCATGCCTTCACGGGCGACGACGAGGTCGTCGAGCGAGCGCAGGAGATCTGGCTCATCTTCGCTCTGATGCAGCCGCTGAACGGCGCGGTGTTCGCGCTCGACGGGATCCTCATCGGCGCCGGGGACACGCGCTACCTGATGTGGGCGATGCTGGCCTCGACGCTCGGCGTGTTCGTGCCGATCACGCTCGCCTCGCTCGCGTTCGACTGGGGAATCGTGGGCGTGTGGTTCGGCCTGCTCGGGCTGATCGTCGCGCGGCTTGCAACGCTCGGCTGGCGCTTCAGAGGGCGGCGCTGGGCCAGGATCGGGGCGCGCGAGATCCCGGCCTAGCCTCGGTGACTCCGGCTGGCCTCGGTACCCTTGCCCGCATGGCCACCACCGCCCAGTCGGTCGCCGATGTCTGCGCCCGCGCGAGGCGCGCCGCGCTCGAGCTGGCCACGCTCAGCACCGCCACGAAGAACGCCGCGCTCGAGGCGATGGCGGACGCCCTCGAGCAGCGCAGCGACGAGATCCTCGAGGCCAACTCGCGCGACATGGAGGCGGGCGAGGAGGCCGGGCTCCACTCCGGCCTGCTGGACCGCCTGAAGCTGGACGAGGGACGGCTGTCGGGGATCGCAAGGGACGTTCGGGCGATTGCCGCGCTCGCCGACCCGGTCGGCGAGACGATCGAGGGCCACCGGCTCGAGAACGGCCTCGACGTGAGACGCGTCCGCGTGCCGCTAGGGGTCGTCGCGGTGGTGTACGAGGCGCGGCCGAACGTCACCGTCGATTGCTCGGCGCTGTGCCTCAAGTCGGGCAACGCGATCGTGCTGCGCGGGTCGTCCACGGCCGCCCATTCGAACGCCGTGCTAGCGCAGGTTGTCTCGCTCGCAGCGCGCGGCGCCGGCGTCCCCGAAGGGGCGATCTCGATCGTAGGCGGCGGCGACCGCGACGAGCTCCGCCAGATAGCCACGATGGACGGAGTGGTCGACCTCGTGATTCCGCGCGGGGGAGAGGGGCTCAAGGCAGCGCTCAAGGAGCACGCCACCGTTCCCGTGATCTACGCCGCGGGCGGAAACGGCCACGTGTTCGTGGACGCGAGCGCCGACCTGGACGACGCGGTCGCCATCACGGTGAACGCGAAGGTCCAGCGCCCGTCGACCTGCAACGCCGCCGAGACGCTCTTGGTACACGCCGACGTCGCCTCCGACTTCCTCCCGCGCGTGCTCCGCGAGCTGCGCGAGTCGGGGGTGGAGCTGCGCGTGGACGGCCGCACGCGCTCGCTGGCCGGCGAGCTCGCCGACTCGCTGTCGGACGCGGGCGAGGAGGACTGGGCGACCGAGTACCACGCGCTCATCCTTGCCGTGAAGGTCGTTGACTCGGTCGGTGAGGCGATCGAGCACGTGAACCGCTACAGCTCGGGGCACTCCGAGGCGATCGTCACCGGCTCTACCAGCTCAGCCCAGGCGTTCACCGGCGGCGTCGACGCCGCGGCCGTCTACGTCAATGCCTCGACACGCTTCACGGACGGCGGCGTGTTCGGAATGGGCGCCGAGATCGGCAACTCGACCCAGAAGCTGCACGCGCGCGGGCCGATCGGGCTGCGCGAGCTCACCACCTACAAGTTCGTGGTCGAAGGATCCGGACAGGTTCGCGAGTAGGTGCGGTAGCGGTTGCGCGTCGGAGTCTTCGGAGGAGCATTCAACCCGCCGCACCTGGGCCACCTGGTCTGCGCCCAGGAGGTGCTGCTCCAGCTGGAGCTCGACCGCGTCCTCTGGATCCCGGTCGGGCAGGCGCCACACCGCGAGCTCGACGAGGACCCAGGAGCCGAGGCGCGGCTCGAGATGGTCGAGTTGGCGATCGCCGGGGACGAGCGCTTCGCCGTCTCGCGCGTGGAGCTCGAGCGCGAGGGGCCGTCGTACACGTCGGACACGCTCGAGCAGCTCACGGCCGAGTCGCCCGATGACGAGCTCTTCCTCATCCTCGGCGGCGACCAGGCCGCGGCGCTGCCGACCTGGCACGAGCCGGAGAAGGTGCTCGAGCGGGCGACGGTCGCGGCCGTCGCGCGCCTGGGCTCGAGCCGGAGCGCAATCGGCATCAAGCTCTCGCGGCTGCGCGGCTCCGACCGCGTGCGCCAGCTCGACATGCCGGTGATCCAGATCTCCTCGACGGGGATCCGCCGGCGCGTGCGCGAGGGCAAGCCGATCCGGTATCTCGTGCCCCGCGAGATCGAGGAGTACATCGGATCGCGTGAGCTCTACCGCGCGAAGGTCGAGGCGGCAAGCGCTTGAGCACGAACGAGTTCGACTCCGCCGCACTGGCCGAGCGCATCGCCGGACTGGCGTCAAACCGCAAGGCGATCGACATCCGCGTGATCGACCTGCGCGGGATCGTCTCCTACACGGACTTCTTCGTGATCTGCTCGGGCAACACCGAACGCCAGACCAAGGCGATCCACGACGCCATCCACGAAGACCTGAAGCACGCCGACGACCGCCTCCTGCCCCGCCGCATCGAGGGCGACCGCGACGCCCGCTGGATCCTCCTCGACTACTGGGACGTGATCGTCCACATCTTCACGCCCGAGGCACGCGAGTACTACCGGCTCGAGACCTTGTGGGGCGAGGCGCCGGCCCGGAGCGTGGGCTAGCGGGCGCGCCCGTTCGCCCTTGCTACCTTCTCGAGGTCCAGGGGCTGTAGCTCAGCTGGAAGAGCGACGCGCTGGCAGCGCGTAGGTCAGGGGTTCGAGTCCCCTCAGCTCCACTCCTCCAGATCGTCCCGTCAGCGCGGATGAATGCCGCCGTCCAGCGTCACGACCTTGCTCGTGAGATAGCCGTTCCTCAGCATCGCGAGCGCCAGGTCGGCGACCTCCGCCGGCTTGCCGAGCCGCCGGACGGGCACGGCCTTGGTCAGCTCGCCCGGGTCGCCGGGGAGCATCGCGGTGTCCTCGATCAGCGCCGGCGCGATCGCGTTCACGGTCACGCCGTCGGCTGCGACACGGGAGGCCAGAAAGTGGGTCAGGCCGTGTAGGCCCGCTTTTGACGACGCGTAGTGGGGTCCCACGATGCCGCCCGTCAGCGCGGCCACCGACGACGTGAAGAGGATGCGGCCGTAGCCGCGCTCGCACATGCCGGGCAGCACGCGACGGGCAAGCAGGAACGGAGCCCGCAGGTTGACGGCGATCGTTTCGTCGAACGCCTGCGCGTCGACCTCCTCCCAGGTGGCGGGCCGGCTGAGGCCGGCGTTCGCGGCCAGCACGGCGACGGGGCCGAGCTCGCGCTCGACGCCGGCGACGAGCCGCTCCGGAGCGGTGGCGTCGCTCAGGTCGGCGGCGAGGGTGAGCGCGCGACCGCCGGCGGCCTCGATCTCCGCGGCCAGCTCGCTCGCGGACGACTCGTTGGATGCGTAATGGAGTGCGAGCGCCGCCCCGTCCCGTGCGAGCCCGCGGCTCAGCTCCGCGCCGATGCCGCCGCTCGCGCCGGTGACGAGCGCCACCCGGCCCGCGAACGGCGAGTTCGTGCTGTCATCCGGCGCCGCCATGGGCGCCGTAGGCTAGTCCCGACAGCCCGCTAGGCCCGCTTGACCGCGATCCCGCGCAGCGTGTGCGCCACGCGGTCGCACGCGTCGATCGCGTCCTCGACGCGCTCGAAGATGTCCTTCCAGCGGATCACCGCCATGGGATCGACGCCGCCCTCGAAGAGGGCGGTCAGCCCGGCGCGCAGGATGCGGTCGCCCTCGTCCTCCAGCCGGTCGATCTCGGCGAGGTGGCGGTTGGCGTCAGCCAGGTCGGCGCTGCCGTCGAGCGCGCCGAGCGCCAGCGCGACCTCGGAGCCGGCCGCGGCCAGCGTGTCCGCGAGCTCGATCGCCTGGTCCATCGGCGCCTCGACCCGGTAGAGGCCGAGGTAGTCGCCGACCTCCTCGGCGAAGTCGACCACATCATCGAGGCCGGACGCGAGCGCAAGCACGTCGCTGCGATCGAAGGGAACCGCCAGACGGGCGTGCAGGTGATGGACGATGTCGTGCGTGACCGCGTCGTTGGCGTGCTCGACGTCAACAAGCTCGAGCCGCTTCTCGCCGCCGTCGGGCCACGTGCGCATCAGCTCGCGCAGCAGCGCCGTCGAAAGCTCGACGTTCCGGCCGGCGCGACCGAGCAGGTCGTAGAGCTCTCCGTAGTCGGGCTTCAGACCGACCATCCTTCCGAGGCGGCCCCTCGCGCTCTCGCCCGCGAGCCCATTGGCAGCGGAGCGTGCGCGGACGGTGAGGTGCCCACCCATGCGCCAGAGCCTAGGCATGTTGAGGCCCTGCCTGGTGAAAAGCCGGTGAACTCCTCCACGGCGCCTGGTGGGGCGACGGCTAGCCATGCGCCGCCGATGCCCGGGCCCGCCGCCGCAGCTCTCCGTAGCGAATCGACTCGTACCCGATCAAGAGCGCGGCCAGCGCGGCGGCGAGCCCGAGCGCAACGAGCGAGTCGACCTCCGTCGCGACCGGGATCAACGCCAGGCTCACCAGCGCGGCAACCAGGCGCTCGCTTCCGAGCGAGTGGGCGGTGCGCCAGCGGAAGGCCACGTGCGCAACGTAGTAGAGAGCGATCCCGCCGAACAGCGCCACCGCGGGGACGGTCTTGAGCGGCTCGTCGACATGGCCGAGCGTCTTCTTGACGCCGAGCGCCACCAGGATGATCCCCGCGATCAGCGGGAGATGAAGATAGCTGTAGGAGTCGCGCGCGACCAGCAGCCGCTCGAGCCCGCGCATGTGCCGGAAGCGCTCCTCGGACATGACCGCGGTGAGGTCGAAGTACGCCCACCAGAGCCCCGCGGCCAGCACGACGCCGAACACGGCGGCCACCACCAGCCCGGCGTCGAGCTCGACCCCCGCTATTCCGGCGCCGATCGCCACGATCGACTCGCCGAGGGCGATGATCACGATCAGCCCGAAGCGCTCCGCGAAGTGCCCGGCCGACACCCGGAAGCCGCGCACGCCGAACACGAATGGGCCCGCGAAGTCGATCGTGAGCGCGACGATCCAGATCAGCGCCTGGGCGGCGCCGTCGAAGAAGGCCGCGGCGATGAGGAGCAGCGGCGCGGGGAGCGCCGTTCGCGCGAGCACCCTCACCGCCGTGGCGGTATCGACGTGCTCGTTGGCCTCGGCGAAGATGAAGATCTGCAGCCAGCGCACGGCTGCGTAGGCGACGCCGAAGATCAGCGCGTCGTCGCCGAACACGTGGGGCGTGGCCAGGGCGGCGACGAGCATCGCCGCCATCGCACCGAGCATGAGCAGGCGCTCCGTGTCCTGCTCGGTGTCGATGTAGTTCGTCAGCCAGGCGTACGCGCCCCAGGCCCACCACAGCGCCGCCAGGACGAGCATGCCCTGGCCGAGGCCTTCCCACGTGGGGTTCTCCGACATCAGATACGTGATCTGCGTCAGCGCGAAGACGAAGACCAGGTCGAAGAAGAGCTCGAGCGGCGCGACGCGCTTCTCGGAGACCTCCTCGGGCTCCTCGACCGCATCGGCTCCGCGTTCCTCGACGACGCTCATCGGGACGCCCGACTATCGCAGGCGGTCCTGAGGACACGACTCCGCACCTGCCGGTAATACCTATGTAATGCTTAGGCACATGCCGACCGACCAAGGCCTGCTTCTCGGAGACGCCGCTCGCGCGCTCGGCGTCAGCACCGACACGCTGCGACGCTGGGAGCGCGACGGCAAGCTCAAGACCAAGCGCGACCGCGCCAACCGCCGGCGCGTGAGCCGCCGCGAGGTCGAGCGTCTGGGCGCGCGACCGGAGCGCCACGCCGCGGGCGACGCGCTCTCGGCGCGCAATCGCTTCTCCGGGATCGTGCGCTCGGTGGAGGTCGACGGCGTGATGGCACTCGTCGAGATCGAGGCAGGCCCGCACCTCGTCACGGCCGCGATCACGCGCGACGCCGTCGCCGAGCTGGGCCTCGCGCCCGGGGTGCCGGCCACCGCGGCGGTCAAGGCGACCTCGGTGATGGTCGAGCGAGGAACGAAGTGAGGTGGCTTGCGGCGTCACTGCTGGCGCTCGCGGCGATCGGCGCCGGAGCCACCGGCTGCGGTGATGACGACGACGATGGCGGCGGCTCGGCGTCCGCGGACAGCGCGCGCCTGGTGGTGTCCGCCGCGGCCTCGATGACCGAGGCGCTCGAGGCATGCGCGCCCGAGTTCGGCGGGGACGGGGGCGTCGACGTGCGGCTCAGCTTTGCCGGCTCCGACGAGCTTGCGGCGCAAATCCGCCAGGGCGTCAAGCCCGACGTCTACGCCGCCGCCAACACGCGGCTCCCAGACGAGCTCTATCACGAGGATCTGATCGAGAAGCCGGTGGAGTTCGCGACCAACGAGTTCGTGCTGGCGGTCCCGGCGGATTCGGCCATCGCCTCGGTCGACGACCTCACCGAGGACGGCGTCAAGCTCGTGATCGGCTCGGAATCGGTGCCGATCGGCGCCTACACGCGCGAGACGCTCGCCAAGCTCCCGCCGGATCAGGAGAAGGCGATCCTCGACAACGTGCGCTCCAACGAGCCGGACGTGAAGGGCATCGTCGGCAAGCTCACCCAGGGCGCCGCCGACGCCGGCTTCGTCTACGTGACTGACGTAAATGCGACGGGCGACGAGCTGGAGGCGATCGGGCTGCCGGCAGAGCTGGAGCCGGACGTGACGTACGGGGCCGCGGTAGTGAAGGGTGCGAAGCAGCCTGAGATGGGGCAGGCGTTCGTGGATGGGCTGACCGAGGGCCCCTGCGCCGACGCACTCCAAGAGGCGGGCTTCGGGCCCGTTCCATGACGCTTCGGCGAGCCTGGTTTCCGGCGCTGCTGACGCTCGCGCTCGCGGCGGCGCTTACGTTCCTCACCCTGCCGGTCGTCGCGATCTTCGTCGACCGGAGCCCGGGCGACCTGATCGAGAGCCTCGGTGAGGAGGGGGCCCTCGACGCCCTCTGGCTGAGCCTTCGCACGACGGCGATCTCGATGCTGATCATCGTCGCCGTCGGGACGCCCGCCGCGTACCTGCTCGCCACGCGCTCGTTCCGGGGCAAGGCGCTCGTGGTCACGTTGATAGAGCTCCCGCTCGTACTGCCCCCCGCTGTGGCGGGCATCGCGCTGCTGGCCGCGGTGGGGCCGGCCGGAATCCTGGGCGAAACGATCGAGACGGCAGGCATCGAGCTGTCGCTCGCCACGGCAGGTGTGGTGGTGGCACTCACATTCGTCGCCTCGCCCTTCTACGTGCGCGGGGCGATGGCGGCCTTCGCATCCGTCGACCGTACGCTGCTCGACGCCTCGCGCACCCTGGGCGCCTCCGAGGCGCGCGGCTTCGCGCGCGTGATGATCCCGGCGGCCCTCCCGGGGCTCGCGGCCGGCGGCGCGCTCGCGCTCGGCCGTGCGCTGGGCGAGTTCGGCGCCACGCTCATGTTCGCCGGCTCCTTCCAGGGCATCACGCAGACGGTCCCGCTCGCGATCTACGACCGCTTCTCGACGAACTTCGACTCGGCCCTCGCGCTGTCCGCCGTCCTCGTCGCCGTGTCTGCCGCGATCCTCTTCGCGGTGAAGCTCGTGCAGCGGGACGACGTGCTGGGTGGCTGGGGCGAGGCGCGTGCATAGGCTGCGTGTTGAGGCGCGCACGCATGTCGGGGCGCTCGAGCTCGATGTCGCCATCGGGGTTGAGGCGGGCGAGTGCCTCGCGCTCGCCGGCCTCTCCGGGGCGGGGAAGACGAGCGTCCTGCGTGTGGCGGCGGGACTCCTCGAGCCAGAGCACGGACTCGTCACCGCCGGCGACGAGACCTGGCTCGACACCGAGCGCGGCGTCGACGTCCCTCCCGAGGAGCGTCGCTGCGGCTACGTCTTCCAGGAGTACGCGCTCTTTCCCCACCTGAGCGCCTGGCAGAACGTCGCCTACCCGCTGCGCGGCCCGCGCCGCAAGCGGCGCGAACGCGCTCAGGAACTGCTCGAGCGCTTCGGCCTCGGCGAGCTCGCGGACGCGCGGCCCCGCACGCTGTCGGGCGGCGAGCGCCAGCGCGTGGCGCTGGCGCGTACGCTCGCCCGCGAGCCCGGCGTCCTGCTGCTGGACGAGCCGCTCTCGGCGCTCGACGCGCGCACACGCGCCGACGCCGCGCGCGAGCTCGCCGCCGTGCTGCGCGAGGTGGACGCACCGGCCCTGCTCGTGACGCATGACTTCGCTGAGGCGGCCCAGCTCGGCGATCGCGTCGGCGTTATGGACGCAGGGCGGATCGTCCAGGACGGGACGCCCAGCGAGCTGGCCGCCGAGCCGCGCTCGGCCTTCGTCGCCGACTTCACCGGAGCTGTGGTCCTCACGGGCACCGCGAGCGCGGGACCGGACGGCCTCACGCACGTCGAGCTCGACGGCGGCGGTGCGGTCACCAGCACCGACGGCGGCGCGGGAGCCGTGGCGGTCAGCGTCTACCCCTGGGAGATCGCAATCGAGCCCGCGGACGAGAGCCCGCACGGCTCGGCTCAGAACCACATCCCCGCCGAAGTGGTGTCGATCACGACGATCGGCAACCGTGTGCGGCTCGGCCTTGCCGGACCGCAGCCGCTCGCCGCTGAGATCACGGCCGCCTCGGCGGAGCGCCTCGCCCTGCGCGCCGGCGCGCGAGTGACCGCCAGCTGGAAGGCCGCGGCCACCCGGCTCGTCCCGATCTGACCGCGTTCCGCCGATAACCTCCTCGCTTCGATGGCGGATCGCTACGACCCGAAGCAGATCGAGCCCAAGTGGCAGCGCATTTGGGCCGACGAGCACACCTGGGAGGTGTCGAACGACGACGCCGCCACGCAGCCGAGCGCCTACATCCTCGAGATGCTGCCGTACCCCTCCGGCGAGCCGCACATCGGCCATCTGAAGACCTACTCGGTAGGCGACGCGGTGGCGCACTTCCGGCGCCGCAACGGCGACATCGTCCTGCACCCGATGGGCTACGACGCCTTCGGTCTCCCCGCCGAGAACCACGCCATCCGGACCGGGCAGCACCCGCGCGAGTCGACCGAGGCGGCCATCCGCGAGTTCCGGCGCCAGTTCCGGGAGTGGGGCATCTCGTTCGACTGGACCCGTGAGTTCGGCACCCACGAGCCGCGTTACTACCGCTGGACCCAGTGGATCTTCCTGCGCCTCTATGAGCGCGGCCTCGCCTACCGCAAGGAGGCGGCGGTCAAGTGGTGCCCGAAGGACCAGACCGTGCTCGCCAACGAGCAGGTGATCGACGGCCGCTGCGAGCGCTGCGGTTCGATCGTCGAGGTGCGACAGCTGGAACAGTGGTTCTTCCGTATCACCGACTACGCGGACCGCCTGCTCGACGACATGAAGTCGATCGACTGGCCGCGCCACGTGGTCACGATGCAGGAGAACTGGATCGGCCGCTCCGAGGGCGCTGAGGTCGTCTTTCGCTGCGAGGAGCTGGGGATCGACTACCCGGTCTTCACCACCCGGCCGGACACGCTGTTCGGGGCGACGTTCTTCGTGCTCGCGCCCGAGCACCCCGACGTGTTCAAGCTGAACGACTCGCCCGATGTGCACGAGTACGTGAACCAGGCGCTGAACGAGTCCGCGGAGGAGCGCGGGGACGAGCACAAGGAGAAGACCGGGGTGCTCCTCGGTCACACCGTCACCAACCCCGTGACGGGCGAGCAGATCCCGATGTTCGTGGCCGACTACGTGCTGCTGGAGTACGGCACCGGCGCCGTGATGGGCGTCCCCGCCCACGACCAGCGCGACTACGAGTTCGCCAAGAAGTTCGGGCTCCCCATCCGCCAGGTGATCGAGGGCGACGAGCCTGCACCCGACGACGAGGCCTTCGTCGCCCACACGGAGAACGAGCGGCTCATCAACTCCGGTCCCTTCACCGGCATGCCGGCGCCCGAGGGGGCGAAGGCGATCGTCGATTGGCTCGAGGAGCGCGGGCTCGGCAGGCCGGCGGTGAACTACCGGCTGCGCGACTGGCTGCTCTCGCGCCAGCGCTACTGGGGCTGCCCGATCCCGATCGTCCACTGTCCGACCGACGGGCTGGTGCCCGTGCCGGACGACCAGCTGCCGGTCGAGCTGCCCGAGGTCGAGGACTTTGCGCCGAAGGGCAAGTCGCCGCTCGCCGCCGCGGAGGACTGGGTCAACACGACCTGCCCGAACTGCGGCGGCCCGGCGCGCCGCGAGACCGACACGATGGACACCTTCGTCGACTCGTCCTGGTACTTCCTGCGCTACTGCGACCCGCACAACGACGAGGCGCCCTGGGACCGCGAGGTGCTGCGTCACTGGATGCCGGTCGACCAGTACATCGGCGGCGTCGAGCACGCCATCTTGCACCTGCTCTACGCACGCTTCTTCGTCAAGGCGCTCGCCGACATGGACCTGCTCGACGTGCAGGAGCCGTTCGCGCGCCTCTTCACGCAGGGCATGATCCTGCGGGGCGGCGACAAGATGTCGAAGTCGAAGGGGAACGCGATCTCGCCGGAGGAGATCGTCGACCGCCACGGCGCCGACGCCGCGCGCTGCTACATCCTTTTCCTCGCTGCCCCGCGCGACGATGCCGACTGGCAGGACGAGGGCGTCGGCGGCGTGCATCGCTTCCTGTCGCGCCTGTGGACGGCGGCGGCCGAGGCGCCCGAGGGCGCGACCGATCCCGAGGGCGAGCCGTCCGAGCTCGTCCGCAAGGCGCACTGGGCGATCAACAAGGTCACGAACGACATGCAGTCGCGCTTCGCGTTCAACACGGCGATCGCCGCAGTGATGGAGCTCGTCAACGAGATCTACCGGCGCCGCGAGGAGGTGCCCGCCTCGCACGTCCGCTTCGCGGTCGCGACCGCCGCCTCGCTCATCTTCCCGTTCGCGCCGCACCTGGGCTCGGAGATCTACGAGCTGATGACCGGCAGGCGAGTCTGGGAGGAGCCCTGGCCGCAGGCCGATCCGGCGCTGCTCGTGGGCGACGAGATCCAGCTCGTGATCCAGCTGAACGGCAAGCTGATCGACCGGCTCCCGGCGCCCGCCGAGGCGTCGCTGGATCAGCTCGAGGAGATCGCGCGCGGGTCGCAGAAGCTCGCGGCGCGCCTCAACGGCAAGGAGATCGTCAAGGCGATCGTAGTTCCCGGCAAGCTGGTCAACTTCGTAGCCCGATGAGCGCACGCCCCCGTCAGACGACCATCCCCCTAGGGCCGCTGATCGCGGCGATCGGGGCGGTGCTGCTGCTCGTGAGCCTGTTCCTCGACTGGTACGAGGGGCTCACGGCCTTCACGGTGTTCGAGCTCGTCGACATCGTGCTCGTGGTCTGCGCGCTCCTGATCGTGCTGCAGCTGGCGGGCGGAATGGGGCTGATGAAGCCGCCGGCCTCGCCGGTTGTCTCCCTGCTGGTCGCGCTGTTCGCGCTCGGCGTCGTGCTGACCCAGCTCGTGAACGACCCGCCGGCTGTCGCCGGCGGCAACGGGCCTGACCGCGACATAGGGATCTGGCTCGCCGTCGCGGGCGCGCTCCTGATGGCAACCGGCGCCTTCCTCGCGACGGCCAACATCTCGCTCGCAATTGAGCCGCGCCGCACGGACGACGATCCGGGGTCGCGCGTCGATCACGATGCGGAGACGGTCGCCGAGCCCGGCCGGCCGGCTCGCAAGCCGGACGACGAGCCGCCGGCGACGCCCTGAGCGGGCGCCGGTACGTCGCGGTCGTCGGGCCGGGCGACGCCCGGGCCTCCGAGCTCGACGCCGCCGGGACGGTCGGCCGCGAGCTCGCCGCGGCAGGCGCGGTGCTGGTCTGCGGCGGGCTCGGTGGAGTGATGGAGGCCGCCTGCCGCGGCGCGAGCGAGGCGGGCGGCGTGTCAATCGGGATCCTTCCGGGTTCCGATCGCAGCGCGGCCAACCGGTTCGTTGAGGTAGCTATTCCCACCGGCCTAGGCGAGGCGCGCAACGCGCTCGTGGTGCGCAGTGCAGACGCCGTCGTGGCGGTCGGCGGCGGCTACGGCACGCTCTCCGAGATTGCGTTCGCGCTGAAGGCCGGCAAGCCTGTCATCGGCCTCGGGAGCTGGGAGATCGAGGGCGTCCGAGCAGCGGAGTCGCCCGAACAGGCGGTCTCGGCGGCGCTTGGCGCGCTCACCTAGACTCGGCGCGCTCATGTCCGCGAGCCAGTCCGACACCCCCTACCTCGACGCGCTACGCGCCTATGCCGCGCGCCTGCCCGGCCGCCTGCACGTGCCCGGCCACAAGGGCGGCCCGGGCGCGGACCCAGGCCTCACCGAGGCGATCGGCCCGGGGGCGCTCGCGCTCGACATCCCCGCGCTCACCTGGGGCATCGACGTCGGCGAGGAGCCGACCCCGTTCATCGAGGCCCAGCGACTCGCCGCCGAGGCCTGGGGTGCGAGCCGCACCTGGTGGCTCGTCAACGGCGCGTCGCAGGGAAACCACGCGGCGCTCCTGACACTGGCCCATCGCGGCACCCAGGTCGTGACGCAGCGCAACGCCCACTCGAGCACGATCGACGCGCTGATCATGTCCGGGCTGCGGCCGACCTTCGTGGCGCCCGAGCTCGACCCTGAGCTCCACATCGCCCACTGCATGACCCCGGAGGCGCTCGAGCGGGCGCTCGACGAGACGCCCGGCGCCGTCGGGGCGACGGTCGTGTCGCCGACCTACTTCGGCGCCGTGGCGGACATCGCCGGACTGGCCGAGGTCGCGCACGGGCGCGGCGTGCCGCTCGTCGTCGACGAGGCCTGGGGCGCGCACCTCGCCTTCCACCCCGATCTGCCCGCACACGCGCTGTCGCTCGGCGCCGACCTCGTGATCTCGAGCATCCACAAGATCGTCGGCAGCCTCACCCAGTCGGCGATGATCCATCTCGGCCACGGCGAGCTGATCGAGGAGAGCGTCGTCGACCGCTGCGTGACGTTGATCGAGTCCACGAGCCCGAACTCGCTCCTGTTCGGATCGCTCGACGCCGCGCGCCGCAGCGCGGCCGTGAGCGGGGAGGACATGCTCGGCGAGACGCTCGCCGCGCTGCGACGCGTCCGTCAGGCGGTCCGCGAGATCCCGGGCCTCGAGGTCCTCGACGAGCGGCTCGCCGGAGCACCCGGCGTCTTCGACTACGACCCGCTCAGGCTCGCCATCGACGTGCGCGGCACGACCGCCAGTGGCTTCGAGCTCGCGCGGCTCGTGCGCGAGCAGAACGACGTGCATCTCGAGCTCGCGGGCGAGAACGTGATGGTCGCGGTATTCGGGATGGGTGAGCCGGCCGGCCTCGCCGCCAAGCGCCTGGTCGGCGCGCTCAGGCAGGCGGTCGACACCGTCTCCGAGCAGCCGGCCGCCGCCGCCCGGGAGCCGTTCGCCCCGCCGCCACCCTGGGGCGAGCTCGTGATGACGCCGCGCGAGGCCTTCCTCGGGCCGCAGGAGGTGGTGGCCACCGGGGACGCCGTCGGCCGCGTCGCCGCGGAGTCACTTGCCGCCTACCCGCCGGGCATCCCGAACGTGCTGCCGGGCGAGCGGCTGACCGCGGAGACGCTCCAGTACATCGAGCAGACGCTCGCCCACGGCGGCAGCCTGCGCGGTGCGAGCGACCGCGAGCTGCGGACGCTCCGCGTCGCCCTTACCCCACCCGTTCCCGCCTGATCGCCTGCATCAGGCAGTGCGCGCCGCCGCCGCCGAGCGTGAAGGCGGCGAGCTCGGGGTCGTAGACGGTCAGCCCGAGGGCGCGCAGGCGCTCGTTCAGATCCTTCGACTCGGCGCTCGTGAGCACCTTGTCGCCGCCCAGGCAGACCCCGTTCACACCGAGCTTGAGCGAATCCTCGAGCGAGACCGGGACGATCTCGACGCCCTTCGACTCGAGCCAGCGCGTGAATCCGGCGCCGACCTGCTCGACACACACCGCGGCGAGCTTCTCGCCGAGCATCGCGGCCAGAACGTCGATGTGCAGGAAGTGGGGCGGGATGCGCTCGATCCGGACCTCCCAGCCGTCCGCCTCGAGCCAGCCGGCGAGCTGCCTTGCCGCCGGCTCCTGGGTGCGCTCCTCGCCGTTGCCGATCACGGCGACACCGGGCTCGACGATCATGAAGTCGCCGCCCTCGAGCGCGGCCGCGGTGATCATCCGGTGAATCGGGATCCCGGCCCCCTCGTAGAAGCGAATCACCGGCGCGTACTCGCCGCGGCGCCACCACTGGTGACACTGCGTGACGATTGGACCCTGAGGGACGTTGATGCTCGAGTCGCGCGCGAACACCTGGTAGGGGAGGGCGGGCTCGGGCTCGAGCAGGTGGACGCGCACGCCGTTCTCCTGGTAAACGCTCACCATCTCGGCGTGTTGGCGGAGCGCGTCCTCTCGGCTGAACGTCATGCCGCTGGCGAGCGTCGCGCGGGAGATGGCGCTCGCGGGCAGCCAGTGGAAGTTCTCCGGAGGGCACAGCAGCACGTCGAGCAGGCGGCCATACTCCGAGTCCACGCCCCAGGCGGTCTCCGTCATCTATGTCACCTCTCCTCGCGCATAGCCCAAGCGATCCGGCAGTCTGCCATCGCGGGAACGGGAGGGCGGGGCGGTGAGCGAGACGGTCCGGCGGCGGGTGGTCGTGCACGGCCGTGTCCAGGGCGTCTTCTTCCGCGACTCGGCGCGCAGCAAGGCCGGGGCGCTCGGCGTCACCGGCTGGATCAGCAACCGCTCGGATGGAGCGGTCGAGGCGGTCTTCGAAGGGGCTCCGGATGCGGTGGCCGCGATGGTCGACTGGTCGCGGCAGGGTCCGAGAGGCGCAGACGTCGACAGGCTGGAGGAGAGCGAGGAGAGGCCCGAGGGGCGGACCCGCTTCGAGGTCCGCTAGGGCGGGCCGTTTCGCAGGCTGTCGAGGGTCTTCGCGACGCGGCGCGAGCGGGTGTCGTCGCGCTTGGCCTCGGCGATCCACTCGGCGTACTCGCGCTGATGGCTGTAGGAGAGCCGGTCGAAGGCCTCGCGCGCGTCCTCGTCCTCGTCGAACGCCGCAGCCAGCGCCGGCGGCGGCTCGACGATGCGCGGCTCGTCGTCTCGACGGATGGTCACGTCGACCTCGTCGCCGATCTCGATTCCGGCCCGTTCGCGCAGGTCGCGGTTGAAGCCGATGAGGGAGCGGCCGCCGTACACGGCGACCGTGGTGCGGAACTCGGTTCCGTCGACGGTCCCGCGTACCGGCGCGCGCGCCTTGCCGAAGCGCTCCTTTGCGTCGAATGGCAGCTCGACGGTCGGCGCCTCGCCGTCCTCGCCGCCGAGGATGGCCTTGAAACGCTCCACGCGCGAGATCGTAGCCCTCTTTTCACACTCCGCACCCACGTGTAACTCGCTTCTTGAGACCGTCGCCCGGTGCTCGAAGGCTCACGCGGAACGATCGTCATCTGGGTGGTCGCGGCGGTGCTCGCGACGCTTGCGGCGGCGCGGCTGCTGGGCGGGAGCGGCGGCCATGCCCCGCCGCCGATGAAGCTCGACGGCGGCGTGGCGGCGAGCGCCGGTGCGGCGGGGGCGAGATCGGGCGATCCGGGCGCGCGCGACCGCGTCTTCGTCCACGTGGCGGGCGCCGTGCGCCGCCCCGGCCTGTACCGCCTCGGATCGGACGCGCGCGTTGCGGAGGCGCTGCAGCGGGCGGGCGGACCACTGCCGCGCGCTGAGCTCACGGCGGTCAACCTGGCGGCCCGGGTGGCAGACGGGCAGCAGGTGCTGGTGCCCGTCGCGGGCAAGGTCTCCGGAGCCACCGCTCCAGCGGCACCCGGGGGCTCGGCCGACGCGGCCGGCGCGGCCGGCGCGGGTGTGGGCGTCAAGCTCAGCCTCGCGAGCGCGACCGCCGAACAGCTCGAGGAGCTCGACGGGATCGGCCCGACCCTGGCCGAGCGCATCATCGAGTACCGCGACGCGCAGGGCGGTCTCGCGAGCCTCGACCAGCTGAACGAGGTCGACGGAATCGGCGAGCAGCGCCTGGCCTCGCTGAGGGAGGGGCTGCAGCCGTGAACCCCCGAGACGGGAGGGCTGCGTCGCGTGACCCGCCGGCGGCGCCCGAACATCGCGAAGCTCATCAGGCGGGACAGCCGAACGGGACCGGACATCGCGAAGCCCACCAGGCCGGGCGGTCGAACGGGACCGCCGGCGCCGTGCGCAGGGTCGCGGACCTTCTGGCCGCGCGGCCCTGGCACGTGGCGATCGGCAGCGTGGCGCTCGGGCTAGCCCTGGCGACCGGCCCGGCGGCGGCGACGCTCGTCGCGGCGGCGGCCGCGCTCGCACTCCTGTGTGGATGCGGCGCCGCGGCGCTCGGCGCGCTGTGCGCTGCGCTGGTGCTGGGCGGCGCCGCGCTGGGCGACGCCAGGCTTCACGCGATCGACCGGCCCGCTGCGCTCGTCGTCGACGGCCGCACGGTCGACGTGTCCGCGGATCTGCTCGGCATGCCGCGCCCGTCGGCCTTCGGGGCCTCAGCCGAGGTGCGGGTCGCGGGAGGCCGGCTGGACGGGACTCGGCTGCTGCTGAGGGTGCCGCGCTGGTCGGGGCTGCCGTCGGGCGTCCGCATCGGCGACGAGTTGCGCCTCCAAGGGCGCCTGCGGAGGATCGGCGTCAGGCCGGGCCGGCCGGGGGACGACCGCACCCGGCCGAGCGAGGGCTCCTTCGACTTCGCCGCCTACCTGCGGCGGCGCGGCATCGCGGGCGAGCTGCTGCTCGACCGGGCGCGTGCCACCGGCCGCCACCGTGGCGGAATTGCCCATGCGCTCGATCTCATGCGCGAACGTGCTCAGCGGGCCGTCGCCTCCGGGCTGCCCAGTTCCGAGGCGGCGCTCGCGCGCGGGATGGTGCTCGGCCAGGACGAGGCGATCGCGGAGGGAGTGCGCGAGGACTTCCGGGCGAGCGGCCTGGCTCACCTGCTTGCGGTCAGCGGGCAGAACGTGATGCTGCTCGTCGCCCTGGCGCTGCCGCTGCTCGCCGTGGCCGGGCTCGGCCCGCGCGGACGCGGCGTCCTGCTGCTCGGGCTGGTCGCGCTCTACGTGCCGCTGGCCGGAGCCGGGCCGTCCCTGCAGCGCGCGGGGGTGATGGGCGCTGCGGGCATCGCCGCGATGACGCTGTCGCGCCCCGCGTCACGCTGGTATGCCCTCCTGCTCGCCGCGGCGGCGACACTCGCGCTCAACCCGCGGGCTTGGGAGGACCCCGGCTGGCAGCTCTCGTTCGCCGCGGTGGTGGGGATCCTCTGTCTCGGGGTGCCGCTCGCCCGCGCCCTCACGCGCGCCGCCGAGGGCCTCGTCGCCGCTCCGAGACGGCGTCCAGGCGTGGCAGCGCCGAACGTCCATGGATCCGCGGCGCTCAGCCCTCGGCTGGCACATCTGCGAGCGGCGCTGGTTCGCGGTCTCGCCGAGGGCACCGCCATCACCCTCGCGGCCACCCTGGCGACCGCACCCCTGCTCGCACATCACTTCGACGCCGTCCCGGTCGCGGGGCTGCCCGCGAACCTGCTCGCGCTGCCCGCGGTCGCGCCCGCCATGTGGCTCGGGATGGTCAAGGCGGCGCTCGGCCTCGTCGCGCCGGTCCTGCCGCCGGCGGAGTGGGGTGCCGCCGCGCTGGGGCCGATCGCGCGGCTTCCCGTCGCGTACATCGGCCGGCTGGCAGAGCTGTTCGCCCAGCTTCCCGGCGGCCAGGTGTCGTTGCCGATTCCGTCGCGCGCCGGAGTGCCGCTCGCCTATGGGCTGCTTGTAGTGGTCGTTCTCGCGGGTGGCCGGGCCTGGCCGCGCTTCGGGCCGCGTGCCGAGGAGGTCAGCGCTCACTGGCGCAGGCGCCCGCCCGGCCTCCGGCTCGCGGTCGTGGCCGCCGCCGGCGGCGCGGCCATCCTCGTCGCGCTGCGCGCGTTCGGCCCGCCGGCGCCGCCCAACGCGCTCACGGTCCGCTTCCTGGACGTCGGCCAGGGCGACGCCACGCTCATCCAGCATCCCGACGGCAGTGCGGTGTTGTTCGACGCGGGTCCGCCCGAGGTCGGCACGGCGCGACTGCTGCGCAGGGCGGGTGTTCGTGAGCTCACCGCCGTCGTGGCGACGCACGCCTCGCGCGACCACCACGGCGGCTTCGCCGAGGTGCTGGAGCGCTTCGAGGTCGGCCTGCTGCTCGAGGGCGGCGACGGCAATTCGGACCCGGCCTTCAGGGCGGTGCTGAACCAGGCCGCCCGCGCGCACGTCCGGACCGTGGCGGCCTACGCGCCGATGACGCTCCGCGCCGGCGGCCTCACGATTCGCGTCCTCTCGCCGGCACCGCGCCCGCCCGGCCCGGCGCCCGAGGATCCCAACCCGCGGGCCGTGGTGGCCGTGGTGAGCGCCGGTGAGTTCGACCTGCTGCTGTCCGCCGACGCCGAGAGCGACGCGCTCCTCCCGCTCGAGCTGCCGGATGTCGAGGCGATGAAGGTGGCCCATCACGGCAGCGCCGATCCCGGCCTGCCGCAGCTGCTCGAGCGCGTGAGCCCGCAGGTCGCCGCCATCGAGGTGGGGGCCAACACGTACGGGCACCCGGCCCCGTCGACGCTCGCCGCGCTCGAGCGAGCCGGCGTGCGGATCCACCGGACCGATCGCGACGGCACCGTCACGCTGACGGTCGAGGGAGGGGGGATGAACGTGACGACCGAAGAATGACGGGCAACCGGACGGCCGAGATCCTCCGGCCCCGGCCACTCGTAGACTGGCGCAGGTGGCCGACCTGAAGCCCGCCTACCTCGTCTGCGGAGACGACGACGCCAAGATCGACGCCTGGCGCAGCCGGGTGCGCCGGCGTGCCGACGAGGAGCGTGGCCCAGGTGGCCTCGAGACCTTCGACGCGCGCCAGACGGAGCCCGAGGAGGTCGCGGCAGCGCTCGGGGTCCTCAGCTTCGAGACCGGCACCCGCTATCTGCTCGTCGACGACGTCGGCGCCTGGAAGGCCGGCGTGCTCGGCCCCCTCGAAGCGGCCCTCGCCGAGCTGCCGCCGGAGACCGTGCTCGTGCTGATCGTGCGCGGCAAGGCGCTCAAGCAGCTCTCGAAGGCGGTCGAGGGCGCCGGCGGCGAGGTGCGTGAGTACACCGCTCCGAAGGCATGGCAGCTCCCCAAGTGGTGCGTCGAGCGCGCTCGCGAGCTCGGGCTGCAGCTCGACCAGGACGCGGCGAAGGAGCTGGTCGGACGGGTGGGGCAGAGCCAGCAACGGCTCTCGCGTGAGCTCGAGAAGATCGCCCTCGCCCTGCACCCGGCCACGAACGTCACGCTGGCCGACGTGGAGGAGCTCGCGGCCTCAGACAACGCGCCCCAGGTCTACGACCTCGCCGACGCGCTCGTGGCCGGCGACCTGCGCGAGACGCTCTCCCTCGCCGAGGAGCTCGAGACCTACGGCGAGCGCCCCGGCCGGCTCGTCTTCCCGATCATGCGCCGGCTGCGCGAGGTGCACCGCGCCGCCGCACTGCTCGAATCTGGGATGCCCGAGCAGCAGGTGACCGATGCGCTGAAGGCGCCGCCGTGGCTCGCGAAGAAGACAGTCGCGCGCGCCAAGAAGGCCGACCGCGCCACGCTCGAGCGGGCGCTGTGCGTGTTCGCCGACCTCGAGGTTGAGATGCGCGGCGGCGCCGACCTGCAGCTGGACGAGGACACCGCCTTCTCGCTGGCTCTCGCCCGGGCCGCGGGCTAGGCGCCGCGGGCTCGCGGCCGAGTCTCAGGCCCCGGCGCCCGACGGCGGGCCCGACTGCCCGGGCGCGTACGGGTACCACCAGTCCTTGGGAGCGATTTTCGTCTCGATGTGGACGTGCTTCGTGTCCTGGAAAGCCTCCAGGCCCTCCTGGCCGAGCTCGCGCCCCAGGCCGGACTGCTTCATTCCGCCGAACGGGCCCGCGTCGTTGTCGGTGAGCGGGTCGTTGATCCAGACCGTGCCGGCCTTGATCTCACGCATGCAGCGCACGGCGGTCTCGAGGTCGCGGGTGTAGACGTTCGCGCCGAGCCCGAAGCGCGTCGAGTTGGCGAGCGCGATCGCCTCGTCGAGCGACTCGACCGGCACGATCGGCGCCACCGGGCCGAACGTCTCCTCGCTGAGCAGGTCCGTCTCGGCGGAGGCACCGGTCACGACCGCGGGCGCGAAGTAGTGCCCGCGCTCCAGACCCGCCCGGTCGCCGCCGACGACGAGCTCGGCGCCCGCCGCCACGGCTCCTTCCACCTGGTCCTCCACCTTGGAGCGCTGGCGGGCGGAGACCATCGGGCCGACGTCGGTCGACGCGTCGAGCGGGTCGCCTACACGAAGCCCGCGCGCGTGCTCGACGAACGCCGAGACGAAGTCGTCGTAGACCTCGCGCGCGACGTAGAAACGCTCCGCCGAAGTGCAGACCTGGCCGGCGTTGAGGTACGCCGCCCAGGCGCCTCCCTTGGCGGCGACCTCGATGTCCTCGGCCACGTCGGCGCAGACGATGAACGGGTCCTTGCCGCCCATCTCGAGGTTCATCCGCGCCACGCGCTCGGAGCATGCGGCGGCGACCTTCTTGCCCGTCTCGACCGAGCCGGTGAACGCCACGCCCGCCACACGCGAGTCGGCGACGATCGCCTGACCGACCTCGCCCGCCCCCGCCACGACGTTGAACGCACCTGCGGGCATATGCGAGAAGCAGTCCGCGAGCATGAGCGTGGACAGCGGAGTGAGCTCGGACGGCTTCGCGACCACCGTGTTGCCCGCCGCGAGCGCCGGCGCCAGCTTCCAGCTGAGCAGCAGCAGCGGATAGTTCCAGGGCACGATGCAGCCCCAGACGCCGATGGGCTCCTTCACGACGAGCGCCAGCTGGGTCGACTCGATCGACGGGATGACCCGGCCCGCGAAGTTACGACCCATCTCGGCGTAGTAGTCGAACGCCGCGGCGGTCCAGCCCACCTCATCCGAGTTCTCGATGAGCGGCTTGCCGCCCTCCAGTGTCATGACGCGCGCGATCTCGTCGGTCCGCGCGCGCATGCGCGCCGCCACCTCGTGCAGCAGCTCGGCGCGCTCCACGGCGGGGATGCTCGCCCACTCGGGCGCCGCCTCGTGCGCGGCGGCGATCGCCGCGTCGACCTGCTCGGCCGACGGGGTGTCCACCTCGGCGACCGTCTCTTCGGTGGCGGGATTCTCGACGGCGAGCGCCTCGCCGTCACCCGCGACCTGCTCGCCGCGGATCAGCAGCCGTGTCTCCATGGCGGAGACCCTAATGAGAGCGGCGAGGAGCCCTAGGAGAGGCCGCTGCGGATGCGCGCGGCGCGGGCCTTCTTGCGGGCGCCGTTGTTGCCGTGAAGCGCGCCCGACTTCACGGCCTTGTCGATCCGCGAGGTGAGGCTCCGGAACTCGTCGTCCGCCCGTGCAGAGTCGCCGCTCTGCACGGCGTCCTCGAGCCTGCGGAACCAGGTCTTGACCTGAGAGGTGCGCCGGCGGTTCTCGAGCCGCTCGCGCTCCGCCCGGTGGATCCGCTTTTCTTGTGAAGAGATGTTGGCCATAGACGAACCGAAGCCGCGTCCGGCAGTTCCGACGCGGCGGAGGCCTAGTGTAGCGGCCGTCCGGTGAGCACCGACGCCCCCGAGCGGCCCGGCCACGCGCGCCGGCTCGCCCGCAATACCGCATTCTTCTCGTTCGCGACCGGCCTGTCGCGCCTGCTCGGGCTTGCGCGCGAGGTGGTCGCCGCGAGCTACTTCGGAGTGAGCGGGGCGATGTCGGCGTTCACGATCGCCTTCCAGGTTCCGAACCTCGTCCGGGCCCTGTTCGCGGACTCCGCGCTGCAGGGGGCCTTCGTGCCCGTCTTCACCGAGCTGCTCGAGAAGGGCGAGCGGCGCGAGGCGTTCCGGGTCGCCTCGTCGCTCTTCTTCCTGATCCTGCTGGTGCTGGGAGCGGTCACCGCCCTGTTCATCCTGCTGGCCGATCCGCTGATGAGCCTGTTCGCGCCCGGCTTCGACGACGACCCGGCGCTGAAGGACCTGACGGTCAACCTCGCCCGGCTGATGTTCCCGATCGTCGTCCTGCTGGCGCTCTCGGGGCTCGTCGTCGGGATGCTGAACTCGTTCGACCATTTCGCGGTGCCCGCGCTGGCCCCGGTGGCCTGGAACGCGGTGATCATCCTCGCGCTCGTCGGGCTCGTGCCGACGCTGCCCGAGGAAGACGAGATCTACGCCTACGCGATCGGCATCCTCGCCGGGACGATCGTTCAGTTCCTGCTGCCCCTGCCCTGGCTGCGGGGCCGCGGCGGGCACTTCACGGTGCGGCTCGACTGGCGCAACGAGCACGTACGGCGCGTGCTCTGGCTGATGCTGCCGGTGACGATCGCGCTCGGCCTGATCAACCTGAGCCTGCTGATCAACTCGCTGTTCGGCACGCTCGTGTCGGTCGAGGCGCCCGCTGCGATCGACAAGGCGTTCCGGATCTACCAGCTGCCGCAGGGCCTCTTCTCGATCTCGATAGCGACGATCCTGTTCCCGACCCTGTCCCGCTACGCCGCCAGGGGGGCGAGCGAGGACCTGCGCCGGACGATGGCCAACGGGGTCCGGCTGATCAGCCTGCTGCTGATACCGAGCGCGGTGCTGATGGCCGTGCTCGCGGAGCCGATCGTCCGGCTCGTGTACGAGCGCGGCGCATTCGGCGCGGAGGCCACCGACCTCACCTCGACGGCGCTGTTCTGGTGGTCGCTCTCGCTTCCCTTCCAGGGTGTCAGCCTGTTGTTCTCGCGGACCTTCTTCTCGCTCCAGCGGCCCTGGGCGACCACCGCCCTGGCCGGACTCAACCTGGTGGTCAACGCGGCGCTCGCGGCCGCGTTGTACGCACCGTTCGAGATCGCCGGCATCGTCCTCGGCACGGTTGTCGGCACGATCGTGATGTGCGTCGCGCAGGGCTGGATCCTGCGCGACACGCTCGCCGGGATCGAGGGGGGCAGGCTGATGTCGGCGCTGCTGAGGATGCTCGTCGCCGCCGCTCTGACCGGCGCGGCCGCCTACGGCGCCTGGCGGGGGCTGGATGAGCTGCTGGGCGGCTCGCTGGGCGCTCAGCTTGTCGAGGTGCTCGCCGCGCTGGCGGCCGGCGGAGCCGTCTACGCCGTAGCGGTCTGGGCGCTGCGGGTACCCGAGGCACACCAGATCCGCGAGCTCCTCGTTAGCCGCGGCCGCCGAGCGGGGTAAGAGCCGCCCATGGCGCCAGAAGAGACGATGGATGTCGAGGAGCAGATCGAGTGCCTCAACAAGGCGCTCCGCCTCCAGCACCGCTCGGTGATCCAGTACTCGATCGTGTCGGGAAGCGTGATCGGGCTCGAGTACCAGGCCCACGCCGACAAGATGAAGCTGCATGCCCTCTCCGAGCTCGAGGACGCCACTCGCCTGGCCGAGAAGATCACGGCGCTCGGCGGGGAGCCCACGACCGAGATGGCGCCGTTCAGCTTCACCGCCGACCCCTCCGGGGCCCTGGAGGGTCTGATCGAGGGCGAGGGCGAGACCCTCGAGGCGCTGCAGGCGGCGATCGAGCCCACCGGTCGCGAGGCGGCCTCGGAGGCGGTCGAGCACCGGCTCGAGCACATGATCATGCGCAAGCAGGAGCAGGTCGACTACCTGCTGCGCGCGCAGCGCCGGCCCTAGGCCGAGCGGACGGCCGCGGCCGCCTCAGCCGCGGAGGCGTAGACCCGCACGTATACGACGAGCCCGTCGCGTACGCGCCAGACCCAGCCGGTCGAGCCGCTGATCGTGCGCGCCGGCGAGCGGGCGCTCACCCTCCCCGTAACCAGGATGGCGTCGCCCACCTCCTCGAACTCACCCGGCGAGAGGATCAGCTCGTCCCAGACCCGCTCGACGTCGCGGAAGTACTCGCGCATGCCCTCGTGTCCTCGATACGGCTCGGTCCTCCCGAGGATCCCGCCGGTCACCGCGATGAAGACGACGTCGGGGTCGAGCGCCGCCACCACGCGTTCGGCGTCGCGCGCGGCGAAAGCCGCGAACACCTCCTTGACGACGTCGATATCGCTCCTCCCCACGAGTCCCGTCGAGATTCTCCCCCATCGCCATACTCAGAAGGTCGTGCGTGCTCCCGCCGCCAACATCCGCAACTTCTCGATCATCGCCCACATCGATCACGGGAAGTCCACGCTGGCCGACCGGATCCTCGAGATCACCGGCGCCGTCGACGCGCGCGATCACAGGCCGCAGATGCTCGACTCGATGGATCTCGAGCGCGAGCGCGGCATCACGATCAAGGCCCAGGCGGTGCGCGTCGAGTACACGGCGAGCGACGGCCAGCTCTACCGCCTGCAGCTGATCGACACGCCGGGCCACGTCGACTTCACCTACGAGGTCTCGCGCTCGCTCGCGGCCTGCGACGGCGCGCTGCTGCTCGTCGATGCCTCGCAGGGAGTCGAGGCCCAGACGGTGGCGAACACCTACCTGGCCGTCGATTCCGGTCTCGAGCTGATCCCGGCGATGAACAAGATCGACCTCCCGGGGGCGGAGCCCGAGCGCGTGGCCGGCGAGATCAGCGAGCTGCTCGGCGAGGACCCCGACTCGGTTATCCGGATCTCGGCCAAGACCGGCGAGGGCGTAGCCGAGCTGCTGGACGCGCTCGTGGAACGCGTCCCGCCGCCGCAGGGCGACCTCGATGCGCCCGCCCGGGCGCTCATCTTCGACTCCGAGTTCGACCAGTACCGCGGCGTCGTCGCCTACGTGCGCGTCGTCGACGGCACCTTGAAGAAGGATGACGCGATCCTCGCGATGCAGGCGGGCACGCTCGCCGAGATCGACGAGATCGGCTTCTTCGGCCCGGGCATGATGCCGGTCGAGCAGCTGCGCGCCGGCGAGGTCGGCTACGTGATCACGGGCATCAAGGACGTCTCCCAGCTGCGCGTGGGCGACACGCTCACGACCCGCGCCGGCGCGGCGACCGAGCCGCTGCCGGGCTACCGCGAGATCAAGCCGATGGTGTTCTGCGGACTGTTCCCCGTCGAGACGAACCAGTTCCCGGACCTGCGCGACGCGCTCGAGAAGCTGTCGCTGAACGACGCCGCCCTCACCTGGGAGCCCGAGACGAGCGAGGCGCTCGGCTTCGGCTTCCGCTGCGGCTTCCTCGGGCTGCTCCACATGGACATCGTGCGCGAGCGGCTCGAGCGTGAGTACGACCTCGAGCTGCTCGCGACGGCGCCGAACGTCGAGTACGACGTCCATCTCACGGATGGCTCCGAGGTGGTCGTCCACTCGCCCTCGGACATGCCCGAGCGCGAGAACATCGCGTCGATCGAGGAGCCCTACATCCGTGCCACGATCCTGTGCCCGAAGGAGTTCGTGGGGGCGGTGATGGAGCTCTGCCAGGAGCGCCGCGGCACGCACGTCGACATGACCTATCTCTCCCAGGAGCGCGTGCAGCTCCACTACGACCTGCCGCTCGCCGAGATCGTGCTCGACTTCTTCGACCAGCTGAAGTCGCGCACGAAGGGCTACGCCTCGCTCGACTACGAGGTGATCGGGATGCGCGAGGGCGACCTCGTGAAGCTCGACATCCTGCTCGCCGGCGACAAGGTCGACGCCCTCTCGATGGTCGTCCACCGCGACAAGGCCTACTACGCGGGCCGCGGGATAGCCGAGCGCCTCCGCAAGCAGATCCCGCGCCAGCAGTTCGAGGTGGCGATCCAGGCGGCGATCGGCTCGCAGATCATCGCCCGCGAGTCGGTCAAGCCGGTGCGCAAGGACGTGATCGCCAAGTGCTACGGCGGGGACATCACCCGCAAGCGCAAGCTCCTCGAGCGCCAGAAGGAGGGGAAGAAGCGGATGAAGCAGGTCGGCCGCATCGAGGTGCCCCAGGAGGCGTTCCTCGCGGTGCTCGAGCTCTCGGGCGACGGAGACGGCAGGAAATGATCGTGCTCGTCCACTCAGGCATCTGCGACGCGTCGATGTGGGACGGCTTCGAGCTGCCGGGCGCCGAGCGCCACGAGCTGCGCGGCTTCGGTGACACGCCCATGCCCGAGAGCGGAGAGTTCGCGCATGCCGACGACCTCGAGGCGCGGCTCGGGCACGGGCCCGCCGCGCTGGTTGGCGCTTCCTTCGGCGGCGAGGTCTGCCTCGAGGTCGCTGCACGGCGTCCCGAGCTCGTCAGCGAGCTCGTCCTGATGGACTCGCGCGTCCCCGACCACGACTGGTCGGAAGAGATCATCGCCTTCGCCGAGGAGGAGGACCGGCTCATCGAGGAGGGGGACCTAGACGCCGCGGCCGACCTGAACGCGCGCTTCTGGGCGCCGGCGGTGGCCGATCGGGTGCGTCCAATGCAACGGCGCTCGTTCGAGCTGCAGGTGAGCTCGGCGGCCGAGGAGCTCTGGCCGGAGCGGATCGACCTCGGCGCGATCCGGGCGCGCACGCTCGTCGTCGTGGGGGAGGACGACAAGGCCGATTTCCGGGCGATCGCGGCGCGGCTCGCCGACGAGATCCCCGATGCGGAGCTCGTCACAATGGCGGGCGTCACGCACCTGCCCGCGCTCGAGCGCCCCGAGGAAACCGTCGAGCTTGTCCGGCGCTTCCTCGGGCGCTAGGCTCAGCGCCGACGCCTCTGCTTTCGCGACGTCACATCGAGCAGCACTTCGCCGCCGGCTCGGCGCGCTGACTCCAGCGTCCTTCCGAACCTGAGCCGAAAGGAAGTACCCGAAGTGCAAGTTGCGAGGCATCCCGACGTCGCCGACGACTGGTTCGTCGGCTTCCACGAAGGACTGAAGGCGACGTTCTGGCGCGCGGCCTCGGAGCCGTGGGCCGACGACGAAGCGGCGGCCATCGCCGCGCTGCTCGACCTGCCCGTGGGCGCACGGGTGCTCGACGCCCCGTGCGGGGCGGGCCGCATCGCGGTGCGGCTCGCGGAGCGCGGCCTCGACGTGACCGGCGTCGACATCTCGGCGCCGGAGCTCGAGGTCGCCCGCGCGGCCGCCGCCGAGCGCGGCGTCGCGGTCCGCTTCGAGCGGCGCGACGTGCGCGAGCTGCCAGAGGCGGAGTTCGACGCGCTCGTGTGCTGGGGCAACAGCTTCGGCTACATGCCTCACGCGGCGACCCGCGACCACCTGAGCGCCTGCCGCCGAGCGCTCCGGGAAGGTGGCCGGCTCGTGCTCGACACGAGCACGGTGGCCGAGGTCGTGCTGCCCGGGCTCCGTCAGGAGATGGACTACGACCTCGGTGAGGTGCGCATGCTCGCGCGCCAAATCTACGACGCTCCGCGCAGCCGGATCGTGACCGAGATGGAGTTCACCGCACCCGGCCACGAGCCGGAGCGGAGCGCAGTCGTGCACCACGTCTACACGGCCGCCGAGCTGGTGCGGATGCTGGAGCAGAGCGGGTTCTCGGTCGCTGAGCTGCTCGGCAATCCCGTCTGCGGCGAGCGGTTCGAGCTCGGCTGCGCCCGCTTCGTGGTGGTCGCGGCAGGGGTCTAACCCGCTCAGGGAGCGGGATTGCAACATTTAGGGGCGGCTTAGGGGACGGTCGTAGGTTGGCCACCGTGAGCACGGACACACTCAGCCCGACCGCACCCGATCCGACCCTCGATGCGCTGCAGCAGTTCCTCGACGGGATCGCCACGACCCCGCTGCTGACCGCCGACGAGGAGATCGTGCTGGCCAAGCGGATCGAGCGCGGGGACCTCGACGCGAAGGACCATATGACGCGGGCGAACCTGCGGCTCGTGGTCTCGATCGCCAAGCGCTACCGCAATCAGGGGCTGCCGTTCCTCGATCTCATCCAGGAAGGCACGGTCGGCCTGATCCGCGCGGTCGAGAAGTTCGATCACCGCAAGGGCTTCAAGTTCTCGACCTACGCGACCTGGTGGATCCGGCAGGCGATTTCGCGGGCGATCGCCGACAAGGCGCGCACGATCCGGATCCCGATCCACATCGACAACGTGCTCAAGAAGCTCGACAGCGCCCAGCGCAAGCTCGAGGCGAACGGCGACCGCGATGCCACGATCGAGGAGATCGCGGAGCTCGCCGGCGTCGACCCGGAGGAGGCCGACGTGATCATGCGGGCGGCCCAGCAGCTCGTGTCGCTCGACAAGCCGGTCGGCGACGATGGCGACGCCGCGCTGTTCGGCGACCTGATCCCCGACGACTCGACGGCCTCCCCGTTCGACGAGGCGGTCGAGTCGATGCGCGACGAGCGCCTCTACGGCGTGCTCGAGCACCTTCCCTACCGCGAGCGCCGCATTCTCGAGCTGCGCTACGGCCTGAACGGCGAGCCCGCCCAGACACTCGACAGGGTCGCCAAGCTCTTCAAGCTCACGCGTGAGCGCACCCGCCAGATCGAGGAGGCCGCGCTGCGCAAGCTCGCGACGCTCTCCGACGCTCAGGCGCTGCGCAACGCGGCGTAGGCGCTTCGACCGGCCTGCCTCCCCGGGTCGGCGCGCGGGTTATTCTCTCGCGCCGTGGCCGTGAACCAGTCAGCGATCGGCAAGAGCTTCCCGCCCTTCGAGTACGAGGTCGGGAAGGAGAAGATCGCCGAGTACGCGCGCGCGGTTGGTGAGGACAACCCCGTCTACTTCGACCGCGAGCAGGCGAAGCAGGCCGGCTTTCGTGACGTCCCGGCGCCGCCGATGTTCGCGGTCGTCTACTCGGCCGGGTCCGTCGCCCCGGGGATCCTCGACCCGGAGGTCGGCATCAACCTCGCGATGATGGTGCACGGCGCGCAGGAGTTCGTCTGGGGCGAGCCGGTCTGCTCGGGCGACGTGATCACGACCGAGACGAGCGTGAAGGACATCTCGGAGAAGCGCGGGCTGGGCTTCTACGTCTTCGAGTCGGTGTCGCGCAACCAGGACGGCCAGGAGGTCGTGCGCGGCACCTGGACGAACATCGTCAGGGGGGTCTCGTGAACATCGAGCTGAAGGTCACGCCCGACAAATACCTCCCGCACCGCTACGCGGGCGCGAGCGGCGATTTCAATCCGATCCACATCGACGTCGACTTCGCGAAGTCGGTGGGACTGCCGCAGAACATCCTGCACGGGCTCTACTCGATGGCACAGGTGGCGCGGGCATGCACGAGCGCGGCCGGCGGCGACCCGCGCTCGCTTCGCCGGCTGTCGGTGCAGTTCCGCGGGATGGGCATGCCGGAGCAGGAGATCCACGTGACCGGCAGCGTGACCGAGGAGCGCGACGGCGTGACCGTGGTGCAGGCCGAGGCGAAGCAGGGTGACAGCCGGATCATCCGCAACGCCGAAGCGGAGCTGAAGCCGGCCAAGTAGCTCTAGATTCTCTGGGGTGGAGATCAGTGCCCGCCAGAGCTTCATCCTGCGCAAGGTGGTCGAGTCGCATGTCGAGCTCGACCAGCCCGTGGGCTCCAAGTGGCTCGCGGAGCTCGAAGACGTGCCCTGGGGTCCCTCGACGGTCCGGGCGGAGCTCGCCCGGCTGGAGGAGGCCGGGCTGCTCGAGCATCCCCACACGTCCGCGGGCCGTGTGCCCACCGACCGCGGCTACCGCATCTACGTCGACGAGATCATCAGCGAGGGCGGGCTGCCGGTGCCGCGCCAGCGGCTCGAGCTGTCGACGATGCGGCGCGAGCTCGACGAGGCGATGCGCGCCACATCGGCGCAGCTCTCGCAGGTGACCAACCTGCTCGCGCTCGTGACGGCGCCGCGGCCCGAGGCGGCCACCGTCCGGCGCGTCGAGGTGCTGCTCCTGCAGCCGCAGGTCGCGATGGTCGTCGTCATCACTTCGACCGGTGGCGTCACGAAGCGCGTGATCTCGTACGACCAGCCCGTCGACCCCGGCCTCGTCGATTGGGCGGTCAGCTACCTGAACGAGGCGGTCGGCGGACTCGACATCGGCTCGCGGCTGCTCGCCATGCGGTTCTCGGACCCCGAGCTGACGGCGCGCGAGCGCGGCTTCCTCTCGACGCTCGCCTCCGCCTTCACCGAGCTCGACGACAGCGCCATCTACGTGGACGGCGCTGCCCGCCTGCTCTCCGAGCAGCGTTTCCAAGAGGTGTCGCAGCTCGGCGCACTGATGGAGGTGCTCGAGCACCGGCGCGTGCTGCTCGGCGTGCTGCGCGACTCGCTCACCGAGCCGAGCGTCTACCTGCGCATCGGCAGCGAGAACGCGACGCCCGAGATGCGCTCACTGAGCCTCGTGGCAGCCAACTACGGCCTGGCGCGGCGCAACCTCGGCGCCGTGTCGGTGATTGGGCCGATGCGCATGGACTACCGCCAGGCGATCACCTCCGTGCGCCAGGCGGCGCGCGAGCTGTCTCGCTTCGTTGCCGAGGTGTATGACGAGTGAGGCGCGATCCGTACGAGGTCCTCGATGTCGCCCGTGGCGCCGAGGACGGTGAGATCAAGCGGACGTTCCGCAAGCTGGCGCGCGAGCTCCACCCGGATGTGAACCGCCACGACCCGGAGGCCGAGGAGAAGTTCAAGGAGGCCGCCGAGGCGTACGAGATCCTCTCCGATCCCGAGCGGCGTGCCACCTACGACCGCTACGGCTTCGAGGGACTCGACTCGCGCGGCTTCTCGTCGCAGGCGCACGGCTTCGGTTCCTTCGCGGACATCTTCGACGCCTTCTTCGGCGGCGACCCGTTCGGCGGCTCGTTCGGCCGCGGGCCGGGCCGGGTCCAGGGCGGCGACCTGGCCGTCGAGGTCGAGATCTCGCTCGAGGACGCCGCCCGCGGCGTCGAGGCGGAGGTCGCCTACGAGCTCGTCGACACCTGCGAGCACTGCCACGGGAACGGGGCGGAGCCGGGCACGCCGATCGAGACCTGCGAGCGCTGCGGCGGCGCCGGGCGGCTGCGGGCCGTCACGCGCACGGCCTTCGGCCAGCTCGTACGCGAGCAGGCCTGCGACGTCTGCGGCGGCGACGGCAAGGTGCCGACCCAGCCCTGCGCCGAATGCCAGGGGCGCGGGCGGCGCGCCGTACGGAAGTCGCTCAAGGTCGACGTGCCGGCGGGCATTGCAGACGAGCAGCGCATCCGCCTGTCGGGGCGCGGCAACGCCGGGGAGCGCGGTGGGCCGCCCGGCGACCTGTACGTGCTCGTGCGGGTGGCCGAGGACGAGCGCTTCCTGCGCGACGGCAGCGACCTCGTGACCGTGGTCGACATCCCCGCGCCCGCTGCTGCGCTCGGCTCGAGCGTGAACGTGCCCACGCTGGACGGCGACGAGGAGATCGAGGTTCCGGCCGGGACCCAGCCGGGCACCGTCGTGACGCTGCGTGGCCACGGGATGCCGGCGATCGGCCGCGGCCGCCGCGGCGACCAGCGCGTCGTGCTCAACGTGGTGATCCCGCGCAACCTGTCCGAGCGCCAGCGCGAGCTGCTCGAGGAGCTGCGCGACTCGATCACCGAGCACAACCTCGAGGAGCCCGACGAGTCGCTGCTCGCGAAGGTGAGGCGGGCCTTCCGCTGATCCGCCTCGCGATTCGCGCTCCGGCCGAGGAGGGCGAGCGCGTGCTGGCGGCGCTGCTGGAGCTGGCGCCGGCGGGCTTCGAGCAGGTCGACGGCGACGGCTGGGTCGAGTTTGCGCTCTACGGCGCGCCCGGCGAGCTGCCCTCGTTTCCGAGCGGGCCGGCCGAGGTCGGCGGCGTCGAGGTGACCGTGAGCGGCAACGAGCTCGCCGACGATTGGGCCGAGCGCTGGCGCGAGTTCCATCGGCCGGTGCTGGTGGGCGAGCGTGTCTGGGTGAGACCACCCTGGGCCGAGGCGCGCGACGGCGCGCTCGACCTCGTGATCGACCCGGCCCAGGCGTTCGGCACCGGCGCCCACCCGACCACCCGGCTCAGTCTCGAGCTGCTGCTGGGCCTCGAGCCGCGCGGTTCGCTCGCGGACCTCGGCTGCGGCTCGGGCGTGCTCGCGATAGCTGCGGCGCTGCTCGGATTCGAGCCGGTGATCGCGCTCGACAACGATCCCGCGGCGGTCGACGCGACGCTCGAGAACGCGCGGGCGAACGGCATCGTGCTCGCAGCCGTCGAGCGCCTGGACGTCCGCAGCGATTCGCTGCCGCCCGCTTCGGTGATGACCGCCAACCTGGTGCGCCCGCTGCTGCTCGAGCTCGCCCGCAGGATGCCCGAGGGCCCCGACCTGCTGATCGCGTCCGGACTACTCGAGGGAGAGGAGGATGAGGTGGTGGAAGCCTTCGGGCAGATGCGCGAACAACGCCGCCTGCGGCTAGAGGGTTGGAGTGCCCTGGTCCTCTCCCGGCGCTAGGTACGCTGCGGCCGTGCCGCTCGTCGACCTGTCTGCCCCGATCCGCCAGAGCCCGCCCGACACGCCCGAGCCGTTTCGCACGGACATCGAGTTCTCCGGGCACGGGGAGGGCGCCGCCCAGGTGGAGGCCCTACTGGGCGTGCCCGCCCGGCTGCTGCGCGACGGCGAGGGGTGGGCGACAGAGAGCTTCACCCGCTTCGGGACGCACAACTCGACCCACGTCGACGCCCCCTGGCACTACAACTCGCGCGTGGCCGGCGCGCCGGCGCAGACGATCGAGCAGTTGCCGCTCGACTGGTTCCTGGCGCCCGGCGTGGTGCTCGACATGACCGCGAAGGGGGACGGCGAGCGAATCGACGTGGCTGACGTCGAGGCCGAGCTCGAGCGGATCGGGCACACGCTCGCCGAGCGCGACATCGTGCTCGTGCGGACGGGCCGCGACGCCGCGCTCGACGATCTCTCCTACCTCGCCCTCGGTCCGCGCGTGACGGCGGAGGCCACGCACTGGCTGTTCGACCGCGGAGTGCGGGTGATGGGGATAGACGCGTGGGGCTGGGACGGCCCGCTGCACCTTCAGGCGCAGGAGGCGCTCGAGCGGGACGAACCGGGCCTGTTCTGGGCGGCGCATCAGGCGGACCTGCCGTACGCGCAGATCGAGCGTCTGGCGAACCTCGGCGCCCTGCCGCCGAGCGGGTTCGAGGTGGCGTGCTTCCCACTGCCGGTCGTGGGCGCGAGCGCGGCGCCTGCGCGCGTCGTCGCGATCGTGCCCTAGCGGGCGATCAGCGCGCGAACGAGCGACGGCAGGTCGCGGCCGCTCGCGTCGGGCCGCTCGAAGACCTCCGGGTAGGGAAGGCCCTCGCGATCGAGCCAGGCGCCGCGGAGCCCGGCGCTCCGGGCGCCGTGCACGTCCCAGGGATGCGCCGCAATCAGGACGGCGTCGGACACCTGCACGCCGAGCTCGCGGCAGGCGTACAGGTAGGGCTCGGGCGCCGGCTTCCAGCGCCGCACGTCCGACACGTCCAGGTTGCGCTCGGCCAGCTCCTCGAGGCCTGCCCGCTCGAGGAGGCCACGCGCGATGGCGACGCTGCCGTTCGTGAGCGTTGCGATGCGAACTCCCGCATCGCGCAGCAGGCGAAAGCCCTCGGGCACGTCCGGGTGAACGGACAGCGCGGCGAACCCGTCGAGCACGTGCTCGGCGGCCTCGGCGGTGGTTCGGCGCAGGCCTTCGACGCCGGCCAGCTGCGCCAGCAGGTTCGCGCGGCCCACCTCGCGGAAATCGGCGTAGGCGCCGCTCGCGGTCAGCGCAATGCCGTCCCGAAGCGTGGCCGCGAACCAGGCCGGGAGCAGCTCGGCGGGAGCGCCGAGCTCCTCGAAGCGATCCCCGAGCGGCGACAGATCCGAGAGCGTCTCGTTGACGTCGAAGATCGCGACGGCGGGCGGCGTCACGCGCTCGCGATGTCGGCGAGCGGCCAAAGGTCCGTCCACTCGTGGTCGGGACGCTCTGGCCCGGGGGCGGGCTCGCGGTGGCGGTTGACCCAGGCGGTCCTCATGCCGAGCTGCTTGGCCGTGCCGATGTCGTACTTGAACCCGAACGCGACGTGCAGCACCTCGCTGGGCGACGCGTTCATCTCGTGGAGCGCCATGTCGAAGGGCGCCCGTGAGGGTTTGTAGGCGCGTGCGTCCTCGGCCACCGTCACGCCGTCGAAGTCCACCTCCATGTGCCGGAGCGAGTGCTCCATGATCGCCCGGTCGGTGTTCGAGATGATCCACAGCCCGAGGCCGGCCTCCTTGGCCGCCCGCAGCGCGGGAACCGTGTCGGGGAACGGCTGCCAGCTCTCCATCGAGCGCGCGAGCGCCTCGCCGTCGTGCTCGTTCGAGCGGTAGCCGCGCTCCGCTGCCCACTCGGCGAGCGAGTCCTTGAGCACGTGCCGGTAGTTCTTCCAGCCCGCCTGCAGGCGCTCGAACTGGAGCTCCTCCCAGCGGGCGCGCAGCTCGCGAGCGGGAGGGGGATCGGGCTCGTGCCGGCGCGCCAGCTCGTAGAGGAAGCCGGCGGCGCCGCCCTCCCAGTCGATCAGCGTGCCATAGCAGTCGAATGTCGCGATCCGAATCTTTTCGTCTGCGATCCCTCGGCCCTCCTAAACTCATAGGCGGTGTCAGTCCTAGAGCAGGTCCAGCATGACGTGAAGAGCGCCCTGAAGGCGGGCGAGAAGGAGCGCGTGCACGCGCTTCGGCTGATCGTGAACGAGCTTCAGCGTGCCGCGAAGGAGAACGGCGGCGATGACGTCGCCGTCCTCCAGCGCGAGCGCAAGCGCCGGCTCGAGGCCGCCGAGGCCTATCGAGACGGAGGTCGCACCGACCTGGCCGACGCTGAGGAGCGCGAGGCCGAGATCATCAGCTCCTACCTGCCGGAGCAGCTCTCGGAGGAAGAGCTGGACGCGATCGTGGGCGATGCGGTCGCCGAGTCCGGCGCCTCCTCGCCCCAGGAGATGGGCAAGGTGATGGCGCTCGTGATGCCGAAGGTCAAGGGACGCGCGGACGGCAAGCGCGTGAGCGCGGCGGTGAAGGAGAAGCTGACTCCGTAGTGCGAGTCCAGCTCGAGCTTCCGAACGACGTGGCCGCCGAGCTCGCGGGCCCCGGTGACCTGGTGATGAAGACGCTCGAGGAGCACCTCGACTGCGAGGTGTTCCTGCGCGGCAACGTGCTCACGCTCGACGGCGAGGACGACGACGTCGGGATGGGGCGCACGGTCGTGCGCGAGCTCACCGACCTGGTCAGGCAGGGTCACGAGATCGCCCCCGGGACGATCGAGGCGATCGCGGGCGCGCTCGACCGGCACGAGTCGCCGAGCCGCATCCTCGAGGACGTGGTCTGGCGTCACCGCGGGCTGAAGGTCGCGCCGAAGACCGTCAACCAGAAGCGCTACGTGGACGCCATCCGGCGCTCCACGATCACGGTCGGCGTCGGCCCCGCCGGCACCGGCAAGTCGTTCCTCGCCGTGGCGATGGCGGTGGCGGCGCTGTCGCGGCGCGAGGTCAACCGGATCGTGCTGACGCGTCCCGCGGTCGAGGCCGGCGAGCGGCTCGGCTTCCTGCCCGGCGACATCGCGGCCAAGGTCGACCCGTACCTGCGCCCGCTCTTCGATGCGCTCTACGACATGCTCGAGCCCGAGCGCGTGAACCAGTACCTGGAGCGCGGCGTGATCGAGGTGGCGCCGCTCGCCTTCATGCGCGGCAGGACCCTGAACGACAGCTTCATCATCCTCGACGAGGCGCAGAACACGAGCCCCGAGCAGATCAAGATGTTCCTGACGCGGCTCGGCTTCAACTCGAAGATGGTCGTGACGGGCGACATCACCCAGATCGACCTCCCGAAGGACCAGCGCTCCGGCCTGGTCGTGATCGGCGAGATCCTCGAGCGCGTCGAGGGAATCGAGTTCGTGCGCTTCGGCAGCGAGGACGTGGTGCGCCACAAGCTCGTGCAGCGGATCGTCGCCGCCTACAACGAGTACGCCGAGCAGCAGGCGCCCGCGCTGCGCCAGGCGCGCAGCAGCCAGGGCTGACGGCTCTGAACGCGATGGACATCGAGGTGATCGGCGCCGGCCCGAACGCGGCCGCTCTGCGGCAGGCCGCCCATGCGGCGCTGCGCGCCGCGGGAGTCGCTGACGGCCACCTCGCAATCGAGCTTGTGGAAGACGAGCGCATCCGCGAGCTGAATCGCCTGCACCGCGGGCGCGACCGGCCCACCGACGTCCTCTCGTTCCCCGTGGACGAGGGCGGGCGGGCTGCCGGGCCGCGTGAGCTCGGCGACGTGGTGATCTGTCCCGAGCACACCCATGACCTCGGCGAGGCCGTGGTCCACGGCGTCCTGCACCTGTGCGGGTACGACCACGAGACGGACGACGGCGAGATGCTCGCGCTGCAGGACGCGGTCATGGAGCGGCTGTGACCCGCTCCGGCTTCGTCGCGTTCGCTGGTCGGCCGAACGCCGGCAAGTCGACCCTCGTCAACCGGATCGTCGGCGGCAAGGTCGCGATCGTCTCCGACAAGCCTCAGACGACGAGGCGGGAGATCCGCGGGATCGCGACCGGCGACGACTGGCAGCTCGTGCTCGTCGACCTGCCCGGCGTCCAGCGCCCGCGCGATCCGCTGACCGAGCGCATGCAGCGGCGCGTCGAGCGCTCGCTCGCGGAGGCCGACGCCGTGCTGCTCGTCCTGAACGGCGAGCAGGAGATCGGCCCGGGCGACCGCTTCATCGCCCACGCGATCCGGAACGTCGGGCTGCCCTGCGTGACAGCGCTCAACAAGGTCGACCGGCTCGACAAGGCCCGTACCGTCGCCGCGCTCCAGACCGCCGCCGACCTCGGCGTGCCGGGGGAGGTGTATCCGGTTAGCGCGCTCACCGGTGCAGGCGTCGACGAGGTGGTCGCCGGGCTTGTCGAGCTGCTGCCGGACGGCCCGTTCCTCTACCCGCCCGAGGAGAAGAGCGACCTCGCCCTAGAGGTGCGGCTCGCCGAGCTCGTCCGCGAGCAGGTCCTGCGGCGCACGCGCGAGGAGGTCCCGCATTCGGTGGAGGTCGAGATCAACGAGCTCGAGGAGCGCGACGACGGCCTGCTGGTGATCCGTGCCCGTGTTTGGGCCGAGACCGAGTCGCAGAAGGGCATCCTCGTCGGGCGCGGCGGGCAGATGGTGAGGGCAGTCGGCACGGCCGCGCGCAAGGAGATCGAGGCGATGCTCGGGCGCCGGGTGCATCTCGAGCTGAACGTGCGCGTCCGCAAGGGCTGGCGCCGCGACGAGGGACTGCTCGACCGCCTGGGGATCGAGTGAGCGAAGGCGAGCTCGGCAGGATCCTCGGCTTCCTTCGCCGTACCGAGGAGGCGGTCTGCGACGAGGTGCTGCCGACGCCTCACGGCGCGGCGATGCTCACCCCCAGCCTGCCGCTCGTCTGGCAGCTCAATGCCATCCACGTGGACGACCCGAAGGCCGAGGCGGCCGCGCTGATGCAGGAGGCCCACGAGATCCAGAACGCATTCGCGCACCGAAAGCTCGTCGTGCACGACCGCGAGCTCGGCGAGCGCCTCGCGCCCGCACTCCAGGCGGACGGCTGGAACGTCTTCCGGCTGCTGGTGATGGTGCAGGCGCGCGCGCCCGAGCGCGGGATCCCCGACGGAGCGGCAGCCGAGGTCGAGCGCGCCGTGGGCGCCGCGACGCTCGCCGCGTTCCGGCGCGAGCAGCCCTTCGGCTGGCAGGCCGCCGCGGTCCGCCAGCTGGCGGCCATGGACGAGCGCTATGGCAGCGCCCTCGAAGCACGCGACTTCGCGTCGCCGCCCGACGACCCCGCCTGCGCCTGCCGGCTGTACATGGACGGCGAGCTGGCCCAGGTCGACGAGGTCGGCACCATCGAGGCGCGCCGCGGACGCGGTCACGCCAGCGCAGCGGTGCACGCGGCGAGCGCGTATGCCAGGGCGGCCGGCAGGGCGCCCGTTTTCCTGCTCACGGACGGGAGTGACTGGCCGCAGCAGCTCTACCGGCGGCTCGGGTTCGACCAAATCGGTGTCGTCCACGAGTTCCTGAAGATTCCGCTGGGGCGGGGCTAGCCATAATCAGGCGGTGGACTTGCTGCCTTGCATAGTTCAGGACGCGCGGACCGGCGAGGTCCTGACGCTCGCGTACGTGAACGACGAGTCACTCGCGCGCACACGCGCGAGTGGGGAGATGTGGTTCTGGTCGCGCTCGCGCCAAGAGCTCTGGCACAAGGGCGCCACGTCGGGCAACGTCATGCGCGTTCAGGCGCTGCGCTACGACTGCGACGCGGATGCCTGGATCGCGCTCGTCGAGCCGGCCGGCCCGGCCTGCCACACGGGCGAGCGCAGCTGCTTCCACCGCGGCGACATGGAGCTTCAGCCGGCCGAGGCGCTGCCGGCGCTCGAGCGCACCGTCGGGGAGCGGCGAACCGCCGACCCGGCGGAGAGCTACACGGCGCGGCTGCTCGCGCAGCCCGAAGAGATCGGCGCGAAGGTGGAGGAGGAGGCCGAGGAGGTGGCGCGCGCCGCTCGCGAGGAGTCCGACGAGCGCGTCGCCGAGGAGGCGGCCGACGTCCTCTACCACCTGACCGTGCTGCTCGCCTCGCGCGGGCTGTCGCTTGCGGATGCCTACGAGGTGCTCGGTGAGCGTCGCCGTTGACCTCGAGCTAACGCCCTCGCTCGACGAGGTGCGGGAGCTGGCGCGCGAGCACACGCTCGTGCCGCTGCGCCACACCTTCATCGCCGACTGCGAGACCCCGGTGTCCGCCTACCTCAAGCTGCGCGGCGACGGCCCGTCGTTCCTGCTCGAGTCGGCCGAGCAGGGTCAGCGCGTCGGGCGCTGGTCGTTCCTCGGGCTGCGACCGCGGACGCTGATCAAGGTGGGCCGCGGCGAGCACCCGGACCCGTACTCGCTCGTGACGGAGGCGCTCGAGCGCGACCGGATCGCCCAGCTCGACGGGCTGCCGCCGTTCGCCGGCGGGGCTGTCGGGATGTTCGGGTATGACCTGGTCCGCACCTTCGAGCCGACGGTCGGCCTGCCGAACCCGGACGAGACCGGTGTCCCGGAGCTGGCGGTGATGGTCACCGACGTGCTGCTCGCCTTCGACCACCTGCGCCACGAGCTGACCGTGCTGGCGAACGTCGTGACCGAGGGCGATGTCGAGCGTGCCTACGAGGAGGCCGCCGCCACGATCGCCGACGTGCGCGAGCGGCTCGGCGCGCCCGTGCCGCTGGCAGGGCGCGGCAAGCGCGACGCGCCCGAGTTCTTCGCGAACCTTGGGCCGGGCGGCTACGCCGCCGCCGTCGAGCGCGCGAAGGAGTACATCCGCGCGGGCGACGTCTACCAGGTGGTCCCGAGCCAGCGCTGGACGGCGAACTGCCCCGTCGACGCGTTCTCGATCTACCGCGGGCTGCGCGCCATCAACCCGAGCCCCTACATGTACTTCCTCGACTTCGAGGACTTCGAGATCGCCGGCGCCTCTCCGGAGTCGCTCGTCAAGGTCACGGGCAGGCGCGTCGAGCAGCGGCCGATCGCGGGCACGCGCCCGCGCGCCGGCACGACCGAGGAGGACCTGAATCGCGCCCGCGAGCTGCTCGCGGACGCCAAGGAGCGGGCTGAGCACGTGATGCTCGTCGACCTCGGCCGCAACGACCTCGGCCGCGTCTGCGAGTACGGCAGCGTCCAGGTCGACGAGCTGATGGCGGTCGAGACATACTCGCACCTGATGCACATCGTCTCGTCGGTGTCGGGGACGCTCCTCGAGGAGGTATCGCCAATGGACGCGCTGCGGACCTCGCTGCCCGCCGGGACGCTGTCCGGCGCGCCCAAGATCCGCGCCATGCAGATCATCGACGAGCTCGAGCCGAGCGGCCGCGGACCGTACGGCGGTGCGGTCGGCTACCTCTCCTACACAGGCGAGCTCGACACCTGCATCTACATCCGCTCCGCGCTCGTCAAGGACGGCCGCGTGCACGTGCAGGCGGGCGGCGGCATCGTCGCGGACTCCGAGCCGGACTACGAGGTGCGAGAGATCGAGGCGAAGGCGGGCGCGGTGATGGACGCGATCCGGCTGGCCTGCGCTCAGGCGGATTGGGCATGACCGAGCCCGGCACGGCCGGCCAGGTGCCACGGGGGTCCGGGGGCGTGAGCCCCCGGGTGTTGATCCTCGACAACTACGACTCGTTTACCTACAACCTCGTCCAGTACCTGGGCGAGCTGGGTGCCGAGGTGGACGTCGTCCGAAATGACGTCCCGGAGCTGCTCGAGCGCGAGGCCGACCGGGTAATCGTCTCCCCGGGCCCGTGCACGCCCGAGGAGGCCGGGCTCTCGAAGCAGGCGACGCGCCACTACGCCGAGGCGGGCGTGCCGGTGCTGGGCGTCTGCCTCGGCCACCAGGCGCTGGCGGCCGAGTTCGGGGGCACCGTCGTGCGCGGCGAGCCGGTGCACGGCAAGACCGCCGAGACCGAGCACGACGGCAGGACGATCTACGCTGGTCTCGAATCTCCGCTCGTGGTCGGCCGCTACCACTCGCTTGTCGTGCGCCCCGAGGGGCTGCCGGACGAGCTCGAGGTCTCCGCGCGCGCGGGCGATGTGATCATGGGATTGCGCCACCGCGAGCTGCCGCTCGAGGGCGTCCAGTTCCACCCCGAGTCAGTCCTCACGCCGCATGGCAAAGAGCTGTTGCGCAACTTCCTGAGCGATTAGCCGTGCCGAACCCCGTACTGACCGACGCCATCGACCGGTTGGCCGGCGGTGAGGACCTGTCCGCCGTCGACGCGGAGCGCGTGCTCGCCGAGGTGATGGAGGGCAACGCCTCAGAGACGCAGACGGCGGCCTTCCTGATCGCCCTGCGGACGAAGGGCGAGTCCGTGAGCGAGATCGCCGGGCTCGCGAGCGCGATGCGCTCGTTCGCGCTGAAGGTAGAGGCGGGCGACGACCTCGTCGACACCGCCGGCACCGGCGGCGGGCGGCCGACCTTCAACGTGTCGACCACGGCGGCCTTCATCGCTGCCGGGGCCGGCTGCCGCGTGGCCAAGCACGGCAACCGCTCCGCCACAAGCCAGTGCGGCTCGGCCGACGTGCTCGAGGCGCTCGGCGCGCGCATCGACCTCGAGCCGGCCGCCGTGGCGGCCTGCATCGACTCGGTGGGCTTCGGCTTCATGTTCGCCCCGCGCCACCACTCCGCGATGAAGCACGTGGTGCCGGTCCGCAAGGAGCTGGGCGTCCGCACGATCTTCAACTTCCTAGGCCCCCTCACGAATCCGGCAGGCGCGCGGCGCCAGGTGATCGGCGTCTCCGACCCGGGGAAGCTGGAGACAATGGCGGCCGCTCTCGGAGAGCTTGGGACCGAAAGGGCCCTGGTAGTGTCGAGCGCGGATGGACTCGACGAGTTCTCGGTCTCGGGGTCGACCCGCGTTGTCGAGTTGACCGGCGGCGAGCTCGAGGTCTATGAGGTGTCTCCCGTGGACGTCGGACTGAAGCCCGTAGCGGACGGCGCGGTGGGCGCTGGCAGCCCCGATGAGAATGCCCGCGTGCTGAGGGCCGTGCTCGCCGGTGAGCCGGGCCCGGAGCGCTCGCTCGCTCTGCTGAACGCCGGCGCGGCGATCCAGGTGGCGGGCCGGGCGGAGTCGCTCGCCGAAGGTGTCCGCAGCGCCGAGCGGTCAATCGACTCGGGCGCCGCTACGGATGTGCTCGAGCGCTGGATCGCGGAGACGCGCACATGACCCCGCGCCTCGACGACATCGTCGACGCGACGCGGGAAGCGGTCGCCGCGCGCAAGCGCGAGCGCCCCCAATCGGAGCTCGAGGGACAGATCGACGTCAGGCGCGAGGGGCGCCCGTTCGCCGAAGCCCTGGCGAGCCCCGGCACCTCGCTGATCGCCGAGCACAAGCGCCGCTCGCCGTCGGCCGGGGCGATCCGCGAGGGGGCGAGCTGTGCCGAGATCGTGCGCGCCTACGAGCGCGGCGGCGCGGCGGCGCTGTCGATCCTCACCGAGGAGGCCCACTTCGGCGGGTCGCTTGCGGACCTGCGCGAGGCGCGCGCGGCCTGTGACTTGCCGATCCTCCGCAAGGACTTCACGATCGACCCCTACCAGCTCTACGAGGCCAAGGTCGCGGGCGCCGACGCCGTGCTGCTCGTGGTCGGGTCGCTCGATGACGACGAGCTCTGGAACCTGTGGTCGCTCGCCAACGAGATCGACCTCGACGCGATCGTCGAGATCCACGATGACGAGGAGCTCGAGCGTGCGCTCGAAATCGACTGCGACGTGATCGGGATCAACAACCGCGACCTCGAGAGCTTCACCGTCGACATCCAGACGACCTTCGACCTGCTCGCCGACGTGCCGGCCGGCAAGGTGGTCGTATCCGAGTCGGGAATCCACGACCGCTGGCAGATCGAGGAGCTGGAGCAGGTGGGCGTCGACGCCGTCCTGATCGGCGAGGTGCTGATGCGCGCGCCGAACCCCGAGGCGGCGGTCCGGGAGCTGACTCGTTCCGAGGAACCCACCCAGGCTTGAAGAGTTGGCGCAGGAACCGAAAAGCCGGATGATCCGTATCCCTACCATGGTGCTCCATGGCGACAGCCCCTGAGCTCGACCCATCACAGGTAGCCGAGCTGGGCGCCCGGCTGCGCGACAACATCGCGCGTGCGGTCAAGGCGCCCGAGCAGGTGATCCGCGACGTGCTCGTTGCGCTCTTCGCCGAGGGCCACGTCCTGATCGAGGACTACCCGGGCGTCGGTAAGACCGCTCTGGCACGCGCGCTCGCCCGCTCGCTCGATGCGGAGTACGCGCGCGTGCAGTGCACCGCCGACCTGCTGCCCGCGGACGTGGTCGGCACGAACGTCTACAACCAGCGTGAGAACCGCTTCGAGTTCCGCCCGGGACCGGTGTTCGCGAACGTCGTGCTCGTCGACGAGGTCAACCGCGCGTCGCCGAAGACGCAGTCGGGCCTGCTCGAGTGCATGCAGGAGCGCCACGTGACCGTCGACAAGCACACGCACGAGCTGGCGCGCCCGTTCCTCGTGGTCGCGACTCAGAACCCGGTCGAGTACGAGGGCACCTATCCGCTGCCCGAGGCGCAGCTCGACCGCTTCATGGTCCGAGTGTCGCTCGGCTACCCGACGGCCGACCAGGAGACGGCGATGCTGCTCGAGCACGCCGAGAGCGATCGCGTGCTCGACCTCGAGACGGTCGCCGATGTGGCCGACGTGCTGGCTGGCCAGACGGCCGCCGGCGCGGTCCACGGCAGCGAGGCGCTGCGCCGCTACGTGGTCTCGATCTCCGAGGCCACGCGCGCCGACTCGCGCGTCGAGCTTGGCGCGAGCCCGCGCGCTGGGCTGATGCTCTTCCGCGCGGCCAAGGCCTACGCGGCGCTCGACGGTCGCGACCATGCGCTTCCGGACGACGTCCAGAAGCTCGCCTCCTCCGTGCTCTCGCACCGGCTGCTGCTGTCACCGGGCGCGAGCAACGACGAGCGCGACGCTGTGGTGCGCGACGCCCTGGAGCGCGTCCCGGCACTCTGATCGCCGTGCTCCGCCCACTCGTCACGGCGCTGCTCGGACTGGCGCTGTGCCTGGCCGGGGGCACCTTCGACTCGCCCTCGCTCTACGTGCCGGGCGTCGGCCTGCTTGCGATCGCGGTGGTCGCCGTGGCCTGGGTGCTGCTCGCCGCCAAGGGTGCGACGATCATGCGCACGCCGGGGCCGTCCACAGTCGTCGAGGAGGAGCCCTACCCCCTCCGGATCGAGGTCCGCAGCGGAATCGCGCCGCCGCCTGGCGGGGAGCTCCTCGAGCCGCTGCTCGGCTGGCCCGTGCCGGTCGCGGGGCGCTGGTCACGCCGCCTGCGCATCAATGTGCGCTTCTCCCGCCGCGGCCGGCGTGAGCTCGAGCCGGCGCTGCTCGTGATCCGGGACCCGCTGCGCCTGTTCAGCCGCCAGCTCAGCGCCGACGCCGGGGAGGAGGTGCTCGTCCTGCCGCGCATCGAGCCCGTGATGGCGCCGGGAAGCGGGGGCGCCGGGGCCGGGGCCCGCGGCGGACTCGGTAACGCGCCCGGCCTCTCCGGCCGGCGCCTCGATGCTTCGCTGGCGGAGCTCGAGATCGACGGCCTGCGGCCGTATCGCGAAGGGGCACCGGCCTCGCGCATCCACTGGCCGACCGTCGCCCGCACCGGCGAGATGCTCGAGCGCCGGCTCGTGGCCGAGCTCGACTCCGCCCCGCTGATCGTGCTCGACCCCTCGGCGCCGGAGAGCGACGAGGCGCTCGACAAGGCGGTGCGCGCCGCCGCTTCGCTGTGCGTCTGGCTCGCGCACGACGGCGGCTGCTCGATCCTGCTTCCCGGTGACCGGCGCCCGGTCGAGGTGGGGCACGACATGGGCGCATGGCCCGCAGTGCACGTCCGCCTCGCGCTGGCCGAGGAAGGCCCCGCGCCGCCCGCCTCGACGCTGGGACCGCGCGGCGGGGCCGTCGTCTGGGTCACCGGCGCCGACCTGCGCAAGGCGCCGCGCACGCTCGAGCGCCTGCCCGCCGGCGCCCGCTACATCGTGACCCCCGGAGCTCTCCCCGGCGCACGCCCCGCCTTCGAGGTCGCGGGCTGCACGGGCTGTCTCGTCGAGCGCGCGCGCAGAGGGCTGGCGGCATGAGCGGGCCGCTCGGGCCCATCCGTGCGCCGGCCACGGTGGGCGCTCCGCCCGGGAGCGTCACCGCGGCCCGCGCCTCCGCGGCGCCGCGCGACTCGCTCCTTCTGCGGCTCTGCGCGTTTGGCGCGCTCGCCGCGTTCGGAGCGGCGCACTGGGTGCTGCTGGTCGAGAACGCCCCGGCGGGTCGGACGCTGCTGGTGGTCCTCACGGCCGTCGGCGGCGGTGCCGTGCTGGCGCTGCTCGACCGGCTGCCGTACCCGCGGCCGCTCATCTGGGGACTCGCCGCGCTGGTGGCGGTCGCCACCCTCCTGATCGGCCTCATGGCCGCCGGCCTGCCGGGCCGGTTGCTGCTGCCTGAGCACTGGGCCGAGCTGACGGACGGGCTCGACCGCGGGCTCGCGGGCATCCAGGGCGTCGAGTGGCCCTACGACGGGCCCGACCCCTGGATCCGGCTGACGCTGCTGCTCGGCGCGCCGCTGCTGCTTGCCCTTGCCGCGACGCTCGCCTTCTGGCCGGCGCGCCGGGCCGCTCCGGTGCTGCGCATCGCCGGCCTGGCCGTGCTGCTCCTGTTCTACGGCGCGGCCGTGACCGAGCACGACCCCGGCTCGGCGCTCGGGCGCGGCCTGGTGCTGCTGTTGCTCGTAGCCGCCTATCTGTGGCTGCCCCGCCTTCCGCCACGCGAGGCGGCGGCCGGCGCCGCGGTCGTGGCGTCGATCGGCGTGCTCTCACTGCCGCTGGCGGCCGTCCTCGACGGCGAGGGCGCCTGGTGGGATTACCAGGCCTGGAGCTGGTTCGGCGAGGGCAAGGTCGTGACCTTCAACTGGAGCCACGAGTACGGGCCGCTCGACTGGCCGCGCGACGGCACGACGCTGATGAACGTCTCGGCCGACCGGCCGCACTACTGGAAGGCGGAGACGCTCGACGCCTTCGACGGCTTCCGCTGGTATCGCTCGGGCGACATCGAGCAGGCGCGGACCGGGGCGGAGATCCCCTTCGATCGCTTCCTGAGCAGCGGCGCCGAGTGGGACTACGGCGAGTACAACGGCGCCTGGGACGAGACGATCGACTTCACGGTCCGCTCGCTGTCGAGCAACCTCGTGGTCGGCGCCGGCATCACCTACGGGGTCGACGGCGTGCGCGCGACGAGCTACGCCGACGGCACCACCCGGCTGATCGGCGGCGAGGTGCTGAGGCAGGGCGACACCTACACGATCGACGCGTACGCGCCCGACCCGAGCGCCGACCAGATGCGCGGCGCACCCTCGGGCTACCCCAGCAGCCTCATCTCCTACACCGGCATCAGCCTGCCGAACCCGGGGGAGAGCGCCACCGAGGGCACGAGCCTGCAGGGCGGCGCGGCGCGCGAGGCCGCGACGGAGCTGCGCCAGCGCGTGTTCGTCCCGCTGCGCGGCAACCCGCTCTCCGGCGACGGCGCCACGGCCGCCACCACCGCCCTGCAGGAGTCCGGCTACGGGCGCATGTACGAGCTCGCCCAGGAGCTGACCGCCGACCAGCCGACCGGGTACGACGCGGTCAAGGCCGTGGAGCGCCATCTGCAGACGAACTACGCCTACAGCGAGCGCGTGCCGACCCGGCCGCTGCCCCTTGCGGGCTTCCTGTTCGAGGACGAGCGCGGCTACTGCCAGCAGTTCTCGGGCGCGATGGCGCTGATGCTGCGCATGTCCGGCATCCCCGCACGCGTGGCGGCCGGGTTCTCGCCCGGCTCGTACAACAAGGACACGAAGGAGTACCGCGTCCGCGACCTCGACGCGCACTCGTGGGTCGAGGTGTGGTTCACGGGCATCGGCTGGGTCCCATTCGACCCGACCCCCGCGGCGGCGCCCGCCCAGTCGCAGTCGAGCGCGAGCGCCACCAGTGCGGCGGCCGCCGACGCCGGTGAGGTCCGCGTCGGCGGGGCCGGCGTCGCACCCGAGCGCGTCGCCGGCGGCGCCGCCGAGGCCGGTGGGGAGGACAGCGGCGCGAACACTCTGGTCGTGGGCGCTCTGCTCCTGATCGTGGCTCTGGCGGCCGCCGGGGCGTTCGTCGTCAGCGAGCGCGTGCGCCGGGTCCACTCGCTCGGGCCATCCGAGCGCGCCGACGTCCAGCTGCGTGAGCTGCGCGGGACGCTCCTCAAGCTTGGCTGGGACCTGCCCGCCACGACCACCCTGCTCGGCCTCGAGCGCCGCCTCGGCCGCTTCGCGGGACCGCGCTCGGCCGCCTACGCGGGCGCGCTGCGCGCCACCCGCTACGACCCGCGCGAACCCCCCGGGCCGAGCCTGCACGAGCGCCGCGCGGTGCGCCGCGAGCTGACCCGCGGCAACCTTCGCGACCGGCTGCGCGGCCTCCTCGCGATGCCGCCCGGCGGCCCGCGCCCGTAGGCGCGGGGCGCCCTTCCGTCGACATTTGCGGGCTTTTTCGCGGTCTCGGCCTGCTTTTAGACGACTCTAAGGTTGCCCTTCCACACTCGGTGCCATGAACAACCCGATCGCGAACATCCTCTCCGGCCTGCTCGGCGGCCTGATCGTGCTGGTCCTCGGCGCGATCCTGATCTCCACAGACGTCATCGACACGGGCGACTCGAGCACGGTCGTCCAGCGCCAGGCACCGATGACCCAGCCGACCGCCGACGGCGGGGAAGGCGGGCGGACCGTCCGCGACATCTACGCCTCCGAGGGCCGCGGCGTTGCCTTCATATCGGCCCAGGGCGTGAGCTCGCAGGAGTCGTCGCCGTTCGGCACTCCCCAGGAGGGTGAGGCCACCGGGTCCGGCTTCGTGGTCGGCAAGGACGGCACCATTCTCACGAACGCGCATGTCGTCGAGGGCGCTGAATCGGTGACCGTGAGCTTCGAGGAGGGCGGCGAGGAGGTCCCGGCCGAGGTCAAGGGGGTCGACACGTCGACGGACCTGGCCGCGCTCAAGATCGATCCCTCCGATGTCGAGGACCTCGAGGTGCTGCCGCTCGGCGACTCCTCCAAGGTCGAGGTGGGCGATCCGGTCGTCGCAATCGGGAACCCGTTCGGCTACAGCCGCACGGTCACGACCGGCATCATCTCCGGCCTGCAGCGCGAGATCACCGCGCCGGACGGCTTCCAGATCTCCGACGTGATCCAGACCGACGCGTCGATCAACCCCGGCAACTCCGGCGGCCCGCTGCTCGACTCGAATGGCCGCGTGATCGGCATCAACTCCCAGATCGCCACCGGCGGTGGCCAGGGCTCCGTCGGCATCGGCTTCGCCGTGCCGGTCAACACTGCCAAGAAGCTCCTCCCGCAGCTGCGCCAGGGCGGCGAGATCGAGCACGCATGGCTCGGCGTCCAGATGTCGGACGTGAACGCCGAGGTCGCGGAGCAGCTCGACCTGCCGGTCGATCACGGCGCGCTCGTGGTCGAGGCCACCGAGGACAGCCCCGCAGAGGACGCAGGCATCCAGGGCGGCGACCCCGAGACCGGCGATGGCGCCGACGTGATCACCGCGATCGACGGCAAGACGGTCAACACGAGCGAGGACCTCGCCAACGCGATCGCGGCGAAGCAGCCCGGCGACAGCGTCGAGCTCGAGCTCTACCGCGACGGCGAGAAGGAGACCCTCGAGGTCGAGCTCGGCGAGCGTCCCTCCACGCTCCAGGAGCAGGCGGAGCAGCAGCCGCCGCAGGAGGACGACGACGGCGGCGGGCTCCTTCCGCTGCCCTGAGGGTAGGCGGGCGTGCATCAAGCGCCCGCCTGCGACCATAGGCGGGCGATGACCCGCGTGAAGATCTGTGGGATCACCGGCCCGGAGGACGCCCTCCGGGCCGCCGATCTCGGCGCCTGGGCGATCGGGATGGTCTTCTGGCCCGAGAGCCCGCGCCTCTGCCCGCCCGACGAGGCCGAGGCGATCGGCGCCGAGCTCCACCGCCGGGCCGAGCTGACCGGCGTGTTCGTGAACGCGAGCCTCGACGAGGTCGCGCTGCTCGCGGACCGCTGCCGCCTCAGCCTGCTGCAGCTCCACGGCGACGAGGGGCCGGCCTACTGCCGGGAGGCGGCACGCCGGACCGGCTGCCGGGTGATGAAGACGGCGCGCGTACGCGACGCCGCCCAGGTCCGCGCGCTGCGCGCCTTCCCGACCGACTTCCACCTGCTCGACGCCCACTCCGAGAACGCGCCGGGCGGGACGGGGCAGATCTTCAACTGGGAGCTGGCGCGCCACCATCGCGGCACGCCGCCGGTCGTGCTGTCCGGCGGGCTCACGCCGGACAACGTGGGGGAGGCGATCGCCGCCGTGCATCCCTTCGCCGTCGACACCGCGAGCGGCACCGAGTCGGCGCCGGGCTGCAAGGACCCCGCCAAGCTCGAGGCCTTCTTCCGCGCGGTCGCAGCCGCCGACGCCCCGGCCGGCGAGGCCGTCTCCGCATGAGCACCGAGGCCGTCGAGCGGCGCTTCGGGCCCTACGGGGGCCGATACGTCCCCGAGACACTGATCCCGGCGCTCGACGAGCTCGAGCGCGAGTGGCTGTCGGCGCGCTCCGACCCGGGTTTCAACGACGAGCTCGACTCACTCCTGCGCGACTTCGTCGGCCGCCCGACGCCGATCTACCACGCGCGTGGCCTCTCGGACGCAACCGGCGCCGAGGTATGGCTGAAGCGCGAGGACCTCGCACACACCGGCTCGCACAAGATCAACAACGCGCTCGGCCAGTCGCTGCTGGCGCGCCGGATGCGAAAGCCGCGCGTGATCGCCGAGACCGGTGCGGGCCAGCACGGCGTAGCGGCGGCCACCGCCTGTGCGCTGCTCAACCTCGAGTGCGTCGTCTACATGGGCACCGAGGACATCCGCCGCCAGCAGCCGAACGTCCAGCGGATGCGGCTGCTCGGCGCCGAAGTCGTGGGCGTCGAGGCCGGCGCGCGCACGCTGAAGGAGGCCGTCTCGGCGGCGATTCGCGACTGGGTCGCGAACGTCGAGACGACGCACTACGTGATCGGCTCGTGCGTCGGCCCGGCGCCGTACCCGGCGATGGTGCGCGACCTGCAGCGCCGCATCGGCGACGAGGCGCGCGCGCAGCTGCTCGAGCGGACGGGCCGGCTCCCCGACCGCGTGATCGCCTGCGTGGGCGGGGGCTCGAACGCAATCGGCAGCTTCATCCCGTTCGTGGGCGACGACGGGGTCGAGCTGATCGGCGTCGAGGCCGCCGGGGAGGGCCTCGCGACGATGCGCCACTCGGCGCCGCTGACGACGGGCGCGCGCGGCGTCCTGCACGGCGCGATGTCGGCGGTGATCCAGGACGAGGAGGGACAGATCCTCGAGGCCCACTCGATCTCGGCGGGGCTCGACTATCCCGGCGTCGGGCCGGAGCACGCCTGGCTGCGCGACAGCGGCCGTGTGCGCTACGAGGGAATCGACGACGGCGGGGCGCTGGCCGCGTTCAAGCGTGTCGCTGCACTCGAAGGAATCCTGCCGGCACTCGAGTCGTCGCACGCCGTGGCGTGGATGCTCGCCAACCCCGGCAACGGGCTCGACCTCGTGACGCTGTCGGGCCGCGGCGACAAGGACCTCGCGGAGGTGCTCGCGCTCGAGGGCGGCTCGTGACGGTCGCGACCACCGGGCTCGACCGGATCGCGGCGGCGTTCGCGGAGCACGGCAAGCAGGCCGCCTTCATGCCCTATCTGATGGGCGGCTATCCCGACCTGCAGAGTTCCGCCGAGGCCGGGTTCGCGGCCGCCGATGCGGGCGCCGATCTGATCGAGCTCGGGGTCCCGTTCTCCGATCCGCTTGCCGACGGGCCGGTCATCCACGCCGCCGCGACAGACGCGCTGGCCGCCGGCGCCACCCTGCATGGGGTGCTGGGCGTCTGCGAGCAGATCGCGGCCCGGCTGCCGGTCGTCCTGCTCGTCTACACCAACGTGATCCTGACCGCGGGCGCCGAGCGCTTCGCCCTGCGCGCGGCCGCGGCGGGCGCCTCCGGCCTGATCGTGCCCGACCTGCCTCACGACGAGGCCGATGGCGTGCGCGCTGCCTGCGACGCCGAGGGCCTTGCGCTGGTGCCGCTCGTCGCGCCGACGAGCACGCCTGAGCGGATCGCGGAGATCGGCGCCGGTGCGCGCGGATTCGTCTACACCGTCTCGCTCACCGGCGTGACGGGCGAGCGCAGCGAGCTGTCGCCGCGGCTCGTCGAGACGGTCGGGCGCGTTCGCGCGGCGACCGAGGCGCCGGTGGCGGTGGGCTTCGGGATCTCGACCTCCGAGCAGGCGCGCGCGGTCGCGGAGATCGCCGATGGTGTGATCGTGGGCAGCCGGCTCGTCCGCGCGGCGAGCGAGGGCGGCCCCGCTGCGGTGGGGGAGCTCGTCTCCGAGCTTGCCGGCGCGCTTGCGCGCCCGTGACGATTGTGGAACAATTCCACACGTCATGGCGCGGATGCAGGTGCTACTAGCGGCGGTTCTGTTCGGCACCACGGGCACGGCCCAGACGCTCGCGCCCGAGATCGAGCCGCTCGTCGTGGGCGCCGCTCGCATCGCCGTCGGTGCGACACTGCTTCTGTTCGTCGCCGCGCTCGTGGGCCGGCTGCGGGTAGGGGCCGGTCGCTCCGCCGTGCTTCTCGGTGGAGCGTGCGTCGCTCTCTACCAGGCGACCTTCTTCGCGGCCGTGGCGAAGACGGGCGTCGCGATCGCTGCGGTGGTGGCGCTCGGCTCGGCTCCCGCGTTCACGGGCGTCCTCGCGCGCGCCTTCGCCGGGGAGCGGCTTCACTGGCGCTGGGCTGCGGCCACGGGCCTCGCCTGCGCGGGCGTCGTGCTGCTGGTCCTCGGCGGCGGCGCCGGCGGAGAGGTCGCGCCGGCCGGCGTCGGCCTTGCGCTCATCTCCGGCTGCGGCTACGCCGGCTACGCAGTCCTCGGCAAGCGCATGCTCGAGGCGGGCGGCACTCCCGAGGGAGTGATGGCCGCCGTCTTCGCGACGGGCGCGCTGCTCCTGCTGCCGCTGCTCGCCGTGATGCCGCTCGGTGAGCTGACCTCGCCCGGCGGGCTCGCGCTCGCGCTCTACCTCGGAGCGATCCCCACGGCGCTTGCCTACATACTGTTCGCGCGCGGGCTCGAGCGCATCGGGGCGGGCGAGACCGCGACCCTGACGCTCGCGGAGCCGCTCACGGCCGCGGCGCTCGGCGTGATCGCCCTGGGCGAGCGCCCCGGAGCAGCTGCCGCCGCCGGTGCGGCCCTCGTGCTGGGCGGGCTCGTCCTGCTGGCGCTTCGCCCGCGAGCGCTGAGGGCTGCGGTTCAGGCGGCGGGCGCGCCCGCCTGATTCCGCTACGCAGAGCGGTTTCCGGCCGCAAGACGCTGGTAGGGTGACGTCATGGCTCAGACAGAGGCTCCCGCGAAGTCCAAGCCGAAGCGGACCAGCAAGCGCAAGGCGGTCGAAGAGCACGCGCGCTCCTACGTCGATGCGATCGGGCGCCGCGACGTGAAGGCGCTTGGCGACCACTGGAGCGAGGACGGTGTCGAGGACCTCGTCCCGATCGGCGTCCTGCGCGGCCGCGAGGAGGTCAAGGAGTTCTTCCGCGGCGTGTTCGCCGCCATGCCCGACGCCGAGACGCGGGTGCTGCGCGTGGTGGCCGGCGAGAGCTCGGCGGCCGTCGAATGGCGCATGACGGGCACCTTCACCGGCGACCAGTTCCAGGGCGTCGACGCCACCGGCAAGGCGATCGACGTCCGCGGGCTCGACCTCATGGAGATCGAGGACGGCCTGATCGTCGGCAACACGGCTTACTACGACGGTATGGCCTTCGCGCGCCAGTTCGGCCTAATGCCGCCGATGGACTCGGGCGCCGAGCGCGCCATGAAGAGTGCATTCAACGCCATCACCAAGGCCCGCAAGATGATCGCCGAGCGGACCGGCAGCTGATGGCGATCCTCGTGACCTTCACGATCGGGCTGATCTGGTGGATCTGCGCCTGGTCGTTCGGCATCAAGGCGTTCGACGCGTTCCTGCTCACCGTCTTCATGACTATCGCCGCAGCCACGGTCGTGATGTTCAAGCCGTTCGTGGACCAGCTGATGAGGCGCGAGACCGCGCCACCCGAAGAGCGCGGCGCCGCGCGCTAGGACCTAACCGAAGAAGACCTCGGCCGCCGCGTAGTCCTCGGGCGGGACGGTGCGCAGGTCCGCCACCGCCTCCGAGAGCGGCACCAGCTGGATGCGCGTGCCGCGCAGTGCGGGCATGACCCCCCAGTCGCCGTCGTTGGCTGCGTCGATCGCCGCCAAGCCGAGGCGGGTCGCCAGCACGCGGTCGAATGCCGTCGGGGTGCCGCCGCGCTGGATGTGGCCGAGCACCGTGGCGCGCGACTCATAGCCGGTCCGCGACTCGATCTCACGCTCGAGGAGCTGTCCGATCCCGCCGAGCCGGGCGTGGCCGAACTCGTCCTCGTCGGACGCGAGCGTCTCCATCGAGCCCTCCTTGGGGAGCGCGCCCTCGGCCACGACGACGATCGAGAAGTAGCGACCGCGCGAATGGCGGCGCCGGATCAGGCGGCAGACCTCCTCGATGTCGAACGGCCGCTCCGGGATCAGGATCACGTCGGCGCCGCCGGCGAGCCCCGAGTGGAGGGCGATCCAGCCGGCGTGGCGGCCCATCACCTCGACGATCATCACCCGGTTGTGGGACTCGGCCGTGGTGTGGAGCCGGTCGATGGCGTCGGTCGCGATCTGCACCGCGGTGTCGAAGCCGAACGTCATGTCGGTCCCGCCGAGGTCATTGTCGATCGTCTTCGGCACTCCGATCACCGGAAGGCCGTGCTCGCCGTGGAGGCGCGCGGCCGCGCCGAGCGTGTCCTCGCCGCCGATCGCGATCAGGCCGTTCAGGTTGAGCGTCTCCATGTGCTCGCGCACGCGCTCGGGGCCGTCGTCACGCTTGAACGGGTTGGTCCGCGACGAGCGCAGGATCGTTCCGCCGCGCGGCAGGATCCCGCGCGTCGACTCGATCGTCAGCTCCTCGTAGGCGTTCTCTAGCGGGCCGCGCCAGCCGTCCCGGAAGCCGACGAGCACGTGGCCGTGCCCGTCGATCCCGCGCCGGACGATCGCCCTGATGACCGCGTTGAGACCGGGGCAGTCGCCGCCCCCCGTGAGCACCCCGATCCGCATTCGATGAGAAAGTCAATCACGGCTAGTCAGAATCCTCGTCTTGCCTTGGAAGCTGACACCGCTGCTCTGCCTGCTGCTCTTCGCGGGCTGCCTCGGCGACGCAAGCAACGAGCCGCGGCGCGTGAAGGGCGACTCGGCGACCGTCTACGTGAGCGTGCCGCGGACCGGCGTGGCCGCCCCTGCAGGACGCGCCGTGGAGGCGGGCGCGCGGCTGGCGCTCGCCGACGCCGGCGGCCGTGCCGGCGAGCTCGGGATCCGAATGCGCACGCTGTCGTCCACCGAGCCGGGCGGCGAGGTATGGAAGCCGGAGGTCGTGAACGCCAACGCCGATCGCGCGGTCGAGGACCCACGCGCGATCGCATACCTCGGCGAGCTCGGCTTCGGCGGCACGGCGGTGTCGCTACCCGTGACGAACGCGGGCAGCCTGCTCCAGGTCTCGCCGACCGACGGGCTGACGAGCCTGACCAGGGTCCCGCCCGGCCGCCCGCGCTCGGACCCGGTGCGTTTACGCCCCGAGGGCGAGCGCAACTTCGTGCGCCTGACGCCGAGTGACCTGCTGCTCGCCGAGGTGATGCTCGAGCTGATGCGCGAGCGCGGCACGGAGCGGCTCGCCCTGATCTTCGACCAGGAGGTCTACGGGCGCGAGCTCGCGGCCCAGATCGTCGCGCGCGCGCGCCGCGACGGCCCCGACCCCGTCGCGGACGAGGAGTACCGGGGCAAGGTCGACGAGATACCGGACATCGTGGACCGCATCGCCTCCAGCGAGCCCGGCGCGGTGGTGATCGCGGGGGTCGCCGGACCCGGCACGGGCCGCATGCTCGCGGCGCTGGACGCTCGCATGCCCGGCATCCCGGTCTACGCCACGAGCGGCATGCTCGAGCGCGACCCGCGCAGGCCGATTCCGGCCGCCCCGCTCAGCGTCGAAGCGCTCACGCCTATCCTGCCCGCGAGCGAGCTGCCGGCGGCCGGCCGCGCGCTGATCAGGCGCGCCGGGGAGCTCGCGGGTCCGGAGGCGGCGCGACCCGAGGCTGTCTACGGCTACGAGGCGATGCGCGTGATCCTCGATGCCGTTGAGCAGGGCGGGCGCGACCGGGCCAAGGTCGCCGCAGCCGCGCTTGCAATGCGCGACCGGCGCTCCGCGCTGGGCCCCTACCGGTTGCGCGGCACGGGTGACGTCGACGGCGAGCGCTTTGCGCTCTACGCCCTGGGAAACGGGCGCTTTCGCTTCGTGCGAATCGAGGACTGAGACCCCGTCAACATCGCGTTGGCGGCAGATTGTCTCCTCGTTAAGCCACCCCTCGCGGATTGGCGATGGCCCTGACGGTGCCTAGGATGCCCCCGCAGGTTGGAGCTATCTCCTTAGGAGGGACGTTTTGAAGGTACGTTGGCTGGCAATTTTCGCCTGCCTCGTCGGCGCGTTCGCCCTGGGCATGACTGCCTGTGGCGACGACGACGATGACGACGGCGGCGGTGGCGACAGTGGCGGTGGCGGCGAGAGCGTCAACGTCTATTCGTCGCTGCCCCTGCAGGGCGCGTCGCGCCCGCAGACCACCGCGATGGTGGAAGGCATCAAGCTTGCTCTCGAGGAAAACGGGGGCAAGGCCGGCGAGACGACGGTGAAGTACACGTCGCTCGACGACTCGACCGCGCAGGCCGGCACGTGGACCCCCGAGGCCACGCAGGCGAACGCGCAGAAGGTCGCCCAGGACGACTCGGCCGTGGCCTACATCGGCGAGTTCAACTCGGGTGCGAGCGCCGTCTCGATCCCGATCCTCAACGAGGTCCCGATCGCCCAGATCAGCCCGGCGAACACCGCCGTGGGCCTGACCTCGGACGAGCCGGGCGCCGACAAGGGCGAGCCCGACAAGTACTACCCGACGGGCGAGCGCCATTACATGCGCATCGTCCCGAAGGACACGATTCAGGGCGCCGCTCTCGCGACGGTCATGAAGAAGGACGGCTGCACCTCGGTCTACATCCTCAACGACAAGGAGGTGTACGGCGGAGGTCTGGCCAGGAACATCGAGAGCTCGGCGAAGGAGCAGGGCCTCGAGGTCGCGGCCAACGAGGGCATCGACCCGAAGGCTCCGAACTTCCGTTCGCAGGCCTCCACGATCAAGAGCTCTGGGGCTGACTGCTTCGTGTTCTCCGGCATCACCGCCAACGGCGCGGTCCAGCTGTACAAGGACGTGTCGGCCGCGGTTCCGGACGCCAAGCTCTACGGGCCTGACGGCGTGGCCGAGTCCGGCTTCGCCGATCCCAAGGAGGGCGGCATCCCCGGCGACGTGGCGAACAAGGTGAAGCTCACCGTCGCCACGCTGTCCCCGGACGAGTATCCGCCGGAGGGCCAGAAGTTCTTCGACGACTTCGAGGCCAAGTACGGCGAGGCGAACCCGGATCCGTACGCGATCTACGGGTACGAGGCCATGAAGCTGGTCCTCGACACCTGTGAGCAGCTCGGGGCGGATTGCTCGGACAAGCAGGCGCTGCTCGACGCACTGTTCCAGACCAAGGGCCGTGAGTCCGTGCTCGGCACGTACGACATCGACGAGAACGGCGACACGACGCTCACCGACTACGGCGTCTACACCGTCAAGGACGGCGAGCTCATCTTCGGTGAGACGGTGAAGGCAGAAGGCACCTGATCCGACACGCATGATTCGGTGCGGGGGGCGAACGGCGCTTGCCGTTCGCCCCCCGTTTCTGATTGGATCCGCTCAGAGCGAGGGGGAGCCACCCCGGCCACCCGCGACGAGGGAGGATCTTGGAGGCAAGTTCTGAGGCGTCCCGTCTGCCGGTTCGGTCGAGCACCGGCGACAGGATTCGCAAGTACCTGAGCGAGTACGGGCTGATCGCGCTCCTGCTCGTCATGCCGGTCGTCTACGGAATCCAGGATCTCTCCGACGACGGCAACCTCTCGCGCCTGGGCAACAACATCGTCGACGGGCTCTCGAACGGCGCGATCTGGGCGCTGATCGCGATGGGCTACACGCTCGTCTACGGCATCATCGAGCTGATCAACTTCGCCCACGGCGAGGTCTTCATGATCGGCTCGCTCGTGACCGCCGCCTGGTTCTGGGGCGTGATCGGGCTCACCGAGCAGACGGCGATCCTCGGGCTGGTCCTCGGCCTGCTGGCATCCCTGATCGTCGCGATGGTCGTCAGCGGGAGCCTCAACGTGATGATCGAACGGGTGGCCTACCGGCCATTACGAACGGCGCCGAAGCTGGCGCCGCTCATCACGGCCGTTGGCATGTCGTTCATCCTCCAGAACGTCGGCATCCTCTGGATCGGCGGCTCGCAGGAGGGCGTCCCCGAGCTCGTCGACCCGCAGAAGAACCTCTTCACGATCGGCGGCGTCGAGGTGAGCCAGGGCGATGTGCTCTCGGTGGCGACGACGATCCCGCTGGTGCTGCTGCTCACCACCTTCATCTCGCAGAGCCGCATGGGGCGCGCCATGCGCGCGACCGCGCAGGACCCCGAGGCGGCGCGGCTGATGGGCATCAACGTGGACACTACGATCTCGCTCACGTTCCTGCTGGGAGGCCTGATGGCCGGCGCGGCCGGCCTGATCTACGCGCTGTACCAGACGACGATCTGGTACTTCCAGGGCTTCCAGGCCGGCCTGATCGCCTTCACGGCGGCCGTCATGGGCGGCATCGGCAACCTCCAGGGCGCCGTGCTCGGCGGCTTCATCATCGGAATCATCCAGCAGATCTCCGATAACCGGATCGGAGGCGAGTGGACGCCGGCGGTGGTGTTCGCCTACCTGGTCCTGATCATGGTCTTCCGGCCCCAGGGCCTGTTGGGTGAGGAGACGAGGGAGGCCGGATGAGCACTCCGGAGCCGACCTCCGGCCGAACCGGGCTGCAGCCCAAGACGGACCGCCGCACGCTGATCATTGTCGCGATCGCGGTCCCGGCCATAGTCATCTTCGCGACCAGCCTGCTCGGGATGAACTTCCTGATGGCGCTGATCTTGGGCGCGTTCCTCGCCGCCCGGCTGCTGTTTCCCGACGACCACCGCGTGACGGTGGCGGTGATCGTGCTCGCGATCGGCTGGGCGATCCTGCTGCCCTTCATGCACGACGAGGGCGGCGACTTCATGAACATCGCCACCCTGATCCTCGCGTACTCGGTGATGGCCCTCGGGCTGAACATCATCGTCGGCTACGCCGGGCTGCTCGACCTGGGCTTCGTGGCCTTCTTCGCGCTTGGCGCGCTCACGGCCGGCTGGTTCATGTCGGACTTCTACGCGAACGCCGGCGAGGGCGGGGAGGGCGTCCATGTCCTCGTCGCGGACGTAACCCAGAACCTGTTCGGGATCCACTTCAACTTCCTGATGGTGGTGGTGATCGCAATCGTCATCACGACGATCGCGGGCATGCTGATCGGCCTGCCGACGCTGCGTCTGCGCGGCGACTACATCGCGATCGTGACCCTCGCGTTCGGCGAGATCATCGGGCGCATCGTCATCAACGGCGACCAGATCCATTACAAGGACGTCCCGATCGTCGGCGGCGGGCTCACCGACGTGTTCGGTACGGGGGCGGTCTTCTCCGGGGGACGTGAGGGAATAGGTCCGATCGACAAGATCTGGTTATTCGTCGGGGACCCCTTCAAGGCTCTCGACCTGAGGCCGTGGTACCTCGTGGCGCTCGCGATGGTGCTGCTCGTGCTGTTCGTGAACTACCGGCTGCGCGACTCCCGCCTCGGCCGTGCCTGGATCGCGCTGCGCGAGGACGAGGTCGCGGCGGCGTCGATGGGCGTGCCGCTCGTGAAGACCAAGCTGCTGGCCTACGGCACGGGCGCCGCCTTCGGCGGCATGGCCGGCGTCTTCCTGGCGTCGCGCCTGAGCGTTGTCAACGCGGACCAGTTCCAGTTCTTCTTCTCGATCTTCATCCTGGCCATGGTGATCCTCGGCGGCCTGGGGTCGATCGAGGGGGTGCTGGTCGGAGCGGCCGTGCTCGTCTACCTGAACTTCAAGTTCATCCCGGATCTGAACGCGAAGCCGCGTGAGTGGTTCGATCTCGACCTCGATCTGTCCGAGCTGTCGTCGGGGATCTACGGCTTCCTGCTCGTGATCATGATGGTGCTCAGACCCGAGGGCCTGATACCCGAGCGACGACGCAAGCTCGAGTTGGCCGAGCACGTTGGCACCGGCCAGACGGCCGGGCTTGGCGAGGCCGCGGGTCAAGATACGTTCGAGGCACGCGCATGAGCACGCCCGAGGAGACGACGACGAGGCAGCCCGACGGGCCGCTGCCGGGCGACGCGATCCTGTCCGCCGCGAACGTGACGAAGGTCTTCGGCGGCCTGATCGCGGTCGAGGATGTCTCCTTCGGGATCCCGCGCGGGGCCATCGTCTCGATCATCGGGCCCAACGGCGCCGGCAAGACGACGTTCTTCAACATGCTCACCGGGCTCTACAAGCCGACCTTGGGCCGGGTCGAGTTCGACGGCAAGAACATCACCGGGGGCCGGCCGGACAAGATCATGGCGCTCGGCGTCGCGCGGACGTTTCAGAACATCCGCTTGTTCGCGACGATGAGCGCCCTCGAGAACGTGATGGTAGGGCAGCACGCGCGCATGCGGGCCGGCCTGTTCGGCTCGATTCTGCGGACGCCGCGCGTGCGCAGGGAGGAGCGCGCGGTCGAGGAGAAGGCACGCGAGGAGCTCAACTACGTCGGGCTGAGCGGTGACCTGCACGACCAGATGTCGATCAACCTGTCGTACGGCGACCAGCGCCGGCTCGAGATCGCGCGCGCGCTCGCCTCCGACCCGCAGCTGCTGCTGCTCGACGAGCCGACCGCCGGCATGAACCCGCAGGAGTCGAAGCAGCTGACCGACTTCATGCGCCGCCTGCGCGACGAGCGCAAGATCACGATCCTGCTGATCGAGCACGACATGCAGGTCATCATGGGCGTGTCGGAGCGGATCACGGTGCTCGACCACGGCTCCAAGATCGCGGAGGGGCCGCCGGATGAGATCAGGCAGAACCCGCGCGTGATCGAGGCGTACCTGGGCAAGCAGGGCGAGTCCGAGGAGGAGAGCCACTAGATGGCCCTGCTCGAGGTCAACGACATCCACACCTACTACGGGAACATCCAGGCGCTCAAGGGCGTGTCCGTGGAGGTCGAGGAGGGCGAGTGCGTCACCTTGATCGGCTCGAACGGGGCCGGCAAGTCGACGACGCTCCGCTCGATCTCGGGCCTGAGCCCACCGCGCCAGGGCTCGATTCGCTTCGACGGCCGTGAGATCACCGAGACGCCGCCCCAGGAGATCGTGTCGATGGGCGTGGCCCAGTCACCCGAGGGGCGGCACGTGTTTCCGCGCATGACCGTGAACGAGAACCTCCTGCTGGGCGCCTACCTGCGCCGCGACCAGTCGGAGATCAGCTCGGACCTCGAGCGCGTGTACGAGCTGTTCCCGCGGCTCAAGGAACGCGAGCGCCAGAAGGGCGGGACGATGTCCGGCGGCGAGCAGCAGATGCTCGCGATCGGCCGCGCCCTGATGGCCCGGCCGACGCTGCTGCTGCTCGACGAGCCCTCGATGGGGATCGCGCCGATCCTCGTCGAGCGCATCTACGAGACGATCGCCGAGATCAACCGCCAGGGCACGACGATCCTGCTCGTCGAGCAGAACGCGAACTTCGCCCTCGACGTGTCGACCCGCGGCTACGTGCTCGAGACCGGCACGGTCGCGCTGTCGGACAAGTCGGCGGCGCTGCGCGAGAATCCCGAAGTCCAGCGCGCCTACCTGGGAGCATGATGAACACCTTTCTCGCAGTCATCGGTCCCGAAGCCCTATGGCTGACGTTCGTGTGGCTGGCTTCGGCGATCGTGGCCTCGATCTTCTCCAGCGCGAAGGGCTACGGCGAGAAGATCGGTCTCGTCACGGGCACGGTCCTGAGCCTCCTCGGCGCCTTCATCTGGGCGGTCTGGCCCGCGCAGGAGGTCTCGCGCTGGAAGATCCACCAGGGCCTGAGCAGCACGGGAAAGGCTGTTCTCGCGGTGGCCGTGGGGATCATCGTGATCGCCGGTGTGTACGTCGTCGTCTCGATCGATGCCGGCGGTGGCGGGAAGATCGGACTCGCCGCCGTCGTGATCATGGCGGCGGTGATTGCCGCAGCGCTCGTAAAGGCCGTCTCGATCTCGCGTGAGACGGGCGGCAAGACGATGTCCGAGCTGCGCGCCGAGCTCGACGCGCGCGGCGAGGCGACCAGCTAGGTCGCATCGCGCAGCGCCTCTTCGAGCCCGGGCCGGCGGAATTCGTAGCCGAGCTCCTGCAGCCGCGCCGGGACGGCCCGCGCCCCGGCCGTGACTATGGAGGCCATCTCGCCGTAGAGAGTCTTGACGGCGAGCGCCGGCACCGGGGCGAACGCCGGCCTGTGCAGCACCCGCCCCAGCGTCCGCGACAGCTCCTTGTTCGTCACCGGCTCGGGCGCGGTCAGGTTGACGGGGCCGCGCAGGGCGTCGTTGTCGAGCGCGAACAGGAACGCGCCGACGACGTCGTCGAGGTGGACCCAGGGCACGTACTGGCGCCCGCCGGCGACGGGGCCGCCGACACCGAGCTTGAAGAAGGGCAGCATCTTCTCGAGCGCCCCGCCCGACTCGGAGAGGACGACGCCGGTCCGCGGGAGGACGACGCGCACGCCGAGCTCCTCGGCCCTGTCCGCCTCCGCCTCCCAGTCGACCGTCAGCCGGGCAAGGAAGTCGCTTCCCGCCGGCTCGGCCTCGTCGATGCGCTCCTCGCCGCGTGCGCCGTACCAGCCGCTCGCCGACTGCGATACGAGCACGCGCGGTCGCTCGGCCTCGGGCAGCTCTCTCAGCGCGGCCACCAGGTTGCGCGTCGTAAGGACGCGCGAGTCGCGAATCTCGCGCTTCGCGTCCTCGCTCCAGCGCTGGGCGATCGTCTCGCCGAGCAGGTTGACGGCGGCGTCGCTGCCGCGCAGCGCGTCTAGCGGCGCCGGCTCGGCTTTGGGCGTCTTCCACTCGTATGCGTCGACACCGAGCTTCTCCTTCGCCCGCTCCGCGTTCCGCGACAGCGCGACCGGCTCGTCGCCGCGCTCACGCAGCGCTTCGACGAGCGCGCTGCCGATCACCCCGGTCGCGCCGGTTACCGCTACTCGCATCAGCCGAGCGCGGCGCGCTCCACAGTCGGCTCCTCGGGCACGTCGACGACCTCACCCCCGCGCGCGGCGACGTCTGCCACCGCGCTCGCGACCGCCTGCGCGACGTCGCGATTGAAGACGCTCGGAACGATGTAGTCCTCCTCGAGCTCGTCGTCGTCGATCACGCGTGCGATGCCCTGCGCGGCGGCCAGCTTCATCTCCTCGGTGATCGCGGTGGCGCGGGCGTCGAGCGCGCCGCGGAAGACGCCGGGGAACGCGAGCACGTTGTTGATCTGGTTCGGGTAGTCCGAGCGCCCGGTGGCCATCACGCGCACGTGGGCGGCGGCCTCCTCGGGGCGCACTTCGGGGTTGGGATTGGCCATGGCGAACACGAAGGGGTCAGGGTTCATACGGCGCAAGTCCGATGCTTGGATGATTCCCGGCCCCGAGAGGCCGATGAACAGGTCGGTGCCCTCGATCACCTCGCGCGGCTGGCCGTCTCGGCGGCCGGGGTTCGTGTTCTCCGCCAGCCAGCGCTTGGGCGCGTTCATCGAGCCCGCCTGGTAGTCCTCGCGGCCGGTGTGGATCGCGCCGAAGCGGTCGCAGGCGACGATCGAGTTGATTCCGGCGTCCATGAGGATCTTGGCGACGGCGACGCCTGCGGCGCCGGCGCCCACCATCAGCACCTCGAGGTCCTCGAGCCGCCGCCCGGTCAGGCGGCAGGAGTTGATGAGCGCGGCGAGCGTGACGATCGCGGTGCCGTGCTGGTCGTCGTGGAAGACGGGGATGTCGAGTGTTTGCTGCAGGCGCTGCTCGATCTCGAAGCAGCGCGGGGAGGAGATGTCCTCCAGGTTGATGCCGCCGAAGGTGGGCGACATGTGGATCACGGTCTCGACTATCTCGTCGACGTCCTTCGTGTCCAGGCAGATCGGGAAGGCGTCCACGTCCGCGAACTCCTTGAAGAGCATCGCCTTGCCCTCCATCACGGGCATGGCCGCCTCGGGGCCGATGTCGCCGAGGCCGAGCACGGCGGTGCCGTCGGAGACGACGGCGACCGTATTCGCCTTGATCGTGTACTTGAACGCCTTCTGGCGGTTCTCCGCGATCGCGGTGCACACGCGCGCGACACCGGGCGTGTAGGCCATCGAGAGGTCGTCGCGCGACTTGACCGGGATGTTGAGGCCGGTGTGGATCTTGCCGCGCCGGTGGACCTCGAAGGTGCGGTCGGTGATCTCGACGAGCTCGGCGCCGCTCACGCCCTGGACCGCGCGGATCACCTCGCCGCGGTGCTCGACGCTCGAGCACTCGACGGTGATCTCGCGCATGCCGCGCTCAGCGCGCGTCTCGACCGCATCGACGGCGACGATCGAGCCGCCCGCGCGAGCGATCGCGCTCGTCACGCGGCTGAGCGCGCCGGACGCCTTGTGCGGCAGCGCGACGCGCAGTGTCAGCGAGAACTGGGCGGAGGGGACCGGCACCGGGCCGATGATACGGAGGCGCCGGAAACGGGTAGCGCGAAACCATGGGATTCCAGGCTCGGTCGCACCGAGGAGGGCGCGCCGGCCGCGACGATCGCGGAGGGCCAGGTGCTCCAGATCGAGCGGTCTATTCGGAAGCGCTGAGCGCCTAGGCAGGCACCAGGGACAGGTTGACCTCGGCGCGCCGGATCGCCTCATCCTGGTGCGGCTGGAGCTCCGTGTAGGCCATCGCCCGGAACGCCTCGATGAAGGGGTCCTCGACCCGCGGTGCCACGCCCATAAGGCGCTCGATCGCGGCCGCGCCGCAGAACGGGACGTAGGCGGACGAGTAGCCGCCCTCGTGGATCAGGACGAGCTTGCCGTCGCAGGTCTCGGCCGCTGACTCGACGAGGAGCTCCGTCATGCGCGCGAAGCCGAAGCTGTCGACCATCATGATCGCGAAGGGGTCGAGCATGCTGGCATCGAACCCGCAGGCGACGAGGACGATGTCCGGGTCGAACCTGCGGAGCGCCGGCATCACGACGCGCTCGATCGCCGCCTCGTAGGCGCCATTGCCCGATCCCGGCGGGAGTGGGATGTTGAGGGCGCTGCCCTCGCCGGCGCCCGAGCCGGTGTCCTCGACCCGGCCCGAGTCGGCGGGATAGAGGTTGTCCTGGTGCAGCGAGATCGTGAGCACCGAGCCGTCCTCGTAGAAGGCGTGCTCGGTGCCGTTGCCGTGGTGAACGTCCCAGTCGACGATCGCGACGCGCTCCGCGCCACGCTCCTCGCGCGCGTGCAGCGCGGCGAGGGCCGTGTTGCCGAAGATGCAGAAGCCGCGCCCGAGATCACGCTCGGCGTGGTGGCCCGGCGGGCGCACGAGTGCGTAGGCGTTGTCGACCTCGCCGCGCAGGACCGCGTCGACGGCCTCGATCGCCCCGCCCGCGGCGAGGGCTGCGATCTCGTAGCCGCCGGCTCCGAAGGGCGCCAGCTCGCCGGCGTCGCCGCCGCCGGCGGCGCTCAGCTCCTTGATGCGATCGAGGTATTCACGGGTGTGCAGGCGGAGGATCTCGTCGTCGGTCGCGGGCCGCGCCCGCAGCTGGGTCATCTCGCCGAGCAGCCCGGTCACGTCGAGGAGGTTGCGCAGCCGCCGCTTGGTCGCCGCGCTCTCGCCGTGCACCTCCGGCTCGATCAGCCCGCCGGCCGACAGGAACCCCGATCCCGTGCCGGTGTCGTGCCACGCGTAGAGCTCGTCCCAGAGGAAGCCGGTAGTCATGTGGGCAACTATTCCGGAGCTTGCGGGCCGCGCGGCCGGGCGCCCGTGCCGGGATCGTGAAAGCCACAAGATCGTGGCGCTAGGGTGGAAACGTGCCGGATGAATCACCGCCGCAGCTCTTCCTGATCGACGGCAACAGCCTCGTCTACAGGGCGTTCTTCGCCCTGCCGGAGTCAATCGCGACGTCCAAGGGCCAGCCCACGAACGCGATCTTCGGCTTCGCGTCAATGCTCGTGAAGATCATCTCGGAGTACGGCGCCAACCCGACGCTCGTGGTGTGGGACGCCGGCATGTCGGGTCGCGAGGAGGTCTACGACGAGTACAAGGCGGGCCGGCGCGAGCGCCCGGACCTGCTGGCCGAACAGTGGCCGTACATGCACCCGCTCGTGGATGCGTTCGGCTACGAGAACGTGAAGGTGTCGGGCTACGAGGCCGACGACGTGATCGCCACGCTCGCCGGCCACGCGCGCGAACGCGGGCTCGAGGTGATGGTCGTGACCGGCGACCGCGACCTGTTCCAGCTCGTCGAGCCGGGCGTCCGCGTGATGGCGACCGGCCGCGGCATCACCGACACGAAGATCTACGACCGCGAGGCGGTGCTCGACCGCTACGGCATCGCGCCGGAGCAGATCCCCGACTTCGTGGGACTGAAGGGCGACACGTCGGACAACATCCCGGGCGTCCCCGGGATCGGCGAGAAGACGGCCTCGCAGCTGCTCCAGGAGTGGGGTTCGCTCGAGGGCGTGCTCGACAACATCGAGTCGATCTCGGGCGCGAAGCGCAAGCAGAACCTGAGCGAGCACGCCGAGGATGCGCGCGTCTCGAAGCAGCTCGCCACGGCGGTGCGCGACGTGGACCTCGCGGACATCGACCTCGACCACGTCGCGGCCCGCGAGCCGGATCGCTCGCGCCTGCGCGAGACCTTTCGCGAGTTCGAGCTGCGCGCGCCGCTCGAGCGGCTGGAGGAGGCGCTCGGCGAGGACGACGCGGCGCCCGCGGAGCGAGTCGGAGAGCTGATCCGGGTGAGCGCGCGCGAGGTACCGGTTGCGGAGCTGGGTGCGCTCGACGGGGAGCTCGTGGCCGTGGCGGCGCTTCGCCCGGGGGAGGAGCCCTCCGACGCCGCGGCCGTCGATGTCGAGCCGGAGGATCCAGACGTCGAGCTCGCGGCGGAGGAGGAGGCTGCGCTCGAGGCCGCCGTGAGCGAGCAGCCCGTGGTCGCGGCCGTCCCTGCGGCGGGACCCGTTCAGGGCACATTCGACCTCGACAGCACCGTCCGCGGGCCGCTCACCGTGGCGGCCTGGGCCGGCGAGGAGGTGCTCGTGGCCGAGGCGGAGACGCTCGCCGCGTTCACTCTCGCTCGCGGCGAGCAGCCGATCGTGGCCCACGACTGGAAGACGATCGCCACGGCGGACGAGCCCTCGCAGGCGCCGCGGCTCGAGCACGACACGATGGTCGCCGCCTACCTGATCGACCCGGCACGGCGCGGCTACCCGCTCGACGAGCTCGCCACGGAGTCCGGCGTGGGGGCAGAGGTCGAGGGCGCCGACGGGGTCGCCGAGCGCGCGGTGCTCACCCGCGTGCTCGCCGAGCGCCAGCGCGCCCGGCTCGAGGAGGACGGCCTCACGCAGCTCTTCAACGAGATCGAGCTGCCGCTCGTCGACGTGCTCGTCGAGCTGGAGCGGGCCGGCATCAAGCTCGACGTGAAGCGCCTCCAGGAGATCAGCCGCCGCTTCGCCAAGCGGGCGGAGGAGCTCGAGCGGCGCGTATGGGAGCTCGCGGGCGAGGAGTTCACGATCGGCTCGCCGCAGCAGCTGGCGCCGATCCTGTTCGAGAAGCTCGGCCTCTCCCGCAAGCGGCGCGGAAAGACGGGCTACTCGACGGACGCCCGCGTCCTCCAAGCGATCCGCCACGAGCACGAGATCATCCCCGCGATCGAGGAGTGGCGCGAGGTGACGAAGCTCAAGTCGACCTACCTCGACGCCTTCCCCGACCTGATCGGCCTGGACGGCCGCCTCCACACCACCTTCAACCAGGCGGCCACGGCCACCGGGCGGCTGTCGAGCACCAACCCGAACCTTCAGAACATCCCGATCCGCACCGAGCAGGGCCGCGAGATCCGTGCCTGCTTCGTCGCCGAGGCGGGCTGCCGGCTCATCTCCGCCGACTACTCGCAGGTCGAGCTGAGGCTGCTGGCCCACATCGCCGATGAACCTGTCCTGAAGGAGATCTTCAGGCGCGGCGAGGATGTGCACACGGCCACCGCCGAGGCGATCCTCGGCGGCAAGACCGATCCCGGCACGCGCTCGAAGGCCAAGATGGTCAACTACGGGATCGTGTACGGCCTGTCCGCGTACGGACTCGCCGATCGCCTCCAGATCCCGCAGGAGGAGGCGCAGGAGTTCATCGACCGCTACCTCGAGCGCTTCCCGAAGGTCAAGCAGTTCATCGACGAGACGATCGAGCGGGCGCGCGAGGAGGGCCACGTGACGACCCTCTTCGGGCGCATTCGGCGCGTGCCGGAGCTGCGCTCGCGCCAGTTCCAGACGCGCTCGCTGGGCGAGCGGCTCGCTGTGAACATGATCATCCAGGGGACGGCGGCCGACATCATCAAGGTGGCGATGGTGCGCGCGCGCGACAGCCTTCGCAATGCCGGCCTCGAGACGGGGCTCGTGCTCCAGATCCACGACGAGCTGCTCTTCGAGGGGCCCGAGTCGGAGGTCGAGCAGGCCTCCGAGATAGTCAGGCGCGAGATGGCCGGCGCCTTCGAGATGGACCCGCCGCTCGAGGTCGACGTCGGCTCGGGCGAGAACTGGCTCGACGCCAAATGAGCAAGGAGGTCGCCGTCCTCGCGACGGTCGCGGCGGGCGGGGTGGTGGCCCTTCAGGCGCCGGCGAACAATGTCCTCTCGAAGCACCTCGGCAGCTTCGGCGCGGCGGTGGCGAGCTTCAGCGTCGGGCTGATCGTGATCGTCTTCGTGACGTTCGCCTTCGCCGGCGGCATCAGGACGGACGGCGCGGCGCCGCCCTGGTACTACTGGCTCCTCGGCGGGGTCGGCGGCGTTGTGATCGTGACCGTCTCGCTGATCGCCGTGCGCGAGCTTGGGGCGGGAGGCGTCACGGCGGCGACGATCGCGGGGCAGCTCGCCCTGTCGGTGGTGATCGACCGCATGGGCGTGCTCGGCCTGGACGAGCGCGCCATCACCTGGGAGAAGCTGCTCGGCATCGGGCTGCTCGCCCTGGGCACGGTTCTGATCGTGCGCGAGTGAGCTGTGCATTCGGTACGCTCCGTCGCCTTGAGCGCCGGGTTTCCCGTCAGGATTGCCGTGCTCGTCGTTGCCGCCGCCGGCCTGTTGGCGGTCCTGCCTGCGCCCGCATCGGCGAACAGCGCAATGACGTTCGTGCACTCCGCCTCGGGTGGCGAGCTGGCGGGCAACCGTCTCACGCTGCGCGAAGTCGGCCGTCACGTCACCTGGATCCACAACGGCGGGCGCGCGGGTCGGGTCACGATCCAGAGGCTGCACCGCCGGCTGTTCCTGCCCGGTAGGCCTGCGACGGGCACGCTGCACGTTGCGGGTCACCGCGGCGGCCAGGAGGCGACGTTCAGGCTGAGCCGCCCGCGCTACGACCTGGGGCGCGGGACGGTGAGCTACACGGTGAGGCGCTTGGGCAAGGTCCGCCTTCCCGGGCGTAGCGCGCGCTCCGCGCAGGGTGCGAGGCAGTTCGGGGCCGCGTCGCTGTCGATCGTCCCCCACCCGCAGCTCACGGGAGGCGACAACGGCGGCAACGACTGTCCCATGGGGCTCGTCAACGAAACCGGCTACGGCGTCCAGGCGACCGGCGCATCGAAGTGGGACACGGACACGTGGGCCACGGCCATTCCGGCGAACGAGATCGTTCCGTCGCACTCGAAGGTGCCGACCGGCGCCGACCTGCGCGCGTTCTGGGAGTCGGACGGTGGCCTGTGGCGCGGCTGCTCCAACACCGCCACCTGGCAGCTGGTCGTCGATCCCAACGACCCGACACAGGCGCCCCCGCCTGCGGGCGTGACTTTCACCTTCAGCATGAGCTGGCCGTGGGGAAGCGGTTCGCCGTCGCCGAGCTGCAGCTCGACGAACTCGCAGTTCTATTGCGTCCGTTCGGGCAACTACTACCTCCTGCGCGGTCCGGTGCCCTGTTGCATGCCCCCGTCCGCGCTCGCGGCGACCCGGCGCTGAGCCACGCTCGGGGGGGAGCCCGCGCTGCCGCCACCTTGACCAGAAATAATCGATTATCTAGGATCGCGCGCAGACGAGAGCGGAGTCAGGAGGAGCAATGGCCGTCACGAGCGCCGGCGAGGAGGTTCTCGGCAGCTTCCTCGGGAGCGACGAGTTCCCGATCGAGTGGGAGGAGGGCGAGCAGGAGCTCTTCTGGATCTACGACGACCTCCACTGCCCGAACCCGGTCTCGCCGATGTTCTTCGACATCGGCGGCTGGTGGCTCACCTGCGACCACATGTTCCGGCGCTTCGGCACCCCGTTCGCCTGCGACTGGATCGCGAAGGAGATAAACGGCTACGTCTACACGGCGGCTGTGCCTTCAGACTCACGCATCCACTCGGAGGCGACCGAGTACCAGTCCCGCTACGTCCCGCGCGTGCCGCGCGACCCCGAGCATCCGGCCAAGATCGGCGCATACCTGGGCTGGGTGCTGCCTCACTACGCCGAGAACTTCCTCGACTGGTGGCAGGACCGCCTGCGCCCCGAGATCGAGCGCAACTTCGAGTACCTCGACGAGTACGACACCGATGCCGCCGGCTTCCTCGAGCTCGCGGTGCTGCTCGAGGACGCGATCGACATCCACGACCGCCACTGGAAGATCCACTGGATGCTCAACTTCGCCCAGTTCGCCTCGACCCAGGCGCTCAACGCGCTGCTCGAGGAGGAGAAGGGCGAGGCCGCGGCAGCGCTGATGGGCCGGCTCCAGAGCTCGGTCGCCGACCGCAACTGGGACTCGATCGAGGATCTCTGGAAGATGAAGGAGGAGATCAAGGGAGACGCCGAGCTCTCCGCGGCCTACGAGGGCGACACCGCCGCGGACATCATGGCTGCGCTCGACGGGTCGGAGGCGGGCCGCCGCTTCGTGGAGGAGCGGATCGTCCCGCACCAGAAGGCGTTCGGCTACAAGGCGATCTGGTCGCATGAGTTCGCCTTCAAGACCTGGCGCGAGGACCCCGCTCCGATGATCGAGGCGGTGCGCGGCTACCTCGCCACGGACTACGACTACCCGTCGAACATCGCCGGCGTGCGCGACGACCTCGAGGCGGCGAAGCGCGAGGCGCTCGAGGGCGCGGAGGGAGGCGACCTGCAGGCGGCCCTGGAGCGCTCGCTCAGCATGAATCCGCTCACGCCGGATCATCACTTCTACATCGATCAGGGCACGAACGCCCGCCTGCGGATCCTCCTGATCGCGATCGGCGAGAAGCTCGTCGAGTCCGGCGCGCTTGACGACCCCGAGGACGTGATGTTCCTCCGCTACAACGAGCTGCGCCTGCTGATGGCCGACCAGGGCGCGTTCGACGCGCGCGCCACGGTCGGCGACCGGCGCGACGCCCGCGAGACGGCCTTCGAGAAGCGCCCGCCGTCGTGGGTCGGCACCGCCACGCAGACGGCGCTCGACTTCCCTTACAACGCGCTGTGGGGCTTCCCGGAGAAGTTCCACGCGGGCGAGCCGGCGACCACCGGCGAGGTCAAGGGGCTCGCCGCGTCGCCGGGCGTGGTCGAAGGCACGGCTCGCTACGTGACCTCGCTCGACGAGTTCGACCAGGTGCAGGACGGCGAGATCCTCGTCTGCCGGATGACGAACCCGGCCTGGGTCGTGCTGTTCACGAAGATCACCGGCCTCGTGACCGAGGCGGGCGGGGCGGTCTCGCACCCGGCCGTGGTGGCGCGCGAGTTCGGGATCCCGGCGGTGGTCGGCACCACGAACGCGGGCGAGCGGATCGCCACCGGCGACCGCGTGCGCGTGAACGGCAGCACGGGCGTGGTCGAGATTCTGGAATGACGTGACCGAGTGGCTCGCGCCGGAGAGCCTCGGTGAGGCGCTCGAGCTGCGCGCCGAGCACGGCGGCGAGGCCACCGTGCTCGCGGGCGGCACCTTCGTCGGCATCCTGATGAACCAGGGCTTCCTGGCGCCCCAGACGCTGCTCAGCCTCGGTCGCGTGCACGGGCTCGACGAGATCGAGGTCGTGGACGGCGAGCTACGGCTCGGCGCCACGGCGACCCACCGTGCGGTCGAGCGCTCGGCCGTCGTCCGCAAAGGCTGGCCGGTGCTCGCGCGCGCGTTCTCGCTCGTGGCGAGCCCACGCGTGCGCAACCAGGCGACGGTGGGCGGCGTCCTCGCCGACGCCGACTACGCCTCCGACCCGCCGGCCGCGCTGACTGCGCTGGGGGCGCGGGTCGTGCTGCGCTCGCCGCGCGGGGAGCGCGTGGTGGGCATGGACGAGCTGATTCGCGGCCACTACGAGACCTGCATCGCCGACGACGAGCTGCTGGTCGAGGTGCGGGTGCCGCCCTCTCCGGAGCGAGCCGTGTACCGGAAGTTCCGCTCGCGCTCGAGCGAGGACCGGCCCTGCGTTGCGGTGGCGGCGGTGCGCGGCGACGCCGGGCTGCGCGTGGTCGTGGGCGCGGTAGCGGGCCGCCCGCAGGAGCTGCCGGCGCTCTGTGCGCGCGGCGGCGGGCCCGCTGAGATCGGGCGCGGCTATGCCGAGGCGATCGAGCCGATGAGCGACTCGCGCGGCAGCGCCGCCTACCGGCGCCGGGTGATCGGCGTCGAGGTGCGGCGCGCCCTGGAGGCGCTCGCTTGAGACTCGTCGACTACGCCCACGACGCGGCCGCCGAGGGCATGTGGCACGCCGCCTTCGTCCGCTCACCGCACCCGCACGCGCGCGTCGCATCGCTGGATGCCTCCTCGCTCCCGCCGGAGTGCGTCGCACTTCTCCCCGCGGACACCGCCGGGCTCGGCGGCTACGGCTGCCAGCTGAAGGACCAGGAGGTGCTGGCCGACCCTGCCCGCTTCGTCGGCGACATCGTCGCCGCGGTGGCGGCGCCCACGCCGGCCGCGGCGCGGGCGGCCGCGCAGGCTCTCGCCGTGGGATACGAGGAGCTGCCGGCCGTGTTCGACCCGCTCGCGGCCGTGGCCGAGGGCGCGCCGCTGCTCCACCCGGCCACGGGCGGCTCCGCGGGCGACGCGGTGTCGATCGGGGTCCGCCCGCTCGCCGGCACGAACGTCTGCCATCGCTTCCGGCTCGTGCAGGGCGACGCCGAGCGCGGCCTGAGCGAGGCGGACGTGGTGGTCGAGGAGACTTTCCGCACGGCGGGCGCCCAGCACGCGCCGATGGAGCCGCATGCGACGCTCGCAAGCTGGACCGGGGACGGCCGGCTCGAGCTCGTGACCGGCACGCAGACTCCGTTCAACCTGCGCGACGACCTCGCGGGTGTATTCGGCCTCGATCCCGAGCGCATCCGGGTGATCGCGCCGCCGATGGGCGGCTCGTTCGGCGCGAAGACGTTCACCCGGATCGAGGCCGTCGTCGCCTGCCTCGCCCGCAAGGCGGGGCGCCCGGTCAAGGCGGTGCTGGAGCGCTCTGAGGAATTCGTGACGCTCGGGCGCCACCCGGCGGTGGTGCGCGTGAGGGTCGGCGCCGCGCGGGACGGCACGCTCGTTGCGAAGCGTCTCGACTGCTGGGCTGACACCGGGGCATACGCGGACTGCGGCCCGGGTGTCGCGACCAAGATGGGCTACGCGGGCGTGGGGCCGTACCGGATCCCGCACGTGCGCGTCGACTCGCTGGCCGTCTACACCAACCTGCCGCCCAACGGCGCCTTCCGCGGCTACGGAGCGACGCAGTCGGTATGGGCGAGTGAGCGAGCGATGGACATGCTCGCCGAGCGCCTCGGCATCAGCCCGCTCGAGCTGCGCCTGCGCAACCTGCTGCGCGACGGCGACCGCTTCGCCACCGGCGAGACCATGCACGACGTCCACTTCGAGGAGTGCCTGCGCGCGGCGGCCGACGCTGTCGGCTACGAGGACGACCCGCGCGGCAAGGGGCTGTGCGTGCTGCTCAAGGGCATGCAGACGCCGAGCCGCGCCGCGATCTCGGTCGAGCGCACGCCGGTCGGCTACACGGTCCGTAGCGCGTCCTGCGAGATGGGTCAGGGCGTGCGCGACTCGCTGCGCCTCCAGGGGGCGGCGCTGCTCGGCTGCGAACCGGGCCAGATCGAGGTTCCGGACCCGGACACGGACAGCACGCCGTTCGACACCCGCACGACCTCGAGCCGCTCGACCTACATGATGGGCAGGGCGCTTCGCGAGGCCGTGAGCGACCTCCACTCGAACGGCGGCGAGCGCGGCTACGGCGAGATCGCGAACGAGGGTGGGCTCGACCCGGACACGGGTCAGGGGATCGCCTCGACGCACTGGCATCAGGGCGCCGCAGCCGCCGAGGTGAGCCTCGACGAGGAGACGGGTGAGCTGACCGTGGAGCGGCTGCACGCGGCTGTCTACGCGGGCCGGGTGGTTGACCGTCCGGGCGCCGAGCTCCAGAACGAGGGCTCGATGATCATGGGGCTCGGCACCGCGCTGCTCGAGTCGGTCGAGCACGCCGAGGGGCAGATCACGAACGCGAACCTGTCCGACTACTGCCTGCCGGCCCTCGGCGACCTGCCGCGCTCGATGACCCACGAGCTGATCGAGAGCGAAGGCGCCGAGCCGCACGGCCTTGGCGAGACGGCGCTGCCGCCGGTGCCCGCCGCAATCGGCAACGCGCTCGGCTCGCTCGGCGTGCACCTGACCGAGCTCCCGATGACCGCCGAGCGTGTCGCGGAGGCGGCCGCATGATGCTCGAGCTGACCATCAACGAGCGGCCGGCGGCGCTCGAGTGCGAGCCGGACGAGATGATCCTCGGCGTCCTGCGCCGCGAGGGCCTTTCGAGTGTGCGCGCGACCTGCGGCATCGGGGTGTGCGGTGCCTGCACGATCCTCCTCGACGGCGAGCCCGTGTCGGGCTGCCTGCTGCTGGCGGGCCAGGCCGCGGGCCGCGAGCTCACCACGGTCGAGGGCCTGCCGGCGGAGCACCCGGTGCCGATGGCCTTCGAGGCGGAGCACGCGTTCCAGTGCGGCTGGTGCACGCCCGGCATGGTGCTCACCGCCAAGCGGCTCCTCGAGGAGAACCCCGACCCGAGCGACGAGGAGATCGCCGCGGGCCTCGGCGGCAACCTGTGCCGCTGCGGTTGCTACGTGAAGATTCGGGCGGCCGTGCGGAGGGCGGCGGCGTGAGGCTCGTGACCTACGACGCCGGCCGCGGCCCGCGCGTGGGCGTGCTCGACGGCGAGCGCGTGCTCGACGTGGGCTTCGAGGGCGACATGGTCGCCTTCATCGAGGCGGGCGCCCCGGCCGCGGACCTGCGCGAGCTGGACGGAGAGGCACGGCTGCTGGCGCCGCTACGCCCGCGCTCGCTGCGTGACTTCCTCGCCTTCGAGGGGCACCTGAAGGGAGCGCTCGGCCGCCTCGGCCGGCCCATCCCGGACGAGTGGTACGAGGTCCCCGCCTACTACAAGGGCATGCCCGACACCGTGATCGGGCCGGAGGACGAGATCCCGTGGCCCTCATGGACGGAGCGCCTCGACCACGAGCTGGAGCTGGCGTGCGTGATCGGCAGCCGCTGCCGCGACGTCGAAGCTGCGGACGCGCCCGGGGTCATCTTCGGCTACACGATCTGGAACGACGTGTCGGCCCGCGACGTCCAGGCGCGCGAGCTGCCGATCGGCATGGGCCCGGCGAAGGCCAAGGACTGGGACGGGTCGAACGTCCTCGGCCCCTGCCTCGTCACCGCGGACGAGCTCGACGCGGGCGCGCTCGCGATGAGCGTGCGCGTGAACGGCGAGACCTGGGGCGAGGATTCGAGCGCCTCGATGCATCACGGCTTCGGCGACATGATCGCCTACGCCTCGCGCAGCCAGACGCTCTACCCGGGCGAGCTGTTCGGCTCGGGCACGGCGGCCGGTGGCTCTGGCCTGGAGCTCGACCGGGCGCTGGCGCCCGGCGATCTGGTCGAGCTGGAGATCGAGGGAATCGGAACGCTGAGCAACCGCATCGGCGAGAAAGGAGCGGCCTGATGGCCTTTGTGGTATCCGCGCTGTGGAGGGCGAACGAGGGGCAGGAGGACCGAATCGCCCGCATCATCGAGGAGCTGACGCCGCACTCGCGTGCGGAGCCGGGCAACCTCTTCTACCAGGGCCACCGCTCCCCCGACGACCCCCGGCTCTTCTACCTGTACGAGCAGTACGTCGACGAGGACGGCTACGAGGCCCACCAGGAGACCGGCCACTTTCAGCGGCTCGTGATCGGCGAGGCGATCCCGAACCTGGAGTCGCGCGAGCGGGCCTTCTACAACACGATGGTCGACGAGCGCGGGGGGTTCCAGGGTTGAGCCGGATCGTCGACCTCAGCCCGACCGTCCCGGAGGGCTTCCGCGGGCCGCCGTCCACCGATACGGGCGTGCGCTTCGATGTCCGCACGAAGCCCGGCTACTGGCAGTCCTCGCACGCGGCGCTCAGCGTGCACACGGGCTGCCACGTCGAGTCCGAGCTGCACGTGGTCGAGGGGGGACGCGCGATCGACGCGCTGCCGCTCGAGCGCGTGATCGGCAGCGCCGTCGTGCTCGACCTGACACCGCCCGAGGAGCGCCGGTCGATCGGGACTGACGCGCTCGAGGGGGCCAGCGCGCGGCTCGCGGATGCGGGCGAGCAGATCCGCAGCGGCGACATCATCCTCCTGCGGAGCGGCTGGGCCGATGCGGCGATGGGCACGCCCGACTACTTCCGGAGCTCCCCGGGCCTCACCGCCGACGCGGCCGAGTGGCTCGTGGCGCGCGAGCCGCGCTGCGTCGGCTGCGATTTCTTCGAGGAGCCGGCGGCGCGCGAGCCGGGCTGGGAGGCGTCGGACTTCGTCGTGCACCGGACGATTCTGCGGGCCGGGGTGCCGCTGGTCGAGGGGCTGGTCGGCCTCGGGGCGCTCCCTCCGCGCTGCGAGTTCTTCGCTCCCTTCTTCAAGTTCGGCGGCATCGAAGCCGCCCCGGCACGCGCATTTGCGATGGTGCCCGCATGAACCTCAGCAACGAAATCACCGTTCCTGCCGGCATCGACGAAGCCTGGGACCTGATGCTCGACGTCGAGCGGGTCGCGCCCTGTCTCCCGGGCGCGTCCATCGAGGGCTCCGAGGGAGACGAGTACAAGGGCTCGATGAAGGTCAAGATCGGCCCGATCGTCTCGATCTTCAAGGGAACCTTGAAGATCGACGAGGCGAACGAGGAGGAGCGCCGGGCCGTGATGAGCGCGAAGGCCCGCGACAGCCGCGGCAAGGGCAGCGCCCACGCGACGATCACCTCCACACTCGAGCCGGCCGGCGAGGGCACGCGCGTCACGGTCGAGACCGACCTGCGCGTGACCGGGCCCGCGGCGTCGTTCGGCCGCGGGGTCATGCAGGACGTGAGCGCCATGCTGATGACCCAGTTCGCCGACTGCCTTGCGTCGAAGCTCGGCCGCGAGGCGCCCGGCGACGCCGCCGCCGCGGCAGCACCGGCGTCCGAAGGGCCCGGCGCCGACGGGGACGCCGCCGGCGAGGGGGAGCCCGTCGCGCGGGCGCAGGCCCTGCCGGACGACGTGCCGAAGCCGCCCGAGCCGGAGACGCAGGTGCGCGAGCCCGCCAGCGGAGAGCCGCAGGAGCCGGCGGCGGAGGACGACGTGCTCGACCTCGGAGCGGTCGGCCGCGAGGCGCTCGGCCGCCGGGCGGCCGGGCCCGCCGTCGGCCTGCTCGCGCTGCTCCTGCTGCTCGTCCTGTTACGCCGGAGGAGCCGGTGACGGACAGCGCGGCCGCGATCCCGTTCACGCGCAGCAACCTGCGTGAGCAGATCCAGGACGTGCTGCTCCAGCGCATCGTCGAGGGCACCTACCGGCCGGGCGAGCGCATCGTCGAGACCCGCATCGCCCAGGAGCTCGGGGTGAGCCAGGGTCCGGTGCGCGAGGCGCTGCGCGATCTCGAGCAGCTCGGCTGCGTCGTCCACGAGCCCGGCCGCGGCTGTTCGGTGCGCGCGTTCTCCGCGGAGGAGCTGCTCGAGGCGTTTCCGGTGCGCGCCGCGCTCGAGGCGCTCGCGGCGCGGCTCGCGGCCGAGCGCATCACGCGTGCCGAGCTGGCCGAGCTCGAACGGCAGCTCGGGCGAATGCGCGCTGCGGCTCGCCGCGCCGACGCTCACGACCAGTCGCAGGCCAACGCATCCTTCCACGCGACGGTCGTGCGTGCCGCGCGCAACGAGACGCTCGAGCGCCAGTGGCGCATGCTGGAGCCCTACTCCCGCACCTACCTGACCGTGTCGCGCCCGGGCATCGACCTCGTGCACCTGTCGGACCGCCACGAGCCGGTGCTCGAGGCGCTACGGAGCGGAGACCCCGAGGCGGCCGCGGCGGCGATGCACGAGCACCTGATGGGCGCGGCTGCGCTGATGATCGAGGAGGTCCACGAGTGAGGCGGATCGTCGACCTGTCGATGCCGGTCCACCCCGACATGCTGACCTTCCCGCGCGTGCCGCCGCCGGCGCTCGCAATGCTCGAGTCGCACGAGGAGTTCGCCGAGCGGATAGGGGCGGCCGAGCATGGGGTGGGCTCTCTCACGGCCCACTACCTCGTCGTGGCGGACGACCACGTCGGCACACACTGCGACGCCCGCAAGCACATCGTCCCGGACGCGGGCGGCCCCGAGACGATCCCGCTCGAGTGGTGCGTGTCGGACGGCGTGGTGCTCGACTTCACCGCCGCCGAGAAGGGCCACGGCATCACGGCCGCCGAGGTAGAGGCGGAGCTCGACCGGATCGGCTACGAGCTCAAGGAGCGCGACATCGTCCTCATACACACGGGGGCGGGGGCCTACAACGAGGAGGAGCGCTACCGGACCGACCACAGCGGCATGACCGCCGAGGCCACGAAGTGGCTGATCGAGCGCGGCGTCCGGATGATGGGCATCGACGCGATCACCTTCGACCCGCCGGTCTGGGCGATGTTCGAGCGCGAGCAGTTCTGGGAGGCACACCGGGTGATGTGGGAGGAGGAGTACTGGCACCTCGAGAACCTGATGAACCTCGACCAGATCGGCCGCCCGTACGGGTTCCAGCTGGTCGTGCTGCCGGTCAAGTGGGTGGGCTGCACGGCGGCGCCGGTACGGGCGATCGCGATCGTGGAGGACGAGGAGGGGTGACGGTCCTGCGCTTCGCGGACGAGGCGTGCGCCGAGGTGGCGACGGCGGGCGGAAAGGGAGCCTCGCTCGCGCGCATGACGAGCCTCGGGCTGCCGGTGCCGCCCGGGTTCGTCGTCCACGCCGGCGCGCTCGCCGAGAGCCTGCCGGACGGCGGCGACGAGCTGCTGCGGGCCGCGCGCGAGGAGCGCGCGAGGGCGCCCGAGCTGGTGTCCGCCGCCGAGATCGCCGATGAGCTGCGAAGCGCGGTCGCAGAGGCGTACGCGGAGCTCGGCGACGGCGATCACGCCGTGGCGGTGCGCTCGAGCGCGTGTGCCGAGGACTCCCAGGAGGCGAGCTTCGCGGGCCAGCAGGAGACCTACCTGCACGTGCGCCGCGCCTCCGAGGTGCTCGACCGCGTGCGCGACTGCTGGGCGTCCTTCTTCTCGGAACGCGCGCTCTTCTACCGCGAGCAGCGCGGCTCGCTCGACGACCTCGGGATGGCCGTCGTGGTGCAGCGCATGGTGGATGCCGACGTGGCCGGCGTCCTCTTCACGATGGACCCGGTCCAACGCCGCCGCGACCGCATGGTGGTCGAGTCGGTGTTCGGGCTGGGCGAGGCGGTCGTATCGGGCCAGGTGACGCCGGACCACTTCGTGCTCGCCCGCGACGGAACGGTCAAGCGCGAGCGGCTCGCCGTGCAGCCGCTCGCGGTCGTGAGCGGATCCGAGGGCGGCACGGTCGAGCGCGAGCTCTCCCCCGACGAGGGCGGCGCCGCGAGTCTCGGCGCGGACGAGCTGCGCGAGCTGGCCCGGATCGGCGCCGAGCTCGAGGAGAAGCTCGGCGGCCCGCAGGACATCGAGTGGGCGCTCGAGGGCGGCGAGCTCTACGTGCTCCAGTGCCGGCCGGTGACGGCGTGAGCGACCACGACCTCGTCGAGCGAGCCGGGCGCTGGATGGCCGAGCACCACCCGCACTTCGATCACATGCAGCGCGCGCTCGACTGGGCGATCGTGCTCGACCCGGCCGCGAGCGACGCCGTGCGGATCGCCGCCGTGACCCACGACGCGGAGCGGGCCTACCCCGATCCAGAGTCGCCCTGGGACTCCGCGGTGTCGTGGGCGGACCCCGAGTACAACCGCTGGCACCAGGAGCGCTGCGCCCGCATCGTCGGCGAGTGGCTGCGCGAGCAGGGAGCCGAGCCGGCGCTGACCGAGGAGGTCGAGCGGCTCGTCAGCGTGCACGAGGAGGGCGGCTGGCCCGAGGCCGACATCGTGCAGGCGTCCGACTCGCTCTCCTTCCTCGAGACGATGGTCTGGATCCTCGCCGAGTGGATCCAGTCGGGCCGCTGCACCCGTGAGAGCTCGGAGGGCAAGGCGCGTCACTCGCTCGAGCGCATCAACCCGGAGCTCGCGCGGGCGCGCGAGGAGGCCGAGCCGCTGCTCGCCGCCGCGCTGCAGCGGCTCGCCGCCGTCTCGACCCCGGCCGAGGTGCTCGCGGCGACCGCGCTCGTGCGCGAGGGCCGCATGCTCCGGCTGGCGCGGGCGCGCTTCCCGCGCATGCCCGTGTTCCCCGGACATCCGAGCTTCGAGGTGCTGTCCTACCGGACCCCGCAGGGGATCCGGGCCGCGGGCGACACGCCCTGGGGTCCCGGCAACGAGGCGGGCCTCGGCTACATGAGCGAGCTCGTGATGGGCACCACCCACAGCGGTGCGCACATCGACGCCCACGCGCACATGACGATCGGCCCGGAGGACCGCTGGAACGGCGGCTCCGCCAGGGAGCATCTCGGCGACTTCGGGCCGCTCCGCGGCGACGCCACCGAGATCCCGCCGCTGTGGCGGCGCGGCGTCCTCTACGACGTCCCGGGCCACCGCGGCGTTGACCACCTGGGGCGCGCCGAGGCGGTCGGCTCCGGCGAGCTCGAGGAGATCGAGGCGGCGACCAGCGTGGAGGCGGGGCCCGGCGACGTCGCGCTCGTCCGCACCGGCTACATGCGCCACTGGCCCGACGAGGCGCTGATGGCGGAGCACCGCGGGCCCGGGCCGGACGAGTCCGCCGCACGCCTGCTCGCCGACCGCGGCGTGGTCGCCGTCGGCTCCGACACCGAGACCTTCGAGGTGCAGCCCGCGCCCGACCCGGGCGCGCCGTCCAACCCGCAGCCGGTGCACACGCTGCTCCTGATCGAGCGCGGCATCTACATCATGGAGAGCCTGGATCTGGAGGGGCTCGCGCGGAGCGGCGCGCGCGAGTTCCTGTTCGTCGCGCTGCCGCTCTCGATCCGCGGGGCGACCGGCTCGATGATCGACCCGGTGGCGGTCGTCTGATGCGCGCGCTCATCGTCCACGAGCCGAATCGCTTCTCGGTCGAGGACGTCGAGCGCCCGCGCCCGGGCCGTTACGAGCTGCTCTGCCGGGTCAAGGCGATCGCGATCTGCGGCACCGACCCGCACATCATCCAGGGGGACTTCCCGGGCTTCTGGCCGAAGGCGTTCCCGTTCATCCCCGGCCACGAATGGACGGGCGAGGTGGTCGAGCTGGGGGAGGGGGCGGCCGACCTCGGCTGGAAGGAAGGGCAGCGCGTGGCCGGCACGTCGCACGCCGGCTGTGGCTTCTGCCGCCTCTGCATCGAGGGCCGCTACAACCTCTGCGAGAACTTCGGCGACGAGCGCCTCCACCGCCAGTACGGCCACTACACCCAGGGCGCCTATGCCGACTACGTGGTGCACTCGGTCAAGTCGGTGTTCGCCGTGCCGGACGAGCTGAGCGACGAGGAGGCCGCGATGCTCGATCCCACCTCGATCGCGCTGCACACGGTCAAGCGCGGCGCGCACTCGCCCGGCGACACGGTCGCGGTGATCGGGGCGGGGGCGATGGGCCTGCTGGTGGCCGAGTGCGCGCGCGCCCTGGGCGCCGGCCGCGTGCTGGTGGTCGGGCGCGGCGCGCGGCTCGAGAAGGCGGCCTCGCTCGGCCACGAGACGATCGACTTCACCGAGGAGGACACGGTTGCGGCGATCCGCCGGCGTACTCGCGAGCGCGGCGCCGACGTCGTGCTCGAGTGCTCGGGCGACCCCGTTGCCGTCGGCCAGGGCGTCGAGGCGGTGCGCAAGGGCGGCCGGGTGGCGGCGATCGGCATTCCGCCGGGGGCAGGCACTGTTCCGCTGCGGCGCCTCGTGCTCGACGAGGTCGAGGTGGTAGGCGTGCGCGCGGCCGCCGGGGAGATGCCCGAGGCGATCGCGCTCGTGGCGGCCGGGAAGATCGCGCTGCGCGAGCTCGTCACGCACCGCTTCTCGCTCGAGGACTACGCGGAGGCGTACCGCGTCTTCACCGAACGCGAGGACGGCGCGCTCAAGGTGATCGTTCGCCCGTGAAGGGCTGGGCGCTCCTCGCCGCGCTCTTCCTGGGCGCGCTGGCGCTGCGCCCGCAGCTCGTGGGCGTCGGCCCGCTGATCCCCGAGATCGACGAGGACCTCGACGTCTCACATACGGTTGCTGGGCTCCTCACGACCATCCCCGTCCTCTGCATGGGCCTTTTCGCGATCCCCGGCGCGTACGTCGCGGCGCGGCTCGGCACGCGCGCGGCGATCGGCGCCTGCCTGGCAGGCATCGCGGTCTTCGGCTTGCTGCGGGCGGCCGCGCCGGGGGCGCCGCTGGTGCTCGCACTCACCTTTCCGATCGGCGTGGGGATGGGCCTCGCCGGCGCCCTGATGCCGGTTGCGGTGAAGGAGCGCTTTGCTCACCGGCCGGCCTTCGCGAGCGGGGTCTACACGACCGGCATCAACATGGGCTCGGCACTCTCGTCGGCCCTCGCGGTTCCGATCGCCGCGGCCTGGGGCGGTTGGCGGGCGGCCCTCGGGGTGTTCTCGGCTTGCACGATTCTCTGCCTCGCGGGGTGGCTGTTCTTCACGCCGCCCGTGCGCGGCGAGCGAGTCCAGACCGAAGCGCCGCCGCTTCCCTGGGACCGCCGGGTCGTCTGGGGCCTTGCGATTGTGTTCGCCCTCCAATCGATCGTCTACTACGGGCTCGTCGCGTGGATGCCTGACTCGTTTCAGGAGCGCGGCTGGAGCGACGCCACCGCCGGTGCCCTACTGGGCGTGATGAGCGTGGCCGCGCTCCCGGCCGGGCTGCTCGTGCCCTACCTGGCCGATCGCGGCGGCTCGCGGCGGCAGTGGCTCACGCTCACGGCCGGGATGCTGCTGGTGGCGACGGTGGGGATCGCCGCTGTGCCGGACGGCGGGTGGGTCTGGGCGACACTGGCCGGGTTCGGCATCGGGGCCACGTTCCCCCTGTCGCTGACGCTGCCGCTCGACGTCGCGCGCGAGCCGGCCGAGACCGGCGCGGTCGTCGGGTTGATGCTGGGCGCGGGCTACACGATCACCGCGATCGGTCCCCTGGCGCTGGGCGCGGTGCGTGACCTCACGGGGTCGTTCTCGGCGAGTCTGTGGGTGCTCGTGGCCGTCGCGTGCGGGTTCGTGGCCTCGGTGCTGCCGCTCTCGCCGGAGCGGCTACGGCCGCTGCCGGAGCAGGAGGCGGTGGCGCCGTGAGCCTCGAGCCCGTCTTCCTCTCGTGCGCGATCACGGGCGGCATGAGCGTGCCGGGTCAGAGCGAGGCGATCCCGGTGACGCCCGAGGAGATCGTCTCGTCCGCCGTCGGCGCGAACGAGGCGGGCGCGGCGATCGTGCACATCCACGTGCGCGAGCCGGAGACGGGCAAGCCGGTGGCCGACCTCGGGCTCTTCAAGGAGGTGCTGGCCGGCATCGGCGAGCGCTGCGGGGCGATCGTGCAGCCCACGAGCGGCGGTGGCGTCGGGATGACGATCGAGGAACGGGCGCGCGTCGTGACCGAGTGCCGGCCCGAGATGGCCACCTTCAACTGCGGCTCGTTCAACTTCGGGATCTTCAAGGTTAGGCAGCGGCCCGAGATGGCGGAGTGGGAGATCGAGTACCTCGAGTCGACGCGCGACTACGTCTTCCGCAATACCTTCCGTGACATCGAGCGACTCTCGGAGCTGTTCCGAGAAGCCGGCACGAAGCCCGAGTACGAGGTCTACGACGTCGGCCACCTCTACAACCTCCACCACCTCGCGGAGCAGGAGCTCGTCGACTTCCCCTTCCACGTCCAGTTCGTGCTCGGGGTGCTCGGCGCGAACGCCGCTTCGATCGATCAGCTCGTCCACATGCGCAGCACGGCGACGGACCTGTTCGGCGCCGGCAGCTTCACCTGGTCCGCCGCGGGAGTCGGCTATCCCGGCCAGTTCCACCTCGCCGCGACCGCGCTCATGATGGGCGGGCACATGCGCGTCGGGCTCGAGGACAACCTGCGCGTCACGGCCGAAGAGCGGGCGCCCTCGAACGCCGCGCTCGTTGAGAAGGCGATGACGCTCGCGCCGCTCCTCGACCGCGAGCCGGTTGGCGCGGACGGAGCGCGACAGCTTATGGGTCTACGCCTACCCTGAGGGGGACAGATGCCCCCGGATCGGGACCCGTGGACGAGCGGAGGAGACGCGACGCGCCGCGAGGTGCGCGAGATCTTCGCGAGGCACGCCGACCACACGGCGGCGGCCGAGCCCGAGGAACGCCGGGCGGCGGTGCCGAGCATGCTGCGCCTGCCGGCACGCCTGTGGCAACTGCTGCCGGCGTGGGGGCGCGTGGCGGTCGGGGCGCTCGCGGTGGTACTGGGGGTCGCCGTGGCAGTTCTGCTGCCGCCGGCGCTCGAGAACGCCGCGGAGAACCGCGAGAACGAGCGCCGCGCCGCGGCGGCCAACCTCGAGCAGATCCGCCTTGACCTCATCGAGAGCCAGCGTCCGCGGCGTGCCGTCGTGCCGCGGCCGGTGACGCCGGCGGGCATCGCCGCTGCGGTCCAAGCCGACTTCATCCAGCGGGTCGAGGACGGCGACCTCGAGGGACCTGCCGGCCGCACCACCTGCAGGCCGGTCCGCCCGCAGCCCGACCGCGTGGCGATCGTGTTCACCTGCATCGCCGAGCGCGGTGAGGCCAGGGGCGAGTACCTCGACCGCAAACTCGTCAGCGGCTACCGCTTCAAGGCGCGGGCGATGCGTGCGACGGGCGCGGCCGCCTGGTGCAAGGAGAACCCCCGGCCGCTGCACGGCGATCAGGAGGAGTTCGTGATCGTCCCGCTGTCACGCGCGTGCACGGGCTGAGCTACGATCGCTCGCGTTGAAGGGCACCCAGATCCTCTGGGCGACGTGCGCCGCGCTCGTGCTGCTGTTCATCGCGCTCGCGGCGCTGGACGTCATCGAGACGGGCGAGGCCGTGCCGCTGACCGTTGTGGTCGTGGCGCTGGCGGCACTCTGGTCCGCGCACGAGTGGCTCGGCCTGTGGCGCCAGGAACGCCGCGGTCGCGGGCGCTAGCCAGCAGGGTCAGGTCTTGCATTCACGCACGTGCTCGATTGCAAGACCTGACCCCTCAGCCGCTGCAAACGATTGCGCTATTGTGGGCCGCCGGTTGAGCCAGGAGCGGACAGCAGCTGACGAGACGCCGCTGGGGGAGCCCGAGCGCTCGGCCATGAGTGACGTCGAGCTGCCGGTCGACGGGCCCACCGAGGAGGGTGAGTCGGCGGCACCCGCGGCGACCGCGGAGGCCGGCACGCGCCCGCCGCTCGACGAGCCCGAGCGCTTTGTGGCCGGGTTCGAGCGGATGGTGCTGATCCGCGAGTTCGAGGAGGAGATCCACCGCCTCTTCCTCAAGGGCGAGGTCCACGGCACGACGCACCTCTCGGCCGGGCAGGAGGCGGTCCCGGTGGGGGTCTGCATGGCGCTCCAGCCGGGCGACTACGTGGCCGGGACCTACCGCGGCCACGGCCACGCGCTCGCCAAGGGCACGGAGCCCGAGCCGCTCGCGGCGGAGATGCTCGGCAGAGCGACCGGCGTGTGCGGCGGGCGCGCCGGGTCGATGAACGTGATCGACCTCGAGCACGGGCTCGTCGGCTGCTTCGGGATCGTCGGCGGCAGCATCGCCGCGGCCACCGGCGCAGGCCTGACGGCGAAGCGCGAGGGCGGCGTGGCGGTGGCGTTCTTCGGCGACGGCGCCACGAACCAGGGCTACTTCCACGAGTGCCTGAACTTCGCTCAGGTGCTGCGGCTGCCGGTGCTGTTCGTCTGCGAGAACAACTTCTACGGCGAGTTCACGCCCATGCATCAGGTCACGGCCGGCGCGGCGATCTCCGCCCGCGGCGCGGCCTACGGCATCCCGTCGCGCGTCGTCGACGGCAACGACATGCTCATCGTCGAGCAGGCGGCCGTCGAGGCGGTGGCGGTCGCGCGCTCCGGCGACGGGCCGAGCCTGCTCGAGTGCCAGACCTACCGCCACTACGGGCACTCGAAGTCGGATCCCGCCACCTACCGCCCGAAGGGGGAGCTCGAGAGCTGGCTCGAGCGCGACCCGTTGATCGTGACGCGCGCCCGGCTCGTCGAGGCGGGCGTCACCGACGAGCAGCTCGACGAGGCGGCCGAGCGGGCGAAGGAGAGCATGAGGCGGGCGAGCGAGGCCGCCCTCGCCGCCCCCTATCCGGATCCGGACAGCGAGAGCGCGACGGAGTTCGCTCCGTGAGCGACGATCGGCTCGAGTTCCGGACCGCGATCCGGGATGCGCTGGCCGAGGAGATCGAGCGCGACCCGGCCGTCGTCTTCTTCGGCGAGGACGTGGCGGCCGCCGGCGGGGTCTTCAAGGCGACTCCCGAGCTGCACGAGCGCTTCGGCGACGAGCGCGTCTTCGACACCCCGATCTCAGAGCTCGCGCTTGCGGGCGCTGCCTTCGGCGCCGCCGTGACCGGCCTGCGCCCGGTGTTCGAGGTCATGTTCGGCGACTTCATGGGGCTGCCGATGGACAGCCTCGTGAATCAGGCGGCGAAGTTCTGGTACATCTCGAACGAGCAGGGGCCGGTGCCGCTCGTCGTGCGCTCGGCGGTCGGCGGCGGTGGGCGCTTCGGCGCGATGCACTCGCAGTTCCATGCCACCTGGTTCCAGGGGATTCCGGGGCTGAAGATCGCCGCCCCCTCGAATCCCGCGGACGCGAAGGGCCTCCTCAAGGCGGCGATCCGCGACGACAACCCGGTCATCTTCCTCGAGCACAAGCGCCTCTACTCGGTCAAGGGGGCGCCGCCGCAGAACGGGGACGTCGTGCCGCTCGGCGAGGCGAACGTCGCGCGCGAGGGCTCCGACCTGACGCTGGTCTCGATCGCGAAGGGGGTCCCGGACTCGCTCGCCGCGGCCGAGCAGCTGGCGGAGGACGGCATCGAGGCGGAGGTGATCGACCTGCGCACGCTGCGCCCGCTCGACCTCGAGACGGTGCTGCACTCGGTGGAGAAGACGAACCGTCTGATGGCCGTCGAGGAGGGCCCGCGGCTGGGCGGCTGGGCGGCGAACCTCGTCGGCGCTGTGGCGGCCGAGGCGCTCCACGATCTCGACGACGCCTGGGTGGTCGCCACGGGCGAGACGCCGATTCCCTACAGCCCTCCGCTCGAGGACGAGTTCATGCCGACGGCTGACTCGATAGCGGCCGCCGTGCGCGAGCGCGCGGGCGCCTAGCTCGCCGGCTCGGGTGCGGATCAGCAGGCGGCGTGCGCCTGTGGACGCGTCGCGGCGGCGCACGCCTCCGGCGCCAGTGGCGCCACCTGCACACGTGCCACGCTCACGGCCGGCCCTCGGCCGCGGAGATTCGCGCTGCGGGCGCGAGCGGCGTTGCTCACGACACCGGACCGGCCCGTCACCCGTGCGACCACGGTCAGCCTCCTGGTGCGACCGGGCATGATCTTCCCGAGGCGCCAGCAGGCACGACCGTCGCGCAGCAAGCCGCCGCGCGAGGTGGAGCGGAGGCGCAGGCCGGTTCCCGGCAGATCGCAGACGCGCACGCGCCGCGCGGCGGCGGCGCGGCGGCCCGCCCCGCCCGGGCCGGCGGTGACCCTCCCGCCGAAGTACAGGCCGGCGAACAGCACCTTGTACGCGGCCGGCGGGGCGAAGGTCGAACCCGAGGCATTGAACGTCGCCGGATCAGCGTCCGCGTTGACCTGGACGATCTGATAGCCGTTGTTGCTGAGGGCCGCTCCGGTCTCGGTGCCGGCCTGAGAGGCCGCGCAGGTCGCGGCCGCCGCAGGACAGGTCATGAGGGTGCTTCCCGTGACCCAGATCGCGCCCGGCTCGTTCGTGCTGTAGCGCGCGGCGAGCGGGACCTCCGCGACAGCGGCCCCCGGCGCGGCTATCGCAGCGGCGATCAGCGACACGGCAATGCATGGCTGGGCGAGTCGATCGTCATCGTCGGCCTCGTGGCCTGTTCGCTTGCCATCGCCTGCTGCTGGCTCTTGCCCGAGACACGCGGCAAGGTGATCGTCGAGGAGGAACGGGAACGCGGAGCCGAGCCACGCATAGCTCAGCCCACGGCGGTCTCCTGAGCCGGGTCAGTCGCTCACCCAGCTCCTCGGGTCGTAGACAGCCTCGCCGCCGCGGAGCGTGAGCAGCGCGCGGATGTCGCCGATCCGCGTCGCGGGCACTCGCAGGTAGGGGGCGTCGAGGACAGCCAGGTCGGCGAGCTTCCCCACCTCCAACGAGCCGCGGTCGTCATCGTCGAAGGCGAGCCAGGCGGGGTCGAGCGTGTACGAGCGCAGCGCCTCCATCCGGGTCATGCGCTGGTCGGGCGGCCTCACGACCGCATTGCCGAGCGACGCCCCGGTGACCTGGAACTCGACCGCCGGCCAGACGCGGTAGTCACCGATACGCGTGGCGTCGGTCCCGCCGGCGACGATGAGCCCCTGGTCGAGCGCGGCCCGGGCGGCCGACCTCAGCGCGACCTCGGGCCGGTTTGCCTCGAGGATCGCCGGGCCCTCGAAGTACGGCCCCATCTGAACCGAGAACGCCATGCCGAGCGCCCTCATCCGCGCGATCGTCTTCGGCGAGCCGGTGTTGAGGTGCGCCATCGCCCAGCGCAGGTCGCCGATCGGATTGACCGCGTCGACCTCCTCGAAGACGTCGAGTATCTGCGACGCGGCGTCGTCGGTGTAGGCGTGGATCTCGAGCGGGATGCGGCGCGACGCCGCGAGGGTCGCGACCTCCTTCAGCTCGGCCAGGGCCTCGGGCGTCGCCTGGAAGCCCGGGCCCATCCGCACGCCGTCGTTGACCCCGAAGACGACGCGCCTCGCCCATTCCGACGAAGGGGGTGGGGCCACCGCGCTCGCGCGGGGCCCGGAAGGCCATCAGCGACTCGAAGAAGGCGGACTCGTTGCCGGGCGCCTGGGCCGGCACCCGGAACCCGGCGCGCAGCGAGAGCCGGCCCTCGTCGTTCAGGGCGAACAGCGTCTCGTAGCTCGTCGCGGGGCCTGCGCTGTCGTCGATGAAGCCGGTCACACCGGACGCGTTGAGAGCGCTGAAGTAGTTCTCGAGGCTGTCCTTGCGCTCCTCGAAGCTCGCCGGAAGGATCGAGGCGACGAGCGTGTTGAACGGGCCGATGCCGCCGAGGAGCCGGCCGGTGGCCTGGCCGTTCGCATCGCGCTCGACGACTATCCCGGGCACCGGCGGCGCCTGTGAGGCGTTGAGGCCGAGTGCCTCGATGCCCGCCTCGTTGACGAGGGCGTAGTCGTAGAGGTACTGGACGTAGACGGGGTTCGTGGGCGAGGCCTCGGTCAGGTCGGCGACCGTCGGCGGCCGCCTCTCCGTGAACTGGTTCGGATGCCACGAGCCGACCACGGCCACCCACTCGTTCGGCTCCCGCCCTTCCGCCGCCTCGGTGACCCTGGCGAGCGCCTCCTCGAGCGAGCCGGCGTCGAGCCAGTAGGTCTCGTCGTCGAACGTCTGGCCGCCGCGGATGGCGTGCGTGTGCCCGTCGACCAGGCCCGGGATCACCGTGCGGCCGCGCAGGTTGATGGTCTGCGTGCCGCGCCCCGCGAGCCTTGGCCACGGAACGGCTCGACCCGACGGCGGTGATCTCGTCATCCGTTAAAGCGATCGCGGCGGCGCGCGGCCGCTGATCGTCCATGGTCAGGATCGCCCCGTTCACGAGGATCAGATCGGGCTCGCTCGCGCCCCCGCCGCCGAAGGGGAATCCTCCGCCGACGCTCGACCCGGCCGCCACGAGCCCACCGGCCAGCAGCACCGCCAGGGCAGCGGTCGCGCGTCGCCTACGAGGGGTCTCGACGATCGGTCGGACGAACTTCATGCCGGCTCCTCCCAGCTCGCTGGTGCGCGACAGCAAACGTTTGCAGTGGCGCCCGTGTCGCCCGGAATCTAACCAGTCCTGCCGCTCGTGCTACACGGCGGGCTGCCGCGCCGTGTTGAACACTGGCGCGAGCGTCTCGCCGGCGAGCGTGATCGCCTCGGGGTCATGAACGTCCGGCAGCGAGAGCGTGACGCCCTCGATGCCGGCCTCGCGATACGCGTGCGCGAGCTCCAAGATCTGCTCCGGCATGCCGGTCGGCGCCGCGGCGATCCGGCTCTCGGCGATGCCAATCTCGCGCATCCGGGCGATCTTTCCCTGCACCTCGTCCTGCGTCTGGCCGATGGCGAGCGAGGACATCATCACGGTCTTCGTGATCTCGCCCGGGTCGCGCCCGAGGCGCTCGCAGTGGCCGTCGAGCACGTCGAGCAGGTGGCGGGCCCGCTCGGGGTCGCCGAAGAAGTTGCAGCCGTCGGCGTACTGGGCGACCATTCGCAGCGTCTTCCGCTCGCCGCTGCCACCGATCACGATCGGGATGTCGCCGCGCAGTGGCTTGGGGTTGTTGTAGGCGCCCGAGACGGAGTGGTGCGCGCCCTCCACCGTCGCCTGTTCCTCGGTGAACATCGCGCGGGCGATGCGCAGGTGGTCCTCGAGCCGCTCGAAGCGCTCCCCGAGCGGCGGGAAGTCGTAGCCGTAGGCGACGTGCTCGCCCTCGAACCAGGCCGCGCCGATGCCGTGGAAGGCCCGACCGCCGGAGATGACATCGATCCCCGTCGTGACCTTCGCGTGCTGCGCCGGGTTGCGATAGGTCACGCCGCCCACCAGCAGACCGAGCGCGACGGACTCGGTTCGGGCGGCGATGCCGGCGAGGATCGTGTTGCCCTCGAACATCCAGTTCTGCGGCGGTCCGACGGGCGGGATCTGGTGGTAGTGGTCCATCACCGTGACGGCGCTGAAACCCGCCCGCTCCGCGGTTGTGGCGATCTCGACGAGCTTCTCGAAGATCGCCTCGGGCCCGACCCCCGGATAGTTGAAGTTCGGCAAATGCAGGTCCAGCTGGATCGGCGCTCGCATGCCAAGCCACGCTAGCGCGTGGAGGTCGCGCGCACTCGCTCCGCGAGGAAGTCCCGCTCGGCGGCGTTGTCGCTGAGCTCGCGGGCGGCCGCGTAGGCGGCGGCGGCCTCCTCGTTGCGCCCGAGGCGACGGAGTAGGTCGGCCTTCGTGGCGGGGAGGTAGGGGTAGCCCGCCAGGCGCCGGTCGCCCTCGAACGCCTCGACCTCGGCCAGCGCCGGCTCCGGTCCGTCGACCATCGACAGCGCCACCGCTCGGTTCAGCTGGACCACGGGCGACGGCCAGACTCGCAGCAGCTCGTCGTAGAGCGTGAGGATCTGCTGCCAGTCGGTCTCCGCGTAGCTCGGCGCCTGCGCGTGCAGCGCGGCGATCGCCGCCTGGAGCGTGAAGCGCCCCGCCGGCCCGGCGCGCAGCGCCGCGACGAGCAACCGGTCGGCCTCGGCGATCTGCTCGCGGTCCCAGCCGGAGCGGTCCTGATCCTCGAGCCGGAGCAGCGCGCCCTGCGAGTCGGTGCGGGTCGCCCGGCGCGCGTGGTGGACCAGCAGCAGCGCCAGTAGCCCGGCGGTCTCGCGCTCGTCGGGCATCAGCCCGCGCAGCATGCGCGCGAGGTCGAGCGCGCGCTCGCTGAGCTCCTCGCGCATCAGCTCCGCGCCCGAGTACGCGGTGTGTCCGGAGGCGTAAAGCAGGTGGATGACTGTGAGCACGGCGTCGAGTCGCTCCGGCAGCTCCGCCGCCTCGGGTACGACGTATGGGATCCGGGCGGTCGCGATCTTCTTCTTGGCGCGCGTCAGCCGGGCGGCCATGGTCGCCTCGGCGACGAGCAGTGCCCGGGCGACGTCGGGGGTCGCCAGGCCGCACACGAGCCGCAGCGTGAGCGCGATCTGGGCCTCGGGCGCGAGCGCCGGATGGCAGCAGGTGAAGATCAGCCGCAGGCGGTCGTCCGGGATCGCGGCGGCATCCAGGTCCGGCATCTCGGTGTCCTCTCGCTCGAGCAGCAGCGGCAGCTTGGCGTCGAGCGTCCGTCCGCGGCGCACGACGTTCAGCGCGCTGCGGCGCGCGACCGTCGTGAGCCATGCCCCAGGGCGCTCGGGCACCCCGTCGCTCGCCCACGTCCGGAGCGCCTGCACGTATGCATCCTGGACGGCCTCCTCGGCAGCGTCCAGGTCGCGCGTCACGCGCACCGTCGCGGCGAGCACGAAGGCCCACTCGCGACGGTGCGCGTCCGAAACCGCACGCCTGGCCGCGTCGACCTCGACCGGTCTCAGCTCCCCTCCGAGACCTCGAAGCCGAGCAGTGGCCTGACCTCGACGCCGCCCTCGGCGATCGGCGTGAGCTTGGCGATCGCCAGCGCATGGTCGAGGTCGCGCGCCTCGATCACGAACACGCCGGCGAGGACCTCCTTGGTCTCGATGAACGGGCCGTCGGTCACGACGCCGCCGCGGATCGAGGTCGCCGTCTCGTTCGGATGGAGCGCCATCCCAGCCAGCTCGCGCCCGCCCTGCTCCGCGATCCGCTCGGGCAGCTGTTCGTGGGCGGCCAGCACCTCAGGTGGCAGCTCCTCGGGAGGAACGCGCTCGTAGATCATCACCGCGTACTGGGCCATCAGGCCACCGCCCTGCGCGTGTAGTGCGCGGATATGACGCCGTTCGCGTACGGCTTGAAGCGCGACAGCTCGAAGTCCTGGCGACCCGCTCCGTTCGCGAAGAGCTGCTTTCCGGCTCGCAGCAGGACGGGGTGTACGTAGAGGTGGTACTCGTCGATCAGGTCGGCCCGCGCGAGCGCCTGGACGATGCTCGCGCTCCCCTGGATGCCGATCGCCTTGCCCGGTTGTGCCTTCAGCTTCTTGATCTCGTCCTCCAGTCCGTCACCGACGACTCGCGTGCCCTGCCAATCAGAGCTCTTCAGTGTCTTCGAGAACACCAGCTTGGGGAAGTCGTTCAGCGCCGCGATGATGCGCGGGTCCTCCTTGCCCTCAGCCGGGTTGATTTCGTCGCCCTCCTCGTAGGGAACCGCGTTCGGCCAGTACGCGGCGAAGATCTCGTATGTGACGCGCCCGAGCACGAATGTGTCCGTCTCGGCGCTCATGTCCACCGCTATGTCGGCCTGCATCTCCGGGTCGAAGCCGTCGATCACCCAGCTGACGTCCTCATCAGGCCCGACCATGTAGCCGTCGAGCGTGATGAAGGTGGACGCGACGACCTTGCGCTGCTCACTCATGTCATCTCCGTAGGTTCTGGTTTCGGGCCGCTTCACGGCCCCTCTACAAAGACGACAATCGAGGCCCGCCGAAATCGACAACGGAGCGAAGATGCCCGAGGCCTTCATCATCACCCGGATCCAGGTCGGCGACTACGACGCCTGGAGGCCGATGTTCGACCAGGACCGGCCGCGTGCCAGGGAGAAGGCGAGGGCGCAGCGCGTGTTCCGCGGCGTGGAGGACCCTGACCACGTCTTCATCGTGCTCGAGTTCGAGTCGGTCGACAATGCTCAGGAGGCGCGCCGCCGGCTGCTCGACTCGGGCGTGCTCGATCGCTTCGAGGACAAGCACGGTCCCAACGTCGTGGTCGAGGCGGCCTAGCTACTCGCGCTCCTGCTGGCGAGCCCGTTGCGCCGCGCGCGCCGAGAGCAGGTGGCGCGCCACCGGCGGCCCCGGCCCCTCGTGCAGCTCCTTGACGCGCCGCTCGACCTCGAGGTCGGCCACCGTGCCGCGCTCGTGCTGACGCAGGTGCTCCTGCCAGGAGCCGACCGTGAAGGTCTCGAGGAAGCGGCCGCGGTCCTCGAGGTCCTCGTAGAGGTCCCAGGCGTAGGCGCCGTCGCGCCGCCGGATGCCGCCCAGCTCCGTCATCGCCGCGACGAACTCGTCCGCGCGCTCCGTCGGCACCCGGTACTCGAGCGTGACGAGCACCGGGCCGTCCGTCGGGCGCGGCTCGAGCGCCAGCTCCGGCGATGCCCAGTGCGCCGCCGGCGACACGTCCACGTCCGTCCCCGGCCCGAGCGGCCAGTGCCGGCCGGCGACCACCCCCGCCAGCAGTCCGCCCGCGGCGATCATCAGCGCAGTGCGGACGGTCGTGGCCCCGGCGGTGAGGCCCCACACGAGGCTGCCGACCGCGAGCGAGCCCTGCATCACGAACTGGAAGCTCGCCAGCGTCCGCGCTCGCACCCAGCCCGCGGCCGCCCATTGCGCGGCCGTGTTCAGCGACGACAGCACGGTCAGCCACGAGGCGCCGGTGAACAGCAGCGCGGCGCCGACCACCACGGGCTCGTCCACCCAGGCGAGCACGGCGAGGCCGCCGGCCAGCGCCAGCGAGGCGAGCGCAATCAGCAGGTCGAACCCGAGCCGCGCCCGCAGGCGCGGCATGACGACGGCGCCGCAGAGCGCGCCGGTGCCGACGCAGCCCATCAGCAGCCCGAGCCCGCGCGAGTCGAGGTCGAGCGGCCCCAGCGCCACCACCGGCAGGAGCGCCCACAGCGCGCTCGCGCAGCCGGCGAACAGCCCGGCGCGGATCAGCATCGTGCGCGCCGGGCCGAAGAAGCGCACGTAGCGGGCGCCGGCGCGCAACGCCTCGAGGAACGGCTCCGGCGACTCCGGGCGCTCGGAGGCCACCTTGAGGCGGAAGACCACCACCATGATCAGCAGCACCGCCGCGGACTCGATCGCGAACAGCGCGCCCGCGCTCAGCGCCACGATCAGGAGGCCGGCGAGCGCCGGGCCGACGGCGCGCGCGAGGTTGATCGCGACGCTGTTGAGCGCCACCGCCTCGGGTAGCTCGTCTTCGCCGATCGCGTCCGGCGTCATCGCCTGGTAGGCCAGGATCGTCGGCGCCATACCCGCCCCGAGCGCGAGCGTCAGCGCGAGCGCGAGTCCCGCCGTCACCGTGTCGGTGAGCGTGAGCACCGCGAGTGCCCCCGTGGCGGCCACCATCCACCCCTGTGCGACGAGGACGAGCCGGCGCCGGTCGACGATGTCCGCGGTCGCGCCCGCCACCAGGCTGAGCACGACCGCCGGGGCGCTGGTGGCCGTCTGCACCGCCGCAATCAGGGCCGGTGAGTCCGTCAGCGACGCCACCACGGTGACAGCGCCGACGTTGTGCATCCAGACGACGAGCTGCGACCCGAGCAGGGAGCCCCAGATCGCGCGGAACAGCGGCCGCCGGAGCGGCGCCCACGCGGAGCCGCGCTGAACGGTCTCCGTCGTCACTCGGAAGCGACTGCAAACGCGTGCATAATCGTTCAATCATGGCGCTGGAATCTGAGGGCGCGACGGCACGTGTGACCCTGAGGGACGTCGCAAGGGTCTCGGGTGTGCATCCCGGCACGGCCTCGCGGGCCCTGAACGAGGAGACGCGCGCCCTCGTCAACGAGGACACCGCGCGCAGGGTGCTGGAGGCGGCGGAGCAGCTCGGCTACCGGCCCAACCCGATCGCGCGCGGCCTCAAGACGAACCGCTCGTACACGATCGGCGTCCTCATTCCGGACCTCACCAACCCGCTCTTCCCGCCCATCCTGCGCGGAATCGAGGACCGGCTCGAGGAGAGCGGCTACACGCCGCTCATGGCCAACACCGACAACGACCCGGAGCGCGAGCGGATCGACTGGCACGCGATGCGGGCGCGCCAGGTGGACGGCATCGTCGCCGCGACCGCGCGCCGCGACCACGAGCTGCTCGACGAGCTGCTCGAGTCGGGCATCCCCGTCGTCCTCGTCAACCGCCGCGCCCCCGACAGCGGCGTCCCCTCGGCCACGGCTGACGACCGCCAGGGGATCCGGCTCGCCGTCGGGCACCTCGCCGAGCTGGGGCACGAGCGCATCGCGCACATCGCCGGCCCGCTCGAGCTGTCGACGGGGCTCGACCGGCACGAGGGCTTTCACGAGGCGATGCGCGAGCTAGGCCTCGAGCCCGACCCCGAGCTCGTCGTCGTGACAGGTGCCTTCACCGAGGCCGAGGGGGCGAAGGCGTGCGCCGAGCTGCTGGGCCGCGGCGCCGGTCCCACCGCGATCGCCGCCGCGAACGACCTGATCGCGCTCGGCTGCTACGACGTCTTCGCAGAGCGCGGAATCGCCTGCCCGGAGGAGATCTCGGTGGTGGGCTTCAACGACATGCCGTTCGCGGGCCGCTTCCAGCCGCCGCTCACGACCATCCGCATCCCGCACTACGAGATCGGCATGGCGGCCGCCGAGCTGATGCTCGAGAACCTGCTGAACGGCGGCGCGCCGCCGCGCGACATCCGGCTCGAGCCGAGCCTCGTGGTGCGCTCGTCGACCACGGCTCCGGCAAGCGCCTAAAGGACCCTTAACCGAACCTCGCTTGCCGACGTCTGAGTCCGCAGATAGCATCGCAAACGATTGCAACAATCGTTTGCGATCGGGGAGAGCGGCCTGCTCGCGGTTCAGAAGAGGAGGGGCGAGGTGCCGGCCGAGGCGGAGCTTGCCGCGGACGTCGCGGCAGAGGAGCGAGGGAACATCGCAGTCGAGGACGCCGTCAAGCGGTTCGAGGGTGGCGTGCTGGCGGTCGATCACGTCAGCTTCGAGGCCCGGCCGGGTGAGTTCGTCTCGATTGTGGGACCGAGCGGCTGCGGCAAGTCCACGCTCCTGCGCCTGATCGCCGGGCTCATCCCGCTCACGGACGGCAGGATCGTCGTCAACGGCCTCGAGGTGGCCGAGCCGCGCCAGGACGTGGCGCTCATGTTCCAGCGCCCGACGCTGCTGCCCTGGCGCACCGCGCTGGAGAACGCGTTGCTGCCGCCGAAGCTGAGCGGCAAGCTCAACCGCGACGCCGAGATGCACGGCTACGAGCTGCTCGATCTGGTCGGGCTGCGCGGCTTCGAGCACACCTACCCGCGTCACCTGTCCGGAGGCATGCAGCAGCGCGTCGCGCTCGCGCGCCTGCTCATGGTCGGCGTCGACGTGCTGCTGCTCGACGAGCCGTTCGCCGCCGTGGATCAGCTCACCCGCGAGCGCCTCAACCTGGAGCTGCTGCGGGTGCACGAGCGCATGTCGGCCACGGCGATGCTCGTGACCCACAACATCACCGAGGCGATCCTGCTGGCGGACCGGGTGGTCGTGATGACCCCGCGCCCGGGGCGGATCGCCGACGTGATCGACGTCCCGTTCGAGCGTCCGCGGGTGCAGGAGGTGATCGCCGACCGCGAGTTCCAGGAGCTCGTGCTCCGGGCGTACCGCGGCCTGCAGGGGACCGGCCTCGAGAACGTCGACGACGCGAAGGCGGGCCTGCCCGATGAATAGGATCCGGCACGCTCTCTCGCCGGCCCGCCTCGCGCGCCGCCTGTGGCCGCCGCTCCTCTTCCTCGTCCTGATCATCCTGGTGTGGAAGCTGGCGCTCGCGGTCGGCTGGGTCTCCGAGAGCATCCTTCCCCAGCCCGAGGACATCGCGGTCTCGTTCTGGGAGCTGATCCAGAGCGACTTCGTCTGGGATGACGCCGCCGCAACGCTCTGGGAGGCCGTCGCCGGCTTCGTGCTCGGGTCGGTGCTGGGGCTGGCGCTCGCGATCCCGGCGGGGCTCTCGACGACGATGCGCCAGATGCTGAACCCGTACGCGGTGGCGCTGCAGGTGACGCCGCGCATCGCGATCGCGCCGCTGATCATCGCGTGGGCGGGGTTCGGCTACAGCTCGAAGATCTGGATCGCGGCGATCATCGCGTTCTTCCCCGTCTACGTGAACGCGCTGACGGGCATCGTCACGGTCGACGAGGAGGCGCGCGAGATGTTCCGGTCGCTCGGCGCGAACAGGTGGCAGACCTTCGTGCATCTGATGGTGCCGAGCTCGCTGCCCGTGATGTTCGCCGGTCTCAAAACCGCCGCCGGCCTGTCGCTCGTGGGCGCCGTCGTCGGCGAGTTCATCTCGGCGGAGCGCGGCCTCGGCGTGCTCGTGCAGCAGTTCTCGAGCCAGCTCGCCATCGCCGACGCCTTTGCGGTGATCGTGATGCTGATGCTGCTCGGACTGCTGCTCTACGGGTTCATGGAGTGGCTCGAGCGCACCACGGTCTTCTGGCTGCACGACAACCGGCTGATCGCGCGCTCGCGACGCCGCGCGGCCAGGGCGGAGAAGAAGCTCGGACGCGATGGAGGCGTCTCGTCAAAGCCACGCCCCACGTTGGCGGGGCGGGGATTAGGAGGAGAGTAGGAGTGTTCAACTTGAAGCGCGTACCGGCCCTGATGGCCGCAGGCGTGATCGCTGTGGGCGTCGGCTGCGGGGATGACGACGACGACGACGGGGGCGGGAGCAACGGAGGCGGCGGCACGGAGGAGGTCGTCTACAACCTGCCGACCCCCGAGTCGACGCTGTTCTACCCGCCGCTCGTAGCGGAGGAGCTCGGCTTCTTCGAGGAGGAGGGGGTGAGCCCCGATCTTGCACCGGCCGCCGAAGAGATCGCCGCCACGGCGTTCCTCGACAACGGCGACGCGGACATGGCGTTCGCGGACGTGGACGAGGTGATCCTCGCGCGTGAGAAGGGCGGCGAGCACGAGGTCATCTTCAGCCCACAGCACACGAACACGGCAGGCATCGTGGTGCCCGCGGACAGCGACATCCAGGACTTCTCGGGCGTCGAGGGCAAGACGATCGGGCTCGAGTCCGAGGAGAGCACCCGGCTCGTCGACGCGATGCTGGATTCGGCGGGAATCTCGAAGGACGACGTCGAGACGGCCGTGATCGGCACGAGCGGACCGCTCATCGCGAAGTCGTTCGAGGACGGCACGATCGACGCCTACGTCGGCAACGCGTCCGACTTCACGGCGCTCGGGGCGAACGGCGTCGAGCTACGCAACATCACCCCCGACGACGTGGGCCAGATCGACGGCAACCCGCTGGTCGTCCTGCCGGACACGCTTCAGGAGAAGCGCAAGGCGATAGTCGGCTTCCTGCGCGCCTGGGCCAAGGGCCAGCACGTCGGGCAGGTCAACCGCGAGGTGGTCGAGCAGATCGTGCGCGACCGGGTGCCCGCCGAGTGGCGCAACGAGGCGAGCGGCGAGGCGACGCTCGATCTGGCAATCGACCTGATGAAGCCCGACGACCCGCAGCGCATCGGCGATCTGCGCCCGGAGGTGTGGTCGACCGGCCAGGACGTGCTCGTCGCGGCGGGAATCCTCGACGAGAAGGGGAACGTCGACGCTGCCCTCAACGACGAGCTGATCGCGGAGATCAACGACTTCGACCGTGCCGAGGTCGAGGCGGCCGCGGAGAGCTACGGCAAGTAGGCGCGTGACCGGGCCGGGGATCCGCCCGATCCCCGGCCCGGGTGGCCGCTTCGGGTCGGGGCGCGCGCCGGTTGACAAGCCCCGCGCGGACGACGTAGGCTGCACACGATTGCAGCAAACGTTTGCAACCCGACCTGGAGGGGCACATTCCCTTCACGGCCACGGTTGAGAGGACAAGCTCCCGCCGTCGGTCGCGCCGGCTCGAGCGAACGAGTGGAGGAGATCGAATGAGTAAGCGTGGTTGGCTCGCTCTCGCGCTGCTGGCGCTGGCGATGCTGGTCGTCGCCGGCTGCGGTGACGACGATGACGACGGCGGTGGTGGCGGCGGTGGCGAGACCATCAAGGTCGGCGCCTCGCTTCCCCTGACGGGCGAGTTCTCCGAGCCCGGCAAGGCGGCCCAGCAGGGCTACAAGGTCTGGGAGGCGCTCGTCAACGAGAAGGGCGGCCTGATCGACGGGCGCAACGTCGAGATGGTGATCAAGGACGATGCGTCCAACCAGAACACCATCGTGGCCGATTACAACGCGCTGATCAGCCAGGACAAGGTCGATCTGCTGCTCGGCACGTTCTCGTCGCTGCTCAACCTGCCCGCCTCGGCTGTGGCCGAGCGCAACCGGATGCTCTTCGTCGAGCCCGCCGGCGGCGCGCCCGAGCTCTTCGATCGTGGCTTCAAGTACCTCTTCTTCGCCCAGCAGGCCACGGCCGACAAGCAGGGCGATGCCTGGGCCAACTGGCTGACCACCGAGCTGCCCGAGAGCGAGCGGCCCAAGACGGCCGCCTACCCGACGCTCGACGACCCGTTCGCGCAGCCCACCTCCGAGGGCATCGAGAAGAAGCTCTCGGCGGCCGGCATCAAGACCGTCTACCGCGAGACCTACACGATCGACAACCCGAACTACGACGCGATCGCGAACGCGGTCAAGTCGAGCGGCGCCGATCTCGTCGTCCACGGCGCGACCTTCGAGGACGGCGTCGGCATGGTCCGCGCGCTGCTGAAGGCCAACTTCATCCCGCAGATGCTCTACCAGACGACCGCGCCATCGCTCGGCGACCAGTACGCCAAGGCGATCGGCAAGGACGCGACCGAGGGCATCTTCTACGGCGTGAGTCACAGCAAGGAGGCGAGTACGCCGGGCAACGAGGAGTTCGTCGCCAAGTACCAGGAGATGTTCGGCGGCAACGAGGTGCCCGAGGACGCCGCGGACGGTTACGCCGCCGCGCAGGTGCTCGAGGCTGCCGTGAAGGGGGTCGGCTCCGTCGAGCGGGACGACCAGCTGAAGCTGGCCGACTGGCTCCGCGAGAACGAGGTGGACACCATCCTCGGCCCGCTCAGCTGGGACGAGACGGGCGCCCCGACGGGCGAGTTCCTCGCCGGCCAGTGGCAGAGCGGCGTGCCGGAGATCATCCTGCCCGAGGAAGCCGCGACGACTGAAGAGATCCTGACTAGGTGGGACCCGGGGGTGTCCAACTAGGTAGGAGGTGAGGCCCGCGGGGATACTTTCCCCGCGGGCCACCCGCCGCGCGTGATGCTTTGACCGAGTTCCTCCAAGCACTGATCCTCGGCCTCCTGATCGGCGGCGTCTATGCCCTGCTCGCGTCGGGGCTGACGTTGATCTTCGGCGTGATGAACGTGATCAACATCGCGCACGGGGCGTTCCTGATCTTCGCGGCCTTCCTCACCTGGTCGCTGTGGGAGTCGACCGGCATGGATCCGCTGGTCGCGATCCTGATCACCACGCCGGCGATGTTCGTGTTCGGCTGGCTGCTCTACCTGACCGCGGTCGGCCGGATCCGGAGGGCGCCGCCTGCTGCGACGGTGTTGCTCACGTTCGGGCTCGCGCTGGTGCTCGAGGGGCTGATGGGCGAGATCTGGGGCAACACCTCGCACTCGGTCCGCCCCGCCTACGGCAATCAGTCGTTCTCGATCGGCGAGCTGTTCCTGCCGAAGGCCCAGGTCTACGGCGGCCTCGTGGCGATCGTGGTGCTGTGCGGCCTCTACGCGATCCTCACCTGGACGTGGCTCGGCCGAGCGATCCGCGCGAGCGCGGTGAACCCGCAGGGCGCCGAGCTCGTTGGCGTGAACGTCGGGGCCGTGGCGACGCTGACGTTCGCCATCGGCGTGGCGAGCGCCGGCGCCGGCGGCTCGATCGCGAGCGTGCTCTATCCGTTCCTGCCCGGCTCGCACTACCAGTGGATAGCGCGTCTGCTCGGCATCATCGTGCTGGGCGGCATGGGCTCGCTGCCGGGGGCGGTGGTCGGCGCCCTCGCGCTAGGGGTCGCCGAGACGATGACCGTCACCTACATAGGGCCTGAATGGGCTACCGCGGTGCCCTACGTCGTCGTGATCATCGTGCTGCTCTTGCGGCCGCAGGGCCTGCTCGGCTCGCGCCTGCGCGAGGACGTGGCCACGGCATGAGCGCCCGGCTCCGCTCCCCCTGGACCTGGCTGGCGGTGCTGGCCGTGGTCCTCGTCGGGATCTACCCGCTGCTCTCCGACGACCTCTACTACCAGAACATGATCATCCTCTCGATGGTCTTCGCCGTCGGGGCGGTGGGGCTGAACATCATCACCGGCTACGCGGGCTACGTCTCGCTCGGCCAGGGCGCCTTCCTGGGGCTGGGCGCCTACGTGGTCGGGATCGGCGTGACGAAGGTCGGCGGCTCGCCCTGGCTGTGGATCGGCGCCGCCGGCGTCGTGGCGGCGCTGTTCGCGGCCCTGCTCGGAGTCGTGGCGATGCGCGCCCGGGGCCACTCGTTCGTGATCCTCACGATCGCCTTCCTGTTCCTGCTGCAGATCGTCGCGACCAACTGGGACTCGCTGACGAACGGCACCGGCGGGATCACGCTGCCGCTCCCCACGTGGAGCATCGACATCCAGTACTGGCCCTTCTACTACTCGCTGATGGGCATCCTCGCGGCATCGATGCTGATGTCGTGGTGGATCAGGCGCAACAAGTTCGGCATGGGCCTGATCGCGATCCGCGAGGACGAGGACAAGGCCGCGACCGTCGGCGTCAACACGCGCGTCTACAAGATCCTCGCCTTCGCCGCCAGCGCCGTCTTCGTCGGGATGGCGGGCGGCGTGTACGGCTACTACCTCGCCTTCATCGACCCGATCGGGATGTTCAACATCCTGCTGAGCGTCCAGATCATCCTGTCGCTGCTGCTGGGCGGGCGCGCGACGCTCTGGGGGCCGGTGCTCGGCGCCTTCATCGTCGAGGGGCTGAACGAGTTCTCGAACAACGACCTCGGCGGCGGCAACTCCCGCCTGCTCGTCTTCGGCGGGCTGCTCGCGCTCGTGGTGCTGTTCATGTCGCGCGGGATCATCCCGACCGTGGATGAGTGGATCGCGCGCTGGCGCCGGCGCGGCGAGGCCGGTCTCGCCGGCGAGCGGCTGGCAGGCATCGACCTCGCCGCGCGCGCCGCACCCGCCGGGCCGCCGCCGCCCGCAGACGGCCCGCCGCTGCTCGAGGTCAAGGAGCTCGAGCGGCGCTTCGGCGGCGTGCGCGCGGTCGACGGCGCGAGCTTCGTCGTGCCCGAGGGATCGATCACGGCGCTGATCGGCCCGAACGGCTCCGGCAAGACGACCGTCTTCAACCTGGTCGACGGGACGATGCGGCCGAACGCCGGCGAGGTCTGGTTCGAGGGCAGGCGCATCGACGGCATGAAGCCGTGGGCGCGCGCTCACCTCGGCCTCGGCCGCACCTTCCAGATCACGCGCCTGTTCAAGCAGATGACCGTGCTCGAGAACGTGGTGGCACCGCTGCCCTCGTTCCGGCTCGGCCAGCTCGCCGCCGACGCGGTCAGCGGACCCGAGGCCGAGCGCGCCGAGGAGCTGCTCGATTTCGTGGGGATGAGGAAGTACCGCGACCAGCCCTGCTCTGACCTCTCCTTCGGGCAGATGAAGCTCGTGGAGCTGGCCCAGATCCTGATGCTCGACCCGAAGCTGATCATGCTCGACGAGCCGGCGGGCGGCATCAACCCGACGCTGATCGAGCGGATCGGCGAGATGATCCGCGAGCTCAACGCTCAGGGCAAGACCTTCCTGATCGTCGAGCACAACATGCCGTTCGTCCTGGGCCTCTGCAACCCGGTCCAGGTCCTCGCCCGCGGCGACACGATCGCGAAAGGCACCCCTGACGAGATCCAGAACGACCCGAAGGTCCTCGACGCCTACCTCGGCGAGGACTTCCGGCTCGAGCAACCGGTGGAGGCGTGACCAGTGGTACCTCCTGCAAACCCGCACCCGCTTCGGCGGCTCCGGAGGCCGCCATCCGGCGTCCTCGGTCGGGGCAATGCCTCACGCATTGCACCCTCCCTGCGTCCTTGCCTGGCGGCCTCCGGAACTCGCCGAACCTGGCACGGACTTACAGGAGGCACCACTAGATGCTGACCATGAAGGGAGTGTTCGCCGGCTACGGCGGCGGCGACGTTCTCCAGGACGTCGACCTCGACGTGCCGACCGGCTCGGTGTGCTGCATCGTCGGCCCCAACGGCGCCGGCAAGTCGACCGTGCTGAAGGCGGTCAGCGGCCTGATCGAGCCGCGCGTAGGCGAGATCGAGCTGCAGGGCGAGTCGGTCTGCGGCCTGCACCCTTCGCGCATCCTCGCCATGGGCGTCTCGCAGGTGCCGCAGTCGAACGCCCTCTTCCCGAACATCACGGTCCGGGAGAACGTGCTCATGGGCGCGTACATCCGGCGTCGCGACCGCGACTACGTGCGCGCCCGCTACGACGAGGTCGCCGAGCTGTTCCCGGTCGTCAAGGAGCGCGCCGCCGACAAGGCGGGGAACCTGTCGGGCGGCCAGCGGCGCATGGTCGAGTTCGCACGCTCGCTGATGCTCGAGCCGCAGCTGGTGCTGCTCGACGAGCCGTCGCTCGGGCTCGACCCGAAGGCGCTGAAGCACGTCGCCGAGTCCGTGAGGGTGATGACCGACGCGGGCAAGACGATCCTGCTCGTCGAGCAGAACGTGCGCTTCGGCCTGCGCATGGCGAGCCAGGGGATCGTGATGGAGAGCGGCCGGGTGATGCTGACCGGCGCCGCGTCCGACGTCCTGAACAACCCCGAGATGGCCGCGCTCTACTTCGGCGGCACGATCGAGCAGTCGAAGCAGCAGGCCGCCCCGGCGTGAGCACGGCCGTCCTCAGCGCGGCGAAGGCGCTGGCACGCGAGCGCGTGCGCGGTCTGTGGATCGCCATTCCCACACCTTTCAGCGATGACGGCCGCCACGTCGAGGAGGACCTGCTCGCGGCGTCGGTCGAGCACTACGTGGAAGCACTGGGCGTCGACGGCATCTTCTGCGGCGGGGTGATGGGGGAGTTCTGGGCGCTCTCGCTCGGCGAGCGCATGCGCGTCCACGAGCTCGTCGCCGAGCGCGCCGGCGGCCGCGTCCCGGTGATGGCCCAGGTGGCGCACCACGTCTTCGCCGACACCGTGGCGCTCGCCGAGCAGGCCTCGGAGCAGGGCATCGAGTTCGGCATCGCGATGAACCCGTACTACCCGCCCGGCCTTCCCGACGACCTGGTGCGCGAGTGGTACCGGCGTCTCGACGCGGCCGTGTCGCTGCCGATGTTCCTCTTCAACACGAGCTACTCGGGCAGCTCACTGTCGCCGGAGCTGATCGACGAGCTCGCGGAGCTCGACATCGTCTGCGGCATCAAGAACCCGCGCGGGCGCGAGCACCTGCTGCGCGTGCAGGAGCTGGCCGGCGACCGCATCGTCGTCACCGACGCGTCCGAGCGCGACTGGCTCGAGCTGCACACCGAGCACGGCTTCCAGTCGCTCATGTCGACGCCCGCGCTCGCGCTCTACCAGGCCCCAGGCAGCACTCCGGTCGCCGATTACACGCGGCTCGCCGACGCCGGCGACCTCGACCGCGCCCGCGCGATCAGCGCGCGCCTCGAACCGGCGCGCGACGCCTTCGATCGCTGGATGCGCACCCCCTGGACCGAGCACGGCACGATTCCGATCGCGCAGCTCAAGGAGTGGCTCGGCCTGATGGGGCTGCCGCAGGGCCCGGTCCGTCCGCCGCTCGTAGCGCTCGCCGGCGACGAGCGCGACGAGCTGCGGCGCGACCTCGACGCATTGGGGCTGCTCGGGTGAATGCGGCGTGAGCGGCGTCATATGGGCGGCCGCGTCCGGCCTGGGATTCGGGCTCTTCCAGGCGCTGAACGTCCGTGCCGTTCGGCAGCTGGACGACATCTACGTGTCGACCTTCCTGCAGCTGGTGACAGCAGCGCTTGTCTCAGTCGTCGTCTGTGCCGCCACTGGGGAGCTGGCGCTCGTCGACGACCTGACCGCGTGGGCGATCGTGAGCTTCACGATCGCCGGCGCGGTCCACTTCTTCTTTGGCTGGACGCTGCTCAACACGAGCCAGCACCGCATCGGGGCGGCGCGCACGGCGCCGCTGCTCGCAACCGTGCCGCTGTGGGGGATTGCGATCGCAGCGGTCGTATATGGGGAGCTGCCGCCGGCGGAGGCCTGGATCGGGATCGTGGTGATGGTGGCCGGCGCGCTCACCGTGTCGTCCCCGGCCGCGATGGCGGGGATGCACTGGAGCGACGCGCGCTTCGGGCTCGCCACGGCGTTTCTGTGGGCGCTCAGCCCGATCTTCACGATCGAGGGCCTCGAGGAGATCGACGCGCCGCTGCTCGGGGTGGCGATCGGGCTCGTCTCGTCCGCGCTCGCGTATGGGATGGTCACGTTGCTGGCGTCCGGGGGCCGGGCGTCGCCGCGCGACATGTCGAGCGCCGGACTGGCCTGGAAGATGCTCGCGGGGGCGATCGTCGCGATCGCCACCTGGTGGCGCTTCGAGGCGCTCGGCCTCAGCCCCGTCGGGGTCGTGCTGGCGCTCATGCTGCTCACGGTGCCGACCGTGCTGCTGCTCGCGCCGCTGTTCGCCGACAAGAGGTCGGAGGCGGTCACGGCGCGCGTGTGGATCGGCGCGGGCCTCGTGATCGCCGGCTCGCTGATTCTGATCGCGGTGGAGTGAGCCGGTGACCGTCGACGCGCACGCCCACGTGATCGTTCCGGAGATCTGCCGCGACGCGGCCCCCGCCGAGTCCTGGCGCCCGCGCGTGTACCGCGACGACAACGGCGCTCAGATCGTGGAGCTCGACGGGCGCCCGATCCGCTCGGCGATCGGCGAGTTCGTCGACGTGGACGCGATCCTCGCGGCGCAGGACGCGGCCGGCGTCGACAGGATCGTGCTCTCGCCCTGGGTGCCCCTGCTCTGGTACGACGCCGACCCCGCCGAGGCGCTGCGCCGCGGGCGCATCCAGAACGAGGCGCTCGCCGGGCTGGTGCGCGCGTATCCGGAGCGTGTCGCCGCGCTCGGCACGGTCCCGCTCCAGAATCCGGCGCTCGCCGTGCGTGAGCTCGAGCGGCTCATGGGGGAGGGCGTCCTCAGCGGCATCGAGGTCGCCGCGAGCGTGCGCGGCACCTACCTGGGCGACGAGCGCTTCGAGCTCCTTTGGGAGGCGGTCGAGCGCACGGGCGCGCTCGTCTTCATCCACCCGACGACGCGCGGCTTCGACGCCGAGGCCTTCCGCGAGTACTACCTCTGGAACACGGTCGGCAACCCGCTCGAGACGACCGTCACCGCCGCTCACATGGTCATGGCAGGCCTGATGGAGCGACACCCGCGCCTGCGCGTGCTGCTGGCGCACGGCGGCGGCGCCATCCTGGCGTTGCGCGGGCGCCTCGAACACGCTCACGGCTTCCAGCCGCACGCACGGTCGCGGCTCTCCGAGTCGCCCGAGGAGTCGCTGCGGCGCTTCCACTACGACACGATCACCCACGATCCCGAGATCCTGCGCGCGTTGGTGGAGTTCGCCGGCGCCGAGCGGGTCCTGCTCGGGTCCGACTATCCGTTCGACATGGGCGACGAGCGCGCGGCCGACAGCGTGCGTGCGGCGGGCCTCGGCGCGGAGGCCGAGGAGGCCATCCTCGCCGGCAACGCCACGCGCTTGCTCGAGCCCGCCCCGGAGGAGGAGATGATCCGATGACCCGCACCGCCGACGTGGTCGTCGCGGGCGGCGGCCACAACAGCCTGATCACGGCCGCCTACCTGGCCCGCGCGGGATACGAGTGCCTCGTGCTCGACGCCCGTTCGATCCCGGGCGGAGGCGCCGCCACGGAGGAGCTGCTCGGGGCCGGTTACCGGATCGACTCGTGCTCCACCGGGCACACGTTGATCCGGGTCAACCCGCTGCTGCTGAAGGACGAGCTGGGGCTGCAGGCGGACTACGGGCTCCAGTACCTCGAGCCCGACCCGGTCGGGCACGTCGTCTTCCCGGACGGCGAGCAGCTGACGATGTGGATGGATCTCGGCCGCACCTGCGAGGAGATCGAGCGCTTCTCCGCGGCCGACGCGGCCGCCTACCGGCGCATGATCGGCGAGTACGACGACGTCAAGGAGATCTTCGGCCGCGCGCGCGTGACGCCGCCCGGCTTCGGCCCCTCGCTTGAGGAGATGCTGCTCGAGCACCCGCGCGGGCGCATCTGGCTGCGGCGCAACGCGATCAGCGCCTGGGATGTGATCAGGCACGAGTTCGAGAGCCGTCACGTGCGTGCGTTCATGTGCTGGCAGGCGTTCCAGACGCTCGTGCCGCTCGACGCCGCCGGCACCGGAACGCTCGCCTATTCGATCATCTTCGGCCGCCAGCGCCGCAGCTGGTCGATCCCGCGCGGCGGGTCGGGCTCGCTCACGCAGGCCCTGGTGGCGTTCCTCGAGGACCATGGCGCGACCGTCCTGTGCGACCGCCTCGTGACGGAGCTCGTGCTCGAGGACGGCCGCTGCACGGGCGTCGTCACCGAGGACGGCGAGCGCCACATGGCGCGCACCGCGGTGCTCTCGACGATTCACGTCAAGGAGCTCGTGAAGCTGGCACCGGCGGAGGCCTGGGGCGAGGAGTTCCTCTACGGCGCGGAGATGTACGACGTCGGCATCTCGGGCATGGCGGCTTACTTCGTGACAACGGAGGCACCGCTCTTCGAGACCCCGAACGGGCCGATCGGCGCCGTGTCGGCGGGCTCCGTCGGCTGGCCCGAGGAGGTGCTCGAGCTGGGCCGCGCCGTCCGTGACCGGCGCCCCTACGACCAGGGCGTGCCCTGGCTGCTCGTCGCGACGCCGACGCTCATCGACCGCGACCGCGCGCCCGCGGGCCACCACACGGTGAAGCTGCTGTCGCCGCAGACCTGGGACCTGCCGGACGGCGTGGCGAGCTGGGACGAGCACAAGGAGACGATCGCCGACCGCCAGCTCGAATACGTGCGCCGCTTCATCCCCGGCCTCGCCGAGGAGCATGTCATCGAGCGCTACGTCAAGAGCCCGGAAGACATCCAGGCGGGCAACAGGCACATGATCCAGGGGGCCTTCCACGGCGGCGACCGCAGCTACGCGTTCAGCGGCAAGCTGCGCCCCGTGCCGGGCTGGGCGGACCACCGCATGCCGATCCCGGGGCTCTACCAGACCGGCGGCACGACCAGCGTGGGCGGCTCGATCACCGGCGTGCCTGGCCGCAACGCGGCGACGGTGATGCTGAGCGACCTCGGCCACGACCCCGAGGAGGTGATGAGCGGTGCCGGACGCGCGCGTGCAGGCAGCCATTGACCACTGGGCGCCGCGCTTCATCCAGGCGGGGGTCGACTACAACGACTTCCTCACGACGACGGCACGCGTCGAGACCTGGGACGAGTGGCTCGGCGCCTGGTGCGAGACGGGGGAGAAGCACGTCGAGCTCGGACGAGAGGCGGAGGAGAGGGGCCACCGCCGGAGCGCGGGCCAGGCCTGGGCGCGCGCGGCCGTGTGCTTCCACTTCGCGAAGTTCGTCTGGGTCGTCGACGCGGAGCGGAGCCGGGCCGCCGCCGACCGTGCGGTCGAGGCGCTCTTGAAGGCGCACGAGCTGCTCGACACGGGCGCCGAGCGCATCGAGGCGCCGCTCGACGGAGGCCGCGTCATCGCGAACCTGCGCCTACCGGCGGGCGAGGAGCGGCCGCCGCTCGTCGTGCTGATACCGGGGCTCGACTCGACCAAGGAGGAGTTCCTGCGGCTCGAGGACGTCTTCCTCGAGCGCGGCATGGCGACGGCCTCGCTCGACGGCCCGGGTCAGGGCGAGAGCGGCTACGACCTTCCGATCAGGCCCGACTACGAGGTGGCGGTGGCGGCGCTGCTCGACTCGCTCGACGGGCGCAGGGTGGACCTGGACCGGGTGGGCGCCCTCGGCGTATCGCTGGGCGGGTACTACGCGCCGCGGGCGGGCGCCTTCGAGCCGCGTCTCAAGGCCGTGGCGGGACTCAGCGGTCCGTACAACTTCGCCGAGATCTGGGACGATCTGCCGCCGCTCACGCGCGAGACCTTCACGGCCAAATCGTTCTCGGCGGACGAGGAGGAGGGCCGCGAGAAGGCGTCGGCGCTCGACCTCGCGGGCGTCGCCGACAAGCTCGACAAGCCCTACCTCGCGATCACGGGCAAGCTCGACCGGCTGATCCCCTGGGAGCAGACCGAGCGCGGCGCGCGCGAGGCGCCCGGCGGGACCTTCGTCCTGCACGAGGACGGCAACCACGGCTGCGCGAACGTGCCCTACAAGACGCGCCCGCTGGCGGCCGACTGGATGCGCGAGCAGCTCGGATGACGGGCATCGCGATCGTCGGGACGGGCATGTGGGCGCCGCGGCTGGCGGCCGCCGCGCAGCGGGCCGGGCTCGAGATAGTCACCTGCCACAGCCGCAGCGAGGAGAAGCGGGCAGCGTTCGCCGAGCGCTTCGGCTGCCTCGCCGCGGACTCATTCGATGAGGCGGTCGGGCACCCGGCAGTCGAGGGAGTGGTGCTCGCCACGCCCAACGACACGCACGAGGAGCAGACGCTCGCATGCGCCGCGCGCGGGCGCCACGTGTTCGTCGAGAAGCCAATCGCCGACACGCTCGAGGCCGGCGAGCGGATGCGCGACGCCTGCGCCGACGGGGGCGTGGCGCTCATGGTCGGGCACGCCTTCCGCCGGCTCGGTGCGGCGCGCCGCACGCGCGAGCTGATCGAGACGGGTGCACTCGGCGAGGTCGTGCTCGCCGAGGCGAACATGTCGCTGCCGGGCAGCTTCAAGCCCGGCGCCTGGCGCGCGCAGCGAGCACGCAACCCGGGCGGGCCGATCATGCAACTCGGCATCCACCACATCGACACGCTGGCCTACTGGCTCGGGCCGGTCGCGCGGGCGAGCGGCAGCTTCGAGCACGTGCACGCGGTCGCGGACATCGACGACGTCGGGGTGGTCACGCTCGAGTTCCGGTCGGGTGCGCTGGGCGTCGTGACCGGCAGCTATGTGTCGCCCAAGACACTGTCGCTGCGGCTGTACGGGAGCGAGGGCGTGCTCGACTACCGGACCGACTTCTCGGTTTGGCCGGACGCGCCCGCACTCGACGGCGCCACCGATCTGACCCTGAACGGCGAGCCTGTCGAGTTCCGCGAGCGCGACATGCTCGCCGAGGAGCTCGCCGAGTTCGGCGCCTGCATACGCGGCGAGGCGGTGATCGAGACGGGGGCGGCCGAGGGCCTCGCCGCGCTGGGCAGCGTGCTCGAGGCGCTCGGCGAGCGGCGCACGGCGGTCGCGTGATGCGCGCCGCCGTCGTCGAGGAGGTCGGCTCGGCGCCGCGGCCGGGGGAATGGGAGCGGCCGGCGCGCGGGGCGGGCGAGGCGCTAGTCGAGGTCGCCGCGGCGCCGCTCAACCCGATCGAGATCCGCGTCGCGTCGGGCAGCTTCGCCCGGCGCCCGGAGCCGCCCTACGTGCCCGGAGTGGAGGGCGCCGGGCGCGTCGTCGAGTCCGACCGGCTGGCGCCCGGCACGCGCGTGCGCTTCGAGCCGGCGGCGCTGCCGGGCTTCGGCCGCCACGGCACGCTTGCAGAGCTCGCGGCGGTCGAGGAGGACTCGCTGGTCGAGTTGCCCGACGCGGTGGACGACGCCCACGCGGCGGCGCTCGGCGTCGTGGGGATCACGGCCGCGCTTGCGATCGACCGGGCGGCGATCGGGGGCGGCGAGCGCGTGCTGGTCCTGGCGGCCACGGGCGCCGTCGGGCAGGCCGCGGTCCAGCTCGCACGGGCGCGGGGCGCCGGCCGGGTAGTCGCCGCGGGCCGCAGCCGCGAGGGCTTGGCGCGGGCGCTCGAGCTGGGTGCCGACGCTGCGGTCACGCTCGCGGGAGAGGGGCTCGCGGACGAGTTCGAGGAAGCCGCCGCAGGCCCGCTGGATGTGGTGATCGACCCGCTCTGGGGTCCGCCCGCGATGGCGGCGCTCACCGTGCTCGCCGACCACGGCCGCCACGTCAACGTCGGCCAGTCCGCAGGGGTGGATGTCCAGCTGCCGCTCGACAAGGTCCGTAACCGGCAGGGCGCCATCCACGCGATCTCGTCGGGCTGGACGCCGGTGCCGCAGAAGGCGGTCGTCTACCGCTCGCTGCTCGACGACGTTGCCGCCGGGCGGCTCGCGATCGACCACGACGTGACCCCGCTCGACGACGTCGCGGCCTCCTGGGAGCGGCAGGCGGAGTCGCCGAACCGCAAGCTCGTGATCCGGATCGCCGCCGGTTGACGTGAACCTCGTCGGCCGTCCTCTGCCGCGGACCGAGGACGCGCGCGTCCTGAGCGGCCGGAGCCGCTTCCTCGACGACATCGATCCGGAGGGTGCGCTGCACGTGGCGTTCGTGCGCAGTCCGCACGCGCACGCCCGCATCACCGGGATCGAGGCGCCGGACTCGGCCGACGGGCTGGCCGCGGTGCTGACCGCGGCGGACGTCGCAAAGCATGCCCGCGCGCTCCCGATCCAGCTGCCCGAGGGGGCCTGGGGCGCCGACGAGCCGCACCCGCTGCTCGCGGGCGAGGAGGTCCGTTACGCGGGCCAGCCGGTGGCGGCCGTGCTGGCCGAATCGCGCGCCCTCGCGGAGGACGCCGCCGAGCTCGTCGAGATCGAGTACGAGCCGCTCGACGCGGTCGTCGACCCGTACGCGGCGACCCAGGACCTGCTGCGCTGGGAGCGAGTGGGCGGCGACGTCGAGGGGGCCTTCGCGGCCGCCGACGCCGTGGTGCGCGGCCACTACTCGATGCCGCGGCTCGTGGCGGCGCCGATGGAGACGCGCGGCGCGATCGCCTTCAACGACGCGGATGAGGGACTGCTGACGGTGTGGTGCTCGGCGCAGGACACGCACCGCCAGCTGCGCAACCTCGTGCACGTCCTGGAGCGGCCGCCCGAATCGATCCGCGTGGTCGTCCCGGACGTGGGGGGCGCGTTCGGCTCGAAGGGCGTGCTGGCGCCCGAGGCGGGCGTCGTGGCCGTCGCCGCCCTGATGCAGCGCAGGCCGGTCAAGTGGGCGGAGGACAGGCTCGAGAACTTCATGGCCGCCTATCAGGGGCGGGGCATGCACGCCGACGTCGAGCTGGCGTTGACGCGCGAGGGCCGGATGCTCGCGATCCGTGCGCGCATCGTCGCCGATCTCGGCGGCTACCTGATGCCGACGACCGCGATGCCGCCGCACACCGCCGCGATGCTGATGTGCGGCGTCTACCGGCTCGACGCCGCCGACGTCGCGGTGAGCGGGCGACGCACCAACAAGGTCCCGACCGGGCCGTACCGCGGCGCGGGGCGGCCCGAGGCGGCGTACTTCGTCGAGCGGGCGGTGGACGACGCCGCCCGTGAGCTCGGCATCGACCCGGTCGAGCTGCGCCGCCGCAACCTCGTCCGGGAGTTCCCGCACGCGACGCCGCTCGGCTGGACCTACGACTCCGGCGACTACGAGCGCTGCCTCGACCGCGCACTCGAGCTGGTCCGGCCAGAGCGCTCCGACGACGAGGCGCGAATCGTCGCCACCGGTGTCGGCATGTACGTCGAACGCTCGGGCGGGCAATTCGAGAGCGCCGACGTCGAGCGCGCCGAGGACGGCACGGTCAGGATCCGAAGCAGCTCGTCGCCGCACGGGCAGGGCCACGCGACCACGTTCGCGCAGATCGCCGCCGACCGGCTCGGCGTCGACGTGAGTGCGGTGGCGATGGAGTTCGGCGACTCGGCGCTCGTCCCCGCCGGCACCGGCACCTTCGCCAGCCGCTCGGTGGCGATGGCCGGCTCCGCGATCGTACGGGCGATCGAGGACCTCGAGGCGAGCGAGGACGGCCGCCGCGGCAGCGCGCGCTTCGAGTCCCCGCTCGTGTTCTCCTCCGGGGCCTATGCGGCCGTGGTCGCGATCGAACGCGCGACGGGCCGGCTGCGCGTGCTGCGGATCGCCGCGGTGGACGACGCGGGCACGATCGTCAATCCGCTGCTCGCCGAGGGGCAGGTGCTGGGCGGGACGGCGCAGGGCCTCGGCGAATGCCTGCTGGAGGAGGCGCTCTATGACGAGGAGGGCCAGTTCACTACCGCTTCCTTCCTCGACTACAGCCTGATGACGGCGGCGGAGATGCCGCCGGTCGCGGCCGCCTTCGTCGAGTCGCCCTCGCCTCTCAACCCGCTCGGCGCGAAGGGAATCGGCGAGGGGGGCGCCATCGGGACGCCGGCCGCGGTCGGCAACGCGGTCGCAGCGGCGCTCGGCGGCGCCTCGCTCAACCCGCCCTGGACGGAGGACAAGCTGTGGCGTGCCCTGCAGGGGCCGCCGGCCGCCGCCGTGCCGCGTGTCGACGTCGTCGCGGCCGCGCGACCCGTCGCGGAGCGGGCACTTGTGGTGGCTGGCGCGCTCGCAGCCGGGGCGCTCGCCGTCGTGCTGATCAGGAGGCGCCGGTGAAGCCGGCGCCGTTCGAGTACTCGGCGCCCTCGTCGGTGGACGAGGCGCTCGCCCTGCTCGACGACGAAGCGAAGGTGCTCGCCGGCGGCCAGAGCCTCGTGCCGCTCCTGAACTTCCGGCTCGCGCGGCCCGAGCGGATCGTCGACATCAACCGGATCGAGGAGCTCGCCTACATCCGCGCGGACGAGGACGGCTCGCTGAGGATCGGCGCGCTGGCGCGCCAGGCGGAGCTCGAGCGCTCGCCAGCTCGTGGCGGAGCGCTGGCCGCTGCTGGCGCAGGCGGTGCGGCTCGTCGGCCATCCGCAGATCCGCAGCCGCGGCACAGTCTGCGGCTCGGTTGCCCACGCGGACCCGACGGCGGAGCTGCCGGTCGCGCTGACGGCGCTGGACGCGCGCTTTCACGTGCGCTCGGCGGGCGCGGCGCGCACGCTCCGGGCGACGGAGCTGTTCGCCGGCCCGCTCACCACCTCGCTGGCGGCCGACGAGCTGCTCGCCGAGATCGAGGTGCCGGCGCTGCCCGCCGGGGCGCGCTGTGCCTTTCGCGAGTACGCCCGGACGCATGGCGACTTCGCGGTTGCGGGCGCGGCCGTCGTGCTCGCTCCCGGCCACGCGGCTGTCGCGCTGCTCGGGGCGGGCTGGACGCCGCTGCGCGCGCCTGAGGCGGAGCGAGCGCTGGCCGGGGGCGCGGAGGCGCGCGAGGGCGCGGCGCTCGCGGCGGAGCTCGTCGAAGACGAGCAGCGCGCTGCCCTGACGGCGGCCCTCGTCGGCCAGGCGATCGAGGCGGCGGGATGAGGGTCGAGATCGAGATCAACGGCGAACGCCATGCCGCCGACGTGGAGCCGCGCACGCTCCTGTCCGACTTCATCCGCCACCACGCCCGCCTCACGGGCACCAAGGTGGGCTGCGAGCACGGCGTGTGCGGGGCGTGCACGGTGCAGCTCGACGGACAGCCGCTGCGTTCGTGCCTGATGCTCGCCGTCCAGGCCGACGGCCGGGCGCTGCGGACGATCGAGGCGCTCGGGACGGAGCATCCGCTCGCGCGCGCCTTCCACGAGAAGCACGCGCTGCAGTGCGGCTTCTGCACGGCGGGCTTCCTGATGTCGATCGAGCCGTTCCTGCGCGAGCACCCGCACCCGGACGAGGCGGAGATCCGCGAGGCGCTCGCCGGCAACCTGTGCCGCTGCACGGGCTACGCGGGCATCGTGGAGGCGGTCGAGCAGGCGGCCGCGCGCCGCCTCCTCGCCGAGGGAGAGGTCGACCCGGACGAATGGTGATGGCCGATCGGCGCGATGATGTCGTTCGCGTCCCCGCTATCAAAGGAGTCGACGGATGACCCCCTCATCAACACTGATCAACGGCACCGACTTCATCTGCGTCGGCACGGCTGACATCGATGGTGCAGTCGCCTTCTATCGCGACGTGCTAGGACTGCCTGAACTGAAGCGCTGGGGCCAGATGCCCGGCGTCGAGTTCGAGACCGGCAGCCTCACGATCGCCGTGATGCAGTCGGACGCCTTCGGCCTCGAGGCGAAGGGCAACGCCCACCCGATCGCGTTCCACGTCGAGGACTTCGAGGCGGCCCACTCAGAGCTGCGGTCGCGCGGGGTCGAGTTCAAGGGCGACACGCTCGACTCGGGCGTCTGCCTGCAGGCCTTCTTCGAGGATCCGGACGGGAACACGCTCGCGATCCATCACCGCTACGCGGAGGGCGTCCCACCTGCCGCCTCCGGCTGAGCTCGACAGGTCCACCGAGGGCCTGCTGCGCGAGCTCGCGCCGCAGGTCCTCGGCGTCCTCATGCGGCGCCACCACGACTTCCACGCCGCCGAGGACGCCGTCCAAGAGGCGCTCGTCGCGGCCGCCCGCCAGTGGCCCGAGGCGGGGCTGCCGGACAGCCCGCGCAACTGGCTGATTCAGGTCGCCTCGCGCCGCATGGTCGACGCCGTCCGCAGCGAAGGTGCGCGCCGGCGTCGCGAGGAGCACGCCGAGCTGCTCGAGCCGCACAGGGCGAAGCCGGCCGGCACCGACGACACGCTGCTGCTCCTCTTCCTCTGCTGCCATCCCGCGCTCAGCGATGCCTCGGCGATCGCGCTCACCCTGCGCGCCGTCGGCGGGCTCACGACGCGCGAGATCGCTGCGGCCTTCCTCGTGCCCGAGGCGACGATGGCGCAGCGGATCAGCCGCGCCAAGCGCACCATCGAGGAGGCGGGCGGGCGCTTCGAGCCGCCGGCCGGTGACGCCTGGAGCGAGCGGCTCGACGCCGTGCTGCAGGTCCTCTACCTGATCTTCAACGAGGGGTATGCCGCGAGCGGCGGACCCGAGCTGCAGCGCAGCGAGCTCGCCGGCGAGGCGCTGCGGCTGGCGCGCCTGCTGCGCCGCCTGCTGCCCGGCGACGGCGAGGTCGGCGGCCTGCTCGCGCTGATCCTCCTCACCGACGCCCGGCGGCCGGCGCGGACCGGCCCTGGCGGCGAGCTGATCCCGCTCGCGGAGCAGGATCGGTCGCTCTGGGACCGGGAGGCGATCGCCGAGGGCGTGGCGCTGATCACCGAGACGCTCTCGCGCGACGCGATCGGCCCGTACCAGCTGCAGGCCGCGATCGCGGCCGTCCACGACGAGGCGCCGACCGCCGACTCGACCGACTGGCCGCAGATCCTCGCCCTCTACGGGCTGCTCGAGGCGATCACCGACAACCCGATGGTCAAGCTGAATCACGCGATCGCCGTCGCGATGGTGCGCGGACCGCGTGACGGCCTCGAGCTGCTCGACGAGCTCGCCGCCGACGGCCGGCTCGCGGGCCATCACCGCCCGGCTGCGGTGCGCGCGCACCTGCTCGAGATGGCAGGCGAGCGAGGCCGCGGCGATCGAGCACTACCGGCGCGCGGCCGGGCTGACCGCGAGCGTGCCCGAGCAGCGCTACCTCACGATGCGCGCAGACCGGCTCGCCGCGGGCTAGACCCTCAACAGCCCGCGCTCGACGCCGTGCAGCCGCTCGAAGCCGTCGGCCGTCACCGCCACGAGCTCGCCGGTCTGCACTCCGGCGCGCTCGTCCGGGGTCACGACGTTCGGCTGGACGACCACGGTCATGCCCGCCTCGAAGGTGAAGTCCGGCACCTCCTCGAGCATGCGGCTGGCGCTGCCCAGCACCGGCGGCAGGTAGCCGCCGACGAAGCCGTGCACGAGGTCGTCGCGGGTCGTGTAGCCGGCGTCCTCGATGACGCCGGACGCCTCGACCAGCTCCGCGGCCGTCGCGCCGGGCCGCAAGCGGGCGAGGATCGCGTCGAGTGCAGCGTCGGCGACCTCGTGGAGCTCGCGGTAGAGCGCGGGCGGCTCCGCGCCGATCGCGAAGGTCCTGAGCAGCTGTCCCGTGTAGTCCCAGAAGGAGGCGCTGACCTCGCATGTGAGCGCGTCGCCCTCCCGGAGCGCTCGCGTCGAGGGCCACTGCGCCGGGACCGCGAGCCGCGGCTCATCCATCGGCGTGGCCGCGAAGTAGTGGATGTGCGTGGTCCCGCCGTCGGCGACGTAGGCGCGCTCGGCGATGTCGCCGAGCCGCCGCTCGTCGACGCCCGCTGCGGCCTGAGCTGCGATCGCATGCACGGCGGCGTCGGTCAGCGCCGCGCCGCGGCGCACCCACCCGAGCTCCTCGTCGGACTTGACGAGCCGCAGGCGCGTGTAGGCCGAGTCGAGCGGCAGCGGCTCGGCGAACTCGGAGAGCAGCGCGAACGGCCGGTGCCCGAGTGGCCCGATCACGGCGACCGGCGCGCCGGCCGCGCCGCGCCGGCGGAGCTCCTCGATCGCCGCGGCCATTGGCTTGGGCCCGGCCCAGCCGACCTCCGCCTCGGTGGCGATTCGCTCCGCGTTCGGGATGTGGTTGTAGAAGTTGACGAGCAGGAGGTCGCGCTCGCCGGGGGTGAAGACGCAGAGCGCCTCACGCGTCACGGGCCAGCGCGTGAGCCAGCCGACGGCCGAGCCGAAGCGGTTCGCGCCGTAGACGAGCGCGTGCCGCGCGCCCACCCGCTCGAGCTCGGCGCCGAGGGCGGCGCGGCGGCGCTCCATCTCGGCGTCGCTGAAGCGCGGGTAGCCCTCGCTCATGCGGGCGGCCGGGCCACGAGCTTGCGCCCCGCAGAGCCCTGCAGGCGCCGCCAGCCGTCCGGCACGTGGTCGAGCGCGAGCTCCTCGACGTCGAGCGTGAGACCGTCGCCGCCCGCGATCCGCTGGATCCGCTCGAAGGCCTCGATCCGCTGCTGCGGCGTGGTCCACGCGCCCGAGTGCCCTACGACCGAGATGCGCCGGTTGCGGAGCGGCAGCGAGGGCAGCGACGCGTCGGTCCCGGCGACCTGGCCGAAGTTGACGTGCACGCCGCCGTCGCTCAACGCCTCCATGATCGTCCGGGCGGGCGCACCCCAGAGCGGCTCGAGGGCGATGTCGAGACGCCCGCCGCACGCCTCGGCGAGTCGCCCCGCGAGCCCGTCGCCGTCGAGCTCCACCGTCGCGTCCGCGCCGAGCTCGCGAGCCCGCTCGAGCCGCGCGCGGTCGCGGCCGGCTGCGATCACGCGCGCCGCGCCCATCGAGCGCGCGAGCTGCAGCGCGCACTGGCCGACCGAGCCGGTGGCGCCGACCACCAGCACGTGCGCCCCCTCGATCTGCGCGCCCGCCGCCTGCGCCCGTTCGAGGATCATGAGCGCCGTCCAGGCGGAGGCTCCGAGTGCCGCAGCGGACACGGCATCCATCCCGTCGTCGAGGGGAATCGCCAGGGCCTGCGACTCTCGCCGTGAGGAGTCCGGGCGCTCGGGCACGAGCGCGTACTGGGCGAGCGCGCCGTCGCGGCCGTAGCCCGGGTGCACGAACTCGACGCGCACGCGCGTGCCCGGCGCGAGCTCGTCGCCCGCCTCGACCACGCCGGCGCCCTCGACGCCCGGCACGTACGGGACGCGGGGCGGGCCGTCGAAGAAGCGCCCAGAGCAGATGTGCAGGTCGACCGGGCTGAGGCAGGCCGCCTCGATGCGGACGAGCGCCTCGCCCGGCTCCGGCTCGGGGTCGGGCACGTCCGTGACGACGGGCGGCGCGCCCACCGCCTCGACGAGCGCCGCGCGCATCGCCCTAGAGCTGGATGCGGTCGCCGCTCGGCAGCCGGCCGTTGCCTGGCACGGCCTCCTGCGTCGACGAGTCGAGCCTCGTGTTCAGGTTCGACTGCGGGTCGCGCTCCAGCGGCAGGGCGCCGCCGGGCGTGAAGTAGCGGGTGCCCGCGACGATCAGGTCCTCCGCCGGGAAGCGCGTGATCACCTCGCAGCCGTCGGCCGTGACCACGAGCTGCTCCTCGATGCGGGCGGCGGACCAGCCGTCGGATGCCGGCCAGAACGTCTCGAGCGCGAACACCATGCCCTCCTTGATCTCCTCCGGGTGGTCGAGCGAGACGAGCCGGCTGAAGATCGGCTTCTCCCAGATCGCGAGCCCGACGCCGTGGCCGAACTGGAGCGCGAAGGCGGCCTCCTCGTTGGGGAAGCCGAACTCCTCGGCCTTGGGCCACAGGGACGCCACGTCGCCCGTCGTGACGCCGGGCTTGATGGCGGCGATCGCGGCGTCGAGGTAGTAACGGCAGCGCTTGTACGCGTCGACGAGCGCGCGCGAGGCACTGCCGATCGCAAACGTGCGGTAGTAGCACGTCCGGTAGCCGTTGAAGCTGTGCAGGATGTCGAAGTAGGCGGGGTCGCCCGGCCGTAGCGCCCGGTCGGTGTAGACGTGCGGGTGCGGGTTGCAGCGCTCGCCCGAGATGGCGTTCACGCCCTCGACGAACTCCGAGCCCATCTCGTAGAGCACCTTGTTGACGAGCGCCACGCACTCGTTCTCGCGCATGCCGGGACGCATCGCGCGGTACAGCTCCTCATAGGCGGCGTCGACCATCATGCAGGCGGTGTTGAGGAGCGTGACCTCATCCTGCGTCTTGATGACGCGCGCCTGCTGCATCAGCTGCTGGCCGTCGACGACCTTGATGCCGGCGTCCTGAAGCGCGAAGAGGACCGAGGTCTCGACGGCGTCTACGCCGACGGGCTCCCCGAGCAGCCCGCGCTCCTCGAGCTCGACCTTGATCTTGTGCGCCACGTCCTCGGCGCGCCCCGATTCGGGCGACATCGCGCCGCGCAGCGTCGAGATGCCGGCGCGCGAGCGGCCGTCGCCGAGCCAGGGGTTGTAGAGCTCGTGGTGGCGGGCGGCGGAGCCGAAGTCCCACATGATCGGCTCGTCCTCCTGGGGGAGCAGGCAGAAGCGGTTCAGCTTGTCCTGCGCCCAGGTGCCGATGTGGGTCGCCGTGACGTAGCGGATGTTCGTCATGTCGAAGCACAGGAGCGCCCCGAGCTCTGACGCGGCGAGCAGCGACTTGATCCGCGCGAGCCGCTCCTGGCGAAGCCGGTCGAAGCGAATCCGCTCCTCCCAGTCGACGCCCATCGTTCCGTATGTGTGCAGGGCCATCGCTCTCTCCGCCTCCTCCGCGTGCAATCGATTGCAAGCTACCAGACCGGAGGCGGGCGAGGGGCCCTGCGCGTTGACGCCGCGGGCGCCGCGGCGATAGAGTGTGCAAACGTTTGCAGGGGCCGGGGGCCACTAGGGAAAAGGATGCGACGCGAATGTCCGATGGGGGTCTGAACGCGAAGACGCTGGGCTGGGTGGGAGCCGGCCGCATGGGCTCGTCCCTCGCGACGCGCCTGCTCGAGGCCGGCTGTGACGTCGCGGTCTACAACCGCACGCGCGCCAAGGCCGAGCCGCTCGCGGAGCGCGGAGCGACGCTCGTGGACTCGCCCGCAGAGCTCGCCGACAGGGACATCGTGTTCACGATGGTGGCCGGGCCCGCCGACTTCAAGGAGGTCGTCTGCGGCGAGGCCGGCCTGCTCTCCGGCGACGGGCAGCCGGACATCATCGTGGACGGCACGACGGTGTCGCCCGAGGCCTCGGCCGAGGTCCGCGAGGAGGCGTCCGCCCGCGGCACGAGCCTGCTCGCCGCGCCGGTCAGCGGCAACCCCAAGGTCGTCGATGCAGGCAAGCTGACGATGGTTGTCTCAGGTCCCCGCGAGGCCTTCGAGACGGTCGCGCCCTACCTGGATCTGCTGGCCGCCGGCGTGACCTACGTCGGCGACGGCGAGCGCGCCCGGCTCGTGAAGATCTGCCACAACGTGATGCTCGGCGTCGTGGCCCAGTCGCTCGCCGAGATCACAGTGCTCGCCGAGAAGGGCGGCATCTCGCGCGCCGACTTCCTCGAGTTCCTGAACGGCAGCGTGATGGGCTCGATGTTCACGCGCTACAAGACGCCCGCCTACGTGAACCTCGACTTCTCGCCGACTTTCACCCCCGAGCTGCTCCTGAAGGACTTCGACCTCGGCTTCGACGCCGCGCGCGGCCACGGCGTGCCGATGCCGGTGGCGGCGGCCGCCGCCGAGCTCGTCCGCGGCATGCACGGCGCCGGCTACGAGAACGTCGACTTCGCGGCACTGCTCGAGATCGAGGCACGGAACGCCGGCCTCGACCTGCGCTCCGAGGACGTCGACGTGGGCGACGGCCTCGAGCCCGCCGAGAGCGACGGGACGCCGGTCTCCGCGCGCGTGTAGTAGGGGCGCGGCTGCCTCCGCGCTCCGGGTCACCGTCCTGACTTTCGGGCGCTATGCGCCCATAACTCAGGACGGCGGGCGACCACCGCCGCCCGACGGCACCCCTTCGTTGCTGTCGTTCGAACCTAGGCCGCCGCGCGCTCGACGACGCCCCGGCGCCGCACCGCCCGCGGTGGCGCCCCCGACCGCACGAACTCAGGCGGCGCGATCGCAAGGTAGTGCTTGAACGACCAATCGACGAAGCGTCGCGCGCGAATCCCCCGCAGCGCCAGCGCCAACACGCGCGGCGGCACGCGCGGGACCAGGTGCTGCGTCTCGAGCATCGCCCGGAACTTCCACTCGTGCGATGCCGAGAAGTCGCCGTAGCGAACCAGTGCGGACGCCACCGACTGGCGGCCCTCGACGACGGCGCGCAGCTCGCGCCCGCATGCGATGCCGAAGTACAGGGCCGTGCGTATGCCCTCGGCGGTCAGCGGGAGGCAGTGGCCGGCCGAGTCGCCCACGAAGAAGATGCCGTCCTCGGTGGCCTCACGCAGCTTGTGAGGGATCCAGTTGCCCTGGTAGCGGACCGGGTCCTGCGAGAGGTCCTCGGCGAGCAGCACGGTCGTGTCCTTGACGTGGAAGCGCGGGTCGAAGGAGCCGACGCCGATGCGCAGCTCGTCCGCCGCCGGGAAGCTCCAGCCGTAGCCGGCGGGCACGTAGCGGCGGTCGATCCAGATCTCCATCTCGTCGCCGGCGCCCCAGGGGTGCACCTCTAGCCCGCGTGACAGCGGTGCATCGGGCGGCTGATACCCGGAGCCCAGAACGCGCCGCCAGCCGAGCGCGTCGACGACCACCGGAGCCGCCAGGTCGCCGCGGTCGGTGTGCACCACGTTGCCGCTGCGCGCGTCGACCTTGGCGGTCTCGAACGCGGCATCCGACTGCTCCCACAGGAGCCGGCACAGCTCCGGATAGTCGAAGGTCGAGAAGGTCCAGGGGAGGTCCAGCACGGACGTGCCGTGCGGCGTGTGGACGACGAGGCGCCCGAAGGTCTGCCGATGCGCGCCCATCAGTCCGAGCTCGCGGAGCCACGCGGTGGGGATGCCGCACGCCGAGGTCTGGCGCTCGCCGATCTCGTAGCGGTCGAGGACGAGCACGCGCGCGCCGCTGCCGGCGAGCTCGCGTGCAACGGCCAGGCCGGCGAAGCTCGCCCCGCAGATCAGGACGTCGTGCTCCCCGTCGAGCGGGGTGCGGGCGGAGCCGCGCAGGGTGCGTCGTATTGGCATTCGGTTGAGGAGGGTACTGGGGGCCGGGATATCGCTAGGCTTGTCGCCTCAGTGCCGGATACACAGACGATTACTCCACCTAAGACCGTCGAGGGCTCGGACGGATTGCTCCTCGAGATCGACGGCCAGATAGTTCCCAACTACGACGCGACCATCGTCCCCTTCGAGGAGGGGGACGTCGTCTCGGGCAGCGTCGTCCGGATCGACCAGGACGAGGTCCTGGTTGACATCGGCTACAAGAGCGAGGGCGTCATTCCGATGAATGAGCTCTCGATCCGCAAGTCGGTCGATCCGCACGACGAGGTCGAGCTCGGCGAGGAGGTCGACGCCCTCGTCCTCACCAAGGAGGACCAGGACGGGCGCCTCGTGCTCTCCAAGAAGCGCGCGCGCTTCGAGAAGGCGTGGCGCAAGATCGAGGCCGCCGCGGAGTCCGGCGAGCCGGTCGAGGGGACCGTCATCGAGGTCGTCAAGGGCGGCCTCATCATCGACCTCGGGGTGCGCGGCTTCTTGCCCGCCTCGCTCGTCGACATCCGGCGCGTCCAGAACCTGGATGAGTTCCTCGGCACGAAGATCGAGTGCAAGGTCATCGAGCTGAACCGCTCGCGCAACAACGTCGTGCTCTCGCGCCGCGCCGTCCTCGAGGAGGAGCGCAAGGAGGTCCGCCAGCAGATCCTCGACCGGCTGCAGCCCGGCATGGTCGTGGAGGGCGCCATCTCGAACATCGTGGACTTCGGCGCCTTCGTCGACCTCGACGGCATCGACGGCCTGATCCACATCTCCGAGCTGTCCTGGTCGCACGTCAACCATCCCTCCGAGATCCTGTCGATCGGCGACGTCGTCCCGGTCAAGGTGCTCGACATCGACCGCGACCGCCAGCGCATCTCCCTGGGCCTCAAGCAGACCCAGGAGGATCCGTGGCAGCGCGTCATCGACACCTACCGGATCGGCGACGAGCTCGAGGGCAAGGTCACCAAGGTCGTGACCTTCGGCGCCTTCGTCGAGATCATGGACGGCGTCGAGGGCCTCGTGCACATCTCCGAGCTCGCCCATCACCACGTCGAGAACCCGCGTGAGATCGTCGAGCCCGGCCAGGACGTGCGCGTGAAGATCCTCGAGATCGATTCCGAGCGGCGCCGGCTGTCGCTCTCGGTCAAGCGGGTCGAGGAGCAGCTTGCGCACATCAAGTCGGCCGCCGCGGCAGGAGCCGCCGCAGCCAGCGAGGCCGAGGTGGAGATCGGCGACGTGCCGGATCTCGGCCTGTCCGAGGACGTGTTCGCAGGGCCGCAGGTGAGCGGCGCCGACGACCTCCGCGCCGTGCTCTCGAGCGTCCAGCCGGCCGAGGACTCACCGGCCGAGCCGGCCGCGGAGCCGGAGGCCGCCGCGGAGGCAGCGGAGCCGGAGGCCCCCGCCGAGCCCGAGCCCGCCGGTGGGACCGAGGCCCCCGAGCCCGCCCCGCGAGCCCGAGGCCGCCGCCGAGCCGGAGCCTGAGCCGGAGCCGGAGGCCGCCGCCGAGCCCGAGGCCAGCGTCGAGCCCGAGCCCGAGGTCGCCGCCGAGCCCGAGCCCGTCCCGGAGCCCGAGGCCGCCGCCGAGCCGGCCGCCGAGGGCGAGCCGGAGGGCGACACCTCCGGCGAAGAGCAGCCCGCCGGGTAGACCGCTCGCCGTGGCCGTTCCGTTCGTCGGCCTCACCGGAGGCCTGGGAGCGGGGAAGTCGACGGCGCTCGGCGCGCTCGCCGAACTGGGCGCCGCCACGCTGTCGACGGACGCGGTCGTCCACGAGCTGCTCGCCACGGACGAGCTCCGCGAGCTGATCGTCGAGCGGCTCGGTCCAGAGGTCGCGCCGGACGGCGTGCTCGACCGCTCGCGCATCGCCGAGCGCGTGTTCGGCGACGACGAGGCACGCTCATGGCTCGAGGGCGTGCTGTGGCCGCGCGTCGGGCAGCGGGTAGCGAGCTGGCGGGCGGGCCTCGAGGACGCCGACCCCCAGCCACGCGCCGCGGTCGTCGAGGTGCCGCTGCTGTTCGAGTCCGGAATGGAGAGCGGGTTCGACGCGACCATCGCGGTGATCGCCGACGAAGCCATCCGCGAGACACGCGCTGGGGCGCGCGGCCACGCGAGCGTCGCCGAGCGCACAGGACGCCAGCTCTCCCAGGAGGAGAAGGCCGCTCGCGCGGATCACGCAATCCGCAACGACGGCAGCGTCGAGGCGCTACGTTCGGAGCTCGCGGCTGTTCTTGAGAGGCTGAACCCGCAGTTTGCGTGAAGCCCTCCGGCCGTCGTCCCGTCTACTTGCCAAACTCGACTAACAGCCCCATGAGCACTCAGGCTGCCCGCATGCCCCGTCGCCGCAACAGCGCGCGTGTGAAGCGCCGCCGTCGTGCCGCGCTCGTGGCGGTAGCGGTCGTGCTGGCCGCCGGCCTGGCGGCGCTTGTCACGGGACTCGGCCCGCTCGGCGAGGCGGTCCGCGAGATCACGCTCCCGCTCAAGCACGACGACATCATTCGCCAGCAGGCCGAGGACAAGGATCTCGATCCGGCGCTGATCGCGGCCGTGATCTACGAGGAGTCGCGCTTCCGGGACCAGACCTCCCACGCGGGTGCGCGCGGGCTCATGCAGATCACACCCGACACCGCCGCCTTCATCGCAAAGCACTCGGGCGGCTACCGCTTCGAGCAGTCGGACCTCGCGACGCCCCAGATCAACATCGCCTACGGCGCCTACTTCCTGCGCTACCTGCTCGACCACTACGACGGCAACGAGGGCGCGGCCCTCGCCGCCTATAACGCCGGGATCGGCAATGTCGACGGCTGGGTCGCGGAGGCCGGCGGGATCGAGTCGTTCGACGCCGGCTCGGACGTGCCCTTCCCGGAGACACGCGCCTACGTCGAGAACGTCCTCGACAGCAGGGGCGACTATCACGATCACCGCGGCGACGAGCTCGGGATTTAACCCCCGGGCAATGGCGCTTCGGGGCGCCCGCATGTAGTCTGGCCGCGCCTTGACCCCCGGGCTCGCCGTTTCACGTCGCAACTTCCTCGCCGGGGCCGGCGGGATCGTGATCGCCACCGCGGCCGGCGGGCCCGCTGCACTTGCGAACGGTGGCTCGCGACGCCCCAGCCTGCGCGGTGGCCGCTTCGCCGAGGGCATCCTGTCGGGCGATCCCACGCCCAAGGGGATCACGCTCTGGACGCGCGTCTCCGACGTCGAGGGTGCCGGCACGGTGGAGCTCGAGGTGGCCCGCGACCGCGGCTTCCGCAGGGTGGTCGCGCGGGAGCTCGTGAGGACCTCCGGCCGGATCGACCACTCGGTCAAGGCCCGCGTGGGCGGGCTGCGGCCGCACGAGCAGTACTTCTACCGCTTCTCCACGCGTGGAGAAGACAGTCCGGTGGGGCGCTTCAGGACCGCGCTGCCGCCCGACTCGCGCCAGCCGGTCCGGTTCGCCTTCTTCTCGTGCCAGGAGTACACGTTCGGTTACTTCAACGCGCACAACCTGCTGGCCGAGGAGGACATCGACTTCGTCGTCAACCTCGGCGACTACATCTACGCCGAGGCGTACTACGCGCCTGGCGACGCGTTCGCCGGGGTGCGCACCGACCCAATCGGCTTCTCCGAGACGCTCGACCAGTACCGCGCCAAGTACAAGCTCTACCGCACGGAGGCGCCGCTGCGCCGCATGCACGCGAACTTCCCGATGATCTCCATCTGGGACGACCACGAGGTCCAGGACAACTACGCGGGCGGCGCCGGGCCGACGGGCGGGCTTCCGCCCGAGCTCGCGTACTCGCAGGCCCGCCGGGCCGCCGGGTTCCGCGCCTACTTCGACAGCATGCCGACCTTCCCCGTGAAGGGCGGACGTGACCGCATCTACACGGCACTCCGCTTCGGCCGCACCGTCGAGCTGGTTCTCCTCGACCAGCGCCTGTACCGGGCTGATCAGCCCTGCGGGGACGCGCAGGTCGGCCCGCCCTGCGCTGAGCTCGAGCAGCCGCGGAACTTCCTGGGCCCGCGTCAGATGGACTTCGTCAAGACGCGCCTCTCGAGCTCGCGGGCCGCCTGGAAGGTGCTGGCGAACCAGGTGATGATCATGCCGACGATCTACCCCGGCGGCGACTACATCGGCTTCGACTCCTGGCAGGGATATCCGGACGAGCGCCGTGAGCTGCTTCAGCACATCCGCCGCAGCCGGATCAAGGACGTTGTGTTCGTGACGGGCGACATCCACACGTTCGTGGCCGGCGACGTGCGGGTGAACAACGACGACACGGTCCCGGTCGCGACCGAGTTCGTTGGGGGTTCGATCACCTCACCGGGCCTGGGCGAGGGCGGCGGCGGCGTGCTGCCGGGCGCCAATCCCGCCGACCCGCAGACGCCGGAGTCGATCGTCGACCTCCTGCGCAGCACCAACCCGTGGGCCGCCGATGCTGACTTCGACCACCACGGTTACGGGCTCGTCACCGCGACCGACAAGAGCTTCAAGTGCACGCTGCGCCGCGTAGACACCGTGAAGCGCCGCTCGCGCACCGCATTGCCCGACCAGCGCTTCACGTACCGGATCACGCGCGGGCGCCCGAGCCTGCTCGACTAGCGCGTCGCCGCCTCCCAGGCGGCATACGCCCGCTCGACGGCTCGCCTGGCCTCGGCGTGTCGTTCCGTTGAGCGCTCCCTGCTCGTCGGGCTCAGCCACTGAGAGGGATCGGCGAGCTCGTCTTCGAGCGCGGCGAGCTCGCGCTCGGCCCGCTCGACGTCGCGCTCCAGCTCGGCGATCCGGCGCTGCTGGTTCTTCGATGGGCCCGCCGGCGGCTCGCGCCGGCCGCGGCGATCGGCGCCGTTCGAGCGCCGGCGCGCCGTCTTCTCGCTCCGTGCGCGTTCGTGCGCCTCGGCCTCCGCCTGACGGCGCTCCTCGCGCACACGCGAGTACTCGGCCCAGCCGCCCTCATAGCTCCGCAGGCGCCCGTCCTCCAGCGCGAACGTGCGCGTGCCCACCGCATCGAGCAGGGCGCGGTCGTGGGAGACCAGCAGCACCGCGCCGCCGAACGACGAGAGCGCGTCCTCGAGCGCCTCGCGCGCATCGAGGTCGAGGTGGTTCGTGGGCTCGTCGAGGATCAGCACGTTGGCGCCCGAGCTCACGAGGATCGCCAGCGACAGCCTGCGGCGCTCGCCGCCCGAGAGCCCGTCGAGCGGCTTCTCGACCTCCTCGCCGCTGAACAGGAAGCGGCCGAGCAGCGCGCGCGCCCTGTTGGGCGTGAGCCCGGTCGCGCGCTGGGTGGCGTCGAGGACGGTCCCGGTCGTCCCGAGCTCCTCGGCATGCTGCGACAGGTAGCCGAGCGTGACGTTGTGCCCGCTCCGCAATCGCCCGCCGTCGAGCTCGCGGCGTCCGGCGAGGGCGTCGATCAGGGTCGTCTTGCCGGCGCCGTTCGGGCCGACGAGTGAGACGTGCTCGCCGCGCTCGAGCCACAGCTCTCCGTCCTCGAGGAGCGTGCGGCCGGGCACCTCGAGGCGCGCGTCCTCGAGGTCGAGCACGACGCGGCCGGTGCGCTCGGCCGTCCCGAAGCTGAAGCCGAGTGAGCGGTTGTCGCTGGGGTCGCGCTCGATCCGCTCCATCTTGTCGAGCCTTTTGACGCGCGACTGCGCCTGGCGCGCCTTGGTCGCCTTGTAGCGAAAGCGCTCGATGAAGCGCTCCATGCGCGCGATCTCGGCCTGCTGCTTCTCGATCTGCTTGCCGAGCTGGATCTCGCGCGCGGCCGCCTCGAGTCGCCAGTTGTGCCAACTGCCCGGGAAGAAGCGCGAGCGGCCGGCCTCGAGCTCGAGCACCGACGTGCCGACGGCCTCGAGGAACCAGCGGTCATGGGCGACGAGGATCACGGCCGCGTCGAGCTCGACCAGATACCCCTCGAGCCACTCGAGCGAGGCGATGTCGAGGTGGTTGGTGGGCTCGTCGAGGAGCAGCAGGTCCGGGTCGGCGGCGAGCACGCGGGCCAGCGACGCGCGGGTGAGCTCGCCGCCGGAGAAGCCAGCCAGGCTGCGGTCGAGCTCGGCGTCGGCGAAGCCGAGCCCGTGCACCGGGGCGATCGCCCGCTCGCGCCAGTTCCAGCCGCCGGCATGCTCGAGCCGCCCCTGGACGCGCGAGTAGCGCTCGAGCAGGTCGCCGTCGTCGGGGCGCTCGGCCATCCCGGCCTCGAGCCGGCGCAGCTCGTCCTCGAGCGCCACGAGCTCCCTGCAACCGGACAGCACGTAGTCGCGAAGCGTCAGGTCGCGCCGTGCGCGAGCGCCCGGCTCGGCCGGGCGTGAGCGGTTCAGGCCCTCCGGCGGCGGGCGCTGGTCGTGCAGCGCCGCGCGCGTGCCCTTCTCGAAGACGAGCTCGCCGCCGTCGATGCCGGTCTCTCCGGCGACCATCCGCAGCAGCGTGGTCTTGCCGGCGCCGTTGCGTCCCGCGAGCGTCATGCGGTCGCCGCGCTCCAGCTTGAAGGAGACGCCACGGAACAGCGGGGAGCCCGCGATGTCCTTGTCGAGAGCGCTTGCGATCACGACTGCCATTGCCGCTTCGAGGCTACCGCCGGTTCGTCTTCGGCATGCTTGGGGGAGGAGGGAGGCGTGGATCAAGAGCAGCGGATCCGAAGGCGGGACGAGGCGCGGCGTCACACGCGCCGCAATCGCCGTGTCGCGATCGCCGCCGTGCTGGGCGTCGGGGCGGCCGTCGTGCTGGCGCTGCTCGTGCTTCCGGGCGGTGACGAGGACGGGTCGGAGGCGAACGGCGCCGAGGAGGCGAGCCGGCCCGCGGCGCTGCCGGGAGGCGGGCGCAGCATCTTCCCCGAGCGCCGCGTGGTCGCCTACTACGGAGCGCCCCAGGACCGCGAGCTCGGCGCGCTCGGGATCGGCCCGCCGGCCCAGGTCGCCCGCCGGCTGCGGCGCCAGGCGCGCGGCTACGACCAGCCGTCGAGGCCGGTGCTGCCCGCGTTCGAGCTGATCACGACGATCGTGCACGCCGATCCGGGAGAGGACGGCGACCACTCGGCGCGCCAGCCCAACAAGACCATCGGCCGCTACCTGCGCGCCGCCCGCCGCAACGGCATGCTCCTGATCCTCGACATCCAGCCCGGGTACGCGCCGTTCATGCGCGAGGTCCGCGCGTTCCGGCGCTGGCTGAAGGAGCCGGACGTGTCGCTCGCACTCGACCCGGAATGGAGCATGCGGCCGCCGGTGCTGCCGGGTCAGGCGATCGGCTCGACGAGCGCCGCGGTCGTGAACGAGGTGTCGGCCTACCTGTCGAGGATCGTGCTCGCGAACGACCTGCCCGAGAAGCTGCTCGTCGTCCACCGCTTCACGAACGACATGATCGAGAACGAGAATGCCCTGAAGCGCCATCCAGGCGTGGCGCTGACCGTGAACGTCGACGGTTTCGGCAACCGTGCCAACAAGCGCTCGAAGTACCGCGAGTTCACGCGCGGCCGCCGCGATCGCCATCACGGCTTCAAGCTCTTCTACAACGAGGACACCAACATGATGCAGCCGCCCGGCGTGCTGTCGCTGCGGCCGCAGCCCGAGCTGGTCGTCTACGAGTGAATACCGCCGGCGCGACTCAGTCGAGGCGGGCCCGGCGTTGGACCTCGTCCAGGTCCGAGCCCGCTCGGACGTAGCGGCCGGGCCCGTCGGATCGCGGCTGGTAGTCCCACGGCAGGCGTGCGCCGCTGCCCAGCGCCTCGGCGACCAGCCGCCGCTCTCGCTGGCTCTCGAGAACCCGCTGCTCGAGGTCGCGAAGGTCCCAGCGGATGGCCACGTCCTCGCGAAACTGACGCGTGAGGTCCGCGTTCTCGGGACGCTCCGCGAGGTTGACGAGCTCGCCCGGGTCCTCCGCAAGGTCGAAGAGCTGGTCGGGGTCGCCCTCGCAGTGGATGAACTTGTGGGCTCCGCGGCGGATCATGACCGCGGGCGAGGTCACGCCCTCCGCCAGGTACTCGCTCAGGACGCTGCCGTCGGCGCTGGGCGCCCGATCCCCTAGAAGCGGCGCGAGGCTCCGCCCGTCCATGCCGGCGGTGAGTTCGGCGGCATCGGGATGACCGGCGAGCTCCAACAGCGTCGGCGCGAGGTCCAGCAGCGAGACCGGCTCCGCAACCCGGCGCGCAGCGAGTCGTCCCTGGGCGGCGACGACCAGCGGCACCCGCACCGATGGCTCGAAGAACGACATCTTGTACCAGAGCCCTCGTTCGCCCAACATCTCGCCGTGATCGGCTGTGAGGGCGACCGTCGTCCGGTCATGGAGGCCGGCGTCCCGAAGCGCGGCGAGCAGCTCACCGATGCGCTCGTCCACGTAGCTGATGGCGGCGTAATAGGCGTGGCGGGCGCTCCGGACCTGCTCCTCCGTGAGCGCGACCTCGTCGCTGCCGATCATCTCCCGTAGGCGCCGGCTGTGGGGGTCGGCCTCGGACAGCGGCGGCGTCGGTGCCGACGGGAGGTCTACCGCCTCGGCCGCGTAGCGGTCCCAGTAGCGCCCGCGCAGCTCCCACGGGTCGTGCGGATGCGTGAACGAGACGACAAGGAAGAACGGCTCGGGCCTGGGGCCGCGTGCGAGGTCGAAGAGCTTCCGCACCGAGGCGAACGCGACCTCGTCGTCGTAGTCCTGCTGCAGGCTCGCCTCGCACCTGCCCGGACGGAGGACGCTCTCCATGGTGTGGTACCAGGCGAGCTGCTCGCCGGGAGCGCTGCGCCAGTCAGGCGTCCAGTCGAAGCCGGCTGGATAGATGTCGGGGGTGAGCCGTTCCTCGAAGCCGTGGAGCTGATCGGGGCCGACGAAGTGCATCTTGCCGGCCAGGCAGGTGGCGTAGCCGTGGGCTCGCAGATGGTGCGCCAGCGTTGGAGTCGCCGCCGGGAGCTCCGCGCCGTTGTCGTAAACGCCGGTCCGCGACGGCAGCCGGCCCGTGAGCATCGAGGCGCGCGACGGTGCGCACAGTGGGGAGGGGCAGTAGGCGCTGTCGAACACCACCCCGTCGCGTGCCAGCGCCGAGATGGCGGGAGACTGGACGACCGGGTGTCCGTAGGCCGGCAGCCAGGCAGCCGCCAGCTGGTCGACCATGATCAGCAGGAGGTTCGGGCGGGTCACCGCCGCAGATCTTGCCGTGCTCAGGACCCGGCCGTCGCGTGCCCGAGAGCGACCTCGATGCTCGGGGTGTTCGCCAGCAGCTTGCGCGTGTAATCCGCGCTGGGACTCGTGAAGAGCTGCTCCGTGGGTCCGTACTCGACGACGTGACCGCCGGTGACCACCGCCACGCGGTCGGCGATGGTGCGGATGAGCGCGAGGTCGTGCGTGATGAACAGGAGGCTGAGCCCCATCTCGTTGCGCAGCTCGCCGAGCAGCTCGATGATCGCGGCCTGCACGGACACGTCGAGCGCCGAGGTGACCTCGTCGCAGACCAGCATGGCGGGCTCGGCCGCCAGCGCGCGGGCGATCGCCACGCGCTGGCGCTCACCCCCGGACAGCTGGTCGGGGAAGCGCTCGGCGGCGGACGAGGACAGCGCCACTCGCTCGAGGCACTCGCCGACCTTCGCGCCGATCTCGCGGCCCCCGCCCCGGCCGAATAGCTTGAGCCTGCGCGCGATCGTCTGCCCGATCGTGGTACGCGGGTTCAGCGACGCGTACGGGTTCTGGAAGACGTACTGGATCTCCCGGCGTTCCTCGTTCGAGCGCTTGCGCGACGACTGTTCGAGCGCCGTGCCGCGCAGGCTGACCTCCCCGGTCCAGTTCTTGTGGAGGCCGGCCACGCAGCGCGCCGTTGTCGTCTTGCCGCTGCCGGACTCGCCGACCAGCGCGACACACTCGTTGTGGTGGATGTCGATGTCGATGTCGAACAGGATCTGGGTCTCGCCGTAGTGCGCGTTCAGGTTCCGGATCGCGAGCACGACGTCCTCGCCGACCCTGGGCTTGTCTATCTGCCCGGCGCCCTCCGGCGGGGGCTGCTGCAACGCGTCGGCGACGTGGTAGCAGCGCACCTTGTGGCCCTCGCCCAGATCGGTGACCGGCGGGAACTCGGCGCGGCAGTCGTCGCGGGCGAACTGGCAGCGCGGATGGAAATAGCAGCCCTCCGGCCGGCTGCCGGGCAGCGCGGCGTGACCCGGAATGCCCACCACCGTGCGTTTGCCGGCGATGTCGGGTACCGCGCGCAGCAGCCTCCGCGTGTAGGGATGGCGCGGATCGGTGAAGAGCTGGTCGCGGGTGCCGCTCTCGACGATCCGCCCGCCGTACATGACCGCCACGTGGTCGGCAAGCTCGGCCACCACCGCCAGGTCGTGACTGACGTACAACGCGGCCACGCGATGGCTTTGGCACAGGTCGCGCACGGTCTCGAGCACGCGGGCCTGCGTCGTCACGTCCAGGCCGGTGGTGGGCTCGTCGCAGACGATCACGTGCGGCCGGTTGGCGAACGCCATCGCGATCGCCACGCGCTGCTGCTGGCCGCCCGAGAGCTGGTGCGGGTAGTTCTTCAGGAACTCGTCGTCGGACGGCAGCGCCACCTCCTCGAGCGCCTCGCGAACCCGCGCCTTGTGCTGCTCCGCGCCGCCCTCGGTCGCGTGCGCCTCGAGGATCTCCTCGAGCTGCGTCGAGATCCGCAGCGCCGGGTTCAGCGACGTGCCCGGATCCTGGGGGATGTAGGACACGACGCCGCCGCGCAGGTGGCGCAGCTCGCGCTCTCCCAGCGAGCTCAGATCTCGGCCGTCGATCCGGATCACGCCGCCCGCCACTTCCCCGCCACTCCGGACGTGCCCCAGCAGCGCCATCCCGACCGTGGTCTTTCCGGAGCCGGACTCGCCGACGAGCCCGAGTACCTCTCCGGGACGAACCTCGACGCTGATCTCGTCGACCACGTCGACGCCCGAGCCGGTGAGCGCGATCCGCAGGTCGATTACGTCGACGCACGGCTCGCGCGCCGTCTCGGTGGCGCTCATTACTGGTTGCTCCTTTCGAGGCCGATCGCGGCTCGGGCGATGCCGTCAGTGATCAGGTTCGTGCCGACGGTCAGGACGGCGATCGCGAGCACGGGGAGCAGCACGCCCCACGGCATGACGGCGATCGACAACCGGTTCTCGTTGATCATCAGGCCCCAGTCGGCAGTGGGCGGCTGCAGGCCGAAGCCGAGAAAGCTGATCGCCGCGATCAGGCCGATCGAGAAGGTCATCCGCAGGCCGAGCTCCACGAGCAGCGGGCTGGTCACGTTCGGGCAGCAGTCCCTCGAGGATGATCCGTGAGCGCTTCTCGCCTGCGACTTCCTCGGCCTTGACGAAGTCACGCTCGACGATCTGCTGGGCGGCGCCCCGCATGACGCGCGCGACCCGCGGCGCGTGCGTGATTCCGACGGTCAGCACAATCAGCCACAGTTTCGGGCCCAGGGCCGACACCGCCAGCAGCACGAAGATGATCTGCGGGAAGGCGAGGAACACGTCGTTGATCCGCATGAGCACGTCGTCAAGCCAATTGCGCGAGTACGCCGCGATCAGACCGACCGCGGTGCCGAGTACGACGCCGAGCAGCGTCGCGGCGGTGGACATCCACAGCACGGTGAGGCCGCCGTGGAGGAAGCGGCTGAACACGTCACGTCCGAGCGCGTCGGCGCCGAAGAGCGCGTCGCTCGTCGGCCCGTGGTTCGGCGCCGCGATGAACTCGGTCGGCGAGTGGGGCGCGAACAGCGGTCCGAGCAGCGCGATCAGCACGATGACGCCGACCATCCCCAGCCCGATGCGGGTGCGGGTGAGCTCTGAGGCATTCCGCAGGATGCCGAGCCACTGGAAGCGCTGGAGTCGCGGCGGCGGCGCCTCGGGCCCCGCCTCCGGCACCAGGTCGAGGGCCTGCTCGACGGTCTGGTCGGTCATCGCGCCTCCGTCCGCAGCCGTGGCGTGACGGCGATCGTCGCCAGGTCGGCGAGCAGGTTGAGCACCACGTAGATAGCCGCCGCCAGCAGCGTGATCGTCTGCACCACGAGGATGTCGCGGTTGTCCACCGCGTCGATGAACAGCGAGCCGATGCCCGGATACGAGAACACGAACTCCACGACCACGACGCCGCCGGCCATCCACGCCAGCTGCAACGCCGTGACCTGGATGGCGGGCACGATCGCGTTGGGAACGGCGTGGCGCCAGATCACCGTGCGCTCGGGAGCCCCTTCAGGCGCGCCATCGTCACGTACTCCGACTCGAGCACCTCGATCATCGAGCCGCGCATGATGCGGCTGATGTAGGGCGTGACCGCGAGCACCAGCGTGGTCGCGGGCAGCACCACCACGCTCGGCTCCGTCCACGCCCGCTGGTCCGGCGCGAGCAGCGAGACCGCCGGGAACCACTGGAACACGCTCGTCGCGAACAGCAGGATCAGCCCGATGCCGATCACGAACTCCGGCAGCGCCGCGAGCACGAGCGTCGCGTGGAGACGACGTGGTCGACGGCGCGGTCACGGCGCATCGCCGTCCACACGCCGATCCCGATGGACAGCGGGATCGCGACCACGGCGGCCACGAACACCAGGAAGCCGGTGTTGGCCACGCGGTCAGAGAGCAACTCGCTCACCGCCTGCTGGGTGGCAGCGGACTCGCCGAAGCTGCCGGTGAGCACCCCGCCGATCCAGTCGAGGTACTGGGTGACCACCGAGTCGTTGAGGTTGAGCTGATCCCGCAGCGCGGCGACGCGCTCCGGCGTCGCCTCCCTGCCCAGGATCGCGGTCGCCGCGTCGCCGGGCAGCGCCAGCACGGCTGCGAAGACGATCAGCGAGATCAGAAACAGCGTGAGGACGCCTTGGGCCAGCCGGCGCACGATGAGCTTAGCCAACGAAACCCACCCTCCCGAAGCCGTAGTTGGTCAGCGGGAAGCCCGACTTCGCGGGCTGGAACCCGGCAACCGTGGTGTTGTAGGCATCGATCTGATTGCTGAACGACCAGACGATCAGGCCACCCCGCTCGTACTCGATCTTCTGCGCCGCCCTGAGCAACTCGATGTGCTTGTCCTCGTCGAGCTCCGCGCGCGCCTGCGCGATCAGGTCGAGGAACTCGGGGTCGGCCCAGTGCGTCTCGTTGAACGGGGAGTCCGGCAAGCTGCCCTGGGCGACCTGGCTCAGGTACGACCGCGTGGCCCAGAAGTCCTGGGCGAACGTCCAGGACAGGTAGTTGTCGCCGTAGAACGTCCCGGGATCGACCTTGCGGACGTTGACCGTCACGCCCGCGCCCTTGGCCTGCTCGGCGATCACCTGAGCCGCCTCGACGATCCCCTGGAACACGGGTGAGGTCACGAGCTCGACGCGCAGGTCGCTCTGCCCCGCCTGCCTCAGGAGCGACTTGGCCTGGTCGAGGTCCTGCCGGCGCTGGGGCAGCTCGCTGTTGTAGGCCGGGTCGTACGGCGAGTAGAGGTCATTCGCCACGCGGCCCTGGCCCGAGAGCACCTGCTCGATCATCTGCTCCCGGTCCACCAGCAGGCGCATCGCCTCGCGCACGCGGACGTCCTTGAACGGCTCCTGGTCGACGCGCATCGTGAACGGCTGCCAGCCGCCCGTCTCCGAGATCAGCACCTTGAACTGGTCGTTGGACTTGACCTGCGCGATCTGCCCCGGCGGCAGATTCGTGATCGCGTCCACCTGGCCGCTGAGGAGCGCGTTCACCCGCGGCGTGTCGTCGGGGAAGTCGATGATCACGACCTCGTCCGCTCGCGGCATGCCCTCGCGCCAGTAGTCGGGGTTCTTCTTGAACTCGCTGCGCTCGCCGGGGACGAAGCTGTCGTACATGAACGGCCCGCTCCCCACCGGCTTCGCCGGGTCGTAGTCGGTGGGCACGATCGAGTTGAAGTACTGGCCGAGGTCGTCGGGGAAGCCGACGTTCGGGAACTTCAGCTGGATGCGCACGGTGCGGTCGTCGAGCTTCCGCGACCGCTTGAGGTCCATGTAGGAGATGGATGCGGCGCCTGTCTTCGGGTCGTCGGGGTCGATGATGCGCTGCAGCGAGAAGAGCACGTCGTCGGCGGTCACGGGCTTGCCGTTGTGGAAGGTGATGCCGTCCCTCAGCCGGATCGTCCACGTCTCCGCGCCGGCCTTCTCGGGCTCGATCGACTCGGCGAGCACGAGCTCGAAGTCCGAGTTGGTGTCGCGGCCGGCCAGCGGCTCGTATAGCTGGAAGGCCCGCGAGATGTCGGGGACGGTCGCGAGCACGTGGGCATCGATGCTGTCGTCGGCGCCACCCCCGGCCACGCCGATGCGGAGCGTGCCGCCGTCGCGCACGCCCTTCAGGGAGGTGGCACCGAAGTCGCCCGTAGGCACGTCGACGGTCTCGCTGCCGCAAGCGGCGAGGATGCCGCCCGCCCCGAGGAGCACACCCCCGGCCGCTGCTCCCCGGAGCGCATCGCGGCGGGTGAGGGTGCGTTGCTCGAAGACCGACCGGCCGCCGGTCACGACAGCGCCGCCCTCTCTGCGCTCTCGCGGGCGATCTCCTCGCCGATCAGGCGGGCGGACAGGCGCAGGTGCTGGACCACCAGCTCTGGCGTACCCGGATCGCGGCGCTCGAGGGCATCGATCAGCCGCTCGTGGTCTTCCACGTAGTCGGTCGCCGGGTAGACCGGATGGTGGCGCAGGAGCATCCTGGTCTCGGCTGCGAGCGTCGCGTGCGCGCGCTTCAGGCGCGGGCTGCCGCAGAGCGCCACCAGCTCCTGATGAAAGCGAATGTCGGCCGCGATTGCCTCTTCTGTCAGATCTGTGTTGCGGGCGAACGCCGAGCGCAACTGCTCGAGCGCTGCGCGCAGGCGCGAGAGGTCGACGGGCTCTTCCCGGTCGAGGATCTGCCGGGCTGCGCCGGCCTCGATCGCCTCGCGCGCCCGGTACACGTCCAGGCGATCCTCGAGCGACACGATCCGGACGACCCCACCGCGATGCATCTGATGCTCGACGAGCCCCTCCTGCACCAGCTGGCGGATGGCCTCGCGGACCGCGCTGCGTCCGGTGCCGAGCTCACGGGAGAGCGGCACCTCGCGCAGCTGCTCACCCTGGGGAATGCGGCCGTCGACGATTGCGTCCCGCAGTTCCGTGAGGACCTGCTCTGTGGTCGAGGCGCGCTCGATGCTCCGGAGCCGCCACGTGTCGACGGTCAAATGGAGACCACCCACTCCCTCAGTAGGTTGTCGACAATGTACATGTCGACAACCTGCCGAGTCAACAGCGCCCGACCCCGCCGCTAACGTTCATAGGTCATGCCGGAATTCCGCGTCAACCCCGCATATAGCCCTGTAGCGGACCAGCCCGAGGCGCTTGCCTCGCTGGCGGAGGGCATCGAGACCGGCGACCGCTTCCAGACGCTGCTGGGTGTCACGGGTTCCGGCAAGACGGCCACGATGGCCTTCACGATCGAGCAGGTCCAGCGGCCGGCGCTCGTGATCGCGCACAACAAGACGCTGGCCGCGCAGCTCTGCAACGAGTTCCGGGAGTTCTTCCCGGACAACGCGGTCGAGTACTTCGTCTCCTACTACGACTACTACCAGCCCGAGGCCTACGTCCCCGCGCAGGACCTCTACATCGAGAAGGACTCGTCGATCAACGAGGAGATCGACCGCCTGCGCCACGCGGCGACGAGCGCGCTGTTCGCGCGCCGCGACGTGATCGTGGTGGCGAGCGTGTCGTGCATATACGGCCTCGGCTCGCCGCAGAAGTACAACTCGCAGGTCACGCTGCTGACGAAGGGCGAGATGGCCGACCGCGACGAGATCCTGCGCAAGCTCGTCGACAACATGTACACGCGCAACGACGCGACACTGAGCCGCGGCTCGTTCAGGGTGAGAGGGGAGACGCTGGAGGTCTTCCCGGCCTATGCCGAGTCGGCCTACCGGGCGGTCTTCTTCGGGGACGAGATCGAGCAGATCCAGCACTTCGACCCGCTCACCGGCGAGGTCCTCCAGGAGGTCGGCCACGCCGGCATCTGGCCCGCCACCCACTACGCGACCGACCGCCAGACGATCGAGGCCACGATCGGCCAGATCCGCGACGAGCTCGAGATGCGCTGCAAGGAGCTCGAGGAGCAGGGCAAGCTGCTCGAGTCGCACCGCCTGCGCCAGCGCACGCAGTTCGACATGGAGATGCTGCGCGAGCTCGGCTACTGCAACGGCATCGAGAACTACTCACGCTTCCTCGACGGCCGCCAGCCGGGCGAGCGGCCCTACTGCCTGCTCGACTTCTTCCCCGAGGACTTCGTCTGCTTCGTCGACGAGTCGCACCAGACGGTGCCGCAGATCGGCGGCATGTACGAGGGCGACCGCTCGCGCAAGAAGACCCTCGTCGAGTACGGCTTCCGGCTGCCGAGCGCGCTCGACAACCGTCCGCAGACCTTCGACGAGTACCTCGCGCACGCGCCGCAGATCGTCTTCGTCTCCGCCACGCCCTCCGACTTCGAGCGCAACCACTCCTCGCGGATCGTGGAGCAGATCGTGCGCCCGACCGGCGTGGTCGACCCCGAGGTCGACGTGCGCGAGACGAAGAACCAGATCGACGATCTGATGGAGGAGATCCGCAAGCGCGTCGAGGTCGAGGAGCGCACGCTCGTCACGACGCTCACGAAGAAGATGGCGGAGGACCTCACGGACTACCTGCTCGAGTACGGCTTCCGGGTCCGCTACCTGCACTCGGAGATCGACACGCTCGAGCGCATCCAGATCATCCGCGAGCTGCGGCTCGGGGAGTTCGACATCCTGGTCGGCGTCAACCTGCTGCGCGAGGGCCTCGACCTGCCGGAGGTCTCGCTGGTGGCAATCCTCGACGCGGACAAGGAGGGGTTCCTCCGCGGCGAGACCTCGTTGATCCAGACGATCGGCCGCGCGGCCCGCAACGTGCGCGGCACGGTGATCATGTACGCGGACAAGGAGACCGCCGCGATGCGCTACGCGATCGAGGAGACGAATCGCCGCCGCGCCATCCAGGTCGCCTACAACGAGGAGCACGGCATCACGCCGGCGACGATCCAGAAGGGCATCTCGGACATCACCGACTTCCTGATGATGGAGTCGAAGGTCCCGGCAGGCCGCGGGCGCCGCAAGCGCGAGACCGAGGGCATGTCGGCCGAGGAGATCCGCAAGACGATCGTTGAGCTCGAGGAGGAGATGCTGGCGGCGGCCGACGACCTGCGCTTCGAGTACGCGGCCAAGCTGCGCGACGAGATCAAGGCGCTGCGCCGCGAGCTCGAGGAGGCAGAGGCGAGCGCCTGACCTGCGGTCCTCCGGCGGCGCTCGGCGGCGTTACCCTTCGCCACCCGTGAGCGAGGAGCGCGAGAAGCAGTCGCCGGCGGCGGCCGCCGCCGAGCAGGTGCGGGCGATAGTCGAGGCCGCCGAGCGCGAGACCGAGGCGCAGCTCCGCCGTGTCCAGCAGGCCGCCGACGGCCTGGCCGGGCGCGCGGACGAGATCGAGCGCGAGCTCGAGCGGCTCGCTCAGGGGGTGCGCGATGCGATCCGAGAGCTGCGGGAGGACCTCAAGGAGCTCCGCGGCGGCGTCGAGGGTCCGGCGGCCGAGTCGGTGGCCGAGGCGGCGCCCGAGCCGGTGACGGGCGGCGCCGCGGTGGCGCACGCGGAGCCACCCGAGGACGTCAAGCCGGCGCCCGAGCGCGCGGCGACCGAGGTGCAGCCCTCCGAGGGCGAGCCCGCGCCGGAGCCCGCCCCGGTCGGCAACGAGGGCGCGCGCGTGATCGCGCTCAACATGGCGCTCAGCGGCTCGACGCGGGACGAGACGGCGGCCTACCTCGCCGAGAACTTCGAGCTCGACGACCCCGAGGCGCTGCTGGACGAGGTCTACGCGCGCGCGGGCGGCTGAGCCGCCTCTACTCGACCGGCGACGCGAGCTCGATCAGGTTGTCGTCCGGGTCGCGCACGTAGGCGACGGCCTGCCCCCAGGGCTTCATCTGGGGCTCGCTGACCGGGTCGGCGCCGGCCTCGACGGCGCGTCTGTAGGCACCCTCGACGTCCTCCGTCACGAAGCAGACCTCGAACGGCGGGCGCCCGCCGTTTGCCGTCGCCGCGTCGTAGACACCGGGGAGGTTGGAGGCAGCAAGCTCGTGGGTCGCGAAGGCCAGCGCCGTCGCGCCGGTCTCGAGCTCGCCGTACTCGCCGCTCTCGTGCAGGAAGCGACGCTCCACCCCGAGCGCGCGCTCGTAGAAGCCGAGGCTGCGAGCGACGTCCTCGACGTAGAGGATCGTGTAGCCGAAGCGCATGCCAGGCGCCGGCGACCCGGCCGTCGCGTCCATTACGGCAATTGTGTACTGGAACACGGTTGTCTGCAACAACTCCGCTAATTCCGAAAAGCGAACACAAGTTCGATCCGAAAGCGGCTCTACACTCGTTATCTGACGTGATCCCAAGTGGCGAAATCGTCGTCTCGGGTGCGCGGGAGCACAACCTCAGGGATCTCCACCTGAGGCTGCCGCGCAACTCGCTGATCGTGATCACGGGCCTGTCCGGCTCGGGCAAGTCGAGCCTCGCGTTCGACACGATCTACGCGGAGGGCCAGCGCCGCTATGTCGAGTCGCTCTCGGCGTACGCCCGCCAGTTCCTAGGTCAGATGGACAAGCCGGACGTGGACTCGATCGAGGGTCTCTCGCCGGCCATCTCGATCGACCAGAAGACGACCTCGCGCAACCCGCGCTCCACCGTCGGCACGGTCACCGAGATCTACGACTACCTGCGCCTGCTGTGGGCCCGCGTCGGGCATCCCCACTGCTACAACTGCGGCCGCCCGATCGAGGCGCAGTCCGCCGAGCAGATCATCGACCAGGTGATGACGAGGCCGGAGGGCGCCAAGTTCATGGTGCTCGCGCCGGTCGTACGCGGCCGCAAGGGCGAGTACGGCAAGCTCTTCGAGGAGCTGCGCGCGGAGGGCTTCACGCGCGTGAAGGTGGACGGCGAGCTGCGCCGGCTCGAGGAGGACATCGTCCTCGACAAGAAGTACAAGCACGACATCTCGGTCGTGATCGACCGGCTCGTCATGCGCCCCGACCTGCGCAAGCGGCTCGCGGACTCGATCGAGACAGCCGTGGCGCGCGCGGAGGGGATCGTCGACATCGAGGACGTCGAGACCGAGGAGGTCACGACCTACTCGGAGCGCTTCATGTGCCTCCACTGCGGCACCTCGATGCCCGAGCTCGAGCCGCGCATGTTCTCCTTCAACTCGCCGCACGGCGCGTGCCCGCGCTGCACGGGGCTCGGCTCGCAGATGGAGATCGATCCCGAGCTGATCGTCCCCGACCCGTCGCTCTCGCTGAACGAGGGCGCGATCCTGCCGTGGTCGACGAGCGCCTCGAGCTACTACGAGCAGATGACCCAGGCCATCGCCGACAAGTGGGAGGTCGACCGCGACGCGGCCTGGGAGGACCTGCCGGAGGACGTGCGCGACTGCTTCCTGCGCGGCACGAACGGCGAGCGGATCTACATCTCGTACCGCAATCGCTACGGCCGCAGGCGCTCGTACACCACGACCTTCGAGGGCATCGTCCCGAACCTCGAGCGCCGCTACCGCGAGACCGACTCGGAGTGGTCGCGGGAGAAGATCGAGGAGTACATGACGCTGCGCCCGTGCCCCGAGTGCCACGGCGCGCGGCTGCGGCCCGAGTCGCTGGCGGTCAAGGTCGGCGGCCTCGGCATCGACCAGTTCACGCGCATGTCGGCGCGGCGCGCGATCGACTGGGTAGAGGAGCTCGAGCTGTCGGACACCGAGCGGCAGATCGCGCGCCTGATCCTGCGCGAGATCGACGAGCGGCTGCGCTTCCTCGACAACGTGGGCGTGGGCTACCTCTCGCTCGAGCGGGCGGCGGCCACGCTGTCGGGCGGCGAGGCGCAGCGGATCCGGCTGGCCACCCAGATCGGGTCGTCGCTGGTCGGCGTTCTCTACATCCTCGACGAGCCCTCGATCGGCCTGCACCAGCGCGACAACGAGCGCCTGATCTCGACGCTCGAGCGGCTGCGCGACCTGGGCAACACCGTGATCGTCGTGGAGCACGACGAGGGCACGATGCTCGCGGCCGACCACCTCGTGGACCTCGGCCCGGGGGCGGGCGAGCACGGCGGGCACCTCGTCGCCGAGGGCACGCCGGAGCGCGTGATGCGGACCGAGGGGTCGCTCACCGGGCAGTATCTGGCCGGAAAGCGCGAGATCCCGACGCCCAAGAAGCGCCGTCGGCCGAGCGGCTACATCCAGGTCGAGGGCGCCTCCCAGCACAATCTCCAGGACATCAACGTCAAGGTGCCGCTGGGCGTGTTCTGCACCGTCACCGGGGTGTCCGGCTCCGGCAAGTCGACGCTCGTCAACGAGGTCCTCTTCAAGGCGGTCGCCAACCGGCTGCACCGCGCCAAGCAGCGGCCGGGAGCGCACCGGCGCATCAAGGGGCTCGACCAGGTCGACAAGATCATCAACATCGACCAGTCGCCGATCGGCCGCACGCCGCGCTCGAACCCGGCCACCTACATCGGGCTCTTCGACCACATCCGCGATCTCTATTCGCGGACCCAGGAGGCCCGCGCACGCGGCTACAAGCCGGGCCGCTTCTCGTTCAACGTCAAGGGCGGTCGCTGTGAGGTCTGCCGCGGCGACGGCCAGATCAAGATCGAGATGCACTTCCTGCCCGACGTCTACGTCCCGTGCGAGCAGTGCCACGGCAAGCGCTACAACCGCGAGACGCTCGAGGTGCGCTTCAAGGGCAAGACGATCGCCGACGTGCTCGACATGACGGTCGAGGAGGCGGTCGACTTCTTCCAGCACATCCCCAAGATCAAGCGCCGCCTGCAGGCGCTGCACGACGTGGGGCTCGACTACATCCGGCTCGGGCAGCCGGCGACGACGCTCTCGGGCGGCGAGGCGCAACGGGTGAAGCTCGCCTCCGAGCTCTCCAAGATCGCGACCGGTCGGACGCTCTACATCCTCGACGAGCCGACGACCGGCCTCCACTTCGCCGACGTGGAGCGCCTCCTCGAGATGCTGAACCGGCTCGTCGAGCAGGGCAACACCGTGGTCGTGATCGAGCACAACCTCGACGTGATCAAGACCGCCGATCGCATCATCGACCTCGGCCCCGAGGGCGGCGAGGAGGGTGGCCGCCTGGTCGCCCAGGGCACGCCCGAGCAGGTCGCCCGCGTCGCGGACTCGTACACAGGCCGCTTCCTGGCGCGCATCGTGAAGCCCGCCCGGAGCGGCCGCGGCTCGCGAGCGAAGGTGCCTGCGGCGGCTTAGCCGGCGCGGGTGCGGCGCCCTCGGCCGTCCTACGCCACCGCCACCGCCGGCCGCTCGTACCCGATCTCGCGCGCCCCGGCCTCCGCGAGCTCCGGCCCGCCGAGGCGCTCGAGCAGGTGCAGCGCCAGGTCGATGCCGCACACGGGCGCGCCGGCGGTGAGGATGTCGCCGTCGTCGACCACCCGGGCCTCGACCACGTCGATCGTGCCGTAGCCGCGCAGATCGTCGAGGGCGCCCGGGTTGGTGGTGGCTCGGCGGCCGTCGAGGATGCCGGCGCCCGCCAGCAGCAGCGCGCCCGTGCAGACGGATGCGACCGTGGTCCCGGCTGCGTGGCGGGCGGCGATCGCAGCCGGGATCTCGCCGCGCTGAGCCTGCGCCCAGGCGCCCTCCGGCCCGCGGTCGAACCAGCCTCCGCCCGGCACCACCAGGACGTCGGGCCGCTCGGACAGCGCGCCGTGGGCGGAGATCCCGGCGCCGTGGTCGGCGCGGACCTCGCGCGCCCCCTCGAGAGTCACGAGACGCGCGGTCACGTCCTCGCGGAGTTGGGCGAGGCCCCCGAGCACCTCCCAGGGACCCAGTGCGTCGAGCTCGTCGAAGCCGTCGAAGAGAAGGATTTCGGCGTTCATGGGCGCAGGGTGGCAGCGGGGCGCGGGACCGTCGAGTGGCAGGAATGCCAATCTCCGATAGATTCCTGCCATGGCCGCCCGGCACCGTGTCGTAGCGCTCCTGGCAGGCGAGGTCGTGGCCTTCGACCTCGCCATCCCGGCCCAGATCTTCGGTCGCGAGCCGGACCTCTACGAGTGGGCCGTGTGCGCGCCCGAGCCCGGTCCCGTGGCTACCGAGAACGGCTTCGACGTGCTGGTGCCGCACGGGCTCGGCGCGCTGGCGGAGGCCGACACGATCGTCGTGCCCGGCATCGGTGATCGCGCCTGGCCGCTGCCGCCCGCGCCGGTCGATGCTCTGCGGGCGGCGGCGGAAGGCGGCGCGCGCGTCGCGTCGATCTGCACCGGCGCCTTCGTCCTCGCCGCGGCCGGCCTGCTCGACGGCCGCCGCGCGTCCACGCACTGGCGCTACGCCTCGCTGCTGACGCGCGAGTTCCCGGCCGTCGAGGTCGACCCCGACGTCCTCTACGTGGACGAGGGCGACGTGCTCAGCTCGGCCGGCGTGGCTGCGGGCATCGATCTCTGCCTTCACATCGTGAGGAAGGACCACGGCGCCGAGGTCGCCAACCGGATCGCCCGGCGCATTGTCGTGGCGGCGCACCGCGACGGCGGCCAGGCGCAGTTCGTCGAGCGGCCGCTGCCTGCGCCCGACGGTGGGCTCGCCGCCACGCGCGCGTGGATGGAGGAGCGCCTGGACGAGCAGCTCACAGTCGAGGACATGGCGCGCCACGCGGCCTGCAGCCCGCGCTCATTCGCGCGCCGCTTCCGCGCCGAGACCGGCACCACGCCGCTGCAGTGGCTCATCGGCCGCCGCGTGGCCGAGGCGCAGCGGCTCCTCGAGGGCAGCGAGCTGCCGGTTGAGCACGTGGCCTCGCGGGCCGGGTTCGGGACCGCCGCGGCGCTCCGGCAGCACTTCGGGCGTGCGCTCTCGACCTCTCCCACGGCCTACCGGCGCGCCTTCCGGCCGCAGCCCGCGCGCTCCTAGCGGGCATGCGCCGTGGCGGCCGCGCGCTCTGAAAGGCTGCGGGCCGTGAGCGACGCCTCGCTTTGGCTGCAGAAGTGGCGCTGGTACGAGCGCAACTCGCTCCCCTGGAACCGCGCCCGCATCCACCGCGAGCTGGCGCGCAGGCGGGCGTTCGCCCGCTGGCCGCTGCACGGCAACGTCCTCGAGGCCTTCGGCGAGGGACGGCTCGAGGTGGGCGAGCACACGCTGTTCGAGCCGCACGTCTGGCTGACCGCGCCAGGCGCGGCGCGCATCGTGATCGGCTCGCAGACGTTCCTCAACATCGCGCGTCATGGTGGCCTCGGTCGAGTACGTCCAGATCGGCGATCACTGCATGTTCGCCAACGGCTGCTTCATCACCGACGGCAGCCACCGCTTCGACGACCCCATTCGCCCCGTTCCCTGGCAGGGCTTCTCGAGCAAGGGCCCGACGACGGTGGGGAACAACGTCTGGTGCGGGGCCAACGTCGTCGTGACGAGCGGGGTGAAGATCGGCGAGCGCTCGGTGATCGGCGCCAACAGCGTCGTCACGCGGGACATCCCGCCGTTCTCGATCGCCGCCGGCGCGCCCGCGCGCGTGATCAGGCAGATCGAGTACCCGGAGGAGCTGGGGCCGCCCTAGGACGCCCCCAGCCCGCCGGGTTCAGCAGAGGACGAGCAGGTGGAACGGCCGGTCGACCTCGGCGCCGGCGTTGTTCTCGGTTCGAACCGCGACGCCGTTCACGTTCGAGCCGAGCGACGCGACGCTCACCTGGCTGTTCTGCGGCGGTCCTGCGGCGCTCGGATCGCCGATCGTCGCGTAGTACGCGCAGCCCCGGACATCCGTCTCGAAGATGACCTGATAGCGGCCGGCCGCGGTGCGCGCCGCCTGCGCGTTGCGGCCGCGGACGAGCTGGCCGCCGCCGCTCACGACCGCGAAGCGCGCCGCGCCGTGGGCCTGGAACGCGGCGGGCACCACACCGAGCGATGACTCCTTGATCGAGCCGCCGCCGATCGAGTCGCGCTTCGAGTCGTTGCCGGTGATCGAGCGGTTCCTGAGGTCCTTCCCCGTGACGGTCCCGTTCCTGATGCTCTTGCCGGTGACGACGAGCGCGTAGGCGGAGCCGCCCATCGCCATGACGAGTGCAACGAGGGCTACGACCATGGCGGGCGACGGCACGAGCCGCCGAGCCCATCGAGACATTGCGCCTTCCTTTCGTCGGTTGCTGACGCGTACGCGTCAACCCCCTGCTTCCACCAAAGTTGTGCACAGGCAATCACCCCGATCGGATGATGTGACCCGCTCTTGCGTGCCGGAGGCTTTCGCCGACAACGGCGCGTTGCAAGACGACGCCTCTAAAAACCATGGCTTCCAAGCCGGAGAGAGGAGCATGAGATGAGAGGAGCCGGGCATCGTGATCTACGGGCAGGACGTGCGCGTGGCGGAGAGGGAAGAGCAGGCGGCGGGCGGGGACCAGCGTCTGGCGGGGATCTGAGCCTGGGTGGGCGGCTCGCGTGTCTAGGCTGCGTCCTATGTCCGAGCGGATGCCGCGCCTGCTGATTGCATACGACGGCTCCGATCTTGCCAAGGCCGCCGTCCGCAGTGCCGCCGAGCTCTTCCCCGGCAGCGCCGCGCTGGTAGTCACGGTTTGGGAGCCGGGACTTGGCGCGCTGGTGACGCTGAACGCCGATTGGGACCCGGTCGGAGCCGTCTCGGTCCCGCCTGATCCCGAACTGGTGTCCGAACTCGACAAGGCCGGTGAGCACCGCGCCGCGGTTGTCGCCGCCGAGGGCGCTCGGCTCGCTCGTTCTCTTGGCCTCGATGCCGAGCCGCACGCGATCCCGGACGAGGTGCACGTGGCGGACGCGATCGTCGACCTCGCCGCCGAGCGCGACGCGGCGGCGGTCGTGGTCGGCTCACACGGCATCTCCGGGCTCCGCTCGCATCTGCTCGGCAGCACCTCGCGGCAGGTGCTCGCGCGCTGCAGGCGTCCGCTCGTGGTTGTGCGCGCGGAGGAGGATCGCTGATGTGCCGTTGGAACGCCTACCTGGGTGAGCCGCTGGTGATCGGCGAGCTGCTCTACCGGACCAGGCACGGCCTGATCGACGAGAGCCTGCACTCCCGAATGGGCGCCGAGACCACGAATGGCGACGGCTTCGGCGTCGGCTGGTACGGCGCCGACGACCGCGCCGTTCCCGCTCGCTACCGCAGCGTCAACCCGGCTTGGAACGACGTCAACCTGCGCGAGCTTGCGGACCACATCGAGTCGCCGCTCTTCATGGCACACATTCGCGCCGCGGTGGGAAGTCCCGTTCAGCAGATGAACTGCCATCCCTTCCGCCACGGCCGCTGGCTGTTCGTTCACAACGGGCTGATCCGGGGCTTCCAGGCTATGCGGCGAGACCTGCTCTTGGAGGTCGATCCGTCGCTCTTCCTCGGGATCGCCGGATCGACAGACTCGGAGCTCCTCTTCCACCTGGCGCTCACATTCGGACTCGAGGAGGATCCGCTGGGGGCGATGGAGCGGGCGGTCGCCTACGTCGAGGCGAAGGGCGGCGAGCACGGGGTCGAGCACCCGGTGCAGATGACCGTTGGCATCGCCGACGGTGAACACCTGTGGGCCATTCGCTACTCGTCGGAGCACAGCTCGCGCACGCTCTTCGTATCCGCGGACCTTGACGCCGTACGCCGGCTGCACCCCGACAACGAGCGCCTCCAAAAGTTGAGCGAGGGCGACCGCGTCGTCGTCTCGGAGCCGCTCGCCGACCTGTCGGGCGCCTGGCTCGAGGTCCCGGAGTCCACGGGCCTCGTCGTCGCGAACGGGGTCGTGGAGCAACGGCCGTTTGAGCCGCGCTGACGGTCAGGTCAATCGGGACGAATGCCCCACCCGCCGGTGAACGACTGGTCGGGCTCGAGGCGCACCAGGTCCGTTCCGGTGCGGAACGCGTTTGGCGGACAGGTCATGGGCTCGACCGCGAGGCTCCGCCGGTCGACGTCCGGAAGCGGGTCGCCGGTGAAGACCATCAGGTAGGGATAGCTCTCGTCGACCCAGAGCGTCGGCCCGCTGCCGTCCCGAGGATCACGAAGCTCGACGTGAGCCAGGCCGTCGTCGCCGCGTTCCAGATCGGTGAACGCGGTGTCGAGCTTGATCGCGCCGATCGTCCTCGGCCGGCGGAAGTCGAGGTCCGTGCCCTCGACCGTCGCGGAGCCGAACGGGATGCCGCGCTCGTTGGATCGCAGCACCGTTTGCCCCGGCACGCACAGGATCAGCCCGTCCACGGTCCCGCTGCCGAGCGTCAGGTACGGGTGAGCACCGCTCCCGAACGGACAGGACGCCCGCCCGACGTTGGTGGCCGTGGTCGTCACGACGAGCCCGTCGTCGCAGAGCCGATACTCGATCGCCAGGGCGAGCGAGAAGGGGTAGCCGGGCCGGGGATGCAGCAGGTGCTCCATGACGACCCGGTGCGGCTCGCGCTCTCCCGCGATCCAGGCGGCCCAGCGGACGAGCCCGTGGATCGCATCCTGCTCCTCGACATCGTCGATCGGGAGCTGGTGACGGGTCCCCTTGAACTCGTAGCTGCCGTCTTCCAGGCGGTTCGGCCACGGGATCAGCACCTGGCCCCGGCCGGAGCCGCTCATCTCGTCGATCCCGTATCCGTCCAGGACGTCGCGTCCGCCCGCTGAATAGGTTCGAAGCCCGCCGCCGACCTCCACCACCGTCGCCCGCTGGTCGCCGAGCGCGATCTCTATCTGCTCCCCGGATGGAGCGATCACGGCAGCATCAGTCAGCTCGTTCTCCGTTGCGGACTCTCGGTCTCTTGCACGAGGTCGCGTTGCGCCAGGGTGAACAGGAGCCCGATCGACGGCAGCACGAGCACGACGGCGACGCCGAAGACGATCAGCACACTGGTGAGCGTCGCGCTCGGCGCCGCCGCCTCGGCGATGGTGAGGGTCTTGGGAAGCAGGTACGGGTGCTGGGCGATGCCCCAGCCCCAGATCACGGCGGCCACCGCGGCGATCGCGAGCGGCCGCGGGCCGCGCACGGTACCGCGCCGGAGCAGGATGAGCGCCGCGCCGCCGCAGACCAGAGACAGGATCACCAACGGGAGGCCGTCGCTTGTGAGGCCGTCGTACAGGTACCGCGCATCGTCGCGCAGCACGACGAGCCCGCCGACGGCGAGCGCGCCCGCGACCACCGCGGCGGCGAGTGCCCGCACGCGGAAGTAGCGCTCGAGGTCGGGCACGTCCGCGCGCCGCGCGTCGCTGACGAGGAACACCGCGGCGAGGTACGCGCTCGTGGCGACGAACAGGGCCCCAATCAGCAGCGAGAGCGGATTCAGCCAGCTCGTCACTGCGTCGCCGGCCGCGTTGCCGACCGGCACGCGGCCACCCGCGATCGCGCCCACCACGGTGCCCATGAAGAACGGGGTGAGCAGCGAGGCGAGGCCGAACAGCGACTCAGCGAGCGCCCGCCCGCGGAAGCGGCCGGCGGTCTTGTGAAACGCGAACCCCGCGCCGCGCAACACGATGCCCAGGGCGGCGAGGCTGAGCGGGATGAACAGCGTCGAGAAGATGGCCTCGAAGGCGGCCGAGAACCCGCTCCAGAGCACCACGAGCACGAAGATCAGCCACACGTGGTTGGCCTCCCAGACAGGGCCGATCGCCCAATCGACCAGCTCACGCGGGCGCCGGCCGCGCGAGCCGCCGCCGGCCAGCAGGCTCCAGAGCCCGGCCCCGAAGTCGGCCCCTCCGAAGATCGCGTACATCGTCGCGCCGATCCAGAGGACGACGGCGACGGCGTCAGCCTTGCTCACCCGGAATCCGCCATCGGCTCGCTCGGGCCGTAGGGCACCTCAGGATCCTCGTTCGCGCGCCAGCGCCGCGACATCGCTCGCAGAGTCACGATCAGCGCCGCGCCGAGCGCGACGTAGAGCGCGACCACGGCAGTGAAGCTGATCCAGACGCCATCGGCATTCGTGACCGCATCCTCGGTGCGCATGACGTTGTAGACGATCCATGGTTGCCGTCCGACCTCGGTCACGATCCACCCGCATTCGAGCGCCACGACGGAGGCGATGCCGGAGACCGCTACCGCCCGCAGGAACCAGCGCGACTGCGGGAAGTCGCGTTTGCGCCACCAGGCCCAACCGAGCCACAGGGCGAGGAGGATCAGCATCGTGCAGATCCCGACCATCGTGTCGAAGGCCCAGTGCAGCATCGTGTTCGCCGGCGGCCGGTCCTCGGGGGGCACGGTGTCCAGCCCGATCACCTGCGTGTCCGTGCTCCAGCCGACGAGGAAGGAATCAAAGCCGGGGATGCCGATCCCGCCCTTGACGCCGTCGGCGGTGCAGCGGCCGTAGATGTACTCGGTGACATGGGTCGAGGTCTTCTGCACGCACTCCATCGCCGCGAACTTGATCGGCTGGTCCTTTGCGATGGAGCGCGCGGCGGTGTCGCCGACCGCGAACTGGATCGGCGTGGCGATGCACGCAACCGTCAGCGGGATCAGCAGCCCGAGCCGGTGGAGGCGATCGCGCCGGCCGCGCAGCATCCCGACCGCGTAGACGGACGCGACGAGGAAGCCGGTGACCAGGTAGGCGGCCAGGATCATGTGCGGGACCTCATAGGGCACCGCCGGGTTGAAGATGACCTTCAGCGGCTCGACCGAGGTGACGTCGCCGCTGGCCGGCGAGTAGCCCTGCGGCTGGTTCATCCATGAGTTCACGGCCACGACCGAGAACGCGCCGCCGAGTCCGCAGATCGGGATCGGCACGCCCGCCCAGAAGTGCGTCCACGGCTTCAGGCGCTTCCACCCGAAGATGTAGATCGCGACGAAGATCGCCTCGAGGAAGAAGAAGATCCCCTCGATCGCGAACAACACGCCGAAGACCTCACCGAAGCGCCCGGTGAAGGCCGGCCACAGCAGCCCGAACTCGAACGAGAGCACGGTGCCGGTGACCGCGCCGACCGCGAACGTCACGGCCACGACCTTCGACCAGCGCCGCGCCAGCTCCAGCGCGTCCTCGTCGCCGCGGCGCAGGCCGCGGTAGTTGGCGATCAACATGATCGCCGGGAAGGCCACGCCGATGGAGGCCAGGATGATGTGGAAGCCGAGCGTGAACGCCATCTGACTCCGCGCCCACCCCAGGTTCGACGCCGCGAAGGACAGGCCGTCAGCCAGCAACGGACGTCACCGGACGGGCTCGGCAGGTGTCGCGGACTCCCGCTCGACGCTCGCAAGGTCGCCCTCGATCAGCGCACTCTGGCGCTCGCCGAAACGAGACCCGATCCACCTGATGAGCACCTCGACCCGACGGCCGGTCTGGCCGCCGAGGTAGTAGAGGTGAACGCCGAGGTAGGTGAAGAAGGCGGGCCGCCCCCACAGCTCACGTCCGCGGATCTCGCACACCGCCTTCCCCTTGCCGACGACGGCGAGGGCGCCCTTGTCGAAGTACTTGAACGGCGTGGAGGCCCCGGGCCGGCCCTCGGCGATCCCCTTGGCGACATGGTGGGCCTGCTGGATGGCAACCGTCGCGAGCCCGGGAAGGGGCTTGCCGCCCGGTCCCTCGAGGGAGGCGGCGTCGCCGATCACCGAGATCTCGGGGTGGCCGGGGACGGTCAGGTCAGGATTGACCTCGACGCGCCCGCCGCGGTCGGTGCTCGCACCGGTCGCGCGAGCGATGGCCCCGGTGAGCGGGACGGCGTGGACGCCGGCGGCCCAGATGACCGTTCTGGTGTCGATCCGCTCTGTCGCTTCGCCGATCTCGATCGTCACGCCGCGCGCGTCGATGGCGGTGGCACGTGCCCCCTCGCGAACGGTCACGCCGAGCTCGGCGAGCTGCTGAGCGACCTTCCCCGAGAGCCTCTCACTGAACGCGGAGACCAGGCGCTCGCCCGCGTCGAGCAGGATCACTTGCGCGTCGCCGGGGTCGATTCCGCGGAACTGGCGCTTCATCGTGTCGGCGGTGATCGCCAGCTCGCCCGCAACCTCCACACCGGTGGGTCCGCCGCCGATGACGACGAACGTCAGCCATTCGGCGCGCGCTGCCGGGTCGTCGGTTCGCTCGGCCTCCTCGAAGGCACCGTAGAAGCGCTTCCGCAGGTCGACGGCGTCCGCGAGCGTCTTGAGACCGCACGAGACGTCCTTCCACTCGTCGTGGCCGAAGTAGGACGTCTGCGCGCCGCACGCGACGATCAGGCTGTCGTAGTCGAGGCGGTCGCCACGGTCGAGGACCACCTGGCGCCGCTCGGCGTCGACGTCGGTCACCTCGGTCATCAGGAAGCTGGTGTTGGAGCCTTTTTTCAGAGCCGGTCGGATCGGCGCGGCGCAGTCGCTCGGGGCCAGCCCGCCCGCCGCCACCTGGTAGAGGAGCGGCTGGAAGAGGTGGTGGTTCATGCGGTCGACGATCGTCACGTCGACGTCGGCGTGGCGCAGCTTGAGCGCAGCGGCCAGTCCGCCGAACCCGCCGCCGACGACTACGACCCGACGTCGCCCGCCGGAGCCGGCCTCAGGCGGCATGGGCCGGCTCTTTCCCTGACTTCCCCGCGCCAAGCCGCTCGAGGAGGTGGTCGCCGACACGCAGCGCGTTTGCCATTGCCGTGAGTGCCGGGTTGACCGCCCCGATGCTCGGGAAGAAGCTCGTGTCGACCACGTAGAGGTTGTCGAGCTCGTGAGCCCGGCAGTCGGTATTGAGCACCGACGCCTCGGGGTCGGTGCCGAAGCGGCAGGTACCGGCCTGGTGCGCGCAGCCCGCGACCGGGATCTCCGTCTTGAGGTAGGCGTGGCGCGGGATGAGGTGGTCCTCGTGCATCCCGGTGTGCTTCAGCAATCCCTTGAGCTTGTGGAACAGGCGCTCCTTGGGCTCCTCGTTCGAGGGCTTGTAGCTCAACGTGATGCGGCCACTCTCGCGGTCCAGGGTGACGCGGTTCTCAGGTCGCGGCAGGTCCTCGGTCGAGAGCCAGAAGTCGACCGCGTGGCGAGCCATGTTCTCCAAGGTCCGGGTCGGCGCGAGCTTGGTCTCGAGGGGTTTCTCGCCGCGATACATCGGCGCCGACGACTTGCCGACCATCTGGATGTTGCCCAACGGGTAGTCGAAGTCGTCGCTGCCGAAGTAGAAGTCGTTGACGCCGAGCGTCTTCTGGAAGACGGTCGGGTTCTCTTCCTTGGACAGGGCGAGCACGGCCCGGCAGTTGTGGAAGGTGTAGTTGCGCCCGAGCTGATCGGAGCGGTTGGAGAGGCCGTTCGGGTGCTTCTCGGTGGCCGAGGCGAGCAGCAGCTTGGCCGAGTTGGCGGCTCCGCACGAGACGACGACGATGTCCGCGCTGAAGGTCTCCCGCGCTCCGTCGCGGTCGACGGCGACCTCGGTCACGGTGGTGCCGCCCGGGTTGGTGTGGAGCGCGACGGCCTCGGCGTTTCTCAGCAAGGTGACGTTCGGGTACTCGAGCGCCGGGCGCACAGCGAGCACCTCCGCGTCGGACTTGGCGTGCACGAGGCAGGGGAAGCCGTCGCAGGTGGGGCAGCGCACGCAGTTGCTGTAGGCCATGTCGGCCTCGTTCAGCATCACCCCGCAGGGGGCGTGGAAGGGCTGGTGACCGGCGGCGGCCAGGTCGTCGGCGAGCTGTTGGATCCGCGGCTCGTGGGACACGGCCGGGAAGGGATAGGGTGCGCTGGCGGGCGGCTCGGTTGGGTCCTCGCCCCGGGCGCCGTGCACCTGGTAGAGCTGCTCGGCCTCGCGTGTAGTACGGCTCCATCTCGTCGTAGCCGATCGGCCAGGCGGGCGAGATGCCGTCGTGATGCTGAAGTTCGCCGAAGTCCTCCGCGCGCAGCCGATAGAGCGCCGCTCCGTAGAGCTTGGTGGCGCCCCCGACGAAGTAGTGGACCTGCGGCTGGAAGGGCTTGCCCATTCCGTCGTACCAGCTGTCCTCCGAGATGTAGCGGTTGTCGACGAAGACGTCCGTCGCGGACCAGTTCTGCGGCTCGCGCGTCAGCCAGTCGCCGCGCTCCAGCAGCAGGATGCGCTTGCCGGACGGGGCGAGGCGGTGCACGAGCGTGCCGCCGCCGGCCCCGCTCCCGATAACGATCACGTCGTAGGAGCTCATCCGGTGTACTCCTCGAGCCGCTCCGTGAGGATGATGCGCGCGCCCGCCTCGATCAGCGCGAGGTGTGAGAACGCCTGGGGAAAGTTGCCCAGCTGCCTGCCGGTGCTGGTGTCGAACTCCTCGGCGTAGAGGCCCAGCGGCGATGCGACACTGAGCAGGCGCTCCATCAGGTCGCGCGCCCCTTGGTGGTCGCCCACGATCGCGAGCGCCGACACGAGCCAGAACGAGCAGATCAGGAAGCTCCCCTCCTTGCCCGACAGGCCGTCGTCGGTCTCCTCGGTGCGGTAACGCAGGACGAAACCGTCCTCCGTCAGGTCTTCCGCGATCGCCTCGACGGACTTGTGCAGCGTCTCGTCGTGACCGGGGAGGAAGCCGAACAGCGCCGCCAGCAGCGTGGACGCATCGAGCGCATCCGTGTTGTAGTGCTGGCGCAGCACACCGTCGCGCACCCCGTGCTCGAGGATGTCGGACTTGATCTCGTCGGCTGTGGCGCCCCACGTCTTTTGGAGGGCCGAGTCACCGCCGATGTGAGCCAGCTTGGCGGCACGGTCGAGCGCGACCCAACACATCAGCTTCGACGACACATACTGCTGCGGCTCGCCGCGGGCCTCCCAGATGCCCTGGTCGGGGTTCCGCCACACCTCGGTGGCGCACTTCGCCTGGGACTGGACGATCGGCCACAGCCGCCGCGGCAGACGCTGGCTGCGGCGGCTGTGGAGCAGGATCGAGTCGAGCGCAGCTCCGAAGACGTCGTTCTGGCGCTGGTCGAAGGCGCCGTTGCCGATCCGGACAGGGTGGGCTCCGGCATACCCGGAGAGCTCATCCCGCGTCGACTCGGTCAGGTCGCGGCGCCCGTCGATCCCGTACATGATCTGGAGCGCCCCGTCCTCGTCCGGCTCGAGGTCGGCCATGAACTGAATGAACTCGTCGGCCTCCCAGTCCAGGTTCAGGAAGTGCAGCGCCTGCAGCGTGAAGGTCGAGTCACGGATCCATGTGAAGCGGTAGTCCCAATTGCGCTCGCCACCCGGCGTCTCCGGCAGCGACGTCGTCAGGGCGGCGACCGTCGCGCCGGTCGGCATGTACGTGAGTCCCTTGATCGCGAGCGCCGAGCGCTCGATGGCCGGGCGCCAGCGGTGGTCGATGGGCCGGGCGCGGTGCAGCCACTCGCGCCAGAAGCGCGTGGTGGCGACAAGGCGGGCATTTGCCTCGTCGATGTGCTGGGGCGAGGCGAGGCCCTCGGCCCAGGAGAGCGAGCAGTAGACCTGGTCGCCTTGGTGCAGGGTGTGGCGTGCCCTGGCCCGTTCACCCTCGACGCCGAGCGCCATGTCGGTCTGCAGCCTGATCGTCTGGCCGGCGCCGGTGGCGTCGGCCGCGTGACGGCTGTCGCCGACGAGCGACCACTCCGCCGGCGTGCGCCCGTAGTCGAAGACAGGCTCACACACCAGGTCGACCTCGACACTTCCCTCCAGGCACATGACGGTGCGCACGAGCATGTGGTCGCCGTCCTCGTCGGCAGGCGGCCTGGTATGCGGCGTGACCTCGTCCTCGTGATCGCGCGGGCCCATGGTCAGCGAGTCGCGAACCAGGGCCCACCCGCTCGGCGTATTCCACGTCGTCAGGAGGGTGTTCGTGCCGGGCTCGTAAATGCGCGCCGCCGGGACGTTGACACCGAACGGGCCCAGCCTGAACGCGCCGGCCTGGCGATCCAGCAGCGTGCCGAAGACGCTCGGCGAGTCGAAGCGCGGCACGCAGAGCCAGTCGATCGATCCATCGGGCGCCACCAGCGCGCCGGTGTGGCAATTGGAGAGAAACGCGTAGTCGCCGATCGGGGGGAAGGGCGAGGGAGCCGCTGCGCTCTGAGGAGCGGCGGCTTCCGCCGGCTCTCCCCGGTCTTCTCGGTCTTGGGCGTCGTCATGAAGCCACCCACGGACCGTGCCAGCGCCGTGTCCGGCAACGAGGTCGTTTGCAGCCGCCTGGGCCCCCACGATCCCTTCTCGTACTGTGCACGGGCGGGGGCGAGTCGAGCAATGGCTGCACGACGCGCCAGCACTCCGCCGACGCTGTCCTGCCGCTTGAAGCGCTTGCTGTCGCCGATCATGGCCGCGTGAAGCAGCACCTCATAGGGCGTTGCGCCCTCGCCGCCCTCCTCGGCGAACTCCATGTCCAGGTTGATCCCGCTCGGGCTTCGACGTGTCGGCGCGCTGAGCGTCGACGATCAGCCTGATCCCGGTCGTGGGGTCCAGCTTCACGACGAGCTGATTCGGCTCCGGGCGCCGCGATCTGGTCCGCCGGAAGCCGAGCCGCGGCGGCTTCTTGAAGACGAGCCGCAGCTCGGTCTGCGTGATCGGCAGCTGCTTGCCGGTCCGGATGAAGAACGGCACGCCCGACCAGCGCCAGTTGTCGATGTCGAGGCGCAGCGCCGCATAGGTCTCGGTGGTCGAGTCCGCGGCGACCCCGTCGATCTCGCGGTAGCCGTCGTACTGACCGCGCACGTAATGGGCCGGGTCGGCCGGGGGCATCGCCTGGAAGACCGACACGATCGCGTTCTTCAGCGTTTCACCGTCCCGCTGGCCGGGCGGTTCCATCGCCGCGGCGGCGACCACTTGCATCAGGTGGTTGACGACCACGTCACGAACGGCGCCGACGGGATCGTAGAAGTGGCCGCGATCCTCGACCCCGAAGTTCTCGGCCATCGTGATCTGCACCGACGAGACGTAGTTGCGGTTCCAGATCGGCTCGAACATGGTGTTCGCGAACCGCAGGAACAGGACCTCGACCAGCCCCATCTTGCCCAGGAAATGATCGATCCGATAGAGCTGGGACTCGTCCAGGTACTGGTGGAGCTCCTCGTTCAACGCAGCCGCTGACGCGACGTCGTGGCCGAAGGGCTTCTCGACCACCACTCGTGCCGAGTCGGTCAGACCCGCTCCGGCCAGGCCCTTGATCACCATGCCGAACAGCGAGGGCGGGATCTCGAGGTAGAACACCGGGCTGCGCGCGTCTCCGATGGCGCCGGCGACGCGCTTGTAGGTGTCGTCGTCGCCGAAGTCGCCGGGCAGATAGGACAACCGCGCGGCGAAGCGGTCGAATACCTCGTCGTCGATTGTCTCACCGCAATCCGCGATGCACTGGCGCGCGTGGTCGCGCAGCTGAGCGACCGTCCACTCGTCGCCCGCGACCCCCACGATCGGGCAGTCGAGCAGCCCACGGCGCTCCAACCGGTAGAGCGAGTGAAAGGTCATGACCTTGGCGAGGTCTCCGGTGATGCCGAAGATGACGAACACGTCCGCGGGCTGCGCGCCGGCCGCGTCGCTCGCGCTCGCGCCGGTCCGTTGGCGAGGTCGTACCGCGGTGCTCATGCGTGCCTTTCACTCCGGGTCTGCGATTGTCCTGCGGTTCGAATTCTCGGGCGGCGATCACGGTGGTGCATCACCCCATCGGGGTGATTCCCGCGGGGCGCGTAGTGTCCGTGACATGGCCAGCGAGGATTCACTCGAGCAGCTCTCCACCGGCGAGCTCCACGACCTTGCGGTGCGCAGGGCACGTCACCACCTGGACGCCCGCTTCTTCTGGCGCCTGATGGAGGTGCTGCCGGTTGCCGAGGCCGGCGCCGGAGAGCTGCGTGAGGCGGAGGCAGATGTGGCGACCCTGAGAGCACACCTCGACGACGTCACGGACTCGGGTCGCGGCGAGGTCGCCGAGCTCCTGCGACCGTTCTACCTGGACTACCTACGAGGGCACGGAGTCACGGCGCCGTGAGGCGAGGGCGATCACGGAGTCGCCGGGCCGGACGTTTGGCCGGTGGCCGTCTGCGGCGACGCTCAGACGGATGAAACGCTCCACGGTTCGCTGACATAGGGTGGCGAGCGTGGCCGGGATAGACATGAGCGCGCGCGAGTTTCGCGAGCTCTTCGACGCGGTCTCCAACTGGGGCCGCTGGGACGACGACGGGCGGCGAGGGGCTCTGAACCATCTCACGCCCGCCCGCATCGCCGCTGCCGCCGGGCTCGTTCAGAGCGGAACCACCATCACGCTCGGCCAACCCCTGAGAACCCATGCGGACATCGCGGTGCCGGAGCCCGCCGATCACCACATGACGATGCTGACCGATGTCGACATCGGTTCGGGGTCGCTGCGCTTCGCCAAGGACTACGTCGGCGTCGATTACCACAACGACGGACACAGCCACATCGACGCCTTCTCCCACGTCGCCTTCGAGGGTGCGTTCTTCGACGGGAAGCCGGACAGCTCGGTGACTGCGAGGGGGGCCCGGGCCGGTGCAATCGAGGTCCTCAAGGATGGATTGGTCGGCCGCGGCGTCCTGCTCGACGTGCCGCGGGCACGCGGCGAGCCGTGGATCGAGCCCGGCGAGCACGTGTTCCGCGAAGATCTCGAGGCGGCGGAGCGCGACCAGCGGGTGAGGGTGGAGACCGGCGACATCCTCCTGGTTCGCACGGGCCACGCGCGGCGCCTGGCCGAGCTCGGGCCGTGGGACACGCCCAAGCTGAAGGCGGGCCTCCATCCCACGTCGGCGTCGTTCCTCGCGGACCGAGGGGTGGCCGCCCTCGGCTCCGACGGCAACAGCGACACCGCGCCGAGCACCACGGAGGGGGTCGCCTTCCCCATTCACGTCCTCGCGCTCAACGCCATGGGCGTCCACCTGCTCGACTACCTCCAATTCGAAGATGTCGTGCGGCATTGCGAGGCGGTCGGGCGCTGGGAGTTCCTGTTCGTCGCCACTCCACTGCGAATCGCCGGCGGGACTGGATCCCCGGTGAATCCCACCGCGATCTTCTGAGAGTCATGGCCCGCAGGCCTGGAGCGCGAGAGGCCGGGGAAGCTCGAATCGTCGGCGAGCCGCGCTGGCCGATGGCGGCTGCGGTTGTCGCCGCGATCGTTCTCACGATTCTGCTGCCGAGGGACCAACGGCTTCTACCCGCGTGGGTGCTTCCGCTCATCGAGGGCTTCCTGCTCGTGGCTCTGATTGCCGGCGACCCTGGGGCGATCGACCGCCGCTCGAAAGTGCTCCGGGGGCTCTCGATCGCGCTCGTGTCGATCCTCGCTTTGAGTGCGCTCGTGGCGACGGCGAGACTCATCGACGTCCTCATCACCGGCGGCGAGCAGACGAACTCCGCCAGCGACCTGCTCGAGGCCGGCTCGATCGTCTGGGTCAGCAACATCCTGGCCTTCGCACTGCTCTACTGGGAGCTCGACAGCGGTGGCGCGGCCGCTCGTGCCCACCACACGCGTGCCGACGTCGACTTCGCCTTCCCCCAACAGATGAATCCGGAGCTGGCTCCGGCGGACTGGAGTCCGCGGTTCGTCGACTACCTCTACCTGGCCTTCACCAACGCGACGGCCTTAAGTCCCACGGACGCCATGCCGATTGCCCACTGGGCCAAGCTCGCGATGATGGTCCAGTCGGTCAGCTCGCTCGCGATCCTCGGCCTGGTGATCGCCCGGGCCGTGAACGTGTTCGCGTAGCCCGCGTTGCGCGCTTCAGCCGCCCTCGTACGCGTCGGCGAAGAAGTCGGCGTCGTCCTGGGTAGGCGCCTGGATGACGACCGTGCCGACGACCACCGTCTTGTCGCCGTCCTTCGCGACCTCGTCGGCATATTGCTGTGCCTCCGTCCCCGTGGGGAAGGAACGTGCCGCGCCGCTCTTGTCGCCGCTGATGTCGACGCCAACCTCGGCGCCATTGAGCGAAGTCCTTGGTAACTGCTGCACCACGAGGCCCTGGGCTTCGAGCGCGGCGGACAGGCCGCGGAAGGCGCGGGCGGGCGGCGGGGCGACGGCCTCGCCGGCGCCGCCGCCCGTCGTGGTCTCGTCGTCATCGTCGCCGCAAGCGATCAGCGACATCGCCGTGATTGCGACCACGCCCAGGACCACCACTTGGCGTACACCCATGCAGGCGAGCCTATGCGCTTCGCCGGATAGGTGCGCCTCACCCGGATCAGGTGATGACCGGGCTGTTCGCGCCTGGTTGCCTCTGTGGTGACGTGGCCGATCAAGACAAGGCCCAGCCCTCGCCGGCAGAGGAGAGCTCCGCGCCGCCGCGTGCCCGGGTCGTCCTCATCTCGCTGATCCTGGTTGCGGCGGTCGCGAACCTGAACCTGGCGGTGGCGAACGTCGCGTTGCCCGACATCGGCAAGGCGTTCGACGCGGGGCAGACCTCACTCAACCTGGTTGCCGTGGGGTACTCGCTCGGGCTGGCCGCCTCGGTGCTGTATCTCGGCGCGCTCGGTGATCGCTACGGCCGCAAGCGGATGCTGTTGCTCGGCACGGGGTTGGCGATCCCCGCGTGTCTGCTGGCGGCCTTGGCCCCGTCGATCGAGGTGTTGTTCGCCGCACGTGTGTTCGGCGGACTGGCGGCGGGCATGGCGTATCCGACGACGCTGGCTCTGATCACGGCGTTGTGGTCGGGACCGGAGCGGACGAAGTCGATCGCGTTGTGGTCCGCGCTCGGTGGGGCGATCTCGGCGCTCGGGCCGCTCTTGTCGGGTGCGCTGCTCACGGAGTTCGACTGGGGGTCCGTGTTCGTGGTGACGCTGCCGCTCGCGGTGGTGGCGCTGTATCTGGCTTACCGGTATGTGCCGGCACATGTGAACGAGGCGACCGATCCGGTCGACAACCTCGGCGGACTGCTCTCGGTCCTGCTGGTGGCGGCGCTCGTGTTGGCGATCAACTTCGCACCGGTCCCGAATGAGGGTGCGGTGGCTCTTGGGCTCGGCGCGATCGCGTTGGCGGCGGCGGCGGCGTTCGTGATCCGCCAGCGCCGGGCGCGATTCCCCCTCTACGACCTGGGCGTGGCTGGGCGGCGGATCTTCTGGGTCGCGGCGTGTGCGGGGATGGTCGTCTTCGGCACGCTGATGGGGGCGATGTTCATCGGGCAGCAGTTCCTGCAGAACGTGCTCGACTACTCGACGCTCGACGCCGGCCTTGCGATCCTGCCGGCGGCGCTGTGCATGGTGGTGGTCGCGCCGCGCTCGGCAAAGCTTGTGAACGCCCGCGGCGCTCGCCTGACGCTGCTGATCGGATACGCCTTCTGCCTGCTCGGCTTCCTCGTGATGCTGCTGATGTGGAAGGAGGACATCTCCTACTGGAAGGTGGGGCTCGGCTACGCGCTGATCGGCACGGGCGTCGGCTTCGCCGGTACGCCCGCCTCGCACTCGCTCACCAGCTCGGTGCCGGTCCAGCGCGCCGGGATGGCATCGGGCACGGCCGACCTCCAGCGCGACCTGGGCGGCGCCATCATGCAGTCGATCCTCGGCGCGGTGCTGACCGCCGGCTACGCGGCCGCCGTCGGCAGCGCGATCGCTGCCTCGCCGGACAAGGACAAGGTCACCGACGAGGTCCAGGCCGAGCTGACGAAGTCGTTCGCCAGCGCGGCCGACACCGCGCAGCAATACCCCCAATACGAGAGCCAGATCATCGCTGCCGCCAAGTCGTCCTTCCTCCAGGGCGACGAGTGGGCCTACATCGCCGGGATCGTCGCAATCCTGCTCGGCGCGGCACTGATCTTCTTCCTCTTCCCCAAAAAGGACCAGGAGGAGGCGCTGCTCGCCCAATACCACGCCGAGGACGTCGCGGAACCGGTCAAGCCACCGGCGACGGGGGCTCCCGTCCCTCGATGACGGCGATCACGTTCTCGGCGCACAGGCGCGCCATGGCATCTCTGGTCGCGGCTGTCGCCGATCCGATGTGCGGCAGGAGGACCGTACGCGGCGATTCGCGGAGAGCGAGGGGCACGTGCGGCTCGTCCTCGTAGACATCGAGGCCCGCTGCACCAAGCCGGCCCGACAGCAGCGCGTCGATCAGCGCCGAGGTCTCCACCACGGCACCGCGACTGGTGTTGACCAGGATCGCGCCGGGCTTTATGCCCGCCAGCGCCTTAGCGTCGATCAGATGGCGCGTCTCCGTCGTCAGCGGCACGTGCAGGCTGACGAAGTCCGAGGTGGCCAGGAGCTCGGGAAGCGAGCGGCGCTCGGCGCCGTCCGGCGACCGGGCGTCCGAGCGCGAGGTGAACAGAAGGCGCACCTCAAAGCCGCGGAGCAGCTCGGCGACACGCCGGGCGATGCGTCCGAAGCCCACCAGCCCGACCGTCGCGCCCGTGAGCTCGCGCCCGAGAAACGGCTCCGGTTCGTCTTGGGGCCAGCTGCCGCTGCGCGTGATCGCGTCCGCCTCTGCGAGTCGCCGTGCGGCCGCCAACATCAGCGCAACCGCGAGCTCCGCAGTCGCGTTCGTCAATACGTCTGGGGTGTTCGTGGCTCGTATCCCGCGCACCCTGGCCGCATCAAGATCGATGTTGTCGTAGCCGACTCCGAAGTTGGAGACAACCTTCAGCGAGCTGCCGGCAGCGTCGAGCACCGCGCCGTCGACGGGGACGCTCGGGTCGGCCACGATCGCCGCCGCACCGGGAGCGTGCTCGCGCAGCCAGCCCGGCTTGGTGCGGTTGCCTCCCGGCTCGACGACGAACCGGCTTCTCAGCAGGTCGAGGCCCACCGCCGGCAGCGCGCCAACCACGACGACTCTGGGTCCGCTCGATCCCACCGCAGGCATGATTGCCGGTGCGCGCCCCGGATGCCCGGTCGCTGATAGAAGAGTGCGGCCTTGATAGGTCACTCTCTCGCCTTCGGCGCGCGCACTGCCACCCGCGCCGCTTGGGACCAGGCGATCGCCGTGGGATTCGCCGTGGGGTCGGTCTGCTTCTTCGTCGGGCCGTTTCCCGGATTCGTCGAGCTCGTGGGTGTCGGGGCCGACGGCGTTGTCTTCTTCGCCGGCTCGGTGTTCTTCACGCTCGCCGCGGGGCTCGAGCTGCGAGAGGGCACGGTGAGGCGCGGGCGCCGCTGGGGCCGCGACCCCTCCTGGTGGAGCGCCGCCATCCAGTTCGTGGGCACCCTGCTCTTCAACCTCGACACGTTCGACGCGATGCAGAGCAGCCTGTCGAGCGAGCAGGAGAACCGGCTCGTGTTCGCCCCGGACCTCGTCGGGTCAGCCTGCTTCCTCGTGTCCGGTGTGCTCGCGTACCGCGTCGCGACCGGCCCGCCGGCTGCTGCACCCCGCGAGACGTGACGGATCGTGGAGGATGGCGGCGGTGAACCTCGTCGGCTGCATCTTCTTCATGATCTCCGCGATCGCGTCGTACGTCGTGCCGTCGACCGGCTCGATACTGGACCTGGCCGCGGCCAACTGGACGACCGCGCTCGGCGCACTCTGCTTCTTCATCGGCGCATTGATGCTGCTGCCGCGTGGCGAGACGAAGACCTCACAGCACGTCCCACAACCCAAGGAGACATGACATGGAAAGTCACGATCCGTCGTCACTCAGCGAGCAGCTCGACCACCGCGCGGCGGAGTTCGGCACCCGATTCCTGCTCAAGCCCGCTCCCGACAACGAGCTGCCCGAGCACGGCATGCCGTCCCTGGACGCAATGCGGCTCATCGGCGAGGAGCTCATCCTCGACGGAATCCCGATGCGCAATCTCGCGACCTTCGTGACCACCTGGATGGAGCCGGAGGCTCAACGGGTGATCGCGGAGAACCTGCACAGGAACTTCATCGACCATGCGGAGTACCCGCAGACGGCGGAGATCGAGCAGCGTTGCATACGCATGCTTGCTGCCCTCTTCAACGCGCCGGGGGAGACGACCGGCGCCCGCACGCAGGGCTCGTCCGAGGCGATCATGCTCGGCGCGCTCTCGCTGAAGTGGAAGTGGCGCGAGCGCCAGGAGGCTGCCGGCAGGGACACGACGAGGCCGAACCTCGTCTTCGGCGGGGATGTGCACGTCGTGTGGGAGAAGTTCTGCCGCTACTTCGACGTCGAGCCGCGCATCATCCCGTTGCAGCCCGACAAGTACACGATCGGCCCGGAGGACGTCGAGCCTCACGTCGACGAGAACACCATCGGCGTGGCGGCCGTGCTCGGCACCACCTTCACGGGCCACGCCGACGACATCGTCGGCATCAACGACCTGCTGATCAAGCTCAAGTCGGAGCGCGGCATCGACGTGCCACTCCACGTCGACGGTGCCAGCGGCGGCTTCGTATGGCCGTTCCTCTACCCGCACTCCGAGTGGGACTTTCGCCTCGAGCAGGTCCGTTCGATCAACGTGTCGGGGCACAAGTTCGGCCTCGTGTACCCGGGCATCGGCTGGCTGATCTTCAGGGAGAAGAGCGACCTGGCCGAGGACCTCGTCTTCTACGAGAACTATCTCGGCAAGACCGACGCGACCTTCACGCTGAACTTCTCGACGGGATCGGCCATGGTGCTCGCGCAGTACTACAACTTCGTGCGCCTGGGGCACGCCGGCTACCGCCTGGTGATGGAGGTGATGCAGAACAACGCCAAGCTGCTGGCCGACACGATCGCGGCGACGGGCCGCTTCCGGCTGATCGGCGAGGCAGACGAGGAGCAGCTCCCGCTCGTGGCCTTCCAGCTGGCAGAGGAACAGTCCTACGACGAGTTCGACGTCGCGTCTCAGCTCTCGGCCGAGCGGGGCTGGATGGTGCCCGCCTACACGCTGCCGCCAAAGGCCGACCACGTGAAGATCATGCGCGCGCTCGTCAAGGAGACGCTCGGCCACTCACTGGTGACCACGCTTGGCAACGACATCGTCGAGGCCTGCGAGACGCTCGACAAGAAGGGCGGCGTGCACCCGGTCGAGCGTGAGAGGGTGAAGACGGGGGTCGGCTACTGAGCTCTTTGCACCAAGAGCGGTGCTCATACGTCTCGTGCGGCTCCGATGAGCCCGGCGCCGCACGCGAGCTCGACCGCGTTGCCGCGCGACGTGACGCCGAGCTTGCGATAGATCCCGCGCGCGTGCGTCTTGACGGTGTTCGGCGAGACATGCAGGCGCTCCGCGATCTCAGGAAACGAGAGGTGGCTCGGCAGGTAGCCGACCACGCGCAGCTCGGCAGCCGTGAGCGCCCAGTCGGCCCCGTCGCTCGAATCGAGCGCGAGCTCGATGTCGGCGCTCGCCTGATCGAGCCAGGCATGCAGCACCGGAGCGTCCGGCACACGCCGGGCGGCGCCGGCGGCCTGCTCGAGCAGCTCGCGGGCCGCGTTCGGTCCACTCAGGCGCAAAGTCGCCCGCGCGGCGATGAGGCGGCACTCGGCGTCATACCAGGGGCTCGGGTCGGTGGTCTTGCTCAGGAGCCGCAGTCCCTGGTGCAGCTCGGCGGCGGCCTCGGACACACGGCCCAAGCGCGCGCGCAGCTCGGCGGACACCGCATAGACGAGCGCGACGGCCGGCGAGTCGTCCAGCTCGCAGCGGCCGACCTGGGCCCGGGCGCGCCCGGCCAGCACGCTCGCACGCTCGATGTCGTCGTCCGCCATGGCCAGCAGGGCGAGCTGGGCCAGGCATATTGCCTGCACAAGGGGGGCCTGACCGGCGGCGAGGTGAGCAGCCTCCTCGAGCCGGCCGCGCGCAGCGCAGAGGTTGCCCGCCAGCTGCTCGGCGACGCCCTGCAGCAGCAGGCAGAGCGGTCGCCATGGGCTTCCGTCGCCGAGCAGCTCACCGGCACGCTCCGCCTCCGCACCCATTGCGTCCACACCGCTTCTGCCGATGGCGGCCTGCATGAGGGTGATTCCGGCATGCGCGCGGTCGGCGTCGGGGGCGCTCCGTGCGAGTGTCGTCCAGCGCTCTGCCTCATAGAGGTTCCCCGCCGCGAGCTCGGTCGCCGCCGCGACCAGCGCCAGCAGCGGGGTGTCCGCCAGCGCCCGCTCGCTGAACCTCGCAAGCCAGTCCCGGACCGCACCCTGCCGCCCGCGGGCCGAGAGCTGGAGCGCGCTGTCCCACAGTAGGGTCGCGGCACGCTCGACGTCCCCGGCGTCGATCGCGTGGCCGATCGCTCGTCCGGGATCTCCGTTGTCGGCGTACCACGCGCTGGCACGGCTGTGCAGCTGCGCCTCGCGCTTCGGGTCGCGGCGATGGAGCTCCGCGCGCAGCGCCGATCCGAGCAGCTCGTTGTAGCGGTAGGTCGCGTCACGGCGGTCGAGCGGGACGAGCATGACGTTGCCGTGCGCGAGCCGGGCGAGCACGTCCGCCGAGTCGTGCCGTTCGAGCAGGGCGTCGCATACCGGCGCCGAGAGCCGATCCAAGACGCACGTGCCGGTAACGAACTCGAGCTCCGAGGGTGGCAGGGAGGAGAGCAGCTCCTCCCGCACGTATCCCGTCACGAGACGGTCGTCGCCCGCGAACTCACGGGCCCGCGTCGGCAAACCGTCCTGCTCGCGGATGGACAGGGCGGCGAGATGGAGACCGGCGGGCCAACCCTCGGTGCGGCGGTGGAGAGTCAGGGCCTCTTCCGAGGAGAGCTCGAGCTCCGCCAGGCTCAGCTGCGCGGCGGCCTCGGACCGGGTCATGGCGAGCTCACCGGCCCGCAGCTCGGCCAAGGTGCCGTGGGCGCGCCTCCTGGCCAGCGGGAGGACGGCGTCACTGCGGGAAGCGAGCGCGAGCTGCAGGCCGTGCCCGGATGCGTGCCCGATCGCGGTCACCACTTCGCGCGCCTCTTGGGCGTCGATCACATGCAGGTCGTCGAGTACGAGCACCGCGGGCCGCTCGTTGCGCGCCAGGCTCCTGGTCAGGCGCCCCAGCGCCGCGGTCGCCCCTTCGCGGCCGCCTGCGGAAAGTGCCTCGAGCACCTCCCAGCCGACCGGCTCGATCATGTCGAGTGCAAACGCCACCGACGAGAGCAGCTCGCGTGGGTCGTTGTCCCTGGGTTCGAGGGTCACCCATGCGAACGGGCGCCCGTCGCAGGCCGCCCAGTCCCGGAGGACGGTTGTCTTGCCGTAGCCGGCCGGGGCGACGAGCAGGACGACGGGGACGTGCCGCGCTTCGACCAGCCGCCGTACGAGGCGCGGGCGCGGCACGACTCCCGGCTGAGGTGGAGACGGCAGGCTCGCGGGTGCGAGCAGGACCGTCTCCGAGAATGCCGAGTCAGGGCCGGCGGCAGGTGCCGTCAGGGCCTGGGCCACGGTGGAAGCGTCCCAGCGCGGCGGATGGGGCACAACGGGGTGAGCCTGCCTATTGGAGTGCGGCCAACTTCCCCTCGCCGTATTGGCCGAGTTCACCCCGATCGGATGACGCGGGGCGGGTTCGAGCCTCGTACCGTCCTCGTGTGGGCTCGCTCTCCCGAGATCGGGTCGGAGTCATGGGGGTCGACGACCAGGTGGTCTTCCTCGACGTCGCGCGCGACGTGGTGGCCGCGACCCCGGGCTTTCGCTGGGTGGGCAGCGCCAGCTCAGGTGAGGAGGCCATCGACGCGATCCGGGACCTAGAGCCCCAGTTCATCCTCCTCGACGTGAGGATGCCGGGCATGGACGGGATCGAGACCGCACGGCGAATCGCCGACAGCCACCCCGATGTCCTGGTTGTGCTGATCTCGGTCGAGGAGAGCCCCGCCATCAGGCCTGCCATCGAGGCGTCCGGCGCCGCGACTCTGGTGCGCAAGCAGGAGCTCGGCCCCGCCATGCTGCGCCGGCTGTGGCGGACGTACAGTGACGCCGAGCGCTAGGGAGCGCCGACCGGGATCGTCCCGGTCACCGTCGTTCCGGATCCGAGGGCCGAGCGGATCTCGAGCTCGCCGCCGACCGCGGCCATCCGGTCGCGCATGTTCATGAGGCCGTCGCCCGGGGTGACTGCGTCCGCCGCGAAGCCGTGGCCGTCGTCGCGCACCTCGAAGCGCAGGTCGCCGTTGCGGCTCAGCGAAATGGCCACGGCACTGGCGTCGGGCGCGTGCTTGGCGACGTTCTGTAGGGCCTCGATGCAGCAGAAGTACGCGGCAGTCTCGATCTCATCCGAATAGCGATTGGCTCCATCTACCTCAACCGAGGTGGGCAGCGGTGACTGGAGTGCGGCGGTGCGAATGGCGTCGGGGAGTCCGCGGGCCGCCAGCAGCGAGGGGTAGACGCCGGCGGCAAGCGACCTGAGCTCCTCGAGCGCGGCGTCCACGTCCCCGCCGATCTGCTGGAGCATGGTCCGTGCCCCGGGTGGATTGTCCTTCATGAGCTCCCCGGCAAGCTCGAGCCGGATCCGAAGCGCCACGAGCCGCTGCTGCCCACCGTCGTGGAGGTCGCGCTCGATGCGGCGGCGCTCGTCATCTGCCGCGGCCAGGATCCGCGCCCGCGATTCGCGAAGCTCCTTCAGCGAGCTCTCGACCCGGGCAGCGAGGCGCCGGTTGTCGTCCCATACGAACGCGTACGTCCCAACCGCCTCGATGAAGGGGCGCTGCTCGGTCAGAGCGGCGTCGTGCATGACCGCCGCCACGGGCTCGCCGTCGTCGCGAATCAGCGTGGCGTGACGCTTGTCGGGCGGTCCCGGCAGCGTGGTCGGCTCGCCGTCGACGTCCACCCACCCGTCTTCCGGCTCCTGCCCCTTGAAGGCCAGGTCTACCGTCGGGTCGGCCAGGGTCGCGGCGATCAGATCGCGCCGCCTGGCCGGGTCCTGCAGCCCCGGTAGGCCGAGCGCAAGCCCTACGAGCGCGTCCGCCATATGGATCCGCCATCGGAGCAGGCCGATCAGGAAACCCACGCAGACCGCCGGCAGCCCGAGCGCGATGACTGACGTGATGACGGCCATCACTGAGTCGTCCGCGCCGGCGCCGCGCGCGATAATGCCGACGGCGACCGCGAGTGTGCGCAGCATCGCAAAGACCAGAACGGGGACGAGGGTCAAGCGCAGCAGCCTGGTCGCCCTCCGGATGCGATCTGCCAGCCGGATGACGACCACCAGGAGGATGGCCGCCGCAATCGACTCGCGCAGCGGCACGATCAGATCGTCCATCACCGCCGCCTCCGAGCTCAGCAGCATGAACGCGTTGCCCGGGCAATCGCCGTCGCAGGTCGCCCACGGCGACGGGCTCGGATAGCTCTCAGTGAACAGCGCGGTCGGCAGGAAGAGGCAAGTGATCAGGGCGAACGCGGCGGCGACGAGCCGCCGGTCGAAGCTCGTCGTGAGGCGGCCCGAGGGGAAGGCGAGGATGAGGTAGACGAGGCCGGCCTCCACGTACCAGCCGGCGATCCGGCCGATGCTGTGCAGGACCTCGTTGCTCGAGGTCGAGAAAGATCCGAGGAACCAGGCCACACCGGCGATCACGAGCAGCCGGCCGAAACGCGCATGCGTGCCCTCTCGCCAGGCGTAGACGCCAACCCCGACGGGGACGGCCACGATGATGGCCTGCTTCTCGGCGAGCGCCACCTCATGCGGCATGTCGCCCGTCAGCGCGACCAGGGCGGCGAGGCCCGCGAGCACGCCACCCACCGTGGCGATGCCGAAAGCGGCGCGCCGGCTCAGCCGCGCGTCGTCACCTACGACGGTCGGAACGTCTGCATGCATCCGTGCTCGCTGGGCGGCCCTCTCTGAGGCTAGGGCGAGCCAGTACCGCCCGGCGCTTACGAACCGTACGCGATCTGGCCCAAGGATGCCGACGTAGTGTCCCCCCCGATGGGCGCTACATTCGGCCCATGATCCGGGTGGTCCTGGGCGAGGACAGCTTCATCGTCCGCGAAGGGCTGCGCGAGATGCTCGCGACGCGGGCGGGCGTGGAGGTGGTTGCGGCATGCGGCGATCTCGACGAGCTGCTCGCCGCGGTCACCGAGCACCAGCCGGATGTCGTGATGACCGACATCCGCATGCCGCCCACGAACACCGACGAGGGCATCCGGGCCGCGGCGGCGCTGCGGGAGTCCCATCCGAAGCTGGGGGTCGTCGTGCTGAGCCAGTACTCGGATCCCGGGTACGTGCTCGCGTTGTTCGAGTCGGGTTCCGATGGAAGGGCCTACCTGCTCAAGGAGCGGGTGCATGACCTCCAGGAGCTCACTGCCGCGTTCCGGGCGGTCAGCTCGGGTGAATCGGTGATCGACCCGAAGATCGTCGACGTGCTCGTCGCCGCGAGGGTGCAGCGCGACGGCGACGAGCTGGCCGCACTCAGCTCACGGGAGCGCGCGGTGCTCGCCGAGATCGCGCAGGGAAAGAGCAACGTCGCGATCGCGAACTCGCTCCAGCTGTCGAAGCGCGCGGTCGAGAAGCACACTCACGCGATCTTCACCAAGCTCGGCCTGACGGGCTCCGCGGAGATCAGCAGGCGGGTCAAGGCGGCGCTGCTCTTCCTCGCGGATGCGGACGGCCGGGACTCCTCGGCGTAGGCCCGGCCGCTTGGCTCACCCGTTCAGGATGCGGGCCTTCTCGCGCGCGAACTCCTCGTCAGTGAGGACACCCTGCTCCTTGAGCGAGGCCAGTTCCTTGAGCTGTTCGACCCGGTCCTTGCCGGCAGGAGCGGCAGGGGCGGCGGGCGGCGGAGCCGCGTACTGCTGCGGCGGCTGCTCGTACTGCTCGGCGTCCTGCGCCGCCCAGCGGTTCGCCTGCCGGCGGCTGACGCGGTTGGACACGCTGGTGGCGGTGCCGGCGATGACAGCGGTGCGGGCCACACCGCGAAGCAATCCAGGCATTGAGGTCGATCCTTTCCGTTCAGGCCGCCGCGTCAGCGGCGTCGAGAGCTTCCATCAGGTCTTGCACGGGGATGCGCTGGTTGTCGACCACCACTCCGCCGTTGCGCCGCACGGCCGCCGCGAACGGCGCCGCCCAGCGGTTCTCGTACACGATCATCACGGCCGCGCTGCCGGGCTCGAGCGCCTCGGACGCCGTGGCGACGTCGTCCTCGCCGAGCAGGCCCGTGGAGGCGCCCTCGAACACCTTGAGGTCGCCGATGCTGTCGGCCTCGAGATCGCTGGCCTCGAAGCCGGAGAAGGTCCCGTCCTCGTTCTGCATCACCACCAGGACGTCGAGGACGCGGATGATCCCGCGCTCGACCAGGTCCATGACGATGGGAACGGCCTCACCGGTCATCGGAGCGTCGGCCGGATAGGCGATCACGACGATGTCGATCGGTCCAAGTTCCTCGCTGTGCCCTTCCATCCAAGCCTCCGTTCGTCGGTCGCGTCTTACTCATGCGAGCGGCGCGAATCTAGGTCTGGGCCGAGCCTTTCACATCATCCGTTTGGGGTGAAGTCTCGGCCAGGAACATCAGCGTCGCCTTGACGCGCTTGGAGACATCCTCGGCGCCGGCGAGGCCGAGCTTCACGAAGATCGAGTTGATGTGCTTCTCGACCGCCCGCTTCGTGAGCACGAGCGATTCGGCGATCGCCGCGTTGCTCTTGCCGGCCGCCATCTCGGCGAGCACCTCGCGCTCGCGCTGGGTGAGCTCTGCGAGCGGCGAGCTCGCCGCTCGGTCCCGGCCCTCCACCAGGACCTCGACGATCTTCGGGTCGATCACAGAGCCGCCGACCGCGACGGTGCTGATCGCGGCCACCAGCTGACCGCGATCGTGGATCCGCTCCTTCAGCAGGTAGCCGCGCCGGTCTGAGCCGCGCTCGAGCAGCGCGAGCACATACGGCGGTTCCGCGTACTGGCTGATGACGACGACGCCCGTCTCCGGGCGCAGCTCGCGCAACCGGTCGGCGAGCCGGATCCCCTCGTCAGTGTTCGACGGGGGCATGCGGATGTCAGTCAGGACGACGTCCGGCAGATCGACGTCCATGGCGCCGATCAGAGAGTCGACGTCGCCGTAGGCGGCCACCACGTCGACCGCCGGCGATCCCGCGAGGAGCTGCCTGATCCCCTCGCGCACGATCAGGCTGTCCTCGGCGAGGACTACGCGGATCGCCACGGCCTGCTCAGAGCGAGAAGCCGCCCGTGAAGGGCTCACCCGCCGGATCGTCGACGAGCGCATGCAGGCGCTCGACCTCGTCGGGAGCCATCGTGTACTCGTGCTCCTCCGCGGGATAGCGGCGCGCACGGACGTCTGCGGTGTACGCGGCGACGCCCTTGATCATCGCGTCGCGCACGTTGCCGTAGCGCTTGACGAAGCGCGCGGCGTGGCCGTCGTAGATCCCGAGCAGGTCGTGGAAGACGAGCACCTGGCCGTCCGCGGCGGGGCCGGCGCCGATCCCGATCACCGGCACGCGCATGCGCGGCATGATCACCTCCGTGAGCGGGCTGGGGATGGCCTCGAAGACGATCGTGAAACAGCCGGCGTCCTGTAGATCGAGCGCGTCACGCATCACCGCGAGGCCGCGCTCGGCCGTCCTGCCCTGCGAGCGGTAGCCGCCCAGCGCGGTGGCTGTCTGAGGCGTCAGTCCCACGTGGCCCATCACCGGAATGCCCGCGTTCACGATCGCGCGGGCACGCTCGGCCGTGCTGCCGCCGCGCTCGAGCTTGACGGCGTCGCAGCCCGCCTCCTTGATGAAGCGCTGGGCGTTGTGGATGGCCTCCTCGTTCGAGGCCTCGTACGAGCCGAACGGCATGTCCCCGACGAGCAGCGGCGTCGAGATGCCGCGCCGCACGGCGGCGGCGAGCATCAGCAGCTCGTCGAGCGTGACCGGGACCGTCGAGGGATAGCCGAGCACCGTCATCGCGCCCGGAGTCGCCGACGAGCACGACATCCACGCCGGCCTCCTCGGCCACCTGGGCACTCGGGTAGTCGTAGGCGGTGACCATCACGATCGGCTCGCCGAGCGCCTTCTTCTCGGCCAGCTGGGAGAGCGTGACCCTCGGCCGCTTGGCGGGCGGGGCGCTGGCTGTCGGGCGGTGGTGGCTCATCTCAGATTGCTCCAGTCTCTCGGCCGGCGCCGAGCACGACGTTGTCGATCAGGCGGGCGCGCCCCACGCGGGCGGCGACCGCGAGCAATGTCGAGCCGTTGACGCGCTCGACGGGACTCAGGTCAGTGGCTGAGCGAAGCTCCAGGTACTCGGGCTCGATGCCGGCGTCGTCGAGCTCGGCGCGCGCGACGCGCAGCACGGCCGTGCCGTCGTGCTCGCCGGCCTCCACGGCCGCGTCCGCGGCGCGCAGGGCACGGCTCAGCGCGAGCGCCCGCGCGCGCTCGGCATCTGTCAGGTACGCGTTGCGGGAGCTCAGCGCCAGCCCGTCGGGATCGCGCACCGTCGGGCAGACCTCGATCCGCACGGGCACGTCGAGGTCGCGCACGAGCTTGCGGAGCACGAGTGCCTGCTGCGCGTCCTTCTGGCCGAAGTAGGCGACGTCCGGGCCCACCATGTTGAAGAGCTTGGTCACGACGGTGGTGACGCCCGCGAAGTGGCTCGTTCCGCGCCCGGCCGGGTGGCCCTCGAGGATCTCGGTGAGCGCGCCCACGGTGACCGTGGTGCCGAAGCCGTTCGGATAGACCTCCTCGACCGGCGGGGCGAACAGGAGGTCGACGCCCTCGGCCTCGGCGAGCGCGGCGTCGCGCTGCTCGTCGCGCGGATAGGCGTCGAGGTCCTCGCTCGGCGTGAACTGTGTGGGATTGACGAACAGCGACACGACCACGACGTCGGAGTCGCGGCGCGCACGCCGGATCAGCGACAGGTGACCGTCGTGGAAGGCGCCCATGGTGGGCACCAGCCCGATCGTGCGGCCCGCTCGCCGCTCGGGGGCGAGCGCGTCACGCAGCTCATGCACGGTTCGGACGGTCCTCATGCCGGTGTCTCGCGACCCGCGAGCGAATGCGTGTGGCGCACCAGCTCGTCGAACAGTTCCAGGAGATGGGGGGCGACGTCCTCGACGGCGGCGCGCTGCGCCTCGACCGTTGCGTGATCGCCGCGGGCGATCGGCCCGGTGAGGGCGCGCTCGGGACCGTGCTCGGCGAGGTTCTCGACCGTGCGCCGCAGGAGCGGCACGAGCAGCGCTCGCGCCTCGTGCGGCTCGAGCCCGGCGCCCGCGGCAATGCGTTCGGCTGCGGCCTGCAGCGTGACCAGGAAGTTGGACGCCACCGAAGCGGCGGCGTGGTAGGCGGCACGGCCCTCGTCGTCGATCTCGAACGGGGTCATGCCGAGCAGGCGTGCGAGCCCGGCGGCGAACGCGAGGGCGGCGGGGCTCGTGCCCGCGACGGCGGCGCCGGCGCCCTCGAACGCCGCGCGGGCATCCTGTCCGGGCGCGGGCGCACCGGCGAACGACTGCAGGGGATGGAGGCCGAACAGCTCGGCGCCCGCGAGCCGGGCCGGCTCCATGGCCGCGAGCGGGGTGGCGCCGCTCGTGTGGCCGACGAGCGGGGCGGCCCTGGCGACCGCCGCGGCCGCCGCGCCGATCTCAGCGTCGGGGACGCACAGGACGACCGCGTCCGCCGGAAGCGGCGTCTCGCCGCGGCCGAGCGGGCCCTCGACCTCGACCCCGGAGGCGCGCAGCGCAGCGACGAGCGCGGTGCCGAGCCGGCCCGCTCCGACGACGGCCACGCGCGACCCGCTTCCGGGCCCGGCCGCCGGTTCTTGACGGTGGAATCTTGGCTTCATCGCCCCTGCCGGTCCACTCCGAGGTTCGGTAGCGGCCGACGCTTCAAGGATACCCGCGGGGGTCTCCGTCGCCCCGGGTCCCTAGGCTTGGCGTCCATGCAGTCGCGACCCGCAGCGGAGCGGCGCGAAGAGCTCGTCGCCCTCTACCGCGAGGCCTCCGGCTGTCTGCGCTGCCCGCTGCACGAGAGCCGCACCCGAGTGGTGTTCGGGAACGGCAACGCGGACGCCGGCCTGATGTTCATCGGTGAGGGCCCGGGCCAGCAGGAGGACGTCCAGGGGCTTCCCTTCGTGGGCCGCGCCGGCAAGCTGCTTGACCAGCTGCTCGAGGAGATCGGCCTGTCGCGCCAGGACGTGTTCGTGTCGAATGTCGTGCGCTGCCGCCCGCCCGGCAACCGCGACCCGCTGCCCGACGAGATCGCGGCCTGCAAGTCCTACACCGACCGGCAGATCGAGCTGATCGAGCCGCGGCTCATCTGCACGCTCGGCAAGTTCGCCATGCAGGTCGTCACGCGCACGAACCGCGGCATCACGGCCGTGCACGGCAGGCCCGAGGTGCATGAGCTGGGCGGGCGGACGGTGCGGGTGTATCCGGTCTTTCATCCCGCGGCGGCGCTGCGCTCGACGAAGACGCTCGAGGACCTGCGTGCAGCCTTCGCTCGGATCCCCGCGCTGCTCGAGGAGCCGCCGCCCGTGCCGATCGGGGCGGTCGCACCGGCCGCACCCGTCCCGGTGCCGGAGCCGGACCCGCCGCAGATGGACCTGTTCGGCTGAGCCCGGCGGGCGCGTGCAGCGCGAGACCAGCTCAGCCGAGGAGACCGAGGCGGCCGGCGCGGAGCTGGCGCAGCGGCTCGTGCGGGGCGACGTGGTGCTCGTGACCGGCGAGCTCGGCAGCGGCAAGACCACCTTCGTGAGGGGCGCGGCGCGTGCGCTCGGCGTCGAGGGGCCGGTCACGAGCCCGACGTTCACGATCGGCCACGTGCTGCCCGGCCGCGTCGAGGTGGCACACCTCGACCTCTACCGGCTCGGCTCGCTCGCGGGCGAGGACCCGGCCCTGCTCGACGACTATCTGACGGACGACCGGGTTGCGTTCGTCGAGTGGCCGGCGGTGGCGGAGCCGGAGCTGCGCCGGGTCGCCGCGCGCGTGCGACTCGAGCACGTGGGGGAAGACCGGCGACGGATCACGATCGAGTGAGCATGCTCGGCTTCGACACCTCCAGCGCCGCGTCGAGCGCCTGCGTGATGCGCTCCGACGGCGTCGCGTTCGAGCTCACGCCCGGCCCCGAGCGCCTCAGCCGCCCGCCCGCCCACGCGAGCGAGTTGATGCCCGCGGTGGCCCAGGTGATGGAGCGCGCGGGCCTCGGCTGGGACGACCTCGAAGCGATCGCGGTGGGGGTGGGGCCGGGGGCGTTCACGGGCCTGCGCATCGGCGTGACGACGGCCCGCGCGCTGGCGCACGCCGCCGGGCTGCCGCTGCGACCCGTGTCGTCGCTGGCGGCGCTCGCGGCCGGGATCGACGCCGACGAGCGGCTCGCCGTGATCGATGCCAAGCGCGGCGAGCTGTTCGGACTGCTCGAAGGGCCTGCCGGACCCGTATGGGAACCCGAGGCGACGAGCGCCGAGGTGCTCGCAGAGCGCGTACGGGCGGCCGGAGCGAACCCGCTGGCGGCAGGGGATGGGTCGATACGATTTCGAGAGGCGCTCGAAGCGGCCGGCATCACGGTGGCGCCGGACGAGGAAGGCGCTCACGTGGTTCGTGGCATTCACGTCTGCCGGTTGGCGCAGAGCGTGGCCGACGAGCCGCCGGAGACCGTCTTGCCCGACTATCTGAGAGCACCGGACGCCAAGCCGCAGTGACCGAGCCCGAGATCCGCCAACTCACCTACGCCGACCTTCCGCAGGTGATCGCCATCGAGCGGCGCGCATTCCCGACGCCCTGGTCGCTCGCGATGTTCGTGCTCGAGCTGTCGAAGCAGGCCGGCATCTGCCTGGCGGCGCTCGTCGAGGGCAAGCTGGTCGGCTACGTCGTCTGCTCGCGATACGACACGGTGTGGCATCTGATGAACGTGGCGGTCGACCCGAGCATCCGGCGCCAGGGCATCGCGACCGCGCTGCTGGAGCGCCTCTTCGAGCTCGGCGACCGGCCGGCCGAGCAGTACACGCTCGAGGTGAGGACCTCGAATCAGGACGCAATCCGGCTCTACGAGCGCTTCGGCTTCCGCGCGGCTGGACGCAGGCGCGCCTACTACCACGACAACCGCGAGGACGCGCTCATCATGTGGCGGACGGCGCCCGAACGCGCCACCGCGTGATCCTCGCGCTCGAGACGAGCTGCGACGACACCTGCGCCGCCGTCGTCACCCAGGCGGGCGAGATCCGCTCCAACGTGATCGCCTCGCAGGGCCTGCTGCACGCGCGCTACGGCGGGGTCGTGCCGGAGATCGCGTCGCGCCACCACCTCGAGCTGGTCGATGCCGTCACCGCGGACGCGCTCGAGCGCGCCGGCACGCGGCTCGACGGCATCGACACGGTCGCGGTCACGCGCGGCCCGGGGCTGATCGGCGCGCTGCTCGTCGGGCTCTCCTCGGCGAAGGCGCTCGCGGCCGCGCGCCGGCTGCCGCTCGTGCCCGTCGACCATCTGCACGGCCACGTGGTGGCGAGCACGCTCGGGCCCGATCCCATCGAGCCTCCATACCTGTGCCTGGTGGCGAGCGGCGGCCACACCTTCCTCGCGCGCGTTGACGATCCGGCGGCCTACACCGTGCTCGGCCAGACGCTCGACGACGCCGCGGGCGAGGCCTTCGACAAGGGCGCGCGGCTGCTCGGGCTCGGCTACCCGGGCGGCCCGGCGATCGACCGCCTCGCGCGCGGCGGCGACCCGGAGGCCTTCGAGTTCCCGCGCAGCGCGCCCGGTGAGCTCGACTTCAGCTTCAGCGGGCTCAAGACGTCACTGCTGTACCGGATCCGCGACCTCGGCGACGCGGCCGGAAGCCGCGCGGCGGACCTGGCGGCCTCCTACCAGCGCGCGATCGTGGAAGCGCTCACGGCGCGGACCGCCACGGCGCTCGAGCGCGAGGGCCTCGAGCGGCTCGCGATCGGCGGCGGCGTGGCGGCCAACTCCCGCCTGCGGACGGCGGTCGGCGAGCTCGGCGTCCCAGTCTGGGTGCCGCCGGTGGAGCTCTGCACCGACAACGCCGCGATGATCGCCGGCGCCGCGCGCTTCCTCGAGCCGGTCGAGTACCCGGGCTACCTCGCCCTGGACGCAAGCGCCCGGCTCGCCTGAGCGCGCTCAGGCGAGCCGCGACTCCTCGAGGTCGAGGTCGCGCTCGATCCGGCGCCGCACCTCGTCGGAGATCTCCAGTGAGTTGCGCAGCTCTATGAGCGCCCCGCGCTGCGCGTCGTAGAGCTCGGACATGAGCCGCCGGTACTGGTCGGTGCGCTCCTCGTAGGCGTCGCCGTCGCCGTCCGTGCGCGCAGTGAAGCGGCGCCGCCGGTAGTCGTACATGCCGCGCACGCGGTCGATCGTGTCCTCGCGCACCCAGTCCTCGTCGACCAGCTCCTCCAGCCGGGCGAGCGCCGCCTCCGCGACGCGGGTCCGTGCGGTCACCTCCTCGCGCGCCTCGGTGCCGTCGTCCTCGACACCGAGCAGCTTGATCAGCGGCGCGAGCGTGAGGCCCTGGCCGACAAGCGTCACGAGGATCACCGAGAAGGCCAGGAAGATGATCAGGTCGCGCTCCGGGAAGGGGGCGCCGCTGTCGGTCTCGAGCGGCACGGCGAGCGCCGCGGCGAGCGACACCGCGCCGCGCATGCCGGCCCAGCCGATCACGACGCGCTCCTGCCATCTCGAGCGCCGCATGCGCTGCACCTCGCGCCGGTCGATCGCCCGGATCACGTACACCGCCGTGAACTGCCAGAGAAGGCGAACGGCGACCACTGTGAAGCTGATGAGGAGCGCCCAGAGCACGAGGTCGCCGGCGCTGTCGCCACTGAGGTCGTCGAGGACCGACGGCATCTGCAGCCCGATCAGCAGGAACAGCACCGCGTTCAGCAGGAAGGTGAGGATCTCCCACACCGAGATGCCCTGCATGCGCATGATCGGCGTGGTCAGCTCGGGCGTGTGCCAGCCCATGTAGATGCCGACCGTGACCGCGGCGATCACACCCGAGAAGCCGAGCTCCTCGGCGGGCAGGTAGGCGGCGTAGCCGCTCAGGATCGAGATCGTGATCTCGGTGGGCGGGTCGTCGATGCGGCGGCGGACCTCACGAATGATCCGGCCGGCCACGAGCCCCACCGCCAGGCCGCCGATGCCGCTCAGCAGGAATTCGACGCTTGCGTCGAGCAACGAGAAGGTGCCGCTCACGACCGCGGCGACGGCGACCTTGTAGAGGACGAGCGCGGTCCAGTCGTTCGTCAGGTTCTCGCCCTCGACGACGGTGATCATGCGCCGCGGCGCCCCGATCCGGCGCAGGATCTCGGCCGGCGCGACCGCGTCCGTGGGCGACACGATCGCGCCGAGCACGAACGACACGCCCCAGCTGAGCCCGATCACCTCGTGCGCCACGAGCGCGACGGCGCCCATCGTCACGAACACGAGCACGATCGAGAGCAGGGCGATTGGGCGCGCGTTGCGGCGCAGGTCGCGCAGCGAGGTGAAGAAGGCGGCGCCGTAGAGGAGCGGCGGCAGGAAGATGAGCAGCACGAGCTCCGGGTCGAGCTCCGGTGAGGGGACGCCCGGGATGAAGCCGAGCGCCAATCCGCCTAACACGAGCGGGATCGGGTACGGGACCCGCAGCAAGCTCGCCAACGACGCAAAGGCGACGATGCCCACCAGCAAGCCGAAAATCACGAGCTCCAGGTGCTCCACGGCCCTAGAGTGACAAGGAGTGACCAAGATCACGCTCTATGGCAAGCCCGGCTGCCATCTCTGCGACACGGCCCGTACCGTGGTCGAGCGAGTTCGCGCCGAGCATGAGTTCGAGCTCGAGGAGGTCGACGTGAGCGTCGACCCGGTGCTCCACGGGCGCTACGGAGAGCGCATCCCTGTCCTCGAGCTCGACGGCGAGGAGCTGTTCGAGTTCTTCGTGCAGGAGGCGTCGCTGCGCGAGCGGCTCGATAGAGTGGGCGCCTCGTGAGGTACGACGAGCCCCAAGCGGGCGGCGTCGGGCTTCAGCCGGGGAAGCCGGAGACCGAGCCGGGTGCGTCGGAGCGGCTATCGCTCGGCGTTGCCGCCCGACTGTCGCGCTATCTGCAGGTCCTCACCCAGGCCAAGAAGATGGGCCGGGAGACGATCTCGTCTCAGGAGCTCGCGGACTACACGCACGTGAACTCCACCCAGATTCGCCGCGACCTGTCCGGCTTCGGCAAGTTCGGCAAGCGCGGGGTGGGCTACAACGTCGACTCGCTGGTCTCCCAGATCCGCAAGATCCTGCGCACCACGGGCAAGCACAACATCGCCCTGTTCGGCGCCGGCAATCTCGGCCAGGCGATCGCCGGGTCCGACATCTTCGCCGACCACGGCTTCAGGGTCGTCGCCCTCTTCGACAAGGACCCGTCGAAGGTCGGTGTGAGCGTCAACGACAAGCTGATCGTCCGCCCCTACGAGGACCTCGAGCGCGTGATCCGCGAAGAGGACGTGGTCGTCGGGGTGCTGGCGGTACCGACCGACGCGGCTCAACAGGTGGCGGACGACCTCGTCGACGCCGGCGTGAAGATCATCTTCAACTACTCCGAAGCGCTGCTGCAGGTGCCGCCCGAGGTGACCGTGCACACCTCGAGCCCTGCGGTCGACCTTCTCTACGCGCTCTACTTCTACCTCACGTAGACAACCCGCCATGCTCGACATGCCGAGGGTCAGGGAGGTCTTCGAGGCCTCGACGGACTTCACTGTCGGAATCGAGGAGGAGTTCGCGATCCTCGACCCGGCGAGCCGCTCGCTGACGCAGCGCTTCGACGAGCTGCGCGACGCGGCCCAGGACGACCCGGTCCTCGCGGAGGCCGTCGCGGGCGAGCTGATCCGCTCCGAGATCGAGATCCGGTCGGGTCGCGGCGAGAGCTTCGCCGACGCCGTGGCGAAGCAGCGTGAGGCTCGCAACCGCCTGTTCGCGCTCGCCGCGGAGAACGACCTGCTGCTCGGCGCGACCGGCACCCACCCGTGGAGCCCCTGGCAGGACCAGCAGATCATCGACACCGAGCACTACCACCGCGTCGAGAGCTCGCTCCAGTACGTCGCCTGGCGCAACAACACCTTCAGCGTCCACGTGCACGTGGGCATAGGCGGCCCGGAGCGGGCGGTCCGCGTCTGCGACCGCCTGCGCGCCGTGATGCCGGAGCTGCTTGCGATCTCGGCCAACTCGCCCTTCCTCGATGGGCGCCACTCCGGCCTGCATTCCGCGCGCTCGCAGATCTTCACGAAGAGCTTTCCCCGCTGCGGGATCCCGGACGCCTTCGGCGGCTGGCGCGAGTACGCCGATTACATCGACTTCCTCGTACGCACGAACTCGATCGTGGAGTTCACGCAGGTCTGGTGGAGCGTGCGGCCGCACCACGGCTACGGCACTGTCGAGATGCGCATCTGCGACGCGCAGACGAGCGGCGACGACTCCACGGCGCTTGCGGCGCTGATCACCGCGTGCGTCGCACAGGCGGCCTACGACTACGACGAGGGCGTCCCCTTCGAGGATCCGCCCGGGCGCATGCTCGAGGAGAACTTCTGGCGCGCGATCCGCTTCGGGCTCGACGGCAAGCTCATCGACATGGAGCGCCGCGAGGAATACCCGGCCGCCGCCGCTCTCGAGCGGCTGCTCGCCTGGACGGCCCCGGCGCGAGCCCACCTCGGGCTCGAGCCGCGCCTGCCGGACGCGAACGGGGCGCAGCGCCAGAAGCGCGCGCTCGCCCAGGGTGCTTCCATGGAGGAGGTCTACGCGGCGGAGGTGGCGCTGACCCAGCGGACCTACGCCGCCGAGGAGGTGACCACATGAGTGTTCCCCCGCAGGAGCCGACCGAGGAGCAGCTGCTCGAGGCGCTGCGCCGCGTAAAGGTCGACGACGTTGTGCTGCAGACCGTCGCGACGCTCGTCAACCTGGCCGGCCAGAAGCTCACGATTCCGGAGGCGAAGGACCCGGTCGAGGCAGGGAAGGCGATCGAGGCTGCCCGGGCGATGCTGCCGCTCTGCCCGGAGGAGGCCGTCGGACAGATCAAGGACGCGCTCGCGCAGGTGCAGATGCTGTACGTGCGCGAGACGGGCGGCGCGGGCGCCGAGCCGGAGCCCGGAACGCCGGGCGAGGAGCAGCCGCAGCCTGGCTCCGACGAGGCCGAGCGCGCCAAGGCCCGGTCCAAGATCTGGACGCCCGGCTCGTGATCGGAATCTTCGGCGGCTCGGGCTTCTACCGTTTTCTCGATCAGGTTGAGGAGGTGCCGCTCGCGACCCCGTACGGGCCGCCCTCGGCGCCGGTGCGGGTGGGGAGGCTCGAGGGCGCCGAGGTGGCGTTCATGCCGCGGCACGGCCCCGAACACACGCTGCCGCCGCATCGCATCAACTACAGGGCCAACGTCTGGGCGATGAAGGAGGTGGGCGTCCAGCGGATCATCGGCCCCTGCGCTGTCGGCTCGCTGAAGCCCGAGCTGGAGCCTGGGACGTTCGTGATCTGCGACCAGTTCGTTGACCGCACCCAGGCGCGCGAGAGCACCTTCTACGACGGGCCGCAGACGACCCACGTCTCGGCCGCCGATCCCTACTGCGCGGACCTCAGCGAGATCCTCGCCGAGGCTGCGCGCGAGGAGGGCATCCCGGTCGTGGAGGGTGGGACCGTCGTCGTGATCGAGGGCCCGCGCTTCTCGACCCGCGCTGAGTCCCGCTGGTATTCCGCAAGCGGGTTCGACGTCGTCAACATGACCCAGTACCCGGAGGCCTGGCTCGCCCGCGAGCTCCAGCTCTGTTACGCCAACGTGTCGCTCGTCACCGACTACGACGTGGGGCTCGAGGGCATGCCGCACGTGCCGCCGGTGTCGGCCGAGACCGCCTTCGGGGTCTTCCAGGAGAACCTTGAGCGCCTGCGGGGGCTGCTGGTCCGGGCGCTGCCGCGCATCGGTCCGCAGCCGGCCGACGCCTGCGCCGGCGCGCTCGACAGCGCGATCGTGCACTGACCCGCGGGCAATGCCCGGCGAAGTCGATACACTGCCCGCCGCTCTTTTCGGGCGGTGCCCCCCATGCGAGCGCCCAAGCGCTCGAGCCGCTCGACGACTGAACGTGGACGGAGGACAAACCCGTTGGAATTCCTGACTGACTGGGGCGTGGTAATCGCGCTCGCCTGCGCCGGCGCCGCCGTGGTCTACGGCGTCGTTACATCGCGCTGGCTGTTGTCGCTCTCGCCCGGAAACGAGGAGATGCAGAGCATCTCCGCGGCCGTGCAGGAGGGCGCGAGCGCCTACCTCAAGCGCCAGTACACGATCATCGGCGGAGTGGCCGTCGTGCTGGCGATCGTGCTCGCGATCGCACTCGAGGCGCAGGACGCCGAGGGCATCCTGGTCGCGATCGGCTTCCTCATCGGCGGGACCTTCTCGGGCGCGGCCGGCTTCATCGGCATGAACGTCTCGGTGCGCGCGAACGCGCGCGTGGCGGAGTCCGCCCGCAGCGGCGTGTCGCGGGCGCTCGAGGTGGCCTTCAAGGGCGGCGCGATCACCGGCCTGCTGGTCGCCGGCCTGGCGCTGCTCGGCGTCGCGGGCTACTACGGGATCCTCATCCTGTTCGACGTCGAGGAGCGCGACGCGATCGACGCCCTCATCGGGCTCGGCTTCGGCGGCTCCCTGATCTCCGTGTTCGCCCGCCTCGGCGGCGGCATCTTCACGAAGGCCGCCGACGTCGGAGCCGACCTCGTCGGCAAGATCGAGGCCGGCATCCCCGAGGACGACCCGCGCAACCCGGCCGTGATCGCCGACAACGTGGGCGACAACGTCGGCGACTGCGCCGGCATGGCCGCCGATCTCTTCGAGACCTACGCCGTCACCGCGGTGGCCGTGATGCTGCTGGGCGTCCTGACCTTCGAGCAAATTGGGACGGTCGCCGTCTATCCGCTCGTGATCGGCGGCGTGTCGCTGATCGCGTCGATCATCGGCACCTACGCGGTGCGCAGCGCGAGCGGCAACGTCGAGCGCGCGCTCTACCAGGGCCTGATCGTGTCCGGCGTCCTGGCGGCGCTCGCCTTCCTGCCGATCACGCTCTGGATGATGGACGACCTCACCTTCAAGGATGAGGTCTCCTCGCTGCTGCGCGGCGGCTCCGGCGAGGCACCGTCGGGCATCGAGCTGTACCTCTGCACGCTCGTCGGGATCGGGATCACCGCCGGCCTGTTCGTGATCACCGACTACTACACGTCGACGCGCTTCCGGCCGGTCCGCACGACCGCCCGCGCCTCGCAGACGGGGCACGCGACCAACATCATCCAGGGGCTCGCACAGGGCTTCCAGTCGACCGCCGCGCCGGCGATCCTGCTGGCGCTCGGCATCCTCGTCGCCAACGAGCTGGCCGGGATCTACGGCATCGGCGTGGCGGTGATGGCGCAGCTCTCGCTGACCGGCCTGATCGTGGCTCTCGACGCGTTCGGCCCGATCACCGACAACGCCGGCGGCATCGCCGAGATGGCCGACCTGCCGGAGGAGGTCCGCAACGTGACCGACCCGCTCGACGCGGTCGGCAACACCACCAAGGCGGTGACCAAGGGCTACGCGATCGGCTCGGCCGTGCTCGCGGCGCTCGTGCTGTTCGCGGCCTTCATCGAGGAGCTGCGTGAGGAGGCGGCGCGCGACGGCACGCGCCTGCAGGGCTTCGACATCTCGCAGCCCGAGGTGCTGATCGGCCTCTTGATCGGCGGCATGATGGTCTACCTGTTCGCGGCGCTCGCGATCGAGGCCGTCGGCCGCGCCGGCGGCGGCGTCGTCGAGGAGGTCCGGCGCCAGTTCAAGGAGAAGCCGGGCATCATGGATCGCACCGAGAAGCCCGACTACCGGCAGGCCGTCGACATCGTCACGGCCTCCGCGCAGCGCGAGATGATCCTCCCGGCGCTGATCCCGATCGTGGTGCCCGTGGTGGTCGGCCTGCTCTCCTACCAGGCCCTCGGCGGCCTGCTGATCGGAGTGATCGTGGTCGGCTTCTTCGCCGCGATCTCGATGACCTCGGGCGGCGGCGCGTGGGACAACGCCAAGAAGCTCATCGAGGACGGCGAGTACGGCGGCAAGGGCTCCGAGGCCCATGCGGCGTCGGTCACCGGCGACACCGTCGGCGACCCCTACAAGGACACCGCCGGCCCGGCGATCAACCCGATGATCAAGGTGGCGAACATCGTGGCGCTCCTGATCATCCCGTTCCTGGTCTGACTCAGACGAAGGGGTCAGGTCTTGCATTCGAGCAATGCAGGGCCGAAACGGGTGGGCCATGCGCTTAACGGTGGGTGGCCCGCCCGCTTCGTCTAATCGTTCCCGACGGCATCTACCACGCGACGGCGCGAGGCATCGCGAAGGGCGAGATCTATGCCGACGACCGCGATCGACGTCTGTTTCTCCACATCCTGGGGCGGACGGTGGCGCGGTTCGACTGGCGCTGCCTGTCGTTCTGCCTGATGCCGAACCACTTCCACCTACTGCTGCGCACGCCGAACGCGAACCTCTCGCGCGGCATGGCGCGGCTCAATGGGGGATATGCCCAGGCGTACAACCGTCGGCATGAGCGCATCGGGCCGCTGTTCGCCGGGCGCTTCAGTGGCCGCCTCGTCCAACGAGACCGCCACCTGCTCGAGGTCTTCCGCTACGTCGCGCTGAATCCCGTCAGCGCTCGGCTCTGTGAGAGCCCGTCCGCATGGTTGTGGAGCGCCCACTCGGCTCTCGCCGGCGAGCGCTCGGCCCCCGGGTGGCTTGCCGTAGACGAGGCACGCAGCTGGTTCGCAACGCCAGGTGCGATCGATGGCGCTGCGGCGTACCGCGGCTTCGTCGCCGGGGTGCCCGACGGATCGATGCCGACGCAAGGCGTTGTCGTAGGCGATGATGCCTTCCGTCGGCGGCATCTCCCCGACCGACGCCCCGGCAGCGAGTTCGCCGAGCGAGATTGGGGCGACGGCCGGCCCGACATCATCGAGTTGCTGGGTGACGGAGGGAGCGGTGAGAGCATCGCTGCGGCCTATCGCACTTACGGCTACACGATGGCGAGCATCGCCGCGGCGATCGGCTGCCACGTGTGCACGGTGAGTCGCAGACTGCGTGCCTACGAGGACGAAATGCGCGAATGCAAGACCTGACCCCTCAGCGTCTAGCGTTCAGCGCATCGCCCGGGCCGACGACATCCACACGCTGCCCGCCGACCTCCCGGCGCCGGAGGACGATGGCGCGGCTGAGCACCTGACGGGGATGCAGGTCCCGCCGGTCATGCTCCCCTCGACCGCGGGCGGCGAGGTCGTCCTCGCTGAGCTGCCCGGCCGCACCGTCCTGTTCTGCTATCCGCGCACCGGCCGCCCGGACGAGGAGCTGCCGCCCGGCTGGAACGCGATCCCGGGCGCGCGCGGCTGCACCCCCGAGGCCTGCGGGTTCAGGGACCGGCACGAGCGCTTCGCCGACCACGGCGTGCGTGTGCTGGCGCTGTCCACGCAGGGCCCGGAGTACCAGCGCGAGATGGCGGCGCGGCTCGAGCTGCCGTTCCCGGTCCTGAGCGACGAGCGGCTCGAGCTGGCTGGCGCGCTGCGCCTGCCGGTCTTCGAGACGAGTGGCTGGACGCTCGTCAAGCGGCTCACGCTCGTGATCCGCGACGGGCGCATCGAGCACGTCTTCTATCCGGTGTTCCCGCCCGACGGGCACGCCGGCGAGGTGCTCGAATGGCTGAGCGGCTGAGCGGGTCGCTCGCCGACTCCGAGCAGAAGGTCTTCTGGCTCGACTCGCCGGAGGCCCCTGAGCCGCGCCCGCCGCTCGACGGCGAGACGACCTGCGAGCTCGCGATCGTCGGCGGCGGCTTCACCGGCCTGTGGGCGGCCCTGCTGGCCGCGCCGGACGAGGACGTGTTGCTGCTCGAGGGCGACCGCTGCGGCTGGGCGGCGAGCGGGCGCAACGGCGGCTTCCTCGACGCCTCGCTCACTCACGGGCTCGAGAACGGCCTGGCGCGCTGGCCGGAGGAGATCGAGCGGCTCACAACGCTCGGCGACGAGAACTTCGACGCGATTCGCGACACCCTCGCGACCCGCGGGATCCACGCCGCCTGGGAGGAGAACGGCTTCATCGACGTCGCCACCCGCGCGCACGAGGTTGAGGAGCTCGCGGAGGGCGCCGAGCTGGCGCGTCGCCACGGCCACGAGGTGGAGCTGCTCGACCGAGCGGCTGTGCGAGCGCGGGTCGACTCGCCCACCTACCTCGCCGGGCTCTACACGCGCACGGGCGGCGGCGCGCTCGTCGACCCGGCGCGGCTCGCCTGGGGCCTGCGCCGTGCGGCACTCGAGGACGGCGTGCGCATCCACGAGGGCACCCAGGTCACGGCGATGCGCCGCGACGGCGACGGCGTCCTCCTGGAGACGCCGGGCGGGCGCGTGCGGGCGTCGCGGGTCGTGCTCGCGACCAACGCGTTCAAGCCTCTCGTGCGATCGATCGGCCGCTACATGATCCCTGTCTACGACTACGTGCTCGTCAGCGAGCCGCTCGACCAACAGCGGCGCGCGGCGGTCGGCTGGGAGGGGCGCGAGGGCCTCGCCGACTCGGGCAACCGCTTCCACTACTACCGGCTCACCGCCGGCGACCGCATCCTGTGGGGCGGCTACGAGGCGGTCTACCACTGGGCGAACGGCATGCGCCCCGAGCTCGAGGAGAGCGCCGCCGTCTTCAACCTGCTTGCCCACAACTTCTTCGAGACCTTCCCGCAGCTGGAGGGCCTGCGCTTCACGCACCGCTGGGCGGGGGCGATCGACACCAGCTCGCGCTTCTGCGTCACCTTCGGGACCGCGCTCGGCGGGCGCGCGGCCTACGCCGTCGGCTACACGGGCCTGGGGGTGGGGGCGACGCGCTTCGGCGCGCGCGTGGCGCTCGATCTCGTCCATGGGCGCGACACGGAACTAACCAGGCTGGAACTGGTACGCAGCCGGCCTATCCCGTTCCCACCGGAGCCGCTTCGCTTCGCGGTCGTTCAGGCCACAAGGCGCGCCCTCATCCGGGCCGACGAGCGCCGCGGCAGGCGCGGGCCCTGGCTTCGCCTGTTGGACAGGATGGGCGCCGGCTTCGACAGCTGACTGGCGCCGGGCGGACGGCGGAGAGGTTCGGCGCCCGCACCATTTAGCGTTTCGGGACAGAGATGGCCGAGTACCGACCCAAGAATCGCGGACTCGAACGGGTCCTCGGCACCGGAGCGCTCTTCTCGACGGCCTACGGCAACGTCGGCAGCTCGATCTACTACGCGCTCGGACTGGTGGCGATCTTCGCGCTCGGGATGACCCCTGTGGTGTTCCTGATCGCCGGCGTGATTTTCGCCTGCACAGCCGCGAGCTACACCGAGGCGACGACGATGTACCCGGAGGCGGGCGGCTCCGCGTCGTTCTCACGCCGCGCGTTCAACGAGTTCTGGTCCTTCTTCGCCGGCTGGGGCCAGATGCTCACCTACATCGTCACGATCGCGATCTCGGCGTTCTTCGTCCCCCACTACCTCGGGGTGTTCTGGGCGCCGCTCGGCGAGTCCCCTGCCGACATCGTGGCAGGCATCCTGGTGGTGGTCCTGCTCGGTGTCGTGAACGTGGTGGGCGTCAAGGAGTCCGCGGGCGTGAACGTGTTCTTCGCCATCGCCGACTTCTGCACCCAGGTCGTGCTCGTGATCGTGGGCATCGCGCTCGTGCTCGACCCCGAGCTGCTCGTCGACCAGATCGACTTCGGCACGACGCCGACCGTCTCCGACTTCCTGATCGCGATCCCGGTCGGCATGGTCGCCTACACCGGCATCGAGACGATCTCGAACCTGGCGGAGGAGGCGCGCGACGTCGGCAAGACGATCCCGCGCGGCATGGGGCTGGTCGTGATCGCGGTGGTCGTGATCTATGCCTTCCTGCCCGCCGTCGCCCTGTCCGCGATGCCCGTCATCAACGGCGAGACGGCACCTCGCGAAGCCGAAGGAGGAGGGCGGCTTCGCCGACGACCCGATCCTCGGGGTGGTCGAGAACATGGACCTCGGCAGCCTCCAGGGGCCGGCCGAGGTCTATGTCGGCATCCTGGCCGCCACGATCCTCTTGATCGCGACGAACGCCGGCATGCTCGGCGTCTCGCGGCTGACGTACTCGATGGGACAGCACCGCCAGCTGCCGGAGTTGCTGCGCGTGCTGCACCCGAAGTTCCGCACGCCCTACGTCGCGATCGGGGTGTTCGGCGCGATCGCGTGCGTGGCGATCCTGCCCGGCCAGGCGGACTTCCTCGGGGTGATCTACGCCTTCGGGGCAATGCTCTCGTTCACCATGGCGCATGCGTCCGTGGTGGCCCTCCGCTGGAAGCGGCCCGACATCGAACGCCCATGGCGCAGCCCGGCCTCACTGCGGTTGCGCGGGCATGAGGTCCCGCTGCTGGCTGTCCTGGGCGGGATCGCCACCGCCATTGCGCTGATCGTGGCCACGGTCCTCGACGGGCGGGTCCTGGTCTCGGGACCCCTCTGGATGGCGCTCGGAGTCACCCTGTACGTCGCCTACCGGCGCCGCCAGGGGCTGTCGCTTACCGAGACGGTCAAGGTCGTGATGCCCAAGCCCGTGGTCGAGCACGAGGTCGAGTACGAGTCGGTGCTGGTGGCCTTCGAGGACGGCAGCTACTCGCCCGATGCCGTCGCGATCGCGGCGCGGCTGGCCGCCCGCCGGCGGCGCGGCATCCACGTGCTCGTGACGATCACCGTGCCGCCAAACTCACCGATCGACGCCGTCATGCCCGAGCAGGAGGCGAAGGCGGCCTCGGTGATCGACTCCGCCCGCGTCCGGGGCGGCAGGCGCGTGACCGGGCACTGGGAGAAGGTGCGCCCTGGGCAGGGCGGGCGGCGCATCGTCGAGGAGGCGAGGGAGATCCACGCTCGCGCGATCGTGATGTCGCTGCCGCCGCGCCGGGCCGGGAAGTCGCTGTTCGGCAAGTCGCTCGAGACCGTGCTGGCAGAGCGGCCCTGCCGTGTGATCATCGACTCGTCGAGGGGTGTCGACGGGCAGCCGGCACGCTCCGAAGCGGCACTACGATAGGCCGAGTGGAACGCGCCTATCTGGCCACGACGCGGGTGCTGAGCCTCGCGCTGCTCGTGCTCGGCGTCGTGATGGTCGTCGTGGCGCTGGCGAGCGGGGGAGGGGCCCTCGCAGTCGGGGTCGTGCTCGGCACGCTGCTGGCGCTGCTCGGGGCCGGGCGCCTGTACCTGGCCCGCCCACGCCGGGCCGACGGGGGAGAGGCCGTGGACGACCCCGGCCGCCGCGCAGGGTGAGCGACCCCCGGGTCCGGGCCGCGCTGCGGGCGCGCGAGGGGCTGCGCCGGGGCTCGGAGCTGGCGGGACTGCGGGTCATCCGCGGCCTGGGCGAGCCGGCGCTGTTCGCGGTGACGCTCAGCGCGGTCGTCGCCTCCATGTTCTTTGCACTGGGCGTCGTAGCGGGCGACGCACTGGGGCTCTCGCCGCTCGTATACGCCGTCGCCGGGCTCTTCCTCGCGGTGACGATGGCGACCTACGTCGAGGGCACCTCCCTCCACATCGAGCGCGGCGGCGCCTCGACGCTCGCTCGCTACGCGTTCGATGAGCTCTGGAGCTTCATCGCCGGCTGGGCGATCCTGCTCGACTACCTGATCGTGATGGCGGCCGGGGCCGTCGTCATCACCGACTACCTGGCGGTCTACGTGTCGGGCATCGACGACGGCATCTTCGAGGTGCTCGTCGCCGGGCTTGCGCTGCTGGTGGTCGCGACGATCAACGTCCGCGGCGTCACCGCGAGGCGGTTGCGCATGGTGCTGCGCGTCTCGCTCTTCTCGATCGTGGTCCTGATGGCCGTGAGCATCGCGGGCTTCGTGCAGTTCTTCGACGCCGGCGCGGTCGTGGACTCGGTCGAGCTGGGATCGGCGCCCGACTGGGAGGACGCGATCTTCGCCCTCGGCGTCGCGTGCGTGGCGCTGATCGGGGTCGAGGCGGCCTCGGGGCTCGCCGGCGAGGTGCGCGTCGGGCGGCGCGGCCTGCGCCGGGTCGTGCTCGTGTCCTCCGCGGCCGCGCTGGTCCTGTTCGTATGCGTCAGCTCGGCCGCGCTCATGGCGCAGCCCGTGCAGGGCGGCGCGACGCCGCTCGGTGGGCGCTTCATCGAGGCGCCCGTGCTCGGCATCGTGAACGCGTACGAGAGCGCCTGGCTCGTCGACGCGGGTCGTTACCTCGTGGCGGCCACGGCCGCCGCCATGCTGTTCGTCGCGGTCAACAGCCAGATGCTCGGCCTGGCGCGGCTCGCCTACTCGCTCGCGACCAACCGGCAGATACCGAGCGCCGTGGGGCGCCTGAGCGTGGGCCGCGGGACACCGTACGTGGCGATCGCGATCGCCACCGGGCTCGCATTCGGCCTGTCGATCCCGCACGACATCGAGTTCCTCGCCGGCACGTTCGCGTTCGGGGCGATGATCGCGTTCGCGATCGCCCACCTGTCGCTGATCGTGCTCCGCTTCCGCGAGCCCGCCCGCGAAAGCGCGTTCCGGGTGCCCTTCGGGGTGACCGTGCGGGGCGCGGTCGTGCCGTTGCCGGCCGTCTTCGGATTCGTGCTGTCGGTGGGAGTTTGGATCAGCGTGGTCGCGCTGCACGAGGGCGCGCGCATCGCCGGCGGGGTCTGGATGGTCGCCGGGGTGCTGCTGTACGTCATCTACCGGCGCGCCGGCGGCAAGCCGCTGCGGCAGCGCTTCACGATTCCGGCGGAGGCGCTCCAGGAGCGCGAGGCGGCCGAGTACGGCAGCATCCTCGTGCCCGTGTTCGGCGAGGAGGTCGACGACGAGATCGTGGGCACCGCCGGCCGGCTGGCGGCCGAGCAGGACGAGGACGGCGAGGGTGGAGCGGTGCTGGAGGCGCTCTACGTATTCGAGATCCCGATGTCGCTGCCGATCGACGCTCGCGTAGACGACGAGCGGGTGCGCAAGGCCAAGGCCGTGCTCGCGCGCGCCAAGGAGGTCGGCGAGGAGTACGAGGGCGTGGAGGTGGCGACGGCGATGGTGCGCGGCCGCACGGCGGGCCAGGCGATCGTGTCCGAGGCGCGTCGGCGCGGTGTCGAGGCGATCGTGCTCGCCGCCGAGGAGCCCACGCGCGTACGCGGCGGCGCGATCATGGGCGGGCGCGGGCGGGTGCGCGACCGCTTCGTGGGCGACACCACTCGCTACGTGGTCGAGAAGGCCCCCTGCAGGGTGATCCTCACCGCCCCGCCGGCGGGGGAGGAGGGCACTCGCGAGGGTGTCCTGCCGTAGAGTGGGACCTGAATGTTCGTGCTGATCGTTGGATGTGGCCGGGTGGGGTCTTCGATAGCGCACTCGATGCTCCTGGAGGGGCACGAGGTCTCCGTCCTCGACGAGGACTCGGAGGCGATCGCGCTCCTGGACCGCGATGCCGACGCCTCCTGGGAGGAGCGCGGCGGCCGCTTCACCGAGGGGACGGCGCTCGAGATCGATGCCCTGCTGGCAGCCGGTATCGAGCAGGCGGACGCGTTCGTCGCCTCAACCGACGGCGACAACACCAACCTCGTCATCGCCCAGATTGCGCAGCGCCGCTTCAACATCGAGCGCGTCGTGGTACGCGTGCTGGATCCGGCGCGGGCGCGCTGGTACGCCGAGCAGGGCCTCCAGACCGTCTGCCCGACGCAGACGGCGATCGAGCTGCTCGAGGCGGCGGTCCGCGGCCAGATCCGCTTCGAGGGAGTGTCCGGCTAGGCCATGTACGTCGTCATCGTCGGTGCGGGCAAGGTCGGCTGGAACCTCGCCCGTGAGCTCATCAACAAGCGCCACGAGGTCACCGTCATCGAGTCGGACCAGCAGCGCTACGCGGTCGTCGAGCAGGAGCTGGAGCACAGCGCGCTCTACGGCGACGGCTCCGAGCTGTGGGTGCTCGAGCGCGCCGGGATCGAGCGGGCCGACCTCGTCGTGGCTGTGACCGGCGACGACGAGGACAACATCCTCATCTCCCAGGTCGCGCGTGAGAAGTACGGAGTTGGGCGAGTCGTGGCGCGCTGCAACAACCCGCGCAACCTGCAGCACTTCGAGCTGCTCGGTGTCAAGCCGGTCATCTCGGCCACCGACCTGATCCTGAGGCTTATCGAGCACGAGGTGCCCAAGTACGGCCTCGTTCACCTGCTCGACCTGCCCGAGGAGCGCCTCGAGATCATCGAACTCGAGGTGGCGGACGGCTCCGAGGCCGCCGGCAAGACAGTCAAGGACCTGGGCCTGCCGGACGGCTCGCTCGTGATCTCGATCCTCCGCGACGGGGGCGGCTTCGTGCCGTCGGGCGACTCGGTCGTCGAGGCGGGCGACGAAGTGTTGCTCGTGCTCGACGTGGGTATCGAGTCCCGCGTGACGGAGCGCTTCACCGACCGCACGGCGGCCTGACGCATGGCGGACCGCAGGGTCGACCATTTGCTCATCGGAGGCGGGCTCGCGGCCGGCAACTGCGCGCGCTGGCTGCGCGAGGAGGGCGGCGAGGGATCGATCCTGCTCGTCGGGCGCGAGCCCGACCCTCCCTACAACCGGCCGCCGCTGACGAAGGGCTACCTGCGGGGCAAGGAGTCCCGCGAGGACGTGCTCTTCCGCCCGGACGAGTGGTGGGAGGAGCAGGAGATCGAGCTGATGCTGCGGACGAGCGTGATGAAGCTCGACACGGCCGAGCGCGTGGTGCGGCTGTCGACGAAGGAGGAGATCGAGTTCGGCAACGCGCTGGTCGCGACCGGGGCGAACGTGCGCCGGCTGCGGGTCCCCGGCTGCGAGCTCGACGGCATCCACTACATCCGCGCCTTCGCCAACTCGACGGCGCTGCGCGAGGAGGCACAGCGCGGCAAACGCGTCGTGATCATCGGCGGCAGCTACATCGGGACGGAGGTGGCGGCGTCGCTGACCGCCGCTTACGGGGACACGTGCTCGCTGGTGATGCTCGAGGAGGTCACGCACGAGCGCTTCTACGGCCAGGAGATCGGCGGCTACTTCCAGGGTGTGCTCGAACAGCATGGCGTCGAGATCCATGGGAGTGAGGAGCTCGAGCGCTTCGAGGGCTCGGGCGACCGCGTCGAGCGGGTCGTCACGAAGAGCGGGCTGTCGCTCGACTGCGACCTCGTCGTGATCGGCGCCGGGGTAACTCCCGACGTGACGCTCGCGAAGGGCGCCGGTCTCGAGATCGGCGAGGCGGGCGGCGTGAAGTGCTCGGCTCAGCTCGAAAGCTCCGTGCCGGGCATCTTCGCCGCCGGCGACATATGCGAGTACGACAGCCCGATCCACGGTCGCCCGATGCGGATCGAGCACTGGGACGTGGCCTTCAACCAGGGCAAGACTGCCGCGCTCAACATGCTCGGCCAGGGGGTCGAGCACGACGTGGTGCCCTACTTCTTCTCCGACCTGGCCGACTGGACCTCGATGGAGTACGTCGGCCCTGGGTCCGGCGACCCGGTCGTGCGCGGCTCGCTCGAGGACGGCGACTTCACGGCCTTCTACATCGACGACGGGCGCGTGACGGCCGCGCTGACCGTCGGCCGCTCGGACGACCTGGAGCACGCCCAGCGCTTCATCGTCGAGCGCACGCAGGTCGATCCGGCCGCGCTCTCCGACGAGAGCAAAGATCTCGGCTCGCTTTAGCTGCTCGTTCGTACTCTGGGTAGGAGGTTCCTGGACGGATGGCGGGCTACTTCGACGATTCCTCGATGCTGCGACGCGTGCACCGCGAGCGTGCGCTTGCGCTGTCCGGCCCGCGGGCGCTGCTGATGCAGGCGGCGCACCCGCTGGCGGTGTCGGGGCTGCTCGCTCACACGACCGCGGTCGACGACCCCTACGAGCGCCTCGCGCGCACGGCGCAGGTGATGGGTACGATCGGCTTCGGCGAGCGCGAGGAGGCAAATCGCGTCACGCGCACCGTCCGCGCGATGCACAAGCGCGTCAACGGCAAGCTGCGCGAAGCGGTCGGTCCCTACCCCGCCGGCACTCCTTACCGGGCGGACGATCCCGAGCTGCTTCTGTGGGTGCTTTTCACGCTCGTCGATTCGGGCGTCGTCGTCTACCGCACCTACGTCGGCTCGCTGACGCGCGACGAGGAGGCGGGCTACTGGAAGGACTACCGCGTGGTGGGCCGGCTGTTCGGCCTGCGCGCGGACGACATGCCGCGGACGCTCGCCGACCTCGACGACTACCGGCGCTCGATGCTCGATGGCGAGAGGCTCTTCATCACCGACTGGGCGCGCGAGCGCGCCCGCTCGATCGTGCTGGAACCGCCGGTACCGTGGATGGCGCAGCCCCTGCTCGAGACCGTCAACTTCATAACGATCGCGCTGCTGCCTGACCGGATCCGGCGCGAGTACGGCTTCGCCCCGGTGCCGCCCGCGTTCGTGCGCCGCGCGCTGGTGCGGGCGGGCGGCGAGTACGTGAAGCGGGCCGTGGTGCCGTTCCTGCCGGACCGGCTGAGGCTCGTGCCCGCGGCGCGAGCGGCGGCCTAGTCCGCGCTCAGCTTGACGGCGACCGTCTTGGTGGTCGCCTTGCCGCCGGACGGAGTGACGACGATGCGAAGCGTCACGGAGAGCTTGTCGCGGCTCTTCAGGGCCTTGCGGGCAGCCTTGCTGAGCTTCACGGCGAAGCTGACCTTGGCGCCCGTCGAGCGCTTGGTCTGGGACCCGACGCTGACCTTCTTGACCTTCTTCGGCCGGCTGGTGCTGAGGTAGCGGTTCGAGACAAGCGCGGTGACGACGATCTTGGCGCCGGCCGCCGCAGTGACCGAGCCACGCAGGGTGGTGCCGGTCTGCTTGCGCGCGAACTTGATGCTCGTGGAGCCTGGCTGCGTGGGCGAGCCGCCGGGGTCGTTGCCGCCGCCGCCTCCGCCGCCGCCAGAGCCGCCGCCGCCGCCGCCCGGCGGGTTGCCGCCCGGCGGGTTGCCGCCGGGCGGTGTGGGCGTGCCGCCGGGCTGGACTACGCACGGTCGCCGTGCATCGTCTCGTGCCGGTGCACGGTGCAGATGAACGTGTACGTCCCCGGGAGTGTCAAAAGTGCAGTCCGCGGTCCAGTTCGTCCGGAGCGGCTGTCACGGGACAGCGCTGGATTGCACGAGGTTCGGTCTGGCGCCGGGCCCTGAAGATGGCGTTGTGCGAGTTGTTCCCTGGTGGGTCGGTCGAAGTGTGACCGTTCCGCCAGCGGTGAGCTCGGCGGAGGTTGCGGTGGTCCCGTCAGCCGCCCAGGTGTTGTCCAGCTAGCGGTTGTGGCTCGCGAGAACGTGGGCGGCCGCCTGCGCCGCGCACGCGGTCCCCGCAAAGCGCCACTAGCCGCTCCGGCGGCCAGGGCGGCCAGATAAAGCGATAGATGGCGTGCGCGACGGCTCATTGTGTCTTACGTAACGAACGACGGTACGCCTGCTTTTCGGCGCTCGCGAGTGGCGGCGCGCCACAAACGAACCATTGCCGCCCGGCCTTAGCCGGTATCGATCATCTGCGTCGCCGTCCGCGCTCCGCGCGGACGTCCACTCATACGCGCGCCGTGATCCACGAAGCGGTGGCGCCCGATCGTGGTTTCCACCCGATCGCGCCGGGCTCGGCGGCCGTCGGTCGCGCGGAGCCTGGTCATGACGGGGAACCGGCGCATAGCCGCGTCCCTGGCCGTAACTTGACTCCGATGAGGCGCCTCGCACTGTCGTTCCTGATCCTTGCCATCGTTCCCTCGACCGCTGCCGCGGACGTGACCCTCGACGAGTTCACAGTCACGCCGTCGAGCACGCAGGCCGGCTCGCACCCTGACGTGACGCTGTTCCAGCGGATGACCCCGTCTGCGGGCGACGACGTCAAGGACAGCTTTGTCCGGCTCGCTCCCGGCCTCCTCGGGAATCCTCAGGGCGCGGCACTCTGCACGAGGGAGCAGCTGCGCTCGGCTCAGGGTTGCGCTGACGACGCCAAGGTCGGGACCGTCCAGGTGACCGCTTTGATCAACGTCCTGCCGATCCTTGGCGTGCCGCAAACGATCAACGGAACGGTCTACAACCTCCGCCCGCTCGGCGGCGAGCCGGCTCGTCTCGGGGTAAGGCTCCAGCCGCTCGAGCTGCCGGCTCCGCTTCCCCAGGCGCTGCCCCCGGTATTCCTCGAGTCGCCGGTGTACCTCCGTCCCGGAGCTGACGGGATCGGCCTCGAATCGCTCTTTTCCGACCAGCCGCGCGAGCAGTCGGGCCTCGACATCCAGATCACGAGCGTCCGACTGACCTTCCTCGGCAAGGCCAGCCGCGGCTCGTTCATGCGGATGCCCACCTCGTGCGCGCCCGCGACCTCGCTCGCGCGAGTGAACTCGTACGGGGCTCCTGGCACGTTCGCCCAGAAGACCTTCACCTTCACTCCCACCGGCTGCGACCAGCTCGGGTTCACGCCCGCCGCGGAGGGGTCCGTGGGCGCGCCGGGAGCGACCAGAGTGCGTTCCCGCGTACCGTTCTCGACCACGCTGCGCTTCGATCCCGAGCAGGCTGCGCTGAAGCGCGCCGAGGTGACGCTGCCGCTCTCGTTGGCGCCTTCCCAGGCGGCCCTCGGGCGCGCCTGCCTGCGTCCTCAGGCCGACGCGAGCGCCTGTCCCGACAGCTCGCGCGTCGGCACGGCGATCATCGATTCGCCGCTCCAGGCGGAGCCCGTGCGCGGCCCGGTCTACCTGGCCCTCAACACGCCGGCGGTCTTGCCCGGCCTCATGGTGATCCTGCCGCCGCCCGTGGACCTGCGCATCGACGGTGTGACCGAGGTCGGTTCCTTCGGCACGCGGAACGTCTTCCCGAGCAATCCGGACCTGCCGCTGCGGAGCTTCACGCTCCAGTTCGGGGGTGGCCCGACCGGCGTCCTGGAGCTGACGAAGGACCTCTGCCGTGACGGCACTCCGACCGAGGTCGGCGTAAAGCTCACGGCCCACTCCGGCAAGGTGGCCGAGTTCAAGCAGGACCTGGCCACGCCAGGCTGTGACCCCGAAGCTCGGCTGACGCTCACGAAGCGCGGCAGGAGATTCGTGCTCGCGGCGATCCTTCACGCGCCCCGGCGCGGGCCCGACATCATGGCGGCCCGCCTGTCGCTCCCGAAGGCCCTGAGACGGGGGCGGCCCCGACCCCGGGTGCATGTGGACGGCCGGCGCCTGCGGGCGCGCGGCACCCGCCGGACGGTCCGCCCGAACCTCGGTGGCGGCGCTCGCCGTGTGAAGATCGTCTGGCGCGGCCTCGAGGCGAAGCGCAAGGTTCCGCGGACGGTGACGGTGCCGGTGTCCATGGTGGACGCACGCGGGAAGCGGACAACGCTGAGGGTGCGGGTGCGGCGGGACTGACGGGCAGGGAACCCGGGCCACTGCTCACGGTCGGCGCCGTTCTTCCACACGGCCATGCAGGGCCTTCTCCCCGCTTGCCGCGTTAGCTTGTTCTCGCTTGCGGCCGGGCCCGACCGAGCTGGGGGGCAGGGACTCGAACCCCGATAACCAGCTCCAGAGGCTGGCGTCTTGCCATTAGACGACCCCCCAATCGACGTCTGAGCATAGCCACCCTGAAGGGGGCCGACGCATCTCGACGGGGACCGCGAACCCACCGGGCGTCACCCGGGCGGCCGTCGCCGAGAAGCTCGCACGGAAGTGAGGGGAGGCGGCTTGATCCGCGGCTCATCGGCCCGGCTACGAGCCGTCCTTCCTGCCCAGCACGAGCAGGTGCTCATAGGGGTACTCCGCCGGCCCGGCGGCGGGCCCAACGTTCGCGCGCACGGCGAACTCTCGGAACTCGCGCTCGAGTGCAGCCAGGCGCTCGGGGTCTTCGGCGAGGCTCCCGCGAATCGCGATCAGAGGGCCGAACGTCTCCTCGAACAAGGCGCAGTACGCCTCCGGGTCGGAGCTGCGCTCCACATACCGGTCGACGTTGAGCTCAAGCGGGTCGAGGCTGCCTCCGAACAGCTCGCGCACATGTTTCTTGCTGCCCCACAGCAGCGGGGACGGCGCTCCGGGAGGAGGGGCTGCGTAGCGTCCCAGGAGCGCGAAAAACTCAGCTGCCAGGCCGCCGGGCGTGAAGTTGATCATTCCGATCGTGCCGCCGGGCCGGCAGACGCGCACGAGCTCGTCCGCGACCGCCTGCTGGTCGGGCGCAAAGATCGCGCCGAGCGCGGACGTGACGACGTCGAACTCGCCGTCGGCGAACGGGAGCGCCTCGGCGTCCGCCTCGACCCAGTCGAGATCGACGCCGTGGGCTCGGGCCTCGGTGCGGCCGGCCTCGAGGCTCTCCGGCGTCAGGTCCGATGCGACGACGTCCGCGCCGGTCTCGGCGGCGCGGATAGCCACGTTGCCCGTGCCGGCTGCCACGTCGAGCACCCGCTGGCCGGCGGCTATCCCGCACGCTTGGACGAGGAGCGGGCCGAGGGCCCACACCGTCTGCTTCGCGAAGCGGTGATAGTCGCCGAGCGCCCACATGGAGCGGGCCTGGGCCTTGGCGCTGTCGTGCGCGGACACGGCCTCGATCCTCGCCAGCGCTGCCGCCTCCATCATCAACGGATCGGTTGTGGTTCGGCGTTCCATGCGGCGACCGTATGTGCGGTCCCGGCGGGGCGCTTCGCCAGAACAGGCCATTTGCCGGACGGGTGGCATAGCCAACAGTGGCTATGGGTCAGCGCCCGCCACGGGTTACGATCACCAGGAGGCCCGATGGCGCAGGCCGGCACGCGAAGCCGCAGGAGCATCCACGGAGCGCGCGAGCGCTTTGCTGCCGGCGAGCGCGGATCGCCGCCGGTGCGAAGCGAGATCCTCGACTCGTGGCGGCGCTCGCGGTCCTGCGGGGTCGTGCCGGACCGCCCGGAGGTGCCCTTCGACCAGGAGCCCGTGACCGGCGAGATCCGCCTCGTGCGTGCGGCCACGCCCGTGCTCGACAGGCTCGCGCGGCGGCTTGAGGGCGCAGCCGCGGCGATTCTGCTGAGCGATCCCGGTGCGCGCGTTCTGCGCCGCTGGACCGGCGACCGTGAGGCGGCCGCGGCCATGGATCGGGTCTACGCCGCGCCCGGCTTCGTCTTCCTGGAAGAGCTGGTCGGCACGAACGGGATCGGCACCCCGCTCGAGGCGGGCCGGCCGGTGGCGGTGGTCGGCTGTGAGCACTATGTCGAGGCGCTCGATCCGGCCGCCTGCGTGGGTTCGCCGGTCCGCCATCCGGTCACGGGTCGCATCGAGGGCGTGGTCAACGTCACGACGCGCACGCGCGACTCGAGCCCGCTCCAGCTGGCGCTCGTCGAAGAGGTCACGCACGAGATCGAGCGTGAGCTGCTCGCCGGGGCATCGGCCCGCGAGCGGATGCTGCTCGACGCCTTCGTTGGCGCGCGCCACCGCTCGCGCCATCCGGTGGCCTGCCTCAGCGAGGGGCTCGTGCTCACGACGCCCGCCGCCGCCCGGCTGCTCGAGCCTGTCGACCAGGGCCTCCTCTGGGAGCGCGCCGCCGCGGTGCTCGCGGATGGCGAGGCGACGATCGAGCTGCCCGTGGCCGCGGGCGGCTCGATGCACGCTCGCTGCAGCCCGGTGGGCAAGGAGGGCGAGCCCGCCGGCCTGCTGCTCGCGCTCGAGCTGCCGGAGGTGGCGGACGAACGGCGACCTCCGGGGCGGACGGCCGCTCGGCCCAGCGGCCCGAGCTCCACGCTCGCTGAGGCCTGCGAGCTCCGCATCCCTGCGCTCGTGCGCGGCGAGCCGGGAACCGGGAAGGCGTTCGCCGTCGCGGCCGCCGCTGAGCGCGCCGGCCTCGGCGCCCCCGACGAGCTCGACGCCGGCGCGGAGCCGCTCGAGGGCACCGGCGCGTGGCTGACGAACGTCGCTGCGCGGCTGCGCGACCCGCGCGGCGCGGTCCTGCTGCGCCACGTCGACGAGCTGAGCCCGCGCGCGTCGTCGGGCCTGGCGCGGCTGATCGACAAAGCGCAGGCCGAGGGTCCCTGGATCGCCGCGACGGCCGGACCCGACGATCCGCAGAACCCGGCCTGGCGGCGGCTCCACGACCGCCTGGCCGTCGGCGAGCTCGAGCTGCCGCCGCTGCGCTCACGGCCTGAGGACGTCCCGGGGCTCGCCCAGGCTCTGCTCCGCCGCCACGCGCGCGGCGGCTTCCGCCAGGTGCTGCGCCCCGATGCGCTCCAGCTCCTCCAGCGGCTGCCCTGGCCGGGCAACGTGCGTGAACTCGAGCGCGTCGTCCGCGCCGCGGCTGCCCGTCGCCACAGCGGCGACATCCGTGTCGAGGACTTCCCCGCCGGGCTGCTGGCGAAGGCGGCGCCGCGGCGCCTCACGGCGATCGAGCATGCCGAGCTCGAGGCGATCGTCGAGGCTCTCGACGCGGCCGGCGGCAACAAGCGCGACGCCGCCCGCAGGCTTGGCATCGCCCGCTCGACGCTCTACCGCAAGCTGCGCGCCTACGGCCTGGACCTGGACCGCACGGCCTTCTAGCGCCGTGACCGGTGTCCGATCTTCGGACACCGCGAGACACCGCCGCCGCCTTAGCGTCCCCTGGGCCGCAACGGGAGAGGAGAGTCATGAGCGAGATGCGCGGCTGCGACCTGGTCGTCGACTACCTGATCAAGGAGGAGACGCCCTACATCTTCGGCTACGCCGGTCACGGAGCCGTCGGGCTGCTCGACGGCGTCTATCACCGCCAGGACGACATCAAGCTGGTCTGGCCGCGGATCGAGTCGGCCGCTGGCTACATGGCCGACGCCTACTTCCGGGCCACCGGGGTGCCGATCCCGGTCTATACCTCGACGGGCCCGGGCCCGATGCTCCTGACCGTTGCGATGGGGAACGCCTTCTTCGACTCCTCCTCGTTCATCGCGATCACGGGCCAGGTGGCCACCACGCAGTTCGACAGCGGCGCGCTCCAGGAGGAGTACCGCCACTACTCGGCCGACTTCCCGGGCATCGCCCGGCGCGTTTCGAAGCGAAGCTTCCAGGCCCACTCGGTCGAGGACCTCGAGAAGATCCTCCCGAAGGCATTCAAGCTCGCTCGTGAGGGCCGGCCCGGCCCGGTCCACATCGACGTGCCCTACGACCTCTGGATCCGCACCGGCGAGGTCGAGACGCCCGACCCCGCCGAGCGCTCGCGCCACCTGAACTGGCGCACGCAGGGGTCGCCCGAGGCGGTCGCAAAGGCGCTCGAGATCCTTCTCTCCGCCAAGCGGCCGCTGATCCTGGCCGGCGGCGGAGTCCTGATCTCGGAGGCGAGCAACGAGCTGCAGGCGTTCGCGGAGCACGTGAACGTGCCCGTCTACTCGACCTTCATGGGCAAGGGCGTGATCTCGGCCCGCCACCCGCTGCACCTCGGAATCGCGGGCTGCTGGGGCGAGTACCCGGCCACCGAGGCGGCGCGCAACGCCGACGTGATCCTCGCGCTCGGCACGCGCTTCTCGGACATCCACTGCTCCTCGTGGGTGCCGGGCTACACCTACAACATCCCGCCGACCAAGCTGATCCACGTCGATCTCGACGCGGCCGAGATCGGGCGCAACTACCCGACCGAGCTGGGCATCGTGGGGGACGCCCGCGAGGTGCTGCGCCAGCTCCTCGAGCTGGCGCAGCGCCAGGGCAAGCGCGAGCGCTCGCCCTGGCTCGACCAGGTCGAGGGCTTCAAGAGCGAGTGGGAGAACTTCATCCGCCCGCCGATGGAGTCCGACGAGGTCCCGATCGAGCCGCGCCGCCTGATCGGCGACATGCGCCGGATCGCCCCCGACGAGACGATGATGATCACCGACACGGGCAACCACCAGACCTGGGTCGAGCAGTACTGGGACGTCTACGAGCCGCGCACGGTGTTCACGCCGGGCGGCTTCGCCGGCATGGGCTTCGGCACCTGCGGCGTGCTCGGCCTGAAGCTGGCGCAGCCCGACCGGCCGGCGGTGTGCGTGACCAGCGACGGCAGCTTCAGCATGTTCCCGCACGCCGTGGCGACCGCCGTCGAGTACGACCTGCCCTGCGTCTGGGTGATCCTCAACAACTACACGATCGGCGTGATCAGGGACCTGCAGCGCTTCTACATGGACGAGCGCGAGATCGGCACGAGCTTCCGCAAGCAGTCGACCGGCGAGCTCTGGAACCCGGACTTCGCCAAGATGGCCGAGGCGATGGGCGCGCTCGCGTACTCGATCGACCAGCCCGGTGACATCTCCGGCGCCTTCGAGGCGGCGCTCGACTCGGGCCGGCCGGCGGTGCTCGACGTGAAGGTCAACCGCGACACGGCCGTGCCGCTGATCGGCACCTGGCAGTTCCCGCCGATCGTGCAGGCCGAGCCAACCTTCGGCGAGCGGCTGGTGGTCACCTGAGCGGAGCCCCGTACCCGTTCGCCGCCATCGTCGGGCAGGAGCGGCTCACCCAGGCGCTCCTGCTCAACGCCGTCAACCCGGCGGTGGGCGGGGTGCTGGTACGGGGGCCGAGCGGGACCGGCAAGTCGACGGCGGTACGGGGGCTCAGCGAGCTCCTGCCTGAGATCGAGGTCGTGGCCGGATGCCCATTCGGCTGCGACCCTGCCCGGCCCGCCTGCGCGGACTGCCGTGCCCGCGCGGCCGCCGGCGAGCGGCTGCCCGCGACGCGCCGCAGGCGGCCGATCGTGGACCTGCCTTTGAACGCAACCGAGGAGCGCGTCGCCGGATCGATCGATATCGCCCGCGCGCTCACCGAGGGCGAGAAGGCGCTTGAGCCGGGCCTGCTCGCGGAGGCCAACCGCGGCATCCTCTACGTCGACGAGATCAACCTGCTCGACGACCACCTCGCTGACATCCTGCTCGACGCGGCGGCGCTCGGGATCAACATCGTCGAGCGCGAGGGCGTCTCCGCCTCACATCCGGCGCGCTTTCTGCTCGTCGGGACGATGAACCCCGAGGAGGGCGAGCTGCGCCCGCAGCTCGCCGACCGCATCGGGCTGCACGTCGACGTGCCGCCGCTGCCCGCCTCGTCCGAGCGCGCCGAGGTGCTGCGCCGACGCGAGGCGTTCGGGCTCGATCCCGAGGCGTTCGCGGCCGGCTGGGCGGGCGCTCAGGCGGACCTGCGCCGCCGGCTCGCCGACGCCGAGCGCCTGCTCGCCGGCATGCGCGTGCCGGAGGGCTTCTACGGCGCGATCGGCTCGCTCGTCACCCGGCTCGGCGTGGGGAGCCACCGCGCCGACATCGCTCTGCTCGAATGCGCGAAGGGTCTTGCGGCGCTCGACGGCCGCGACCTCGTCGCGGCCGAGGACCTCCGCGCCGCCGCCGACCTCGCGCTCGGGCACCGCGTTGCGGGCGACCCGTTCTCGCCGGACGCCGTGCTGCCGCCCGCGGCGATCGACAACGCGCTGGCGCAGGCGCTCGAGGCCGAGGTGAGGCCGGGAAAAGGGCCGGCGCAGAGGGAGCCCCAAGCGCCGCCCTCGCCGGCGGCGCGCTGAGCGAGCCACCGGCCGTGGGCGAGGTGAGGGTGGACCCGCGGGCGGTGTTCGGGGAGCGTCGCCGTCGCGACGCGCTCGAACGCGGGCGCCTCGGACGGCGCGGCCCTTCGCTTGTCAGCCGGCGGGCGGGGCGCTACGCGCGCCATCGCCTGGCGCGCGAGGCGGGTGCCGAGATCGCGCTCGACGCCACCGTGCGTGCCGCGGCCGCCCGCGGCGGACGGGTCAGGCCGATTGAGGTCGAGCCGCAGGACCTGCGCCGCAAGGTGCGCCAGCACCGCGCCCCGCTGGCGGCGGTGTTCGTGGTCGACAACAGCTACTCGCTAGCCGCCGAGTCGATGCTCGAGCGCGTCAAGGGGATGGCGCTCGAGCTGCTCGAGGACGGGACGCACCGCGGCGACCGGGTCGCGCTCGTGGCCTTCCGCGGCGGCCTGCCGGAGGCGACGGTGGCGCTGCCGCTGACGCGCAGCACGGCGCGCGCCCGCCGGCGGCTCGAGCAGGTGCCGCTCAGCGGCCGCACACCGCTAGCCGACGCCCTGCGTCGTGCCCGCCTGCTCCTGTGGCGCGAGCGCTACCGGCACCCGAACGCGCTGCCGCTCGTGGTGGCGATCACAGACGGCGCGCCGACCGTGCCGCTGCGCGCCGGCGGCGACGCGCTCGCCGACACGCTGTCGCAGGCGCGCGAGCTCGCCCGCGCGCGCGTGCGCTGCGTCGTCGCCGATGCCGCGACGCCCGGCTCGCCGGAGGCGCTGCGCGGAGGCGCGCGGGCGATCGCGATGGCCGCGCGCGGGACGCACGTGCCGCTCGGCGAGCTGGCGCCCGGACTGCTGGCGGAGCTACTGGAGGAGCGCGCATGAAGGACCTGACTCTCGTCGAGGCACTGCTCGACCCCCGAATCGGCAGCCTGCCCGCGGCCACGGCGGGCGGCCTCGACCCCGACCTCGTGACCGAAGAGAACGACACGATCCGGCTGCGGCCGGAGCGCAGCCCCGAGGCCGAGCTGGCCGTCACGCAGGCCGTCCGCGAGCGGCCAATCGAGTGGGCCAGCCTCACGACCACCCAGGGCGAGCTCTTCGACTCCCTCAGTGCCCACTTCCGCGACGAGCTGGACGAGGTCGACCTGCACGCCGCGTCGCCCACCGCGCTCGACGTCGCCTGGCGGCGCGAGCGGGCGACGGTCGAGCTGCGCGCGGGCTTCGTCGGGTGCGAGCGGCTGGGCGCCGAGCGGTCCGCGATCGTGCTGGGCCCGCTCGACGACGCCCTGTCAGAGCGGCTCGCGGCCGAGCCGACGCTGCGCGAGCGGCTCGTCGTCTACGACCTCGCGGCGCTCTCCAAGGCCGGTGCCGTGCGCAGCAGCGTGGCGGTCTTCCTCGAGTGGTTCCTGCGCGACGCCTACGGCGTAAAGGTGCTCGCCTCCGCGGCGTTCACGCAGGGGCTCGTCTCGCGCGGCGTGATCTCGTTGGGAATGGGCTAGCCAGATCAAGGCCTACTTGGGAGTGCCGATGCGCAGGTGGTTGCCGAACGGGTCGCGCAGACCGCAGTCGGTCCCGTAGTCGCGCTCGGTCGGCTCCTCGGTGAACTCGACTCCCTTCGCCTTGAGCTCGTCGTAGGTCTTGTGGATGTCGTCCACCGCGATGATGCCCGCCATGCCCATGGCTCCCTTGGTCACGAGCTCGCGGACCTGTTCGGCCGTGGTCTCGTCGTGCGACGGCGGACCGGGCTTCTCCAGCAGCAGCTGAAGCCCGGGCTGCCCGGGGAGGTTCACGGTGACCCAGCGCATGAAGCCGAGATCGGCGTCGGTGTTCAGCTCGAAGCCGAGCTTCCCGACGTAGAAGTCGATCGCCTCGTCCTGATCGAGTACATAGACCTGTGTGTGAGTGATTCGGTTGGGCATGAGCGCGAGGCTAATTCGCGCGCGGAGTACGTGCTTCTCCAAAACTGCTCGGTCTCGTCCAGGCCTTCGCGAAACAGGCGGGCACCGCGCGGAGATCTGCGGCACGCCAGCGGTATGTGGTCGGCGGCTCGCCGACGATCTGGTTGAACGTGCGGCTGAACGTCCCGAGGCTCGTGAAGCCCACGTCGAAGCAGATCTCGGTCACGCTGCGTTCGCTCTCCCTCAGCAGGAACATCGCTCGCTCGATCCGGCGCCGCTGCAGGTAGCGGTGCGGCGTCTCGCCGAAGGTGGCCCGAAAGACCCGAATGAAGTGCGCCTCGGAGACGTGCGCGATCTTTGCCAGGGTCGCGACGTCGAGCGGCCCCGCGTAGTCGCGGTCCATCGCGTCGCGCGCCCGCAGCATGCGGCGGTTTGACTCCTCGACCGCCCGGCTCACGGTCCGCTAGGCCGCGGCCTGCTCGGCCCAGTCGCGATACAGCCGCGCGTAGGCGCCGTCCGCTTCCAGCAGCTCGTCATGCGTGCCCTGCTCCGCCACCCGGCCGTGGTCGAGCACCACGATCCGGCCGGCGCCGCGGATCGTCGAGAGCCGGTGGGCGATCACGAGCGCCGTTCGCCCGGCCAGGAGCCGCCGAAGCCCGCGCTCGATCTGCGACTCGGTGCGCACGTCCACGTTCGAGGTCGCCTCGTCGAGGATCAGGATGCGCGGGTCGGCCGCCGCGGCGCGTGCGAACGCGACCAGCTGGCGCTGCCCGGCCGACAGGTGGACGCCGCGCTCGCCGACCTCGGTGTCGTAGCCGTCCGGCAGCCGCGTAATGAACACGTCGGCGCCGACCGCGCGCGCGGCGTCGCGGACCTCGTCGTCGGTCGCCCCAGGGCGCCCGAACGCGATGTTGTCGCGGATCGTGCCCGAGAACAGGAAGCTCTCCTGCGGCACGATGCCGAGCTGCGAGCGCAGCGAGTGCTCGGTCACGTCGCGCAGGTCGTGCCCGTCGATCAGCACGCTCCCGTGCTGCGGGTCGTAGAAGCGTGCGACCAGCTTCGCGAGGGTCGACTTGCCGGCGCCGGTCGCGCCGACGAGCGCCACCGTCTGCCCGGGCGGCACGTGCAGCGACACGGCGTCGAGCGCCGGGGCCTCGTCCTCCTTCAACCCGTAGGAGAAGGTCACGTCGTCGAACTCGATCTCGCCGCGCACGCGCGGCAGGTCGACGGCGCCCGGGCGGTCGCGCAGGTCGGGCTCCTCGTCGAGCAGCTCGAAGATCTTGTCGAGCGCGGCCATGCCGGCCTGGTAGGTCGTGTACAGCTGCGAGAGCGACTGGATCGGGTCGAAGAAGCTCTGCAGGTAGAAGACGAACGAGGCCAGCACGCCGATCGTGACCGCCTCGTCGAGCACCTGGTTGCCGCCGTAGATCAGGATCGCCGCCGTGGCGACCGCGGAGAGCAGCTCCACCGACGGGAAGTAGGCGGCGTTCAGGTAGACCGTCTTCATGTTGGCGTCGCGGTGCTCGTCGTTCAGCTCTGCGAAGCGGCGCTTGTGGCGCGGCTCCTGGCCGAACGCGCGCACGATCCGCACGCCCGAGAGCGTCTCCTGCAGGTAGGCGGTGACGAAGGCGATCTTCTCGCGCGTGAGCCGGTAGGCGCCCGTCGAAGCGAGCCGGAAGATCACGCTGCCGACCAGCAGCACCGGGAAGGTCAGGAAGGTCACGAGCGCGAGGCTCGGATCGAGCACGATCAGGATCACCGCCGTGCCGATCAGCGTGAGCGTCGCCGAGAAGAGCGTCGCGATGCCCTCGGTCACGAGCTGGTCGAGCGCCTGCACGTCGTTCGTCAGCCGCGAGATCAGGACGCCCGCCTTGTTGCGCGAGTAGAACCCGATCGAGAGCTGCTGCAGGTGCTCGAAGAGCTGGATGCGGAGGTCCTGAAGCGCGCGCTGGCCGACCCAGTTGATGAGGTAGGTCTGCACGTAGGTGGCGCCCCAGTTGATGAGGGCCGCCGCGATGAAGGCGATCAGGATCATCGTGAGCGCGTTCACGTCCCCGTCCTCGATGCCGGCGTCGATCGCCAGGCCGGCCAGGTAGGGCGGGACAAGCGCGGCGGCCGTGGCGAGCACCAGCGCGATCAGCATCAGCACGACGCGCCCGCGGTAGGGGCGCAGCAGCGCCAGCAGGTGGCGCAGCTTGCCGAGCCGGCGCGGCTCGCCGCGGACGGCGCTCAGGACCTGGCGCGCGCTCACAGTCCCGCCACCTCGCGCTCGGGATCCTCGCGGTTGAGGAACACCTGGTCGGGGAGGCCCTTCTCGGCGATCTCGCGGTAGAGCGGCGAATCGTCGAGCAGCTCCTCGTGCGTGCCGCGCGCCATGACGCGGCCGTCCTCGAGCACCACCACCTCGTCGGCGAGCGAGATCGTCGACAGCCGGTGGGCGATCACGAAAGTCGTGCGGCCCTCCATCACCTCGCGCAGCGCTCCCTTGATGCGGCTCTCGGTGGTCGCGTCGACGCTCGAGGTGGCGTCGTCCAGGATGAGGATGCGCGGCTCCGCGATCAGTGCGCGCGCGATGGCGACGCGCTGGCGCTGGCCGCCGGAAAGCGTGAGGCCTCGCTCGCCCACGAGCGTGTCGAGACCGTCGGGAAGGTCGTCGACGAGCTCGGACAGGCCGGCGCGGCGGACCGCCTCGAGCACCTGCTGCTCGGATGCCTCGGGCCGCGCGTAGGCGATGTTGTCGCGCAGCGTGGCGGAGAAGAGGAACGCGTCGTCCGACACGACGGCCACCTCGTTCCGCAGCGAGGTCGGGTCGACCGCGCGCACGTCCACGCCGTCGACGAGCACGGTGCCCTCGTCGGCGTCGTACAGGCGCGGGATCAGCATCACGAGCGTGGTCTTGCCGGAGCCCGTCGGTCCGACCAGCGCAACCGTGCGCCCGGCGTCGACCTCGAGATCGACGTCGCGCAGGACGGGCTCGCCGGCGTCGTAGCCGAAGCTCACGTCGCGGAACGAGACGCGCCCGGCGCCCGGCGGCAGCGGCGGCGCGTCGGCCGGAGCGGTGAGCTTCGGCTGGCGGTCGAGCAGCTCGAACACGCGCGCGCCGCTCGCCACCGCGCGCTGCGCCATTCCGAGCGCGATGCCCAGCATGCGCATCGGCGAGGTGAGCATCAGCACGTAGCCGTAGAACGCGACGAAGTCGCCGACGGCGAGCGTGCCGTTGATCGCCTGGCGGCCGCCGACGAAGAGGACTGCAGCGAGCCCGAGCTGGGGGAGGAAGCCGATGAACGGCGCGTAGAAGGCGCGCAGGCGCGTCGAGACCATCGACTGGTCGAAGACGCGCGCGACCGCGCGCGAGAAGCGCCGCAGCTGGCGCTCCTCCTGTGCGAACGCCTTGACGACGCGCACGCCGGAGATGTTCTCCTCGGCCTCCGCGGTCAGCTCCGCGATGCGCTGCTGCACCTCCTGGGTCGCCGGCCTGTTGCGGCGCCCGTAGCGGAACGACACCCAGATCACGAACGGCATCGGCGCCAGCGCAATCGCGGCCAGTACCGGGTCGACCACGAGCATCACGCCCGCGGCGATCAGGATCGTGAACGCCGACTGCACGATGAAGATGAGCCCGTAGCCGAGGAAGAAGCGCACGGACTGCAGGTCCACGGTCGAGCGCGACATCAGCTGCCCGGTCTGCTGGGTGTCGAAGAAGGCGAGCTCGAGCGAGTGCAGGTGCTCGTACATGCGGTTGCGCAGGTCGTACTCGACGCCAAGCGAGACCCGGCCCGCCACGAGCCGGCGGGACACGCTGAAGGCGAGCCTGAAAACGCCTGCGCCCGCGACGGCGAGCGCCAGCGGCCACAGGTTGACGCCGCCGCTGTCGATCTCGTTCACCGTCTGACCGACGAGGTAGGGAATCAGCACGCCCGTGCCCATCGCGAACGCCGCCAGCACGAATGAGAAAATCACCCCTCGGCGATAGGGGCGCAGGAATCCGAGCAGGCGCCAAAACGTTTGCACGTCCTATGACTTTACTTTATGAAGTGACGCGGGTCATGCGCACGTTCACCTCGTGGCCGGCCGCTCCGCCGGCCCCGCGGTAGACGCCGCGGATAGGCGCCACGTCCCCGTAATGGCGGCCGTGGCCGATCTTCACGTGCTCGTCTCCGGCGAGCGTGCGGTTGGTCGGATCGGCCCCGACCCAGACGGCCTCCTCGCCGTCGGCGCCGGGCACTAGCGCCTCCACCCAGGCGTGCGTGTTGACCTCGACGGAGTTCCCGCCGCCGTTCTCGGGGCTGGCAAAGAGATAGCCCGACACGTAGCGCGCCGCGAGGCCGGCGTCGCGCAGGAGGATCAGCGACAGGTGCACGAAGTCCTGGCAGACGCCGGCGCCGCCCTCGAGCAGGTCGTCGACCGTCGAGCCGACGAAGGTGGCGCCGGGCTTGTACTCGAAGCGGTCCGGGATCACCCGGCAGAGCGCCTCGAGCGTCTGCCGGGGCGTGTCCGTGGCGATCGCGTCACGCAGCTCCGCCAAGCCGCCGTTGCCGGGCTCGTCGTCCGCGCGCAGCAGGAACTCGCCGCCGCGGTCCGTGTAGGCGCCCGCCTTGGTCAGCTCCCAGTCGCCGTGCGGCGGCGCGCTCGGCTCCTCGTTGACGACCTCGCCCTCGGCCGTGATCGCCAGGCGCTCGTGCTCGCCCGGGACGTTGAACTCGACCACCTCGGTGCCGAAGTAGTCGCTGTAGGTGCGCGTCCGGGCGCTCGGCTCGACGACCACGCGGAACCCCCGCACGCGCTGCAGCGGCGTCGTGGCCGGCGTCACGCGCAGGACGTTGTGCTGGTCGAAGACGGGCCCCGAGTAGCGATACTCGGCGTGGTAGCGGAGCAGGTACCTCATCCGGTGACGGTCTGGGCGACGACGGTGCTCGGATGGAAATAGCGGTCGTGGATCTCGACGTCGAGGCGCCCGAGCTCCTGTTGGATCGGGCGCAGCGCCGGGATCACCGCCTCGGGACCCGGCGCGACGCGCGCGCGGAAGTCGAGGTCGGCGAGCATGCGCCGGACACGTAGCACCGGCGGCGAATCCTGGGCCTCCGCCTCGACGCGCTCGAGCGCGGTGTCGAGCGACTGCACCGAGGCGGCCACCGAGTCGGGGAACTCGCGCTCGTAGAGCATGAAGCGCGCCACCGGGCCTGCGTTGGGCGGCGCCGCCGCCGAGCGCATGAAGGCCTGGAAGCCGCCGACGGCGCGCAGGAGCGCCAGCGCGTTGCCGTCGCGGCGCGGCGTCTCGGGGACGTCGGGGCCGCTGGGGTCGGGTCCGGGGGGGAGCGCCACGCGCAGCATTCTGAGCACCATGTCGGCTGCCTCGAGCCGGCCGCCCGCCTGCAGGAAGGCGCGCGCGTCGTCCCTCTGCATCGTGCGCCCGGTCAGGCCCCAGAAGAGCGCGCTGCGCTCCTTGACCATCGAATAGATCGAGTAGGGGCCGGCGCGCAGGCCGGCGTGGAGGTCGCGGTGCGACAGCAACAGCTCGAATGTGTTGACGGACTCCCACATCTCGGCCGAGATCGTGTCCCTGAGCGTCCGCGCCCCCTCGCGCGCGCCGTTCACGCACGAGATGATCGACACCGGGTTGTCGTCGTCCGTCGTGAGCACCCGCACGACCTCGTCGCGGCGGGCGGGCCCGTCGATCTCGCCCGCGCCCATGATCACGAGGAGCGATTCCCAGGAGAGCGTGACCGAGGCCGGGTCGTCGGGCCTGCCCTGAAGGTCGGCATGGAAGAGGCCGTCGAGCATGCGCGCGGTGTGCTCGGCGCGAACGAGGTGGCGGCCGAGCCAGTAGAGGTCGTGCGCGATGCGGGCCAGCATCAGTCGGCCGCCTGCTGCTGTTGCTGCTCCTGGCCGCGCCAGCCCGCCTGGCGCATGCCGGGCAGCGCCGGCGGTGCGAGTCCCTCGCGACCCGGCCCCGCGAAGTCGCCGTCCCCGTCCGAGAGCACCCAGGTGTCCTTCGAGCCGCCGCCCTGAGAGCTGTTCACGATCATCGAGCCCTCCCGCAACGCCACGCGCGTGAGCCCGCCGGGGATGATCTTGATCTCGTCGCCGTAGATCGCGAACGGACGCAGGTCGACGTGCCTGGGCGCGAGCGAGCCGTCCGCCATCGCGGTCGGGACGGTTGAGAGCGCCACGGTCTGCTGGGCGATCCAGCCCTCCGGCGCCTGCTCGACGAGCGCGCGCTCGGCGGCGAGCTGCTCGTCGGACGCGTGTGGGCCGATGAACACGCCCTTCCCGCCGGACTCGCCGGTGGGCTTGATGACGAGCTCGTGCATGTGCTCGAGCGCGTAGGCGCGCTGCTCGGGGTCGGCGAGCAGCCAGGTGGGGAGGTTGTCGAGGATCGGCTCCTCACCGAGGTAGAAGCGGATCATCTCCGGCACGTAGTGGTAGATCGCCTTGTCGTCGGCGACGCCCGTGCCGACCGCGTTCGCGATCGCGACGTTGCCCGCGCGATAGACGCCCATCAGGCCAGGCACGCCGAGCAGAGAGTCGGGTCGGAACTCGAGCGGATCCATGAAGGCGTCGTCGATGCGGCGGTAGATCGAGTCGACCTGTGCGAGCCCCCGCGTCGTGCGCATGTAGCAGACGCCGTCGCGCACCACGAGGTCGGACGCCTCGACTAGCTCGACGCCCATCTGGCGGGCGAGGAAGGCGTGCTCGAAGTAGGCGCTGTTGGCGGGGCCCGGCGTCCATACGACCACGACCGGGTTCTCGCCGCCGCCGGGTGCCGCCGCCTGCAGCGCGTCCAGCAGCAGCGCGGGGTAGTTGCTCACCGGGCGGACGTCGTAGCCCGAGAACAGCTCGGGCAGCAGCCGGCTCATTGCAATCCGGTTCTCGAGCACGTACGAGATCCCTGAGGGCGTGCGCACGTTGTCCTCGAGGACCTTCCAGCGTCCGTCGGCGTCGCGCACGATGTCACAGCCGGAGACGTGGCACCAGACGCCGCCCGGCGGGCGGATGCCGTGTGCGGCGCGCTCGAAGTTCGAACGCGTCAGGACGAGCTGCCACGGCACGATCCCCTCGCGGATGATCTCTTGGGCGTGGTAGACGTCCTCGACGAAGTAGTTGAGCGCCCGTACCCGCTGCGCCAGCCCGCGCTTGATCGTCCGCCACTCGGCTGCCGGCAGGATGCGCGGCACGAGGTCGAGTGGGAAGGGCCGGTCGCGGGTGGGACCCTCGGGCGTGGACGCGTCGAAGGTGATGCCCTGCTGGACGAAGATCGCGTCGCGGCGCTCGCCGGCCGAGCGGAGGCGGTCGCGCCCGAGGCGCGTGAGCGAGCCGACCAGGCCGCTGGCCGGCGGCCGCGGCCTGCCGGGTGCCTCGAACAACTCGTCGAAGAAGCCGCGCGCGGGGACGTACTCGGATCCCGTGACCTGATCGGCGCCGGTGCTCAAGAAACTAGTTCTACCCGCATTGCCTCCGCGACCGCGCGCCGGCGGTAGTCGAATATCCGAGCGAGGTCGCGCCGCACGAACAGCCGGTCCGCAAGCTCGCCCAGCCGCCCCAGCGGAATCTCATAGCTGACGCTGTCGCGCACCCGGGTGCCCTCGGGATCGTCCTCGAAGAAGTGGGTGTGGCGCCAGAGCCGGTAGGGGCCGCGCACCTGGGTGTCGACGAAGCGCCGGCCGGGCTCCCAGATCTCGATCTCCGTCAGCCAGCGCACCGGGATGCCGTGCAGGTTGAGGCGGTACTCGATCAACGCTCCCGGCTTCATCTCGACCGGTCCCGGCGTGACCACGCGGAACCCGAGCCAGGGCGGGGTGATCCCCTCCAGGTTGAACGCGTCCGCGTAGAACGCAAAGACCTCGTCGCGCTCGCCGGGGAGGACCTGATCGAGCTCCAGCACGTGGGCCACGGCGCGTATCTTGATGACCGCGCATGGCGGTCTACGTCGACGAGGCGGTCTGGCAGGGGCGCGGCAGGCGCTGGTGCCATCTCGTGGCCGACTCCCCGGAGGAGCTGGAGGAGTTCGCCGCGCGGCTCGGCCTGCGCCGCGTTTGGCTGCAGACGAAGCCCGGGCGGCCCTGGAAGGACCACTACGACCTGCCCGGCTGGGCGCGGGCCGAGGCGGTCCGGCTCGGCGCGCATGAGCTGACGATGCGTGAAATGGGCGCCCATCTTGCAAGGCGTCGTGCGGCCTTCAGGGAGGAGGTTCGCGCCGAAGCGGGAACCACGGAGCGATGGCCGCCACCTCCCCAGCGCTCGACCACAATCTGAGCCAGGCCGAGCGGCGCGTGCTCGAGTCCTTCCTCGCGGGACGGCTGCCCGCCGGACGGGTGCACGCCGAGCTGCGCCGCGCCGGAGGGGTGAGCGCCGCTCCGCCGCCGCTGCCCGACGACACCGCCTCGCTCCCCGTGCCGTCGACGGGCCTCGTCCGGCGCGCGCGCGACCTGATCCCGGCCTGATCAGCGGCCGAGCGTGCGCGTGAACTCGCGGGCGTCGTTCGTGACGCCCGCGATCCGGTCCCGTACGGCGGCGAGCCCGGCGCGCAACTCCTCGTCCCCGGCCTCGACCGGCAGCATCGAGTCCTGCAGCGTGGACAACGTCAGCTCGGCCTCACCCACCGCGTTGAGAGATATGTCGATGAAGCCGCGCGCCCCGGCCGGCGAGACGCCCGCCGAGGCCTCATCGAAGCTGCGCGCCGGCAGCCCGTGCCGCTGCGCGAAGCCGGTGTAGGTGCGCTGCGCGCGGCCGTAGGCCACCTGTACCGGCCGGAACACGGCCTCCTCGAGCCGGTCGCCGCTCGTCTCGTCGAGCTTGTCGTACGCCTCGCCGAGGCATGCGAGCGCAAAGCCGAGCGACTCGATCGCCTCGGCGAGGGCGTCGAGCAGCTCCTGGCGAGCGTCGGACATCGAGTAGGCCACGGCTCGCAGACTAGCCCCCGCGGCCCTGCTAGAAGTTGCCGCGATGACGCCGCACGTATGGCTCGCCGAGGCGAACGACGCCGACGACGTCGCGCGGCTGATCGGCGGCTTCAGGGACTGGTGGGGGAAGGACGAGCCGAGCGAGGAGGTCATTCGCGGGACCGTGGGCAGGCTGATCGACGACCCGAACACCGAGTACCTGCTCGCCGCGCCCGCCGAGGGCGATGAGGCCGGCGGGGTCTGTCAGCTCCGCTACCGCCTGAGCGTTTGGAGCGGCCTCGGCGACTGCTGGCTCGAGGACCTCTACGTCGATGGCTCGGCGCGCCGGGCCGGCCTCGGGCGGGCGCTCGTCGAGGCCTCGTTCAATCGCGCCCGCGAGCGCGACTGCTACCGCATCGAGCTCGACGTCAACGAGGAGAACACCGACGCGCTCACCTTCTATGAGGCGCTCGGCTTCGAGCTCGAGCCGAAGCCACCGGGCCGGACGCTCTTCATCGCCCGGAAGCTCGACGGCTGACCCCGAGCAGGGCAGCCTCGACGTCGCGCAGGCGATCGACGTCTCCGCGGATGCCGGCGGCCACCTCGTTGAACAGGAAGGCCTCCGCGAGCCGGACGATCGCGTAAGCCAGCGTGCCCGGCTCGACGGGCGGCTCGTAGCCGCCGGTGCTCGCCTCGTTCTCGATCAGCTCCTCGATGGCCGCGACGATGCGAGGCTGCACCGGCCCGTCGCCGGCGGTGAGTATGCGCAGCGCCGCCTCGCGCTCGTGCTCGACGAAGCGGCGCAGAGCCGGCGCGTCCGCGAGTGCGCGGTTGAAGCGGTCGAAGGTGTCGAGCAGCACGCGGCCGCCGCGCCCGCGGGCCTCGGTGCGGGCGCGGGCGAGCTGCGGCAGGGCGGCCCGCACGAGCACCTCGCCGATCAGTTGCTCGCGGCTGCCGAACCAGCGGTAGACGGTTGTCCGGCCGAGCCCGAGCCGCGCGGCGATCGCCTGGACGTCGACGCGCTCGCCGCTGAGATATTGCCGCATGGCCGCGCGCAGGACGTCGGCACGGCTGGCCGCCGGCGGCCGGCCGCGCGGGCGCACGGGAGTCGCTGCGGAAGAGTTTGGGACATTCATGACCAGATGTTTTGTTACACCGAGCCCCTGTGAAATGATCGCACGGGCATGAGGACGAGCCGGCTGGCACTTTTGGCGACCGTCGCGATCGCGGCACTGGCGACCGCGCCGGCCGCCTCGGCCGAGGCCAAGCAGCCGAAGCGGAACCCGGTCGTGTTCGTGCACGGCTTCGTCGGTTCCGGCGCTCAGTTCGAGTCGCAGCAGCAGCGCTTCACGAGCAACGGCTATCCGCAGCGGCTGATCTCGGTGCTCGACTACGACTCCACCTTCGGCCTTGCGACGCGCGAGCAGGTCCATGCGCGACTCGACGCGCAGATAGGGCGCCTCCTCGAGCGCTCGGGCCGGAAAAAGGTCGACCTGCTCGGGCACTCACTCGGCACCTCCGTGCTGCAGGAGTACCTCGCGACCCCCGAGCGGGCGGCGCGCGTCGCGCACTACGTCAACCTCGACGGGCGCACGGCGACAGCCCCTCCGGGCGGAGTGCCGACGCTGGCGGTCTGGGCGGGCGTCGGCATGCCGGGCAGGACCATCACGGGCGCCACCAACGTGACGATCCCGAACCAGACGCACGTGCAGGTGGCAACCTCGGCCGAGACGTTCGCGGCGGTGTATCGCTTCCTCCGTGGGCGCCGGCCCGAGACGACCCGGATCATCCCCGAGCGCGGCAGGTTCGTCAGCGTGGCCGGGCGCGCCGTGCTCTTCCCGCAGAACGCGGGCGCGACCAACGCGACGCTCAAGGTCTGGAAGGTGAAGCCCTCGACCGGCCGCCACCTCGGCAAAGTTGCGGCGACGAAGCAGCTCACCGGCGACGGCGCCTGGGGACCGTTCAAGCTCGAACGCGGCGCGCACTACGAGTTCGCGATCTCACGCCCCGAGAGCGGGATCCACCACCTCTACTACGAGCCCTTCCGCCGCGACGACCACCTCGTCCGGCTGCTCACAGCGGAGCCGGGCACCGGGCTCGACGCGCTGACCACCAAGGGTGACGGCCACTCGGTCGTGATCGTGACGCGCAACAAGGAGCTCTGGGGCGATCAGGGGGCCCAGAACGACATCCTCTCGATCAACGGGACGAACGTCATCAACGCAGCGACGAGCCCTCAGTCGAAGCGCACGATCGGACTGTTCGCATTCGACTCGGACGCCGACGGCCAGAGCAACCTGGGCGGGCCGCTGCCGACCTTCTACTCGCTGCCGTTCATCAGCGGCGTGGACCTGGCTGTCCCGGCGGGCCGGCCGCCGACGGGCCGGATCTCGGTGCGGCTGAGGTCGCGGGGGAGGGGACCCGTGCGGGCGATCAACTTCCCGAACTTCCCGTCCTCGACGGACCGCGTGTCCGTTCAGCTGAACGACTGGGAGTAGGGGCTAGCGGAGCGGTATGTCCCGGCCGTGCTCCTCCGCGGGGCGCGGGCCGAAGATGCGCCGCTCCGACTCGTCGATGGGCACGTCGTTGATGCTCGCCTCGCGCCGGCGCATGAGGCCGTGGTCGTCGAACTCCCACAGCTCGTTGCCATAGCTGCGGAACCACTGGCCGGTCGCGTCGTGGCATTCGTACTGGAAGCGCACCGCGATCCGGTTCGCGGCGAACGTCCAGAGGCTCTTGCGGAGGGCGTAGTCGAGCTCTCGCTCCCACTTGGCGGTGAGGAACGCGACGATCGCGTCGCGACCGCTGACGAAGAGGTCGCGGTTGCGCCAGACGGAGTCGGCGGTGTAGGCGCCGGCGACACGCTCCGGATCGCGGGTGTTCCAGGCGTCCTCGGCCGCCTGGACCTTCTGCGCGGCGGTCTCGACCGTGAACGGAGGCAGTGGCGGGCGGTCGGTCATGGGGGCGAACGCTAGTCGTTCACGGCTACCCCGTGAGCGTTTCCCTTTTGACCCAATCGGGTAGGCCCTCGAGCGGTTCTGCCCTTCGAAGCGGGAGTCTGCATGCGCCCACGGGTCCGGGTCTGGCTGGCAGTGTCAATCGCGGCGATCGTCTGCGCGCTCGTGGGAGCGAGCGGTGCGAGCGCCCAGATCGAGCCACCGTGGTGCGGCACAGCGATGCCGGACGCCGCGGAGAACCTGCCCGACGGCACCGACCCCGCGGACCCGCCCGGAAGCTTCCCGCACATTCCTTACTACGCGATCGGCTGCACGCTCGAGGACATCGCGAGCCGCAGCGAGGGGCGCATGGAGGTCGACGTGATCGGCCCGTCCGCCGGCGGTCACGACATGTACAAGGTCACGATCAACGCGCTCGACACGAACGCTCAGCGCAACGGCGACGCGCGCCTGCGGCAGGTCATCGAGCTGGCGCAGCGCAATCCGCGCCGGGCACAGGAGCTGATCGAGCGCCGCGACATGAAGGTGCCGATCTTCGTCCAGGGCAGTATCCACGGCAACGAGTACGAGGGCGTCGACGCGGTGATGCGGACGATCGAGCGGCTCGCCACGACGCCGTATGGGGATGACCCGCAGGTGGACGCGTGGCTCGACCACGCCGTGCTCGTCTTCAACGTGATCCAGAACCCGGACGGCCGCATCGCGGGAACGCGCGCGAACAGCAACGGGTTCGACCTCAACCGCGACTACATCACGCAGTCGCAGCCGGAGACGCTTGCTTCGGTCGATGTCATCCGCGAGTGGTTCCCAACCGGGGCCTACGACCTGCACGGCTACGTCGAGCCGACGCTCGTCGAGGGCACGACCGTCCCGCACAACCCGGGTATCGAGTACGACCTCTGGACGAAGTGGAACCAGCCGCGCATGGACGCCAACCAGGCCGGGCTGGCGAGCGAGGGCTTCGGCATCACCCGGCCGATCAACAACATTCCGCCTGAGTGGATCCCCGAGGGCGAGACGCTGCCCCAGGGCTGGGATGACTGGGGTCCCTTCTACACGGGCCAGTACGGGCAGCTGCGCGGCCTCGACGCGATGACCGTGGAGACCTGCAACGACCTCGGAACGGCCTGCGGCATCGACGGGCAACCGGCCCCGCCGGTCGGGCGCGCCGGCGCGCTGCGGGCGCATGAGTTCGTGGTCGACTCCTCGCGTCGACTTCCTCGTCGAGAACCGCCGCGAGATGCTGTACGACCAGTACGAGATCTACCGGCGCGGCAAGGAGGACGCAGCGCGTCCGACGCTGACCGGCCCGCTGCCCTTCCCGGGCACGCCCGAGGATCACAACTACATGACGCCCTATCCACGGGCGCACGTGATCCCCGTCGGGGGCGGCCAGCGCAGCGACGCGGAGGCCAAGCGGCTCGTCGACTTCCTGCTCGCCAACGACATCGAGGTCAGGCAGCTGCGACGCGACTACCGCTTCGGCAACAGGACGTTCGCCGCCGGGTCGTATGTCGTGTTCCTGAATCAGTCGCTGCGTGCGCTCGGCAACACGATGCTCGACGTCGGCGACGACATCTCGGACCGCGTGACGGAGCTGTACGCGCCGCCCGGCGCGTGGAGCAACGGCTTCCTCTGGGGCGCCGACGTGGTCACGATCGGGCGTGACCGGCGCTTCACGCCGAACACGAGCCCGGTCGAGACAACCGATCGGGTTGAGGGTGGGGTGCGCGCCGGGCGCTCCGACTGGCTCGCGCTCGAAGTCGACTCGCGGACCGCGGTGCGCACCGCCAACCAGCTGATCGGCGACGGTGTCGCCGCCCGGCTCGCTCTCGAGCCGTTCGAGACGCGCGACGGCGACATGCCCGCGGGCAGCATCCTGTTCGCGGAGAGCGCACGGGCACAGATCCGCGCGGCCGGCCGCGAGGCCGGCATCTGGTTCGAGCCGGTCAGCGACCTGCTGCCGCAGCGTGAGCCGATCGAGCGCGTGCCGCGGATCGCCTGCCTGTGCTCGGCGCTCGAGAACTGGGCGCTAGAGACGCGGCTCGGCTTCTCGTCCGACCCGTACACCAACAACACGATCAACACGGCTCCGACCGACCCGCTGCTGAACTACGACGTGATCTACAACACGAGCCAGAACTATCCGGCTGACACGCCGGCGAACGCGAACGTCCGTGCGCGCTATGCGGCGTTCTTCGCCGCCGGCGGCGGCTACGTCGGGGCGCGGATCTCCGGAGCGAACTTCATCGCGCCGGAGACCGGCGGCGCCCAGCTCGCCGGCCTGCAGGCAGAGTCGCAGGGCAGGCGCTCGCAGGCGGGCAAGGCAACCGAGGACGTCGAGACGCTGCTCGAGTCGTTCGGTCGCGTGACGCCGCTGCTCCAGGAGGACGTCAGCGGCATCATCTACTGGAACAACGAAGGCGGCGCGAGCAGCCCGATCACCGGTGCCTATCCCGACCGCGACACAGCGCTCGTCGAGGACCCGGTGTGGTTCACGGACGTCCCGGAGGACGTGAGCGTCGACGGCCGCTTGCCGGCCTCCGACTTCCTCGCGTCCGGCCACTGGCCGAACCCCGACCCGTCGGCTGGCGGCTCGCCGGTCATCGTCCACGGGCCCAACACCGCGGACACCGCGCGGATCACGCTGTTCGGGATCGACCCGCTGTTCCGGGCGCATCCCGAGCGGAGCTTCCCGGCAGTGTCCGAGGGCTTCTACTGGGGCGACAACTAGGAGCTGATGCTCAGAGGCGCTCGGCGGGCTACTCGCCGAGCGCCTCTACGAGCCTGCTACAGCCACTCGGCGACCTTGCTCAGGCGGCGTACGCCGATTGCTCGAGGTGCGCCCGGGCGTCGCTTGGGGTGATCTCACCGCTGTCGACCAGTACAACCGCATTCCCGGTATGGAGTTGGCTTACGGCGCGGTCGACGGCTTCGTCGTCGAGCGCGGCCCGGCGGAGGTATACGCGGGCCCCGCGATAGCCGGTGACCCGACGGCGCTCCGTGTCGTTTCTGTAAGTGACGATCACGACGCGTTCGGCGTCGGCGAATGAGCCTTTGCGCTCCCGGTCGGGATCGCCGGCCCGGCTGCCGGTGGCGAAACTGCCGGTGGCCTGCCGGCGGCGGTGCACGACGCTGGCGTAGCTCCCGACCGGTGCGTCCGCGGCGACCGGCTGGGCGAAGCCGCCGCGCGGTTCGCGGCGTATGTCGCGCACCGGACGGCTCGTGAGTAGCCGGATGTAGCGTGGCGACGCGCCCGCAGCTTTCAGCGCCTCGATCGCCTGGCGGGCGGCGTCTTCGCTGGGAAATGTCTTGCTGAGCGTGGTCATGAGATTGGTCTCCTTTGGGATCGCTGTATGCAGGATGCGCTCGGCAGGTTGCGCCGCTCTTGCGATGCGGTGACAACGGTTGCCGCGACCGTGCGGGCGCGGGAAGCTTTGGGCCCGTGGACTTCCGAATCCTCGGACCGGTCGAGGTGCGCGCCCATGGACCATCCGCGCCGTCCAGGGGCGCCTCACCGAGCTGGACGACGCTGGCGGTGAAATGGGGGAATCGGTGGCAGGCCCGCCGGCCACGTTCTTCGTCGCCCGGCCGAGGTCGCCCGCGAGCGGCACGACCGGGACGCCGCCCGCGAGGCCTTCGAGGGCGCGGTCGCGAAGGGCCTGCTTGAGCTGCCGCGCGGCCCGACCTGGACGATCACCCTCGTCTGGGCTGCCGACACCTGTGTCTGGCTCGAGGACCGCCCCCGGGCGGCGCGCCTGCACGAGCTGCTGGCCCCGTTCACGGAGGTCATGACCTGGCAGTACGGCCCGGTCGGACGAGCCGTCGGCCGCCTGGCGGGGACCCTCCAACGCCGCGACGAGCCCGAGCGACGGCTGCGCAAAGCCGGACACGACAAGCGGGCAATCGGTGGGGGCGCTCGGCGAGCTACTCGGTGAGCGCCTCTACGAGCTCCTTCTTCGACATCTTGCTGCGGCCCGGGATGTCCTTCTCCTTGGCGCGCTTCACGAGCTCGTCGCGGCTCAGCTCGCCAAGCTCGCCGTCGCCTCCGTTTTCGCTCTCCGGCGGAGTCCGCACGTCGCGGCCGGCGCGGACGTTCTCGACCGCGCGCTGAAGCGCGTCCATGAGGTCCGGCACGGGCTGCGGCTCGGGCTCCGGCTTCGGGACCTCGATCTTGCGCCGCTTGCGCTTGCTGTCGATCACGCGCTTGAGGCGCTCGCGGTAGCAGTCCTCGTAGTTCGTCGGGTCCCACTCGGTGGCGAGCGCCTCGACCAGCGCGACGGCCTCGTCGAGCTGCTTCTTCGCGGGCTTCTTGCCGCCCGTCGGTATCGGCTTCGTGGCGCGGACCTCGTCGTGGAAGCGCATCGTCGTCAGTAGCAGCGCGCCCTCGCGCGCGCGCACGGCCGCGAGGTACTCCTTCGTGCGCATCACGAAGCGGCCGAGCGCGACGCGCTCGGTCCCGCCCAACACCTCCACGAGCAGGTGGTAGGCGCGCAGCGTGCCCTCGCTGTCGCCGGCCGGCACGAGCAAGTAGGGGTGGTTGAAGTAGATCGGGTCGACGTCGGCGAGCTCGACGAAGGCCTCGATGTCGATCGTGCGCGTCTTGCGCGGCTCGACCGACGCGAGCTCCTCGTCGGTCACTATCACCTGCTTACCGTCGAGGTCGTAGGAGTGCGCGATCTCCTCCCAGATGACCTCCTCGTCCTCCTTGGAGCAGAAGCGGCGCTGCTCGATGCGCACCTTGTCCTTCGCGTGCAGCTCGTTGAAGTGGTAGTCGAGGTCGCGCGCGGCGCTCACGAGCTGGACGGGCACGTTGACGAGCCCGAAGCTGAGTGAGCCGCTCCAAAGCGCCCGCGGCATCGTCAGCGGCTCCCGAGGCTCGCCTGAAGCGCGGCGGCCAGGTCGTCACCCTGCTCGGGCTCCTCCTGGGCCGCGAGGTCGATCTCCTCGCCGCGGCCCTTGCGCTTGATCAGGTCGAGTACCGCCTCGCGATAGCTGTCCTCGTAGGCCTCGGGATCGAAGTCCTCCTCGAGCGAGTCGACAAGCTGTCCGGCCATCTGCACCTCCTTGGGGCGCGGCTTTGCGCGACCGAGGTCGAGCTCGAGGTCGTCGGGTTCGACCACCTCGTCGTGAAAGCGCAGCGTGTGGAGGGCGATCACGTCGCCGAGCGCCCGCACCGCGACGAGGTACTCGCGGTCGTGGAACGTGAAGCGGCCGATGCCGGCGCGGCCGGACTTGCGCAGCGCCTCGTGGAGCAGGCGATAGGCGTCCTCGGCCTCGCGCGAGCCGGCGTAGTAGGTCTTCTCGTAGAAGACCGGGTCGATGTCCTCGGCGCTCACGAACTCGTCGAGGTGCACCACCTTGCCGCGGTCGCCCGCCGCGGCCTTGATCTCGTCCTTCTCGAGCACCACGTAGGTGTCGGCCGAGACCTCGTAGCCCTTCACGGTCTCGTCGTAGTCGACCTGCTTGTTCTCCTTGGGGCAGAAGCGGCGGTGCTCGATCTTCGCTCCGTCCTTGACGTGCACCTCGCTGAAGCTGACCGTCTTCGACTCCGTTGCCGTGTAGAGCTTGATCGGCACGTTCACGAGGCCGAACGTGATCGTTCCGTTCCAGATCGAGCGCGGTGCCATGAGGCTGCGTTACCCGTTGGAGGGCGCCAGCAACCGGGCGCTCAGCTCGCGAAGTCGGGTGTCGCGGAGCGCACGCTCTCGGCGCGGCCCTTCGGCTCCTCCCAGTTCTCCTGGCGTCCGAGCGCAGTCGCGAACGTCAGTTAAGACAGTATGCGTTTGGGGTCGCCCCTGGCTAGCCCCCGCCTGAAAATCCCGCTGCGGGAGCAGCACCCGGAGGCGGTGGTCGCCATTGGGAAATGCCGTCGATGGGCCGAAGGGCGAGCGACGGACACAGCCAGGCATCGAAGTTGCCGAAGGCGTGTCGAACGGGACTCTCGGGAACGGTTGCTCACAGCGGGACACGAGGAACAACCTCTCCTCGTGGACACATCGCTCTCCCTCTCCGGGCACCCACCCGGGGACGGGCTCATTCGAAACAGGACAACGACGTGCAGACCAGGGCGAGATACAAGAGCCGCTGCTTGAAGTGCCGTACCAAGATCAAGCCGGGCGACCCGATCCACCACATCCATGCGCATCCGCGGAAGCGGCACGGCAAGAAACGCCGGCCGGGCAAGACGTTCTGTCGGCACTGCGTGGCGAAGCTGCATCGACTTCGGTTCCCGCCACCGGCCGACGGCAAGGTCAGCGCATGGCTGAGTGCTCAGGAGTTCGAGATGGTCGAGCGCGAACTGGCGAATGCGACACGGCGGTAGCAGGAGCGGCGCGTCGTCACCGCTTCACCCAGTTGTGGATCGTGTCCCGCGTAGCCGGCGGGAGCATCGTGCACATTCGCGCTGTTCGGCGGACCAGTGGCCTCCGCCCATGGTGCCGCCAGCACAGCCACCTCACGCGGCTCGAGGGCGTATCCAGCTAGGTCCTGCAGGCCCTGCTGCCCGCCGTCCCCTCCCTCGGCTGGGCGTCGCACTTCCCGCGCCAGCCAGGCGATCGCCTGCGCCCCAGCTCGGTCGGCCCGTGGGTCCTGTCCCTGGCGTTGCCGAGGCGTCAGGCCCCGGGCCGAACCTCGATGGTGGTCGTGTTTGTGAGGGCGTTCCCCTTCGTGAAGATCTGGATCTCGTGCGACCCGGGCCTGAGCGGGTGCAGCAGCGCGACCCACCCGTCCCCCACCGACTGACCCGTCGTCCCCGCCTCCAGTTCGAAGATGTTGTCCGGTGGCAGGACGAAGTTCAGCAGCGCGGTCTGGACCTGGGTGAGCGCGATCGGCCGGCCGTCGAGGGTGGCGGTCACCCGTTCGAACCCAACGACATTGGCCCTCGCGCAGTCGCGCAGCTCGGCCTCGTTGTCCCCGTCGAACGGTGGAGCCTCGACCGTGCTGCACTCGGCGCTGTAGGCGGCCACGAAAACCCTCGTCCCTGGCTTGACGACGCACATGAATTCCGACTCAGGGCCGAATGGCGCAACGATTTTCGCGCCGAGCTGAATGCAGGGGTCGCCTTCCGTGAATGGATTGTCGGCGGCCGGCGTCTCAAGGATCGTCGTCCACATGTCCCCGAGCAGCCCGGACAGCTTCCGGTCAGGGACGGCGGCCGCCGACGGAGCGGTCACCGCGGCGATGGCGGCGACTACCAAGAAGACCCGACATAGACGCAACATGGCTCCTCCTGCGATCGTTTGGGCCGATCGATGCTCTCAACTGTGAGCGAGCAGGTCAACCCAATTTGGCACGCCAAGTAGACGTTGTTTGCTGCTCGTCGCCAGCGACCGCAGTAGCGACTACCGCAACGAGGCACGAGCGGCACTCTCGACGGGTACGTGCACCTGCGACATCGCCTACTCCGGCAGCCCCACGGCTTCGAGGGCTTCGCCGCGAGTGGGGAAGAACTCCATACGCACGACCTTGGCGTCCTGGATCGTCCAGACCTGGGCGTAGGAGTTCCACTCCACCTCGATCCCGCTCGTCCGCGCTCGCATCCGCTGGCTCTGAACGACGACGACGTGCTTGCCAGCGTCGATGAACTCGTCGTACTCGAAACTCGTCGTCTCCCACGCCGAGAGCCATGTGCGCCAGAAGGTCCGGACACCGTCGTGGCCGACGTACACGGGATCGAAGCCAAACTCGGCCACCCTCTGGACACGCCATTCGATCTCCGGATCGTAGGCCGCGAAGACAGCCGTGAAGTCGCCGCGACCATGTGCCTCGTAGACCCTGCGCACCAACTCCACGTTCTCCTGGGACATCGCCCGCCAAGTATCCCCTTCGATCTAGGCTCTGCCAGTGGCGAGCGCCGAGCTAGCCGCCGCGTTGAGAAGGTCGTCGCTGTGTGAGTCCTTCTCGCGGATGCGTCCGGCTCAGGAAACGCCGTCCCAACGGCCCTGAAAGGACGGCGCTCCCCAGCCGGGGAAGGACTCAACCCAGGTGACCTCCCCCGCGGGCCAGACGGGGAGTCACTTCGCTAAGTGAACGTAGGCGCGGTGCGCTTGGCCGTCAAGCCTGCCTCGGTGGAAGACGCCGCATCTAGGGCGGAAAGGAAACGCCGCCCGGGGGGGACGGCGCTTCCTGGGGAACTGGGCCAGTAAGCCTTGTTTACCCAGGTATGTTGCGCGGGTCACGGACCGTGCGAGTCATGGCGAGCGCTTGAACGCCGGTCGGCGTCGCGACCCCATCCCGGAACGAACCTGCCGCACATGGTCGACTCGAGCCGTTTGCCGCGTCCCTAGCCGGGTAGCCCAATCGCATGTCTCCAATCACCATCGCCGTCGCCGCGTTCGCGCTGGCCCTCGTCGTCATGTCGGGCGCCTTTATGGGCGGGGCCGTCATCGTCGCGGTGCCGCTTGCCATCGTGATCGTGATCGTCATGGGGCTGCTCGACCTCAAGCGCCGGCGCAATCAGGCCGAGGGCATGCATCGCTTCCGGGAACGCGCCGAGTCCGACAAGATCGAATTCACCGCGCGAGATCGGCAGACGCTCAGCTGACGCCGCCATGCGGCCAGGTCGGACGATCCGACCTCGTACCAACCCGCGGCTAGGCGCCGAGACCAGACGGAATTTGCAGTTCTTCCGAGAAAGCGCACCCTGGCCACCGGCGTAGGGTCGTTGGGGAGCAGCGCTTACCCAGCGAGGCCCCAGGTTGGTTTTCTACCTTGAGCCGGTCCAACCCGCCTAGCGGAAATCGGCGTAGCTAGCCGGGAATGTCGCTGGGGTCGTTCCCGTGGCTGGCCTTCTCGCGGATGCTTCCGTCTTGGGCGTGAACCACCAGCTCGCCGTTCTGGTCTTCCGCCAGCCCGCGCCCCTCCTTGATGGCTTCCTCCTGTGTTTCGTGGGTCGAGCGGGTGTGGCCATCGATTTCGCAGGCCCATAGGTTTCCGGTGGGGACTACGTGTACGTCTGGCATCGAGCCTCCTCCGACTTGTCAGAAGGAGCGATACCCGGCGAATAGGCCGCGCATGCCGGTGCGGCCGAAGCACTGGAGACCCAGGCGAAGCGAGTTGAGGCGTCGAGGTTCGCCTTTGCGCCCGAGGAGACGGCAGAGGGGACGGGGCACGTGAACGTGGACGCGTCCAGCAAGCCGGGTGTTTCAGTTCGTTCAGGGTGCACCAACGGGCAGCCCTTCGCCTATCTCGAGTCGGCCCGGGAAGAACGCAAATTCCGTGGGATTCTCAAGTCCAGCCGGAGTGCGCTCTCTTCAACCTGGAAAGGGAGGGCTAGGAGACCGTCAGCTCATGCCCGCTGTCGCGCACATGCTCTGTCACAGTTGCGGCGCTCAGAGCGAGGGTCCGGCCTTCTCCAGAGGGACTTCTGTGATTCGCTGTCGGTGCGGCGGCGTTCGCCAGGTGGTACGGATCGTTCGGCATCCACGAGGCGGAGCATCGGCATCCCTGGAAGAACTCGAGCGCAGCGTCCAGGAGCGGGCAGACGATGAGACGTTGACGCACGGTCCCCAAGGTTGCGCCAGGTGCGCAAGGGGGTAGAGAAGCGGTGCGGCAGGAAAGATGACGCGGAGGAGGGAAGGCGTGGCTGGATCGGATGATCGGCGTGGAATCGCAGGCATCTCGCTCGGCGGCATCATCGTGATCGTCGGGATCGTCCTGATGTTCGTGTGGAGCCTTTGGATCGGGCTGATCATCGTCTTGATCGGACTGATCGCCTTCGGCGGTTTCGCACGGGGCAAGTGGTACTGACCGAAGCTTCTTCGGGTAGCCGTTTCGGGCTGCGAGCGCGGCAGCGCGTCATGATTCGCCCGTGGCCGCGAAGGGGACAGTTATTCCCGGCTTGGCGCAAGTCGCGCCAGCCACGTCGCTGAACCAACTGAGCCTGAGCGCAACCGGTCACTGTCTGGTCGGATGCGCTGCCGGTGAGATCACGGGGATGGCGCTCGGCACCGCCCTCGGGATCAACAACCTCGCGACGGTCGCACTAGTGATCGGGCTTGCGTTCGTGTTCGGGTACACGCTGACCTCGATCCCGCTCGTGCGTTCGAGCCTGGCGGTGGCTGCTGTGGTCGCGATCGCGGCCGCCGCCGACACGGTGTCGATCGCGATCATGGAGGCCATCGACAACGCCTTCGTGCTAGCAGTCCCCGGCGCAATTCACGCCGAGCTGGGCGACCCGCTGTTCTGGTGGCCGCTGCTTGGTGGGTTCGCGCTCGCCTTCGGTCCTGCGTTCTTGGTCAACCGAGCCAACATTCGGCGCGGCAGGGGCTGCTGTCCCGGCTCGCGGATGCAGTCAGACGCCGAGTAGCAGCGCCCCCAACCCTTCACCTGTCCACGGGGGCGCTCGTCGTTCCCTGCCGTTTCTGCGTATTTGCAGGGATTTAGGCCCCGTTTGCGATAGAATGGTCTGTGATGCATACCATTGTTCACGAACGACCGTATTTGCGTATATCTGAGGTGGCTTTGGAGCTGGGCGTGTCCGCCGAAACGGTCCGCCGCATGGTCAAACGGGGCGATATTCCCGCAACCCAGTTCGGGCCACCCGGCTCCACCGTCCGGATCCCGCGTGCCGCGCTCGAGACGTGGTTGGTGGAACGCACACGATGAGCACGACCACCTGGCAGCTCCACGTCCCCTACCACTCCCGCGGCGAGGAACTCAACGCGGAAACGATCTGGACGCTGTCGCGGCAGCTCGACGGCGAGGACGCGCTCGTCACGCGTGAGCTGCTCGCGATCTCCTACCGCGTCGGCGCGAGGACGCTCGGGACGGTCCTCGACATTGTCGAAAGTCTCGACGCCGACGACCGCCGGTTGTACGTCGACGCGTGCAGAAAGAGCGCCGGGTTGAAGACCGCGACGGCGATAGACGACGAGCGGGCGCTCGAACTCGCGCAGTCCGCCGGCAGCATCCGTGGCGCTCCGCTGCTGCAGACATGCCACCACCCCGACTGCGACGTGATCCCGCTGACCGAGTCCGGCGGGTGGGCCGAGGTCAGGACGCGAAAATGGCATTGCGCCGCGCATGCGCATCTCGCGCAGGCGGCCGACCTGCTCGACATGCCGCCGCCGTGGCGGCTTACGGATTGCGGCACGATCGTCGAGGTTGACGAGACCGAAGCTCTCCGCGAAGCGGAGGAGGCCAAGTCCCGCGCACACGCACGTGAGTCGCAGGTCGCCGACCGCGAACTCGAGGCCGAGAACCGCAGGAAGCATCAGCAGGCGCTCGGCGAGGAGGCTCGGCGCTTGACGCCGGCCGGCGTATGGGCGCCATCGCCGTGACGCCGCACGAGTACGCGCACAGCAGGCTGATCGCGCACGAACTCGGCCACGCCCTCGTCGGCATGATCGCGGGGTCGCGTGTCCAGCGCGTCTGGGCGCCGCCGCCCTTGCCGGACTTCTTCGACGGCCGACCCGACAACCCAGACGAACTGGCAGGCTTCGTGCTCTCACGGCACGGTGACCGCAGGGCACGGACGCTGGCGCTGCTCGGCGGCCCGCTCGCGCAGGGGGAACCCGCGCCGCCGTGGCCGATCGAGCCGCGCACCGACGACGAACGGAAGCTCGCGGAGATCGTCAACGAACAGGACGAGCTTTGTTACCTCCAGTGTGTCCGCGACACACAGCGGATCATCGAGAGCGACGAGTTCGAGCGCATGCACATGTTCGCGAGCGAACTACTCACGCACCCGCCACACAGGATCGATGAACGCCAACTCAAGGACATCATGCGACTGAAGAGCCACGAAGATAAGGACGACCTCGACCCCCGCGAACGCGAGGCCGAACTCGTGGAGCGCGGCGTGCTCGCCGAACGCGGAGTGCTCGCCACATCCGCCCATGCCGGCGACTACGCGGAGCACGTCGTCGACACCATCGCGACCGGGAACGGCGACCACCGCGAGAAGGCGTACGCCCACGTCCGGGAGGAGTGGCGCAACCGCATGCTCGACCTGCTGCCACCCGTCGAGCCCGAGCTCAAGAGCACCGGGCCGCTCAAGATCTCGACCTTTGACTGTTAACCCGAACTGAGGAGAACGACATGGCAAAGCCTAAGCTCCCTGCAGCCAAGGTCCCTACACCGCGCCCATCCTCACCCCGTGGGCCACGGGTAGGCAAGCTGCCTAACTACCCCACCCGGCCGCGAGGCAAGTGACAGCCGAGAAGGGACCTCGACCCGGCCCGAGCGCCTACGAGGATCGCTTCCTCGACAAGACCAAGGACGACGAGGACCGGGCGGAGTGGAACCTCATCGTTGAACTCGACCCCACCACCGGACGGGTACTTAAAGGTCCGTTCTGGCACAAGCCATTTGGACGCCACCTACCGTCGTGACGGTTAAGAGGCACCTAGGGATAGGCCACCCCTCACATGCCCGGAGAACGGCTTACAACGGGGGAAGGGGAGGGTTGACAGTGAAGTCCGCTGATCCCAAAGACCGCTCCGTGAGGCGCTGCAAGGAAGGCGCTCGCGCTCAGAAAAAGGAAGGGCGGCGTCGTGGCTGAGTGTCTTCGGTGCCGCAAGGAGTTCGCGCCAAGGAAGGCGGGCCATGTTTTCTGTAGCCGCGAGTGTCGCCATCGCGGCCCGCGGAAGGTGGGCGACACGGTCGCGCCGTCCGAGGGGGAGTTGGAGAGGCTGTTCGACCCGGGGCGCGACCCGGAGGGGCTGGTGGGGCCGGATGAGTGGCATCCGGCCGGCCGGGGGTCGCCTTGGGTTGAGCTCGACGCTTGCCAGACCGTGTTTACCCGTCGCAGTTGGTTCCAGGGGCTGGTTAGGGAGGACAGGTTGTGTCGGGGGTTTCCATGCCGGCGTGACGGACGGCGTGACCGGCGTGACTGACCGCCGCCCCGATCTACGCCGAGGCTCGAGGTATCAGTCCCTCGCCGCTACCGCTTCTCGTCCGAAGCAGTAGCGCGGCTTCCGGCGCCCTGACGCTCGACTAGGGCGCGAGGAGCACCAAACCCAGGCGAGCATCAAGTACGCGCATGAGTCGGTGGTCCCGAAAGGCTCTACGCTCCTTGTAGCTGCCTGCGGGATCTCCGACGCTTCTCCTCCTTCTAGTGGCTCTACACCAGAGGAGCGGTTAGCGAGGTCCTGATGAACCAAAAGATCAACACCGGGGCAGTGCGGGTACTGCGCGACTACACAGGGCGGGGGCCGACGAAGTCGCGCAGCGTGATCGACCACAACAGCGTGACGATCTTGCTGGGCGACACGCTTACACCGGGCGAGCGCCGTCTCGCCGAGAGCGGCAGGGCGGAGCACGTCCTAAACAATCGGCACGAGTTTCAGCGGCTCATGCGCGACGACCTCGTGAAGGTGGTCGAGGACGCCCTCGACCGCAAGGTGATCGCCTTCATGAGCACCAACCACATCGATCCCGACATGGCAGTCGAGGTGTTCGTGCTGGAGCCGAAGGCCGAGTAGCGACCTGGAGCCTGTCGAAGCCGCCTCAGCCCAAGGACGGCCGCTTGGCACTACGTGAACCGGTCCTGGAAAGGCCGGCCGGTTGCAGTGCGGTGTCCTCTACGCCGTGGAGCCTCTCGGATCCGTGGACGATTCGAGAGGCTCGAAAGCTACCCGGCAAGTCCGCGGCACGTACCTCCGGCCGGCATAGAGACGGTACCCGAAACGCGACCAACTAACCTGACGGCGACCTGGCGGGCAGAAGCGGGCGCGAATCCACGACGGGCCGCGATGTAGTCGTGTGACCCTGCGCGACACCTCGAAGGTGTTCGAAGCACGCCGCGTGGATGCCACCCCGTGTTCACCGGGCGACCCGGTTTGAGGCGTTGGGACCCGGATATCGGGACGTGAGAGTTCCTGGTTTAGGGCATTAGGTTCGCCCGGCCGGGTAACTCCCGGGACGTGGGATCAGGCGCTCTACCGTCACGGGTGGGGTCGCTTGAGCCCGCGTCCCAACTTCAATCTGGTGCGCCACAACGACTCGGCCTAAGGGGGCGGCTTCCTCGTCAAGACCGTTTACGCGCTCCCTTAGACTGGACCAGCTTAGAACTTCAAACAGGTGGCACCCGGTCGTACGCTATCTCGATCGCAAGCGCAGATCTCAGCTACCGCGTCGAGAGGCTCGTCGGCTACCCGCCGCTCTGCGAGATGGACGATCTCCAGCGCCGAGAGTTCCACGAGGCGCTACTCGAGGCTGACACGTTCGAGGATCTGCCTGGTAAGCGGCAGGCGGCGATCCTGAAGGCCGAGGACAACCGGCCGAAGCTGCGGGTCGTCAGCGGCGACTAGCGCGTGGCGGCGTAGTCAAGCCTTTTTCGTGTCACACTTTCTGAGGTGGGGCGGGCGCTGCACCCGTCCGTCTCTTTTTCTCGGCGTCGGCCGGTTCCTGGGGAGGGCCGGCCGTCGCTTTAAGGCGGCCGAGGCGCCGGCTAGGCTCTTGGTTGCAGTCGGAGTTACAGCGGAGCCACAACACATATCTGCTGGAGAGGGTCCCTTCGGGGGCCCCTCTTCTCTTTCTGTCCCTTTCCATCCGATGTGACGTGCAACACTCGGCGGCATGTGTTGCGGTTTCACTAAAGGACTCCGCTCGTGGCCTCGCAGCTGAGTGCCGAGCCGACCGAGTATCCGACGGTCAGGTGGCCCGAGGCCCCCAGCGAACCGCACGTCGTCACGGCTTACGAGTCCGACAAGCCGTTCCGCGGCTTCTGCAACCTTGACCGGACCTACGGCACCGGCGGCACGGTAGAGCCGGTCCCGCCGATCGGCATCATCGTTCCGATCATCGTTCCGCAGCCTCTTGTCCGGGCTCGCGGCACTCGCCGGCTCGGTGGCGGGCGACCGAGGGCGGTCGTTCGTAGATCGGCGCGTGGCGGCGACTCCGGCGACCCCGACTTAGGGGAGCCTCCCGGACATAGGCCCCGCGCCCTCGAGGGGGCGGTGTGAGCGCCGCACTGACAGCACCGGAGCGGCGCGACCTCGACACGCTCGAGGGCGTCGTCCAGCGCGGGATCGACACGTTCGTGGAGGTCGGGCGGGCGCTGGCCGAGATCCGCGACCGGAAGCTGTACCGGGCTAGCCACGGCACCTTCGAGGAGTACGCCGGCGAGCGTTGGCTGCTGAGCCGGACCCGCGCTTACCAGATGATCGACGCGGCCGCCGTGTCCACAATTGTGGACAGCGACCCGCCAGCCAATGAGGCGCAAGCGCGTGAACTCGCGCCGTTGAAGGACGACGAGGCCGAGGTTGTTACGGCTTGGCGCGAGGCCAAGGCCGAAGCGGAAGAACTCGGCACTCCGTTGACGGCCAGGGTGATTCGCAACGCGGTGCAGAAGCGGCTTGGGTGGGTCAAGCGAGAGCGCAAGCACGAAGAACTCACTGAGCAGTTCATGGACTCTCGTTGCGACGGTTGCGGACGTACTCCGCGAGAACTGGGGCAGGGCCCAGGGCTCGGCTGGTTTTGGTCCTCCCGAAACGGCGTCAGGACTCACCTGTGCGGCGACTGCAATGCCGAGCGCATGCGGCAGGACCAGGAGCGTGAGGAGCGCGAGGAACGCGAACTCGCTGAGCAGTTGGGCGACGACGGCTATCGCCTCCTACAGGAGGAGCGAGCCCGCCGCGAGCGCCGCGCTCGCGCTTCAAAGCGTCTGAGCTACGTGCGGGGCTTGCTCGACGGGGGCGAGTATGGACCCGAGCAGAGTTTCGTCCGCGAGGTCGCCCGCTGGCGAGATGGACTGCGGGAGTTGGACCACGACGACCTAGACCCGGGCGAACTGCGGGCGCTCGTAGATGTCGTCGCCGAGGCGCAGGGATTGTTTGCGGAGATCGCCGCGTTCCTAGCGACAAGGAACGGGGGCTCGTCGTGACCGCGCTGCCGCCCCGTGTCCGTGCCGAGGTTCAGCGCATCCTCGACGCCGAGGCGAGACGCCTACTCGCCGACGAACTCGACGCTGACGCGGCCGGCGCCACGGCCGGGACGGACCACGGCCCGGGCAACCACCGCACGGATCAGGGCACGCCGACCATCGAGCGAGAGGCTGTCCCAATCCGCCGCCGCCGTAACCGTGCGAGCGGCAGAGAGGCCGCCTAGCTGATCGAGATGATCCTGCGCCACGTCACGCCTCTCCGTCGCGACGGAAAGCCGCTCGCCAGCCGCCGGCTCGAGCGGGTCGAGCAGACCGATCAGCGCATCGAGCTCGGCCTGGGCGAGTTCCAACTCCACCGCCGCCTCGCGGGCGTTGTGCTCGGCGGACGCCCTGCCCTCAACGTCGGCGATCGCTTCGCGCACCGCGTCCGACACGATCTGCTCGACCGTCGGGGCGGAGATCGTCACGCCCCGGTCGCAGTCGCCACGCGGGGCGCCGCAACGGTAGAACGGGTACTGGGTGCCCTCCTGGCCCTTGCCGCGTGCCGCGGCCTTGGCGGTGATCGTTTGCATCCCGACCACCATCCGGGCGCCGCAGTTGCCGCAGCGCAGCACCCCGAGACGTGCGAGCAGCCGGTCCGACTTCGGCTTGCGGCCCCTGGGGACCTTGATCAGCTGCACCTGCCGCCACGTTTCGCGGTCGATCAGGGCGGGCGCGGGGAAGCGGTGGCCGCGGTAGACGACCTCGCCGATCGCCTGCGGGCTCGCGAGCAGCGACTTGACGCCGTTGTAGCTGCGCACGACGCCACGGCCGGCGAGGTAGGCGCGTACCTCCAAGATCGTTTTGCCCTCGAGCCGCAGCTTGAACGCTCGGGTAACGGCGCGGTGCTTCGGGGCGAGCTCGATGCTCCCATCCTGCGCACGGCGCAGGCCGGGGATCAGCCGCATCGGGATCTTGCCCGCCTTGACGGCCTGGTCCTGGCCGCGCATCGACCGCGATCGGATGGTGCGCCACTGCTTCTCGTCGAGGAGTCCGTGCAGCGAGCCATTGAACCACTCGTCGTCGGTTCCGTCCGCGTCGACCAGCCGGCCGATATCGGCGCAGTGGATCGCGCCACCGGCGACCTCGACGCGCCGGACAACCGAGGTCTGCTCGTAGGCGTTGCGGAATGCGCGGTCGCTGTCCGAGAACACGATCACCTTGGCGCGACCCTCCTCGACCGCCTGGACGGCCGGGTACAGGCCGCTCCGCCGCTCGAGCGGGGCGTGGCCGGACACGTCGGGCTCGGGCAGCAGCTCGACCAGCTTGAAGCGGTCGCGGCAGTAGCTGCGGATCCGCTCTTCCTGGTCCTTGTCCGACTGCAGCCGGCCTTCCTTCTTGCGGTCGCCGACCTCGCTGATTCGGGGGATCCCGATGGCTGTGGGCTTGACGCTTATACTGCGACTATAGCGTCAGGCGGTGAGGTCGAGCCAGTAGTAGGAGCCGCCCAACATCTCGGCGCCGCGGCCGAAGGTCGAGTACGTGTGGAAGACGTCGTCGCCGACGCGCAGGAAGCAGCTCGTCCCTGGCTGCTCGATCGGCTGCTCAGCGTCGAAGTAGTAACCCGTGCCGGCGCGCTCGTGCTCGTCCTTCGTCTTGTAGTTGTACTCCGCCGGCGCCACCGACTCGTCGACCGTGACCTTGAAGTCGTAGTTGAAGTCGCTGCCGTAGGACGAGTACCACGCGAAATCCCACCCGCGCTTGCGCTGATAGCGCTGGATCTTCTCGATCGGCGCCCTGGACACGTACGCGAACGATGTGTCGCGGGTGCGCAGGTGCTCGAGCAGGCCTTCGCTCAGCTCCGCCGCGCCGGCCGAGCAGCTCGGACAGCCGTCCTCCCAGTCGGGGTTGAACATGAAGTGCCCGATGATCAGCTGGCTGCGTCCCTCGAACATGTCGAGCAGCGACAGCTCGCGCTCCGGTCCCCGGAAGACGTAGTCCTTCTCGATCTTCACCATCGGCAGGTCGCGCCGCTCGCTGTTGAGGGCGTCGCGCTCGCGGGTGAGCGCCTTTTCCTTCTCGAGCAGCTGCTTGCGTTCCTCGATCCATTTCTCTCGCGAAGCGATTCGCGGCAGGGTCATATCGCTCTCCTTCTCGGGCTTCCTCTCGTGTGACCGGCGCCGCGCCGGATATTCATCGGCGCGTAGGCTCGGCGCCATGGCTCTCCCACCGGGTCCGCACGCCCCGGCCGCCTGGCAGACGATCGGCTGGACGGTCCGGCCGGCCGCCTTCCTGCAGCGCGTGCACGAGCGCTTCGGCGACCCGGTGACGCTCCGCACTTTCTGGACCGACGAGCCGATGGTGATGTTCTCCCACCCGGACTCGGTCAGGGAGATCTTCCGCCTCGATCCGGCGGTCGCCCCCGCTGGGCAGAGTTGGGAGTTCCTGCGCCCGTTCGCCGGGGAGCACTCGATCCTCGTGCTGGACGGTGAGGAACATCTGCGCGAACGGCGGCTCATACAGACGCCGTTCCACGGGGAGCGCATGCGCGCGTTCGAGCCGTTGGTCTCTGAGCTCGCCCAGCGCGAGCTCGCAGGCTGGAGCGGGCGGGTCACGACGCTCGAGCGTATGCGCGACCTCACGCTCGAGACGATCCTGCGAATCGTGTTCGGGGCGCGCGGCGAGGACGAGCTCGCGCGCCTGCGCGAGGCTGTACACCGCACCCTCGAGAGCGTCCGCTCGATGCCGCGCATGCTCGCCATGTCGATCGTCCAGCGCGACCTCGGGCCGCGCAGTCCCTGGGGCCGCTTCCGCCTTGCGGTCGAGCGCTTCGACGAGCTGCTCCTCGAGCTCGTGGCTCGCCGTCGCGCCGACGCGGGCGCCGACTCGATGCTCGCGCTGCTGCTGGAGCAGCGCGACGAGGACGGCCGCCCGCCGACCGACCGCCACCTCCGCGACCAGCTCGTGGCGCTGCTGGCCGCGGGCCACGACACATCGTCGGCCTCGCTCGCCTGGGCGTTCGAGCGACTGGCCCGGCATCCGGGCGTGCACGCTCGGCTGCGCGAGGGCGACCCTGCCTACCTCGACGCGGTCGTCAAGGAGGTGCTGCGTGTGCGCCCAGCGTTGACGATCGCGCCGCGGCGCCTCGTCGAGCCGGTCCGCATCGGCGGCTGGACGCTGCCCGCCGGGGTGCACGTCGCCGCCTGCCTGTGGCTGTCGCTGCGACGGGACGACCTGTGGCACGAGGCCGGCGCCTTTCGCCCCGAGCGCTGGCTCGCGGACCCGCCGCCGGATCCCGCGGCCTGGATTCCCTTCGGCGGCGGGGTACGACGCTGCGCGGGGGCGCCCTTCGCGGAGATGGAGATGCGTGCCGTGCTGCGCGCGGCGTCGCCGCTGACGCTCCGTCCGGCCGCCGCAGAGCCAGAGCAGGCGCGGCGCAGCGCCCTCGTGGTGACGCCGGACCGAGGCGGCGAGATCATCGTCGGACGCTGAGGCTCCCGCAGGCAGGGGTGGGGGTGAATCTCAGGGAGCAGAATCGGGTAGCTCCCTGAGGTCGCTTGCTGGAGCCGGGCCTACGTTCGGTCCACGATGTCTCCGGCGGCGCTCAACACGCTTGCCTCGGCCGTGTCCGCGGGCGACGAGCGCGCCTTCGCCAAGCTGACCGACCGCTACCGCGGTGAGCTGCAGGCCCATTGCTACCGCGTGATGGGCTCACTCGAGGACTCCGAGGACCTCGTCCAGGAGACCTTCCTGCGCGCCTGGCAGAACCGCGCGAGCTTCCGCGGCGGCTCCTTCCGCGCATGGCTCTACCGGATCGCCAGCAACGCATGCTTCGATGCGCTCAAGCGCCGGCGCCGGCGCCCGGCGATCGCCGACGGGCCCGAGGCGGGGGAGCTGGTCGAGCGGATCAGCGGGACGGAGGCGGAGCCGCTCTCGACTCTCGTCAACAGGGAAACGGTCGAGCTGGCCTTCTCGGCGGCCGTTCGGCATCTCCCTCAACGCCAGCGCGCGGTGCTGGTGCTGCGCGCCGTGCTCGGCTGGTCCTCCAAGGACGCCGCTCTTCAGCTCGAATCGACCGAGGCGTCGGTCAACAGCGCCCTGCAGCGGGCGCGCCGCGCGTTGAACCAGAACCTCCCCGAGCAGCGGCTCGAGTGGGCCTGGGGACCGGACCTGAGCGAGGAGGAGCGCTCGCTGCTGCAGGGCTACCTGCGGGCGGCGGAGCGCGTGGGAGCGGTGTCCTAGATCGTCCCGGCGCGGCGGCGGCGCGGAACGAAGGCCGCCTCGAGCTGAGGCCGGTCGTACCCACCGAGCACCTTGTCCTCGGTCGCGAAGCGGAACAGGGCGACCTTGAAGATGGCCATCAGCGTTGACTGGACGACGGCCCCGACCACGAAGATCGCGACTCCCAGGCCGATCAGCACGCCGGCGGCGGCACCTGAGGAGGAGCTGACCGCGATGCCCAGCGCGACGAGCGCGATGCCGGGCAGGAAGGCGATCAGGAAGATCAGGCCGCCGATCGCGAACGAGCCGGTGACGCCCTCGCCCCAGCGCTGGCGCATCACGGCGATCGAGCGCTTCAGCGCTTCCTTCGGGCCAAGGCCCTCGAGCGCGATCGCGGGGATCACGAAGAAGGTGGCGATGTTCCAAGCGAGCCCGGCCAGGCCACCGACGATCGACGCGATGATCTGACCGCCGCCTTCGCGCAGCAGGGCCTGCACGATGCTGATGAGCGCGCCGACCACCAGCTGAAGGCCCGCCCAGCCCAGGATCGGGCCGAAGCGCTCGCGCGCGGCGGCGAAGCCCTCGCTCGCCTTCGTGTCGTGGCCCTCGAGCGCACGAGCCGCGCAGGCGCTGAGCGCCACGCTGAAGAAGATCGACACGGCGATGAGCAGGTACGCGCCGATCACGAGGATCACGATCAGCAGCGGCTCGCTGTCGCTCGAGTCGTACAGCGCGACGCCGCCGCCGATGAAGATCAGCGCGACGAGCAGCGCCGAGATGACCGCCACGACGGGAAAGACCATCAGCGAGCGGTCGCGGCGAACGACCGCCCAGCTCTCCTTCGTCAGCTCCCAGCCTCGGCGCATCCGCGTCATGGTGCGCTCCTCATCTTCCACGCCTTGCGGCGGAGTCCTGCGGCAGCAGCGCCCCGGCGAGCTGCTGGGCGACCCAGCGCTCGTAGCGGGACGGGCTCCAGCCGCGGTCGCGCACGAGCGCGAGGTAGGTGCGCTCGCTGGCAAGCGTCCAGATGACGTCGGCGGCCTCGCGTGCCGTCATCCCGCGCCTGAGCTGGTGGTCGCGGCGCAGGCGGCTGGCAAGGCGCGTCTGCGTCAGGTAGCGGCGCTCGTCGTGCTCGGCGAGCAGCCTCGTCGCCTCGGGATCGGACCCGGCCGCCGCCTCGATCTGCGCGTAGAGCGCCGCCTCGCGGTCGCAGATCCCGCGGTGGAGACGCGCGAACCGCTCGAGTCGCCGGCGCGCGTCCGGCTCCTCCTCGACCGCACGCCAGTCGGCGCGCGCGGCGACCGGCGCCTCGCCGTCGTCGCCGCGCACCTGCAGGTCCACGACAGCCCGCAGGATGTTCGCCTTGCTGCGCAGCGTGGCGTAGACGGTCGGGACCGCCACGTCCGCCTCATCGGCGATCGAAGCGATCGAGGTTGCCGAGTAGCCGTCGCGCACGAAGAGGCGCGCGGCGGCGTCGACGATGCGGCGCCGCGTGTCGAGCGCGCGGCTGCCGCGCTTCGTCATGTCATAGCTGCGCCTCCGCATATTGAGTACAGTCGCATATATGGAAACAGGAGACATGGGAACCGGCGAGCTCCTGCGCTTCGGCGAGGTCGAGGTGCTGGTCCGGGCCACGGCGGCATCGACCGGCGGCGCCTTCGCCCTCTTCGAGGAGAAGGAGCCGGTCGACACCCCGCTGCACGTCCATGAGCACGAAGACGAGGCTTTCTATGTGCTCGAGGGCGAGCACGAGATCCAGGTGGGGGAGCGGACCCACCGCGTGGGGCCCGGCGGCATGGTGTTCGCGCCGCGCGGGATCCCGCACTCGCAGCGCCGAGTGGTTCCCCGGACCGGGCACATACTCGTCCTGACCGTGCCGGCCGGCCTGGAGGGCTTCTTTCGCGCGCTCGCCGAGGCCGACGCCGCGGGCGAGCTCGGGCCCGAAGCCTATGCGCGCGCGTCCAAGGAGTACGGCATCAGCTGGGTGGGCTGAGCGCGGCCGGCAGTCACGGCCGCTCGTCTCTCGCGAGCAGCAGGCCGCCGGCGACGAGCAGCGCGCCGAACGCCAGGAAGCCGAGATCCCAGCCGAGGGGCGCCCCGAGGTCGTCGCGGACATGGTGCAGGCCGAGGAGCTGATGGTCGATCAGCCCCTCGACGAGGTTGAAGACACCCCAGCCCGCGAGCGCCATGCCGACGTGCACCCGCCAGGGCGGCGCCAGCTCGCCCCTCTGCCAGGCGCGCAGCATGGCCGCGATGCCGCCGGCCACGAGGAACCACGTCGCGAGGTGGAAGAAGCCGTCCGCGAGCGTGTTCGCCTCGAGCCCTGCGACGGTGTCGGCGGGCTCGCCGCCCGAGCCCGTCAGCAGGTGGTGCCACTGGAGGACCTGGTGCAGCACGATCCCGTCGATGAAGCCGCCGAGACCGAGTCCCATGATGAACGCGGGGGCTCGCGGCGGGGCTGCGCGGACGCTGGCTATGGCTTGCGTTTGCAGAGCTGTGCGAATACCCGTGACCTCGCCGGGTAAGCGACGCCGGTGGAACTGGGCGCTGTCGAAGAGACCGACGGCCTGACGCGCGGCTTTGCGAGCTGACGCTCGAGACCCGCGATCCGGCGGCGCTCGCCGATTTCTACAGGGGCGTGTTCGGGTGGCGCGAGCTGTCGCGCGAGGACGACCGCATCTGGCTCGCCTGCGGCGAGCGTTCGCGGCTCGGGCTCTGGTCCACCGGCCCGAAGGAGTTCGGCGACGAGGGCGGCAGGCATGTGCACTTCGCGCTCTCGGTGCGCCGCGGCCAGCTCGACGAGCTCAGCGCCGAACTGCGGCGGCGCGGCGTGCCCCACGAGGGCGCCGTCGAGCATGAGGGCGGTGACCGCTCGCTCTACTTCGAGGACCCGGAGGGCAACGTGGTGGACGCCTGGGACTTTTTCGAGCGCGGCCACGGCGCCCGCGAGGGCGTGGACCCGCTCGGGTAGGCGCAGAGCCGCTAGCGCCCCGGCCTGTACGTCGTCTGGGCGTGCGGCTCCTTTGCGAACGCCAGCACCTTGTCGGGTTCGACCCGGAAGACGGCGGCGTCGTCTCCGCCTCCGTGCATGAAGACGCCGTCGCCGACCTCGAACTCCCAGGCGCTGCCGTACTTGGCCAGGTAGGCGTCGGCTATGCGCCGTAGCTCATCCTGATCGGTCACGCGCACCGCCGTGCCCTCGACGACGACGTCGAGGCCGCGATCCCAGGCGTTGTTGCCGGTGGTCAGTGCGACCCGCTGGTTGGCCTCCAGGTTGCGCGCCTTCTGCTCGGTGAGGCCTGTGGTGAAGTGCACGACCTCGCCGTCGGCGACAGCCACGAGCGGCGTGACGTGGGGTCGCCCGTCGCTGCGCACCGTGGTGATCCAGTAGAGCTCGGCCTCGGTCAGGACCCGCGCGGCTTCGGGCCAGGGTGTTGCCTCTGCGGCGGGGTCGCTGAAGCGCCCGTCGATGGTGGGGGTGAGTTCAGGGGTCATGTCACAACGACTCCCTACCCCGCGCGGATTCATCGCTAGCCCACGGCTGGACAGGGGGTGTAGCTTGTGCCCGTCCAGAGCAGCTGATCCCGATTCGGGTAGATCGGGACGGAGAAAGGGTTAACCACATGTCCAAGCGAGTGTTGTCGCTGTCGGCGGTCGTCGCCTCCATTGCGGCGATCGGGATGTTCGCCGCGCTTCCGGCGTACGCCGACCCGAGCAACAACACGGTCAAGAAGCTCACCGAGGCGGTGACCGCCGAGGGCGTTCTCGACCACCTCGAGGCGTTCCAGGAGATCGCCGACGACAACGGCGGTAATCGCGCCTCCGGGCTCCCCGGCTACAAGGCGTCGGTCGACTACGTGGTGGAGCAGCTCGAGGACGCCGGGTACGACCCGCAGGTCCAAGAGTTCATGTTCGACTACTTCGAGGAGAACTCCGAGTTGATCCGGGTGAGCCCGAACCCCCGGACCTTCGTGAACGGCGTCGACTTCCTGCGCAATACGTTCGACTCCGGCAGCCCTGAGGGCACCGCCACCGGGCCGCTCTATCCGGTGGGTCTCGTGCTCAACCCATCTCTGCCCACGCCGAACAACACCAGCGGCTGCGAGGCGTCTGATTTCGCGGGAATGCCGGCCGGCTCCGTCGCGCTCGTCCAGCGCGGCACCTGCGGCTTCAACATCAAGGTCCTGAACGCCCAGGCGGCCGGGGCGAGCGCGGTCGTCGTGATGAATGAGGGGCAGCCGGGCCGCACCGGACTCCTCAACATGATCGGCGACGCGACCGGACTCACCATCCCGGCCGTGTTCACCACCTACGAGGCGGGAGTCGATCTCGCGTCGACACCCGGAGCGACGGTCACGGTGACGGTCGACTTTGTCGCGGACCAGCGCAAAGCCTGGAACGTCCTCGCCGAGACGCCGCGCGGCGGCAATGACGACAACGTTGTCATGGCGGGCGCTCACCTCGACAGCGTCCAGGACGGCGCCGGCATCAACGACAACGGCTCGGGCAGCGCGGCGCTCCTCGAGACCGCGATCCAGATGCGGAAGGTGAAGACAACCAACACCGTCCGCTTCGCCTGGTGGGGAGCCGAGGAATCCGGGCTGCTCGGCTCGGAGCACTACGTCGGCAACCTGAGCGAGGAAGAGCTGGACGACATCGCGCTCTACCTGAACTTCGACATGGTGGCCTCGCCGAACTACATGTTCGGCATCTACGACGGCGACAACTCGGGCGGCACCGCCGCTCCGGGCTTCATCCCGCCGGGCTCGGCCGAGATCGAGGACGTGTTCGAGCAGTTCTACGCCCAACGCGGCGAGCCGTCGCAGGACAGCGAGTTCTCCGGCCGTTCGGACTATGGCCCGTTCATCGCCGTGGGTATCCCCGCCGGCGGCCTCTTCACTGGGGCGGAGGTCCCGAAGACGGCGGCCGAGGCCGCCCTCTACGGCGGCGTGGCCGGGGCGGCCTTCGACCCCTGCTACCACGCCTTCTGTGACAACCTGCGCGGCGACGGTCAGAACGTCGCGCTCTACGACGCGCTCCGCGAGGACTATGAGCTCGTCGGCAACATCAACGTTCACGCCCTCGATGTGAACTCCGACGCGATCGCGACGTCCGTGCTCACGTTCGCCTACAACACCTCGACGGTGAACGGCGTGGCGGGTAAGCCGGGGAAGAGCAAGGGGCTCTACAAGAGCGGCGACGCGACCCGCTGAGTGAGAAGGGGGCCGGGTGGAATGCCCGGCCCCACCTCACCCGCACGTGCTGCGCCGCCGCGTCGAAGGCGTCCTGCAGCACCGTGCACCGGGACTTGCCGCAGGCCAAGCAGGACGCCGGCTGGGGGAGGGTGGCAGGACGGCTCAGCGGGCGTCGGGACCGGCGCGGGTGGCGCGCCCGGAGACGATCTTGCCCGGGTTGAGGTTCCCCCCGGGGTCGAAGCCCTCGAAGAGCGCCTGCAGCATCGCCACCCCGGGGCTCGAGATGTCCTCCTCGAGCCACTGGGCGTGCTCCGTGCCGACCGCGTGGTGGTGGGAGAGCGTCGCGCCCGAGTCGACGAAGGCCTGCTGGATCGCCCGCTTGACCACGCCGTACATCTCCAGAGCGTCGCCGTCGGCCGGGGGGTTGATCGCGAACGTGAAGTAGAGGCACGCGCCCGTGTGGTAGGAGTGCGACAGGTGGCACATCAGGTAGCCCGGCACGCCGAGCTCGTGAAAGGCGCCGTGGCCGGCGGCCATCACGTTGTCGTAGACCGTCTGCAGCTCGCCCCACGGCGCCGAGGTCTCCGAGACGTCGGCTGGTGCGCCGCGGTCGAGCAGGAAGTCGCGGATGTAGGGCGTGTCGAACTTCTTCTGGTCGTAGAGCTCGCCTGGGCTCGAGCCGATGCAGAGCGCGCCGTGGCGCTTGGCGATGCGCTCGGTCGCCTTGCGCTCCGCGGCCACGCCGGCCGCGCTGCCCTCGTAGCCGATGAACGCCAGGCACATCGCCTCGAGGTCCCAGCCCTTGCGCTTGAGGAAGGCCTGCAGCGCCTTCGACTTGAGCCGGTCGACCGGCGTCGGGTCGGTGCGGGTGGCGAACGAGAAAGCGGTCTCGTACGGGTCAGACACGCGCGTGACCGAGGGTGACGCCTCGCCCGCCGCGATGTCGCGCATCGCGGCGAGGCCGTCCGCCCAGGTGGGAAAGAGGTATCCCAGGATCGTGCGCTCGGGCGGCACTCGGCGGACTTGGATCGTCGCCTCGGTGATGATGCCGAGCCGGCCCTCGCTCCCAAGGACCATCTCGCGCACGCTCGGGCCAGTGGAGGTGCTCGGCACCGGGCGCACGACGAGGACCCCGGAGGGGGTCACGACCCTCAGCCCGCGTGTCAGCTCCGCCACGTCGCCGTAGCGGTCGGATTGCATGCCCGACGAGCGTGTCGCGATCCAGCCGCCCAGCGTCGAGTGCGTGAAGCTGTCGGGGAAGTGCCCGCATGTCCAGCCCTGGGCGTTCAGCTGGCGCTCCAGGTTCGGGCCGAAGACGCCCGCCTGGACGCGCGCAAGCTGGGATGTGGCGTCGACCGAAAGCACGCGATCCATGCGGCTCATGTCGATCGAGATCACCGGGCGCGTCTCGCCCGGCTCCGGCTCGAGGCTGCCGGAGATGCTCGTCCCGCCGCCGAACGGGATCACGACCGCGTCCTCCTCGAGAGCGGCCTCGACCACCGCCACCACCTCTTCCTCCGTCGCCGGGCGCACGACGACGTCCGCAACGCGGCCGAGATCCCCGCGGCGCTGGCGAACCAGATCCGTGAGGCTCTTGCCGCGCGCGTGAACGACCCGATCGTGCTCGTCCGTCGAGACGTGTCCGGCGCCTACGGCGTCCTCGAGGTCCGACCTCAGCCCCGCCGGCAGGACAGACGGCGGGACCTCCAGGTCTCCGAACGCGATCGGCGGGGTGCCCGGCCGGCGCACGTCGAGCTCGAGGTGGCGCTCGATGAAAGGCGCCAGCTCGGGCTTGCCTTCGTGGGTGAAGGAGATGCGCTCCTCACCCCAGCCCCACCACTTCATCGGGGCCCGTGTCGCTCCGTCGCGGTACATGCGCCGCCTGGACCATAGCTCTGTGCGCTAGAGCGACGACAGGTACGCGCCGCCGGCGCCGAAGCCAAGGATGTCCGCGCGGCGGTCGCCGGTCATGTCCGCCGTGAGCCGCGGGTGCGACTCGGGCCGCCAGCCCGGGACGACCCAGTGCCCGGCGTCGTAGCCGTAGTGCGGAATCACGAACTGCGGCGGCTCGAAGCCGCCGCCCGTGCCCGCGCGGGCGACCCAGACGCCCTCGTTGCCGAAGCCGACGATGTCGGCACATCCGTCGCCTGTGGTATCGGCCAGGAAGCGGGGGTGGCGCTCGACGCGCCAGCCGCCGGCGTCGTAGCCGAGGTCGCCCAACACGAGCTGCGGCGCTGCGAAGGCGCCGCCCGGGAGAGCGCGCGCAAACCAGACGCCGTCGTTCCCGAAGCCGACGACGTCCCGGCGCCGGTCGCCGGTTGTGTCCGCGAGCAGACGGGGGTGGCGCTCGACGCGCCAGCCGCCGGCGTCGTAGCCGAGGTCCTCGATCACCAGCTCGGGCGCCCCGAAGCCGCCACCTGGTAGCGCCCGGGCGAGCCAGACGCCGTCGTTGCCGAAGCCGATGATGTCGGCGCGCCCATCGCCGCTGGTGTCGGCGAGGAAGCGGGGGTGGCGCTCGACGCGCCAGCCGCCGGCGTCGTAGCCGAGGTCCTCGATCACGAGCTCCATAGGCTCGAAGCCGCCGCCCGCGACCGCGCGGGCTACCCAGACGCCGTCGTTGCCGAAGCCGACGATGTCGCGGCGGCCGTCGCCCGTCGTGTCCGCCAGGAAGCGGGGGTGGCGCTCTACGCGCCAGCCGCCCGCCTCGTAGCCCATGTCGTTGATGACGAGCTCGAGCGGCGCAAAGCCGCCGCCGGGCAGAGCGCGGGCGAGCCAGACGCCGTGATCGCCGAAGCCGACGATGTCCGGGCGGCCGTCGCCGCTGGTGTCGGCGAGGAGGCGGGGATGACGGTCGACGCGCCAGCTGCCTGCGATGTAGCCGTAGTCCCCGACGATCAGCTCGGGAGGCTCGAAGCCACCCTCGGGCGCCGCTCGCGCGACCCAGACGCCGTGGTCGCCGAAGCCGACGACGTCGCGGCGTCCGTCGCCGCTCGTGTCGGCGACGAAGCGGGGATGCCTGTCGACCCGCCAGCTCGAGTTCGTGCCGAAGTCCGGGATCGCGAGCTCCGGCGGCCAGCCGAGGTGACCGGGCGTGTACGCGCAGAGCGCCCAGGTGTTGCCTCGCATCAGGCAGTCGACGCCGCCGCCGGCGGCGCAGGTCTCGCAGTTGAGGTTCGGCAGGCCGTAGCGGCCCCAGCTGCCGCCGCAGTCGCAGTTGCTGCTCGCGTACTCGTCCGGCGCCCCGAAGATGTGGCCGGTCTCGTGGGCGAAGACCCGGTCGATGTTGTCCGGGCCCCAGCCGTCGTTGTCGTAGTCCATCACGAGCCGCGGTCCCCCGATGAAGGCGTAGGCGAAATGGGCGAGCGGATACTTCGTGAAGAAGGCGCAGTAGGTCCAGCGGGTGGCGAGCCGGGTTCGCAGATCCTCCACGTACGCGTCCACGCCGCTCCAGTCGGGGCTGAACCCGAGCGCCGCCATCGCCGGGTTCCGCCAGAGCGCCTCGAGGTCGTCGGCCTCGGGATCGGCCGGGACGTCGAGCTGCACGTCGGGGATCTCGAAGGAGAACGTGATGCCGGAGAGCGGGTTGGTCTCGATGAAGAACCCGAGGCCGTTCTGTACCTCGGCGATCACCTTGGTCCGCTCCTCCTCGGAGAACTTCAGCCCGCTGTCCGGCCCCTGCACGATCACGATGCCGACGGCCACGCTCCCCTCGAGGTACGCGCTCGTCGGCCCCGGGGCGGCCCGCGCTCCCGGCGCCGGCCGCGACGGCGGGGGCTCCACGGAGGTGCAGTCGGTCATCTCCCAAGGCTCCCCGTCCCGGGGCCGGCTCAGCTTGGCGGCCCGGTACTCGTCCGACTCGCGCAGCCGCAGGGCCGCCAGACCGAGGCGCTCGGTCTCATCGAGGTCGTCGCTGCCGACCTCCTCCGGCTCGCGTGGAATGTCCGCGCCGGCCGCGTCAGGGTCCGGCGAGATGATGCTCACGCGCCCGAAGCGATGCAGGACGCGGCCCAGAGGAAGCCGCTCCTCGGCGCCGCGGGTCGCCTCGAGCACTGGCAGTTCGGTGAGGCCGAGGTCGCCTGCCATCTCGTCCGCCGGCACCGTCGCAGTCGGCTCCCGCGCTGTCAAGGCGGCGATCGGCGCCGGTAGCATCTGGTCGTGCCCGAGCGCTCAGAAGCGCTTCTCGAACTACGGCCCGGCGCGCAACTCGACGAGCTCCGCCCGCGGGTCGAGGTCCGCCAGCAACTTCCCCCGGGGCTCGCCATCGTGGCCGTCGGCGAGGCGGAGCTGCGCGCCCTCGAGCACAGCCCCGAGGTGCTCGCGGTCCACACCGCCGACGTCCCCGCCGACGTCTTGGCCCGGCTCGACGAGCCGGCCCGCTCGTTCGCGGCGGCCTGGAACGAACGCCGGCGCCCGAAGGATCGCCCGGGACAGGGAGCGTCCTGGGACGCACCCGGCTTCGACCCTCCGTGACGCCCGCGCACCAGAGCCGTCGGCGCCCGGGCCTTGACGTTTCGCCTTCGAGCCGCTAAATCGATTTGAAGCACCGTGGCTCTGCGTCTCGACAACGACTGGCTGTGGGACTTCTGGGTCGCCCGCGACGGCGACGCGTTCCACCTCTTCTACCTGCGCGCTCCGCGAAGCCTGCGCAACGCGGATCTGCGCCACCACACCGCGGTCGTCGGGCACGCCGTCTCGTCTGACCTGCGCAGCTGGGAGCTGCTCCCGGACGCGCTCGGGCGCGGGCGCGTGGGGAGCTTCGACGACCGCGCGACCTGGACCGGCAGCGTTCACCGCTTCCGTAACCGCTGGGTGATGGCGTACACCGGGATCGCCGACAGGGACGACCGGACCGTGCAACGCATCGGGTTCGCCTACTCGAGCGACCTCATGAGCTGGACACGCGGCGGGCCGGTGCTCGAGGCGGACGGGCGCTGGTACGAGAAGCGCGGTCCGGAGGTGGCGCACGAGGCCTGGCGCGACCCGTTTTTGTTCGAGCTCGACGGTCGCCTGCACATGTTCGTCACGGCTCGCGCCAAGGACGGCCCTCCGGACGGCCGCGGGGTGGTCGCCCACGCGTGGACCGACGACCTGTCGACCTGGGAGGTCGGGCCCCCGGTCGCCGGGTCCGGCGACTTCTGGACGTACGAGGTCACGCAGCTCGCCTTCGTGGGAGGGCGCTGGCGGCTGCTCTTCAGCGCGCAGGCCCACGAGCACAGCGCCGTCCGCCTCGGACGCGCCGGCGTCGTGGCCGAGAGCGGCACGCACCTGCTCTCGGCCGACGCGCCGCTGGGCCCCTTCGAGCTCGACGGAGACGCCTTCCTCGTGGGTGGCCATGACGCCCGCTACTACGCAGGACGGCTCGTCGAGACCGATGCGGGCCCACAGTTCCTCGCCTGGCTCAACCGTGGGGCAGACGGCGAGTTCGTCGGGAGCCTCAGCGACCCGATGCCGGTCAGCGTGGGAGGCGACGGCCGGCTTGCCGTCGCCACCCCGACCCTTACGACCGAGTTGTTCTCGTGAGCAGCTCGGCGCCGGCGGGCGGCTAGCCGCCCGCCGGCGGGCCGACGGAGTCGCGCCGGCGCAGTGGCATCGGCACGTGCCGTACGGAGGGCAGCTCCGGGGGCTCGAGCAGCAGCTCCACCGCGGTCCGGCCCATGTCCTCGTGGGGAAGCGCAAGCGAGGTGAAGGCGGGCCGCGACCATCTGGCGAGGTCGGAGTCGTCAAACGACACGATCGACACGTCGGCCGGCACACGCAGCCCGGCGTCCTGTAGCGCCTGAAGCGCGCCGAACGCCACGCGGTCGTTGACGCAGATCAGCGCCGTGGGCCGGCCGCCGCCCGCAAGGAATGCCGCAACGGCGTCATGAGCCGACTGCGGCGCCCACGAGCACTTGATGATGCTCGCCAGGCCGGTGCCGGCGGCGCCGAGCGTGGCCTTGATGCCGGCCGAGCGCTCGCGGGCTGCGAACAGGTCGGCGGGCAGCGCGCCTACAAGGTGGATGCCGTCTTCGTGGCCCGCCTCGAGCAGCACCTCAGCGGCCGCAGATCCCGCGCCGAGCTCGTCTGGTATCACGGCCGCCACCCCGGTGTCCGGCGCGAACGCGTTGAGCAGCACCAGCGGGTGCCCGCCGGCCGCCTCCGGCACGGACACCTCGCGCGTGAACATCGATGCGTAGATGAGCCCGTCGACCTGCCGGTCGAGCATGTCGTCGATGAGCCGCCGCTCGAGCTCATCGTCGCCCTCGGTCTCGGCGATGAGAAGCAGATGGCCGCGCTCGATCGCGGCATTGATGGCGCCGCGCACGGTCTCGCCTGCAAACGGGTCGGTCGCGATCGTGTCCGATACGAACCCGATGGTCCGGGTGACCTGCGTGCGCAGGCTGCGGGCGGTCAGGTTCGGCCGGTAGCCGAGCTCCGCAGCCGCTGCGCGAACGCGTTCCTTGGCCGCCTCCGAGATGCGCATGTCCTCGCGTCCGGCGAGCACGAACGACGCGGTGGTGGGCGACACCCCCGCGGCGCGGGCCACGTCGGAGAGCCGAACCCTGCTGGCCACGCCTGGGACCGTAGCCCAAGGACGAGCGAGGCATGGCATAGCGGGCCGGAGGACCGGCCCGCCGCGTGGCTCAGGACCCGAAGTTGCGCTCGAGCCACGGGACGAGCAGCGCGTTGACCTCGTCCGGCTTCTCCTGCTGAATCCAGTGCGCGACGTCCTCGATGACGTGCAGCTCGAGCTGGGGGAGGAGCTCCGCCATGCCGTCGGTGGCGCCGCGCGGGAAGAACCAATCGTCGGCGGCGGAGATCATCAGCGCGGGCTTGTCCACGACGAACTCTTGCCCGAGCGCCTCCTCCCAGTCCTTGTGCAGCGCGCGGTACCAGTTGAGCCCGCCCGTGAAGCCGGTGCGCCCGTATGACTCCACGTACACGGCGAGCTCGTCATCTGAGAGGAGCTCATCCCCGAACAGCTGGGGATCGCCGACGAACACGCCCGCCGGGACCTCGCGCACCTCGGCGGGCGCGGCCTCGAACTCTTCCACCGTGTAGCCGCGGCGCCGGATGAGATTCCGGAACGTGTTCTCGACGTCGCGCTCCAGCAGCGCCTCGCCGACCCCGGGCTCCTGGAAGGTCGCCATGTAGTGGTTCGGTCCGCGCAGCTGGTCGTACGCCTTGATCAGGTCGACCTCCCCGGGCGTGAAGTACGGCGTGCACAGGCTCGCCATCCCGAGCACCCGTTCCGGCGCGTAGACGCCGGCGTACCATGCCGGCATGCTGCCCCAGTCGTGGCCGATCCAGACCGCCTGCTCGAGCTCGAGCGCATCGAGCAGCCCGGTGATGTCGGCGACGATGTTCTTCACCGAGTAGGTCTGCGAATCGGCTGGCGCGTCGCTGTTGCCGAAGCCGCGCATGTCGGGCGCGATGACGCGGAAGCCGGCGTCGGCGACCGGCCCGATCTGGTTTCGCCAGGAGTACGCGAGCTCGGGGAAGCCGTGCAGCAGCAGCACCGGGGTGCCGGCGCCGGCCTCGTGGACCGAGAGCTCGATTCCATTGGTGGCGATGCGGCGTGCGGGGGCGAAGGGCATCGGGTCGGTCATGGTCGCCACGCTAGGTCAACGTGGTTCGCAGCGGGAGCCGGGCCGCCGTGTCGCGCTGTGGAAGACACATATGCTCAAACCTCCAGGCGCGACTCGTCCAGGTCGAGCTCGCGCTCGATCCTGTGCATCACGTCGTTCGAGATCTCGCCGCCGTTGCGAAGCTCGACGACGGCTCGCCGCTGCACGGCGTACAGCTCGTGCAGCAGGCGCTGGTAAGCGAGCGAGCGGTCCTCGATGCCGTCCTCGTCGTCGATCTTGCCGGCCCGCACCTTCACGCGCCTCTGGCGGAACCGGTAGAGGCCGCGAAGGCGCTCGATCGTGTCGTCGCGGGTCCAGTCCTCGGGGGCGAGCTCGTCGAGCCGCTCGAGGGCGGCGCGGGCGGCGACGTATCGGGCCCGCATCTCCTCGGCCTCCTCCTCGGCGCCGTCCTCCTGCACCCCCAGGCCCCGGATCAGATACGGAAGCGTCAGCCCCTGCCCGACCACCGTCACGAGGATGAGCGCGAAGGTGATGAAGAGGATCAGGTCGCGGTCCGGCAGCGGTGCGCCGGCGTCGGTCTGAAGCGGCAGGGCGAGCGCCGCAGCGAGCGAGACCGCCCCGCGCATCCCGGCCCAGGACGACACGATTCGCTGGCGTGGGCCCACGCGCCGCTCCCGTTGCGAGGCCCGGCGGTCAACCGCGCGGACCACGTAGGGCATCGTGAACGCGAAGAGGAAGCGGGTAGCGATCACCGTCGCGCAGACGAGCGCCGAGTAGCCGACCAGCTCGCCGGCCGTATAGGCGTCGAGGCCGTCGAGTATCACCGGCAACTGCAGCCCGATCAGGATGAACAGCGTGGCGTTGAGCAGGAAGGTGAGGATCTCCCACACCGCCGTGGCCTGCAGGCGCGTCTCCGCTGAGATCAGGTCCGGGGCCCGCCAGCCGAGGTAGACGCCCGCGCTGACGGCCGCCAGCACCCCCGAGAGGCCGAGCTCGTCCGCCGGGACGAACGCCGCGTACGGGGTGAGCAGGGAGATCGTGATCTCCGTGGGCGCGTCCTCGAGCCGCCGCCGGATCTCCCCGACCACGAACCCGACCGTGAGCCCGATCGCGATCCCGCCGATTGCCGCCCCCAGGAACTCGAGCCCCGCGTCGAGCGCCGAGAAGGTGCCGCCGACCGCGGCGGCCACGGCAACCCGGTAGGCCACAAGCGCGGTCGCGTCGTTGACCAGGCTCTCACCCTCGATGAAGTTCACGAGCCGGCGCGGGGCGCCCAGCTGCCGCATGATCGCTGTGGCGGCCACTGGATCGGTCGGCGAGACGATCGCCCCGAGCGCGAAGGCGAGCGGCCAGGACATCCCGATCACCTCGTGCGCGGCCAGCGCGACCGTCCCGATCGTCAGCAGCACCAGGCCAACCGATGCGATCGAGATCGCGCGCAGGTCGTCCCGCAGCGCCCGCAGATCCGAGAAGAAGGCGGCCGAGTACAGCAGGGGCGGCAGGAAGATGAGCAGCACCAGGTCCGGCTCGAGCTCGATCTCCGGAATGCCGGGGACCAGGCCGAGCGCCAGGCCGCCCAGCACGAGCGGGATGGGGTACGGCACCGACAACCAGCGCGCGATCGCGTTCAGGCCCGCGACCGACACGAACAGCGCGGCCAGGAAGATCTCGAAGTGCTCCACGTCTTGCGGCTCTCGGAAGGGCTAGTCTGAGCCCCGCACGGGATGATCGCCGGGGCGCACACCATCATGTTCGCCGAGGACGCCGAGCAGGCCCGGACGTTCCTCCGCGACGTGCTCGGCTTCGACGCGGTGGACGCGGGCGACGGATGGCTGATCTTCGCCCTGCCCCCGGGCGAGCTCGCGGTCCACCCCGGGTCGGGGTGGGGCCGTGCGCCGGGCCATCACGCCCTCTTCTTCATGTGCCGCGACATCGAGCAGACGGTGAAGGAGCTCGAGGGCAAGGGCGTCGAGTTCGTGTCGCCGATCGAGGACGAGGGCTGGGGCCGGATCGCTCAGTTCAGAATCCCCGGCGCCGGCGAGATCGGCGTGTACGAGCCGCGACACCCAAGCCCGCTCGCGGAGTTCGCCGACGGCGGATGAGCCTGCTTCACGCTGTCGGCGCGCGTACCAGCGCGATCGCGGCCTCGGCCGTCGCAACCCGGAAGCTGAAGCTCTCTTCGAGGTAGAGCTGGACCGTCTCGGAGTCGTGGCTGTCATAGCCGATCGAGAGGTCCTGGCCGGACTCGAACAGGAAGTCGCCGCCGCGCATGCTGGCCACGAGCGCCCCGTTCATGCCGGGGGCACGGATGATCGGGCCGCCGAGGATCTTGCTGAGGTGGTCGAACACGAGGTAGCCCCCGTGCTCGGTCGTCTCGATCACTCCCGTGTAGCAGGCGGGGCCGAGAGCGAGCGCATAGGGGCCGCCGATCCCTGCCTCGAGCAGCACATCGACCGCCTTGGCGGCGTGCCGGGGATACTCGTCGAAGTCGTCGCTCAGCTCGATCGGCGCATGAGATGCCGCCTGCGTGATCCCGGCGATGCCGGCGGCGTCGAACCCGTGGCACACGGCGCTGTTCTCCGTCCGAGCGATCCGCCGAGCGGCCTCGTCGAGGCTCTCGAGGTCGGCGTCAGCGGCGCCCCGGTCGGCGGCGCGCAGCTCGGCGCGCGACACGCTGAAGCCGGCGCGCAGCTCGACGAGCGGCAGCACGCGCCGCTGGCGCGCGCCGACGCCCTCGACCGGACTCTCGGTGATCTCCTCGACGCGGCCGAGGTCGGTGCCCGAATGCTCCCAGCCATGCGGACCGGAGAAGTCGACGAGCCTGCGGGCGGCGAGCGCCGGGGCCAGCCGCTCGGTCGCCTCGTCGTCGAGCAGCTTCCAGCCGGCCTCGGATATCGGTGCGGCCCCGCGCAGTAGGTGGTTCACGGCGTCCGTCCTATCAGGCTGCCGATCCCGAGCGAACCGGACGGGTCACCCGGGGTCGGCTGGTCCGGGCTCGACTCGAGCGCCTCTTCCTCGGCTTCCTCACCATGCTCGACGATGTCGCCGGGCTGGAAGAGGATGCCCTCCGCGATCTCGCGCCACGCGGGCGTCCGCCGCAGGAGGAACTCGAGGTTCATGCTGAAGTGCTTGAACTCCTCACCCTGTGCGTCGCGCATGATCGCGCGCGCGTCACGGTTGGGCTCCACCGCGAGTCGCTGCTCGTACCAGCCGATGGCCTCGGCCTCCTCGGTCAGCGAGGCGCACAGTCGAGCAAAGGTCCGCGTCTCCGTCGGGAGCTCGTCGGGCGGCTCGTGGTACTGGTCGAATCCCATGGCGGCTTCCTTTCGAACGATCGATTTGGACCGGCCGGCCACGATCATCGCGCAGTCGTGCCGGTGCCGCCCCCGGGGCGCTAGGCCGCGCCTGCCGGGATCAGGATGCCGCGGCCCTGGAGCCGCCCGTTGTCGAGGTCGGCCATCGCGTCGTTGACGGCATCGAGCGCGAGGGTCAGTCGCCGTGCGGAATCAGGTTGCTGTTGTCGAGTCGCCAGCGCCCCTCGACCTTGACCAGGCTGAGCCGGCCGGAACCGTCGAACGGCCCCGTGCCCTCGGCCACCCGCACGGTGGCGCGCGCGGCGTTCACGCGGATGTTCGAGACGACGAGACCCCGGCGCAGCTTCCTGACCGTCCCCGGATAGTTCTCGACCTCGTCGGCGATGATCACCGGGCAGTTCGGATAGTCGGGCCCTGACCCGGAGTTGACCCCGTCGATGAGGCGTTGCCTGCCGCGAGCCGTCGCAAACCGGCACGCACGCCGGTAGTTGTCATGCCTCACAGCGGCATACACCGCGGCCCGCACGGTCTTCTCGACGGCCTGATGCTCGCCGGCGGGCGCCGGCCGCTCAGGTCCGGCCGCGGCGGCGGCGGTCGCGGCGGCGACCACGGCGACGGCGGACAGCGCAAAGCTTCGGGCGCCGGTCACGCCGCGAGCGTAGACGACGGTTCGCGGAGCACCTCGCGGCCACCTCGGCTCCGTCGGCTCTGTCGGGGACGATGGCGTCGTGGCCGAGCCAACTCAGCTCCAGGTGGTGCGTCCCGAGGGTCGCGGCGGGCGCTCGGTTCGCATCCGCCACCTCCGCGCTGAAGCCTGCTCACCCGTTGGTGGACATGTACCAGTTGCCCTTCTTCGGAACGTCACAGAAGAGCCCGCCGGCACCGAGGCGCTCGAACTGGATCGGCATGCTGCCACCGTAGGAGTCATCCTCCGTATCGCCTGTGCTGGTCACGTGGTAGTGCAGGTGGGCGCCGGACGAGTTGCCCGTGTTGCCCACCACGATGATCACGTCGCCACGTTCGACGTAGTCGCCCTCCTGCGGGACGACGCCGTCCTTATGCATGTGCGTGTAGAACGACGTGGAGCCGTCTTGATGGCGGATCAGCAGTAGGTTGCCCGGCAGCCACTCCTCGAGCCCCGACTTGACGTTCAGCGGATTGGACGTCTTGGTGCGGTTCTCGACCACGAGCGTGACGAGGCCGCCGCGGGTCGCGCGGCCGATCGTGAACAGCCCCATCCTGAAGTCGAACGCGAACTGCTGGCCGCCGGAGTGGGTCGGATCCGCGTTGTTGCCCTGCGTCGTCTTGGCGAGCGTTCCGGCCTTCCAAGGCAGCCGGTAGAAGCCGCAGACCGGCAGCCCGTCGCGCAGTACCGGACTGGTCTTAACCTGGTCTCACTCGAACGGCACGTCATTCGCGACGAAGCCAGTAGCAGCGCGGGTCCGCCTTCTTCACATATCGATAGAGGGGCGCGCCGGAGGGGTCGATCGCGTCCTCGTCGATCACCTTCCACGCGGGGTAAGCAGCTTCGATGTCGGAGCGGCTCGCCCCCCGTGGCAGCGGCCCCCGCCGCCCGGGCGCCCATGCCAGCATCAGCAGCGTGGCGCCGGGTGCGGCGACCTCGCTCACCTCTCGACCCATCGCCGCGCGCTGCTCATCCGTCAGCTCGTCGTGGAACAGGCCGAAGTCCAGGAGGAAGGGGAAGCCCGACGCGACGCCGGTCGAGCGGAGCCGTGTCACGTCGCCCTCGACGAGTCGCAGCTCGACCTCGGCCGCGCGCGCCCGCTCTCGCGCACGGCGCAGCGCCTTGGGGACGAAGTCGATGCCCGTGACCTGCCAGCCGCGCGTCGCCAGCATTACGGCCCAGATTCCACTGCCGCAGCCGAGGTCCAGCACCGGCCCGTACGGCGGTTTCCGTCCCGCCTCCTGACGGGCGAACAGCGCGGAGATGCGCTCGGTCACGTGAGGCAGCCTGGCCACCTGCTCCCACGGGGTGACGCCGAGCCCGTAGAGGACCTTGTAGGCGACGCTCACGGTGTTGGATTCACGGCGTTCGCCGGCCCGCTCAGCGCGCGACGGCAGTGAGCGCGACGCCCGGTAGCTCGTAGCCTCCGCCGGCGCCGAAGCGAGCGAACGCGACCCGGAGCTTCGCCTTGAGGATCTCGCGTTCCTCCTCCGGCAATCCGCGCAGCACCAGCGCGGCAGGGCCGCCTGTGTCAGTCACATAGGTCGTGTAGTCGTCGATGTCACGGAAGCTGAACCAAAGCGGAACTTCCTCCGTGCGCACGGTCGTAAAGCCGGCGGCCTCCAGCAGCGCCCGTGTGTGCTCCTCGCTCGCCAGCGCGAATGGACTGGGAGCGCCGGGCTCGGGTGGCGGCAAGTGGCCCCGCTCCGCCAGCAGCCGGAAGCCGATTGTCACCCACGGGTTGCGCTCGGGCGCGCTCCAGACCGAGAGCGCGAGGCGCCCGCCCGGGCGCAGCACGCGACGCGTCTCGGCGAGCGCAGCGGCGGGATCGGGCATCAGCATGTACCCGAAACGACAGAGCACGCCGTCGACCGAATCGGCGCTGAGCTCGATCTGCTCGGCGTCCATCACTCGGTAGTCGACGTTCGCCAGCCCGAGCTCGGCGCCCCGGCGGCGTGCCACCTCCACCATCGCGGGGGAGAAGTCGGTCGAGATCAGCCGTCCGCGCTCGCCGGCGGCCGCGGCCGCCTCGAAGCCCGTATCGCCGGCGCCGGCCGCCAGCTCGAGCACGGTGTCGCCGGGCACCGGTGCGAGCTCCTTGATCATCCACTCGCGCACCGGAGCGGTGATCTCCTCGATGCGGGCTCGCCAGCGCTCCCAGCCCGGCGCGAGCGCCTCCGCGATCTCGTAGATCGTGGGGCGGGGGTGGTCGGTCATCGGTGCCTTGCTCATGGCTCCGACGCTACGGAGAGGGCGCGATGGCCGCTTCGGGCAAAACACCCAAATCGCGGGCCCTGCGGCATTGGGTAGTTCTGTGCAGGCGCCTAGACGAGGTCGTGCTCGTAGGCGTAGGCGGTCGCGGCCGCCCGGCTCGACACGCCCAGCTTGCTGAAGATGTTGCTCACGTGCCGGGCCACGGTCTTCTCGCTCAGAAACAGGTCAGCCGCGATCAACCGGTTCGTCTTGCCGGTCGCCACCAGGCGCAGCACCTGCAGCTCGCGCGCGGTCAGGCCGCCCGTCGGCTCCGCGACGTACTGGGACAACCCCTGCGCCCGCGCGAGGTCGGTACTCGCCCCTAGCTCTTGGAAGACCCGGCGCGCGGCGTCGAACTCCATCTCGGCGCTGTCCTGATCCCCGAGCTCGCGGCATGCGAGTCCGATCAGGACCCGGATGCGCGCGGCTTCATAGGGCACGTCGAGCTCCTGCCACGCCGCCCACGCGGGGCGCAGCGCGCCGAGCGCGGCTCGCGCGTCGCCCTCGAGCATGAGGACCGCTCCCTCGGCGTGGGCGGCCAGCGCGCGCAGCAGCGGCGCATCGAGCTCGCCCGCGATCTTCGACAGCTCGTCGGCGGCCGCACGCGCCGCTTGCACGTCACCTGCCGCAGCCATGACCTCGACGGCCGCGGGAAGCAACCGCGACCGCGTCACGCGGTCCTGCGCCTCGTCGACCACGCGACGGATCGCCGTATGAGCGGCATCGGCCTGTCCCTGCGCCAGCCACAACTGCGCCAGACCGGGCTGTGGCTCTCGTCCCCACAGACTGGCCTGGCGGTAGGCCTCGTCGGCCTGCGCGAATTCCCCCCGGAGCCGGTGTAGCTCGGCCTGCTCGTAGAAGGCTGCACCCACGGCCGGCTGAGAACGCGAGAGCAGCCGCTCACCCGCTCGCTGCGCAGCGTCGAGGGCGTCCGTCCATGCCCCATGCAGCTGCATGATCTCGGCGCGATGAACGAGGCAATGACCGCTGAACGGGACGAGATCCGGCTGCGAGTCACACCAGCGGGTCAGCGCCGCCGTCCACTCCTGTGCGCGGCCAAGGTCGAAAACCTCTTGGCACGCCTCGATCACGCTGCAGTAGAGGGAGCCGGCGACCATCTCGGACACCTCGTCCGCCGTCACCGCGACCATGACCTCGTCGAGCAGGGTCATTCCCTCGACCGTCCTTCCCTGCGCGATCAGCGCGCGGGCTTGAACGTTGCGGGCAAGCGCAACCAGATCGACGTCCTCGAACCGTTCACCGATCTCCGCCGCCTGACTGGAGATCGTGTGGGCGCTCTCCCAGTCGCCCGCGACTGCGCGCTGCAGGGCCAGAGGCACGAGAAGATGCCCCTGCTCCGCGCAGTCGTCGTGCTCGCCATCGTCCAGCAACCGGCGTGCACGCGCGAGCCAGCCGCCGGCACGTGCAAATTCGCCGCCATTGAGGAGGACGAAGACGAGCCAGCCCGCGTATCGGGCGGCCGCCGCGACGTCACCCGCGCTCAGCTGCTCCTGATGCGCCCGCTCCCACAGCTCGACGCTGTCCTCATCCCGGCCGAGGAGGTACGCCGCGGTAGCCAGGCGCCCGACGTCCTCCGGCTCGAGCGGGACCTCCCGGTCTGCGGCCGAGAGTTCGGCAAAGGCATCGCCCCAGGCGCGCTGGTCAAAGAACTCGCGGCCGCGGGTGCGCGCCTGTGCCGCCGTCATCCACCACCTCTCACCGGCACGCCGAGATCACGGGAAAGCCTGCATGGACCCCGGTAGCCCTCCAATGGATCACACCCCCTTCTCGTTCAGCCACAGCGGACGATTCTCGCATCGTGTAAGCGCCCGATCTCGAGCGTGCTCAGGCCCGCGAGTTCGCTGAGGATCGCTTCCGTGTGCTCTCCGAGGAGGGGAGCGCGGCGGACCGGCACGCGTTCGGCATTGCTGAAGCTGAGCGGCGAGCCCGGCATCCGGTAGGTCCCGACCTCTGGGTGCTCGATTCGCTCCCAGATCGGGTTGTCAGTCGTGATCCGCGGGTCTTCCTCGACCAACTGCGTGAAGGTCTGATAGGGGCCCCAGGAGACGGTGGTGCCGGCGAAGCACTTGCGGATCGCGGACAGGCTGCGTTCGCCGAACCAGGGACGCAGGACGGCCGCGATGAAATCGCGCGCCTCGAAGCGGCCGGTCTCGGTGTCCAGGTCGAATCCGGTCGCCTCGGCGATCTTGGCCATCCGGTCGCTCAAGCCGGTGGCGTCGAGTAGCGCCTTCCATTGCCGCGGTGTGAGTGCCACGACCATCACTCGTCGGCCGTCGGCGGTCTCGAAGTCATGTCCGAAGGCGCCGTAGAGGTAGTTGCCGTCGCGGCGCATGTCACGACCGCCCAGTTCCGCCTCGGCGACGCGACCGAGGTGGCCGACCATCGCGAAGGCGACGTCAGACAGCGCGAGCGTTATCAGCTCGCCCTCGCCGGTCCGGACTCGCTGGCGATCGGCCGCGAGAAGCCCGGTCGCAGCAAGGCCACCCATGACCGCGTCCCAAGCCGGCAGGACGCTGTTGAGCGGGCCGGCGAAGTCGCGCGGACCCGTGGCGAACGGAAATCCCGTGGCGGGGTTGACGGTGTAGTCCACCTCGCTCGTTCCGTCCGGGTTGCCGGTCAGCGCGACCATCACGAGGTCGTCCCGGCGTGCTCGAAGCGTGTCGTAGGCCAGCCAGCCACGAGCCGGAAAGTTCGTAAGCAGCGCGCCTGCGGCGGCGACGAGCGCTCCGACGAGCTCCCGTCCTTCATCGGAGCGCAGGTCTATCTCGATCGAGCGCTTCCCTTTGTTCAGCCCTGCCCAGAAGAGGCTTTGTCCGCCCGCGGCCAGCGGCCAGCGATCACGATCCAGGCCGCCGCCGATCTGGTCGAAGCGGATCACGTCTGCGCCCAGCTGGGCGAGCGTCATCCCGCCGAGCGGCGCGGCGACGAAGGCGGAGCCCTCGATCACGGTCAGGTCGTTGAGGATGCCGGCGGTCATGCGGCGTAGAGCACGGCGGGCCGCCAGTCGAGCACGTCGCCATCTGCGTTCGACACGACGATCTGAAGATCGACGATCGGTCCCTCGACCGCCAGTACCTCGATGCGCGACGTGAGTCGATCCTCCTCGAACACGGGACCTAGGTGATCACAGGACCGCCAGGCGAGCACGGTCACCAGCCCCGGCAGAGCGCGACAGGCATGCGCGAGCGCGATGCCGATCGCGTGGCCGCCGTACACCAGCCTGCGGCCGTGGGCGCTGGCCTGCGCATCCGTATGCGTCATGGCGAGGTTCAGGGTCACTCGTGCCAGCTCCGGCGCCAGCGTGACGGTCTCGTGGCTTTCCACGTCGAAGCGATCCCCGGCGACAAGCGGCTCCCCCTGTGGATGTGCGTCCAGGTCCCAGTCCGGCACGGTGAAGTCGAGCGGCGCGTCGGGCACCGTTCCCGATGGCTGAACAGTTTCCTGTGCGGGCAGCAGGGGGCAGCGCAGGTAGGACGCGATCAGATTCCCGGCGGCATCCGTGGTGGTGGCACGCAGCGTCACCTTCGCGCGCGCGCCGTCGCGTGTCGGTTCGATGGCGACGACCTCGGTGCGGGTGCGCAACGTGGTGCCGAGCCGCACCGGAGCGAGTGCCATTCCCCGGTAGAACAGGTTGCCGAGCACTCGTCCGCTCGGCTCCGTGGACTGGCCGATGATGACGTCGGCGACCATGGCCGGATGGGCCAGCACATGAGGGGCGCCGGTCACACGGTCCGCCAGGTCGGCGTCCAGCGCGAGCGCCAGCCGATCCCCGCATGCCGCGCGGTGCAGCGTCGCGAGGCCCGCGTCGAGCGTAAGTCCCGGTGCGTCGAATACCTGTCCGATCTGCAGCTCATCGGCGTACGGTGCCGCCACCGTGCGCGACCGTGCATCACGTCGCACCACGGTCTTGCGTTTGTGTGTCGGCGCGGCGGCTTCCGACCCGAGGGCGAGGATCCGCAGGGCTTGGCGCCGGTGAGCCTCGTCGATCATCCTTCCGCCGAGGACCACGACGCCCTGGCGCTCGGAAAGCGCGCGTTCGACGGCAACGGCCTCGGCTCGCTCGGCTGCCGTGGGCCTCAAGACGCTGGCGATCAGCTCGAGCTGTCGCGGGTGAATCGCCCACTTGCCATCGAAGCCAAGGTCCCGGGCGGCCCGCGCGGACGCCCGCAAGCCCGCCTCGTCGGCGATATCGAGAAACGGGCCATCGAGTGCCTGCAGCCCCGCGATCCGTGCCGCTCCCAAAACCCTTTCCTGGTGCACCAGCCAGCGCCTCGGATCGCGCTCGGCGCCGCGGCGACCGAGTTCGGCACCCAGATCGGCGTACCCGATCAGGAGCGCGACCAGTGACGCATCCGCGACCGCGATCTCGTGTGCGGCGACGGAGCCGGCAGGCGTTTCGATCAGTGCCTGAAGGCCGATCCCCGTGCCGTTCAAGCGCTCAGCTGCTGCCGCAACCTGCTCGGGTCGCTCGACCATTGGCAGCACCACGGTCAGTCCCTCGGGGCCGGCGGCTCCAGCCACCGCCTCCAGGTCCGCCTGGCTGCCCGCGTTGACGCGCACCGCCACCGTCCGGCGGGCCCAGGCGGGATCGGCGAGCGTCCGGATGACCGTCGCGCGCGCCTCGTCCTTGTGCTCGGGTGCCACCGCATCCTCGAGGTCGAGCACTACCTCGTCGCACGGGAGGCCCAGCGCTTTCTCGTGCCGATCGGCCCTCGTGCCGGGAACGCTGAGTGACGTCAGACGCGAACGCATGCTGAGGCGAACGGTCGCCGCCGAAGCACGCCGCGTCTAGTCGAAGGCACCGTGGTGATCGGCGAGGAACTCAGACAGCGCTCGGGGTGGGCGGTCAAGAATCGTCTCAAGAGTATTCGCGGCCGCGCGGTCGGCGGGGACTGGGAGCCAATAGGTGAGACCAACAACAACCTGCGAATCGGCTACATCGAGTTCGGCAGCGGACGCGTCGGGCGGGTGGACATCGACTTCCTCTCCCGAATGGGCCTGGCGCACTGCGGCGATGGCGGCCCCGAACCTCCGGAGGGCTTCCTTGCCCTCGCGAGGCCCTGTGGTGCGCTCATTAGTTCGGATGCTTTGACGGCGCGGGGGGTGCGGGGTCGAGTTGCCGTGCCAGCCAGACGCTGAACAGCGTTCCGGTAGCTGCCAGGCCAAGGGTCCCGGGGAAGACGCCCGGGCGCAGGTGATGGCGGGCGAGCAGGCATGCGGCCGCGTCGATGCCATCGATCACGGCTGACGCTTCGAGCCAGCCGCGCGTGGGGACGTCCCGGTCCAGGGCGACCTGGAGCCCGAGGCCGACTCCGAGGTCCCGGGCGCCGATCATGCGTACGAAGAGGCGCGTCCCGCCCTCGGAGCGGCCACCGCCGGTCATCGTGCGCGCCACGAGGCCGGGCGCAAGGAGCGACACGACACCGAAGGCGATCCGTCCGCGCGCCAGGGTGACGGCCAGGTCTCTTTCCTCCATAGCGCCGATCCTACGAGATCGACAGACGGCGCTCAGGATGCGGCGATACTCCCCCGGCATGGTCGATCCGGACCGACGCAGGCGGAGCCGTTCCGGCCAGTTCCGCGACGCGGCGGTCTGGGGCGTAGCGCTGGGCGCTGCGGGTGGCGCGGTGCTGGGCGATGCGATCGACGGGGTCGGGGCCGGCGTTGGGGCCGTGGTCGGTGCCGCCGTGTACGCACCCGCCGGGCGTGGAGCAGGGAGGAGGGGTGCCGGCTGGAGGTCGCGTCCCGCTTCGCCGCGCATGGGCGCCGTTTTGGAGGTGGACCCGCGAAAGGCCGTCGGCCGGGCGCTGCCGAGTCCGGGACTGCGCTGCAACTGGAAAATCCACGGATCGACGACCGCCCGACTGAGTGGATTGCTGCTCCGTGCCTTCAGCCGACGAGGAGAACCGCGTTACAGGCGGAACGGCATAGGTCGCTCGCAGCAGGATCAAGTCGTCGCCGCGATCATGACGGACCGTGGTCGGCCACCACCTCCCTACGCTCGCCCAGGTCCATCCAGACTGGCGAGGTCCCGGAACGTCTCCGACGCAACGACATCGCGCCCGTGCCGCGGTGCACGGCCACCGGTTGGCGCAGCAGCACGGCCACCACGGTCCAGAAGGCGATTCGCGCATCCGTCCCCAGCGTCGCTCGGCAGACGTACAGGCGGTCCAACGCGCACTTCTGTGGAAGGATGCGGTGAACGTAGTCCCGAACCGGATCGTCTCGGTTCAGGATCCGAGGCTCGTCGGCGAAGGCGAGCTGCGAGAAGCCGGAGATGCCCGGGCGCACCTTCAGGATGTCCGCGAAGTCGTCCGAGCGGCAGCGCACGAAGCGCGGGTCCTCCGGACGGGGGCCAACCAGGCTCATCTCCCCGCGGAGGACGTGCCAGAACTGCGGCAGCTCATCCAGCCGCGTGCGGGTGAGCACGGCGCCGACGCGCGTGAGACGCCCGTCGCCGTGGGCCGTTAGCGGCCCGCCCACAGCTTCCCGGTGCATCTTGCGGAACTTGAGCATGCGCAGCGGCTTCCCGCGGAATCCGACGCGCTCCGCACGGTAGAACACGCCGCCGGGTGACTCGAGCACGATGGCCAGCGCGAGCAGCCCTACGAGCGGTGCCAAGAGGAGCAGGACCATCGCGGCGACGATGATCTCGATCAGGCGCTTGACGGCAGTTGAGATCCGAGTGCCTTCCCAATTCCGTCCGGGTGGGCCCAGCGCGTCCCCCCGCAGGCTCGAAGCACTGCCGACCGAAATCAGGGGGTGGGGTTGCGGTACGCGGCGGCGAAACCGTCGGCGAGACCGTCCGTTACGGTCATCGTCGTCTCGCTTCACCTCGGACCCTGCCGGTGGTGGTGCCCATGTTTTGGCGGGGGTGGCGCCGGATCGGTCCCCGCTTCGGTTCATCCGGTTGGCCGCCGTGCGCTGCTTCATCGCTGGAGCCTCGGCGGCGAGCAGTCGCCGTTCGCCGTCTCGGTCGGTCGCTGCTCGAGCACGGCATCGGGCGGGCGCGTCCGACGCGAGAAACGCTCTCGCCCGTCGAGGGCATAGAGCGACAGGCGTCGTCGTCGCCAGGCAGCCCGCTGACGCCGCAGCCGGTAGGCGGCCTCCCCGCGCGTCGTGCCCGTGTCGAGTCCATCGCCGACTGCTACGAGGCGGGTGTCCCGGCGCAGAAGCCACTCGACGATGTCGCCCGGGGATGAGCGGCTTAGCCGTGCCAAGTCCGCCACGACCAGGCATGAGGCGTCCCCGGCTTGGAGTCGCTGGAGGGCGGACTGCAGGCCCGGGCGTAGTGGTCCGTTGCCGTTGTCCAGCTCGATGTCGCTGATGACCTCGTCCAGCACCAAGCCACGCTGAGAGCACGCCGTATCGATCGCGGTGATCTGGTTCTTCAGCTCTTGCCCGTCCAGCGCCTCGGCCTCGAGTACGCTCGCATAGCCCAGGGCAGCGGTGCTGTTGCGGTGCACGCCCCGGCTCGCGCTGGACGGCACCGGTGACCCGGTGGTCGCCTCAGCCGCGGTCCTGCCGCCATCCGGCATGGGGGCGGGCTTCACGCGGCCGACCATCACGCCGCTCGGCCCCGGCCTGCGACGCGTCGCTATGAGCCAGCACGCGAGCGTGCCGCCAAATGCCGCTAGGGCGAGCACCAGTACCACCGACACGACGGGCGCGCTCGACCCTGCTCCATCCGTGTCCTCGGCGTGATCGTCGGCAGCCGTCGGGGCTCGTGTCCTGCTCTCGTCGGGTCCTCCGGCCGGCGTGCTGACGTCAGCTCGACGCGGCTGGTCATCCGCGCCGGAGGCCGCCGCCCGGCTCGCCGGACGTTGGGCCTGCTGGCCAGGCTTGTTTCCGCCGCGCCGGTCGCTGGCCCAATTGGACGGCTGGTCGGGGTCGGTACGGGCCAGGGCAGCCGCCGTCACAGGCGACAGCTCGCCGCTGGGGCGTTGTCCGGCCTCGCGCTGGAAGCGCGCGATCGCAGCCTGCGTGCGGGGGCCGTACCGGCCGTCAACAGGTCCCGGCCGTTGGCCTAGAGCACGCAGCCGTCTTTGGACGTCACCCACCTGCGGTGAGCCTCCGGGCTGACCGTACCCCGCTCCGGGGGCCAGCGGCGGCGCTTCGGCGTTCATCACGCGACGGGTCTGCGGTCCGACGATTCCGTCGACCGACAGTCCGCTGTCATGCTGGAGATGCTCAACCGCCGCCTCCGTGAGCGGCCCGTAGAGGCCGTCAACGGGTCCCGGTAGGTGACCCGCCGCCCGCAGTTTGCGCTGCAGCGCTCGCACGCGCGGCTCGCCCCGCGGCTGTCCGTAGCCGGATCCGCGGGCCAGCTGTGCGCTCGAGCGATCTGTGTGTTCCGCGCGGGAGTCGCTCGGAGCGGCCGCCATGCTCAGGGTCGGCATGCAGAGCAGGGCAAGGCAAGCCGTGATGCTCGCCGCCACTGCTCGCGTGACACCCACGCAACGTCTTCTTGTCATCGTCCTACTCCTGAATCGAACGGTGCACCCGCGCGCCTACGGCACGCGGGTAGGACTGACTGGCCTGGAAGGCGTCAGCCGGGTCGTTCGTTCAGAGCGACGATCGTCACCGAACGCCAGCGAAGCGGAACCAGTTGCAAGCGGCTCCAGAGTCCGGCGCCGAACACGGCAGCGACCAACAGAAGCGCGTAGAGGGCAAATCCGCCGCCGGAGGAGGCGGCACCCGCTGCTCCGGAAGCCGCGCCGCCTGTCAGCGGTAGTGGCTCCGGAGACGGAGCCGGAGATGGCTCGGCCGGGGCCGGGTCGGAATCGGGCCGCGAGCTAGACCCGGCAGAGGCCGGCCCACGGCCGTCCGCCGCCAGGATGGCCATCACGGCTTGCACCCCGAGAGGCTCATCCATCAGACTGAGCGCCTCGCGGAAGGCCGCCTGCTCTGCTGGCGTGTCAGGAAGGGCCGGGGTGCTGCCAACTGGCTCGCGGTGCCCGCCCGCAGGCGTGCTCAGTTCCGACTCCGGGCGCTCGGCCCGACCGGGCCGACTCCGTTGTCGCCCCCAATGCGGCCTCGGGGAGCAGGACATGCTCCGGCGTCGGCGCAGCGGTGGGCGCCGGCGCGGGCTTGGAGACCGGCGCGGGTGCAGGCTCGGCGACCGGCGGGGGCGTTGGCTTCGGTGTCGAGGCCGGTGCGGGTTCGGCGACGGGCGCGGGCGTTGGCTTCGGTGTCGAGGCCGGTGCGGGTTCGGCGACGGGCGCGGGCGTTGGCTTCGGTGTCGAGGCCGGTGCGGGTTCGGCGACGGGCGCGGGCGTTGGCTTCGGTGTCGAGGCCGGTGCGGGCTCGGCGGCTGGCGGGGGGCCGGGCTCGGCGGCTGGCGGGGGGCCGGGCTCGGCGGCTGGCGGGGGGCCGGGCTCGGCGGCTGGCGGGGGGCCGGGCTCGGCGGCTGGCGGGGGGCCGGGCTCGACGGTTGGCGGGGGGCCGGGCTCGACGGTTGGCGGGGGGCCGGGCTCGACGGTTGGCGGGGGGCCGGGCTCGACGGTTGGCGGGGGGCCGGGCTCGACGGTTGGCGGGGGGCCGGGCTCGACGGTTGGCGGGGGGCCGGGCTCGACGGTTGGCGGGGGGCCGGGCTCGACGGTCGTCGGGGGGCCGGGCTCGACGGTTGGCGGGGGGCCGGGCTCGACGGTTGGCGGGGGGCCGGGCTCGACGGTTGGCGGGGGGCCGGGCTCGACGGTTGGCGGGGGGCCGGGCTCGACGGTTGGCGGGGGGCCGGGCTCGGCGGTTGGCGGGGGGCCGGGCTCGGCGGTTGGCGGGGGGCCGGGCTCGACGGCGTTGGCGGGGCGCCGGGCTCGACGGTTGGCGGGGCGCCGGGCTCGACGGCTGGCGGGGGGCCGGGCTCGACGGCTGGCGGGGGGCCGGGCTCGACGGCTGGCGGGGGGCCGGGCTCGACGGCTGGCGGGGGGCCGGGCTCGGCGGCCGTGGGCTCGGCGGCCGTGGGCTCGGCGGCCGTGGGCTCGGCGGCCGTGGGCTCGGCGGCCGTGGCTCGGCGGCCGTGGGTTCGGCGGCCGTGGGTTCGGCGGCCGTGGGTTCGGCGGCCACCTGCGCCGAGGCGGGTGCAACCAGCAACAAGCAGTACACAGCGGTGATCACGGCAACCAGCGGCATGCGACTGCCGCGGCCCATGCCACTGTCGCTCGTAGAACTGTCCTCGCTCGAATGCACCCTCGCCGCCGTAGTCCTAGGGGACCGACGTCCCTTGCTCAACGTAAACTCGAAACGCAAGTTCGCGCTGGCCATTTACGCCAGTTACGCAATACGTCGCACCTAGAAATCTCGCAATTTGCGGGCTTAAGGGATTCGGGCAGCCCTCGCAATTTGCGGGCTTAAGAGGTTCCCGGGCTCGGCCAACGGCATCGCACGCCGGGTACTGGGGCCCCCACGCAGGGTCTCCGTCGATCGCACCCACTGCACCACCGCGCCGACCCCGACAGCGCACGCAGGCGGGCCGTGGAATCACGCACGTCGGCGCTCTTTGGACGTCGATGCCTACCGCCTGGATAGCTCCGCCTGGATTCGAACCAGGGACCCTAGGATTATGAGTCGTGCACCCGCCGGTGGCCCCGCGGTGGACTAGTCATGAGGCGCTCGCGTGGATGCGGCTCGCCGAGCGTGTGGGTTACTCCGCTTGGAGTTGCGCGATCCAGAGCGTGAGTGCCACCGACAGCAGGATCTCTGCGCCGGCTTCCGCGATCACGGCGAGGGCGATGGCTGTGCGGAAGCCGAACTCCTGCCAGCCGAACAGCCCTTGTCCGTAGCTGACGACGAGGCTGGCAAGCGCGACAGCTGAAAACACGACCCCGGCGAGCGCGGCGAGTTGCCGCGTGCGCGGGTAGGCCAGGCCGGCGATCGCTACTAGGCAGGCTTTAATGCGCGAGTTCAAGGGCCTTCCTGCGCTTTCTGCCGAGGCCCAGATCCAGGTCGTGCGCCGGCTGCGTAGGCCACAGGTAGACCACGGAGTGCAGCTGGAACTGCTGGCAGACGAGCCGCGAGACCACGAAAGCCCTGCAAGCGACGGAGATAGCTCCGGATGGATTCGAACCATCGACCTCACGATTACGAGCCGTGCGCATGCTGCGAACGGCGGCGCAGCGCGGCCACGCTAGAACAGAGGTTTCCTGCAAATCACGCGAGTTGCTGGCCGAGGGCGTGTGCGGGGATCGCCGGGAGTTTGCCGAATTGTCGACGCCTGGTGGACGTCGTCGGCCCGCCGCTTCGGTTGTCTACCGGACCCGAAGTATGCGCGGCCTTCCGGCAGCTTCGCGGCCGTTTCGGCGAGCCCATCGAGCGGCTGCCCCGAGCGCTCGGCGATGACCAGCAGGTGGCGCTCCTTCGCCATCATCGCCTGCGCTGTCGCTTTGCGCGCGCTTTCGGGAGCGGCTCCGCGTCCGCGGCGGCTCGCGTTGGTCGTCCTTTGCGGGTGCCTGGCCGACGCTCGCGCGGACGACCGCTCATCCGGCAGAGCAACAGCGAGGCACTCGCCGCTGCCGGATCGCGCGTCGTTGATCGATCCCCACCGGCGAGCCTGCAGCGGTTGGCAAGCTCACGTGGCTGGTTGGACTTGTCGCGTGGCGATCTGGCGGGCGACGATGGCGGCGTCTTCGCCTACCCCGTTCAAGAGCGATGACTTGCGCTTGCGGAGGAAGTGGACGCCGACGAAGTAGAGCCCCGGGGCGACCGTGCTGGCCCCTTCCTCGTGGACCGGGAAGCCGAGCTCGTCGAACGCGCCCGGGAAGCGGACCCAGGACTCGTAGTCGGGCCGAAAGCCACCCGCGAATACGACCGCACCGAAGCCGCTCAGGTTCAGCTCCTCGGGCGCTTCGCCGTTGAACGGCTCCGGCTCGGGGATCTCCGGCAGCGGCAGGCCGCGTTCGGCGACCAGCTTTCGGACCAGATCCATGAGCTGCGCATTCCGCTCATCGCCCCAGGCGACGCTCTCGCCGAGGTCCGGCGCGAAGCGGGCGTGGCGGCCGTCGGCGCCGAGGAAGTGACCGAGCAGGGTGACGCCCATCTTCCGCAGCGTCCGGTAGTGGAGGTCGTGGCCGCCGCCGGCCCCCGTCGCCTGCACGTTGGCGGCGAGCCGAGCGGCCGGGCTTGGCAACGAGCTGAGCGGCGCGTCGAGGAAACCCGTCTCGAGCGCCCACCAAGAGAGGTCTCGGTCGCCCAGTCTGCGGGGGAACCACGGAGCCCGCCCACAGGCCAGGAACACGTCACGGCCGGCCTCGTGGAGCTCCTCGGCGATCTGGCAGCCGGACTGGCCGCTGCCGACGACCAGCACCGGGCCGGCTGGGAGCTCCGCCGGGTTGCGGTAGTCCTCGACGTCGATCTGAAGCAGGTCGGCGGGCAGCGTGGACGCGCCGGCCGGTCGGTGGGGCCGCTGGTAGGCGCCGGTGCTGAGGACCACCGTCCGCGCCGCGATCTCTCCGGCCGAGGTCTCCAGGAGGAAACCGCCGTCGGGCCCCGGCCGCAGCGAGGTTACCTCGATGCCTTCCCGCACCGGCGCTTCGAACCCTGCCGCGTAGCGCTCGAGGTACGGCACGACCTCATCGCGGGGCATGAAGCCGTCGGGGTCGTCGCCGTCGTAGGGATGGCCGGGGAGCTGGAGGAACCAGTTCGGAGTGACCAGACAGAAGCTGTCCCAGCGCCCTCGCCAGCTCTGCCCGACCCGGCCCCTCTCGAGCACGACGTGGGCGACGCCCGCGTGCGTGAGCTCGCGGCTGACCGCGAGCCCGGCCTGACCGGCGCCAACGATCACGACATCGATCCTGTTGGTCATCCCGCCCCGGCCCCAGCACTGCAGCAGCATGAACGTTGTCTTCGGCGAGGGCCCGGTCAGGCTCGTGCGTTCGGATCGAAGTTCTGGTTGAGTCTGAACAGGTTGTCGGGGTCGTAGCGCCGCTTGAGCTCGAGGAGCCGCTCGTAGTTGGGCCCGTAGGCTTGGCGGACGCGGTCGTGCGCGTCGGCCGACAGGTAGTTCGTATAGGAGCGATCCGCCATGTACGGGGACAGCGCGTCGAACGACTCGCGCGCCCAGGCGATTCCTGCCTC
>CAWGZM010000011.1:0-96488 GCA_963827065.1 uncultured Thermoleophilaceae bacterium | reverse complement strand
CGAGACCGCTGTCCTCCGGGGCCTCAAGCACCTCCCCCAGCGACTCGTGCCCCAGGACGAGCCGTTTCTCTCCGGGCGGCGGAACGCCGTAGCCGTCGACCGCGATCTCGGCGTCGGTGCCGCAGATCCCGATCAGCAGCGTCCGTACCAGCACCGACCCGTCCGAATCCGCCGGTTCCGGCACATCGATGACGCCGGCGGTCTCCGGACGACCGGGAACAACCGCGATCGCCTTCATCTCACGGTGCGCACACGGTCGAATGTCTTCGCTCGATCCGACTCCGCGCCTTCGATTGCACCGTCCCTCCGGGTCCACGGCGCCAGCGGCACGCCACTCTAGACCCCGTTCACGAAGCGTCTGACTCGCGGGGCCAGCATAGACCGTGAGATGAAGCACGTCGCAGGAACTGCATGGTCGCGGCGCCGGCCGCATGCTGCGCGTGGCATGCTCGCACTGCGAGAGACACACGGTGGCGTTGGCCCTCGCCGAAAGGCTTGTGGTGACGAGCAAGGCGGTAGCCAGTTCAACCGAGCAGTCCCTGCTCGGCGAAGGTCTCCGGTGGGACGCCCGCAGAGGCGAACTGCTCGGGGTGGACATCCTCGCTGGGCACGTCTACCGCGCTCGGGGCGGCGACGACGGCTTTCTCCAACTCGTTCGCGACTATCGGCTGCCCGGAACCGTCGGGGCGATTGCGCCGGTGGACGGTCACGAGGGTTGGTTGCTGGCCGCCGGGCAGGGCTTCGGCTACCTCTCTCCGGAGGGTTCACTCCGCCCGCTCGCCGAGATCACCCCGCCAGGGACTCGGATGAACGATGGCGCCTGCGATCCACAGGGTCGTTTCTGGGCCGGCACGCTGGCCGACGACCACCGCCCCGGAGGCGGAGCGCTCTACCGCCTCGAGCGAAACGGCGGCCAACCCCTGATCCTCGACGGCCTGACCATCTCCAACGGCCTGGGCTGGAGCCTCGACGGCGCCACGATGTACTTGGTGGACAGCGGCCCGCGCGTCATCTACGCGTTCGCTTTCGACGCCGAACGCGGCACGATCGTCGACGGCCGGATCCTGGTCTCCGTGGCCGACGACGTGGGCGCGCCGGACGGTATGACCGTGGACGCCGCCGGCGACCTCTGGGTGGCCATCTACGGCGGCGGGCGCGTCGAACGGTATTCCCCGGATGGCGTGCTGCAGGAGGAACTGTTGGTTCCGGCGGACCAGAGCGCCTCATGCGCGTTCGCAGAAAAACGAGCTGAACCGGCTCTACGTCACCACGGCGACCGAAGGCTGGAGCGACGAACAGCGCCGCGCCGAGCCTGCTGCCGGGCTCATCTACCGCTTCGACACTGACGCACAGGGGCGGCCGGCCGCCCCTTCCGTCCGGACGCCACGTGGTGGGCGACGGTGGCACCCTGACGACACCAGCGCGCGCGGTACCGCCGCCGCCTAGATCCATCGATGGAGGTCACGAGTGGCTCTGCGCATTGAGGATTACGCACTGATCAGCGACAGGAGACCGCGGTGCTCGTGGGCAGTAATAGGAGAACTGAACGCAGAGGTCGCCGAGTCGCGATACCACCGGATCAGGCCCGAGTGGACGGCTACGTCGGCCTTGCTTCCGGACTTGCTCGGAAGACGGCGACTGCGAGGAGCAGGAAGCCGACGCCGGCGAGGATCAGGGCGACTCCGACGACGATGGCGAAGATCGCAACGCCGGTCGCCATGTAGGACACGTTGAGCGCGGTCGAGAGCGCGGTCTCGGTCACCCAGATGTTGCGAGCGCGTTCGACACCGGCTTGCCGCTCTCGTCCTTCGCAGCAGCTGCCTCGTCGTTCGTGCCGGCGGGATCGCTCGGATCGGATTCGGAGACGTAACGGCCCATCTCGGCGTAGGTGAGCCCGGCGGAGGACTCGAGCGCGTGGATCCGCATGTACTGCCCGAAGCAGCGCGCCTCCGATCCCGTCGTGATCGGCTCCTCCGCGACGTCGCAGTCTGGCGCGCGTCCACCGACAGCTTCGCCTCCTCGATCCCGGGCGCGATTCCTTCCGGGCTCATGTCCGGCGAGCCGACGATCTTCTCCCGCGACAGCTCGTCCTCGACCGTGTTCTTCCCGGCGATCCCGATCGCGATCGTCGCGATCCCGAAGACGATCAAGATCACCCTGCGGCGTAGCCGCCGAGCCGGAGCAACTTTGCGCGTTCCATGGTCGCACCCCCCGTCGTTCGAAGTTCCCCGATGATGTCGGACCGGGCCTCGCCCCTGCAGGCGGAACGAAGAGAGCGCTGCGATTGCCAAGAGGAATCTGACCCAGGCCTCACGTGGGCTGCACGCTGCCCAATAGGGAACTCGGATGCGGAGGACGCTCTGAAGCAGCCTGAGCCGGCCGCGGTGATGTACGGCGGGGTATGAAACGATGGCCGCGGAGCAGCTACGGCCGAGGACGGGGGAGGAAAAGCTGATGTCACGCGAAGAGATCGTTTCGACAGGTCGTCGTCCGACGCCCCTCGACCCCTACCCAGATCCTCGCCCGTCCGAAGAGGGTGGTGACGAGAAGGCGTATCCGCCGGAGCTCGGCACGGATGCGATCGCGGTGCTGGAGGGCGCGCGTTTCCTTCTCTCGGACGCGCTCGGCGACGTGCCTGCAGGCTCCGTGGGCGGCCTGGTTCATGACGACACGCGCTTCCTCAACCGGTGGGAGGTAAGGCTCGAGGGGCGATCCCTGTCGCTCCTCAAGTCCCGTGCAGTCGACTACTACTCGGCCGCGTTCTATCTGACGAATCCCGAGATCGAGGGTCTGCGCCCGAACACGATCGCGGTGCGCCGCTTCCGCTTCGTGGGCAACGGCCTTCTCGAGCAGCTCGCCGCGGTCAACGCTGGCCTAGAGACGGCGCGGTTCGACGGCGAGCCGGCGCTGGTGGCCGACGCCGTGGACGGCCGGGCGCTCGGGACCGCAATCAGGGCGGCGTTCCAGCTGCCCGAGGAGCGCGTGCGCGCCTATCGCGCCGCGGCGCTCGAGCGGCTGCTGCCATTCCGTCCCGAAGCGGTCCAGGAGACCGTTGAACGCGAGCTGCTCCCGCGGCTCCTCGGCTAGCCGGCTAGCGAGCGACCCGCAGGATGGCGCGCTCCCAGGCCTCGGCGTCCGCGCTGAGCGGATGGCGCTCGGTGACGGCGCGGCTGCCCGCGGCCAGCCGCTCGCGGAGATCCGGCTCGCGCACGAGCCGGCGTAGCGCCGCGACGATCTCCGCCCGGCTGTCGGGATTCACGAGCAGCGCGTTCTCATCCCTCACGGCCACATCGCCGGCGGCGCCCGCGCGCTCGCTGCAGAGAAGCGGCAGGGCGGCCGCCGCGCCCTCGCGCATCGTCACACCGAACGGCTCGTACGTGCTGACCAGTGCGAGCACGTCGGCCGAGGCGTACACGGCGGGCAGTTCTCCGGGCGCCACCGGCCCACCGATGTGGGCACGCAGGCCAAGCCGGGCGGCCTGGTCTTTCAGCTCCGCCTCCAGCGGCCCGCTGCCGTGCAGCACGAGCTCGGCCTCTCCGCCGACGCCTGCCTCGGCGAACGCTTCCAGGAGCAGGGGCAGATTCTTGTCGGGCACGAGCCTCCCCATCACCAGCACGCGCAGCGGCTGCCCGGCGCCGGTCCCGCGGTGCTCGAGCCCGAGCAGGGGCTCGACGTCCGCGCTCTGGAGGGCCACGTCCACCCTTCCGCCGTCCACGCCCAGGCGGGCGAGCCGCTCGGCGCTCTGCGAGCTCGCCGCGATGAAGCCGTCCACGCGCGGAGCCAACAGTCGGTGCACGAACGATTGCAAGCGGGACAGCGCCGCCTCGGTCCACGGGGTTACCTCGCTGAAGATGAGGAGCGGCCTGCGGCGGCGCCTGCACCATCCGAGCGCACGCCAGGTCGCCGGGCCGTACTCCCAGCTGACCACACAGGCGGGGTCGATGCGGTCGAGGGCCGTGCCGAGCCCGCGGGCCACTGTGACCGGGCTGCGTCCGGCTCGCGCCCACTGCCAGCCCGTCAGCACCTCGCTGCGATAGCCCTCGCGCCTGTCGAACCACTCGCGCGGCTGGTCCCAACCCTCCTGCCGGCCGGCGAGGTAGACCACCCAGGGCTCCACGACGGCGCGGTCCGCGAGCGCGCGAAAGAGGGGCTCGCGGTAGGGCGCCGGGACCGGCGGCAGTATTGCGACCCGCGGTGGCACGCCGCAACTTTGCCGGACTGGCCGGGTCGCAAGCGTTTAGGCATGCACGCGCCCGGGGCAAGAAAGCCAGCTGAACGGCCAATTGGGGATCCCGCGTGGGCGCTTGCTAGCTTGTTTTCGCCCGGCCCGTGGTCCTCTCCGGCCGGCGCCCTACGGACCACGGCTCCGGACTCCAGGGGGAATCTGCTGTGACCCGAGTAGCACGACATCTGCTTCTGCCTGCCGCCCTGATGGCCATTGCCGCCCCATCCTCGGCATTTGCGAGCCCGGCGCAGGTCATCAGCGATTGCGCTGACGACGGCGCCCTCAGCCGCAATTACTCGAACTCGGAACTGCAGGAGGCGCGGGACAACCTGCCGACCGACCTCGCGGAGTACAGCGACTGCAAGCAGATCATCGGCGCGGCCATCACCGGCGGCTCCGACAAGGGTCAGGGCCGCGGGAGCCCCGGTCAGGGGGTGGGCGGCGCAGGCGCGGCCGACCCGGGCGAGGCGGCCGCTCGCGCCCAGGACGCCGAGGACCTCGAGGCGATCACCTCCGGCGCCGGGTCGGGCTCCGGCGGCAGCGCTCCCAACGTTCAGGTCGGCGAAGAGTCGGTCAAGCCTGGCACCAACGGGCTCTTCGACATCTCGACCGCCTCCAACCAGCTGCCGACGCCGCTGCTGATATCCCTCATCGCGATCGGCCTGCTGGCGCTGGCGGGGGGACTCGTCGCGCTGCGCGGGCGTGTCCCCGCGCTCGGACGGGTTCCGGTGCTGAACAAGATTCCGACCCTGCGTGTCCCTTTCACGAAACGCAGGTAACGCGCTTGCGCTGATACTCGGCGCCGCGCTCGCCGCGGTCTCCTTCGGGGCTGCCGGTGGGACGGAGCTGAGCCGGACCAGCATCACCGAAGTCGCGATGATGCTCGCCGGCGTCGCCGTGATCGCCGCCACCCTGCTGTGGGGCCGGCGCGGCCCGCTGTATGGCGCCACGAGCCTCGTGGCGTTCGCACTGCTCGCCGTGCTGACGTCGTTCTCGGTGCTCTGGTCGGTCGTCCCCGAACTGAGCTACGTCGAGGCGGGCCGGACGCTCTCCTACCTCGTCGTGTTCGCGGCCGCCATCGCCGGGGCGCGGCTTGCGCCACGCGCGGCCCCAGGCGTGGTCGTCGGCGTGCTCGTGGGCGCGCTGTTGCCGGTCGCATACTCGCTCGCCTCGCGCATCTGGCCCGGGACGCTCGCGGAGAACGAGTTCTCGAACCGCATTGGCGCGCCCTTTCAGTATTGGAACGCGGTGGGCACCGTCGCCGCAATCGCGATCCCGCTCGCCCTGTGGCTCGGCTCGCGGCGCACCGGCAGCGTGTGGGGGCGCGCACTTGCCTACCCGGCGGTCGGGCTGTGCGTGCTTGCCATCCTGCTGACGCAGTCGCGGGGGGCGCTGGCCGCCGCGGTGGTTGCGGCGGCGCTCTGGCTCACGATCGTGCCGTTGCGTCTGCGCAGCCTCCCGGTGATCATCGTCCCGGCGCTCGCTGCCTGCGCGGTCGGCGCCTGGGCCCTGTCCAAGGACCCATTCTCCAAGAGCCTCCAGCCGCTCGAGGCCAAGGAGGCCGTGGCGGACGACTTCGGGCTGCTCGTGGTCCTGATGTCGGTTTTGCTGCTGGCCACCGGCTTCGCGATCAACGTGGGGCTGCAGCGGGGTCTCGTGTCGATGCGGACGCGCCGGCGGGCGGGCGTCGTTGCGGTGGCGCTCGCGTGCCTCGTCCCGCTCGTCGCCTTCACCTCGGTGGCTCTCTCCGGGAACATCGACGACCGCGTCAGCCGGCTCACCAGCGAGACGGAGGTGTCGCCCGACGAGGGCGGGGCTCGGGTCTTCGCGTCATCCTCGACGCGCGGCAAGTACTGGCGCGAAGCCGGCAGGGTGTTCGAGGACCGCCCAGCCGTAGGCGTGGGTGCCGGCGCGTTCGCCGTCGCGCGGCTGCGCCACCGCACCGACGCCGCGGTCACCGCGCATGCACACGGGTTCCTGCCCCAGACGCTCGCCGATCTCGGCATCGCGGGCGTCGTTCTGACACTTCTCCTGCTGTTCGCCTGGCTCGCCGCGGCCCTGCGTACGACGGCGGTACTGCCGCGGCGACTGCCCTACGCGCTCCCATCGGACGAGCCCAGTCCGCGCCGCGACTGGGACAGGGATCGCATCGCCCTCGTGGCGTTGTCGACCGCGGCAATCGCGTTCGGCGTGCAGTCGATGATCGACTGGACCTGGTTCATCCCCGGCCCTGCGGTTCTGGCGCTCGTGGCGGCCGGCTACGTGGCGGGCCGCGGCCCGGGCGCAGCACTGCCCGCGACGCCCGGCCGCTGGTCACGACCGAGCACGACGCGGATCGTCGCAGCGGTGGGCGTGGCGCTCGCCGGCCTCGTGCTCGCGTGGGCGGTCTGGCAGCCCGAGGCCTCCGACCGCGCGACGGGGGACGCGCTCGAGCTCGCCGACGAGGGGCGCTTCCCGGAGGCGATCGCGAAGACGCGCGACGCCGAGGAGATCAACCCGCTCGCCGCCGAGCCACTGCTCGTCAGGGCCTCGATTCAAACTCAGGCGGGCGACGAGACGGCAGCGCGCGACACCCTCGAGCAAGCCGTGCTCTCCTTCCCCGGAGACCCGCACACCTGGTACCGGCTGGCCGCCTTCCAGCTCGGCACGCTGAACCGCCCGGATGAGGCGCTCCAGACGCTGCAGGGAGCCGTGTACCTGGATCCTTTCTGGAACTCGGCGCGGACGCTCTTCCTCGAGGCGCGGGCACGGCAGCGCGAGCTCGAGACCCTGCAAGCGCAGAGCGAGCAGAGCCAGGAGCCCTAACGCGTCGCCAGCGCGAAGAGCGTCCCCGAGCGCCGCTGCAGCGACAGGATCTCGAAGCCGAGCTCGTCGAGCAGCCGCCGCAGCGAGCGCGGCGTAAAGGAGCGCAGGTGCGGCGAGAGCGGGTCCGGCGGGCGCATCAGCGGCCGCGCGGCGGGCGTCGTGACTGCGAGCCGTCCGCCCGGCGTGAGGACGCGCCTAATCTCCGAGACGAAGAGCTGGACGTCACGCACGTGCTCGATCGTCTCGGCGCACAGCACGAGATCGAAGCCGCCGTCCTCGAGAGGCAGCGGGGCGTCGGGCTCGAGCTCCACCGCGCGGGCCGCCGGAAGCCGGCGCTGCGCGCGCTCCAGCGCCACCCGCGACACGTCCGCCACGGTGAGCGCCTCGGCGTCGAGGAGGGCACTGAGACTCCCGTCGCCGCAACCGAGGTCGAGCGCGCTCCGGCTATGCCCCAGACTGCCGACGAACTCGGCGAGCGGCGCAGGCGGCTCGCGGCGGCGGTCCGGCACCAGCTCCCAGAGCTCGTCGTCGTAGCGGCTCGTCATCGCTCAGGCGCGGGCAATTAGGAGGAGCGTGTGAGCAAACGGCGCGGTCCGCGGCCGCGAGCCAAGGGGATCCAGCCTGTGAATGGCGCGCTGGACGGGCGCGGGCAGGCGCCGCCAGCCGTAGGTCAGGCCGTGGAGCTCCGGAGCGAGGCCGGCTGCGCGCGCCTCGGCGACGAGCGCGCGCGGCGACAACGGGATGTCGTCGGGGGTGCCGTGCGTCCATGTGGCGAGTCCGGCTCGGTTCGCCAGCGTGAGCCCGGCCCCGACCGGATGCCACGCGCCCGGCTCCACGGCAACGAGCGCGCCGCCTAGGCGCAGCAGCCGCTTTGCCTCGGAGAAGACCGGCGACAGCGGCCCCTGGTAGGCGATGTGATGCAGGACGAGCCGGTAGAGGACGACGTCGAAGGAGCGGTCGGGGTAGGGCAGCTCGCCCGCTCGCGCGACGCGTCCGGCATCGAGCTCGCCGTTCGCCAGCAGCGTCGCGATCATCGCACCGTCCAGGTCAACGCCCGTCAAATGGAAACCGGGCTTTGCGAACAGATGGCGTCCCGGATGCCAGCCACAGCCAACGGAGAGCACATCTCCACCGTCGAGCGTTAAGGCGCGGGCGAGGATCTCGCGCTCGCGGCGCATCTCCTGGTCGTAGTGGACCTGGAGCGTCTCCGCGTCCGTGATGCGGTCGAGGAGGTTTTCCGCCCGGTAGGGCTCGCTCACCACGCCCCCCGCGCCCTGGTGACCGCGGGGATCGTTTTGAGCAGGATGGTCAGGTCGAGGAAGACCGACCAGCGCTCGAGGTAGAGGAAGTCCAACCGGACGAGCTCGTCGAAGTCGAGCTCGGAGCGCCCGGACACCTGCCACAGCCCGGTCATCCCGGGCAGGACCAGGTAGCGCTTGCGGTGCCATGGCTCGAGCCGGTCGTAGTCGCGCTGCGGCAGCGGGCGCGGGCCGACGAGCGACATCTCGCCCCGCAGGACGTTGAAGAGCTGGGGCAGCTCGTCCAGTGACCAGCGCCGCAGCAGGCGACCGACCCGGGTCACGCGGGGGTCTTCGCGAATCTTGAAGATGGCGCCGCTCAGCTCGTTTCTGGCCTCGAGCTCCGTCTGAAGCCGCTCGGCGCCGCTGACCATGGTCCGGAACTTGAAGCAGTCGAACGACCTGCCTCCAATGCCAGGCCGCATCGAGCGGTAGAGCACCGGACCGCGCGACGTCAGCTTGATCGACAGCGCCGCCACGCCCAAGATCGGCGACAGCATCAACAGCAGCAGTCCCGCGCCGATCAGGTCGAAGGTCCGCTTGACGGCGAAGTCCACTCCGTCGAAGACCGGCGGCTTCAGCTCGAACAGCGGCAGCGCCTGCCCCGGCACGAACTCGACCCGGTCCATCAGGATCTCCATCGTGGACGGCGCCACCCGTACGCGCACGCCGTGGTCGTGGCAGCGGTCGACCAGCTCGACCGCCTCCTCCTGGGGGAAGTCGGGGTCCGCGATCAGCACCTCGTCGATGGAGTCGAAGTGCCGCTCGAGCTGCTCGAGCGAGCGGAAGTCGCGCAGGCCGTCCATCAGCGCCACGGGGCTGCGGGCGACGAACCCGTACGGCTCGATCTCGCGGCTGTCACGCAAGGCGTGCGATACGGCCTGAATGTTCGACCCCGAGCCCACCAGCACCGCTCGACGCCGGTAGCCGGCGGCGCGCAGCACCGCCCCGCTTGCCTTCTCGAACAGCCAGCGGAACGATGACACGTAGATCAGCGCGAAGAAGAGCGAGCCGTAGAAGATGTAGTACGACTGGAAGTTCTCGCCCTCGATCGTGGCGTAGATGAGCACGACGAGCGTGACCTGGAAGAGCGAGGCGATCACCCGCGCCGACCCCGGCCGCTGGGCCCGCTCGCGATAGAGCCCGGAGCGCGCGAACAACAGCAGCATCACCAGTGCGCCGAGCGGGAAGTACTCCTTCGCCTGTCCCCACATCTGGTCGATCTGGTCGGGCGAGCTGATTGCCGCCTTTACGACCAGCGCCGTGTAGATCGCGAGGAACAGGCCCGCGAGGTCGAGGGCGCTGAGTGTCACGACGCGTGCCAGCGCCCGTACCGTGGCGAAGCGGAGGACCCCGCTCAGCACCGGCCGGCCGGCGCGCACATCGCGCTCGGGGAGCGTGGCGGGCTCGACTTCGCGCAGCTCTTTGATCAGCCCGTTTGTCATCAGCTAGTCCGGTCGGAAACCCTGAGAAGTAAACAGACCGGCGCGGCCAATGTAGCGGCCCAGCGTGCACGAAGAGCGGAGGCCGCCCGCTTGCGCGGACGGCCTCCTGGTTCCTGCGGTGTGTCGGGGAATGGCCCGCGGGAACGTCTACGGCGTCAGCCGAAGGCTCGAGTCCGTCCTCCAGCCGTTGCGAGCTGCGTCCTTGGCGTCGATCCGCAGCTGCACCTTCATGCCCTTGTTCGGGGCCTTCGCCAGCAGGCGCAGGCCACGCTTGTTGAGCTTGAGACGCACGGTCTTCGACTTCTTCTTGCCCATCGCGAACTTCGCGGTGGCGAGGGTCTTGCCCTTGTGCCGCAGCGAGACGAGGCCGCTGCACTTCTTCGTGGCCACGCAGCGCAGGGTGACCGCCGCGGCGCCGCCCGCGACGTCGACCGACTTGGCGGTCGCCTTCACCTTGAGGGCTCCGCCGAGCACGATGTTGCAGCCGCGCACCGTGTCACGCCGGTCGACCAGCGCGAGGTCGAAGCCCGAGCCGCACTCGACGCTGTCGGCCGCTCGGTCGATCGAGCGGATCAGGTCGCCGCCGGCGCCGCCTGACAGCGAGTCAGGGCCGTCGGTTCCCTTGATGTCGTCCTTGCCGTCGTCGCCGTTGAACGTCGAGGCGATCAGCCCGGCCAGGCCGCTTGTGCCCTTGATCTCGTCGTTGCCGCCGCCGCCGTTCACAACCAGGCTCTCGCTCGTCCCGATGTCGATGTTGAAGGGAGCGGGGTCAATCCGGTCGAACTGGACACGGCCCGGGGTGGCCGAGGGCTTCGTCCGGAAGTCCTCGTCGCCGGTGCCGCCGTTGACGACCACCGTGTCGGTGCCTTCTCCACCCTCGTTGACGTCGTCCCCGTCACCGGGGTTCCACGTCATCGTGTCGTTGCCGGCGTCCCCGTTGACGACGTCACGCGTGTTCAGCGGGTTGTTGTCGGCTGCGATCTGGTCGTCGCCGAGACCGCCCGAGATGTTGTCGGGCCCGTCGCCGCCGTCGATGACGTCGTTGCCGTCACCGCCGTTGATGTCCAGCGCGAACGCGAGCGCCTGCAGGCCCTCGGCCGCGTTGACGATGTCGTCAGCGGCGCCCGCGTTCAGGTCGAGGCGCTCGGTGTCGTCCGAGATGTCGACGCTGAACGGAGCGAGGAACGTCGGGTCGGGCTGCACCCGGTCGAAGGCCACACGACCCGGAACCGTGCCGGGCTTGACCTCGAACTGCTCCTTGCCGCCGCCGTTGACCTCGGACTCGTCGTTGCCGGCACCACCCTCGTTGATGTCGTCACCGTCACCTGGGTTCCAGACGAGCTCGTCGTCACCGGCCTCGCCCAGCATGTTGTCGCGCGTGCCGCCCGGGTTGTTGTCGCCGATGATGCGGTCGCCTGCGTCGCCGCCCCGGAGCGTGTCGGCGAGCTGACTGCCGTTGATCGTGTCGATGCCGCCCCGTCCGTCGACCGAGAACGCTCAGCGTCGCGGAGAAGTCGGGCGTGTTGACGGCGGCCAGGTTGATGTTGTTGCCGCCGTCGTCGCCGGTGACATTGATCGCCGTGATGCTCGCGCTGGTGGCCGCACCGCTGTCGGGGTTCTCGCCGTTGATCAGGACGTTGCCGCCGGCGCTTGTGATCGTGACCGCATCGCCTGCGGTGGTCTCGACTGTCAGAACGCCGTTCGTGACATCCGAGTTCACGTCCGCGTTCGCAACAGCCGGAAACGCGAGCAGCGCCGCCGCGCCGGCGACGGCAAACGCTCCCAGCCTTCCTCTCGAATCTCGCCTTCTACGTGCCACTTCCGCTCCTTGGTGGTGATCGGGGTCTGAGGCCAGGGACGCAGAGGCGACCGCTCTATTCCGGCTCTGTGACCCACCTCACATGGGGGAGAGTCGTCGCCGGCCCGGGAACCCCCCGAATTCGGTCCTTTACTCGGGCGTTTTCGCGCGGTTACGATCGTCCGGGCGTCCGCGCTCGCGGTCGCGTCTCGAACAGAGGAGGACCCATGGGCAGGGGCTTCTTGATCCTGGTCATCACGGCGGTCGCGCTGGCTGCGCCCGCAGCCGCCGGCGCCGCCACGAAGACGGTGACGATGGGCGTGACCCCAAAGCAGGGCAAGGTCATGCAGCAGCAGCTGAGCTCCGACGCCAACCAGTTCTTCCCAGGGACGGTCACGGTCCACACAGGGGACACGGTCAAGTTCCTTCCGTACGGGTTCCACAACGCGGACTTCCCTAAGAGCGGCGGAGACGCTCGGCCGCTGGTCGTGCCCGGCGCCGCGGCGTCCGGTCAGGTCGACGCCGCCGGGGTGCCCTTCTGGTTCAACGGCCTGCCGACGCTCGGGCTGAATCCGGCCCTGCTTAAGTCGAACTTCGGAAAGACCGTCAAGTACACGGGCGCGAAGGCCGTCAACTCCGGGCTGCCGCTGGCGAACAGGCCCAAGCCCTTCAAGGTGCGCTTCCCGGAAGCGGGGAAGTTCAACTACTTCTGCGACGTGCACCCCGGGATGAAGGGCAAGGTGCATGTCAAGAAGGGCGGCACGATCCCGTCGAAGCGAGATGACGAGCAAGCAGTCGACAAGCAGGTCGACAAGGCGGTCAGCGCCGCCCGGAAGCTGAGGAAGACCGATCCGCCGGCGAACACCGTGCTGCTCGGCGCCGCCAACAAGGCGGGAGTCGAGTTCTTCGGGATGCTTCCGGAGACGCTGACGGTTCCGCTCGGCACGACGGTCAGGTTCACGATGTCGCAGCCTTCGTTCGAGGTGCACACCGCCACGTTCGGCCCGGGCGACCCCGAGAAGGAGCCGAACTCATACATGGGGCAGCTGGCGGCCACGTTCCAGGGCGCGGAGTTCGACCCCCGAGCCACGTTCTCGAGCGACCCGCCGCCTACTCCGGCGGCGTTCACCTCGGCCTTGCACGGCAACGGGTTCTGGAACACCGGCTTGCTCGACGCGGTGCCGACGCCGCTCCCGACTGCCGGGCGGGTGACCTTCGCGCAAGCTGGGAGCTTCACTTTCATATGCCTGGTCCACCCCTTCATGAAGGGAACGGTCATCGTTCAGTGAGGCGAGGTGGCACGCTGGCAGTCGTCCTGTCCGTGCTGGGGGCGACGGCCGCGGTTGCCGCCCCGCCTGCATCCGCGGCGGTACGCCACGTCTGGGTGGCGGCATCCCCGGCGCCCATCTGGAACATGGCCCCCAATGGGCGGGACGCCATCTCCGGGGTAGAGCTCAGGCCGTCGCAGACCGTCTTTCCGACCGTCACCTACCGGCGCTACAGCCGTGGCTGGCGGCGGCCGCTGCCGAACGTCGCCGGCAACCAGAACCGGATCCCCGGGCCACTCATTCGCGCGGAAGTGGGCGACCGCATCCTCGTGCACTTCAAGAACATGGACCGCCTATACCGGCGGCCGCACTCGATGCATTTCCACGGGGTGCGCTACAAGCCGAGCTCCGACGGCGCCTTCGTGCCCGGCGTGTCCGGGCGCGACGGAAACGTCCGGCCGGGTCAGGCCTGGACCTACCGGCTGACGGCCGGACCGGGCTCGGCGGGCGTATGGCCGTATCACGACCACTCTCCCTCGATGCACGACTCGATCGACGGCGGCATGTACGGCATGCTGTCGATCCGGCGCCGCGGGGAGCCGCTTCCCGACCGCGAGTTCGTGGTGGTGTTCGCCGCGATGGGTGACTTCCACACGATCAACGGGCGTGCCTTCGTGGGCAACACGCCGGTGTTTCGGGCCAAGGTGGGCGAGACCGTCCAGTGGGACGTGATGGGCATGGGCTCCGAGCACCACACCTTCCACGTCCATGGTCACCGCTGGCGCTCGACCGACGGCGTGCCCCGTGACACCGCCAACGTCGGCCCGGCCGAGTCGTTCAGGGTGCGCTGGCGCGAGCAGGAGCCTGGGACCTGGCTCTACCACTGCCACGTTGAGGACCACATGGCCACCGGCATGATCGGCACGTTCATGGTGAGCCGATGAAGCGGGCGCTGGCCGCGGCGCTGCTCGCGCTGGCGGCGTCGAGCGCTCTCGCGGTCGCCCAGCACCATGAAGGCGGCGGGCACACCGTGTCGATCGGCTTCGGCGACTTCGCCCCTTCGCATCTCGACGTGCTGGTCGGCGACACCGTCACCTGGCGCAACGACAGCGTGCGTCAGCACACCGTCACGGCAGACGATGAGTCCTGGGACTCGGGACGCCTCGGCGCGCGTGCCGTGTTCAGGCGACGCTTCGACCAGCCGGGACGGGTCGGCTACTACTGCCGGCTGCACGTGATCGCGGCGAGCCTCGACGTGCACAGCGTCCTGCTCGAGGAGTCGCACAGCGCCGGCGATCCCGGCCTGCCGCGCGACCTGAGCGGCCGTGCCGCGGCGGAACCCGGCAGCGACGTGCAGATCGAGGCCGACACCGGCGCCGGGTTCGTGCCCGCTGCGACCGTCGCGGTGGAAGCGGACGGGGCCTTCCACCATCAGGTCGCGCCGCGCGAGACGACGCGCTACCGGGCCGTCCTCGGCTCACAGGCCAGCCCTCCGGTCACCGTCGTGGTGCTCGACCGGCAGGTGTCGGTGTCGGCTCGAGCCCGGGGCCGGCGCACCGTCGTGAGAGCCAGCGTCACGCCCGCCTCTCCCCACGTGTCGGCGGTCCTGCAACTGCGGCTCGCCGACCGTTTCGGCTGGTGGCCGGTCGCGCGAGCGGAGCTCGACCATCACTCGCGGGTGCGCTTCTCGATCGCCCGGGGTCGCCGCCATAGAGCGCGCGTGGTGCTCACCTTGGACGACGGCGCCACGATCACGGCCAAGAGCCGCGTTTTCCGCGTCGGCCGGCGGTAGCCGAGGCGGCTCGCGCCGCGCGTGCCGGCGTCGGGCTAAGGTGCCGCGGGGCGTCGAGATGGCGAAGGCGATCCGCAAGACCTCGGAGGGCTTCTCGGTCGGGTTCGCCCGGCTCGGGCGCCGCGGCGACGGCCGCGGCAGCCCCGGCCAGCAGATCTACGACGGCGACACGGCGAACGTCGAGGCCGACGGCAACCTGGGCGTCCGGCTGCTCGGCGTCGACGCGCCGGAGCGGGCGCTGACGCTCCCCGAGGTCGCCACCGAGGCCGTCGACCGGCGGCCCGGTGAGCCGTTCGTCGCGCTCACCGACGAGCGCTGGGAGAGCTTCCTCAGCGACCCGTTCGCGGGCGACGAGCTGCGCCTCCGGCGCGAGCTGCGCGAGCACCTCGAACAGCGCGTCGGTCCCGGTTGTGCCGCCAACCACGCCCGCTTTGCCGAGGCCGCGAAGCTCGCCTTCCGCGGCGAGGTCGAGCGCGACATCGAGGAGCTCGGCGCGACGCGCGAGGAGTTCCGCTTCTTCATGGCCTTCGCGAGCGAGGTGATCGATGGCTACGGACGGCTCCTCTGCTACCTGAACCGCGACCAGCCGCGGCCACCGCGGCCGCCGTCCTACAACGAGCGCCTGCTGGTGGCGGGTGAGGTGCTGCCCTACTTCATCTGGCCGAACGTCGATCCCTTTCGCCTGCAGCCGTCGCTCGTCGACGCCGTCCCGCGGCCGGGAGCCGCCCCGCCGCTGCCCGACGAGCGCGCGGCCGCGGCGGAGGCGCGCTCGCAGGGCCTTGGCGTGTGGGGCGGTGACGAGCCGCTGCGGCTGTTCCCGTTCGAGCTCCGCTTCCTCGCGCGGCTGTCGCCGCCCGAGCGCTGGGTGATCGACGTGGCCGCGCGCGACGACCGCCTGCTGGCGCCGCAGCTCTACCCGCGCATCGAGCGCCCTGAGGACCGGCTGTTCGTAGGGCGCGGAGTTCGTACCGCTGTTCGAGTCGCGCGCCTGGCGGCCGATCCGCTCGTAACGAAGAGCTCGTAACGTGCGCTGCCGCAGCTGGTGGTGGCCCTGGACCGTTCACCGGCCCGGCGGTGGCAGCCGCCGTCAGGGGAAGCCGCTTGCGTAGGGGGACTATCCTGTCCTGGCCGCGCAGCCTAAGTCCCGTCCTACGTCGAGTGGTGTCGATGTGACAACAGAGCGAGCGCGAAGTGTCTCCGGCTGAAGCGCACTGCGTCGCAGGGTCCAATCGCCGCGGGATATTGGCTTCCGGCCTGATCGCAGCGCTTGCGCTGCTCCTGGCGGTCGGGCCCGCCGCCGCTCAGACTGTCGAACTCGCTCCGTTCGGCGGTCAGATATTCAGCGCGCCCTACTACGTGACCGGCGCGCCGAGCGATCACAGCCGTGTCTTTGTGGCCGAGGCGGGGGGGACGATTCGCCTTGTCAAGGACGGCGCCACACAATCGACGCCCTTCCTGACAATTCCGGAGGTGTTCACCGGGTGCAACGCGTGCGGCCTCTTATCGATGGCGTTCGTCCCCGACTACGCCACGCGCGGGCTTTTTTACGTTTTCTATACAAGGGACTCGCCTGACCCGGCCGAGCAGCACTACCTGCGTATCGAGGAGTTCCGCCGCGCGGCCGACAACCCCGACGTCGCCGATCCCGCCAGCCGGCGACTCGTGCTCGAGATTCCTCATCTCGAGACCGTTTTTCACAATGGGGGCCAGCTGCAGTTCGGGCCCGACGGCCTCCTTTACATCTCCGTCGGCGACGGCGGCCCCCAGGGGGATCCGAACGGCAACGCCCAATCCACCGTGACGCGGCTTGGCAAGCTGCTGCGGATCAACCCGGTCGGGACGCTGCCGGGCGAGTACTCGATCCCACCCGACAACCCGTTCGCGGGCGTTACCCCCGGTGCAGATGAGATCTACTCCTACGGGCTGCGGAACCCATATCGCTTCTCCTTCGATCGCCTCACCGGAGACCTGACGATCGGGGACGTCGGCCAATCGAGCCGCGAGGAGATCGACTTCGTGCCCAGCGGCGGCGGGCGCGGGGCCAACTTCGGCTGGAACTGCTTCGAGGGCAGTCAACCCTTCAGTGGTGCGGCGGCGTCTTGCACGCCGCCGCCGGCGAATCACACCCCTCCGGTGCTCGAATACCTGAACCTCGCGGGACCAGCGGCGGTGAACGGCGGCTACGTGATCCGAGACGGAGCGCTGCCGTCACTACTCGGTCGCTACATCTACGCTGACATCTACGACGTCTTCGGAAGTGAGCTGCGAACGGTGCAGCTCACCGCGGGCGGCGCAAGCGGCGAGTCTGGCCTCGGCGTGTTCGCCCCGAACGTGGTCTCGTTCGGAGAAGACGCCTGCGCCCACATCTACGTGGCAGCGATCGGAGGCGCGGTGTACAGGGTGGAGCCAACGAGTGGCACGTTCCCGTGCATGCCACAGACACAGCTTGATCAAGGGCCCCTTCGAGATCCAGTGCAGCCTCCAGGTGCGAAGCCGCCGCCAGTTGCAGCGCCTAAGTGCAATGGCATCCGGGCGACAATCGTCGGCACGAAGGGCAACAACGTTGGCAAGGGCACCTCACGTCGGGATGTGATCGTCGGCCTGGGGGGCAACGACAGGCTCTCCGGCCTCGCTGGCAACGACGTGATCTGCGGCGGAAAGGGCAACGACTCGCTCTTGGGAGGCGCGGGGAAGGACCAGCTCAGCGGCCAGAAGGGCAAGGACACGCTCAAGGGCGGTCCGGGCAAGGACCGCTACACCGCCGGCCCGGGCAGGGACAGGGCGCGGTCATGGGAGCGCCCGCCCGTGCGGGAGCGGGTCGACTGCGGTCGCGACTACGACAAGGTGGGAGCCGACAAGCTAGATCGGCTCATCGACTGCGAGAGGCGGCTCGGAGTCCCCGGCCGTCGGTGACGACGGCGCGCAGTCGGGAAGGGCGGACCGGCGAGCTTGCCCCGCCGGTGGGCTCTCGGCAGCGGCGGCGGGGTTTGTCGAACGCCGGGCCGATCCGCTCGTAAAGAAAAGCCCGCAACGTGCGGAGTTGGCCGTACCCGCCGGGGGCGAGGAGTAGCACCATTCGGGCTGAGCGTCGTGCAGATGCTGAAGCCAAGGACGCGGCCCGCACGGGGCGAGATCGACGAGGCGGCCCTCGGCCTCGCGAGCCGTCACCGCGCCCAGATCCTCGCCACCGCGCGCCGCTACGCGGCCACGCCCGAGGATGCCGAGGACGCCTACCAGCGCGGGCTCGAGATCCTGCTCACGAAGGCGCCCACCACACGCGAGGAAGAGCTGATCCCGTGGCTGAAGACTGTGGTCAAGCACGAGGCCTTCGCCCTGCGCCGCCAGCGCGATCGGCATTCGCCCGTCACCGATGACGGGCACCTCAGCGACCGGCCGACACCGGCGGCGATCACCCATGACCAGGCCGAGCGCCTCGAGAAGCTGAGCCAGGGCGCCGAGGCCCTCCGCCGCCTGAAGCCGCACGAGATCCGCGCCCTCGTTCTTAAGGCGGAGGGCTACTCCTACCGCGAGATCTGCGAGCTGACCGGGTGGTCGTACACGAAGGTGAACCGGCTCTTGACCGAGGGCCGGCAGGCGTTCCTGCGCCGGGTCGCGGCGATCCAGGGCGGCGGCGAGTGCGAGCGGCTCGCGCCGCTCCTGTCGGCGCTGGCGGACGGTGAGGCGAGCGCCGAGCAGCTCTCCGTGCTGCGACCGCACATGCGCACCTGTCTCGCGTGCCGCGCGGCCCTCAAGGAGTTCCGGGCGGTGCCGGCGAAGGTCGCGGGGCTGCTTCCGTCGGCGGAGCTGGCGAACGGAGATGGCCGCGTGCGCGGCTTCATCGAGTCGGCGGTAGCGAACGCCCAGGACCGGCTGCAGTCCGCCTTCGGCACTGCCCAGCAGAAGGCGGACACCGCGCTCGGCGCCGTGCAACACAAGACCGCCGCGCTCAGCGAGCGCGCGCACGCAGCAGCCGAGCTGGCCGTCGGCCAGAAGCTCGCCGCCGTGGCGGCCTCGGCCGCCGCTCTGGCGGGCGGAGGCACGGCGGTCGATCACCTCGCGAACCACGGCGGAGCCCGTTCCGCCCAAACGGAGCAGGAACAACGGTGTGGACGCCACGCCCGTCAAGGAGGAGACAGACGTGGAGACCTCGCCCGCGCCTGTCGCCGACCCGGCGCCCGCGCCCGTGCAGGCGCAGCCGGAGCCCGCGCCGCAAGAGCCGCCGCTCGCTCAGCCACAGCCCGCGCCGGCACCGCCTCCGCCGCCACCCGATCCCGCCAACGAGTTCGCGCCGGGCGGCCCGGCTCCCACCGCGGCTCCTGCGACCCCCGTCCCTGCCGCGCCGGCTGCGCCCGTCGCACCGGCCGCCGGCGGCTCCGCGCCGGCCGGCGGAGGAGGAGGCAACGCCGCTCGCGAGTTCTCGCCCTAGGACATGAGCCGCCGGTCGAATCCGGCGGGCGCGTGGATGTTGAGCATCCGGACCGGCTCCTCTGTGCGGTTCTCGAAGGTGTGCTCGACACCCGGTGGCACCAGCACGAACGTCCCCGCCGGCGCCTTCAGCTCGTCGTCGCCGAGGAGGAATGTCATCTCGTCGTTCAGCACGAGGAAGGCGTCGTCCTCATCGGCGTGCACGTGTGGCTCCGGGCCTGAGCGGCGCGGGGCCATCGTGATGATCGAGAGGTTGAAGCGGGGCGTGTGGTCGCTCAGGGCGAGGAACTCGACATTCCCCACGCGCTGCCCGCCTCCGGGTGGAACCACCACGGCGTGTGGCGGGCGCTCGGGCACTAGTGCACGTCTGCCATCCGGCGCGCCGTCGGGGTGCTCGGCTCGACCTGCGGGCCGAGCTCGGCGCGGCGGCGCTCCTCCTCGACCCCGGCCGCGCGCAGCTCTTCGAGTGACTCGCGCAGCTTGGTCTTGGGAGTGACATAGCGCCGCACCACCTCGCGGATGCGCGCGATCACGTGCAGGCGGGCGCCGAGGAAGAGCAGGGCGATGCCGATCAGTGCGATCCAGCCGGCGCCCAGCCCGGTGCGGGGCAGGAGGCCACCGCCGCCCGCGGGTGCTTCGCCGCCGGGCGTGCCCGGGGTGGTGGGGTCGGTGGGCTCGGTCGGGGTGCCCGGCTGCGGCTCGCCGCCCGGCGGCTCCGGCGGCTGCGACGCCTGGGCGTAGTAGTCGGACCCCTGCGCAGCTGCAACCGGCGGCAGGGCGGCGAAGAGGGTGAGGACGAGAGCGAGGGCGAAGAGGCGTCGGAGAAGCATCGGGGAGCGCTTTTCGCGCGGCCGCCCGGCGTCCTCCCCAATGCACGGGATCCTGCGGCCCGCGGGGTTCAGACGGGGCTCTCGCCCTCCACCCAACGCCCCTCGCCGCCCTCGATCTCCTTCTTCCAGATCGGGGCCTCGGCCTTGACGCGGTCGATGATCTCGCGTGCACCGGCGAACGCCTCCCCGCGGTGGGGCGCCGAGGCGGCGACGATCACGCTCGGCTCGGAGAGCGGCACGTCGCCCACACGGTGCTCCACGGCGGCGGCGCACAGGCCGTGACGCTCCACGGCCGCCGCCACGATCTCGGCCATGCGCTGCTCGGCCATCTCGGCGTAGGCCTCGTACTCGAGCCGCTCGACGTCGCGCGTCACGCCGGAGAACGTGACGACGGCACCGGCATGCGGGTCGCGCACCCGGGCGGCGACCGAGTCGACCGACAGCGGCTCGGCGCTGACGCGCGCCCAGGTGGCGGCCACAGCGCCCCCGCTCACCGGCGGGATCAGGGCGAGCTCATCGCCGGGGTCGAGCGCCTGCTCGGCGTCGGCGTACTCACGGTTCACGGCCATCACCAGCGGGATCCCCTCGGCGATCCCCTCGAGCGACGCGAGCGCGTCGCGCACGCGCGCTCCCTCGGGCAGTTCGAGCGTCAGCTCGGGAACCCCGGCGCGCTCGCGCAGCATCGCGAACAGGCGGACCGTTACCTCCATGCCTCAAATGCTACGTCCGCGGCCGCGCCAGCACCCGCGCCGCCAGCACGCCGCCGACGGCGCCGAAGAAATGGCCCTGCCAGGACACACCGTCCTGCGGGACGAGTCCGCCGAGCAACGCCGTGCCCCAGATCGCCGCGACCCCGAGTCCGATCGCGATCTCGATCACGTCGCGGTTGAAGATGCCGCGGGCGAGCAGGTAGGTCGCGTAGCCGAACACGATCCCGCTGGCGCCGATGTGGAGCGAATTGTCCGGCGCCACGAGCCACGTTCCGAGACCGCTGACGAGCATGACGATGCCCGTCACCCACAGGACCCGGGCCACGCCCTGGAATCCGATGATGATCCCGAGCGCGACGAATGGGATCGTGTTCGCGATCAGGTGGCCGAAGTCCGCGTGCAGGAACGGGGCGGCCACGACGCCGACGAGACCGTCGAGCTCGCGCGGCTCGATGCCGTACTCGTCGAGGCGATGGTCGAGTGCGATGTCGACCACCTCGAGCACCCACATCGCGACGAGCAGACACAGCACGACCTGCACGCCGGCGAACCGGTCCGAGCGGGGAGCCGTCTCTTGGGCGCTCACCTTCCTAACCGTATCCTTCGGTCTTCCATGGCCACGACGCCTGAGCACAAGCCGAGCATCGCGCCGATCGTCGGCCCGGATGACCCGCGCCGCTTCACCGACTCGGGTATCGAGATCAAGCACGAGTACGACGCGGGGGACGTGGGCCCGGGCCTCGACGAGCGGCTCGGCGAGGCGGGCGCCTACCCGTTCACCCGCGGCATCCATCCGGACATGTACCGCGGGCGCAAGTGGACGAGGCGCCAATACGCCGGTTACGCGAGCGCCAAGGAGACGAACGAGCGCTTCCACTACCTGATCGAGCACGGCTCGACCGGGCTGTCGATGGCGTTCGACCTGCCCACCCAGCTCGGTCGCGACTCGGACGACCCGCTCTGCATGGGCGAGGTCGGCCGCACGGGCGTCGCCATCGACACGATCGATGACATGCGGCGGGTGTTCGACGGCATCCCGCTCGACCAGGTCTCGACGTCGATGACGATCAACGCCCCGGCTGCGGCGCTGCTGCTGCTCTACGAGCTCGTCGGCGAGGAGCAGGACGTGCCCGCCGAGGCGCTGCGCGGCACCACCCAGAACGACATCCTCAAGGAGTACATCGCCCGCGGGAACTTCATCTATCCGCCCGTGCCCGCGATGCGCCTGACCACGGATTTGTTCGCCTACTGCCACGAGCGCATCCCGAGGTGGAACACGATCTCGATCTCGGGCTACCACATGCGCGAGAAGGGCTGCTCGGCGGTCCAGGAGGTCGGCTTCACGCTCGCGAACGCGATCGCCTACGTGCAGGCCGCCATCGACGCCGGCCTCGTCGTAGACGAGTTCGGGCCGCGGCTCGCCTTCTTCTTCAACGGTCACAACAACGTCTTCCAGGAGGTCGCCAAGTTCCGCGCCGCGCGGCGCATGTGGGCACGCATCATGCGTGAGCGCTTCGGCGCGAAGGACGACCGCTCGCTGAAGATCCGCTTCCACACGCAGACGGGTGGCGTCACGCTCGCCGCCCAGCAGCCGCACAACAACATCGTGCGCGTGGCACTGCAGGGCTTTGCCGCCGTGTGCGGCGGCACCCAGTCGCTGCACACCAACGGGTTCGACGAGGCGCTCGCGCTGCCGAGCGAGACGGCCGCTCGGATCGCGCTGCGGACCCAGCAGATCCTCGCCCACGAGTCGGGCGCGGCCGACACGGTCGACCCGTTCGCAGGCTCCTTCTTCGTCGAGGCGCTGACCGACGAGATCGAGGAGGCGGCCCAGGCGCTGATCGACCGCGTGGACGAGATGGGCGGCTCGGTCCAGTGCATCCCATTCATCCGCGCCGAGGTCGAGGAGTCCGCCTGGGGCTACGAGGAGCGCTACCGGCAGAAGCAGGACATCGTCGTCGGCGTCAACGAGTACGTGACCGAGCAGGTCGACGAGGTCGAGATCCTCCGGGTCGATCCGGAGGCGGAGCGCCAGCAGGTCGAGCGCCTCAAGGCCTTCAAGGAGGACCGCGACCAGGACGCGGTCCAGAAGCGGCTCGAGGAGCTGCGCGAGCGCCTGCGGCGGCTCCGCCAACCTGCTCGAGCCGATGCGCGCCGCCCTCAAGGACCGCTGTTCGCTCGGCGAGGTCTGCGGCGTGATGCGCGAGGAGTTCGGCGAGTACTCCGAGGCGTAGCGCGCCTGCTCAGTACGACAGGCTCGGCTCCGCTCGGATGGATGCTGCTCGCCGAGGCCGGCTGGTCGCAGCGGACCTACGAGGAGCGCACGGCCGCGGTCGTTCATGCCGTGCTCGTCGGCAACTAACGCTGCGAGGTGAAGGAGACCTCCGGCCGCGGGCGAACCGGTCCGTGATGTCGGATCTGACCGCGAAGCGCACCCTCGTCAAGTCACCGCCGGAGCTGTGGGAGGAGTTGAGCGAGGTAGACCGCCTCGCCAAGCACCTCGACGCCTTCGGCGAGATCAGGATCACCAAGCTGGAGCCCGAGCACACGGTCGCCTGGGAGGGCGAGCACGCGAGCGGCACCGTCTCGATCGAGCCCTCCGGCTGGGGAACCAAGGTCACGCTGACCGCCGAGCTGCCCGAGGCGGAGCCGCCCGAGCCCGAGCCGGAGCCAGAGCCGGAGCCGCCCGAAACGGCACCGGAACCCGAGCCCGTGCCGCAGGAGCCCGCGCCTCAAGAGCCGGTAGTCGAAGAGGTGCATGCAGACGAGCTCCTCTTCGCTGAGCCCGTGACATGGGAGCCGCCTCCACCGAGGCGTCGGCGCGGCTTCTGGGCCTGGCTGTTCAGGGAGCGCGCTTCCCCGCAGGCGCCGGTTCAGGCAGAACCCGAACCCGAGCCGGTGGAATACCAGCCGGTCGAGCCCGAGCCGGTCGAGCCCGAGCCGGTCGAGCCGGAGGCCGTCGAGCCGGAGGCCGTCGAGCCGGAGCCGGTCGCAGCGCCGGCGACGGAGCCGACCGACCCCGATCCGATCGAGCCCGCCCCTGCCCCGGCGGCAGTCGCCACCCAGAACGCCCAGACGGCGCTCGACGGCATGCTCGACTCGCTCGGCTCCGCGCATCACCGCCCCTTCTCGCGCGGCTGATTGCCTGATCGCGGGTCCCGGGTCCTCCACCCGGGTGTAGTAGACGTGGCGCCTTCGGGCGACGAGAATCGCCCCCATGGCGGCCACGCGACGCGAGTTCCTCGAGGCGGGCGCGGGCGCCGCGCTGGCCGCGACCCTCGCGGAGGCGCCCGCATGGGGCGCTCAGCGGAGGCCGAACTTCCTCGTGATGATCGTCGACACCCTCCGCGCAGACCACCTCAGCTGCTACGGCGGCCGCGCCTGGACGCCGGCGATGGACGACCTGGCCCGTCGCGGCCTTCGCTTCACCCATTTCTACCCGGAGGCGATGGCAACCGTCCCCGCCCGCCGCTCGATCATGACCGGCCGGCGGGTCTGGCCGTTCCGCCGCTGGGAGAGATACCCCGGGCTGCTCAACACGCCGGGCTGGGGGCCGATCGAGGACTCGGACGAGACCTTTACGAGCGCCCTCAACCGGGCGGGTTACTGGACGGCGTACGTCACGGACAACCCCTGGATCGGCTTCTCGCGCCAGTACCGGCGCTTCCGCGCGAGCTTCGATCGCTTCGAGCGCTTCACCGGCCAGGTCGGCAGGGCGCCCACCGCGAACCCGGTATCGAGGACGGACCTTGAGCATTGGCTCACGCCCGAGCTGCAGCGCGATCCCCACAGCGAGCAGCGTCTGCGCGGCTTCATCGCCGCCGGCGGCTACTGGCGCGACGAGTCGCTCTCGTGGGCGGCGAAGGTCTTCGGCGCGGCCGCTCAGGCGCTCGAGCGCGGCAAGCGGCGCCAGCCGTTCGTGGTGGTCGCCGACAGCTACGAGCCGCACGAGCCGTGGACTCCGCCGCGAGCCTACGTGGACCTCTACGGCGACCCCGCCTACGGCGGCCGCGAGCCCGGAACCACCCGCTACATGCGCGTGAGCGAGTGGCTCTCGGACAAGCGCGCACCCATCGTGCTCGAGCGCATGCGCGCCCTGTACGCGGCCGAGGTGACGATGACCGACCACTGGATCGGCTTCCTGATCGGGCGGCTGCGCGAGCTGGCGCTCGAGACGGACACCGTGATCGTGCTGGTCGCCGACCACGGCCACCTGTTCGGTGAGCACGGATGGACCGGAAAGATCTCCTCGATCCTCCACCCGGAGCTGGTGCACGTGCCGCTGATCATCGTCGATCCGCGTGCGGGACCGCGGAAGACGGGCTACCTCGCGCAGACGCACGACATCGGCCCGACCCTGCTCTCACTCGCGGGGGTCCGGAGTGGAGAGTGGATGGACGGCGTCGACCTGTCGCCGCTGCTGCGCGGCAAGCGGCCGCGCGAAGGGCGCAAGTTCGCCTACGGCGGCTACGCCAACTGGCACTACGCCCGCACGCGGGAGTGGGCGTACGTGGCGAACAACTTCGGGGCCGGCCGGCGGCTGTACGACCTCGAGCGTGATCCCAAGGAGGAGGACAACATCGCACGCCGCCACCGCAAGCGCCTCGACGTGCTGGATGCGGCGATTCGCCGCCGTGCAGGCGATCGAATTCCCGTCTATCACTGACGGCCGCCGGGGAACGCGAGAGAATCACACGCCGTGCCGAGGACCCGCCGTGAGCTACTCGTTGCAGGAGCGGCCGCCGCGCTCGCCGGCCCCTTCGTGCCGCTCGGTGGCGGGGCGGGCGCGCGCGGCAGCCCGAACGTGCTCGTGATCGTGGTCGACACCCTGCGGGCGGATCACGTCTACGGCGACGGGGCGCGGACGCCGAGCATGGACTCGCTGATCGACGCCGGGCTGTCGTTCACGCGCGCCGTACCCGAGGCGATGCCGACGGTCCCCGCCCGCAACGCGATCCTGAGCGGCCGGCGCGGCTTCCCGTTCCGCGGCTGGCACGACTACCGCGGTCTCATGAACTCACCCGGCTGGTTCCCTCTGCGCGAGCCCCAGCAAGCCTGGACGAGCGTCCTGCGGCGCGCGGGCTACTTCACGGGCTACGTCACCGACAACCCCTTCCTCGGCTTCTCCTACTCCTACGAGGACTTCCGACGCACCTTCGACCTCTTCTACCGGCGCGGGGGGCAGGTCGGCGGCACCGACAAGGGCGTTTCAGACGAGCTGCTCCGCCATTGGCTCTACCCGGCGCTCCGCAGCGACAAGGAGTCCGACCGCGTGCGCCGCTACCTCGCCAACGGCGGTCACGCGCGCAGCGAGGCCGACACCTTCGCCGGCCGGGTGTTTCGCTCAGGCGTGGACGCGCTCGAGCGAGCGGCCATGCAGCGGCCGTTCGCCCTCGTCGTCGACACGTTCGCACCGCACGAGCCCTGGACGCCGCCACGGCGCTACCTCGACATGTACGGCGATCCCGACTGGCGCGGGCCCGAGCCGGCGACGCTGCGCTACGGCCGCGTGGAGAACTGGCTCGGCGAGGATGAGGCGCCGAGCGTCCTGAAGCGGCTGCGCGCGCTCTACGCCGCCGAGGTGACGATGACGGACCGCTGGATCGGTGTGCTGCTCGAGCGCCTCCACGAGCTCGGCCTCGAGGAGGACACGGTGATCGTGCTCGTCGGCGACCACGGCATCTTCATCGGCGAGCGCGGCTGGACGGGCAAGATCTCGATCGCGCTTCATCCTGAGCTCGTGAGGGTCCCGCTCGTGATCGTCGACCCCGCGCGCCGGCGCGCCGGCCGGACGAGCGAATATCGCGCCTCCACGCACGACATCGCCCCGACGCTGCTGTCGATGACCGGGGTCGACCCGCCCCGGGAGATGGAGGGCGTCGACCTCTCCCAGCTCTTCCACGGCCGAGAGCCGCCGAAGCGCCCTTTCGCATACGGGGGCTACGCGAACTCGCACTACCTGCGCAACGATCGCTGGACCTACTTCGCCGACAACCGCATGAGCAATCCGAGCCTCTTCGACCGCCGCCGCGACCGGGCCGAGCTCCAGAACGTGGCGAAGCGCCATCCCGACGTCGTGCGTGAGCTCCACGCGAGGGTGGTGGAGGAGGCCGGCGGCCGGCTTCCCTTCTACCCGAAGTAGGATCGCCGTCGCTATGAGACAGCAGTCGCCCGAGACCTACGAGGAGAAGCTCGCCCGGCTCCAGGAGCTCCGTGAGCAGGCCGTCCACACGAACCCGCAGGCGGAGGAGAAACAGCACGCCAAGGGCAAGCTGACCGCCCGCGAGCGGATCGACAAGCTGCTCGATCCGGGCTCGTTCCAGGAGCTCGACACGTTCGTTCGCCACCGAACCTTCGACTTCGAGATGCTCGGCAACCGCCCCTGGGGCGACGCCGTCGTGACCGGGCACGGCAAGATCGACGGCCGTCCGGTGGCCGTCTTCTCCCAGGACTTCACCGTCTTCGGCGGCTCGCTCGGCGAGGTCATGGGTGAGAAGATGTGCAAGGTGATGGACCTGGCGGCGCGCATCGGCTGCCCGGTCATCGGCATCAACGACTCGGGCGGCGCCCGCATCCAGGAGGGCGTCGTCTCGCTGGGCGCCTACGGCGACGTGTTCGTCCGCAACGTCCAGTGCTCGGGCGTGATCCCGCAGATCTCGCTGGTCATGGGCCCGTGCGCGGGCGGCGCCGTCTACTCGCCGGCCATGACCGACTTCATCTTCATGGTGAAGGAGACCTCCCACATGTTCATCACCGGCCCCGACGTGATCAAGACGGTCACCGGCGAGGAGGTCGAGTTCGAGGAGCTCGGCGGGGCGATGACCCACAACACCAAGTCGGGCGTCGCGCACTTCGCGGCCGACGACGAGGAGAGCTGCCTCGAGGACGCCCGCTATCTCATGTCGTTCCTGCCGCAGAACAACCTCGAGCTGCCTCCACGCATGGAGACCGGCGACGACCCGGACCGCATGGACGCGGCGCTCGACTCGATCATCCCGGACAGCCCGAACAAGCCGTACGACATGCGCGAGGTCGTCCACCTGATCGTCGACAACGGTGAGTTCTTCGAGGTGCAGGAGCACTTCGCGCGCAACATCATCGTGGGCTTCGCGCGCCTGGGCGGCCGCTCGGTCGGCGTGGTCGGCAACCAGCCGAGCGAGTTGGCGGGGGTACTCGACATCGCGTCGTCGGAGAAGGCGGCGCGCTTCGTCCGCTTCTGCGACGCATTCAACATCCCGCTCGTCACCTTCACCGATGTGCCCGGCTTCCTCCCCGGGACCTCGCAGGAATGGGGCGGCATCATCCGCCATGGCGCGAAGCTCCTGTACGCGTTCACCGAGGCGACCGTCCCGAAGCTCACCGTGATCACGCGCAAGGCCTACGGCGGGGCGTACGACGTCATGAACTCGAAGCACATGCTGGCCGACTTCAACTTCGCCTGGCCGACCGCCGAGGTCGCCGTGATGGGGCCGGAGGGCGCGGTCAACATCATCCACCGCCGGGACATCTCGTCGTCACCAACACCCGAGGAGCGCCGCCAGAAGCTGATCGGCGACTACAAAGCGCGCTTCGCCAATCCCTACTCGGCAGCCGAGCGCGGCTACATCGACGACGTGATCATCCCCCACGAGACGCGCCCGCGCCTGATCCGCGCGCTGGAGACACTGCAGACGAAACGCGTCGACACGCCGAAGCGCAAGCACGGGAACATGCCGCTGTAGCGGCTGTGGCGACTGCGAGGCCCAGGCGACGCAGAGCGTTAGGCGCCGCGCCCCGTGTCCTTGCGGTAGGCGCGCATCGCGAGCGCCCCAAGCGCCACGGTCCAGGCCCCCATCACCAGCCAGCCCCGTGCGCCCCACGCGGCACCGCCGAGCCCCACGTGGCTCGCCTGCACGAGCCAGTAGGACGGCAGCGCCTGTGCAAGGTCGTGCACGAAGCCGTGCCCGCTGATCGGGAACCAGCTTCCGCCCAGCAGTGCGAGTACGCCCACCAGCCCGCCAACCGCGGGGCCGATCGAATCGGAGCTGAGCAGGTGGCCGAGCGCGATTCCGAGGGCTGCGAATGGCACGAGCCCGACGAGCAACAGCCCCGTCATCTCCAGCCAGCGGCCGGCCGACAGGCTCACGCCGAACGCCGCGCCGCAGGCGTACAGGGCGACAATGCTCAGGCCGGCCAGCAGATAGCCGCTCAAGACCTTCGTCCCGATATAGGCGGACGGAGGGAGCGGGCTGACGCGGAGTTGGCGGTTCCAGCCGGCGGCTCGGTCAGCGGCGATGCGGCCCCCGCTGGCAAGCATCGCGTTCATCGTCGCGAACGCGGCCAGGCCGACCATGAAGTAGAGCGGCAGCGAGATGCCGGTGTTCGAGAAGTCGTTCACATCGCGGCTGGGAGCGACGATCGCGAGGTAGAGGATCACCGGAAAGCCGAGCGCGAAGATGAGGACGCGCCGGTTGCGGATCGCCCGCAACAGCTCGAACCGGGTGTACGCGACATACCTCATGCGAGTACCTCTTCCTCGACCGGCTGATCCGATCGGTCGCTGGTCAGCGCCAGGAACGCCTGCTCGAGATCCGCGCCGGCGATCTCGATGTCGCGCGCGTCGTCATAGCGATCGAGCAGCGCGCGGATGGCGGCGTCCGAGTCCGTGCCGGTGAGGATCACCGTCGCGCCGTGGCGCTCCGCCCTGCTCACGCCCGGCAGTTCAGCGAGCTCCGCGTCATCGACGCCCGGCAGCGTCGCGCGGATCGTGCGTGCCCCGACCCTCGCCTTGATCTCCGTGGTCGGCCCGTCGGCCACCACCTCGCCATGGGCCATCAGCACCACGCGGTCGGCGTAGGCGTCGGCCTCCTCCAGGTAGTGGGTGGCGAAGATCACGGTCTTTCCCTCCGCCGCGAAGGAGCGCATCGCGCCCCAGAAGCCACGCCGTGCCTCGACGTCGAGGGCCACCGTGGGCTCGTCGAGCACCAGCAGCTCAGGGTCACTGACGAGCGCGAGGGCAAGCCGCACGCGCTGGGTCTGCCCGCCCGACAGCTTCTGTGTGCGCTGCCCGGCGAACTGCTCGGTGCCGGTGAGCTCCAGCACGTCATCGATCTCGAGCGGCCGCGAATAAAGGGAGGCCATCATCGACACGAGCTCGCGCACCGAGAGGTCGGGAATCAGACTTCCCGTCTGCAGCATCGCGCCCACCTCACCGGCTGCGATCGCCGCTTGAGGGTCGTTCCCGAAGATCGACACGTTGCCGGCGTCGGGCTTCGTGAGGCCGAGCAGCATGTCGAGCGTGGTCGACTTCCCGGCCCCATTGGGACCGAGCAGGGCGACCGTCTCGCCCCGTCCGACCGACAGGTTGACCGCGCCTACGGCGCGGACAGGCCCAAAGGACTTGCCGAGGCCCTGCAACTCGATCGAAGCGTTCATGGGGTCGATTGCACCCCAAGCGCATTAGAAGACGATGAGCACGTTGCAGCGGAGGCTCCGCCTCGCCATGCTTCCCCGCATGCGCGTCCTCGTAGTGGAAGACGAGGTCAAGCTGGCCAAGCTGATCCGTCAGGGCCTGCGCGAAAGTGGCCTGCTCGCGGACGTCGCGGTGACCGGCGAGGACGCGCTCTGGATGGCGCCCGCGAACGGCTACGACGTCATCGTGCTCGACCTCAACCTGCCGGGGATCGACGGCTTCGAGACCTGCCGCCGGCTGCGCGAAGACGGGTTGCGCACGCCGATTCTCATGCTCACGGCGCGCGACGGGGTCGCCGACCGCGTGGCCGGGCTCGACACAGGCGCTGACGATTATCTCGTCAAGCCGTTCGACTTCGACGAGCTGCTGGCGCGGCTACGTGCGCTCGACCGGCGCGGGCCGGTCGAACGCGAGACGCTGCTCGAAGTCGGCGACCTCGTCCTCGACCCGGCCAGCCGTGAGGTGCGCCGCGCCGGCACGCCGATCGAGCTGTCGACCAAGGAGTTCCAGCTGCTCGAGGTGTTCATGCGTCGGCCGGGCGAGGTGCTCTCGCGTTACCAGCTGATCGAGGGGGCGTGGGACATGGAGTACGAGAACCGCTCCAACGTGGTCGACGTCTACGTGCGCTACCTGCGCGAGAAGATCGACCGGCCCTTCGGGGTGGAGAGCTTCGAGACCGTCCGCGGCGCCGGCTACCGGCTGCGATCGCCGGACTGAGCCCGGGGCAGCGCCAGCCACACGTCGGCGCCGCCACCGGGCCGGTTGCGCGCGCCGGCGCTGCCGCCGTGGGCGCGGGCGACGGCCGCGACGATTGCAAGGCCGAGTCCTGTGCCTTCGGCGCCCTTGCCACCGGCGTCGCGGCTGAAGCGATCGAACGCGCGATCGATGAACTCGTCGCCGAAGCCGGCGCCGCGATCCAGCACATGCAGCTCGACCATTTCCCCAGCCGGGACGCCCGCCAGCGCCACGGGACCGGCGCCGTACACGAGCGAGTTCGCGATCAGGTTGTCCAGAGCCTGGGCCACTCGATTCGGGTCGGCCAGGACCAGCACGGCCTGGGCACTGTCGTCGTGCACGGTGATCGTGCGGCCGGCCCGTGCGCATGCGGCCTCGGCGCGTCGAGCCGCGGCCTCGAGAAGCTCTCTGGCCGCGGTGGGCTCGGGCTGAAGAGGGAGCCGGCCCTGATCGGCGCGCGCGAGCACGAGCAGGTCGTCGGCCAGGCTCGACATGCGACGGGTCTCCTCGTGGGCCGATGCGATCGCGGCGCGCAGCTCGCCCGCGTCACGCTCGCCCCGGAGTGCCAGCTCGAGCTCGGCACGCATGGTCGTCAGTGGCGTGCGCAGCTCATGGCTCGCGTCGCTCACCAGCCGCCGTTCGCGGGCCAGGCCTGCCTCGAGCCGGTCGAGCATCTGGTTCAGAGTGCTGCCGAGGGCGCCTATCTCGTCGCGCGCCTCAGGTAGCGGCAGGCGCTCGGACGGGTTGGTCTCGCTGATCGCCGCTGCCCGGCTTCGCATCCGCTCCACTGGCCGCAGCGCCGCCCCGGCGACCTCGTAGCCGGCGAAGGCCGCGACCAGCAGGGCGAGCGGGAGCGCGATGAGAAGCAGCCGGTTCAACGAAGCCAGGCTCGAGTCTCGCTCGCTGAGCGAGTCGCCGATGACCACGACCAGGCGCTCGCCGTTTCCAAGCCGGGCCGCGATGGCCCGTAGGCGCACGTCGGTCCCGTTGAGCGGTCTGCGCTCGACCGTCAGCGGCTGCCGGACGGCCTGCTCCAACTGGGCGGGCTCGAGCAGCCGGGTCCGGCGCGCGGAGCTCGTCGACACAAGCAGCTCGCCGCCGGAGTCGTAGACCTGCGCGTAGCGTTCTCCGCTCGCCAGGACCGCATCGGCTCCCCTGCCCGTCTCGACCAGCGCCGCGATGTCCTGTGACTGGGCGCGTTGAGCGTCGGCGATCGAGCGGTCGAGATCGCGTTCGAACTCACGCGCGAGGAAGAGGCCGGCCACGAGCAGCAGCAGGGCGATGACCCCGGTGAAGGCCAACGTGAGCCGCACGCGGATCGGCAATCGCGCGAGCGTCCGGGCGAGCCTCCGCATGCAGCGATCACACCATATGTGCGCTCCAGGCCGAGCCTCGGGCTAGCTCGGCGGGGTCGGTGGAAGCTCGCTGTCATCGCGGTCCGGTCCGGCCGCGAGCCGGATCGCCTTGCGCGCAAACGCCAGCAGCGCGACCACCACGAGGGCCCCGACCAGCGCGTCCGCACCGCCGCTCCGCAGCGCGACGAGCGCAGCCGTTCCGCTGAGGTCGTTCATGAGCGTCACCGCCCGACGGCCACCTGGGGCGCCGGGTCGACTTCCTGCAGGGCGCGGGCGCTCGTCGTGGGCAAGAGCAGGGCGGGCAGGAAGGCGAGCGCCGTGAAGCCCACCGTCCACCAGAAGGTGTGGCCGAAGGCCGTTGCCAGCCCGGCGCTGCCCGCCGCCGCATGGGCCGCGGACTGGTGTTGCAGGACGACGGCGAGCACGGCAGTGCCGAACGAGGCACCGACCTGCTGGAAGATCCGCACCGCGCTGGTAGCTCGAGGAATCGCCTCGCGGCGAAGTCCGCGATAGGCGACCGTCATCGCCGGGACGAACACGGCGCCGAGCCCGGCACCTCGGATCACGAGCGCGGCGCCGAGCACGAGCTCGCTGGTATCAGGCCCGACCTGGGCGTACGGGATGGTTCCCACCGTGGCGAGCGCCATCCCCACGAGCACGATCGGGCGCGGGCTGACCCTGTCGACGAGTACCCCGACGATCGGCAGCGCGATCATCATCCCGAGGCCCTGTGGGGCGAGCAGCAGCCCGGCGTCGAGCGCGCTCTGGCCGCGCACCTGCTGGTAGTAGAGCGGGAGCAGAAGCAGCGCGCCGAAGATCGAGAGCCCGCCAAGGAACATCAGGCCCGCCGAGGCTGTGAAGGAGCGCGACCGGAAGAGGCGCAGGTCGATAAGCGGCTCGATCCTCGTCCGCAACGCATGCACGGTGAAGGCCACGAGGAGCGCCGCGCCGATTGCCAGCGGAGCAATGACCTGAACGTCTGCGAAGCCTCCCTGAGATCCGGCCTCGGACAAGCCGTAGACGACGGCCGCGAGCCCGGGCGAGAGCAGCGCCAATCCGAGCACGTCGAGGGGATGTTCGCCGCGCTCCTCCGAAGCGGGCATGTAGCGCCAGGCCAGCAGAAGGGCGATCGCACACACGGGCACGTTGATGAAGAAGATCCAGCGCCAGCTGAGGCTGTCGAGGATCAGGCCGCCGATCACCGGTCCCACGATCGGGGCGACCAGCGCGGGAACGGCGATGGCCGATGTGAGCCGCCCGAGCCGCCGCGGCCCGGCGGCCTGGGCCACGATCGTCTGGAGCAGCGGGAACGTCATGCCTCCGCCGATGCCCTGCACCACCCGGAACGCGATCAGGCTGCCCGACGACCAGGCGAGGCCACACAGCACAGAGCCGCCGAGGAACAGCGCGAGCGACAGCATCCACATTCGCTTGCTTCCGAAGCGATCGACCGCCCACCCGGTCAACGGGATGACCATCGCCAGCGCGAGCAGGTAGCCGGTCGAGACCCACTGGATCGTCGACAGGCCGGCGTGGAGCTCGCGCCCGAGGGTGGCTATCGCGACGTTGATGATCGTTATGTCGAGCTGAACCGCGGCGGCGCCGATCAGGACGATTCCCGCGAGCTTGAGGAGCGCGGGATCAAGCCGGTCGGCATCGCCGTAGACAGGTGTGTCGGCGTTCATGGGAATCGTCCTTCCGGTGGTCGAACGTCCGGAAGGCTCACCGCGGCGGATGAGCGGGCGATGAGAGCCGCGGCCGCGGCGGCCGGCTCGCTAGCCGACCACGCGGAAGGTGCTCTTGCCGAGCAGCTCTCCGAAGCGGCGGTCGGAGCGCTCCCCGAAGGCCGGGAAGACGAACCAGGTGTAGGAGCCGGGCCCGAAGCGCCGGCGGACGCCGGCGAAGCGCCATGTCTCCGGCAGCTGGAGCTCCGAGCTGCGCGGCCAGCGCGTCAGGACCTTCTCATGGCCGCGATAGAGCTGCACGTTGTAGTAGCTGGCGCGCTTGACGGCCTCCCAGTCGAGCAGCGGCGGCTTCTCGAGGCGGGCGCCCTTCGCGGGGCTCAGAAGCGGTGAGCCGGTCGGGACCGCGTGCGCACGGTCCACGGCACGGTTGCCGGCACGGTCGATCGAGGTGACCAGATAGCGACGCCGCTTCCCGTTCTTGAGGCCGCGCTCTGTGAAGGACGTGGCCGCGCCACGGAACAGCAGCGCGGGCAACCCGTTACCGGTGATCCGGGCGACCTCGATGGTCTCGGCGTCCGCGGGCGGCGCCCAGCGGAGCGTGACCTGGTTGTCGTTCGGAGTCGCGGTGACGTCGGGGCGAGCGGGGCGCGTGGAGTCGTAGTTGAGGGTGTAGGAACCACCGGCCACGTTTCCGGCCACGTCCTGGCAGCTCCCGCCGAGCACGACGCCCACTGCGTCGGGCCCGCCATAGCCGGCGCTGGTGCATGACTGCACGCCCGAGGTGGCATCGGCTCCGGTGAAGCCGACGGTGACCGGGTGGTTGAACCAGCCGTTGTAGTCCGGCGGACGCAAGGGAGCCGGTGCGACGGAGGGAGGGGTGCGGTCGATCCCGATCCAGGCAATCTCTTCGTCGAGGGTGCTGCCCGAGCCGTCAGTCCACCGAACCACACATTCCCGCTGCTCGATGGGCGTGTCCGCCATGAACTGCTCGTTCTCACACCCGCGGACGGTCATGCCGCCCGAGGGCCAACTCCAAGACAGCGATACCCACGGGGTCGTGTACCAGTGACGACAGGTGTCTCGTCCCCCGGGGACGTCGCAGTTGGCAGTCACACTCTGCGCGCTCGCCTGCTCGCCGCCAACAAGCAGCAAAGCCACTGCGAGTAAAGCCGCCGGCGCGACTCTCCGCACCAACTAAGTCCTCCAGGCCCCTGTGCGGCGGGTCGCGACCATCAGGAAGGCTCCGCTCGTCAGGGCGAGCGTGAGGAGCACCAGGGCGGCTACCGCTATCGGCGGGCCCGCGTCGGCGGCTCGGTCGCGGAGGCCCTCGACGAGCGGGCCGATGCTGGGCAGCACGGGAAGCGGGTTCGCTTTGTCCATAGGCGTGGAGCGGTCTCTCTCGTTGGGTTGCCCCCTCCCTCCATCTCCGCCTCGGGGCGCCTCCGCGCGGCCCCGGTCGGACGGTCTGTCGTTCGCTGCGGTCTGCACTGCGGGAGCCGGCGCAGGAGCCGGGGCCGGCTCGGGCGCGGCGGGAGCCGGCGGGGGAGCAGAAACGGGCTCGGCAGGGGGCGCCTGAGTCGCGGGGGCCGGGGCGTCGCTCGGCGCCGAGCTCGCCGGCTGCGGCGCTGGGACGGGATCGGGGGTCGGCTGGACCGGAGCGGGCGGGGGCGCCGGATCCGGCGTGGGCGCCGATACGTTCTGGGCGGCCGCGGTGGGCGTCGCCCACACCGCCGCGGAAAGGGCGGCGATCACGAGCAGCTTCAAGGTTTCACCCGGGGGCTGGGGGTTGTGGCATTTGGGGCAAGGTCCAACGTAGGCGGCGTGAGGTCGGAAGTCAATTGCGTAATTTGCGTACAAGCGGGTTGGCGCGTCAAGCTCAACGAGGCGGCCTGCCGGCCCGCGTCCGGGCCGGCAGCCACCTCGTTGCTCAACTCAGCTCGTCTTGGACATGCTCAGGAGCTGAAGGTCAGCCCTGAGTCTGGTCTAGGTACTGGTCCAACTCGTTCTCGTTCTTCGAGTACGCGTCGGCCCAGGAGTTGTTCGACTGGCTGAGCCCGCCGCCGTCGCCCCAGCTGAACAGCCGCTGGGAGAAGGCGTTGTTCTCGGGCTCGATCTGCTTCGACTCGGCGTCAGCGTCAGCATCCTGCCAGCTGAACGCGGACTGACCCGCGGCCTGAATCAGGTCGCCGGCCGAGCAGCCGCAGCTGCTGGAGCTCTGCGTCTGATCGATGTCCTGCGTCGTGTCGTTGTCGTTCTTCGCGTCGGCGTCGGCATAGGAGTTGTTCTCCTGTGACACGTCGCCGTCGTCGCCGGGGCTCAACACGCGCACCGCGATGTTCGTGTTGCTCGGCTTGACCTGAACGGACTTTGCCTTCGCGTCCGCGTACTGCTTGTTGACGGCCTCCTGGCCTGCGGCCTGAATGCCGGTGCCGCCGCCGTAGTGCGGCTTGGCGGACATGTCGCCACCGCCGCCCTGCGTCTGGTCGATGTCCTGATCGAGATCGTTGTCGTTCTCGGCCTTGGACTTCGCCTCGGAGTTGTTCTCCTGGCTGACGGAGCCGTTGTCGCCTGGGCTCAGCACCCGAACAGAGATGTTCTTGTTCTGGGGCTTGACCTGGACGGACTCGGCATCGGCCTCGGCCTTCTGCAGGTTCACGGCCTCCTGGGCCGCCTCCTGGAGGGCGTCGCCGCCACCGCCACCGGACTGCGACTGATCGACGTCCTGCGTCGTGTCGTTGTCGTTGGTGGCCTCGGCGTCGGCGTAGGAGTTGTTCTCCTGCGACACGTCGCCGTCATCGCCCGGGCTCAGCACTCGGACGTTGATGTTGGTGTTGCTCGGGTTGTACTGCGTGGAATTCGCGTTGGATTCCGCAGACTGGACCGACCCGGCGAACTGTCCTGCCGTCTGGCTTGACACAGGGTCATCGGCCATGGCGGGCCCGGCTCCAATGCCGAGCGCCAGTCCGCTGATCGCCAACGCGAGGAAACGTTTTCTCATCGTTCCTCCTAGTTGGAGTTCACGCCGGAGCCACGAGGTCCCGGCGAGATTCGTTGGGGATCGCGCCGGCGCTAACCCGGCCGTTCGAGCCTTGACGAGCTGAGCAGAGAGGAAAGCTTCTTCTGGACCGCGCGGACCCGCTCGCCGGGTGGCGGCGGGACGAGCGCCAGTGCGCCGACCAGGGCGGCGAGCAGAAGGACGGTGAAGGCGGCGCCTCCACCGCCGCCGCCCGCCGCGGCCGCGAGGCCCATGGCGTGCGCGGGCAGCCCGGCCGGCCGCCGCTCCGGGTCGCCGTTCGGAGCGGAGCCGGCCGGGCTGCGCGCGGGCGCCGTGGCGGCCTCGGGCCGCGTCGTCGCGCCGATTGAAGCGAAGGTCGTGGATACGAGGGACGACGCCGGGAAACCGCCGTCGCCGGAGGGGAAGGCCGGCGCGCCAGGGGAGCCCGCCTCGTCCCGTTCGCCACGATGCGCGGGCGCGCTGCGGCCGGCACCGGGGCCCGCGACGGCGGGGCCGTCGCCGCCCAGCTCGAGCGGCAGGTCGATGACATCGGAGTCGAGCGCGTCGAGGAAGTCGGCGGACGGGTCGCCGCGCAACTGCTCGCCGAGTGACGGCATCGATCCGACACCCTGCTCGTCGAACAGGCCGCCCGCACAATCGCCGGACCAGCTCCAGTTCCAGTTCCAGTCGAGGCCGGCGGTTGAGGCGCCGCCGCAGTCCCAGGTCCAGTTCCAGTTCCAGTTCCAGTCGAGGCCGAGGTCATCCATCCCGAGGCCGCCGAGCATGTCGGCCGGGGTCCCGCTGCCGAGTCCCTGCGGCCCACCCACGTCGATCACCTGGCTCACGTCGCCGTCGTCCCCGGGGCTGAGGATCCGGATGTCGACGTTGAGATTGAGCGGGACCACGAGCGACGGCTCGCTCTCCTCGGTGCCGGTGTCCTGCGTGAGCGGCAGCTCGGGCTCGTCCGCGGTGTACGCCGGTGGCTCGCCGGCCGGCTCCTCGGACACGCCCGTGTCCACGACCGGCTCCGCCGGCTCGGCGGCCGGGCCGAGCGAGACCGCCTCCTCGGCGGGCTCCGCCACGGGCGGATCCTCCGGGGGCGGGGGTGACTCGGGAACGAGCACCGGTGGTTCTGCAGGCGGGGCCTCGGCGGGCTCCGTCAGCGGCTCGATCGCCTCCGTGGGCACCTCGACGGGCACCTCCGGCAGCTCCGGTACCTCCGACGCGAGGACGGTCTCCGGATCCGGGATCCCCTCCGTGCCGAGCGTGTCGGCATAGGCAGGCCCGGCCAGTGCGAGCGTCAGAGTCAGCGTCGCCAGGAGCCAGGGCACAGAGCGGCGCGTGCGCCGCGGGCGGGGGGGAGATCCGGGGGGCATTCCTCGTTTCGAGGCCGGGGGGGATGCGAGCGTTCCACCTGCCAAGTACCCCCCGCCTGCGTACGGGCGGTCACCGCGAAACCGCTTTGCAAAGCGGTGATACCGGCTATGGTCCGCCTGATATCAGCCCTGGGACGCCCGTAAGGGGGTGAGACCGGCGGGCAGTCGCAATCGGGAAGTACGAGAAACGGCTACAAGTCGCCTGCTGGTCGCATACCGCGACCGTGGCGACACCCGCGCCCGCGAGCGGCTGGTCCAGCTCTACCTGCCCCTCGTCGAGACGCTGGCCCGCCGTTACCGGAGCCCGGGCGCGGAGTTCGACGACCTGCTCCAAGCGGGCTCGATCGGCCTCCTCAACGCCATCGACCGCTACGACCCGCGCCGCAGCGACGAGTTCGCCGCGTTCGCCGTCCCGACGGTCGCCGGCGAGATGAAGCGCTACATCCGCGATCGCGGCGCGCTGGTGCGCCTGCCGCGGCCCCTCCATGAGGCCGCCGGGCGCCTTCCGACGGAGCGCGAGCGGCTCACACGCCGGCTCAGTCGCACTCCGACCGACGCCGAGCTCGCGGAGGCGGTCGGCATCTCCCGCACCGAGCTCGGCGAGCTCGAGGCGGCCCTCCGCGCCCCCTCGGCCGACAGCGACACCGATTTCGTCGCGGATCCGCGCGCCGACGAGTCCGAGGACCGGCTCCTGCTGGCGGGCGCCTTCGAGGCGCTCGATGATCACGAGCGCGAGATCGTGTTCCTGCGCTTCGTCGAGGACCTCGACCGCAAGGAGGTGGCCGGCCGGCTCGGCATCTCCGAGAGCCAGCTGGGGCGCCGCACGCGCGCGGCCCTCGCGAAGCTGCGCACCGAGCTCGAGGAGGACGGCCTCCGGCGTGCGACGGACGGCGAGGACACCGCCGAGGCAGAGCCGCCCCCAGAGGAGCCGGCGGAGGCACCAGCGAAGCAGAGCGGCCACAGCGGCCGGCTGCTGCTGCGCATGCCGCGCAGCCTGCACGACGACCTCGCCGATGCGGCCGAGCGCGAGGGGCTCAGCCTCAATCGCTTCATCACGGGGACGCTCACCTCGGCTATTCAGGGACGAGCAGCCGAGCCCGGCGAGCGACACGAGCCCCCCGAGTCGTCCGAGTTCGAGGCCCGCGAGGTCCCCCGCTGGCTACCCGCCGCCATCGTCGCCAACATCGTCGTGGTGGTGGTGGCCGCGCTGGTGGCGATCGTCCTGCTCGTGATCGCCTGGCAGAACGGCTGGTAGCTCAGGCGGCCGCGACGAGGAGCATGCGGGCTACTCGACCAGGATCTTGAACGCCGAGCGCAGCTCGTCGTTGTCGCCGGAGGTCCCGCCCACGAGCGCCTGCAGCGGCTCGAGGTAGGGCCGTGCGCTCGACCAGTCGGGGTGACCCGCGGCCGCAGAGTCGGCGAGCTCGAGCACCGGCCCCATGGCGAGATAGAACGAGACCGCGTACCCGTCGATCGACTGTGCCGCGTCCGTGAACTCGGCCGACTCGCCCAGCCGGTCGCTCGGAGCGAGCGCGTCCGCGGCGGCGGCGTCGCCGTACGCCACGACGACACGATCGTCGCGCTGGAACATGTGCACCGGCGCCGGCACCTCGTCGTCCCGCAGCGTGAAGCCCTTGCCGCCACCGGGTGCCGAGAGCGGCTCGACCGTCGTGCCGGATCCCGGCTGGCCCTTCGCGAGCTGCTGGAGGCGGCCGATCAGGCGCGCGGATGCGCCGGGATCGGTGGTCTCGATCACGACGGCGCCGCCCAAGTCGGCCATGCTCGTGCCGCGCACGAAGACGCCGAAATCGCCCATCCAGCCGAGCAGGTCCCGGTCGAGGTCGAGGCCGGTCAGCGCCTGGAACTGGGCGGCAACGGCGTCCCGCCCGCCGACGGACTGCCCGAAGGCCTCCACGTAGTAGTCGAGCACCTTGCCGAGGTCGGGCTGCGCGAGGGCCAGCCAGGAGTCGGCCGGCAGCTCGTTCACGAGATCGCTGCCCTCACCGAAGAACGGCATGGTGCTCGCGAGCGACCCGGGCGCATCGGCCTCGAACGTCACGCCGTCGCGGTCCGCGTCGAAGGTCGCGACGACCGGCTCCTCGAAGAGGTCGCCGAACGACCGGAATGCCTCAGCCCCAGGCTGCCGCTGGACGGTCTCGAGCAGGGCGGGCAGGTTCATGTAGAAGAGGCCGAGCCGGTCTTCGGCTATGTCCGAGGTCGCCTCCTCGTAGCGCTCGTCGCCGTCCAGAGCCGATCCGCCGTCCGAGGTGTCGACGGCCTGCTTGAACCCAGCCTCATTCCCGACCACGAGGAAGCCGTCGACGACGCCGCCTGCTCCGTCGTCCGCGGCCAGGTAGTCGACGCCCTCGTAGCTCTTCTCGCGCGCCTTGCCCTCGAACGCCTTCTCGAGCGCGTCACGCGATGCGTCCTCGTCGGTGGTCGCGATCAGCGCAGCGCCGGCCTGTCCCTGAGCGCCCCTGACGAAGAACGCCGCCGTGTCGCCGAGCCAGGGCTCGACGTCCTTTTCGAAGCTGATCGGCGCATCCGAGTCGCGCAGCCCCTCCTCGATCAAGCTGCGCAGCCGCTCGCCGGCGCTCCCCTCGCCGGGGAACTTGGCCGCGAGTGCCTCGATGGCCTGCTGTTGGTCGCCGGACGGCTCGAGATCGACCTCGCCATAGGCCAGCGAGCCGGCCGGCGCGAGCGACGTGGCACTCGAGGCGCCCTCGTCCTTGCCGCAGCCGAGTGCGGCGAGGACCGGAACGAACACGACAATGAGCAGCAGGGCGAGTTTGCGCATAGGTGAGTTATCGGTGGATCGGGGAGGCGGCTAGAGCCGCACGGTAGCGGCCGGGACCCGGCCCGCCGCATGCGCGCTGACGAGGGCCAGGCACAGAGCGAGGTCCTGGATCGCGAGGCCCGTGGAGTCGAAGAGAGTGACCGCATCAGGCCCGGAGCGCCCCGGGGCCGCGCCGGTCAGGACCGCGCCGAGCTCCGTGACCTGCTCACGGGTCACGAGACCCGCGTCGACCGCGCCCGTCAACTCGCCGCCGTGGCTCGCCTGGGTCCACTCGTCGCAGAAGAGCTCCGCGCGGGCGACCGCCTCGGGCTCCGCCTCGGCCTTGCCGGGCCCGTCGGCGCCGAGCATGTTGAGGTGCATGCCGAGCCGCAGGTCTCGGGCACGCACGACCGGCTCTGAGCCGGGTGTCACGCAGGTCACGACGTCGCACGCGAGCGCATCCTCCAGTCCGCCCGCCTCCCAGCCGAGCTCCCCGGCGAGCTCGCCGGCCGCCTCGGGATCCGGGTCGAAGCAGACGCCCGGGCCGTACTCGGCCGCCGCCAGGCAGCGCGCCGCCCAGCTGCCGTGCAGCCCGCAGCCGACGATCCCGGTGGTCTGCGCGTCCTCACGCGCCAGCTCCTGCGCGGCCACAGCGGCCACCGCCCCGGTCCTCAGTGCCGTGATCGAGCGGACGTCGATAAGCGCGAGCGGCTCGCCGTCGACCGCCGAGGAGACGCAGATCATCCCCATCACGACCGGCAGCCCGGCCTCCGGGTTGCGTGGGAACGAGGTGACCCACTTGAGGATCGCGAGCCCGGCGCCCTTCGCCGGCATCGCGCGGAAGTCCCCGTGCGGCGCGGCGTCGAGATAGGTCTTGGGCGGCATATGCCAGCTGCCGCTGGCGTACTCGACAAAGCCGTCGCGCACGCGCTCGATCGCGTCAGCCGGGGAGATCGCGGCGAGCACAGCCTCCTGTGGGAAGACGGGGATCTCGGGCACCGGGCGACTACGCTATCCGGCCCGTGACGCGGAACGGCAAGCAGCGCCCGGCGCGCCCGCGCATTGAGCTGCGCCAATCGGCCTCGCCCGAGGAGGCGGCTGCCATCGCAGCCGCGATCGAGCAGTTCCTGCGCGACACCGCTCCCCCACCGGCGGCCGCCGGGCCGTCGCTCAGCCCCTGGGCGCGGGCGGGGCTCTTCGAGGGCACGCGGCGGGACCCGGCGGCACCGTCGCCCTGGGGCGACGACGTGCGCTGGGGCGCCTGACGGCGCGAACCGCAAAGGGGTCAGGTCTTGCATTCGCGCATGCAGTGCGCGAATGCAAGACCTGACCCCAATCTCGTAGAGTGGCCTGTTGATGTCTGACGCCGCAATTGAGGTAAACGACCTAAGAAAATCGTTCAAAGATGTGCACGCGCTGGCGGGAATCGACCTCGAGGCGCCGGCGGGAACCGTGCTCGGGCTCCTGGGCCCGAACGGCGCCGGCAAGACCACCGCGGTGCGCATCCTGACCACCCTGCTGCCGCCCGACGGCGGCTCGGCGCGCGTCGCCGGGCTCGACGTCGTGAAGGACGCGGGCGAGCTTCGCTCGAAGATCGGCCTCGCCGGCCAGTACGCGGCCGTCGACGAGAACCTGAGCGGTCGCGAGAACCTGGAGATGGTCGGCCGGCTCTACCACATGAGCCGCGCGGACTCGGGCGAGCGAGCGGACCAGCTGCTCGAGCGCTTCGAGCTCTCCGACGCCGGAGGCAGGCTCGCCAAGACCTACTCGGGCGGCATGCGCCGGCGCCTGGACCTTGCGGCCGCGCTGGTCGCGCGCCCGCCGGTGATCTTCCTCGACGAGCCGACGACCGGGCTCGACCCGCGCAGCCGGCTGTCGCTTTGGGAGACGATCGAGGCGCGCGTCGCCGCCGGGACCACCGTGCTGCTGACGACGCAGTACCTCGACGAGGCCGACCGCCTCGCCGACCGCATCGCCGTGATCGACCACGGCCAGGTGATCGCCGAGGGCACGTCGGACGAGCTGAAGGACCGCGTGGGCGGCGAGCGGCTGGAGGTGACCCTGGCCGACCGCGCCTCCACCGACGACGCGATCGAGGCGCTCGTGCCGCTCGCCGAGGACCGGCCGAAGTGCGAAGGAGGGATCCTCGCGCTGCCGCTGAGAAGCGGCCGCGGCAGCATCATCGAGGCAGTCCGCAGGCTCGACGGCGCCGGCGTCGGAATCGACGACATAGCGGTTCGGCGGCCGACGCTCGACGACGTCTTCATCACGCTCACAGGCCACGCCGCCGAGCCCGGCGAAGAGGACGAGGAGCAGCAGGAGGAGGCCGGCATCGAGGAGCGCGCGGCATGAGCTCGCTCGCCTATGCCATCTCCGACACGGCGGTCATCGCCAAGCGCAACCTGCTGCGGATCCCGCGCCAGCCGGACCTGTGGGTCTCTTTCACGATCCAGCCGGTCATGTTCGTGCTGCTGTTCGTCTACGTGTTCGGCGGCGCAATCCAGACGCCGGGCTACGACTACGTCGACTTCCTGATCCCGGGCATCGTGATCCAGACGATGTCGTTCGGCGGCTTCGTCACCGCCATCGGGCTGTCCGACGACCTCCGCAAGGGGCTGATCGACCGCTTCCGCTCGCTGCCGATGGCGCGCTCGGCCGTGCTCGGCGGGCGCACGCTGGCGGACGTCGCGACGAACGCCATCTCGATCGCGGTGATGGTGGCCGTCGGGCTGATCGTCGGCTTCTCGTTCTCGTCGAGCCCGATCGAGGTGATCGGCGGCTTCGCACTCTGCATCCTGTTCGGCTACGCCTTCTCGTGGATCTTCGCCTTCGTCGCGCTGAGCACGAGCTCGGCGGAGGGCGCGCAGGCGCTCGGCTTCATACTGATCTTCCCGCTCTCCTTCGCCTCGTCCGCGTTCGTTCCGCCGGAGTCGATGCCGTCCGCGATCGAGACGTTCGCCGAGATCAACCCGTTCTCGACCGTGGTGGACGCGCTGCGCGCGCTGTGGGTGGACGGCCCACACAACAACGACGTGTGGGCCGCGGTCGCCTGGTGCGTCGGGCTGATCGTGGTGTTCGCCGGGCTCTCGGTTTACCGCTACCGGCGCGCCGTGAGCTCATAGAGGGTCGCGCTCGGCGTCTCCGATGCACGAGCGCGATCCAGAGCTGGAGGTCTTGACCGAGGCGCTCAACCGGGCCGTCGCGGGCGTCGGCTCGGCGCACCTGCTCGAAGGCCCGGCCGGCATCGGCAAGACGACAGTGCTGGCTGCGCTCATTGATGCCGCCGGCGAGCGAGGACTGCTCACGCTGAGGGTGCGCGGCAGCGAGCTCGAGCGCTCGCACCCCTTCGGCGGCGCGCGCCGGCTGCTCGCGTCGGGCGCGGCGCTCGTCGGCGATCGCAGCTTCCACGGCCCCGGCGCAGCCGCCCGCGCCGTGCTCGAGGACCTCGGGCCGGGCCGTCCGAGCGTGCACCCGGAGCCCGCGCAGGCGCGCCAGCTCGGGCTGATCGCCGTGATCGGCTCGCTCTGCGACGAGCACGGCCCGCTGCTCATCGCGGCCGACGACGCCCACCTGCTCGACGACCCGACCATCGACCTGCTGACGATGCTGTGCCTGCGGCTCGGCGAGCTGCCGCTCGTGCTGGGCGTGGCCGCCCGCACGGGCGCCGACGACCTGCGTCCGCCGCTCGCCCGGCTCGCCACGGAGGGCACGGTGCGGCGCCTTGCGCTCGCGCCGCTGCGTCCCGCCGGCGTCGCGTCGGTCCTGCGCGACTGGCTCGGCCCGTCGCTGAACGCGGAGCTCGTCGACGCGTCGGTCGAGGCCACGGGCGGCAACCCGTGGTTCGTAACCGCGCTTGCGAGCGAGCTTGCGCGAGCGGGGCCGGCGGCTCAGAGCCCGGCCGACGTGCGCGCACTCGCCCCCCACGCGATTGCCGGGACGGTCGACGCGCGCGTGGCGGCGGTGCCCGACGGGCCGGCGCTCGCTCGGGCCGTCGTCACCCTCGGCGACGACGCGGAGCCACGGCACGTGGCCGCCCTCGCCGAGCTGCCCTTCGAGCGCGTTCTCGTGGTGCAGGACGAGCTCGCCGGCGCCGACCTGCTGCGTCCGGGCGAGCTGCGCTTCTCGCACGCGATCATGCGCGAGGCGGTCAAGACGAGCGTGCCGGCGGGCCGGCGCGCGCTCGACCACCGCCGCGCCGCTCGCCTGCTGGCCGACGAGGGACTGCAGCCCGAACGCGTCGCGGCGCACCTGCTCGACAGTGAGCCGGCCGGCGAGGCGTGGGCCGTCGATCAGCTCGTCGAGGCGGCGGCCGTGGCACGCGAGCGCGGCGCGCCGGCGTACGCGGTGGAGCTGCTCGAGCGGGCGCAGGCGGAAGCGCCGGGCGGAGCGGGGCAGCCCGAGCTGCTCGCGCGCCTCGGAACCGCGGAGCTCGAAGCGGGGCGCGCGGCAGCCGCGGCTGAGCACCTGACGGCGGCGCTCGCCGCGCAGGACGGGCCTGCGTCCGTCGACATGCTCCGCCACCTCGCGCAGGCACAGGCATCCGACGGCAGGGTGGACGAAGCGATCGAGACCCTCGAGCAGGCGCTCGACCGCGAGGGCCTCAGCGCGTCGGGCCGAGCCGCGCTCACCGCCGACCTCGTAGTGCTCGGGACGCTCGGCCCGGAGGTCGGCGCGCGCTCGCGCAGGCGCCTGGAGGCGCTCACCGACGTCGACGACGCCACCCCCGAGGGGCGGCTCGTGCTCGCCGCCCGCGCGCGCGTGCTGACCACGCAGGGCGACGACCTCGAGGGAACGATCGAGGTCGCCCAGCGCGCGCTCGGCGAGGGGCGGCTTGCGAACGAAAGCCTCGTCTGGGTGGCCTGGTCGTATGCGACCTACGCGCTCATCACGGCGGACCGGCTCGACGTGGCGGTACGCGAGGTCGACCGCTCGCTCGAGGCGGCCGTGGCGCGCGCCTCGGTCGGCTGGTACTGCACGGCGCTGATGCTGCGCGCGGACGCGCTCATGCGCTCGGGCCCCCTTGACAGAGCGTTCGCCGATGCCGAGACGGCGGTCCAGGCCGCCCTTGACCACGAGCTGCCGCCGCTGCCCACCTCGGTCGCCTTCCTGGCGGGCGCCACGCTCGAACGTGGTGAGCCGGAGGCGGCCGAGCGCGTCTTCACCGAGCGGGAGGCGGACGGCGAGCTGCCGGACCACATCCTCGTCTTCCCCCTCCTCTACGAGCGCGGCAGGGTGCGGCTCGCCTGCGGGCGCACGGAGGAGGGCGTCGCGGACCTGCTCGAGCTCGGCGCGCGCGAGCGGCGCTGGCAGGCGGCCAACCCGGGCGGCTATCCCTGGCGCGTGGCGGCGCTCCGCGGGCTGCGGCGGCTGGGCCGCGACTTGGAGGCCGCGGCGCTCGCGGCCGGCCAGGAGGCGCAGGCGCGGCGCTGGCCTTCGGGGCGCGCGCGCTGTCTCGCCGAGCTCGCGCTCGGGCTCACCGAGGAGGACCGGGCGAAGGCGGAGCGGCGCTTCGCCGCGGCCGCGGCCTTCGACGAGCCCGCCACAGCGCTGCTTCGGGTGGAGGCGCTGATCGAGCTGGGCCGGACGATCCGCCAGCAGGGCGAGCGCGCCAGGGCGCGGCCGCCGCTGCGTGAGGCGCTGGCGGAGGCCGAGGCGCTGCGGGCGACCCGGCTCGCCGCGGAGGCCGAGGCCGAGCTGCGCGCCGCCCGCGGGCGCCCGCCGAAGCGGTCGCACGCGGACGACGAGCTCACGCCGAGCGAGCGCCGGATCGCGGAGCTCGCGGCGGCGGGGGCCTCAAACCGGGAGATCGCGGCGTCGCTGTTCCTTTCGGTTCGGACGGTCGAGACCCACCTCACCAGCGCCTACCGGCGCCTTGGGATCTCGTCGCGTCGCGAGCTTGGCGACGCGCTCGCCGATCCTGCGCCCGAGGCGGCGCAGCCGGCCGGGTCCTGAGCCGGCGCGCTCCGGCTCATCGCGACCGAGCGCGCGGTGGGCCACGACTCCGAACAGGGCGCGGCTCATGAGGGGCCTGGAATTCGCATACGGCCAGCCTCCGCCGCGGGGAGACCGTTCGCATCGTGGCCACCACGTAATCGGCTCCACGGTCAATTCCCAGACGCTTACCGCCGATAAGAACTAAAACCCGGTCGGGTTTTGGTACTTTGCATCGACGGCAGACGGCGCCCCGGCTTACAGCGGAGAGGAATCAACCATGGAACCCGTCTCGATCGAGCCGCCCAAGCAGCAAAAAGGCAAGGGCCGGAAGGGCTCGCTCGAAAATCCCGAGGTCTACGAGAACGTCCCGGGACACGTCATCCCGATCATCGCTCGCGAGTTCGATGACTTCGACAACGAGGCCGAGAAGTTCCTCGACGGCCAGACGCCCGAGGACGAGTTCATCGGCTTCCGCCTGAAGCAGGGCGTCTACGGCCAGCGCCAGGCCGACGTCCAGATGTGCCGCATCAAGCTGCCGATGGGCGGCGTGACGCCGGCGCAGATGGAGATGTTCGCCGACGTGGTCGAGGAGTACGCGCCTTTGAACAAGGGCCACATCACTACCCGGCAGAACATCCAGATCCACCACATCCCGCTGCCCCAGATGGCCGAGCTGATCCGCAAGGTCTCGGACGCAGGCCTCTCGTCGCGCGAGGGCTGCGGCAACACCGTCCGCAACGTGACGGGCGACCCGTGGGCAGGCATCACCGAGGGCGAGCTCTTCGACATCACTCCCTACGCGGGCGCGTACGTGCGCTACTTCGTGCGCCACCCCACGACGCAGCTGATGCCGCGCAAGGTCAAGACCGCCTTCACGGCGACCGACGAGGACCGCGCGATCACCGGCATCCACGACATCGCCTTCATCCCGCGCGTGCGCGACGGCGTGCGCGGTGTCGAGATGCGCGTGGGCGGCGGCACCTCGATCATGCCGCGAGTCGCCCCGACGCTGTACGAGTTCGTCGAGCTCGACAACGGCGACTACCTGAAGGTCTCCGAGGCCGTCTTCCGCATATTCGACCGGCAGGAGTGGCTGCGGGTGAACCGCGCGCGGGCGCGCATCAAGGTGCTGATCGACAAGATCGGCATCGACGCCTTCCGCGAGCAGGTCGACGAGGAGCTCGCAGGCGACTGGGTCGCCGAGCGCGACTTCGACCCGGCGCCGCTGCTCTTCGACCACGACGAGGAGGCGAACGCGCCGCAGCCGCTCGGCCACTACGCGCACCCGAACGGTGACGGCACCCCCTTCGAGCTGTTCCGCGCCTCGAATGTCGAGCCTCAACGCCAGCCGGGCTTCTCGAGCGTGCAGGTTCGCGTCGTGCGCGGCGACCTCACGCCCGAGCAGTTCCGCGGCCTCGCGCAGATCATGCGTGACTACTCGGGCGGATACGCCCGCACCACGGTGGAGCAGAACATGCTGCTGCGCTGGGTGCGCGACGAGTCGCTCTACGAGGTCTGGCGGGCGCTGGACGAGCTCGGCCTCGGCGACGCCGGCGCCAGCACGATCGTCGACACCGTCTCGTGCCCCGGCACCGACTCGTGCAAGCTCGGCATCACCAGCTCGATGGGCCTCAACCGCGCGGTGATGGAACGCGTCGAGGCGATGAACATCGACGACCCGCTCACGAGGCGGATCCACATCAAGATGTCGGGCTGCCCGAACGGCTGCAGCCAGCATCACATCGCGAACATCGGGTTCTACGGCGCGTCGATCAAGGTCGGCGAGCACACCATTCCGGCCTACGTCGCCCACATCGGTGGCCGCTACGAGGGCGGTGAGGTGCTGTACGGCACCCGGCTGAAGGTCCGGCTCGCCGCCAAGCGCGTGCCGGAGGCGGTCGAGCGCTGGATCCGCATGTACGAGGCCGAGCGCCAGGAGGGCGAGGAGTTCAACGCCTACGCGGAGCGGGTCGGCACGGTGCGCTTCGAGGAGGAAGCGAAGCCGCTCGCGCTCCCGATCGAGTTCAGCCTCGAGAACATGAGCCACTTCATCGACTGGCAGCGCAAGGAGCCCTTCCAGGTCATCCGGGGCGAGGGCGAATGCGCGGTCTAGAGCTGGAGGCGGAGGAGACCCTCAGCCAGGCGGTCGACCGCCACCACCCGCGGCTCGTGATGGCCTGCTCCTTCCAGAAGGAGGAGTCGGTTCTGATCGACCTGCTCATGCGCATCGAGCCCTCGGCCCGCGTGTTCACGATCGACACCGGCGTGCTCTTTCCGGAGACATACGAGGTCTGGCGCCAGATCGAGGACCGCTACGGCCTGCGGATCGAGGTCATCGACGCCGGGCCCCCGAACGGGACTCCCTGGAGCGCCTCGAGCTGCTGCGGGGCGCGCAAGGTCGAGGCGCTGGAGCTGGCATTGGCCGGCGTTGACGCTTGGATCACCGGGATTCGGCGCGAGCAGTCCCCCACACGGGCCAATGCGGATACGGTGGAATGGGCTGCCGGCCGTGGGGTATGGAAGTTCAATCCGCTCGCGGCATGGAGCTCCGACGACGTGTGGCGCTATGTCTCCGACCACGATCTGCCCTACCATCCGCTGCACGACAGGGGGTACGAATCCATCGGATGCGCTCCCTGCACGCTGCCCGGCAACGGCCGCGATGGCCGTTGGGCGGGGCAGGAGAAGACCGAGTGCGGTCTTCACGTATGAGCGCTTCCCCTTGAGGCAAGGCCTATGAGCACGATCGAGTTCCCGCGTATCCTGCCGCCCGACGAGGCGATGAACTACGAGGTCTCACACCTGCGGGCAATCGAGTCCGAGGCCATCCACGTGATCCGCGAGGTGGCCGCCGAGCTCGAGCGGGGCGTGCTGCTCTTCTCGGGCGGCAAGGACTCGGCGGTGCTCCTGCATCTCGCGCGCAAGGCCTTCTGGCCGGCGGCGCTGCCGTTCCCGGTGATGCACGTCGACACGGGGCACAACTTCCCCGAGGTGATCGAGTACCGCGACCGCATGGTTGAGGAGATGGGCGCCCGCCTCGTGGTCGCCTCGGTGCAGGATTCGATCGACAACGGCCGCGTCGTCGAGGAGAGCGGCCCGCGCGCGTCGCGCAACCGGCTCCAATCCGTGACGCTCCTCGACGCCATCGAGGAGCACGGCTTCAAGGCCGCCTTCGGCGGCGCCCGCCGCGACGAGGAACGGGCCCGCGCGAAGGAGCGCATCCTCTCCTTCCGCGACGACTTCGGCCAGTGGGACCCGAAGGCCCAGCGGCCCGAGCTCTGGAGCATCTACAACGGCTTCGTAAAGCCGGGCGAGCACGTGCGCGTCTTCCCGCTCTCGAACTGGACCGAGCTCGACGTCTGGGAATACATCCGCGTGGAAGACATCCGTCTGCCCTCGATCTACTTCGCGCACACGCGTGAGGTCTTCAAGCGCGACGGGATGCTCTACGCGACCTCCGAGTTCGTAGAGCTGCTGCCGAACGAGACGCCCTTCGAGGAGTCGGTCCGCTTCCGCACCGTCGGCGACATGAGCTGCACGGGCGCGGTCCGCTCGACGGCGGAGAGCCTCGACGAGGTCGTGCTCGAGATCGCCGCAACGCGCATCACCGAGCGCGGCGAGACGCGCGCTGACGACCGCGTGTCGGAGGCCGCCATGGAGGACCGCAAGAAGGAGGGCTACTTCTGAGCAACATCTCCTCAAACGGAGCGGCCGTGGCGGGCCCATCGTCCGAGCTCGTCCGCTTCGCGACAGCCGGCTCGGTCGACGACGGCAAGTCGACGCTCATCGGCCGGCTCCTGTTCGACACGAAGTCGATCTTCGAGGACCAGCTGGAGCACGTCGAGGAGACCTCCCGGCGGCGCGGCGACGGCTACGTGAACCTCGCCCTGCTGACCGACGGCCTGCGCGCCGAGCGCGAGCAGGGCATCACGATCGACGTCGCCTACCGCTACTTCCACACGCCGCGGCGCAAGTTCATCATCGCGGACACGCCCGGCCACGAGCAGTACACGCGCAACATGGTCACGGGCGCGTCGACCGCCGACCTCGCGCTGATCCTCGTCGACGCGCGCAAGGGCGTCCTCGAGCAGTCGCGGCGGCACGCGTTCATCGCGTCGCTGCTGCGCATCCCCCACCTCGTCGTCTGCGTCAACAAGATGGACCTCGTCGACTTCGACCAAGAGGTCTTCGAGCGCATCACCGCGGAGTTCGCGGGCTGGGCGGCGAAGCTCGACGTACACGACCTCACCTTCATCCCGATCTCGGCGCTGCACGGCGACAACGTGGTCGAGCGCTCCGCGCGGATGCCCTGGTACGAGGGCACCTCGCTGCTCTACCACCTGGAGCATGTGCACGTGGCGTCCGACCGCAACCTCCAGGACCCGCGCTTCCCGGTCCAGTGGGTGGTCCGGCCGATGTCGGACGAGCACCACGACTATCGCGGCTATGCCGGTGAGGTCGCCTCGGGCGTGTTCCGCGCCGGCGACCCGGTGGTCGTGCTTCCCTCCGGGCGCGAGAGCCGGATCGCCGCGATCGACAGCTATGAGGGCGAGATGGACGAGGCCTACCCGCCGCTGTCGGTGACACTGCGGCTCGAGGACGACATCGACGTTTCGCGCGGCGACATGATCTGCCGCGACCACAACCGGCCGATCGAGGCGCGCGAGATCGACGCGATGGTCTGCTGGATGGCCGAGCGCCCACTGTCCCCGCGCGGCCGCTACCGCATCAAGCACACGACGCGCACGGCGCTCGCGAAGATCGACGAGGTCCGCTACCGGATCGACGTCAACACGCTGCACCGCGACGAGCAGGCCGGCGGCCTGCAGCTGAACGAGATCGGCCGCCTCAAGCTGCGGCTCTCCTCGCCGCTGTTCGTCGACCAGTACCGCCGCAATCGCTCGACGGGCAGCTTCATCCTCATCGACGAGTCGACGAACGACACGGTCGGTGCGGGGATGGTCCTCTAGGCGTCTGAACCCCCTCAGGTCGCGTTGCGTACCCCGCCTCGGGGGCGCTTGTACGCCATCCAAGGAGGGAGCAGTGTGATGTCACCATTGCGCCGAAACGCGCTGGCCGTGATCGCCGTGCTCGTCGCCGTCGGCGTGGCCGCGCCGGCAGCCGCCGCGGCCGACGGCACGAAGCCGACCAAGCCCGGCGACCTGCGCGTGACCGCCAAGACCTCGACGAGCGTGTCGCTCGCGTGGCGGGCTTCGACCGACAACTCTGGCCAGCTGCGCTATGTCGTCCACCTCTGGCAGGACCCGGCGACGGTCAGCCTGCCGATGAGCCAAACGACCTACACGTGGACGGGACTGCGCCCCGGGGTCCAGTACTACTTCTGGGTCGAGGCGGTCGATCCGAGCGGCAACAAGTCGACGAGCGAGCTCGCCGTCGTGACCACGGATCGCGACCGCAGCGCGCCCTCGGCGCCGGCGAACCTGCGCATCACGAGTGTGAGCGCCTCGCAGATCGGGATCGCCTGGGACGCTTCCTCCGACGACACGGGCATCGCCGAGTACCAGATCGCCGTCAGCCCCCATGAGGGCGCGGTAACGCGAACGGGCCCGACGTCGGCGACGCTGGTCGGCCTTGCGCCGAGCACGGCGTACTCGATAACGGTCCGGGCGCGCGACTTCGGCTACAACGTCTCGGCGCCGAGCGATGCCCTGTCCGCCACCACCGCGGCGAGCACCGACACGCAACCGCCAACCGCGCCGACCAATCTGATCGTCACGGACAACTCGTGCGGCGAGGTCGGCCTGCGCTGGACGCAGTCGACGGACGACCAGACCCGCAGTCGGCGATCCGCTACCGGATCTTCATCAACGGCGTGCTGGATCCACTTGGCACGCCGATCGGCATGGGCCGCACGATCACCTACGGCGTCGACGGGACGAACACGTTCGCGCTGAGAGCGGTCGACAGCGCCGGCAACGTGTCAGCGCCAAGCAACGCGTTCACGATCCTCCTGGACGACTGCATGTAAGCCCCTGGGTTCCAAGGCGGGCGAGCCTCACTAGGCTCGTCCGCCTATGGACATCGCCCTCATAGGCTTCGGCCTCGGGGTCGGCATCCTGGTGGGCATGACCGGCATCGGCGGTGGGTCGCTGATGACCCCGATGCTGATCCTCGTCTTCGGGGTCACTCCGGTCACCGCAATCGGCACCGACCTGGCCTACGCGGCCGTGACGAAGACCGTCGGCGGCTACAAGCACTGGCGCCAGCGCACCGTCGATCTCAAGCTGTCGACCTGGATGGCGATCGGCTCGGTGCCGGCCGCTGTCAGCGGCGTGTACGTGCTCACGCTGCTCGAGGACTGGGCGGGCCGCGAATTCGACGACCTACTGCTGACGATCCTCGCCGTCGCGCTGCTCCTGACCGGTATGGCAACGCTGGTGCGCGCCTTCCTGAAGAGCATGCACGCGCGCGAGCGCGCGACCGTCGAGATGGACCGGCGCCACAAGATCGCGGCGGTCGCGCTCGGCGTGTGCGTCGGCTTCGTCCTCGGCGTGACGTCCGCGGGCAGCGGCGCGCTGATCGCGGTGGGGCTGATCCTCGGCTTCCGGCTCATCCCGACGCGGGTTGTCGGCACCGACGTCTTCCACGCGGCGATCCTGCTCTGGGCGGCGGGGCTCGCCCACATCGCCGCGGGCAACGTCGACTTCGGGCTCGCGGGCAACATCCTCATCGGGTCCGTGCCTGGCGTCTGGCTCGGTAGCCACTGGTCGGTCAGGGTGGAGCCGGCGGTGCTGCGGACGACGCTCGCGGTGGTCCTGATCGGCGCCGGCACGGCGCTTCTCATCAAGGCCGGGCTCGGCATCCCCACCTGGGTGCTCGTGCCCTTCCCGCTCGGCGTCGTGATCCTGCTGATCGTGACGATGGTGCGTGAGAGCCGCGCGAAGGCGGCCGCAGCGGCGGCCGCCGCGGCCAGGCATGCGCGCGCGCAGCCGCCGAAGCCCGTCGAGGAGCTCGCGCCGTGATGGTCGTGATGACACCCGAGGCGACCCCCGCCCAGATCGAGGCGGTGGTCGAGCGGCTCGAGGCGGCCGGTGTGCACGCGAAGGTGATGCCCGGCGAGCTGACGACCGCGATCGGCGCGATCGGCGATCCCGAGGGCGTTCGCGAGATGGGCCTCGAGGGCCTGCCCGGCGTCGACCAGGTGATCCCGATCTCGCGGCCCTACAAGCTCGCCTCGAGCGAGCTCTCGCATCACGAGCCGACGGTCGTGGAGGTCGACGGCCGCCGCGTTGGCGGCGGCGAGACCTTCTGCCTGATCGCCGGCCCCTGCACGGTCGAGTCACGCGAGCAGACACGCGCGGTGGCGCGGGTCGTCGCCGACGCAGGCGCCTCGATGCTGCGCGGCGGAGCCTTCAAGCCGCGTACCTCGCCGTTCTCCTTCCAGGGGCTCGGCCACGAGGCGCTCGCCATCCTCGCCGAGGTGCGCGCCGAGACCGGCCTGCCCGTGGTGAGCGAGATGACGGCCGCCGAGCTGGCCGACCGCTTCGCCGAGACCGTCGACGTGATCCAGGTCGGCGCGCGCAACATGCAGAACTACGGCCTGCTCGAGGTGGTCGGCAAGCTCGGTAAGCCGGTGTTGCTGAAGCGCGGCCTCTCCTCGACGCTCGACGAGCTGCTGCAGGCGGCGGACTACGTGCTGAAGGAGGGGAACGGCGACGTGATCCTCTGCGAGCGCGGCATCCGCACGTTCGACACCGCGATGCGCTTCACGCTCGACCTGGGCGCTGTGCCGTGGCTGAAGCTGCACACGCACCTGCCTGTGATCGTCGACCCGAGCCACGCCTCGGGCGACCGGCGGCTCGTGGGGCCGCTCTCGCGCGCGGCCGCGGCCGTCGGGGCCGACGGCATCATCGTCGAGGTCGCCGAGGACCCGGAGCTGGCGCTCTGCGACGGGCCGCAGCAGCTCTACGCGCGCGACTTCCCGGAGTTCGCACGCCAGATCGAGGCGCACGCGGGGCTCGTCGGACGCGCGCTCGCATAGCGGCGGGGTCAGGTCTTGCAATCGCGCACGTACGTGCGCGATTGCAAGACCTGACCCCGCTCGGATACTCTCCGGTATGTGAAACCCGAGCTGCCGCCTGGCCCGCGCACGCCCCAGCCGCTTCAGACGCTGCGCTGGATCGTCCGTCCCACCGCGTTCATGGAGGAGTGCAGCCGCCGCTACGGCGACTCGTTCACGCTCAAGATCGCCAACGAGGGGACCTGGGTCTTCATCACCGATCCCGACGCGATGAAGCAGGTCTTTACGGGCGACCCCCGTCTGCTGCACGCCGGGGAGGCGAACGTCGTCCTGCTGCCGGTGCTCGGCTCGAACTCGGTCCTCCTGCTCGACGAGGCCGCGCACATGCGCCAGCGCAAGCTGATGCTGCCGCCCTTCCACGGCGACCGGCTGCGCGGCTATGCCGAGACGATGCGCGAGGTGACGGAGGAGGCGATCGCCTCCTGGCCGCTCGGCAAGCCGCTCGCCACGCGCCCGCTGATGCAGGCGCTGACGCTCGAGATCATCATGCGCACCGTCTTCGGCGTGCAGGACGAGCAACGCAAGGCGCGCCTCGGAGCAGCCCTCTCTGAGCTGCTTCGCTGGGGCAGCGACCCCCGCCGCATGACGCTCGGCATCGCCCTCGGGCCGCAGCGGGTCGTCCGCCTCGGGCTGTGGCGGAGCGTTCTCGATCCGGCCGACAGCGCGATCTACGACGAGATCGCCGCCCACCGCGAGGCGGGCGGGCTCGCAGAGCGCGACGACGTGATGTCGCTCCTGCTCCAGGCCCGCCACGATGACGACACCGCCATGACGGACCAGGAGCTGCGCGACGAGCTGATGACGCTGCTGGTCGCGGGCCACGAGACCACGGCGACCGGCCTCGCCTGGGCGCTCGAGCGGCTCGTCCGCCATCCGAACGCGCTCGAGCGGCTGCGCGAGGGCGATGACGAGTACGCGGACGCGGTCGTCAAGGAGACGCTTCGCCTGCGCTCGCCGATCGCAATCGTGCTGCGCCGGCTGCGGGAGCCGATGGAGATCGGGGGCCACCTCCTCCCCGCCGGCGTGAACCTCGTGCCCTGCATCTACCTGATGCACCGGCGGGCGGACATCTACCCCGATCCGCTCGCGTTCCGGCCGGAGCGCTTCTTGGAGGGTCAGGGCGGGACCTACACCTGGATCCCGTTCGGAGGCGGCGTGCGGCGCTGCCTCGGCGCGAGCTTCGCCCAGCTCGAGATGCGCATCGCGCTGCAGACGCTCGCGAGCCGGCTCGACCTCAGTGCCGCCGACTCGCGCCCCGAGCGGATGGTCCGGCGGGCGATCATCATGTCGCCGTCGCGCGAGGGCGAAATCGTGGCGCGCAGCCGCGCCGCCGACCGGCCGCCCGCTCCCGCGATCGCCGCGTGAGCGACGCTCGGCTGACGCGCAAGGAGCGCAAGGCGCACACCCGGGCGCGCCTCATGCACTCCGCCGCCAAGGTGGCGGCCGTGCGCGGGCTCGAGGGGGCCTCGCTCGACCTGGTGGCCGAGGAGGCGGGCTTCACGAAGGGCGCCGTCTACGCGAACTTCGAAAGCAAGGAGGCGCTCTTCCTCGCCATGCTCGACGAGCGCTTCGCCGCGCGGCTGGCGGAGATCGACCGCGTGCTCCACGGTGGTGGCACGATCGAGGAGCAGGCCCGGCGCGCGGGCGGCGACTTCATCGCCGCGATCGCCGCCGAGCCCGAGTGGGAGCGGCTCTTCTTCGAGTTCGCCGTCTACGCGGCCCGCAACGACGACTTCCGCGCGGAGCTCGTCGAGCGCTACCGCGGACTGCGCGAGCGGATCGCGGCGCTGCTCGAGGCGCGGGCCGCGGAGCTCGGAATCGAGCCGGCGATACCGCTCCGCCAGGTCGCGCTGATGACGTTCGCGATGGCAAACGGCGTGGCGCTGGAGCGGCTGCTCGAGCCGGACGCGGTCGACGACGAGCTCTTCCCGGCGATGCTCGCGACGTTCTTCGCAGGGCTCGCCCCGCGCTGAGCGGCGGCCGCCGCGGCCGCGCGCGCGGCCGCGGCGAACGGCGGGTCGAGGCGGGCGGCGACCTGCTCGCCTCCAAGGATCCCCCGGATGCGCCTGCCGCGGATCGTCACCGCCCCGCCGGGAACCCCGCGCGCGCTCTCCACGCGGATGCGGCCACGCTGGCGCGGCGTCCGGATGAAGGACCGGACCCGCCCGTCGAGCCGCACGTCCGGGACGAACGCGAGCCGCCGCAGCGTGAGGCTGCCGTGCGTGTCGAGCCGGTAGCTCCCCCCGCGCAGCCCGCCCCCGTGGGCGAAGTCACGGGCTCCCACCTCGGTGATCAGCCCCGTGATGGCGTCGAAGGCGAGGTCGTGCAGGGTGAGGCTGATGGCCGAGAGCACCTGGCCACGCGCGCCGGACACACCGGCGGCCGGGCGCAGCTCACCGATTCCCAGCGGCGGCGGAGGCGATGGCTGGAAGTCCCGCCGCCCGCGCAGGCAGCGCGTGCTGAAGGGCGCGCCCTGCATGAAGCGCCCGAATGCGACCGTGGTACAGCCGCTCATGTCGCCCCCGAGCGCGGAGTGGCCCGTGCCCGGCGCGACGAGGAGCCGGGCATGCGGGAACCCGGCCGCCACCCGGCGCGCGTTCTCGACCGGTGTGCGCAGGTCGTCTTCGCCCTCGAGCAGGAGCACGGGCACGTCGGGCAGCGGGCCGGCTCCGAGAACGGGCGCGTTCGGCGCCGCGAGCCAGCGTTCGCACAGATCGACCAGGTCGTTGTCCACCGCAGTCGCCCGATCGAAGGGGAAGAAGACGCCGTCCGGAAGCAACGCCGCGGCGGAGCGAGCGGCGGCGCGCCTCGCCCTGGGGTCGGGTGAGCTCGTGCGCGGCCAAGGGAACGGTGTCTCGTCGCAGGTGGTGGCCGCGTACAGGGCGCTGCTGAGCACGCGCGGCGGGGGCGGCGTCCCGTCCACCGCATAGGCCCGATCGCGCATGCGCAGAAGCGGCGCGGCGTCACCGTCGAGCGCGGCGCGCACGGCGCCCGGGAACGCCGCTCGCAGGGCGGGATTGAGGTCGCCCGCGACCAACACGACGAACAGGTCCGCTCGTCGGAGAGCAGAGCGCCGAACCGCTCCGCTCCTTCCGACCACGGGCCCGCGCAGCGGCCGGCGGGCGAGCCGCCGCACGAGCGTCGCCACGTCGGCGACCGGGTCGGGGGTGAACGCCCGGCATCTCGCTCGGCAGAGCACCCGCAGCACGCGTGGCACGGCCTCGAGCGTGTCGAGATAGAGCGGGTTCGGCCCCTCCGCCTCGACCACCGAGTCGAGCACGAGCCGCTCGACGCTTCCAGGGTGCGAGAGCGCGTATCCGAGCGCGACCTTGGTGCCGTAGGACGTCCCGAACAGGGCGATGCGCTCGTAGCCGAGCGCGACCCGGATCGCCTCGATGTCCTCCGCGCTGTCGCGGCTCGTGTAGAGCGCCCGGCGCGGCCCGAGTCGGGCGGCGCAGCGGCCGGCGGCCGTCCCCGCGTCCAGCAGGTTCGCCCGCTCCAGCGCCCGGCAACGCAGGAGGCCGGACCTGCCGGTGCCGCGCTGGTCGAAGATGATCAGGTCGCGGTTGCGGTAGGCCGGGTAGAGCACGGAGAGCGCGCTGCCGCCGAACGCGTCCGTGGCGGACTGGCCGGGACCGCCGGCCAGCACGATGAGCGCGCCGCGCCGTGGACGCTCACGCGCACGGACGCGCTTGACGAACAGCGACACCCGCCCGGGGAGCGCGCCGGAGCGGTCCAGCGGGACGCTCACGCGCGTGCACTCGAAGCCGAACGGGCCGCAGCGCTCGAAGCGCGGCACGGCCTCCGCCGGCGCCGCGAGAGCGAGCCATGCCGCCGCCACGGCGGCCGTTCCGGCGCCCGTCTTCACCGCACCATTATGGAGCGCCGTCGATAACCTCCCGGCCCCTGATGTTCGAGAAGGTACTCGTCGCCAACCGTGGCGAAATAGCGATCCGTGTCATGCGCACGCTCGAGGAGCTGGGCGTGGCGAGCGTCGCCGTCTACTCAGAGCCCGATCGCGACGCGCCCCACGTACGTCGTGCCGGCGAGGCCTACCTGCTCGGTCCCGGGCCCGCCGGCGAGAGCTACCTGGTGGTCGAGAAGATCCTCGACGTCGCGCGTAAGTCGGGCGCCGAGGCGATTCACCCCGGCTACGGCTTCCTCGCCGAGAACGCCGCGTTCGCGCGCGCCTGCGACGAGGCCGGGATCGTCTTCATCGGCCCGCCGGCGGACGCGATCGACGCGATGGGCTCGAAGACGCGCGCGCGCGAGCTCATGCAGGAGGCGGGCGTCCCGATCGTGCCCGGGACGACCGACCCGGTCGAGACCGTCGAGGACGCGCGCAAAGTGATCGAGGAGTCGGTCGGCTACCCGGTCGCGATCAAGGCGGCAGGCGGAGGCGGAGGCAAGGGCTTCCGCGTCGCCGAGTCGGAGGACGAGCTCGAGAAGGCGTTCGAAGGCGCTGCGCGCGAGGGTGAGAAGTTCTTCTCCGACGCCACCGTCTACGTTGAGCGCTACCTCCCCGACCCGCGCCACGTCGAGGTGCAGGTGCTCGCCGACTCCCACGACGACGTCATCCATCTCTACGAGCGCGACTGCTCGGTCCAGCGCCGCCACCAGAAGTTGATCGAGGAATCGCCTGCCCCCGCGGTCGATCCCGAGCTGCGCGAGCGAATCGGCAAGATCGGCACCGACGCGGCGCGCGCCGTCGGCTACCGCAGCGCCGGAACGATCGAGGGCCTCCTCCAGGACGGCGAGTACTTCTTCCTCGAGATGAACACGCGCGTCCAGGTCGAGCACTGCGTGACCGAGATGGTCACCGGCATCGACATCGTCCGCGAGCAGATCAAGATCGCCGCCGGCGAGCCGCTCGGCTACAGCCAGGACGAGGTGGTGCTGCGCGGCCACGCGATCGAATGCCGCATCAACGCCGAGGACGCGTCGAAGAACTTCGCGCCCGCGCCCGGGCGGATCGGGTCCTACGTCGAGCCGGCCGGGCCGTTCGTGCGCGTCGACTCCGGCGCGGAGGAGGGCTACGAGGTCCTCCCGCTCTATGACCCGATGATCGCCAAGCTGATCGTCTGGGACGTGGACCGTGACGCGTCGACGCAGCGCATGCTGCGCGCCCTCGGCGAGTACGAGATCGGCGACCTCAAGACGCTCATCCCCTTCCACAAGGCGCTGCTCGCGAGCGAGCAGTGGGCGGCCGGGGGGACCTGCCGAGACCTGGTCGAGGACAAGGAGTGGCTGAAGCAGCTCGCCTTCACGGCGCCGGAGACGGGGGACGGCGACGAACGGGAGGCGGAGCGTGTCGAGCGCGACTACGCGGTCGAGGTCTCGGGGCGCCGCTTCGACGTCAAGGTGATCGGCGAGGCAGCCGCGCCGAACGGCGCCGCGCCCGCGGGCGGGATGAGGAAGGCGCCGCGGCGCGAGCGCAGGAGCGAGGCCTCGGGCGGGGCCCCGGGCGCGATCATCTCGCCGCTTCAGGGCACCGTTCTCAAGGTGGCGGTCGAGAAAGGCGCCCAAGTCGACGAGGGCGCGCTCGTCTGCGTGATCGAGGCCATGAAGATGGAGAACGAGATCACGGCGCCGAGCGCCGGCACCGTCGAGGAGCTGGCCGTCTCCGAGGGCGGCGCGGTCGCCACCGGCGACACCATCGCGGTCATCCAGTAGCCGCATGCCGTCCGCGCTCGTCGTCGGAGGCGGGATCTTCGGCTCGGCCCTCGCCGACCGGCTCGTCGGCGGCGGCTGGGACGTCACGCTCGTCGACGCATTCGAGCCGGGCGACCCGCGCTCCGAGTCCGGCGGGGAGACGCGGATGCTGCGCTACTCGCACGGAGCGGATCGCTTTTACACAGAACTTGCGTATAGATCGCTCGCGGAGTGGCGCGAGCTGGGCGCCGGGGTCCTCATCGAGGCCGGCGCCGTCTGGTTCGCCCACGACGACGGCGGCTGGGAGAGCCACAGCGAGTCGACACTCGAGGCCGCCGGTATTCCGGCCGAGCGCCTGACGCCGGAGGAGACGAAGGCCCTGTTCCCGAGCGTCGAGATCGGCGACGTCGCCTTCGGCCTGCTCGAGACGGAGGCGGGGGTGCTGCGCGCCGGTGACGGAGTGCGGGCGCTCGTCGCGCGCGCCCGCGAGGGAGGACTGCAGGTCGTCCGCGCGCTCGCTGCTCCCGCCGGAGACGGCGCGGCGCTTCCGGATGGCCGCCGGCTCGAGGCCGATCACGTCGTCTGGGCCTGCGGGGCCTGGCTCGGGCGGCTCTTCCCGGAGCTCGTGCCGCTGCGGGTCACGCGCCAGGACGTGTGCCTGTTCGGCGTGCCCGCCGAATGGACCACACCCGGCGTCCCGGGCTGGCTCGACTTCGACAGCTCCTTCTACGGGCACGGGCTCGTCGAGCCGCACGGCATGAAGGTCTCGGACGACCGCGAGGGAGATGAGATCGAGCCGGGCGAGCGGCCCGAGCGTGCCTCCGATGCCAGCGTCGCGCGTTCGGCCGAGTACCTCGCCCGCCGCTTCCCGGCGCTCGCCGGGGCGCAGCTGCGTTCCGCTCCCGTCTGCCACTACTCGCTGACCGCCGACGGCGGCTTCCTGTTCGCTCGCCACCCGGAGCACGAGCGCGTCTGGCTGCTGGGCGGCGGCTCGGGCCATGGTTACAAGCACGGCCCCGCCATTGCCGAGCGGGTGGCCGCGGTGCTGCGCGGCGAGGCCGAGACCGAGCCGCGCTTCGCGCTCGGTGCGCGCGAGCCGTCGCGAGCGCTCCGCACGGCCGGCTCGTGACCGATGAGTTCGGGACCACCGGCGTGTCTTAGATGCGAACGACGACCCTGAGGAGGAACCCGGAATGCCCAGGCTCTACCACGAGATCAGCATGTCGCTCGACGGCTTCGTCGCCGGCCCGAACTCGAGCCTCGAGCAGCCACTGGGCGAGGGCGGCGAACGCCTGCACGAGTGGGCAACCGGCCTGGAGAGCTGGCGCGAGAGCCACGGCAAGTCCGGCGGCCGCAGCGGACGTGACGACGAGCTCATGCAGGAGTCGATCGACCGCAGTGGCGCGGTCATCATGGGCAAGAACATGTTCGGACCCGGTCCCGGCCCATGGGGCGATGACCCGTGGCAGGGCTGGTGGGGCAAAGACCCGCCCTTCCGCAAGTCCGTGTTCGTCCTCACCCACCACGAGCGCGAGCCGCTGCGGCTGAGCGACACCACCTTCACGTTCGTCACGGACGGCCCCGAGTCGGCGCTAGAGCAGGCCCGCGATGCGGCCGGCGACAAGGACGTGCAGATCGCAGGCGGCGCGAGCGCCGCCCAGCAGTACCTGCGGGCGGGCCTCGTGGACGAGCTCCTCATCCACGTCGCGCCGGTGCTGCTCGGGGGCGGCGTGCGCCTGTTCGACAACCTGGAAGGGGCAGACCCGAAGCTCGAGCCGATCGAGGTCGTCGAGTCGCCGGCGGTCACGCACCTTCGCTACCGGGTCTCATAGACGCGCCGAGCAGATAGTCCGCCAGCGCGTCCGGTTGTGAGAGCGCCATGAGGTGACCGCCCGGCAGGACGTCCGCCTCGACGCCGAGGCGATCCTGCGCGAGCCGCCGCTGGAAGCCGGCTGGGAGAAAGCGGTCGGACTCCCCGGCGACGACATCGATCGGGATCTGCGGCCACGCCTCGAAGTCGCAGACCGAGCCGAAGACGGCGTCCGCCTCGGGGCGCTGGTGCGGCTCGCCCGCCGCGGCGATCTCCGGCGGCACGTCGTGCAGGAAGTAGGTGTCCAGGTCGAAGTCGGTGGCGTAGCCGCCCCGCTCGGCGGCCGCCAGGCGGGCGGGCTCCGACTCGGTGTTCTCCCACCACTCGCCGGGCGTCTCGCCCGGCGCCGGGATCATGGCGTTGACGAGCACGAGCCGCTCGAGCTCCGTCCTCGCGGCCACGAGCGGCGCGGTGAAGGCGCCGAGCGATTGCGCCACGAGCACGACGTGATCGCGGGCGGGGATCGCATCGAGCACCAGCCGCGTGTACTCGGGCAGGCCGGCGCGCTCGTCGTCGCCGGGCAGGTCAACGGCGATCGGCTCGTGTCCCGCGTCCTCCAGCAGCGGGACCACTCGATGCCAGTACCAGGCGACGCCGCCGGCGCCGGGGATCAGCACGAATGTGGCCATACGGGTGTTCTAGCGAGGGTCGTAGCGTTAGTTGATACTTACGTAAGTGAGTGCTAACTTATATTGTCGATGCAGGAGCTACTCGAAGCCATCGCCGAGCCGCGCCGGAGGGAGATCCTCCGGCTCGTGCGCAGCGAGGAGCTGCCCGCCGGGGCGATTGCGGCGAACTTCGCCGACGTCACGCGGCCCGCGATCTCGCAGCACCTACGCGTGCTGCGCGAGGCAGGGCTGCTCGCCGAGCGGCGCGAGGGCACCCGGCGCCTCTACCGCGCCCGCCCGGAGGGCTTCGGCGACCTACGCGAGTTCGTGTCGCAGTTCTGGGACGACCGGCTCGAGGTCCTGCGTCGCGAAGCGGAGACCGAACAGAGGAGGCGGCATCATGCCGACCATCGCAACTGAGCCGATCATCAAAGAGATCCATGTCGACGCGCAGCCGGAGACGGTGTTCGCGTTCTTCACCGAGGCCGACAAGCTCACCCGCTGGCTGGCCGCGGAGGCGGCGACCGACCCACGGCCGGGCGGCATCTTCCACCAGACGCACCGTATCGAGGGCGTCGACTACCTCCTGCGCGGCGAGTTCGTCGAGGTCGACCCGCCCCATCGCGTCGTCTTCACGTGGGGTTTCGAGAACTCGGAGATCGGCGTAAGCCCGGGCATCAGCACCGTCGAGGTGACGCTGACCCCCAGTGACGGCGGTACCCATCTACGTCTCGTGCACTCCGGCCTGCCCGAGCAGGCGCGTTCGGCCCACGACGAGGGCTGGGACACGGAGCTGGGCAAGCTCGTCCGCGCACTGGCTGCGTAGCGGCGACTGAGACAGGAGAACGCAATGCAGCTCGACAACATCGTCTCGGCGGAGGAGTGGAAGGCCGCCCGCGAGGAACTGCTGATCGAGGAGAAGACGCTGACCCGCGCCCGCGATGCGCTGGCGGCCAAACGCCGCCGGATGCCGATGATGGCCGTGGACAAGGAGTACGCGTTCGAGGGCCCGGACGGCCGGGTGAGCCTGCTCGACCTGTTCGAGGGGCGCCGGCAGCTGATCGTCTACCGCGCCTTCTACGGGCCAGAGGTCACCAGTTACGCAGAGGGCGGCTCTTACCCAGAGCGGGCTTGTGTCGGCTGCTCCTTGGTCGCCGACCAGGTCAGCCGCCTCGCGCACCTCAACGCGCGTGACACCACCCTCGCCTACGTCTCCCGCGCCCCGCAAGCCGAGATCCAGGGCCTGAAGAAACGGAACGGCTGGAAGATGCCGTGGTACACGATCATGGACGACTTCGATGCCGACTTCGGCGTCGACGAGTTGCACGGCCACAACGCCTTCCTCCGCGACGGCGACCGCGTCTTTCGCACCTACTTCATCGACAACCGGGGCGACGAGGCGTTGGGGACCACCTGGAGCTACCTCGACATGACGGCGCTCGGGCGCCAGGAGGAGTGGGAGGACTCTCCGGAGGGCTACCCGCAAACCCTGCCGTACGAGTGGTGGAACTACGCCGACGCGTACGACAACGCAACCCCCTCCGCGGCCGCCTCCCAGCGCGCGTCGAGGAGGCGCTCGTGATCGCCCACGTGGGAGGCGTGCCGGTGGAGGAGATCGTGCCGTCGCTGGGCGCAGCGGCCGCCAGCCTGCTGGCGGCGCGCGCCTGGCTTGCCCGGCACCTAGCGCGAGCGGACGACCAGTTTGTGCTCGCCCCGAACCGGCGCGCGCACGAGCACCTCGACGCCCCGGTTCGTCTCACGCAGCCGGTGGCGCACGCGCTCACCGTCGAGGCGCACGCCCTGCACGCTCGCCCCGTGCGGCAGCGTGTGGCCGATGACGAGCCGGCGCAGCGGGACGCGGGCGCGGACGACGGTCACATAGCGCGAGCCTGAGTCGCGCGCCCTGACGTCGGCGGAGCCGGCGAGGCCGAGTCGGATGTTCGAGCCGGCGACGCTGCCTTGGCCGTCCGGCACCTGCGGCACCACCTCGAGGCGGTCGCGTCCCAGGTCGGGCCGCACGCCGAGCTGCTGACGCACCACCGGCCATGCCGTGCCGTAGGCGCCCCACGCCTGCAGGACCATCGCGCGGTCCACGAGCCGCTGGTCGATCGAGCGCACGTAGTCGGGCGACGGCGCGATCTCGGGCATCGCGCCCGGCTGCTCGTCCGGCGCGGGCAGCTGCAGGCTGCGGTTGCCGGCCGTGTAGCGCCCCTGCTGATCGGGACCGAGGCGCCCGTAGTTGCCCTCACCGACCGCCATGATCGCCGTGTTGAGCGTGAAGACCTTGCTCTCGCCGGTCCCGTCCTCGACCGTGTCGCATCCCGGGGTGCCCGTGTGGAAGAGGCCGAAGTCGCCGCTGTAGCAGTCCGTCTCGCGCAGCGCGAGCGCGGCTTCGCCGTGCGGGAACGTCGCGAGCCCGGGGACGATGCGACCGCCGCGCGCGAGCTCCGCCTCCATCGGGACCGCGCCGATCCAGTGGCGCTGCTGAAGCTTCACGTTGCCCGGATCGTCGAGGGAGTCGGCATGCTGCGGGAACTCCGGCATCCACCACTCGGCCTCGAAGCGCCGCTCGAGGTCGCGCGCCCGCCCGAGCGCCCAGGACGCAGTCGCACGGTCGCCGCGTGAGCGCGCCAGGTCGGCGAGATCGCGCAGCCCGCGGATCGTGTAGACGGCCACGTCGAGCTTCTCCTCGCCCATGCCCTCGCGCTCGACGTTGCCCGGCCCGTGGAGCCAGCCGTCACCGTCGGCGTCGAGCGTCGAGAGCGCCGTGCGCATTCCGTCGACGGCGAAGTCGTACATCTCGTCGCGGAAGCCGTCGTCCCCCGTCCAGCGCCACACGAGCGCCACGGCGCTCGGGAACTTGACGGTCTCGTCGGTGTTGCCGGCGTCCTCGTTCGCGCCGAAGTAGACGCTGCCGTCAGTCATGACCTCGTGCACGACCTTGCCGGTGTCGCCGTTGGCGACGCGGCTCACGTCGCGCAGCGCGCGCAGGTGGTCCATGATCGGCTCGAACTGGCCGACCGCGACGCTCGCGAAGGCGGTGTACTCCCCGTCGGTCGCGAACAGCCACGGATAGTCGGGCCAGCCGGCGCCGACGAAGCGCACGTGCTGCACGCTGCCGGACGGCCGTGGGTACTCCCTGCCGGCGTGCACCTCGCGGATCTGCAGGTCCTCCGCCACCTGGACGGAGTCGGCGAGGTTCTGCTTGCTCCAGTCGATGCCCTGCGCCAGCAGCGGGTCACCCGGCAGCGAGAGTTGCGAATAGCGCTCGAGCTTGCGGCGGCTCTCGACCTTCGCCCGGAACGAGGCGTCCGCGCCGTCGAGCGCTACCCCGAGCTCGCGGCGAGCCTCGGCCGGGCTGCGATCGGAGCCCGCGACCGCGATCAGCAGGCGCCGCTCGCGGCCGGCGGGCACGCCCAGCTCGTAGTGGAGGCGACCGCCGGCGCCCTTGCCGTACGCGGAGTCCTGGCAGCGCTGAGGCGGCGGCGGCTGCCCGGGCCCGGAAGGCCCGCAGACGATCGGGTTCGCGTGCGGCCCGCGGAAACCGGGACCCGTCTCGCCCCCCGCGGGCGGCGGGTCCGAGGAGACCATGGCGGTCCACGGCTTGCCGGTCTCCGTGAAGGTGAGCTCGCCCGCGTCGAACGAGGCGGCGTCCTGCCCGTTGAAGTCGAGCTGCGAGGGGTTCGTCTCCCCCCAGGGATAGATGCTCATCAGCTCGGAGTGCGCGTCGACCCAGACGTCCACGCTCCGGTCGCCGCCCGTCGAGCGCAGGGTCAGCTCGATCAGCGCGGCACGCCGGCCGTCGGGCACGAAGTCGCGGCGGCTGACGCGCAGGCCGGCCGTGTTCGGATAGTCCATGCGCACGTAGCCCTGGCCGCTCGTGAAGCGGCTCGCGGGCGGCAGCCACTGGCCGTCGAGCGCGAACCAGACGCCGTCGAGCAGCTTGAGCGGCGGCGACCAGATCCCGCCCATCTCGCCGCGGGTGTGCCAGCCCATCGCGGGGAAGTCGCCGCTTTCGACTCCGACGAGGTAGCCGCGCGTACCGGAGGCGACGTAGCGGCGGTCGTCGAGCCGGTCGCTCACCGAGAGCTCAGGCGGAGCTGCGCTCGCTGCCGCGGCAAGCGACAGGACGGCGGCCGACACGGCGATGAGCACTCGGCGCAGCACAGCTCCTCCAAGGCGGATGTGCCCAGGGCGCGCCCGGCGAAAACCGCCGGCATGCGCGAGGATGCCGCCCCATGAGGCAGCTGACGATGACCGAAGACCGCCGCGTCGAGTGGCAGGAGGCTCCCGACCCGCTGCTGCGCGAGGCAAACGACGCGATCGTGCGGCCGCTCGCCGTCGCGCTCTGCGACCTCGACTATCCGATCGTCAGCGGCCGGGCCCCGATCCCCGGGCCGATCGCGCTCGGTCACGAGTTCGTCGCCGAGATCGTACACGCGGGCGACATGACCGAGCTCGAGGTGGGGACGCGGGCCGTGGTGCCGTTTCAGATCTCGTGCGGGGAGTGCGAGCGCTGCCTGCGCGGCCAGACGGGCGACTGCCTCACCGTCCCGGAGCGCTCGATGTTCGGCTTCGGCCCCTTCGGCGGCGACTGGGGCGGCGCGCTCTCCGACCTCGTGCGCGTGCCGTTCGCCGACCACATGCTCGTGCCGATCCCCGACGACTTGGCGCCGGCGACGGTCGCGAGCGTCAGCGACAACGTCCCCGACGGCTGGCGGACCGTCGCGCATCCACTCGAACGGCGCCCGGGCGCCGACGTCCTCATCGTCGGCGGCGGGGCGCCCAGCATCGGCCTGTACGCGGTCGACGCCGCGCGCGCTCTCGGCGCGGGCAGGGTGACCTACCTCGACACCGATGAGGCGCGACTGCGCGTGGCAGAGCAGCTCGGCGCCCACGTCCACGAGGGCCCGCTGCCGGACAAGCTCGGCTCCTACGCGATCACCGTGGACGCGGGCGCCACACGCGAGAGCCTCGTCTGCGCGCTCCGCTCGACGGAGCCGGGCGGCGATTGCACGAGCGTCGGGATCATCTACGAGGCGGAGACGCCGCTGCCGCTGCTCGAGATGTACACGAACGGCGTGAGCTTCCACATCGGGCGCGCCCAGGCGCGGCCGGCGATCCCCGCCATCCTCGAGCTCGTGCTGGAGGGACGGCTCCACCCCGAGGCCGTCACGAGCCGCGTCGTGGACTGGGAGGAGGCCCCGGAGGCGGTCCAGTCTCCGGAACGCAAGCTCGTGATCGAGCGGCGCGGCTAGGCCGCGCCGACCTTCTCGAGGTTCTCCCTGTGGATCTGGCGCTGGGCATGCGAGTCGCGCCCGGACGGCAGCGGCGGCTTCTCCTCGCCCGCCTCGAGTGAGTCCAGGTAGGCCTCGTCCTCGTCGATGAGGCGCAGCGCGGTCGCGCTCGTGTGCGCGGGCCCGTGGCCCGGCACGATCACGTCAGCGGCCTCGACGAGCGGCCGCAGGCGGCGCAGCGTCGAGCGGTAGTCGGGCAGCGATCCGTGGATCCACGGGATCTCAACCGACGACACGTAGTCGCCGACCACCAGCACCCCGAGCGGACGGGCGAAGAGAGCCATACCGTCCGTGGTGTGCCCCTCGGCCGCATGCAGCTCGATCTCGATCGCGTCGGGCCCGTTGCCGAGGTCGAGACGCCCCGGGACGGGGAGCGACTGGACCTGCCCGAGGGATAGCGGCGCTGCGCGCTCGATGTAGAACTCCTCGTCGTAGTGACGCAGGTGGCGCTGCGCCTCACCGGGCGCCGCGCGGAAGCGGAGTGCCGTCGACTCCGCCACACCGAGCGCCATGCCCGGGTAGGCGACGCGCCCGAGCAGGTGATCGAAGTCGCCGTGGGTGGCGATCAGCCCGTCGGGCTCGCAGCCCGCGCCGGCGAGCACGCTCGGCAGCGCGTCGAGCTCGTCCGGCAGGTAGGGCGAGTCGACCAGTACCGCCTCGCCGCCAGCCCGCAGTGCCACAGCGTTCGTCTGCCAGAAGGCGCTCGTGATCAGCAGGGCGCTCTCGGTGAGGGAGACCGCCCGCAAACCGAGGCTATGCGGCCTTCAGCAGCTTGCCCGCGTCGCGGAAGGTGCGGACCTCGGCGTCGGGCTTCTTGCCCTCCGCCTCCTCACCGTGCCGGTTGACCCAGATCACGGGCACCTTCGACTGCAGGCAGGGCACGACGTCAGTGGGATAGCCGGACGCGATGTGCACCCAGTTCTTCTTCATCGAACCGATCCGGCGGGCGCACTCCTTGAAGTGAGCGGGGTCCGGCTTGTAGGAGCGGACCTGCTGGGCGGTCACGACGAGGTCGAAGTCGACGCGGAGGTGCCGTCGGGTGGCGCCGAGCAGCTTGTCGTCGATGTTCGAGAGGATGCCGGTCTCATACTTCTTCGCGAAGCGCTCGAGCTGGGCGTTCGTCTCTCGGAACGGAGGCCAGGCGGGCACGCTGTTTGGGAGGAAGTTCGAGCGTGAGGGCTCGAGCTCCCAGCCGAGCTCACCCGCCACCCGCACCGCCGTGCGCCGCAGCACCTCGGCGTAGAGCTCGTACGAGCCCCGCTGGATCTCGCGCTGCACCTCGATGAAGCGCGGTATCAGCGCGTCGCGATCGATCGTGAAGCCGTCACGGTCCGCCTCTTTCTGGAAGGCGTCGTAGACGCCGGTTTCCCAGTCGATGAGGGTGCCGTAGCAGTCGAACGTGACGAACTTGACGTCTTTCGGTAGAGCCATCTGATCTTTCGATAGGGTCGTGCGCCGCCGGTCGTGCGCCGCCGCACCGGCGGCCGAGCATCCTATCTATCCGTAATGGACCTACTCGAGTACCAGGGCAAGCAGCTCTTCAAGAAGCACGGGGTACCCGTGCCCGACGGTCGTCACGCCGCATCGGTACGCGAGGCGGTCGAGGCGGCTGAGGAGCTCGGCTTCCCCGTCGTCATCAAGGCGCAGGTCCAGATCGGCGGTCGCGGCAAGGCCGGCGGCATCAAGCTGGCGAACGACCGCAATGAGGCCGAGGAGCACGCCAACGCGATCCTCGGCATGGACATCCGCGGCTTCACAGTCCACGAGCTGTACGTGGAGAGCGCGAGCGAGATCGACGAGGAGTACTACGCGGCGATCGTCTTCGACCGCTCCGCGAAGAAGCCGATGGCGATGCTGTCGCGCATGGGCGGGATGGACGTCGAGGAGGTCGCCGAGACGGACCCGGAGGCGATGCGCATGCTGCACGTCGACCCGCTCATCGGCTTCCAGGACTTCCAGGGCCGCCGGCTCGCCTTCGACTCCGGGATTGCCGAGGACGTGATCCGGCCCGTCGGCGCGATGCTCGCCAAGCTCTACGACGTTTTCGTCCGGGAGGACGCGACGCTCGTCGAGGTCAACCCGCTGCTGATCACGAAGAAGCGCGAGGTCGTCGCGCTCGACGCGAAGGTCACCGTCGACGCCAACTCCCTGTTCCGCCACCCCGACATCGCCGAGCTGCGCGACGTCTCGGCCGAGGATCCGCAGGAGCGGATGGCCAAGGAGCGCGGGCTCACCTACGTGAAGCTCGACGGCAACGTCGGCATCCTCGGCAACGGCGCCGGGCTCGTCATGTCGACCCTCGACGTCGTGGCCGCGGCCGGCGGGAGGCCGGCGAACTTCCTCGACGCCGGCGGCGGCTCCAAGGCCGAGGCGATCACCAGCGCCGTCGAAGTGATCCTCTCGGACGAGAAGGTGAGCGCCGTGCTCTTCAACATCTTCGGCGGCATCACCCGCTGCGACGAGGTGGCGAAGGGCCTGATCGAGGCGTTCCGCCAGATCGAGCCCGACGTGCCGTTCGTGGTGCGCCTCGACGGCACGAACGACAAGGAGGGCCGCGCTCTGCTCGCGGAGGCGAACCTTCCGAACGTTCACACGGAGGCGACCATGCTCGGCGCCGCCGAGAAGGTCGTGGAGCTCGCCGCCTGATGGCGATTCTGGTCGACAGCGACACGCGCCTCTGCGTATCGGGCATCACCGGCCGCGAGGGCACCTTCCACTCGCTGCGCAACCGCGACTACGGCACGAATGTCGTGGCCGGCGTCACGCCCGGCAAGGGCGGCCAGGATGTCGAGGGCATCCCGGTGTTCAACACCGTCCACGACGCCGTCGCCGAAGCGGGCGCCAACACGGCCATGATCTTCGTGCCCCCGCGCTTCGCGGCCGACTCGATCCTCGAGGCCGACGATGCCGGCATCGAGCTCGTGATCGCGATCACCGAGGGCATCCCGGCTCACGACGAGCTGAAGGTCTACAACCACCTGCGGCGCGGAAGCACCCGCCTGATCGGCCCGAACTGCCCGGGCATCCTCTCGCCCGGCAAGGCGAACGTCGGCATCATTCCCGCGCAGTTCTTCAAGGAGGGCAACGTCGGGCTCGTGTCGCGCTCCGGCACGCTCACCTACCAGATCGGCAACGAGCTGGCGCAGCGCGGGTTCGGCAACTCGTCGATCGTCGGCATCGGGGGCGATCCCGTCCCGGGCTCGAGCTTCATCGACATCATCGAGCTCTTCGAGGCAGACCCCGAGACTGAGCTGATCGTGATGTGCGGCGAGATCGGCGGCTCGGCCGAGGAGGAGGCCGCCGAGTACATCGGCGAGCACGTCTCGAAGCCGGTGCTCGCCTACATCGCCGGCTTTACGGCGCCACCCGGCAAGACGATGGGACACGCCGGCGCGATCGTCTCCGGCTCGATGGGAACCGCCGCGGCGAAGGCCGAGGCGCTCGAGGCCCGCGGCGTGCGCGTTGGCCGGAACCCGACCCAGGTGGCCGAGATCGCGCGCGAGATCCTGGGCGCGCGCGTCTAGTCGGCGCTACCGTCCGGAGCCATGCCCCGCCGCACGCGCATCGTCGCGTTCGGGTCGGCCGGCGCGCTAGTGGTCGCCGGCCTGCTGTGCGGCGTGCTCGTAGGCGGGTTGGCCGGGCAGGTCCTCGCCATCGCCTTGATCAGCTTTGGGCTGGGTGGCGCGCTGCTGCTCCTCTTCCTGGAGGTGGGGTTGAGCGAGGATCAGGACCGAGCGCGCGAGGAGCGCGCCCGGCGCAGGCCGCGCTCCCCGCCTCCGCGCCACGTGCCGCGGTCGGGCTGGCGGCGCCGCTCCTAGCCGCTCTCGTACGCCTCGCTCATCCCCGCGGCCACGGCGCCGACCTCCTCGCGCAGCGCGCGGACCTCGCCGGCGAGCTGCTCCTGGTTTGCCCGCTCGGTCGAGGCCGAGACGGACACGAGGTTGCCGCGCACGGTGTCGAGCTCGACGAGGATGCGCTCCATCTCGTCGTAGAAGCGCTGCAGCTGGCTCTCCATGCGCCGCAGCACGGCGAGCTGGCTCTCGAGCGCGGCCGTCAGCTCGGCCTTGGCCGGGTCTCCGCGGACCTCGGTGAGGCGCTGCTCGACCGCCGCGGTCGGGCTCTCGGCGAGCGCCTCGTACAGAAGCTGCGCGCGTCGCGCGCCGTCCTCCATGGCCCGGATGAAGCGGTCGACCTCCTGGGAGACCTCCTCGTAGGGAAGCTCGGCCCTGTCGATGGCATCGCGGATGCGCGCTTCGCGGCGCCGGCCCTCGCTCAACAGGCCGGCGATCGGCGGGGCGAGGACGCCCGGGTCGAGCCGGCCCTCCTCGAGCCGCTCGCGCCGCTGCTTGCGCTCGCGCTCGAGCACCTCGTTCGCCTCGTCCTCGTCGAAGTAGGTGCGCGCGACCGCGATGCCGTATACGACGATGCCGACGATCAGCACCGGCAGGAATGCGCCGATCAGGATGCCGGCGATCGCGATCCCGGCCAGCAGGCAGACGTTGAACGGCTGCGTGAGAGCGTTGATGACGAGCGCGCGGTTGTACTCGGACCTGCTGTAAGGACGCATCTCGCCGGGCATCAGAAGAAGCTCGAGATGCTCCGGTAGACGGCCTCGATGTCCTCGGTGTCGCCCTCGTATGCCTGGCCGCCGGAGGCCTCCGCGATCTGAGCGAGCGCCTCGGCGGCGCCCACCGCGCCGGCGCTGTAGGCGATCGTGAACACGCGCACCTGATCTTCCGAGTCGCCCTGGGCGCGCACGGCCCGGACGGCGTCCTCGGCGCTCGCCGCCGAGTCGGTGTCCTCGCCGTCCGTCAGCACGACGACCGCGTTGATGCGCTCCGGGGTGGCGTCCGCGCGGACGGACTCGAAGCCCTCGATCGTCGCGTCGTAGACAGCGGTGCCGCCGTCGGCGATCAGGTTCGAGACGGTCTGGCGCATCTGCCGCTTGTTCTCGCGAAATGGTGTGACCGGAATGAGCGACTGCAGGTTGTCGGAGAAGATGTTCAGCCCGACGCTGTCCTGCTCGCCGACCTCCGCGAAGAAGGCCTCGAGCCCCTCCTTGGCGCGGACGAGCCGGTTCTCCTCAGCCATCGAGCCCGACGTGTCGACCACGAGCAGCACGTTGGCGGGCTTGCGGTCCTCGCGCCAGGCCCGCCGGATGCGGTCGAGCGTCCGCGGCTCGGGCAGGCCGAGCACGCGCTCCGGCTGCGCGGGGTCGACCCCGTTCTCCTTGGACACCGGCGCCACCGGCTCCTCCTCGAGGTCGGCCGGCCGGAAGCCCGAGCGGGCGGCCAGCTCCGGCGTGATCTCCTCCGCGAGGAACTCCTGGAAGCGCTCGGCGCCCTGGCGCTGCGCCGGCCTGACCCAGTCGCCGTCGAGGATGATGAACGGGTTGTCCGAGTAGAAGGTGCCCTCGGGCGGGTAGAGCGCCACCAGCTTCGGCTGCGGCCCGCGGTTGCGGTTGAAGTCGAGCAGCGTCACCTCCTCCATCGCCACGGCGGAGGCGTAGCCCGGGCCCTCCTTGCGCATCTGGTCGGCGATGAAGAGCGTCGTGTCGCCGTAGTGGACGATTGAGCGCTCGATGTCGCGGACGATGGCGCGCGCCTTCGAGCTCTCGACGTCCTGCTCTGTCAGGCCCTCCTTCTTGCCCGTCGCGGCGTAGTACTCGGCGACCACAGCCTCGAGCCCCGAGGTCGAGAAGTCCGGGTTCGTGTGGACGAGCTTGAAGCGCCCGAACTCCGGATGGCCGAACTCGGCGAAGCCCTGGTTCGAGCGCGCCAGCCGGATGATCTGCTCGAAACCGATCTGGCGCTGGGGCCAGCCGAGCGCCTCGGCGAAGGGCTCCCACATTGCGATCACGAGCGGGGTGCGGACGATCGACCGGTTCTCCTCGGGCGCGAGCACGCGGTCGGCCTCGAAGTTGAGCAGCCGGCCCCAGAGCGAGGAGGCGGGCGACCAGACGACCGGCTCGAGCTCGCCGGCCGCGATGTCGGCCTGAGCCTCGCCACTCGACACGACCGAGCCCTCGACGAAGACAGGTCTGCCATTGACCTGCTCGCGTTCAGAGTTGAAGCGCTTGATGAGCGGCGCGAGCAGCTTCTCCTTCTCGGGCGAGTACGCGAACGGGACCGCGATCGCCCCCTCCGGCGCCGCCGGCGCGGTCTCGCCGCCGTCGCCGCCGTCGTCGCCTCCTCCGCCGGTCGACACCAGCGCCACGCCCGCCACGGCGAGCACGGCCAGGATGAGGATGAGCAGCTGGCTGCGCTTCATCTTGGGGCCACCCTACTTTCGAATCCACCGGGTATCGTGGCGCATTCGGTGGCCGAACTCACCAACATCTCGCTCGCGCGTGGCGCGCCGTCGCTCGACATCGTCGCCGTCGACGAGCTGCGCGCCGCGGCGGACCGCGCCTTCCAGCGCGACCCCGCGGGCATGTGCGCCTACGGCACCTCACCGGGATACACGCGACTGCTCGAGTGGCTGTCGAAGCAATACGGCGTCGAGCCCGACCACCTCGTCGCGACCAACGGGTCGATGCAGGCCGACGCGTTCCTCTTCAACCAACTCGTCGAGCCCGGCGACGTCGTGGTGGTCGAGGCGCCCACCTACGACCGCACGCTGCTCGCCCTGCGCAAGCTCGGCGCCGAGATCCTGGCGATTCCGCTCGAGGCGGACGGCATCGACGTCGACGCGCTCGCCGGGGAGCTCGAGGCCGGCGCGCGCCCGAAGCTCGCCCACATCATCCCCAACTTCCAGAACCCAGCCGGCTGCACTCTCTCGCTCGAGAAGCGCCGGCGCCTGCTCGAGCTCTCGCGCGAGTACGGGTTCACGATCTTCGAGGACGATCCGTACGTCGAGCTGCGCTTCGAGGGCGAGCATCAGCCGACGATGCTCGAGCTGGGCGGGGCCGACGGCAACGTCGTCTACGCATCCTCCTACTCGAAGACCGTCTGCCCCGGCATCCGCGTGGGCTATCTGGTCGGGCCGCAGCTGATCATCGCCGCTATCCGCCGGGAGGCCACCGAGACCTACATCTCCCCGAACATGGTCGCCCAGGGGATCGTCGCCGAGTTCTGCTTCTCGGGCGACATCGAGCGCTCGATCGAAACCGTCAAGGGGGCGCTCCGCGAGCGCCGCGACGCCACCTGCGAGGCCCTCTCGCGCCATCTGCCTGACGCGCGCTTCGTGGTGCCGGAGGGCGGCTACTTCCTGTGGGTGGACCTGCCCGAGGGGACCGACGGCGACGCGCTCTTCGCCGGGGCCCAGGAGCGCGGGGTGACGTTCGTGAAGGGCACCGACTTCCTGCTCGACGGCGGTGAGAGCTCACTGCGGCTCGCCTACTCCGCCGTGCCACCCGACCAGATCGAGGAGGGCATCGCGCGCGTGGCGGATGCCTACCGAGAGCTGGCCGGGGCGGCTGCGTGAACCGGCTGACACTCGCGCAGCCGCGCGACATCACCTCGCTCTTTCGCGACTCGCTGCGGATCTACGTCCGCCACGCCGGCCTCTTCATCCTGCTGTCGGCAGTGGTCGTGGTGCCGGTTCACCTTGTTGTCGAGGGCATCGGGCTCGAGCGGCTGAGCGGGCGCTACGACTCGACACCTCCGATCGCCGAGACCGTCGTCCCCACCGTGGTCGCCTTCCTGGTCGTGATGCCGATTGTCACCGCCATCTGCATCCACGCGCTGCGCTCGATCGCGAACGGGGAGCGGCCGCGGGCAAGTCAAGCGCTCATCTCCGGCTTCGAGGCGTTCACGCCGCTCTTCGTCGCCGTCGTGATCGCAGCCATCGGCATCGCGGCCGGCTTCGTGCTGCTCGTCATCCCCGGCATCTACCTCGCCGTCCGGCTCTTCTTCGTGCCTCAGACGGTCGTGATCGAGGGGGCCCGCGGCCTCGATGCCCTCCGCGCATCGAGTGACATCGTGAGCGGCTTCTGGTGGCGCACCTTCGGCCTCGTCGTGATGATCAACCTGGCGGCCGCGCTGCCCGCGCTCGTCATCACCGCCCCCTTCAACGGCATCGCCGACAACACCGGGGACGCGGTCTGGGCGCTCGCCGGCGCGATCTGCGCCGAGTCGATCACGGCGCCTTTCGTGGCGCTGTTCTCCACCTTCCTCTACTACGACCTGCGGGCGCGCCGCGCGCCCGCGGCCACTGACTCTCAGCGGCCGTAGCGCTCCTTGCCGAGCACGAGCTGATCGGGAAGGGCGGTCCGAACGGGAGGCGAGGGATCGGCAACCACCGAGACTGTCTCGGCGACGCTGCGCGTGATGGCGTGCGTGTGATTGCCGGCATCGAGGACGACCTCGTCGTCGTCGATGCTCGCGAGCGTTCCCTCGAGTCCAGGGTGGAGTCCGGTGTCCTTGAGGTAGTGCAGCAGGTCCTCCGCCTCGTTCTCGAAACGCAGCACCCGTACCTTCGCGCCTTTTTCCACGTCCGCGAGCGGCACACCCTGTTCGCGCTCGCCCTCGAAGATCGGATGCCCGTGGGGACATGTCTTGGAGTCCCCGATCGCGCGCATCATGCGCTCCTCGACCACCGGTGACATCCAGTGCTCGAGCCGCTCCGCCTCCTCGTGCACCTGATCCCACGGGATGTCGAAGACGTCGGTGAGGAAACGCTCGATCAGCCGGTGCCGACGCACGATCTGGCTCGCCTGCTCGTGGCCCGAATCCGTGAAGCTGAGCGACTTGTCCGCCGCGCGGGTCACGTACCCGTCCGCCTCGAGCCGGCCGATCATCTCGTGCACGGTCGGGGCCGAGACCTGCATCGCGCGGGCGATGTTGGCACCCGTGATCGGCAGGCCGGCCTCCTGCAGCCAGTAGATGATCTGGAGGTACTCCTCCTCGGCGACCGTCACCTGATCGTGGGACATGGCCGTCATCCTATCCGGCCTCGGAGCTCCGCTCGCGAGGCCGTCTGGGATGCTGCGGGCCGTGCAGCTCGGAGCCGGAACACGGGTGCTCGTTACGGGCGCCTCGCGCGGGATCGGGCAGGCGACCGCGCGTGCCTTCGCGGCGCGCGGCTGCACGCTTGGGCTTGTGGCACGGACGCGTGGGCCGCTCGAGGAGCTGGCAGCGGCGCTGCCGGGCTCGGGCCACAGCGTGCTCCCGGCGGACGTGGCCGAGGCGGCCTCGATCGCGGCAGCGGTCGAGGAGTTCGGCTCCGTCGACGTGCTCGTGGCGAACGCCGGCCTCACCCACTACATGCCCTTCGCCGAGCTGCCGCCAGACAGGGCCGAGGAGATGAACTCGGTCAACTGGCTGGGCACGCTCAACACGGTCTCGGCCGGGCTGCCCGGCATGCTCGAGCGCGCCCGCGGCCACCTGGTGATCGTGTCGTCAGGAGGCGGCGTGCGCGGCTTCCCCGGCGCGGCCGTCTACAACGGCACGAAGGCGGCGCAGCGGGCGTTCGCCGAGGCGCTCCGCCACGAGCTGCACGACACCGGCGTGTCCGTCACGACCGTGTATCCGGGTGAGATCGAGACCTCGCTCCACGACCACGAATGGGAACGCATGCCGGCCTGGTACCACCGCGACCGGCGCTCGCCTGCCGGGCCGCTCGGCGATGCGATCGCGGAGGCGGTCGAGAAGGACCGGCGCGAGCTCTTCCACCCGCCGGTCGTGCGGCTGCTGCGCGTCGTGAACGGTATCTCGCCGCGGCTCGGCGACGTCATGCTGAGGCGGATCCTCGGGCGGGCTGCCGCGCCGCGGCGCCGTTGAGCACCTCCAGCGCGCGGTCCACGTCGTCATCGTCGTTGTAGACGTACCACGAGGTGCGCAGCCGGCCCGCGCGCGCGGCAGCCATCACTCCCGAGCCGGCTAGGAGCTCCTCGGCGCGCTCGAGATAGGCCGCGACGATCGCCGAGCCGCCCGGCGCGAGGCCCAGCCCGGCGCGGAACCTGTTGGCGAGTCGCAGGCTATGAGCGTAGATCTGCTCGACGCCGATCTCCACCAACAGCTGGACCGCCGGCGCCGTCCCCACCCAGGAGAACCAGGCCGGGCTGACGTCGAAGCGGCGCGCATCCTCCGCCAGCCGCAGGGGCGTGCCGTAGTAGGAGCTGTGCGGGTCGTCTCCCGCGTACCAGCCGGCGCCGTGCGGCGTCAGGCGCTCGGCGTGCTCCGGCCGGACGGTCATGAACGAGCTGCCGCGCGGCGAGAGCAGCCACTTGTAAGCGGCGCAGACGACGACGTCGAAGCGAGCAGCGTCGAGCGGCAGCCATCCGCAGGCCTGGGTGGCATCGACCACCGTGAGCGCCCCGTGGTGCGCGGCCGCCGCGGAGATTCCGGCGAGATCCGCAAGCTCTCCGTCCGCCGACTGCACGGCGCTGAAGGCGACCGCGTCCGTGCGCGCATCGAGCGCCTCGGCGAGCCTTGCCACGGGCACGGTCTCTACCTCGATCCCGCGCCCCTGGGCCAGGAACGGCCAAAGCGCGGAGGTGAACTCGCCCTCGGCGGACACGACGCGCGCGCCGTCCGGAAGCGCGGCGGCAACGAGCCCCACCATCGTCGATGCGTTCGCTCCGATCGCCACCCATTCGACCGGCACCGAGCACATGCTTGCGAACGCGGCGCGGGCGGCCTCCGCGTACTCCCCCCAGTGCTCCCAGCTCGTGCGGCCGGCGCGCCAGTCGGCAAGCGCGCCCTGCAGGGCCTCCCAGGCGGGCCGCGGCGGGAGCCCGTAGCTCGCCGTGTTCAGATAGGTCGTCTCGGGCTCCCACAGCCCCCGCGCCTCCGCGATCCGCATGGCCTCACGCTAACGTGCCGGTCCTTGGCCCTGCCGCTCTCGCCACCCGTCCAGCCACAGCTCGCCAAGTCCTCGCGCGATCTGCCGGAGGGCGACGGCTGGCGCTATGAACCGAAGTGGGACGGCTTCCGGACGATCATTTTCCGTGACGGCGACGAGGTTCATCTCCAGAGCCGCAACGGCCGCCCGATGAACCGCTATTTCCCTGATGTCGTCGAGCTCGTGCTGGCGCTCCCCGGCAAGCGGCTCGTGCTCGACGGCGAGATGGTCGTGACGGTCGACGGGATTCAGGAGTTCGACCTGCTCTCGCAGCGCATACATCCGGCCGCCTCGCGGGTCGAGAAGCTCGCCAAGGAGACGCCCGCGCAGCTCGTGGCGTTCGACCTGCTCGCCGAGGACGACGAGACCCTCCTCGAGCTTCCCTACGACGAGCGCCGCGAGCGGCTCGCCGCCGTCGTCGCCGAGCCCGTCGAGCTCACCGAGTCGACCCCCTCGATCGACGAGGCCGGCAAGTGGCTCGCCGGCGCCGGCGAGGGCGTGATCGCCAAGCAGGGAGACGCTCCCTACCGTCCCGGCGAGCGCGTCGGGATGGTCAAGATCAAGCGAGTCCGCACGCTCGACGCCGTGGTGGTGGCCTTCCGCTACGGCAAGGAGGAGGGGACGGTCGGCTCGCTCATCCTCGGCCTCTACGACGACGACGGCGAGCTGCACGTGGTCGGTCACACCTCGAGCTTCCGCGCCAAGCAGAAGCGCGAGTTCCTCGAGAAGCTCGAGCCGTACCGGACCGGCGAGCGCGGGCACGGCGAGCCGAGCCGCTGGAAGTCCGAGGAGGAGCTCGTCTGGGAGGGGCTGCGCCCCGAGCTGGTCGTCGAAGTCGCCTTCGATCACATCACGGGCAACCGGATCCGGCACGGAGCCAAGCTGCTCCGCTGGCGCGAGGACAAGGAGCCCGGCGAGTGCCTCACCTCTCAGCTGCGCGACTGACGATCGGGGCGCTCGTGGCGCTGGCCACGCTTGCCCCGAGCGCGCAGGCCCAGCCGGCGTACGAGGTCCCGCCGGACAACCCGTTCGTGGCTGTGCCGGGAGCGCGGGGCGAGGTGTACGCCTACGGCCTGCGCAACCCGTTCCGCTGGTCCTTCGACCGGCTGACCGGCGACATGTACGTCGGCGACGTCGGCGGCACGGTGCAGGAGGAGATCACCTTCGTGCCGCGGTCCCAGAGCGCGGGCGCCAACTTCGGCTGGCCCTGCTGGGAGGGTGACGCCAGCGGGCCTCAGGCCTGTGTCCCGCAGAACTACAAGCCGCCGCAGCACACCTACTCACCGACGAGCCAGCCTGTCGTCGGCGGGTACGTTGCCCGCCACTCGAGTCTCGGCTCCTACGTGGGCAGATACCTGTTCGGTCGCTTCGGCGGCTCGCAGCTCTTCGTGATGAACGCCGGCGGCGGACCGGTCGGGGGAACCGGACTCAACATTCCGAGCCTCTCGTCGTTCGGGGAGGACGGCGTCGGGCAGCTCTACGTAACGTCGCTCGCAGGTGCCGTCTCGCGGCTCTCGGCGACCGGCAACACCCTGAGCGCCACGTCCGTCGGGACCTTCAATCAGCCCTCGGCCGTGGCCGCCCCCTACGGCGATCCGGACCGCCTCTTCATCGCTGAGCTGGGCGGGCGGCTCCTGCTCCGTGCGGCCGGTCAGAACCACGAGTTCATCAACCTCGACCCGATCGTCCTGACGGGCGGCGAGCAGGGCCTCCTCTCCGTGGCGGTCGCGCCCGACTACGCGGCGTCGGGGCGCGTCTTCGTCTTCTACAACGACAACGCCGGCAATCTGGCGCTCGACGTGCTGCGGCGCTCGGGCTCGAACCCGAACACGGCCGATCCCTCTACGCGGCGCAACGTGATGACGATCGCGCATTCGCAGGCCGACAATCACAACGGCGGCCAGCTGCAGTTCGGCTCCGACGGTTACCTCTATCTCTCGACCGGGGACGGCGGCACGCAGGGCGACCCCGAGGGCGACGCCCAGAGCCTCGGCTCGCTGCTCGGGAAGATCCTCCGAATCGACGTCGACCCGGCGCCCGGGGCACCTCCGCCGCTGGCGGTTGCAGGTGACACCCGCGCGCCTCGGCTCCGCGTGCGCGTCAAGCGCCGCCAGCGCGTCCTCAAGCTGCGCGGCGCCGTCGCCCGCGCGAGCTGCGACGAGCGCTGCACGATCAGGGCGGCCGCCGTGCTCAGGGTCGGGAAGCGAACGCACAGGATGATCGGCGCGAGGCGGGTTGCCCGCGCTTCGCAGAGCGGCCGGCGGGTGCGTCTCAAGGTGAAGCTGAAGCGCCGGCAGGTGCGAATCCTTCGCCGCGGACTACGGCGTGGCCGGCGCGCCTCCGTGCGCCTCAGGCTGCGTGCGACCGACGCCGCCGGCAATCGCTCGCGCGTCGTGCGGCGCACCGTTCGCGTCCGCCGCCGCTGAGCCGAGCGCCTCCGTTTCCGCCCCGTTACCGCCCTGTGACTGAGGCGCAACCGGTTCGCGGCATGCTCGTCTCAGATGCCGTTCCATGCAAATACCACCGGGCAAGCCGCCGAGGCGGTCCCTCTCAGACCGGAGGCAGTCATGGGCGAGGCAATTCCCGGACAGCAGCCCACGGTCGTTCTCCGCTCCCACTTCACCCGTCTGCGGGCGCTGCTCGCCGTCGCGACAGTCGCCCTCGTGGGCCTTACGGCCGCGGTCGTGATCCTGGCGACGGAGGACGAGGTTGCCACCAGCGCCAGGTCTGTGAATCCGCTGAGCGCGCTTACCCCGAAGGAAAGGCACCGAGTCGAAGCGCTCAGCTCACTCTGGTCGGCGCAGCTCGGCGCCCCCTTCGGCCGGGGCACCGTGCCCGCCCCGCCGCCGGGCAGGCCCTACGGCAGCGACCCCGGCATCTTGGGGCCGTCGCCAAGCACGCGCTACGACGGCGACCCCGGCATCTTGGGGCCGTCGCCAAGCACGCGCTACGACGGTGACCCCGGCATCTTGGGGCCGTCGCCAAGCACGCGCTACGACGGGGACTGGCGCTTCTCCCCAGCGCCGCCAAGAGCAGCCTCCGCCATCGAGATGAAGGACGAGGCCGTTACCGCAACCCGCATCGGGGAGGCAGGCGGCGGGATCGAATTCCGCGGCAGCAAGGCGTCCGAGCACGGCACCTCGACGGGGCAGCCCATGTCGGGCGCTCGCCCGTAGGAGGGTCGGGTTCACGCTGACATCATCGGCACGTGCAGCTGATGCCACGGTGCTCGTGGCTGATACACGAAACTCAGGCGGCGACCCGGAGCGGATCGCCGCCCTGGTCGGTCGGTGCTCAGGCGCTCGCCGGTGCACCGGCGAAGACGTCCTTAGCCGCCGGGATCGTTATCGCCTGTCGGTTCTCGTGCCACTGAGTGGTTGCGAACGATCCGGTGGGAAAGGTTGCGTGGACCACCTTGGGGGTGGGGCTACTGCAAAAGCTGCCGACCACATAGGACCACGTCTGGTCATCGGCGGTCCCGCCTTCTCCTTCACGACGGTTGATGTACGGCATCCGAGGGCCTCCTCGGTTGGCTTCCCGCTTTCTGTGTCTCACGGGTCTCTCCCGATGCTGGCTGAACACCAGCGCTTGGGTGTGACGTTGCTCACCCCTACGAGCGGCCGAGCGGCGCGGCGAGACCGCCAGCCGGGCGCGCAAACTAGGCGAGCGGGATCACGAGCGGCGGGACGCTCAGGCCAAACGTAGACGCAGACCAAGCGTTACTGGCCCTGAGTCCCTGCCTGCTTCGGCAGCCCGACGGGTTCGAGGGCCTCGCCTGGCTCGTAATAGGCCCGGAGGTAGATGATGCGTTCCTCCCTAATTTCCACTACGCGGCCCCACAAGCGCTCCCACGGGAGCCCGCTAGTCGAAGCGGGGCTTTGCATCCGGAGGAACGCCACTTGGCGTGGACCAGCGTCGAGGACACGCTCCACCGTGAGCACCCAGTCCTCCACAGGGCCCAAAGCCTCCAGGTAGTTCTCGAAGCAGCGGAGGACCGCCGCGCGACCCTTGTACCTGGAGGCGCCGGGCCAACGTGGGTCCTCTACGTACTCGAGCTCCGGGTGCCAGTAGGTCTCCGCCGTCCCCGCAGGCCACCTACCCCCCTCGAAAGCCTTGCGGATCAGTGCAACTTTCTCCTGCGACACCGCCTGGCAGTATCCCGGAGCTAGGCAGCGACCGAGATCACCAGCGGCGGAACGCTCGGGGAAAACCTGGACTTAGACCAAGGAGAGAAGATGATCGCCCGCATCTGGAGAGGCGTGGTTCGCACCGAGGACGCCGAGGTCTACGCCGACTACATCCGTGATACGGGCTTCCGCGAGTACGCGAGGACGTCGGGCAACCGGGGCGCCCACATGCTGCGCCGCGACGAGGACGGGCGCACTGAGTTCATCACGCTCAGCTTCTGGGACTCGCGGGACGCGATCCGCGCGTTCGCTGGGGACGACATCGAGAAGGCCGTCCTCTACCCCGGCGACGAGCAGTACCTGATCGAGAGCGATCCGCTCGTCAAGCACTACGAGGTGACGGACACCATCGAGCCGGCCTGAGGCTCAGCCACTCTCGGCCTCGGCGAGCCGGCGCTCGAGGAAGGCGCGCTCGACCGGATTCGAGACGAGCTCGACGGCCCGCCGGTAAGCGGCGGCCGACTCGGCCGAGCGCCCGAGACGCCCCAGCAGGTCCGCCCGCGCCGAGTGGAGGAGGTGGTAGCCGTCGAGCTTCCCCGACGCCTCGATCTCGGCGATCAGCTCGAGGCCGGCCTGCGGCCCCTGCGCCATCGCGACCGCCACCGCGTGGTTCAGCGCGACGACGGCCGAAGGCGAGATCTCCATGAGCCGCTCGTACAGCGCGGCGATCCGCGCCCAGTCGGTGGTGCCGGGGGTGAGCGCCCGGCCGTGCTCGGCGGCGATGGCGGCCTGGAGTGCGTACGGCCCCGCCGGCTCGGCCGGCCGCGCTGCCGCCAGCCGCAGCCCCTCCTCGATCTCGTCGAGTCGCCACCGTGAACGGTCCTGGTCCTCCAGCAGGACCAGCGCGCCGTCGGCACCGACGCGCGCATCGCGGCGCGAGTGGTGCAGCAGCATCAGCGCGAGCAGCGCGGAGACCTCGGGCTCGTCGGGCATCAGGTGGCCCAGCACCCGGGTCAGCCGGATCGCCTCGTCGCAGAGCTCACGGCGCACGAGCGTGTCCGCGCTCGTCGCGAGATAGCCCTCGTTGAAGATGAGGTAGAGGGCGGCGAGCACGGACCGCAGCCGGTCGGGCAGCTCGTGATCCTCGGGCACCTGGTACGGGATCCCGGCGTCGCGGATCTTGCGCTTGGCGCGGACGATCCGCTGCTGCATCGCGGTCTCGCGCGCGAGGAAGGCGCGCGCCACCTCGGGTGTCGACAGGCCTCCGAGCAGACGAAGCGTGAGCGCAACGCGCGCGTCGGGCGCGAGCGCCGGGTGGCAGCAGGTGAAGAAGAGGCTCAGCCGGTCGTCGGGGATCGGGCTCATGTCGTCGTCGGCGGAAGCGGGCCGGTCGAGCGCCTCGAGCTCGCGCAGCTTGTCCTGATAGCGGCGCTCGCGGCGCAGGCGGTCGATGGCGCCGTTGCGGGCGGTGCGCACGATCCAGGCGCCCGGGTTGTCGGGCAGGCCGTCGCGTGGCCAGCGCTCGAGCGCGACCGCCCAGGCCTCCTGCACCGCCTCCTCGGCGAGGTCGATGTCGCCGAGGATCCGGATCAGCGTCGCCACCGCCCGCCCCGACTCGCGCCGGAACAGCCGGTCCACGACCGCCGCGCTGTCTCCTAGGTCGACCGCGCCGCCTCCGCCGCCGGGTTGGGGAAGCCGGCGGCCTCGTAGTCCATTTCCTGGCGCACTTCGACCGAACCGGTGGCGGCCGCGGGGACCTTGGCCGCCCACCCGAGCGCCTCCTCGATGCTCCCGCACTCGAGCAGGTAGTAGCCGCCGAGCTGCTCCTTCGTCTCCGCGAACGGCCCGTCGGTCACCCTCTGCTCGCCATCTCGGATCCGCAGCGTCCTGGCGGCCTCGGTCGGATAGAGACCGGCGCTGTCCACGAACACGCCCGCGGCGGTCGCATCGTTGTCGAGCGCCCAGTAGGCGTCGATCTCGGCCTTGGCGTCCTCCTCGCCCACCGATGCCCGGCGTCGCTCGTCGTCATAGATGGTCAGCAGGAATCTCATCGCGACACATCCCCTGAGTCACCGGACTCGCCGTAGCCGACCGCCTCGTAGTCCATCACCGGGCGGATCTCGATCGAGCCGCTCCCGGAGGCGGGGCAGCGCTCCGCCCAGCCGAGAGCATCGTCGAGGTCCTTGCAGTCGAGCACGTAGAAGCCGCCGAGCTGCTCCTTCGTCTCTGCGAAAGGGCCGTCGGAGAGGATGCGCTCGCCACCCGCGATCCGCATGGTCGTTGCGGTGCTCGTGGGCTGGAGCCCCTCGCCGGCCACGAACACGCCCGCCTTGGTCGCCTCCTCGCCGTAGCGCTCGTAGGCGGCCAGCTCGGCGCCGGCCTCCTCCTCAGTCATGTCGGCCCAGCTGCTCTCGTCGCCGAACAGCAGCAACAGGTACTTCATCGGGACTCCTCTCGTCGCGCGACCCGGGCGGCCGCGTTCGATCTAATGACGAACGGGCACTGCCGAGATCGACATCGGCAGGATACGAGGCATGGCGAAGCTGGAAGTCCTCCAGGCGGACGTGACCAAGCTCGAGGTCGACGCCATCGCCAACGCCGCCAACACCGGGCTGATGCACGGCGGCGGTGTGGCGGGCGCGATCTCACGGGCGGGCGGGCCCGAGATCCAGCGCGAGTCCGACGAGCGGGCGCCGATCGAGCTCGGTGCCGCGATCGAGACGACGGCCGGCGAGCTGCCGGCCCGTTGGGTGATTCACGCCGCCACCATGGAGCTCGGCGGCCCGACCTCGGCCCAGATCATCGAGCAGGCCACCCGCTCGACGCTGGCGAAGGCCGAGGAGCTCGGCTGCCGCTCGCTCGCGCTCGTGGCCTTCGGCACCGGCGTCGGCGGCTTTCCGCTCGAGGAGGCCGCCGGAATTATGGTCGGGGTGGCGCATGAGCACGACGGCTCGCTCGAGCGGATCGTGTTCGCTGTCCACGGCGACGCCGCCGAGCGCGCCTTCAGCGAGGAGCTATGACGCAGCCGGTCCTGGTCGCGCCGGACTCGTTCAAGGGGACCTTCTCCGCGCCCGAGGTGGCAGGGGCGATCGCGGCCGGGCTGCGCTCCGCCGAGCGCGAGGCGATCGAGCTTCCGGTGGCGGACGGCGGCGAGGGCACGATGGACGTGCTCGTGAACGCACTTGGCGGCGAGCTGCGCAGCGTCACCGCTCCCGACCCGCTCGGACGCCCGCTCGAGGCGCGCTTCGCTCTTCTGCCGGATGGCGGCGCCGTTGTCGAGACCGCCCAGGCGAGCGGGCTCGGCCTCGTGGCGGCAGACGAGCGCGACGCCTGGGCCGCCTCCACGCGCGGCACCGGTGAGCTGATCGTGGCTGCAGTGGAGGCGGGCGCGGAACGCGTGCTGGTGACGGTCGGCGGCTCGGCCACGACCGATGGAGGGGCCGGTGCCCTCGAGGCACTCGAGGAGGCCGGCATCAGCCCCGAGCTCGAGGTGTTGTGCGACGTCCGTACCCCCTTCGAGAAGGCCCCGAGCGTGTTCGGGCCGCAGAAGGGCGCCGATCCGGCGCTGGTCGAGCGTCTCGAGCGCCGCCTCCACGAGCTCGCGGCAAAGCTGCGGCGCGACCCGCGCGGCGAGCCGATGACGGGCGCGGCGGGCGGTCTCTCGGGCGGCCTCTGGGCTGCGCACGGCGCGCGACTCGTGGCGGGCGCGCCCTACGTGCTCGATGCGATCGGCTTCGACCCGCTTATGAGAGATGCCGCGTTCGTGGCGACCGGCGAGGGGCGGCTCGACTCGCAGACGCTCGCCGGCAAGATCGTCGGCGAGCTGGCGACGCGCTGCCGCCAGGGCGGCGTCACCTGCCACGCGATCGTCGGCAGCAACGCGCTCGACGCGTTCGACGAGCGCATCATCGACCTCGCATCGGTCACGGAGGCGACGACCCTCCAGGAACTCGAGGCAGCGGGCCGCGCGCTCGTCTGAGGCCCGAATAGCTACGGGCGCCCCCGAGGGGGCGCCCGTGCTGCCTCACCCGTGCGGCGCGTCTATTGGCGCGCCGCGGTGCTGGGACTCAGCCCAGGCCTCGCCGGATCTGGGTCGACCATCCGCTCAATCGATCCCGACCCCGGCAGTTATGAGCACCGTTTCCTCTGAGCCCGGACACACTTCGATTGTAATCTCTGTTACGAGCTGTCGCCAGTTTTTGGCGCGAGTCAGCGAGCCTCCGCGAGCGTCCGGATGACCGCCTCGTAGAAGCCCTCGCTCATCTCGCTCTCGGTGCGCTCGACGTTCGCGTACGCCGAGCCATCCCCGGCGTCCGAGTTGGCGACGAGGAAGAGCCGGCCGACCACGGCCGCGACGTCGAGGTCCTCGGCCGAGTCACCGACGCCTATGCACTCCTCGCGCGCGTAACCACGAGCGCGCATGTGGGCGGCCACGGCGGCCGCCTTCGAGCAGCCGGCCGGGATCAGGTGGAAGCCGTGCGTATCCGGTGCGATCCAGCCGTTGTCGACGAGCCGCAGCCCCTCGTGCCCCTCCGCGATGAGCAGCCGGTTCGCCTGGTCCGCGTCCACGTCGCCGCGGAACAGGTGCGAGACCTCGCGATCGAGGGCCCAGGGGAGGTGCGGCTCGAGCCGGCCCTCGTAGTGACGCAGGAGCATGTCCGGTGCACCCGACGCGGCGATCTGCTGGTGGATGGTTGCGTCCTCGCGCGGCTGGAGATCGCCCGTCAGGAAGGTCACCTCGCCATCGAGCGCCATGCCGGTCCCCACCTCGAAGATGTAGGAGCTCTGGCCGATCAGGCGGGCGTCCTCCATAACCTGAGCACGCCGGCGGCCCGACTTGATGACCACCTCCACGCCGGCGCGGTGGCACGCCTCCAGCGCCCGCGCGGGCAGCAGCGTGAAGGCGCCCTCGGCGGTGCGGAAGAGCGAGCCGCCGCGCCCGAGCATGGTGCCGTCGAGATCGGTGTAGACGCAGCGGATGGCCATCTAGTCGACGGCGGCGCGCGCTCGCGGCTCCCGCTCGCCCGCGAGGGCCGAGGCGAACGGCGGGCGCTGCACGATGCGGACGTCGATGCCCTCGCCGCCGCCGAGCGGGTCGGCGAGCAGGCGCGAGGAGGTGGTGCCGGTCAGCCGCCCGTCGCGCCGGAGGCGCAGCAGGATGGACTGAAGGACGGTCGCAGCCATCGGGGTCAGCTCGGCCAGCGCCCGGTGCCGGTTCTGGCGCGTGCCGAGGTTGACCTGCGCCATCCCCTCGAGCCCGACCCGCCACCAGGCGTCGATCAGCATCCCCGTCTCGACCGCGTAGCGCGTGTCGAACGGGAGCTGCAGCAGCAGCGAGCGGCGCGCGGCGATCTCTCCGGCGAGCGGCTGGCCGAATACGGCGAGGTCCGGATAGAACGCGTTGAGGAGGGGCCGCGCGCTCAGCTCGGTCACGCGCCCGCCGCCGGCCGGCAGCTGCACGTCGCCCACCTTGAACGGACGCCGGTAGAGCGCCTTGACGAAGTAGACCTCGGGGATCCTGAGGAGCGGCCCGACGAGCCCGGTCACGAAGTGCTCGCCGAAGTCCTCCGAGTCGGCGTCCACGAAGCAGACGATGTCCCCGTGGAGCACGGCCTGGGCACGCCACAGGGCGTCTCCCTTGCCGAGCAGCGGCCCGCTACCGGGGATGAGCAGGCGCGCGTCGTGCAGCTCGGCGCCGAGGCCCTCGACGATCGCCTGCGTGCCGTCGGTCGAGCCGCTGTCGACGACCGCCACCTGATCAACGAGCCGGAGGTCGAGCAGGTCGAGCAGCGGCGCAAGCGTGCGCGCGATCGACTCGGCCTCGTTGAGCGTCGGGACGCAAACGGACACCGTGGAGCGGCGGCGGCCCAGATCGGCGCGCGAGAAGTCGCCACAGTCGAAGGACCGCCCTCTGTTCCAGTCTGTCTGGTGGACGCTCATGGGGGGCTGGACCGGAAGGCCTGGGGGCCGTCCGTACTATGGCAGTCCGTGGCCCAAGTCCGGACGTCCTACCCCTGGGGCCCCGTTCTCGAAACGGGCCGGGACGAGGAACTGGTGGCGACGTCACGCGAACGTCCCCAGGCCGGGCTCGCCGAGCCGATCCCCGACGACCTCCATCCGGCGCTTCGTGAGGGCCTCGCGAAGGGCGGCATCGAGGCGCTCTGGGCGCATCAGTCGGACGCGCTCGCGGCCGCCCGGCGCGGCCACGCGATCGTCACGACGGGCACGGCGAGCGGCAAGTCGCTCGCGTTCAACCTGCCGGTGCTGGACACGCTCGCCACCGATCTGGCGGCGCGTGCCTTCTACCTCTATCCCACCAAGGCGCTCGCCCAGGACCAGGCGCGCGGCCTCGCGCGCATCGGCGGCCGCTACCTGCGCCACGCGATCTACGACGGCGACACGCCACGCGAGGAGCGGCGCCAGATCCGTCAGCGCTCCAACCTCGTCCTCACCAATCCGGACATGCTGCACGTCGGCGTCCTCCCGAATCACCGCTCCTGGGGTGACGTCCTCGCCAACCTGGCCTGGGTCGTGGTCGACGAGGCGCACGTGTACCGCGGCGTGTTCGGGTCGCACGTGGCCAACGTGCTGCGCCGGCTGCGCAGGCTCGCGCGCGCGTACGGCGCCGAGCCGCGCTTCGTGCTCGCCAGCGCGACGATCGCCAACCCGCTCGAGCTGGGTGAGCGGCTCACCGGCCTCGAGCTCGAGCTCGTCGATCGCGACGGCGCGCCGCGGGCCGAGCGTCAGATCGCGATGTGGAACCCACCGCTTGTCGACGAGCGCCTCGGCCGCCGCGCCTCCGCTCTGTCGGAGGCGTCCACACTGTTGGCCGAGCTCGTCGAGCGCGAGGTGCGTACGATCTGCTTCCTCAAGTCCCGCCGCGGCGTCGAGCTGATCCAGCGCTTCGCGCGGGCGCGTCTCGAGGAGGCCGGCCGCAGTGACCTGGCGGAGCGGATCGCGCCCTACCGCGCGGGCTACACCCCAGCCCAGCGCCGCGAGATCGAGCTGCGGCTCGCCGAGGGAGACCTGCTCGCGGTGGTGGCGACCGACGCGCTCGAGCTCGGCATCGACGTCGGCGATCTCGACGCCGCCCTGTGCGTGACCTTTCCCGGCACGGTGGCGAGCCTGCGCCAGATGTGGGGGCGCGCGGGTCGCCGTGAGACGGGGCTCGCCATGTACGTGGCGGGCGAGGATGCGCTCGACCAGTTCTTCTGCCGCCACCCCGACGACTTCCTCGGCCGCCCGGTGGAGCGAGCGATCCTCGACCACGAGTCGGAGGAGATCCACCTCGCCCACCTCGAGGCTGCCGCGTACGAGCTCCCGCTGACGCCCGAGGACGCCGACGTGTTCGGGCCGCGCTGGGAGGAGCACGCGGCGCGGCTCGTCAAGCAGGGGCGCCTGCGCGAGCGCGGCGGGCGCTACCTGCCGCGTGGCGAGGGCTATCCCGCCGCCCGTATCGCGCTGCGCTCGGCCTCGCCCGACTCGGTCGCGATCGTCGAGGCCGCGGCCGGCGAAGTGATCGGGAACGTCGAGACCTCGCGCGCGCCGTCGTCGGTTCACGCGGGCGCGGTGTACCTGCACATGGGCAGCGCCTACGAGGTCGAGGACCTGGACCTCGCCCGCCGGCGCGCCGTGGTTCACCCGTTCCAGGGCGACTGGTACACGCAGCCGAAGAGGGAGTCCGAGACCTACATCGAGCAGGTTCGCGAGCGGCGCGATACCTGCGGCGTCGAGTTGTCCTTCGGGATCGTCTCGGTGACGGAGCAGGTGGTCGCCTACCAGAAGAAGCGCGTGGCGGACCAGTCGGTCCTCGACCTGCTGGCGCTCGATCTACCCGAGCAGGACTTCGTGACGCAGGCGCTCTGGTACGAGCTGCCCGAGCCGCTCCTGCGCGACGAATTCCCGCTCGACGTGCTCCAGGGCTCGCTGCACGCCGCAGAGCACGGCCAGATCGCGGTGCTGCCGCTGATCGCCATGTGCGACCGCTGGGACATCGGCGGGTTGTCGACGGCCTTCCACCACCAGACAGGTAGGCCGACGATCTTCATCTACGACGGTCATCCCGGTGGCGTCGGGATCACGCGCGTCGGCTACGAGCGCTTCGAGGCACTGGTCGGAGACGCCCTGCGGCTCATCTCCGAGTGCCCCTGCCAGTCGGGTTGCCCCTCGTGCGTGCAGTCGCCGAAGTGCGGCAACCTGAACGAGCCGCTCAACAAGCGCGGCGCGATCGAGATGCTCTCGCGCATGGCCGCGGGCTGACGAGCCGGCTCGCAGGATCCGTTGCAGCGGGCAGGAATTCCTTCCCAGAGTTAAAGGGGGGCCGCAACATCCCGATGCGATGGTCACGGTGCGCCTTCGCCTCACCCTCCTCGCCTGCGTCGCGGCGCTCGCCCTTGCGGCGGCGCCACCGAGCGCCGCGGGCGGCACCGGCGGTGGAGCCGTCGCGCCTGCCGCGAACAGCATCGCCGCCCCGAGCGGCGGCACGGCGGTCGGCCAGCGCCCCGCCGCCCGGCGCAAAACGACGCGGCGCCGGCCGGCCCCCAAGCCGGTTAAGCCGCTGGTGCCGGGCGCGGAGTCCACCCACCGCTTCCCGGTGAGCGGGCCGTACGGCCTCGGTGGCTCCGACGCGCGCTTCGACGCGCGTCGCAAGGGTCACCGCCACCAGGGCCAGGACATCGTCGCGGCCGAGGGCACGCCCGTCGTGGCGCCCTGGGCCGGGCTCATCGAGTTCGTGCGCTTCCAGAAGAGCGGCGCAGGCTGGTACCTCGTGCTCGACGGCGACGGTGAGGATCGCGACTACGTCTTCATGCACCTCCGCAAGGGCTCGATCCTGGTGGCGGCGGGCCAGCGGGTGAGCACCGGACAGCCGCTCGCGCAGGTCGGCAACACGGGTAGCTCGAGCGGGCCCCACCTGCACTTCGAGATCTGGGTGGGCGGCTGGTACGACGGCGGCCAGCCGGTGGCCCCGCTGCCGCTGCTGCAGCAGTGGTCCGCCTGAGCTAGTCGAACGTCAGCGTGACTCGGCCGGTCATGCCGCCGGTGCTGGACGAGATCGAGCCGCTCAGGGCTCCGAACTCATCGGTGAAGAGCTGCGCGCCGAGGGCGTTGAAGCCGCTCAGGCCGAGCGCCGGCCCGAAGTCCTCGATCACCGCGTTGGCGAGCTCCCCGGCGTCCGAGCGCATCACCACGGCGCCCTGAGCGCCGTCGACCGCCTCGGGCTCCTCCGCCGCGATCTCCTCGGCTTCCTCCGGGTCGTCCGCCACGACGAGCACGCCGTCCACGACGCCGAAGGCGATGTCGTCGCCGTCGGCCTGGGCGAGCGTGTACACGCCCTCTCCGCCGTCCGGCTTCTCGATCGTGACGCTGCCGACGCCCGCCCCTTCGGCGAAGCTCGGCAGCACGTCGGCGATCTTGTCGAGGGTGCGCGCAAGCGCCTCCGGGCGCTCCACCTCGGCGCGGACGCTGAAGCCGCCGTCGGGCGCGATGCTCGCCGCGAGGTCGCCGGTCAGCTGGCCGATCAGGTCGTCGTCGAGGCTGATGTCGAGACGGGCGTCGAGCGTCTGCTTGGCCTGCGCGTAGTCCCCGAAGCCGTCCGGGTCGAGCGCCTGGCCCGCCGCCTCCGCGAAGTGCACGATCTGCGCCGGATTGCGGATGCCGATGCCCACCTCACCGTCGCGCGAGAGCACGGGCGGCGACTCGTCACCCGCCGCGATCGGGAGGTCCTCGTCACTCAGGCCCTCGGGATCCGTCCGAAGCTTCACCTGCAGCTCGACTTCGTCGTCGCGGGCGGAGGCGGTCATGCCCAGCGTGCGGAGCGCGCCGACCCACTCGACCTTGCGCGCCTCCTCGCTACCGGTGTCCGAACCGATCAGCGCCTGAAGGTCGGCATACGCGCGCAGCGCGGCGTTCCCCGGCAGCCCTTCGAGGCCGGCGTTGAAGGTGTCCTCGTCGAGGTGGTTGTCGCCCTCGGCTCGCTCGAGCGCCTGGTCCAGCAGCTCCTCCCTGGCCGCGAAAACGACGACGTCGTCCTTGACGGCGAAGACCGTGCCGCCATCCTCGTACTTCATCGCGCCCGCCAGCTCGCCCGCCTCTCGCGGCTCCGACTTCTCGATCAGCTGGTCGAGCGCCTCCTTGTCCTTGGCCTCGATGGCGCCGACGAAGTCCTGCGGGTTGGCGCTCTCGAGGAAGCTCGCCACGTCCGTAGCTCCGACTACGAACGGGTTGCCGAGGATCGGCTCGACGTCCTGCTCGAAGTCGACCGGTGAGCCGTCACCGGTGAGCCGGTCGCGGAGCAGCTCCTTCACCGACGGGGCGTCGATCGGGAACCTGCCGAGGATCGAGTCGACGGCCTTGTATTGATCGCCGTCCAGGTTCGTGTCGATCGCGACGGCGAAGGGCGCCTCCTTCGGCAGGTAGGAGAGTGCGTTCCCGAGCGAGCTCGTCTCCTCGTCGTCGCCGCCGCACGCGGCGAGCGCCACGACAGCCAGGCAGGCGAAGACGCTTAGGACTGCGAGGCGGCGCCGCACCGGGCGCACTGTAGCTACGGCGCTGGCGCTAGCAGCCGGCCCGCATGCCGGCCAGGACGAACTCGAGCAGGCGCCGCCAGTCGTAGGGCATCACGCCGAGCGCGTCCGCCGCCATGACGCTGCCGAGGCCGCACATGAGCGTGCGGATGTCGTCGACGACTAGGTCCTCGCGGACCGCACCGGCCGCCTTCGCGCGGTCGATGAGAGCCTGGTTCGCGGCGGTCAGCTCGGCGATGGTCGGCCCGGCCTCCACGAGCGCCTCGTGCGTCATCGCGAAGATCATCCGCTGCTGGGCGGCGTCCCTCGAGGCGATCTCCGCCTGCTCGCGCAGGAGGTCGGCGAAGGACTCCCAGGGCCGCTCGTCCTCCTCGAACTTGGCGCGGGCGCGCACGGCGAAATCGGAGAGCTTGATGCGGACGAGCTCGCCGACGAGCTGATCCTTTGTCGGGAAATGGCGGTAGAGCGTGCCCACCCCGACCCCGGCGCGGCGGGCGATCTCGTCCATCTGCGCCTCGGCCCCGTACTGGCTGAACACCTGCCGAGCCGCGTCGAGGATGCGCTCACGGTTCCGCCGCGCGTCCGCGCGCATCGTCGCCACAACCGGCTCAGCCGCTTCCCTCGTTGCCATCGACACAATCCTAACTCTTGGGGTTGACAAACGGAACCTTCATTCCGTATTCTACACGGAACCGGAGTTCCTGTTCCGTTTACATCCGCCCCCGTAGGAGAAAGCTCGTGAGCCCCACAGATTCCCCCCGCGACAAGAACCTCGCCCTCGCCCTGCTGGCGATGGCGCAGTTCGTCGTCGTGCTCGACGCATCGATCGTGAACGTGGCCCTGCCGTCGATCGGCCGCGAGCTCGACTTCGCCCAGGGTGACCTGTCCTGGGTCATCAACTCGTACACCCTCTTCTTCGGCGGCTTCCTGCTGCTCGGCGGCCGTCTTGCAGACCTGCTCGGGCGGCGGCGCATGTTCATATGGGGCATGTGGCTGTTCGCGCTCGCCTCGCTCGCCGGCGGGCTTGCCCAGAGCGACATCTGGCTGATCGTGGCGCGCGCGGTCCAGGGCCTCGGCGCGGCACTGATCTCGCCCGCGGCGCTGGCGATCGTCACCACCACCTTCCGCGAGGGCGCCGAGCGCAACAAGGCGCTCGGTGTCTGGGGCGCTGTCGCCGGCTCCGGCGGAGCGGCCGGCGTGCTGCTCGGCGGCATCCTCACCGACGGCCTCGGCTGGGAGTGGGTGCTGTTCGTGAACGTGCCGATCGGCATCGCCGCGGCGCTCATCGCACCGCGCCTGCTCGGCGAGAGCCGCGACACCTCGCGCGGGTCGTTCGACATCGCGGGCGCCGTGTCCGTCACGGCCGGCCTGGCGCTGCTCGTCTACACCCTCGTCGACGCGAACGACGCCGGCTGGGGCTCGACGCAGACGCTCGCGCTCGGCGCAGTGTCGCTCGCGCTGCTGGCGGCGTTCGTCGCGATCGAGCTGCGCACTCGCCACCCGCTGGTCCCGTTCTCGATCTTCAAGCTGCGGACGCTCCGCGGCGCGAACGTCGTGGGCCTGCTGCTCGGCATGTCGCTGTTCTCGATGTTCTTCTTCATCTCGCTCTACATGCAGCAGGTGCTCGGCTACGAGCCGCTCAAGGCCGGGCTCGCGTACCTGCCGCTGGCCCTCACGATCATCGTGTCCGCCGGCGCCGCGTCGGCGCTCGTCACGCGCATCGGCTTCAAGCCGACGCTGATCGCGGGCATGCTGTTCATTGCGGCCGGGCTCGTCTGGTTCGCACAGGTGAGCGCGCCCGGCGGGTCGTACGTCGGCGACGTCCTGTTCCCGTCGCTGCTCGCGGCGATCGGCCTCGGGCTCGCGTTCGTCCCGACGACGATCGCGGCGGTGACCGGCGTCCGCCCGGACGAGGCCGGCCTGGCGTCCGGGCTCATCAACACGTCGCAGCAGGTGGGCGGCGCCCTCGGGCTGGCGGTCCTCGCGGCGGTGGCCACCGCCACAACCGACGACGCAGTCGCCTCGGGCGAGCGCAACCCGCTCGTGTCGCTGACCGCGGGCTTCCAGGACGCGTTCCTGATCGGCGCCGGCATGGCCCTCTTGGGGGCGCTGCTCGCGGCGACCCTGATCTCCTCGCGCGACAGCCGCGAGCACGCCGAGGCCGCCCGCCGCGGCGAGGCCCCGGCGGCTGCCGCCGCCTGATCCGTACGCGAGGGGAGCGCCGGGGACCCCCGCCCCGGCGCTCCCCTCAGGTGTGTGACGCGCCCGCTCCGGGCACCCGATCCGTATGGAACACGAGGACGAACGGGCCACCGGCTTCCCCGAGCCACCCGGCGACGATCCGGGCGATCGCTCGAAGGACGACGAGCCCCATCACGCACTGAACAACCCGGTCGGCGAGCCCGACGAGACGGAGTGGCCCGACCCCTACGAGCACCGCAAGGACCCGCTCGACGAGCCCGGCCCGGGCGGCCCCAGCACGAGCCAGCCGCATCCGTCTCAGGACATCGAGGCGGACCCGGTCGAGCCGCCCGAACGCGACAAGCTCGACCAGTAGCCCTCACGCGAGCGCCCGAGACCGGCCGCTACCATCGTCGGGCTGCTTCTTCGGCGAGGTAGCTCAGTTGGTAGAGCACACGACTGAAAATCGTGGTGTCGCCAGTTCGATTCTGGCCCTCGCCA
>CAWGZM010000010.1:0-204373 GCA_963827065.1 uncultured Thermoleophilaceae bacterium | reverse complement strand
CGAGGCGCGGTCGCCGCGCGAGAGGCCGGAGCCGTCCGCGAGCGCTCCGGAGCCGAGCCGCCTGGCGTAGCCGGCCGCGAGCTGCGCCCCGGCGCGGGTCGTGCCCTTGCCGCGGGCTTGAAGGGCGATCCCCTTCAGAGCATCTCCGCGAAGTAGTTGTCGGACGGCTTGTTCGTGAGCCGGATGAGCGTGCCCAGCGGCGGCGAGTCCACGCTCGCGAGCACCTCGGCGTCGCCCGGCGCCACTCCGGCGCGCGGCTTCAGCCGGACGCGCAGGCCCCTGGCCTCAAGCGCGGAGTCCAGGCGTGCGGCCGCGAACAGCGGCGGATTGGTCTGAAACGAGCCACCGGTCTCGCTGCCGAGCCCGCGGTTGAAGGAGAGCGCGCTCAGCGGGCCCACCCAGATCGAGGTCGAGTAACCCGACTCCGGGCCACCGCGCAGCGAGTCGAAGCGCGACTCGTCCCCGTAGACGCGGCCGGTGACGCGCGTGATCCCGGCCTCCTCGAGCAGCGCCGCCAGGTCCTCGACGGTGGCGCCCGACCCGTAGCTGCGGCGGGTGAACGAGCGCGTTCCGAAGGTCGGGTCGCCGCCGCCGCGCAGGTAGAGGTCGCCGCGCCAGACGCCCTCCTCGTCGAGCGCGCCCACACCGCGCACCTCGGTGCCGAGCGTGCCCTCGGTCCCGAAGCGAGCCAGCGCGGCGGCGGTCGTGAACAGTTTGGTGTTCGAGGCCAGCATGCGGGCGCGCTTCTCGCGCCAGCGGAAGACCGTCTGGGCGTCGGTCAGATTGACCACGTAGGCGCCCGAATGGGCGCCGGCGGCGCGCACGTCGCGGGTCAGGTTCCCCGTGAGCGCGTCCTGGGCCGCCGCGGTCGCGGGCGCGGCGGCGAGGGCAGTGAGGGCGATGAGCGCGATTCGTCGCATCAGAGAGGAGGAACACGCTGACGGGGCGCCCGGAGCGCTGTTCCGGGAGGCTGCGCCCGCCCCATCGGCCATAATCATGCCCCCATGGGAGAGGTCGTAAAGCTCCAGAAGCCGGCGCAGAAGGCCAAGCCGCGGCAGGCGAAGCCGCGCCGGCGGCGGCCGCGGCGCTCGCGCACCGCGCTCGTGCTCGGTGGGGGCGGCTTCACCGGCGGCGTGTACGAGATCGGCGCGCTGCGTGCCCTCGACCTGCTGGCGGTCAACCGCACGGTCAACCAGTTCGACGTGTACGTGGGCACGAGCGCGGGCTCGTTCGTCGCCTCGCTCGCCGCCAACGGGGTGACCCCCGAGGAGATGATGCGGGTGGTCAACCAGCAGGTGCCGACCCCGTTCAACGACGTCGACCGCAGCACGCTGATGCGCCCGAACGCGCTCGAGTTCGCGCAGGCCGCCGCGCTGCTGCCGCTGCGGATGCTCGGGCTGGCGCGCACGTTCGTGAGCCAGGCTCGCAGCGCCTCGTTGATCGACCTCGCCGTGGGCATCGCCGAGGCGCTCCCCTCCGGCCTCTACGACGGCAGCGGCATCCAGGACTACCTGGACACGGTGCTCTCCGACCCCGACCGGACGGGCGACTTCCGCCTGCTCGAGAACGAGCTCTTCCTCACCGCCACCGACCTCGACACCTGCGAGCGCATCGTGCTCGGCGGCCAGGACTGGGACGACGTCCCGATCTCGCAGGCGGTCGCGGCGGTCGACCGCGCTGCCGATGGTCTACAAGCCCGTCGAGATCAAGGGCCGCCACCTGGTCGACGGCGGCCTGCGCTCGACAACCAACGTCGACATCGCGGTCGAGGCGGGCGCAAAGTTCGTGATCGTGGTCAACCCCGGCCGTCCCGTACGTCAACGACTTCCAGAAGGTCATCCCGACGATGCTCGGCAGCCGCGTACGGCGGGTGCGCGACATGGGCTTCCCGCAGATCGGCTACCAGGCCTTCAAGCTGATCGCGCACCAGCGCCTCCACGAGGCGGTCGGCGCGCTGGCAGGAGCGCTATCCGGGCGTGGACATCATCCTGATCGAGCCCGACCCGAACGACGAGCTGATGTTCGAGACGAACATCCTCAACTTCACGAGCCGGGTCGAGATCGCCCGCCACGGCTTCGAGTCGGTGACGCTTAAGCTGCGTCCGACTACGAGAACCTGGAGGAGATCTGCGCTAAGCACGGCATCGAGATCTCCGCCAGCCGGTGCGCAAGGTCGTCCGCAAGTTCGCCGAGGAGAAGGACAAGTCGCCGGCTGGCGGCGCATCCTCGAGCAGACGACCGGCGCGCTCCTGCGCCAGACCGGTCAGGCGTGAAGTACGTCCTCTTCTACGAGTCGGCCGAGGACGTCCTCGGAGAGGCGCCGATGCACCAGGCGGAGCATGGGGCGCTACATGCGCGACGTCCAGGCGAGCGGCGAGCTGCTGATGACGGGCCCGTTCGGCGATCCCCAGGAGCAGGGCGCCATGTCGATCTTCACGAGCCGCGCGGCGGCCGAGGAATGCGCGAAGGGCAACCCGTTCGTGCTGAACGGCGTCGTCGCGACGTGGTACGTCCTCGACTGGGACGAGGGGCTCGACTAAGGCGTTGGCTCGGTTGGTTGCGCCGGGCCCGGCACGCGGCTGGGCCGGGGAAGGGGTTGGGTCGGTTGGACGCGATTTGCCCGAGCCTTCCTGACTTGAGCACCGTATAGGTGCCTAAGTCAGCAAGGTGGCTCCAGCTCCCGCGCGCCGGCGACTGTCGCACCCTTGCCCAGCCAAGCCCGAGCTCGATCTGCCACTAACCCGCCGTCGCAAGCTCCAGCGCCCGCAGCAGCCGATCCGTCGCCGCCGCGTCGCGCACCGTCGCGCGAATGTGATCATCGGCGCCCAGCGGGCCGCCCGGCGCCACGAATACGCCCTGGCGGCGCAGGCGGTGGGCGAGCTCCACGCCGCTCAGGCCGTGAGCGGCCAGCCACACGAAGTTGGCCTGTGAGGGCGACACGTCGACCGGCAGCTCGGCCAGCGCCTCGAGCAGGCGCGCGCGCTCGCGCATCACCGCCTGCCGGCGCCGCTCGATCTCGGCGTCGCCCGTGCGCAGCGCGTGCTCGACGGCGGCCTGGGTGAGGGCGTTGACGCCGAGGACGGGCGCGACGGCCGCGAGCAGCGCCGCGTCGCTCGACACCGCGTAGCCCGCGCGCAGGCCGGACAGGCCGTACGCCTTCGAGAAGGTGCGCACCACCAGCAGCCGCGGGAACGCCTCGACGAGGCGCAGGCAGGCATCGACCTCCTCGACGTCCTGGAAGTGCACGAGCGCCTCGTCGAGCAGCACGTGCACGTGCTCGGGCAGCGCGGACAGGAGCGCGCCGAGCTCGTCGGCACGCATATGGTCGCCGGTCGGGTCGTTCGGGTTGCAGATCACCACGGCGCGCGTGCGCTCCGCACCTCGTCGAGCAGGCTCGCGCGCTCCTCGCACCGGGTGCGGGCGCGCGTAGGCGTGTGCTGCCATCAGCGGGTACAGGGGGTACGAGGGCCACGGCATCAGCAGCTCGTCGCCCTGCGAGAGCAGCGCCATCGCGGCCGATTGCAGGAGCTCGGCGGCGCCGTTCCCCAGCACGATCCTCTCGGGCGCAATCCCGTGGCGGTCGGATAGCAGCCGGCGGACGCCGGAGGCGTGCCGGTCGGGGTAGCCGTTCACCCGCCCGCGGGCGCGCGCGATCGCGGCGTTCACGATCTCCGAGTGGGGCAGCTCGGGCGACTCGGTGCCCGAGATGTCGAGGTCGGGCACGCGCTCGAGCGCCAGCCTGCGCTCGCGTGCCCGCCGCTCGCGGCGTTCGCGGTTCAGCAGCTCCTCGTCGAGGTCGTCGAACTGCCGGTAGTAGTCGCGAAAGCCCACGCGGCTCAGTCGCTGGGCGCGAGCGTCGGCCCCGGTCCCTGGATGAACAGGAACCAGATCGCGAAGGCGACCAGCGCCACCGCCACGCAGGTGGCGAAGATGCGCTCGAGCGCGCCGCGCTCCTGGCGGTGCCCGGCGGCGCGACGCACGAGCTTCCACGCGTGATCGACGCGCTTGGCAGCGGCCATCGTGAGCATCAGCGACGCCAGGCAGCCGAGCATGATCGTCGCGATGCCGGCGGTGACGTAGCCGGTCAGATAGTCGACCTGCGAGCCGATCCAGAGCCAGGCGGCCGGCTGTGGGCCGATGAGCGACAGGCACAGCAGCACCTCGACGGCAAGCAGGCCGCGCGCGAGCCACTCGTCCATGCGCCGGCGGCGCTCTGAGGACGGCTCGGCCTCGCGGTAGCGCACGGGCGCGGTGCCCGGGCGCCGGCCGACGAAGAGGCCGCCGGTGTCGGTTGGATCGTTGCTGGCCATTGCGCGCCCTCAACCAGCCTAGAGGGCGCCTGTCCTCAGCGCGCTCGCTCGTAGACCTCTTCGATCACGGGCGCGAACTTCTCGTGCACGACGTTGCGCTTGACCTTCAGCGTCGGCGTCAGCTCGCCCGTCTCCTGGGAGAGATCGTGGTCGAGCAGCTCGAACCGCTTGATCTGCTCGACCGGGCCCACGTGCGAGTTGACCTCGTCGACCGCCTTCTGGATCTCCGCCAGCACCTTCTCGTTCGTCCGCAGCGACTCGATCGAGTCGTCCTCGAGCCCGAGCGACTGCGCCAGCGCCGGCGCCTCCTCCGGGTCGAGCGTGAGCAGCGCGATGAGGTAGGGGCGGCGGTCGCCGACCACGACCGCCTGCGAGATCCAGCGGTTCTGCTTGAGGCCGTTCTCGAGGTTCGCGGGCGTGATGTTCTTGCCGCCGGCGGTGATGATGATGTCCTTCTTGCGGCCGGTGATGAACAGGAAGCCGTCCTCGAGCCGTCCGAGGTCACCGGTGTGGAGCCAGTCACCGTCGAGTGCCTGCGCAGTCGCGTCCTCGTTCTTGTAGTAGCCCTTGAAGATGTTCGGGCCCTTGATCAGGACCTCGCCGTCATCAGCGATCCGGACCTCGACGCCCTCCATCGGCTTGCCGACGGAGCCGAAGCGGAAGCCGTTCGCCTCGGGCCGGTTGACGGTCGCGCTCGTGGACGTCTCAGTCATCCCGTAGCCCTCCATCACCGGCACGCCGCAGGCGAAGAAGAACTCGAGGATCTCGGGCGCGATCGGCGCAGCGCCGGTCACGCACTCGCGGATGTGCTGGCCGAAGAGGCCGCGGACGTTCTTGAAGAGCTTCTCCTCGGCCTGGTCGAAGCCGGCCTGCAGCTCCGGTGGGATCTCCTTGCCCTCGAGCTGCATGGTCCGCGCCTTCACGCCCAGCGCGACGGCCTGACGCAGCTGGTCCTGATCCTCAACCGAGCTCGTGGCGAGCGTGTAGATCTTCTCGAACATGCGCGGCACCGACGGGAAGTAGGTCGGTGAGAGCTGCGCGATGTCGGCGATGATCATCTTCGGATCGCGCGACCAGTAGGCGAGCGTCACGCCGAGGTCGAACGAGCCGAACTGGATCAGGATCGCGAAGGCGTGCGCGAGCGGCAGGAAGAGGTAGCTGACGTCGCCGCCCTCGAGCACGCTCTGCTTGGCGACGGAGTCGGTGATCGCGCGGTAGTTGGCGTGCGTGAGCAGGCAGCCCTTGGGCGGGCCGGTGGTGCCGGACGTGTAGATGTAGAGGCACATGTCGTCGGGCGTTACGGCCTCGTAGCGCGCCTCCCACTCCGACTCGTCGCGGCCGCGACCGCGCTCGCGCAGGTCTCCGAGCGAGATCGCGTCGTTGCCGAGCTCCGCGCCGGCGGGGTCCATGACGATGATGTGGCGCAGCTCGGGGCAGTCGTGCCGGACCTTGCGCACCTTCTCGAGCTGCTCGGCATCCTCGACGAACACGGCGCGCGAGTCCGAGTGGCTCAACACGTACTGGCACTCCTCAGGCGAGTTCGTCTGATAGATCGTGACGAGCGCGCCGCCGGCTGTGAGGATGCCGAAGCAGGCCTGCGTCCACTCGGGACGGGTGTGGGCGAGGATCGAGACCTTGTCGCCAGCCTCGATGCCGAGGTCGACGAGCCCGAGCGAGAGCTCCTTGACCGCCTCGCCGAGCTCCGTATAGGTGACGTCGACCCACTCGTCGCCCACCTTGTAGCGCTGCGCGGGGCGGTCCGCGTACTTCTTGGCCGCAAGCGGCAGCAGGTCGGCGATCGTCTTCGATCCCGTGCCTGCGGCGGCGGCCGCGCCAGCGGTGACTGCTTCCATCAATCCTCTCCCTCTCGCTTCTCGAGTCCGGCTGGCGCGATTCTATGGGGAGAACGACAGCGGGGCCACGATTGTGGCCCCGCACGAGACTTTCAGGAGAAGGTGATCCCTGCGCAGCCGGCCGAGCCGGCTGCTTCGGCCCTCAGCTACGCCTTCGCGAGCTGCCGCTTCTCCTGTGCGCTCTTGAGGCTGGTCGTGAAGAGAGTCTTGTCGATCCGACCCTGGAAGATCGGGACGCCCATTTCCATGCACTTCGCGATGACTTCGCGACGGTGCATCCCCGCCTCTCGTCCGAGCTCGGTGGGCGTCAGGTGGATCGCCATATACTGCGGCCTCCTCGTCGTATTGCGGGCGTGTTAAGGAGAGTATCGACTGCGCCGGTCGGTGCAAGCCGAATTTCCCCCAGAATGGGGGTCAAATCGGGTTGGGCGAGTCGATGAAGCGGTGCTCGACGCCGAACCGCTCCGCCACGAGCTCCCCGAGGCGGCGTACGCCGAACGTCTCGGTCGCGTAGTGGCCCCCCGCGATGAAGTGGATGCCGTTCTCGCGCGCGTCCGCCATCACGTGCTCGGCGGGCTCGCCGGTGAGGAAGGCGTCGAGGCCCAGGCCGATCGCCTCGCCCACGCTCGACGCAGCCCCGCCCGAGACGATGCCGATGCTGCGCACGCGCTCCGGGCCCGAGTCCCAGACGAACGGCTCCTGTCCGAACGTGTCCGCACAGCGCTCGCGTAGCTCGGCGAAGGGCACGCCTTCGTCTGAGCGCCCGACGAAGCCGACCTTCTGGCCGCGGTGCTCTCCGAAGGGCTCGGCGCGCTCGAAGCCGAGCGCCGAGCAGATCAGCGCGTTGTTGCCGACCTCCGCGTTGGCGTCGAGCGGCAGGTGGTAGCCGGCGACCGACATGTCGGCGTCGAACAGGATCCGCAGCCGCTCCTTCATGGCCGGCGAGACCGTGCGCGGATGGAAGTCCCAGAACAGCCCGTGGTGTGCAATCACGAGCTGCGCGCCGGCGGACGCGGCCCGCTCGAACAGCTCCCGGTGGGCGGAGACCCCGGTCGCGACGCGCTCCACGCTGTCGGAGCCCGGCACCTGAAGCCCATTCGGGCCCATGTCGGAGAACGCGTCGATGTCGAGGAGCTCGTCGAGGAAGGCGATGATCTCATCGAGCGAGGCCACAGCCGCGAAGCCTCTCAGAAGGCAGGACCAAGCGGCTAGGGGATTTTAAAAATTGTGCTGCGCGGGTACATTGCGTTCACTCAAGGAGCGAGGCAGGGACGCAGGGTTGATCGCCACACGTACCGAGAGCACGGATAGCGAGCTCGTCACCGCGGTCCGCGGGGGCGACGACGCCGCATTCGAGGAGCTGTACGCGCGCTACCGCCCGCGGATCACGTCGTACGTGCGCGGGATGGTCCGCGACGAGGGCCGGGCCGAGGACGTGACCCAGGAGGCCTTCTTCTCGGCCCTGCGCCGGCTGCGCGAGACGGACTCGGAGATCGCCTTCAAGCCCTGGATCTACCGCATCGCACGCAACCAGGCGATCGACCATCACCGCCGCACGAGCCGCGCCGAGGAGATCTCGATGGATGCGGACCTCGGCCTGCGCCCCTCCGACCACTCGCGCCTCGTCGACGGCGCCGCGCCGGACAGGGCGTTCGTCGCCAAGGAGCGGCTCGACCATCTCTGCGGCGCGTTCGACGAGCTCTCGGACGTGCAGGCGCGCGTGATCGTGATGCGCGAGTTCGAGGGACGCTCGTACCGAGAGATCGCCGATGAGCTCGACCTGACACGTCCGGCCGTGGAAGGCGCGCTCTTCCGCGCCCGTCGCCGGCTCGCGAGCGAGTACGAGGAGCTTTCCGAGGGGCGCCGCTGCGCCGGCATGCGCACGACGATCGCGCGCCTCGCCGAGGGCGTTGGCGGCAACGCAGACGAGGGCCGGCTCGCCCGCCACGCCCGGCGCTGCAGCCTCTGCCGCCGCCGCGCACGCGAGCTGGGCGTCGAGCCGCTCACGACGCTCGAGCGCGTGCGCTCCAAGATCGCGGCGCTGCTGCCGCTGCCGTGGGGCGCCCAGGGCGGCGGCGGGCCGCTCGCGGGGATGCTGAGCGAGCGCGCCGCCGCGCTCGCCGCGATTGCGGCCATCGGCGCCGGCGGTGCGGTCGTCGGCGTGGAGAAGATCGGCGGCGACGCGGACCGCCCGGCAGGCGCGGGCGAGGTGCGGCCGGCCGAGGAGCGCCGCGCGCGGCCGGCGCCGGGGCAGACGCCGCGTCCCGTGCGGCCGGCTACCAAGGCCGATTCGAAGCCCTCGGCCGGGACGCGCCGTCGGAACGGACCCTCTGCGGAGCCGAGAGCGCCCGCCGACAAGCTCACTCGTCCCTCGGCTCCTCAGGCCGCGCCTGCGGGGCCCCAAGCCGCGGGGCCCCAAGCCGCCGCGCCCACGCAGCCTTCGAGCAGTGCCCCGCCGCAACAGTCCGCGCCGTCGCCCTCGCTGCCGTCGGCGCCGAAGCTCCCGAAGCCCACGCAGGTCGTTCCCGACGTGGTCGAGCAGCTGCCGCTCCCGCCCGTCCAGGTGCCTGAGGTGCAGCTGCCCGCGCCGCCCCCCGGCACCCCGGGGTCAGGCGTGGTGGACGGCGTGAACGGTGCGCTCGACCGCGTGACCGACACCGTTCAGGGCGCGCTCCCCTGACAGGCCTCGCGCGCGGGTAACCTGCCCGCCGATGGCCGCGAAGCGCACCCGGGCGGCGAGCGAGGGCGACGAGTTCCTCGAGTCCCTCATGGACACGAGCCTGTACTCGATGGGCGCCTACTTCAGCGATCAGCACCCGGATCTCGTCGACGAGGTGATCGCCCAGAGCGAGGCGATCGAGGAGGCCGGCCTGCGCGGCTACGCCGACGAGCACGATATGACGATCGAGGCGTGCTTCGAGACGCTGCTCACCGGCCTGGCGGTGCGCTACTACAACGCGGTCGCCGCCTGAGATGAGGCGCACGGCCGAGGTGGCCGTCGTGGGAGCCGGGATCACCGGCCTGGCGACGGCGTATGAGCTGCTGCGCCGCGGGGTCGACGTGCGGGTATTCGAGGCGGCGCGCCCGGGGGCGGGCCAGTCGGCCGGGCGCACGCGCATCTTCCGCCACGCTCACCGGCGGCTCGAGCTGGTCGAGCGGGCCATCGAGGCGCGCGCGCTCTGGGAGCGGTGGGAGGGGGAGCTCGGCGCGCGGCTCCTCGGCCGTGAGGGGATGCTGCTCACCGGCGCGGCCGCGGAGGAGGTCGCGCCTCTGCTCGAGGCGGCGGGCACGCCCGGCCGGCTCCTCGACGAACGTGAGCAGGCCGAGGCACTGCCGATCCTGACGCCGCCCGGCGGACCCGCCCTGCTGGACGAGCTCGGCGGCTCGACCGACGTGCGCGCCGCGATCGAGCTCCTCGCGGTCGCGCTCGGCGACCGGCTCGTGCTCGCCGAGGTGTTCGCCGTCGACCCCGGCGAGCCGGCCGTCGTCGAGAGCTCCGAGGGGATCTGGGAGGCGGGCCGCGCGGTGCTCTGCGCGGGCGCCGGGATCGCCTCGCTGGCGCCCGAGCTCGGGATCTCGTTCAACATCAGCTGCCACGCGCGCGCGACCTTCCGCGTTCGCGACGCCGCCCTCGCGGGCCGGCTGCCCGCGTTGCAGGAGCAGAGCGGCGCCTTCGGGGAGATCGTCTACGCCGCTGCGTTTCCCGGCGAGCCGCTCTACGCGGTGGGGCTCGCCGGCGAGGACGCCGACGTGCCGATCGGCGCCGCGACCGAGCCGCTCGTCGAGCGGATCGCGAACTACGTGCGCGAGGCGCTGCCGGGCCTCGACCCAGAGCCGGTGGGGGTCAGGCTCTGCGTCCCCACGGAGCTGCCGGACGGCCCCGACCGCTTCGAGGTGTGGAGAAGCGGCTCCGTGCTCGCGCTCGCGGGTGACAACCTCTTCAAGTTCGGCCCGTGGCTGGGGAGGATGCTCGCCGCGGCCGCGTGCGGAGAGCGGGAGCCGGAGGGCTTGGTGGTCGCGCGGTGAACATGGAAACCCCCGACATCCGCTATGCGCGCAGCGGTGACGTGAGCATCGCCTACCAGGTGGTCGGCAACGGGCCCGTCGACCTGCTGTTCGTGCCTTTCCTGATCAACCTCGTCTGGGCCTGGGAGCAGCCGATCTTCGTCGACTTCTGCACCCGCATCACGTCGTTCGCCCGGCTGATCCTGTTCGACAAGCGCGGTACCGGGCTCTCCGACAGGCCCCGTGACCTGCCGACGCTCGAGACGCGCATGGACGACATTCGCGCCGTGATGGACGATGTCGGCTCAGAGCGGGCCGCGCTGCTCGGCGCGGGATCGCCCGGCGGTCAGCTGTCCGCGATCTTCGCGGCCACCTACCCCGAGCGCGTGGTGGCGCTGATCCTCCAGAACACCTGGCCGCGGGTGGTCGAGGCGCCGGACTTTCCGGCCGGTGACACGGTCGAGAGGTGGCATCGCCGGGTGCGCGAGACGCGTCTGCGCTGGGGAGACCGCGACTTCCAGCGCAACGAGCTGCGCAAGTACTTCCCGACCCGTGCCGACGACCCCGAGTTCGAGCAGTGGCACGTCATGCACGAGCGGCTCGCCGCGAGCCCGGGCTCGGCCGCCTGGTTCATGCGCGTGTTGATGGAGACCGACATCCGCGAGGTGCTGCCGACGATCTCGGTGCCGACCATGATCCTCGCCCATTCGCGCTGGATCGACGGTTGCACCTACATGGCGGAGCGCATTCCGAACGCCAGGCTCGTCCAGCTCACCGGTCCCGACGTCAGCGTCTACGGAGATACCCAGATTCCTACCGAGGTCGAGCACTTCCTCGCCGAGGGCCACATCGACGCCTCCCCCGAGCGCGTGCTCACGACCGTCCTCTTCACCGACATCGTCGAGTCGACCTTGCGTGCCGCGGAGATGGGGGACGCCGCCTGGCGCTCGTTGCTCGAGGCGCACCACGCGACTGTGCGGGCGCAGATCGGCCGCTACGGCGGCACGCTCATCCGCACCACCGGCGACGGCTTCTGCGCGACCTTTGACGGCCCTGCCCGCGCGATCGCCTGTGCCCACGCCGCGCGCCGGGCGGTGCGCGACCTCGGACTCGACATCCGCGCCGGGATTCACACCGGGGAGGTCGAGATGGTGCGCGGACGCGTGGAGGGAATCGCCGTGCACATCGGCGCGCGCATCGCGGCCGAGGCGCGGCCCCGCGAGGTGCTCGTGTCAGGCATCGTCCGCGATCTCGCGGGCGGATCGGGGATCGAGTTCGAGGAGCGCGGCGTCCACGAGCTCAAGGGCGTGCCCGGCGAATGGCCGCTGTTCGCGGCTCGACTCTCAGAGCGCGCCCGTTTAGGGTAAGGCGCCATGGCGCTGTTCACCCAGGACACGAAGGTCAAGTCGCTCCGCCAGACGCCCTTGTTCGAGGGGCTGTCGAAGAGGGAGCTCACCGAGCTCGCGCGCCGGAGCGAGGACATGGAACTGGACGCCGGCACCGTCCTCTGCAAAGAGGGGGATGTCGGCCGTGAGTTCTTCGTGATCGTGGACGGGGAGGTCGACGTGAAGCGCAAGGGCCGGCGGCTTGGCACCCGCGGGGCCGGCGACTTCATCGGCGAGATCGCGCTGCTCGAGGACATCGAGCGCACCGCGACGGTGACAGCCAAGACACCGGTGCGCGTGTTCGTGCTGACGCGCCCGGCCTTCCAGCACCTGATCAACGAGAGCCCCGCCGTCGAGCGCAAGGTGATGCGGACGCTCGCCCGCCGGCTGGCGGCGATGTCGAAGGACCCGGCGCTCTCCTAACCGACGAGGCGTCCGCGCAGGGCGACGAGATCCGAGGTCGTCAGACCGCCGCGGCGGAGCGTCGACTCGATGTCGAGCGACGCGAGCGTCGTGCGGATGAGCTGGCGCGAGTCGGTCCCGCGCTCGGCCAGGAAGCGCTCGAGCTCCGGACCCTGATCCGGCTCGCCGAGTGCCTCGTAGCGCCGCTCGAGGCGCTCGCTGCTGAGCGCGTAGTCGGCCGCGATCTCGTCGGGCGCGACAGCGGCCAGCGCCAACACCAGCATCGCGATCTGACCGGTCCGGTCGCGGCCGCCGAAGCAGTGGACGAGCACGCCGCCGGGCTGGGCGTGGGCGATCGCCGCGAGCACGCGCGCGCTGCGCTCCGGGAAGCGCTCGAGGTGCGCGGAGTAGTAGAGCGGCGTGGCGAACTGCGGGCCGTGCATCCAGTCCGCCCAGAAGCCGGAGTCGTCGATGGCGTCGAGCGGCAGGTGGATCGTGTTGAGCCCGTCCGGGCGCTCGGCCGCGGGAGCCGTCAGCTCGTCGTCGTTGCGCAGGTCGATGACGGTGCGCACACCGTGGTCCCAGAGCGCCGACCAGCCGGTCGCGCTGAGCCCGTCGAGGCAGTCGGCACGCACGACGGCGCCTCGGCTCGTCACGCGGCCGTCGGCCGTCGGGAGGTCGCCGAGGTCGCGAGCGTTGAAGCAGCCGTCCCAGTCGAGATGGCGGCCGGCAGGGTTTCGCTCGTCCTGGGCGAACGAGCGAGACGTGCTGTTCATGGTGGTGGAGCACTTTACGGCCGCGGCCTCGGTGGAGATCTACCGGCGCGCGCGCGAGGGAGGCCGCTCGCTCCCGGACGGCCTGCGCTACCTGGACAGCTGGGTGCGGGCCGATCTGCGCGGCTGCTTTCAGCTGATGGAATGCGACGACCCGCTGCTCCTCCAGGAGTGGATCGCCGACTGGGGCGACCTCGCCGACTTCGACGTAGTCCCCGTCACGCCGTCGAGAGCGACGCAGGAGCTGATGGCGCGGCGGGACGTTGCGGCCGCGCCACGAGCTTCGAGAGGACCTGGTGAATCGGGCTGACTGCCGCAGTCGACGTCACCCCCTCGTCCCCGGACTCGCGGAGCGCCTGAGCCAACCGGGCTACCTCCCGCCTCGAGGGACCCGAGCCGAGCGCCCTGAGCGCGTTCAGGAGGAGCGCACTCACTGCCGCCGGGCAGCCATCGACTCGAACAGCGCCAGCGCCCGTGCACGCGGGTCCTTCTGCTCCTCACGCAGCAGCAGCGTCCGGATCGCCGCCACGTTCCCCATCCGGGCCTTCTCCGCCAGCAACGCGAGCACTTCCTCCTCAGACGGCCCCTCTGACGGCGGCGCCGGCCGTTCACGCAACCCCGCCCCGAGCACCTGCCTCACCAGCCTGGTCCGGTCCACCCCACGCTCCGCCAGCGAGCGCGTCCAGCTGCAGGAACACCCGGTCGGTCAGTCGGACGCCAAGCCGCTCCACCGTCGGCCATCCCGTCGTTCAACCGTCGTCCCAATCCGGACTTCCAGTTCCTCTCATGGCGACCCACCCGGCGGTGTTCGGCTTGGTGCGCCTGCCACTGGCGCCCTCCCCTAGGGATACTGGGCGGGCAATGTCGCAGGACGACGTCATCGAGGTGGTGCAGCGGGCTTTCGAGGCGTGGAATCGGGGCGACATTGACGCGTATCTCGCGCTCTTGTGCCGCGATGTTGAGGCGGTGCCATTCGGCGCGGCGTTGGAAGGCAAGGTTTGCCGGGGGCATGACGACGTCCGTGCCTGGTGGTTGGCGCAGCCGGACGTTTGGGAGACCTTCTTGCTTTGCGCCGAGGAGTTCGAGCCGGTCGGCACAGAGCTCGTCGTGTCGGGGCACTGGGAGGCGCTGGGACGCAGCGGGGTAGAGGTGTCCGCACCGGCCAGCTGGGTGTTCGGCTTTCGCGACGGCAAGATCGCCTACTGGCAGGCGTACACGTCTAGAGCAGGCGCCCTCGAAGCCGTGGGGGTGCGGGAGTAGGCGATGTCGCAGCAGAATGTTGATCTAGTGCTCCGCGCGTGCGCTGCCTGGCAGCGATTCGAGCCGGAAGAGATCGCGACCTTTTATGCAGCGGACGCGGAGATCGTCTCCATATGGGCCGAGGTCTTCGGACGTACCTTTCACGGTCGTGACGGCCTGCTCAAATGGATACGGGACTTCTCCGCCGCCTTCGAGCGTCCCGACTTGGAATACGAGCACGTCGCGGATGCCGGCGACCAGGTGGTCGTTCTTGAGCACGTCCGAACTCGCGGACGGACAAGCGAAGCCGAGGTCTCGCTGAGACTTGCCCATGTCTACACCGTCCGTGACGGGCTCATTGAGCGACAGGTTCTCCACGAGGACCTGGCCGAGGCCCTCGAAGCCGTCGGGCTGCGGGACTAGGCGTCCCGCATCGGTCGTCTAGATCGTCGGCGTACAGCACTTCGACCCGTTCGAGCTCGTCCGCGATCCGCACCAGAGCCGGCGGAAATCCTGGCGACGTCCGAGCTGCTCGCCAGCCACAGAACGTGGCACCAGTCGACCCGATCCAGGTCGAAGTGCTCGATCAGCTCGCGGGCCAGGAGCGCATCGCCCACCGCGCCCTCGGCCATCCTGCGAGAGTCGATCGGCCAGTTAGCCCACTCCCAGCCCCGCGAGCCCTCGGTGACACGGCGTGGAGCCGCCCGAGGCGATCGTCGTCATCTTCCACGACGACACGCACCAGCAGCGGGTAGCCATGGAAAGGCATTCGACGCTGTGGACCGGGCCGCGGAGCGGGAGTCCGGCGACTGGCGGCGGTACCTGGCTGTGGTGGGCTCTAGACCACGACGCCGGCCCGCATCTACTCCGCCTCGGACTCCAGCGGCTCGGCCGGGGCGACCGTGTACTCGCCGTCCGCCGGCAGCGCCTCACGCACGCGAGCCTCCGCCTGCTCGGGCGTGAGGGCCTCAAGCACGGCGAGCATCTCGTGCCCAACGGTCAGCGGGCCGCCGCTGAAGCCGGCAAGGGTCGGGCCAACGGTGGGGACGCCAGCGCTGTTCAACGTGTGTCGCGCCCGCTCGAGCCCTTCTCCGTGAATCTCCACCTTGAAGCGTGGCAACGCCATGGGGCGAGTCTACGTCGGAAGCCCCCGGCACTGAACGGTGTGCTCACCAGTTCCGACGCACCTGGCGGCGTGCGTCGGATCTGCGTCGGAGAAGGGGTGCGAACCGCTACGAACAGCGGCGAAGCGGCCCGTAGGAATGCGTGCTTCGCCGCTGTGCGCCGCCATCGCGGTCCTGCCGGAAATCGGGCTGACTGGATTTGAACCAGCGACCTCTCCGACCCGAACGGAGCGCGCTACCAAGCTGCGCCACAGCCCGAGGGGCCTAGCCTAGCGCGCCCTCGCGGGCGGGCGAGGGGGCATTGCCATACTGAGGCTGCGTGAGGCTTCGCCGGTACACAGTCGCGGCTCTGCTGTGCATGCTCGGCCTGCTCGCCGGCTGCTCGGACGACGATGAGGCGTCCGAGGGCCCGTCCGCCACGACGCGCTCGGCCTCGACGGAGATGCCGTCCGGCGGCGGGGGCGATGGTGAGAGTGAGGCGAGCGCCCGGCCCGTTCGGCTGCTGCAGCTCGGGCGCTTCGACGAGCCCACCTACCTGACCGCCCCCCGCGGTGACAAGCGCCGCTTCGTGGTCGAGCGCGGCGGGCGCATCCGCATCGTCAAGGGCGGCCGCACGCTGCGCCAGCCCTTCCTCGACATCTCCGACCTCGTCCAGACGGGCGGCGAGAGCGGCCTGCTTTCGATGGCCTTCGCTCCGGACTACGCGAGCTCCGGGCTCTTCTACGTGTACTACACGGACCAGCAGGGCTACCCGACGATTGCGCAGTTCCGGCGCTCGCAGGGAAACCCCGACCAGGCCGATCCGGGCTCTCGCCTGACCACGATGCGCGTTCCCCATCAGCGCTTCAACCACAAGGGCGGTCAGGTTCAGTTCGGCCCCGACGGCCGGCTCTACGCGGCGTTCGGCGACGGTGGTGGCGGCGGCGATCCCGATGACAACGCCCAGGATCTCGGCGCGGTTCTCGGGAAGATGGTTCGCATCACGCCGAAGCCCGCCGGCGGCTATACGGTGCCGCCCGACAACCCGTTCGTGAACCGCTCGGGCGCGCGCCGTGAGATCTACGCCTACGGCCTACGCAACCCCTACCGCTTCTCATTCGATCGGCGCACCGGCGGGCTTGCCGTGGGCGACGTCGGCCAGGACGCTATCGAGGAGATCGACTACGTGCCGGGTCGCGGCGGAGGCGAGCCGCCGCGCGGCGGCTACAACTTCGGCTGGGATGTCTTCGAGGGCCGCGACCGCTACGAGGGCGGCAGCGCGCGCGGCCACGTGCCGCCCGTGATCGCGCACTCGCAGAGCGGCGGCTTCTGCTCGATCATCGGTGGCTACGTGATCCGGGACTCCGCCCTCGGCCGCGGCTGGAACGGCCGCTACGTCTACGGCGACTACTGCAACCCCGGCATCCGGCTCGCGCGGCTGCGGCAGGGCAGCGCGCCGTCGCGCGGGACGGGGCTGCGCGTGCCGGGCCTCGTCTCGTTCGGCGAGGACGCCAGCGGCCGCATCTACGCGGTGTCGCTGAACGGGCCGGTGTACCGCATCGGCCGCCGCTGACACGCCGCGTGCGACACTCCGGCTAACCCGGAGCAAGGAGAGGCTGCATGTACTTCGAGGGGGTCGTCCCCGCGCTCGTGACGCCGTTCGGCGAAGACGGAGGCGTCGACGCGGACGCGCTCGCGCGCAACGCCGAGTGGCTGCTCGACAACGGAGCCGGCGGGCTCGTCGGGACCGGCACGATGGGCGAGGCGCAGAGCCTGAGCGCCGCGGAGCGCCGGCTCGTGATCGAGGCGCTCGTCGAGGCGGCCGACGGCCGCGTGACGGTGACCGCGGGGATATCGAGCGAGACGCCGGCCGCGTCGAGGGCATTCGCCGCCGATGCTGCCGCGGCCGGGGCGGGCGCCCTCATGCTGCTGCCGCCGCTCGGCTATCACGGCGACGAGCGCGAGATCGAGGCGTTCTACCGCGACGTGGCGGGCGCGAGCGGCCTGCCCGTCATGGCCTACAACAACCCGAAGGCGAGCGGCACCGACATGCTTCCGGAGCTGGTGGCGAGGCTCGCCGCGATCGACGGCGTCGTGGCCGTCAAGGAGTGCTCCGGCGACGCCCGCCGGATCGCCGAGATCCTGAACGCGACCGAGGACCTCGAGGTGCTCGTGGGCGGCGACGATTGGGCGCTCGAGGGCTTCTGCGCCGGTGCAACCGGCTGGATCTCGGGCGTCGCCAATGTCGCGCCGCGTGAGTGCGCGGAGCTCCACCGGCTCTGCTCGGAGGGCAGCCTCGAGCCGGCCCGCGAGCTGCACGCACGGCTGCTTCCGCTCGGCCGGCTAGACATGAAGCCCAAGCTCGTCCAGTACTTCAAGGCCGCGATGGACATCGCCGGCCGCGAGGGCGGCGCCTGCCGTCCGCCGCGGCTCGAGCTGACCGCCGACGAGCGACGCGAGGTCGAGGAGGCGGTCAGGGCGCTCGGCGCCGGGGTGGCCGGGTGAGGGCAAGCCGGGTCTTCGCGGCGGTCGACTCGCACACGGAGGGGATGCCCACTCGCGTGATCACCGGCGGCGTCGGCCCGATCCCGGGGGCGACGATGCTCGAGCGCAAGCTCCACTTCGAGGAGCACATGGACGAGCTGCGGTTGCTGCTCATGCGCGAGCCGCGCGGTCACGGCGCGATGTCGGGTGCGATCCTGCAGCCGCCGCTCCGGGATGACGCGGACTGGGGCGTCGTCTTCATCGAGGTGTCGGGCTGCCTGCCGATGTGCGGGCACGGGACGATCGGCGTGGCCACCGTGCTCGTCGAGACCGGGATGGTCGAGGTGCGCGAGCCCGAGACGGTCGTCCGGCTCGACACGCCCGCCGGGCTCGTCGAGGCGCGCGTGGCGGTCGAGGCGGGGCGCGCCCGCTCGGTCAGCCTTCGCAACGTGCCCTCGTTCCTGCTCGCCAGCGGGCGCACGGCTGCCGTAAACGGCGGCAGCGTCAGCTACGACATGGCCTTCGGTGGCAACTTCTACGCGCTGCTGCCGGCCGCGGATGCCGGGCTCGCCGTTGACCCTGCGCGAGCGCCCGAGCTGATCGAGCGCGGCCTCGAGATCATGGCCGCGATCAACGAGTCCGAGCGGCCGGTGCACCCGGCCGATGGGCGCATCGCGGGTTGCCGGCACGTCGTCTTCACGGCTCCGGGCGAGGACGGTCCTCGCTCGCAGCGCAGCGCCACCTCGATCCACCCCGGCTGGCTCGACCGCTCGCCCTGCGGCACCGGCACCTCGGCCAAGCTGGCGCAGCTGCACGCGCGCGGCGAGCTGGATGTGGGCGAGGAGTTCGTGAACCGCTCGGTCATCGGCACCCGCTTCGGCGCCCGGATCGTCGAGGAGACGGAGGTCGCGGGGCTGCCCGCCGTCGTCCCCGAGATCAGCGGACGCGCCTGGATCACCGCCATGGGCCAATACCTGCTCGACCCCGACGATCCGTTCCCGGCCGGGTTCGCCCTCTGAAGAGCGCCGAGGTCGCGATCGTCGGCGCGGGGATCGTCGGCTGCGCGACCGCCTACGAGCTCGCCCGCCGCGGCGTGAGCGTGCATCTGCTCGACCGCGGCGAGATCTCGGGCGGCACGACGGGCCTGGGCGAGGGGAACGTGCTCTGCTGCGACAAGCGCCCGGGGCCTGAGCTCGGCCTTGCCATCCACGGCCTCGCTCTCTACGACGAGCTCGAGGAGCTGCTCGGCGCCGAGGCCGGGATCCGGCGCAAGGGCGCGCTCGTGGTGCACGTCGACGAGGGGTCGTGGGAGGCAGAGGCCGAGCGCGTCGCGGCGCTGCGCGCGGCCGGCGTCGAGTGCGAGCTGCTCGAGCCGGAGGCGGTCCGTGTCGCCGAACCCGGGCTGGCCGGTGAGCTGATCGGCGCGTCATCGTTCCCGCACGACCTGCAGTGCGCCCCGCGCGCGATCGCCCGCGGCCTCGCTCGCGCGGCGGAGACGCTCGGCGCCACCCTCGAGACCGGCCGCGCGGCCGAGTCGGTCGGCGTCGACGGCGGCCGCGTGAACGGTGTGGCCGGCCTCGCGGCCGACGCCGTCGTGATCGCCGCGGGCGCCTGGAGCGCTCCGCTCGCCCGCAGCGCCGGCCTCGAGTTGCCGGTCGAGCCGCGCAAGGGCCAGCTCGTCCAGCTCGAGCGGCGACCGGATTTCCTGCGCCACAAGGTGATCGACGGGTCCTACATGGCGGCGGTGGAGAGCGAGGACGCGGGCCTCGCCGTCAGCACCGTCGTCGAGACCACCATCGACGGGCACGTGCTCGTCGGCTCGAGCCGCGAGCGGCGCGGCTTCGACCTGTCGGTCGACGGGGCGGTGAGCAACGCCCTCCTTGCGAGCGCTGCGCGGATCACGCCGGGGATCCAGGAGCTCGCGATCGACAGCGCCTGGGCCGGCCTGCGGCCTTGGCTACCCGGCGGCCTCCCCGCGATCGGCGCCTCGGCCGCCGCCGACGGGCTCTGGATCGCGACCGGCCACGAGGGCGCCGGGGTCGCGCACGGCCCCGTCACGGGAAGGCTCATCGCCCAGGCGATCTGCGCCGAGGAGACTACGCTCGACCTGGCGGCGTTCAGTCCCGACCGCTTCGGTGCGCGGACGTGATCGAGCCCTACGAGCGTGCCGCGTCAGGCGCCTAGGTTGACCCAGACCGTCTTGTTCTCGAGGTAGGAGTCGAGCCCCTCGCGGCCGTGCTCGCGGCCGACGCCGGACGCCTTGAAGCCGCCGAACGGCGCCGACGGATCGCCCGCGCTCCAGGTGTTGACCCAGATGTCACCCGCGCGCAGCAGCGCGGCCAGCTTGTGTGCCTTGGCGATGTCGCGCGTCCAGACACCGGCCGCGAGGCCATATTCGGTGTCGTTCGCGCGCCGCGCGACCTCCTCGATCGAGTCGTACGGCAGCGCCACCAGCACCGGGCCGAAGATCTCCTCGCGGGCGATCCTGAGGTCGTCGCTCGTGGTGCTGAAGAGCGTGGGCTCGACGAACCAGCCGTCGCCCTCGCGGCTCTGGCCGCCGGTCACGAGCTCGGCGCCTTCTGCCTTGCCGCTGTCGATGTAGCCGCGCACCCGCTCCTCCTGCTCCGCCGAGATCAGCGGGCCGATCTGCGTCCCGGGATCGAGCCCGGGACCGAGCCGCGCTTTCCCCGCCGCCTCGACCAGGCCGCTCATGACCTCGTCGTACTGATCCGAGTGCACGAACAGGCGTGAGCCGGCGTTGCAGGCCTGGCCGGCGTTGTAGTAGATCGCCTGGTAGGCGCCCTTGATCGCCTGCTCGAGGTCCGCGTCCGGAAGGATGATGTTGGGCGACTTGCCGCCGAGCTCGAGGGTCACGCGCTTGAGCGCCCTGCCCGCCTTCGCGCCGATCTCGCGGCCTACGACGGTCGAGCCGGTGAAGGCGATCTTGTCGACGCCCGGGTGGTCGACGAGCGCCGCGCCGGTATCGCCGTCGCCGGTGATCACGTTGAGCACGCCCTCCGGCAGCCCGGCGTCGAGCGCCAGCTCGCCCAGCCTCAGGGCGGTGAGCGGCGTCTGCTCGGCCGGCTTCAGGACGATCGTGCATCCGGCCGCGAGCGCGGGACCGATCTTCCACGCCGCCATCAGCAGCGGGAAGTTCCAGGGGATGATCTGGGCCGCCACGCCCACCGGCTCCTTGCGCGTGTAACAGTGCATGCCGCGCTGGGCGACCGGCAGCACCTCGCCCGTGATGCGCGTCGGCCAGCCCGCGAAGTAGCGGATGTGCTCGGCCGCGAGCGCCACGTCGACGCGCTTGGCGAGCTTGACCGGCTTGCCGTTGTCGAGCGACTCGAGCTCGGCAAGCTCGTCGGCGTTGGCGTCGATCGCATCTGCCAGCGCAAGCATCGCCGCGGTCCGCTTGGCCGCCGAGATCCCCGTCCAGCGGCCGTCCTCGAATGCCTCGCGGGCGGCGCGCACGGCACGGTCGACGTCCTCGGCGCCCGCGTAGGGGAGGGACGCGATCACGCGGCCGGTGGCCGGGTCGAGCGTCTCGAACGTCCGGCCGTCCGCGGCGTCGAGCCGCTCTCCGCCGATCACGAGGCGATGCGGGCCCGCGGCGAAGCTGCGAGCGGGTTCGGAGAGGGCGTCGGGCAGCGCTTGGGCGATCGTCATGCGCAGAAACCCTACGGGAGCGCGCTCGTCAGTCCGCGAACTGAAGCTCGACAGCGCCAATGCCGTCGATCTCGAGGCGTATGCGGTCGCCCGGGGCGGCCTTGTGCGGCGGCGCGAGCACGCCGGTGATGATCCTGTCGCCGGCGTGCAACTCCTCCCCGGCGGCGGCGAGCCGGTCGGCGACGACGCCCACCATCTCCTCGAGCCGCGCTCCGGCGTCCTGCGCATCGACGTCGTGCTCGACCTCGTCGTTGACGATGATGCGCGCGGCGCCGGGGGTGGCCGTCTGGACGCGCGGCCCGAAGGCGACGCCGCGGTGGAAGATGTCGCCCGCCAGGATCTGCTCGAGCTCGATCGAGAGGTCCGGAGTATCGGCCAGCTCGAGCGCGGGCAGCAGCGCGACGATCGTGCGCGCGTCGTCGCCGAGCTCGACAGCCACCTCCGACTCGACCACGAAGTCGCCGTCGCCGATCGACCAGGTCGCGCCGTCCTCGAGCAGGGTGTCCGTCGTCAGGAAGCCGGCCACCGGGCGGTCGAGGCCCAATTGCTCCTGGAACTTCGGCAGGTTGAAGCCGATCTTCCAGCCGATCGGCTCCGCGCCCTGGGCGAGGATCTCGCGCCGGCGCACGAGCTGGGCCGCCATGCCGCGTTCGGCGCTCACGGCGTCATCACGATCTTCAGGGCCTCGCGGCGATCGTAGACGGCGTAAGCCTCCACGGCATCGTCGAGGCGCATGTGATGGGTCACGAGCGGGGAGGGGTCGAGCACGCCGCCGGCGAGCATCGCGATCACGCGGTCGACATGGCCGATCACGTTCGCCTGGCCCGTCTTGATCGTGAGCGCCTTGATCCAGACGATGCCCATATGCACCTCGATGCGTTCGGCGTACACGCCGATCGCGGAGACCGTGCCCGCTTTGCGCGTGACGCGGCACGCGAGCTCGAGCGCCTCCGGATGGCCGACGGCGTCGATCGCCGAGTCGACCCCGCGCCCGTCGGTCGCCTCCTTCACCGCAGCACGCGGATCCTGCTCGGTCAGGTGAACCGCCTCGGCGCCGAACGAGCCCGCTAGCTCGAGCCGCTCCTCGACGGTGTCGACCGCGATCACGCGCGCGGCGCCTGCCGCCTTGGCGGCCTGGACGGCGCACAGGCCGACCGGGCCGAGCCCGATCACTGCGGTGCTGTCGCCCGGGCGGACGCCCGCCTGATCGACGGCGTGCCAGCCGGTGCCCATCACGTCGCCCGCGAACAGCGCGACGTCGTCGCTCATGCCCTCCGGGACGCTCCGCAGCGTCAGGTTCGCGTGCGGCACGAGCACCTGCTCGGCCTGCGCACCCTGAAGCGAGCCCAGTGTCTTGCCATGGCCGAAGACGCGCCCGTCGTCGCACTGGTTGAAGGCGCCCCGGCGGCAGAAGAAGCAGTTGCCGCAGGCGGAGCAGTAGCAGCCCAGCACGCGGTCCCCCTCGGACACCTCTGTGACCGCCTCGCCCGCCGCCACGACCGTGCCCACGAACTCGTGGCCGAGCGTGAAGCCGGGCTCGATCACCACGCGGCCGTGGTAGATGTGCAGGTCCGAGCCGCACACGCCGGTCGCCTCGACCCGCACCACGGCGTCGTCGCGCTCGAGCAGCTCGGGCTCTGGGCGCTCCTCGATCCGGACCTCGCCGGGCGCCTGGAAGGTCACGGCCTGCATCAGCCCGGCACGCTATAGGGTCGGCGGCATGACGAACGCCGTGGTGCTGATCAAGGCCGAGCGCGGGGCGATGGCCACTCTCGGCAGCGAGTTGGCCGACGTCGACGGAGTCTCCGAGGTCTACTCGGTGACCGGCGAATGGGACTTCGTGGCGATGCTGCGCGTGCGCGCGCCGGAGGATCTCGCCGAGGTAGTGACTGGCCGGCTCGCCGCCGTCACGGGGATCGCGGACACGTACACGATGGTCGCCTTCGAGATGTTCTCCCGCCACGACATCGAGGCGATGTTCTCGATCGGCGCCTAGCTGCATCGTGCCGGACGCCTTCTTCCAGCTCGACGGTGAGCTGCTCGTCCCAAGCGAGCTGACGCGTGGGCCCTGGGACCCCGGCGCTCAGCACGCCGGCCCGCCCTCCGCGCTGGTGGCGCGCGCGATCGAGCGCCACGAGCCGCGCGAGGGCATGCGCGTGGGGCGGATCACGCTCGAGATCCTGCAGCCGGTTCCGCTCGCGCCGTTGTCCGTGAGTGTCGAGCTGGTGCGGCCGGGGCGGAGCGTCGAGCTGCTCGAGGCTTCGATCTCCGGTCCGGACGGCGAGATGATCCGCGCACGGGCCTGGCGCGTGCAGGTGAGCGACCTGCGGCTCGACGAGCAGGAGCCGCCGCCCGCCGGCCCGGACGCCGCGGCCGAGGGCGAGTTCTTCGCCACCGGCCAGGAGGTCGGCTACCACACGGCAATGGAGTACCGCTTCGTCAAGGGCGGCTTCGTCGTGCCGGGGCCCGCCACGGTCTGGATGCGCCCGCGCGTGCCGCTCGTGGCGGGTGAGGAGCCGACGCCGCTGCAGCGCGCCTTCATCACGGCCGACTCCGGCAACGGAGTCAGCGCAGCGCTCGACTGGCGCAAGACGATCTTCATCAACACCGACCTCACCGTCCACCTGCTGCGCGAGCCGGTCGGCGAGTGGGTCTGCCTCGACGCGGTCACCCACGTGGACGGGCTGGGCATGGCAGACAGCGCCCTCTACGACGAGCGCGGCCGCATCGGGCGAGCCGTCCAGACCCTGCTCGTCAGGCCCCGCTGAGCCTTTCGCGCAGCGCGGCGATCAGCGCCGCGAGCGCCGGACGCTCGGCCGCCCCGCGCCTCGTGGCCGCGAACAGCCTGCGGCCCAATCCGCCGCCCGCCACGGGCCGGAGCGCGAGTGAGCCGTCCTCGGCCGGACCTCCCAGTGAGGGCACGATGGCGACGGCGAGGCCGGCGCGGGCCAGGTCGAGCAGCGTTCCGAGGTCGGTGACCCGGTGGCGGATGAGCGGCTCGAAGCCCGCCGCGCGGCAGGCACCCTCGACCATGCTCGCGTAGTGGGTACCCGCCCACGGGGTGGCCCAGGGCTCAGCGGCCAGCTCCTCGAGCGCGACGGGACCGCCCGAGTGCGCCGCCGGATGCCCGGCGGGAAGCGCCACGAGCAGCTCGTCGGCGCCCAGCTCGTGGCGGACGAGACGGGGGTCGCGCGGCCGCAGCGCCTGCTCGTACTCCTCCGCGACCACCAGGTCGAGCTCGCCGGAGCGCAGGCCCGGCAGCGCCGTCTCCGCCTCCTGGTCGACGAGCTCGCAGACGAGCCGGGGGTGCTCGCGCGCGAGCTGCTCGAAGACGGGGACGAGCAGCGCCCGGGCCGCCGTCTGGAAGGCCGCCACCCGCACGGTGCCGGAGAGTCCTTCGGCGGTCTCGAGCGAGGCCTCGGCGGCCTCCAGCCGCTCCAGCACCTCACGCGCGTGACGCGCAAGCGTCCGGCCGGCGTCGGTGAGTACCACGCCACGGCCGACGGGCTCCAGCAACCTGCGGCCGGTCTCGGCCTCGAGCTTGGCGAGCTGCTGTGAGATGGCCGAGGGCGTGTAGCCGAGGCCGTCGGCCACGGCCGTGAGGCTCCGGCGCTCCTCGAGCTCCACCAGCAGACTGAGTCGGGCGGCGTTGAGCACGCTGTAGAAATACTAATAGATAGTTGGTAGACATTCGAGTTGTTCTTCACATTATGCGGGCGCATCCTGCCTCGCATGACCAACTACCTCGCATTCGTCGGAGTCGCCGCGGGCACGGTCCTCCTCCCCGGGCCCGACATGCTGGTCGTGCTGCGGACGGCGCTCGGCGCCGGCACCCGCAGTGGCGCGTGGGCCGCCCTCGGTTCCGCTACCGGAAACCTTGTCTGGGGCACCGCCACGGTGCTGGGGGCGACGGCGGTCGTGGCGGCCTCGCCCGGGGCCTTCGCCGCGCTCAAGCTGCTCGGTGCCGCCTACCTCGCCTGGCTCGGCCTTCAGGCGCTCGCCGCGGCGCGGCGCGGCGACCTGCTGGCCGAGACCGGGCCTGACGAGGCCGCCCCGTCCGCCGCGCGCGCCTTCAGGCGCGGGCTGGCGAGCGACCTCGCCAACGTCAAGGTGGGGCTCTTCTGGACGGCGCTCGTCCCTCAGTTCCTCGTGCCTGGCGCGGGGCCGCTGCCGGCGGCGGCCATGGTGCTGACGATGGCGCTGCTGGCGCTCGCCGGCATGAGCGCGTTTGCGGGCCTGGCGGGCCGGCTGCGCCCGGCGCTCGCAAGGCCGCTCGCCTCGCAGCTCGTCAACGCGCTCGTAGGCCTCCTCCTGCTCGCGCTCGCGGCCGGCCTGGCCGTCGCCCACTAGGCGCTGACCGGTTACCGTCTGAACATGGCCGACCCCCAGGTGGTGCTCATCACCGGATGCTCGACGGGAATCGGCCGCGCCACGGCGGAGCGCCTGACCCGCGCGGGCCACACCGTCTACGCCACGGCGCGGCGGCCCGAGTCGATCGAGGCGCTCCGGGAGAGCGGCTGCCGCACGCTGGAGCTCGACGTGACGAGCGAGGAGTCGATGAGCGCAGCAGTCGCGAGCGTCGAGGAGGCCGAGGGCGCGGTCGGCGTGCTCGTCAACAACGCCGGCTACAGCCAGAACGGCGCGGTCGAGACGGTGCCCCTCGACGACGTGCGTGCCCAGTTCGAGACGAACGTCTTCGGGTTGTTGCGGATGTGCCAGCTGGTGCTGCCGGGGATGCGCCGGCGGGGCGAGGGGCGGATCGTGAACATCAGCTCGATGGGCGGGCGCCTCACCCTCCCGGGCGGCGGCGTCTACCACGCCACGAAGCACGCGGTCGAGGCGATCTCGGACGCGATGCGCTTCGAGGTCGGCGGTTTCGGCGTGCACGTGGTGGTGATCGAGCCCGGCATCATCCGCACGAACTTCGGTGAGACGGCCGCCGGCTCGGTCGCGAGGACGGACGACGGGCCCTACGCGAAGTTCAACGCCGCCGTGGCCGAGGCCAACGCCACTGCGTCGGACGGCCCTCTCGGCAAGCTGGGCGGCGAGCCGGATGACGTCGCGCAGGTGATCGAGAAGGCGGTCGCCGCCCGCCGCCCGCGCTCCCGCTACCGGGTCACCGCCTCGGCCAACGTGCTGATCGCCCAGCGCCGCCTGCTGCCGGACCGCGCCTGGGACCGGATGATCCGGACGGCGTTCCCGCGTCCCTAGACTCTCCGCCTCCGTTAGAGAGGAGACTGCAAGTTGCCGTATTTCAAGGACGCCGATGAGGTCTACGCGTACATCGGCAGGCTGTTCGAGGAGCTCGCCGACGACGACGAGCTCGCCCCGAAGTTCCAGAAGGCGAACACGATCGTCCAGTACCAGTACCGCGAGCCCGAGTCGCAGATCACGGTCAAGCTGATCGAGGGCGAGGAGGGCCAGGTCGACTGCGGGACGACGACGCTCGAGCCCGAGGTCGTGATGACGATGGACGCGGACACGGCGCACCGCTTCTGGCTCGGCAAGGTCAACGTGACGGTGGCCCTCGCCCGCGGCCAGATGAAGGCCAAGGGCCCGGTGGCGAAGATCCTCAAGCTGGTGCCGCTCGTCAAGCCGGTCTTTCCGCGCTACCGCGCGATCCTCGAGGAGGCGGACCGCAGGGATCTGCTCGAGGCCGCCTGATGGAGGAGGAGGCCGGCTCCGCCCTCGACCGGGCGCCGCTCGAGGGCTTCAAGGACTTCTACCAGTACGCCTCGCCGACGCGTGTGATCGCAGGTCGCGAGCTGCTCGAGTCCACCGGCTTCGAGTTCCTCAAGGAGGGAGCGCACCGAGTCTTCCTCGTGACCGATCAGGTCATCCGCGGCACCGGCCTCGTCGAGAAGGTCGAGGCGGGTGTCACGGGCGGTGGGCTCGAGCTGGCCGGGATCTTCGACGACGTCCCGCAGGACTCCTCGACCGCCGTTTGCGACCGCTGCGCCCAGGCGGCCCGCGAGGCGGGCGCCGACTCCTTCCTTGCGCTCGGCGGCGGCTCCGTGATGGACACGGCGAAGGTGGCCGACGCCGTGTTCACCCATGGCGGCACGGCGCGCGAGCAGGAGGGCTTCTACCTGCTGCCGCGCGATGACGACGGCATGGGGCGGCCGCTCGAGCTCGCGCCGCTCGCGTGCATCCCGACCACCGCCGGGACCGGCAGCGAGGTCTCGATGGCCGCGGTGATCAAGGTGCCCGAGGAGCGCATCAAGCTCGAGATCGCTGACTTCCCGCTCTTCCCGCGGCTCGCCATCCTCGACCCCGAGACGACGCGGACGCTGCCCGCTTCGGTGGCTGCCGCCACCGGCATGGACGCAATGACCCACGCGGTCGAGGGCTACGTCTCGCAGGACTGGAGCCCGCACCAGGACGCGCGCTCGCTGCACGCGCTGCGGCTGATCCGCGACAACCTCGAGCGGGCGGTCGAGGGCGGCGAGCGCGAGGAGGAGGCCCGCGGCAACATGCTGATCGCCGCGAACCTGGCGATCACCCTCGCCCTCGGCTCCGTGCACGCCATGTCGCACCCCGCCGGCGCGCAGTTCGGCGTCCCCCACGGCGTGGCGAACGCGATCCACCTGCCGCACGTGATCCGCTTCAACGCGCGCGGCGGCGACTCGATAGCCGGCCGCTACCGCGACATCGGCGAGCTCCTCGGTCTCGCCACAGGCGGCTCCGCCGTGGATGCGGCGGACGCGCTCGCAGCGCACATCACTGAGCTCGTCGGGCGGCTCGGGCTGCCGACCCGGCTCTCCCAGGCGGGCGTGCCCGAGTCCGGCATCCCGGCGCTCGTGGAGGGCGCGATGGGGGACGGCACCACCCTGCTGAACCCGCGCGAGGCCGGCGAGGACGAGTACGCCGAGCTGTACGCGCAGGCGCTCTAGCGCGCCGCGGCCTCGTCCCGCTCGGCCGCGATCGTCTCCTTCAGGGTGGCCCTCGCCGTGTGCTTCGGCCGCCAGCCGAGCTCCTTGCGGGCACGGTCCGTCTTCATCAGCACCGGCTTCTTGACCGAGTGGATCCACGCCACCGAGTCGGGCAGGAGCGGCAGCCGCGTCACGACGTCGGCGGTGGCGTCCGCGAGCGGCTTGGGAACCGGCAGCGTGTACCAGTCGAGCGCCTGCGCGACGTCGGCCAGCGTCAGCGTGCCGGACGCGGCGAGGTTGTACGGGCCTGGCTCGCCGCGGCCGCGCACGGCGGCGGCGAAGGCGCTCGCCACGTCGTCCTCGTGCACGAGCTGGAAGCGCGCGCCCGGGTCCGGGATCACCGGCTTCAGCACCGGCATCGACTGTACGAGCCTGCGCACGGGGTCGGGCATCGCCTCGGCGAGCCGGAAGTAGGGGATCTCCTGCACGAACGTGCGCGCGTGTGGGCCCGCCACGATGCAGGGCCGGAGCGCGTAGGCGACGGTGCGCCGGCGCCGCATCAGCACCTCCGCCAGCGCCTGCTCGACCTCGGCCTTCTGCTGCGAGTACGGGTGCTCGGGCGAGCCGCGCGGCGGGACGTCCTCGGTCAGCCAGTCGGGGTTGTCTTCGTGGAAGCCGTATGCCGCGACGCTCGACGCGTAGACGATCCGCTCGACACCCGCTTTGGCCGCCTCCTCGAACACGAGCCGCGAGCCCTCGACGTTCAGCCTGCGAGTGGCGTCCCCCGCGTTCAGGATCGCAAAAGCCAGATGCACGACCACGTCGGCGCCCTTGACGAGGTCGCGGACGCTCTCGGGGTCGGTCACGTCACCCTGGCGGTATTCGGCCTTCTTCCAGCCGTGCTCGGCGGGGTCGAACGGCCGGCGCGCCATCCCGACGATGCGCTTGACCGCGCGCGAGCGCTGCAGAGCGCTGACGACCCCGATGCCGAGGTCGCCGGTCGGGCCCGTCACGGCAACGGTCAGGCCGCTTGCCGGCATGGCCGGGTTCTACCGCATTCGTCAGCGCCGGCGGGCGGCAGGGCGCCTGCGGCTAGTGACCTCGCAGCCGCTGACGATGTCCGACGGGTCGACGAACGCCGTGTCCTGACCGTCGCCGCAGGTGACGCGGTCGCGGCGGCCGTCGAGGGCATTCACCGTGTCGTCGCCGCTGCCGGCGTCGATCGAGTCGCTGGCGCTGCCGCCTGAGATCCGATCGCTCGCCTCGCCCGTGCGGATACGGTCGCTCCCGCCGCCGCCCTGGACGTCCATGACGCCGCCGCTGCCGGTGATCACGTCGTCGCCGCCGCCGGCGAGGATCGTCGCGGTGCCACCCTCGGCGCTGATCCGATCCGCGCCCGAGCCGGCGTCGACGAAATCGCCGCCGAGGCTCGCGTAGATGCGGTCGTTGCCGGCGCCGCCGAAGAGGCGGTCCGGCTCGGACTGCCCGAAGAGCGTGTCATCCCCCTGACCGCCCAGGACGAGGTCCTCGCCCGCCCCCGCGTAAACGACGTCGCCGCCGGTCCCCGCATCGATGCGGTCGTTGCCGGTCCCGCCGATGAGGAGGTCGACGCCGTCGCCGCCGTCGACCGAGTCGTCGCCCGAACCGGCCTCGAGGTAGTCGCCCAAGCCGGCGCCGCTGAGCGTGTCGTCGCCGCCCTCGCCGTAGATCTGGTCCGGTGTTTCGCCACCGGTGAGCTGATCGGCCTGTTCTGTGCCGATCAGCGTGCTCGCGGCGGCCACCGCGGCCACTGCCCCCACGATTGCGGCCGCGATGACGAGCGTCAGGACGCTGCGTCTCATCGTTCTCATGAACAAGCCCGGGGCGGCCGGGTTGCGGTCACGGGTCGTCGTAGCCGGGCTCCCCCGGAAGCAGCACGCGGGTGTCGCCCTCGCGGACGACGACACGAGGCTGGGTCGTGACGATCGGGAGCCGGCGGGCCGCCTCGAGTGTCTCCGCGACGGAGCTCGTCTCCCCGAGCCGCTCCAGGTTCTTGATCGTGGGAAAGACGAGGAGGAGCTCGCCACGGGTGTGGGCCGCCAGGGCGTCGGCCGGACGAAGCCAGCGCGCGTCGACGCACTCGCTGCCGTCGACCGACGGCTTCGCGTCCGCTGGCGCGGCAGCCGCGAAGAACCAGGTGTCGAAGCGGACGCTCACCTGCTCGGGAGCGATCCAGCGGGCGAACGGCACCAGCTCGGCGGCCTCCGGGAGCTTCAGGCCGGCCTCCTCCTCGAGCTCGCGCAGCGCCGTCGCGGCGGGGCCGTCGTCGTCCGGGCGGGTGCCGCCTCCGGGAAAGACCCAGGCGCCGCCCATGAAGCGCTGCTCCGGATTGCGCTGGACGAGCAGGACCTCGGCGCCGCCGGGTCCGTCGCGGAGCAGGATGAGCGAGGCCGCCGGGCGCGGCTCGACCGCCTTGCCGAAGTTGAGCTCCTCGCCCGGTGGCGGACGGTCCACGCGCACGCGCGCAGCCTACCTCCGCGCGGCCGCTAGGCTGTCCCGCCGATGACGGAGACTCAGCAGTGGATCTGCACCTCCTGCGGGTTCATCTACGACCCCGAGGAGGGCGACCCCGACGGCGGAATCCCGTCCGGCACCGCCTTCACGGACATCCCGGACGACTGGTTCTGCCCGGTCTGCGGGGCGCGCAAGAGGGACTTCGAGCCGTACGAGGGCTGAGCGAGGCCGCCCCGCGTTGCGGGACGGCCTCTGTGCCCGTAACTAGCGGCGCTTGCTGACGCTCAGCGTGCGCGCGGTCTCGACCGTCCTGACTTTTGGGTCTCCTAGGCCCGAAAGTCAGGACAGTTGCCGTTCGCCGGCCCCGTTTGCCCAGCCCACCCGCGAGCCGGCCGGCGCCGCCACCAAGCGGGGCCCCGCTCAGGCCGCCGCGCGCCGCTCGAGCGACGACGTCGCCGCGTCGATCGCCTCGGCCGTGACCTGCACGAGCCGCTCCAGGTCGGCACCCGAGATCGACAGCGGCGGCATCAGCACCAGCACGTCGCCGAGCGGACGGATGATCGCCCCGCGCGCCCGGGCCTCGAGCGTCACGCGGTGGCCCATCCGCACCGGCAACGGGAACTCCTCGAGCTCGATCCCCACCATGAAGCCGACCCGTCTCACCTCGCGCACCGCCGGATGCGCCGCCACGGGCTCGAGCAGCTCCGAGAGCTGATCGATCCGCGCCGCCAGCTGCCCGAGCGTGTCCTCCTCGCGGAAGACGTCGAGCGACGCGATCGCCGCCGCGCACGCGAGCGGGTTGCCCGTGTAGGTGTGGCCGTGGAAGAAGGTCCGGAACTCCTCGAACTCGCCGAGGAAGCCCTCGTAGACGCGCTCGCTAGCGAGCGTCGCCGCCAGCGGCAGGTAGCCGCCCGTGATCCCCTTCGCCAGGCACAGCAGGTCGGGTGCAACGTCCTCGTGCTCGCAGGCGAACATGCGCCCCGTGCGGCCGAAGCCGGTGGCCACCTCGTCGAGGATGAGCAGGACATCGTGGCGGTCGCAGAGCTCGCGCACGCGGCGCAGGTAGCCCTCCGGGTGGACGAGCATGCCCGCCGCACCCTGGACGAGCGGCTCCATGATCACCGCCGCCACCTCGCCGGCGTGCGCTGCGAGCAGGCGCTCCATGTCGTCGAGGTCACCGGGCTCCGCCTTCAGCGTGTCGAACAGGAGCGGCCTGTACATCGAGTGGAAGAGGTCGATCCCGCCGACCGAGACGGAGCCGATCGTGTCGCCGTGGTAGGCCATCCGCAGCGCGACGAACTGCCGGCGCGGCTCGCCGCGCTGCTGCCAGTACTGGAACGCCATCTTCAGCGCTATCTCGGTGGCGGTCGAGCCGGAGTCCGAGTAGAAGACGCGCGTCAGCCCGGGCGGCGCGATCTCGGCGAGCCGCTGCGCCAGCTCGATCGCCGGGCGGTGCGAGAGCCCGAGCATCGTCGAGTGCGCGACCCGGCCGAGCTGGTCCCTGACCGCAGCGTCGATGCGCGGGTGCGCGTGCCCGTGCACGTTGCACCAGAGCGACGACACGCCGTCGATGTAGCGGCGCCCCTCCACGTCGATCAGATCGGTTCCCTCGCCGCGCTCCACGATCAGCGGCGGCTCGTCCGCCCAGCCTCGCTGCTGGGTGAACGGATGCCAGAGATGAGCGCGGTCGGCGGCGACGAGATCCATGGCGGGCGAGGCTACGCCGCCCGCTGGTCGGAACGGCGATAGCTAGGATGCCCGCCCGCCATGCGAAAAGGACTCCACGCCGCGACCGCCGCCGCGATCATCTCGATCGTCATCCCGGCCGCCGCCGAGGCGCAGGGCGCGAAGCCCTCCAAGACCTGCGACTTCACCGACCCGGCCGTCTGCCTCTATCCCTGGCCGAACGACCACTACACGAAACGCGACGCCTCGACGCCGACGGGGCGCAGGCTAGCCCTAAAGCGCTCGTCGATGCCGAGGAACAAGGCCGGCACGCCGATCGACCCGGCCGACATGAACCGCGCCGACGGCTTCAGCCCCGGCTCGATGCTGATCACGAAGGTGCCGGGCCTCGACACGCTCGCCGCGGGGCGCAAGACCGGGCTGCCGCGTCTCGGCGACGTCTCGAAGAGCCTCGCGAAGCACTCACCGGTCGTCGTGATCAACGCGCGCACAGGTGAGCGCCATCCGGTCTGGGCGGAGGTCGACTCCAACCCGACGACGGCCAGGGAGCGCGTTCTCATCATCCGCCCGGCCAAGAACTTCGCGGAGGGCGAGCGCTACATCGTCGCGCTCCGGAACCTGAAGAACGGCGAACGGCGGGACGATCCAGGCGGGTAGGAACTTCCGCCTCTACCGCGACTCGAAGAAGACGAAGAAGCGCCTCGTCGAGAACCGGCGTTCCCACTTCAATGAGCTCTTCCGCAAGCTGGGGAAGGCGGGCGTGGGTCGCGACAGCCTCTATCTCGCCTGGGACTTCACGGTGGCGAGCCGGCAGAGCCTCACGAAGCGGGCGCTCCATATCCGCGACCGCGGCTTCGCGTCGCTCGGCGACCGCAACCTGAAGGACCTCAAGGTGAGCGGACGCTCGCCGGCCTTCACGGTCGACTCGACCCAGGACCTGAGCGTCGCCGAGAGCAGTCTGATCGCCCGCCGCGTGAGCGGCACGGTCAGCGTGCCCTGCTTCCTCACCAACGGATGCGCCCCCGGTGGCCGCTTCACCTTCGACGGCAAGGGCCTGCCGAAGCAGCGCGGCAGCTACAGCTTCCAGTACGTCTGCGAGATCCCGCGCGTCGCGCTCGACCCGGCCGCGCCGCCGAAGGCGCGCCCCGCGCTCTACGGGCACGGGCTGCTCGGCAGCGCCACCGAGATCGACGCGGGCAACGTCGAGGCGATGGCGAACGAGCACAACTTCGTGTTCTGCGCCACCGACTGGGCCGGCTTCGCCGAGCAGGACCTCGGCCACATCATCACGGTGATGTCCGACTTCTCGAAGTTCAACACCGTCGCGGACCGCATGCAGCAGGGCTTCCTGAACCAGATGTTCCTGGGGCGCGCGCTGATCCACCCGCAGGGACTCTCGTCGAACGCCGCCTTCCAGAAGAACGGCCAGAGCGTGATCGACACGCGCCGCCTGTTCTTCGACGGCAACTCACAGGGCGGCATCATGGGCGGTGCGCTCACGGCGCTCGCGCCCGACTTCGAGCGCGCCGTGCTCGGCGTGCCGGGCATGAACTACTCGACGCTGCTGCAGCGCAGCGTCGACTTCGACGAGTTCGCGCCGATCATCTACGGCGGCTATCCGAACCAGCTCGAGCGCCAGCTGTGGCTCTCGCAGATCCAGCTGCTCTGGGACCGCGGCGAGTCGAACGGCTACGCGCGTCACGTCACCAGCCGGCCGCTGCCGAACACGCCGACGCACAACGTCCTCATGCACGTGGCCTTCGGCGACCACCAGGTCGCCGACCTGACGCCGGTGATCATGGCGCGCACGTTCGGCGCCCCGATCCGCAAGCCGGTCCTGGATCCGGGCCGCTCGGCGCTCTCGAACCCGTGGCACGGCTTGAAGAGGCTGAAGCTGCCGAACACCGGCTCCGGAATGGTCTGGTGGGACGTCGGCCCCGAGCGCACGGTCGGCACGGCGGTCGAGGGAACGCCGGCGCCTCCCACCGCAAACGTGCCACCGCGACTCGGCCGCGACCCGCACGGCGCGCCGCGCGGCGAGGTCAGCGCGCGGGTCCAGAAGTCGGAGTTCCTGAAGATCGACGGGCGCATCGTCGAGGTGTGCGGGTCCAAGCCGTGCTACGCGAGGGGCTGGACCGGGGCCCCGTAGCTACCCTCCGCGGCGAAGCAATGCCTCCACTGCCCCTCCTCGTCTTCGTGGTGGGGACGGGCTCGCTCGGCGCCGAGATAGCCGCTGTACGCCTGCTCGCCCCCTATTTCGGTGCCTCCACGATCGTGTGGGCAAACACGATCGGGATCGTGCTCGTGGCGCTGTCCCTCGGCTACTGGCTGGGGGGCCGGCTGGCGGACCGGCACCCGCACATGCGCGGGCTCTGCCTGCTCGCTCTGACCGCGGCGGGACTGCTGGCGATCGTGCCGTTCGTCGCCGACCCGATGCTCGAGATCGCGGTCGATGCGCTCGACGAGATCTCGGCGGGTGCCTTCCTCGGCTCGCTCGTCGGCGTGCTCGTGCTGGTGGCGATCCCGGTGCTGCTGCTCGGCGCCGTGTCGCCGTGGGCGATCCGGCTGGCGGTCTCGTCGGTCGAGGAGGCCGGCACCGTCGCGGGCCGGTTGTATGCGCTCTCGACGGCGGGCTCGCTCGTCGGGACGCTCGTCTCGGCGCTCCTCCTGATCCCGCTCGTCGGCACGCGCCGGACCTTCCTCATCTTCGCGCTCGCGATAGCGCTGGTCGCGGTCGCCGGCCTGCGCCCGGTCGGCCGCTGGGCACTCGCGCCGACGGCGATTGCGGTGCTGATCGCGCTGCCGGTCGGCACGCTCAAGGCCGACACGGAGGACGGCGGCCGGGTGATCCACGAGGCCGAGACCGAGTATCAGTACGCGCGCGTGATCGAGTATCCGGACCGCGAGCGGACGCTCGAGCTGAACGAGGGGCAGGCCCAGCACTCGGTCTGCTCAGCCGAGTGCGAGCCCGGGCCCGGCGGGCCGCGCAACGCCTCCTCGGTGCTGACCGGGGACGTCTGGGACGGCCACCTCGTGCTGCAGTTCGCCGGCCGCAGCGAGCCGCCGCGGCGTGTCGCGATCCTTGGCAATGCGGCGGGCACGACGGCGCGCGCCTATGAGTACTTCTTCCCCGAGACGCGCGTCGACGGCGTGGAGATCGACGCCGAGCTGTCCGACATCGGGCGCGAGTACTTCGACATGAACAACCCGCGCCTGCACCTCTACCACGAGGACGCGCGGCCGTTCCTGCGTCGCATCGACGCCCGCTACGACGTGATCTCGGTCGACGCCTATCGCCAGCCCTACATCCCCTTCTACCTGACCACGGTTGAGTTCTTCGAGACCGTGCGCGACCGGCTTGCTCCCGGGGGCGTGCTGATCGTCAACGCCGGCCACCCGGAGGGCCAGGACGACCTCGAGAAGGTGCTTACGGCGACGATCGGAGACGTCTTCCCGCACGTCCTGCGCGATCCGATCGAGGACACGAACACGCTGATCGTCGCCAGCGAGCGGCCGCTCTCGGCCGCGCGCCTGCGCGCTGCCGTCCCCGACCTGCCCACCGGACTGCGCGGGACGGGGCTTGCGGCCGCGGGCCGGATCGAGGAGCCGCTCGCGGGCGGGGAGGTATACACCGACGACAAGGCGCCCGTGGAGTGGCTCATCGACAAGTCGATCGTCGACTACGCCAGCGGGGGCGACGACTGAGCACGAGCCCTCATCCCGACGTCGCGATCATCGGCGCGGGGATTGTCGGTTGCGCGGCCGCCGCTCAGCTGGCCGAGGCGGGCGCGCGCGTCGAGGTGTTCGAGCGCGACAGGGTGGCGGGCGCCGCCAGCGGGCGCAACTCGGGGGTGCTGCAGCATCCGTTCGACCCCGTGATGGCGCAGCTCTACACGGAGTCGCTCGGGCTCTACCGGTCGCTCGACGACTTCGAGATCGCCGACGACCCGGTGGGCGTCCTGCTGCTCGCCTTCGATGCCGCGGAGCTGACCGAGGTGGCCGGCGAGATCGGCCGCGACGTGCCCGAGCTGCGCCCCGCGATGCTGCACGGCGGCGAGCTGCAGGTGCTCGAGCCCGCGCTCGCCGAGGGGCTCAGCGCGTGTCGCCTACACACCGGCCACCCGGTGCAGCCCGCAGCGGCGACGCGCGCGTTCGCTCTCCGCGCGTACGAGCAGGGCGCCGTCTTCCACAGTGACGAGCTGGCCTGGCCGTGGGCGGGCGCCGGGCACGTGCACGGCGTCATCGCCGGGGGCGTGCGGCGAAAGGCGGGCGCCGTGCTCGTGGCGGCAGGGCCGTGGACCCCCGAGGTTGTCGACCCGACCCGCGCGTGGAGCCCGATCGCCCCGGTCTGGGGCGTCGTCGTCGAGTTCCAGCTGGGCTCGCCGCCGCGGCACGTCGTCGAGGAGGTGGGTGTCGAGGCGGTGGCGGCCGGAGGCGGCGGTGCCGGGGCCGTCTTCAGCGCGGTCACCGCGGGCGGAACGACGTCCGTCGGCTCGACCTTTCTCGGCGAGGAGCCAAACCCGGACGCCTGGGTCGAGACCGTGCACGCCCGGGCCGCCACGTTTCTGCCCGCGCTCGCGCGTGCGCGCCCACGTGGGGTGCGCGCATGCGCCCGGCCGCAGTCGCTCGACGGGCGCCCGCTCGTCGGAGAGGCCGAGGGCGTCGAGGGGCTGTGGGTGGCCGCCGGCCACGGGCCCTGGGGGATCTCGACAGGCCCGGCGACCGCGCGGCTCGTGGTGGACGCGATTCGCGGCCGCGCCGAGGTGCCCGCGGCTCTGTCGGTGAGACGGATGCTCTGAGCGGGTAGCTTCTCCTCTGAGCGAGAGGAGGCCCCGGGTGAGCTTCAGGAAGTACGAGCTGGGCGACTACGAGGCAGATGCGCGCGGCGCACCGCTGGGACGTGCCCGAGCGCTACAACATCGCCCGCGACGTCTGCGACAAGCACGAGCGCGACCGCCTCGCGATGGTCTGGGAGGACTGGGAGGGAAACGAGCGCCGGGTCGACTTCGGCGAGCTGCAGGACCTGTCGAACCGCTTCGCGAACGTGCTCGAGGCCACCGGCATCGAGCGCGGCGACCGCGTCGCGACCCTGCTGCCCTCGCTCCCCGAGACTGCGGCCGTCTTCCTCGGCACCTACAAGCGCGGAGCGATCCTGCTGTCCATGTCGATCCTGTACGGCGACGAGGGCATCGAGCACCGGCTGCGTGACTCGGGGGCGCGCGCCGTCGTCACCGACAGCGCGAATCGTCACCGCATACCCGACGGCCTCGTGGAGAAGATCTTCGTCATGGGCGGCGCGGGCGAGAACGGCGACGTCGACTTCGACTCGACCATGGAGCGAGCCTCGACGGACTACGAGATGGCGGACACGGCGGCGGACGACCCGGCCCAGCTCTACTACTCGTCCGGCACCACAGGGCTCGCCAAGGGCATCCTGCACGCCCACCGCTATCTGCTCGCGCACGAGGAGTTCGAGTTCTGTCACGACGTGCGCGACGGTGAGCTCTTTCACGGCTCGGGTGAGTGGGCCTGGGCCGCCGGCATCTGCCCGCTGCTCGGCCCCTGGCGCTACGGGGCTGTGGCACTCGTCCAGGCGCGCAAGGGCGGCTACGACCCAGAGGAGCACCTGCGCTTCCTCTCGAGGCACGGGGTGGAGAACATGTTCACGACGCCGACGGCGCTCCGCGCGATGACGGGCGTCGAGCGCGCGGGCGAGCGCTATCCGCTCGAGCGCCTGCGGGTGACCTGCTCGGCTGGGGAGCCGCTCAACCCCGAGGTGATCCGCTGGTTCCGCGAGCAGTTCGGGATCACCGTGCTCGACTACTACGGGCTCACCGAGAGCTACCCGCTCTGCGGCAACTTCCCGAGCGTCGAGGTCCGTGAGGGCTCGATGGGCCGGGTCATGCCGGGTTGGGACGTGCAGATCCTCGACGAGGACGAGCAGCCGCTGGCGTCCGGCGAGCGCGGCGAGATCTGCCTGCGGGCGCGCTCGAACCCGCACTACCCACTCGGCTACTGGAACCGCCCGGAGGACACCGAGGAGGTGTTCGGCGGCGAGTGGTTCCATACGAAGGACGCGGCCACCATGGACGAGGACGGCTACGTCTGGTACGCCGGCCGCGCCGACGACGTGATCATCTCGGCGGGCTACCGGATCGGGCCGTTCGAGGTCGAGTCGGCCTGCGTGGAGCACCCGGCGGTGAAGGAGGCGGCCGCCGTCGCCTCGCCGGACGAGCGCCGCGGCGACATCGTCAAGGCATTCATCGTCCTGACGGGCGGCCACGAGGCGTCCGACGAGCTCGCCGACGAGATCAAGAAGCACGTGCGCGAGCGCCACTCGGCCTACGCGTACCCGCGCGAGATCGAGTTCGTGGATGACCTGCCGAAGACGCTCACGGGCAAGATTCGGCGGGTGGAGCTGCGCGAGCAGGAGCGCGCGAAACACGGCGCCGACGCATAGGATGCGCCGATCACGGGCGAAGCGGGAGTCTCGCGCCGGCGCTTAATAGGCGGCGGGGCCGCCGTTGTGGCGGGGGCGGCGATGGGCATGCCCCTGGTGGCGCGCGCCCAGCAGCCCGGCGCGGCGGACGTCGTCCTGCGCGGAGGCCGGGTCCTCACGATGGTGGGCACCAGGGTGGCCGAGGCGGCCGCCGCCAGCGGCGGGCGCATCGCCTACACGTATCCGGCCGGGAGCCTCGAGGAGGCCGGCGCCCGCCTGTGCGGCGGCAGCGACTGGCCGGTGGACCCGCTCGTTCCCTTCCGCCAGATCGAGATGGCGGTGAACCGCACGGCGGACGAGGTCTACGAGGGCTATCCGCAGCCGCTGTTCCGCCAGGAGGGCCTCAGCCTGCGCCGCTCGCTTGCGATGCACACGTGGAACAGCGCCTTCCAGCTACACCAGGAGACCCAGACCGGTCAGATCAGGCAGGGCCTCGCCGCCGACCTGATCGTGCTCGACCGAGATGTCCTGCGCGTCCCGCTGAAGCGCGTCTCGAAGTCGAAGGTCGCGCTCACGATGGTCGACGGCAGGGTCGTGCACCGGGCGGGCTGACCCGGGCGCGCGTCAGAGCACCGGCACCAGCGGGATGTCCCAGAGGATGGCGGCCACCACGAAGGCCGCCACGGCCACGGCGGTTACGAACCCGACGATGATGCGCTGAGTCGTCGAGGTCTCCTCGGCGCGGTCCTTCACCTGGTCGCCCCAGATGATGACCCGCTCCATCATGCGCTCGGCCCAGTCGAACTCGAGCGCCAGGAAGCCGAGCCCGATCAGGATCGTGGCGATGCCGGGGCCCGGGACGCCCGGGCCGGACATCACGATTCCGGCGAGGACGATCAGCACGCCGAGGACGACAATCGCAATGCGGTGCAGGATGTTCCGCTGCTTGTGACGCGCCTTGCGCTCGCGCAGCTTCAGGAGCAGCTCCGGCGTGTCGTCGGGCTCCGGCCTTGCGGCGCTCTCCTCGGTCGCCATCCAATCGAGCTTAGGGCCTGTCCGTCAGAGCCACTCGCCCAGTGGCAGCTCAGCCCCCGCCGCCGCCAGCGATCCGGGGTCGACCGGCCGCAGCACGCTTACGGGAACCCCGGCAAGGCGTTCGACCGTCGAGCGGTTCGACAGCTCGATGGGCGCCGGCGCTTCCGGCCAGGGGGTCATCACGATCCCGGCGACCTCGAGCCCGACCGCCCGCGCCGCCTCGACGGTCAGCAGCGTGTGGTTGATGGTGCCGAGTCCCGTGCGCGCTGCCACCACGAGCGGGAGCGCGAGGTCGCGCGCGAGGTCGCGGACGAGGTAGCCGGTCGTGATCGGGACGAGCAGCCCGCCGACGCCCTCGGCGACGAGGACGCCGTCGCCGGGTGCGGCCGCGCGCGCGTGCTCCACCAGCCGGGCGGGCTCGATCGTCTCGCCGGCGAGCTCGGCCGCGTAGTGGGGCGAGAGCGGCGGGTCGTAGCGGTAGGGGGCGACCTCGGCGGGCGACTGGCCGCTGCCGGCCGCTCGCGCGAGCAGCTCATGGTCGGGCGGGAACTCGCCCACCGGCTCGGCGAGTCCCGTGACCACCGGCTTGAAGGCCGCGACCCGCTCACCGTCCGCGGCCAGCGCGGCGCAGATCGAGGCGGCGACCATCGACTTGCCGGCGCCCGTGTCGGTCCCGCTGACGAACAGGCCGCGCACGCCGTCTCAGGCGCGCAGCATCGACATGCGCCAGCGGCGCACGGCCCAGCAGTCGCGGCGACGCGTCCGGGCGCGCGCGCAACCGGCACGCGCGCCGGGCGGCGGGCGGCGAATCACGAACCGGCCCCCTCGCACTACGCCGCGTCGCGCAGCCCGTCGAACACTCGCCCGCGCTCGGGCTCCGGACCGGCGTCCGCCAGGCGCAGGGCGGCCTCGCGCGCGCCGACAGGGATGCACGCCGCGAGCACCCGCCCCGCCTCGCGCAGCTCCGACTTCGTGTGCGAGGCCATCAGCGCCAGGCGCAGCCGCGACGTCCCCGCCGGGACGGTAGGCGGGCGGATGGCCTGTGCGAACACGCCCCGCTCGAGCGCACGCTCGCTGGCCCGCACGGCGTCGCCCGCGTCGCCCACGATCAGAGGCACGATCTGGGTCGAAGAGGGCGGTACGGGCAGGCCCTCGGCGGCGAGCGCTTCGCGCAGGACGCCGGCGTTGCGCTGCAGCTTCTCGACCCGGCGCGGCTGCTCGCGCAGCAGCCCCAGCGCCGCCATCGCCGCGGCCACCGCCGGCGGCGACAGCGCCGTCGAGAAGATCAGTGTGCGCGCGGTGTTGATGAGGTACTTCGCCATCGGCTTGTCGCAGCACACGTAGGCGCCGTAGGAACCGAGCGCCTTGCCGAGCGTGCCGACGACGACGTCGACCTCACCCTCGAGCCCGGCGGCAGCGACCGAGCCGCGACCCTCCGGGCCGATCGCCCCGGTGCCGTGGGCGTCGTCGACCATCACGCGCGCGTCGTAGCGCTGGCCGAGCTCGACGATGCGCTCGAGCGGCGCGATGTCGCCGTCCATCGAGAAGACGCCGTCGGTCACGATCAGCGAGCCGCGGCCCTCGGCCTGGCGCAGGCCCCACTCGAGGTGCTCGGTGTCGCAATGGTCGTAGACGAACGTCTCCGCCTTCGAGAGCCGGCAGCCGTCGATGATCGAAGCGTGATTGAGCTCGTCGGAGAAGACGACGTCGCCCTCCCGGGCCAGCGCCGAGACGACGCCCACATTCGCGAGGTAGCCCGAGCCGAACAGCAGGCAGGCGGCCGAGTGCTTGAAAGCGGCGAGCTGCTCCTCGAGGCGCCGGTGGATCGTCATGTTGCCGGACACGAGCCGCGACGCGCCCGAGCCGGCGCCGTAGCGCATCGCCGCCTCGGCTGCGGCCTCGCGCACGCGCGGATGGTCGGCGAGACCGAGGTAGTTGTTCGAGCACAGCAGCAGCACCGGCTTGCCGTCGAGCAGGACGCGTGGGCCCTGCGGCCCCGAGACCGAGCGCAGGCGCCGGTAGAGGCCGCGGTTCTTGATCTCCGCAAGCCGTTCCTCGATGTCGCTGCTCACGCGGCCCTCCCTTCGACGTGCACGATCTCCGGATAGGTGTTGGGCGCGCCGTCCGGCCGCGGCGGGACCGACGTCTTCCTGCGGTGACGCAGCTGCGTCGAGGGATCCCAGAAGTTCGCCTCCTCCTGTGAGTCGACGAGCTCGTCGACCGGCGTGCGCGGGGACTCGCCCGCGAGCCAGCCGTCGCGGTTGTCCGGGCGCGGGTTCGCGCCGTTGTCGTCCTGGCGCGCCACGTTCAGGCCGAGCTCCTCGAACATCGCCCTGTCCCACTCCGGCTCGGATCCGAGCGTGGTGAGGAAGTTGCCCATCATTACGCCGTTCAGGCCTGCCTTGACCGCTAGCCGCTGGAACTCGCCCGCGCCCAGGTTCTCGTTGCGCCCACCACAGAGCCGGAACAGCGCGTTCGGCAGGATCAGCCTGAAGACGGCAACCCACTTGACGGCCTCCCAGGGGTCCATCAGCTCGCGGTCGCCGAACTTGGTTCCGGGGCGCGGGTTCAGCAGGTTGATCGGCACGGAGGTGGGCTCGACCTCAGCCAGCTGGAAGGCCATCTCGACGCGCTGCTCACGCGTCTCGCCAACGTTGAGGATGCCGCCGACGCAGGTCTCGAGCCCGGCCTCGCGCACGGCGTCGATCGTGCGCAGGCGGCCCTCGTAGCGGACCGTGCTCGATACCTCCGGGTAGTAGCTCTCCGCGGTCTCGACGTTGTGATGGACGCGCTGGATGCCCGCATCCTTGAGCGCCTTGGCCCGCGTCGTCGACATGTGCCCGATCGACACGCAGCGCTTCAGGTTGGTGTGCTCCGCGACGAGCCTCGCGCCCTCTAGGACGTTCTCGAAGTCGCGCTTCGAGAGCCCCTGCCCTTGGGTGACCATGCAGAAGCGATGCGCTCCGGCCGCCTCGGCCGCGCGCGCGTGCTCGAGGATCTGCTCGGCGTTCATCATCGCGTGCATCGGCGTGTCCGCTTCGGAGAAACGTGACTGTGAGCAGAAGCCGCAGTCCTCGGCGCAGCCGCCTGACTTGGCGTTGACGAGCGAGCACATGTCGGTCGAGTCGCCGAAGCGCTCGAGCCGGACGCGCCAGGCCCGTTCGACCAGCGCCTCGATCTCGGCGTGATCCTCGATCTCGCCGAGCCGGAGCGCCTCTTCCTGGGAGATGAGCGGCGGCACCTGGGACGTCACCGTAGGCACCCTTCCGGACAGACAGCGAGGCCCCAAGCGGCTTGGCTAGCGGCCGCGCCAGACCGGCGGGCGCTTCTCGGCGAACGAGCGGACGCCCTCGCGGAAGTCCTCCGAGCGAAAGCAGGACTCGCGGAGCTCGACCAGCTCGCGCTCGACGTCCTGGGGCAGGGGCCGTTCGCGCAGCGCGCGGATGATGCGCTTGTTGCCGGCGAGCGACAGCGGGGCGTTCGAGGCGATCTCACTCGCGAGCTCGAGCGCGCGCGCGTCGAGCTCGGCGGGATCGACCAGCTCGTTCACGAGGCCCATCGCGAGCGCCCGCTCGGCGTCGACGTTCGCGCCCACGAAGAAGAGCTGGGCCGTGTTGGCCACGCCGCAGACGTCGATGAACCGGGCGAGCCCGGTGTGCGAGTAGATGAGCCCCAGCTTCGCCGGCGGCATGCCGACCCGTATTCCGCGCGCGGCAATGCGTATGTCGCAGGTGAGCGCGAGCTCGAGGCCACCGCCGATCGCATGGCCGTTGAGCGCGGCGAGCACGGGGTACGGGTACGAGTCGAGCGCCTCGATCGCCTCTTGGAAGGGATGCGCCACGAGCCGCTCGGCGCTCTCCTCGAAGCCCTGCTCCTCGAGGTTGCCGATGTCATAGCCGGCGGAGAAGACCTCGCCGCTGCCGCGGATGACGAGGCAGCGCGCGTCGAGCGTGCGCGCGTGGGCGGCGAGCGCGTCGAGGATCTCGTGGTCGAGGGCGCCACGGCGCTCCGGATTGGAGATCGTGAGCCGGGCGACGCCCTCGGCGGGGTGATCCAGCGCGAGCTTTTCGCTCACTCGAGCACGACGAGCGTGTCGCCCTCGGAGACCGACTGTCCTTCCTTGCAGACGATCTCCTTGACCGTCCCCGGGTCCTCGGCCTCGACCGGCATCTCCATCTTCATCGACTCGAGGATCACGAGCGTGTCGCCCTCCTCGACCTCCTGGCCGATCTCGCACTCGACCTTCCAGACGGTGCCGGTGATGTGCGCCTCGACGTCGGGCAAAGTCAGGTCCTCCAGGGGTTCCGGGGGCCCACGCGGCCCCGACTGCGCGCAATTTACCGACGGGGCCGGGCGCCGCTAGGCTGCCGCAGGGGGACATGAAGGAGCAGGTTTACAAGGACCCGCGCCCGGCGGAGCACTTCGACCGCTTCCACGGGCGCACGCGGGCGAAGCCGCCGAACTGGATGTACGAGCTCGTCCGGCTCGTGCTGACGCCCTACATCGTCCTGTTCTACCGGGCGCGCTGCATCGACTCCGACAAGATCCCGGCAGACGGCCCGGCGATTGTCGCCCCGAACCACTTCTCCTTCCTCGACCACTTCTTTGTGGCGGTCTACCTGCGCCGCAAGGTCAACTTCATGGCGAAGTCGCAGCTCTTCACGATGCCGCTGGAGATCGTCTTCAACAACGGCGGTGTCTTCCCGGTGCGGCGCGGCCACCATGACGAGGAGGCCTTCAGGACCGCCCACGCAATCCTCGCCCGCGGCGGCATAGTCGTGATGTACGCCGAGGCCGGCCGATCGCGCAGCGGCGAGCTCGGCACGCCGCGCCACGGCCTAGGCCGGCTGGCGCTCGAGGCGGGCGTTCCGGTGGTCCCGACGGCCATCGCCGGCACCGACCGCGTCCGCAACTGGAAGCGCCTGCAGTTCCCGAAGGTGACGGTGCAGTTCAGTGAGCCGCTTCGCTTCGAGCGGGTGGAGGAGCCGACCCGCGAGCAGGCGCAGGCCGCCTCGGTGATCGTCTTCGATCGCGTGAAGGAGCTGTACTCGCGGCTCCGCAGCGAGGGGCGCAGGAGCGCGGTGCGCGCCGCGCGCCAGTCCCGCCGGGCCGTCAGCTCCTAGCGAGCGGACGGCGTCGCGATGTTCCGGGTCCTCTTCCTGATCGCTCTTGCAGTCGCGGTGGCGCTGGTGGCGAGCTTCGCGCTCTTCGGCGGCGACGAGGCACCGGAGCTCTCCCCGCTCGAGATCGCCGACGACCCGTTCGCGTACGAGCCGGACCGCGAGGAGGAGTTCACCGAGCGCGCCGCGGCCGGCCACAGCCACGTGATCTACGAGAAGAGCCCCGACGGCGTGGAGGCAAGCGCGCGCCGCGTCGAGGCCTACCGCCCGCAGGTGGAGGCGGCCGCCGCCGAGGCGGGGGTCGACCCGGACCTCGTCGAGGCGATGGTCTTCCTCGAGAGCGCCGGCCGGCCCGAGGTGATGGCGAGCACGGACGTCGAGGGGGCGGTGGGACTGACGCAGATCCTCGCCGAGACCGCGGTGAGCCTGCTCGGCATGCGCGTCGACGTCGAGGAGAGCCGGCGGCTCACGCGCAGGATCATGCGTGCCGACCGCGAGGGGGCGTCGTCCCGATCGGAGCGGCTGCGCGCGCAGCGCCGCCGCGTCGACGAGCGCTTCGATCCCGACAAGGCGCTTGCCGGCACCGGCCGCTACCTGCGCACCGCGATGGACGAGTTCGGGCGCGAGGACCTCGCGGTCGCCTCGTACCACATGGGGATCGGGAACCTGCAGAGCGTGCTGTCCGCCTACGGCGACGACGACGTGAGCTACACGCAGGTCTATTTCGACACGACGCCCGACCGCCATCCGCAGACCTACAGGCTGTTGACCGGGCTCGGCGACGACTCCAAGACCTACCTCTGGCGCGTGCTCGCGTCGGCCGCGGTGATGCGGCTGTATCGCGAGGACGGCGCTGAGCTGGCGCGGCTCGACGAGCTCCACTCGGCGAAGGCGAGCGGCGAGGAGGTGCTGCATCCGCCTCTGTCGACCGAGGTCTTCGAGTCGGCCGACGACCTCGAAGACGCCTACAGCGCCGGGCGCCTGCGGCCGTTCCCCGACGAGCCCGGGCGCAACGGGCTGCGACGCGACCCGCGCATGGGCGAGCTCGCCCGTCGGCTCAACAGCGAGCGGCACCTGTACCGCGGGCTTCGGCCCGAGGCGCTCGCGCTGGCGATCTACGTCGCGGAGGCGGTGCGCGCGATCGCGGACACACGCGCCCCGCTCACGGTTACGAGCACCGTGCGCGACACCCGCTACCAGGAGCTCCTCGCGCGCCGCAACCCGGAGGCGACGGACGCCTACTCGCTCCACACGACCGGCTTCGCATTCGACGTCCGGCGCGACTACCGCTCGCGCCGCCAGGCTGCCGCCTTCCAGTACATGCTCGACCGCCTCCAGTCGCTCAACCTGATCGCCTGGGTGCGCGAGCCGGGCGCGATCCACATCACGGCGTCGAGCGAGGCGAGTGAGCTGATCCAGCGCCCTACAGGATCAGCGCGATGAAGATCAGGCAGACGATGATGTTCACGAGCCACGCGTTGCCCTTGATCCAATCGCGCACGTTCGGCATGGCCCGCACCGCCCGGCGGTGGAAGAGCACGAAGGCGAGCAGGGGAAGCGCTGCGATCAGGGTCGTGAGCAGGATGAACGGGATCGCGTCCACGTAGCTCTGATCGTTGTGCCGGAGGTTGGTCGAGATGGTCAGCATCACGATGATGTCCGAGGGCATGAGCAGGATCACGAGCAGGCCTGTCCGGAGCGCCGTACCGGGGCCCGCTTCCTGGAGCTTCCCGAGCCACTTGGGAGGCTCGATCGTCTCGCGCCGGACATAGTTCCTGATGGCCGCCGCGATCAGCAGCGCGATGAGCACGTACTGGATCACGTGGCCCGTCGAGGTGTTGTCGTCCGGATCGCCGAGGTCGATCCCGAGCAGCGACTGCAGGCCGAGCATGAGCGCCACCCCGGCGGCCGTCGCGAACAGGACGCCGGTGACGAAGGCGAGCGAGTTCCTCAGCGCCTGCATCGACGTGACGAAGACGATCGCCGACATGATCTGCGGGCCGGCCATCATCGTGATCGCCAGCGGCAGGATCGAGGTGCTCATGCGGGCAAGCCTCCCTCAGGCGCCAGCCGCGGCGCAAGTCGCGGCGTCAGTAGACACGGTCGAGCTCCTGCCAGGCCACCCAGTCCTTGCCCGGGATGATCAGCGCATCAGGGGTCTCCTTGCGGTACTGGGCGAGCTCCCGCAGCGAACGCCGGAACAGGTGCTCATCCTCCATCCGGTACGGCAGCTGTGACGTGTCGAGCGTCTCGCGCAGGTAGATGGCATCCCCCGCCACGAGCACCTCGCGGGCCTTCGCGCGGAGCACCACGGACATGTGCCCGAGCGTGTGGCCGGGCGTGAAGACCGTCCGGACGCTGCCGTCGCCGAAGAGGTCGAACGAGCGCCCGAATCCCGCGAACGAGGAGGCGTCGGGCGCGTCGAAGTCGAGCAGCCGGTAGTCGAAGGCGTGATCGAACTGGCGCCGGACGTAGCCCGACATCCGTCCCGACTCTGTGGCTCGCTTCCCACTCCGGCTTCGAGATGACGAACGTTGCGTCCGGGTATTCGGCGATCGCGCTCGCATGATCGGGGTGCAGGTGGGTCATGACGACGACCCGCACGTCGGCCGGCGACTTGCCGCGCTCGCGCAGCTGCGCCGAGACCGCCTGCGCAGGGTCCATCTGCACGTCCTTGTAGGCGAACAGCCCGACGCGGCCGAGGTTCTGCCGCGGGCTCACCGCCACCGAGGGATGGAAGCCTGTGTCGATCAGGACGAGCCCGGCGCCGGGGTGCTCGACCAGGAAGGCAGAAACCGGAACGTCGAGCATGTCCCGCTTGGCGACGCCGATCCCGACAGCGCGCCGCCCGGCGAGCCGGCCCTCGGAGCGCAGGAACCAGCCGGGCGCTCCGCTCATGCGCCCCGTGAGGAGCGGATGGAGCGCCACGGTGGCGCCCGGACGGCCGCCCGCCAGGGGTAGCTCGGCGGGCCGGGGCTCGGCGGCGGTCTCCATCGGCGCAGAAGCTAGCCGGGTGAGCGGTCGGCGAGCTCCTCCCAGAACGAGATCCAGGTGCGCGCATGGCGGATGCCGAACTCGAGCGCGAGCCGCGGGCCGTCCGGGAGCTCATCAGGCATCCCGGCACGGATGCGCTCGTACTCGGCGAGCTCCGCGCGGTGGGCCTCGAGCTGGACCTCCGCGAGGGCGGCCGGCTCGCCACCGAAGAAGAGCTTGAGCAGCCCGAGGTCCCGCACCTCGGAGAGCTGGGCGGTTGGCTCGGCGCGCCACTCGGCGAGCGCCTCACGGCCCTTGTTGGTGAGCGAGTAGAGCTTGCGGCGGCGGCCGCCCTCCTCGCGCCGCTCCGTCACGTAGCCGCCTCGCGCGAGCCGCTCCGGCTCCGTGTAGAGCTGAGCGTGCTGGAGCGACCAGAAGAAGCCGACCGAGCCGGCGACGAGCTGCTTCAGCTGGTAGGGCGTCGCCTCGCTGGTCCAGTCGAGCAGGCCGAGCACGATGTACGAGGGCGGAGTGAGCCGGACCTCTTGCATTAGTCCAAAATAGACGGTACAGTGCGGATCATGGCAACGGCACTCTCGCAGACCCAGTCGACGGACCACCGGCTCGGCTTCAAGAGCCTCGATGAGGAGGTCGCCGTCGATCGCCTTCCGGTCAGCGGAGCGCTGCCGGCGTGGCTGACCGGTGCGCTCGTGCGGGTCACGCCCGCGCTGCTCGAGATCGGCGACCGGCGGGTCGCGCACTGGTTCGACGGCATCGCGATGCTGAACCGCTTCGGATTCACCGACGGTTCTGTCTCCTACAAGAGCCGCTTCCTAAAGAGCCGCGCCTACCGCGACGCGCAGGAGGGCAGGATCCGCCACGCCGGCTTCGCCACCGACCCGTGCCGTTCCATCTTCAAGCGCGTGCAGGCGATCTTCTCGCCCGGCTTCACCGACAACACGAACGTCAACCTGGCGCGCGTGGGCGAGCGCTACATCGCGATGACGGAGACGCCGCTGCCGATCGAATTCGACCCGGAGACGCTCGACACGCTCGGCTACCTCGAGTTCGCCGACGCGCTGAAGAGCCACGTGACCACGGCGCATCCGCATCACGACCACGAGCGCGACGAGCTCGTCAACTACGTCGCCCACTTCTCGAAGACGAGCGAGTACGTCCTCTACGCGCTTCCCCCGGGCTCGACGGAGCGCCGTGTGATCGCGCGCATGCCGGTGCGCGAGCCGGCCTACATGCACGCGTTCGGCATGAGCGGCCGCCACCTGATCCTGGCCGAGTACCCGCTGCGCGTGAACCCGCTGAAGATGGCGCTCTCGGGGAAGCCGTTCATCGAGAACTACGTCTGGCGGCCCGAGCTCGGCACGAAGCTGCAGGTGTTCGACCGCGAGACCGGCGCGCACCGCGGCAGCTTCGAGACAGACGCGTTCTTCTGCTTCCACCACGTCAACGCCTTCGAGCGCGAGCCGGGCGAGCTGGTGGTCGACCTCGTGGCCTACGACGACGCGTCCGTGATCGACCAGCTCTACCTGAACGAGGACGGCCCCCGCGGCACGCTCGGCCGCACCGAGCTGCGCCGCTACACGATCGACCTCGACGGCGGGACCGTCACGTGGGAGGCGCTGCCGGGCGGTCACGACGTCGAGCTGCCGCGGATCGACTACGGGCGCCGCAACACGCGTGACTACGGCTACGCCTACTTCGCGGGCTGGGGCGAGGAGAGCGACTGGATCGACCGGCTCGTCAAGGTGGACGTGCGCGACGGGGCCCGCAGCGAATGGAGCTCGCCGGGCTGCTATCCCGGCGAGCCGATCTTCGTGCGCGAGCCGGGAAACGACAGTGAGGACGGCGGCGTGATCCTCTCGGTCGTGCTGGACGCGGCAGCCGGGCGCTCGTTCCTGCTCGCGCTCGACGCCGGCTCGTTCGAGGAGCTGGCGCGCGCCGAGGCCCCTCACCACATCCCGTTCGGCTTTCACGGCGAGTACCTGAGGTCGTGATGCGCGCCGCCGACGCCGACAGGGAGCGGACCGCCGAGCGCCTGCGCGACGCGGCGGTCGAGGGGCGGATCCGCTCCGAGGAGCTCGAGGAGCGCCTCGAGGCGGCGCTCGCGGCGTCGACGTACGCCGAGCTCGACCGGCTCGTAGCCGATCTGCCGGCGCCCGCCCCGGCGCGGGCGCCGAGGCGCCCCCGGCCGCGCCTTCCGCTGACCTATCTGGCCGTCTCGGCCCTGCTCCTGGTCATCTGGGCGCTCACCGGAGCGGGCTACTTCTGGCCGATCTGGCCGATCCTCGGCTGGGGTGTGTGGGTGGGTCCGCGGCTCGCGCGGGTAGGCTTCCGAACATGCCATCCGAGCGCTTCGTCGACGAGCTGAACGCGCAGATCGGCCGCGAGCTGCAGGCGGCCCATCAGTACACCGCCGTGGGCGCGTTCTACGACCGCGAGACGTTCCCGCGCCTGGCCAAGTTCTTCTACGACCAGGCCGACGAGGAGCGCGGGCACGCGATGAAGATGGTCAACTACCTGCGCGACACGAACTCGCCCATGCGGCTCGGCGAGATCAAGGCGCCGCGGACGGAGTTCGGGGACCACGTCGAGCCGATCTCGCTCGCACTCGAGTACGAGAAGAAGGTCACGGTCTCGATCGGCAACCTGTTTCAGATCGCGCGTGAGACCGACGACTACGCGAGCGAGAGCTTCATGCAGTGGTTCGTCGACGAGCAGGTCGAGGAGGAGGCCACCATGGACGCCCTCCTGCAGGTGGCCGAGCGCGTGCGCGAGTACCCGATGATGCTCGAGGAGTTCCTCGCCCGCGACGGCGACGACCTCGGGGGCGACTAGCCCGCGTTAAGACGGCGCGCGACGTCGATGACGCCGCTGCGCTCGTAGAAGTCCACAGCCAGCAGGTTCGGCCGCAGCCCGCGCGCCCGCTCGCAGCCGTCCACGCGGCGCTCGAGTAAGCGCCCGCCGATGCGCCGGTTGCGCGAGGGGGAGGGCGGGAAGGTGTCGATCCAGTGGTTGAGCAGGAAGAACGGGCTGTCGGCGTCGCCGCGGAAGCGCGCGCAGCTGAGCTCGCTCGGCCGCTCGGCGCCCAGCGGCGTGTCCTGAGCGAACTCGAAGCCGGGCAGGTACCAGGGGCGCGCGCCGCCGTCCTCCTCCGAGAGCACGATCAGCCGCGTATTCGCCCGGATCAGCTGACCCAGGGTCGGCAGCGGCTCGTCGACGCTCAGCTCCGCCGCCTGCTCGAGCAGGCCGGTGGCCTCCATCGCGCGCTCGGTCTCCTCGACGGGCACGTAGGGCTCGACGAACAGGATCACCACCTCACGAGCGGTTGTCGCGAAGGAAGTCGCTGAACAGCTGGAGCTGCTCCTCGAGCGGCTCGGAGCCGATCTCGCAGAGCGTGTGGCAGAGATACGGCCGCGGTTCGGTCGTCGGCCGTCCCACCCCGGCCCGCCCCACCAGCGCGTCGGCCGCGCGCAGTGCCTCCGGTCCGAGCTCGCGCGCCACCTTGTTGCGGTCCGTCCCCTCCGCCTCGAAGTCCGTCCGCACGAGGCCACTCGACGCGTCCGGCGCGCCCCAGTGGATGTCGATCAGGAAGGCGCGGATGCCGTCGCGCAGCTGACGCTCGATGCCCAGGCGCTGGTTGGCGAAGAGCCAGCCTGGCTCGTCCGCGGCGGCGTACGAGTTGTGGGTCGCGGGGAAGACGACCTCGTCGAGTCGCTTGCCGCAGAGCGCCCGCGAGCCGTTGCAGCCTCCCGCTGCGACGGCGCCGCCCGCCGCCGGCTGACCTGGCGACGGCAGCAGCAGCGCGATGCCGAGCACCGCGAGGGCGAGCGTGACCGCGACGGCGCCCGCCAGAAGCCGCGCCGGTACGCCGTCGGTACGAGGGCTCGGCGCGGGGTCCGGGGCGGACTCCTCGCCTGACAGCTGGGCGACCCCGGCCAGCACGATCACGATCCCGGCCGCCACGAGCAGGATCCGCCCGAAGAGCCCCGGCTCGAAGATGAGCAGTCCGCCGAGAGTGACGAGCACCGCCGCCCTGGCCAGCTTGGCCGCCGGCGCCTGCGAGCTGTAGGCCCGCGCCGCGAGGCGGCGAGCCGCGGCCGTCCGCGCTCTCGGCATCCCGCGCACGGCGAGCGCCGCCACGACGGCGCCCGCCAGCGCGGCCACGAGGCCGGCGTCGCGCAGGTCCGCGAAGAGCGCGTCCCAGAGCGATCGGATGGCGGCGCGCTCGCGGCCATCGCCGATGTCCGCGGCGCTCGCGGCGTGCGACACGACGAACTCGCCTAGACCCGCCACGAGTGCAGCCACGAGCAGGCCCGCGCCCGCCGCGGCGACGCCCAGCGAGACGAGAGCGTTCCGCGTACCGCCGGCGAGCAGCGCGGCACCCGTGCCGGCGAGCAGCGCCAGCACGAGCAGCGGCCAGCGCCAGCCCGCGAGATCGGCCACCAGGCGGGCGGCGTCGAGCTCGAACTGGCGCGGATCGAGCCGGATCACCGGCACGCGCAAACCCGGCGGTATGCGCTCCGCGAGGTTCGGGGCGGCAGCCATCAGCGCGTCGAAGAGCAGGCCGTCGCCCACCGCGAGCCTGAACTGGAAGGTCCGCTCGCCCTCGACGAGAGCCTCGTGGCGCTGGCGCAGAGCGTCGGCGAACACACGCCGGAACGCGGAGGTGTCCGCCAGCGAGGCGATCACGGGAACGACGAGCGGCCGTACCGCCAGCGCGTCGGGGATCGGTCCGCTCGTGATGCCGTCGACGATGCGCTCGGCCAGTGCGTCGCGCACGTCGGAGTCGTCCAGCGCGGAGGCCGCGCGCGCGCCGAACTCGCGGCTGTCGACGAGCGCGGATTGCGCGTACCAGGAGACGGCGGCTCCGGCGAGCAGCAGGGCGGTGGCCACCACGAGGGCGATGGCGGCGCGACGCCGCCGGCGGTCCGTCACGGGCAGATTGTGACCGTGGAGCTAGACGGGCGCCGGCTCGCGCGTCTGCCTCGCGGCGACGAGCTCGAGCTCGAGGCGACCGGCGCGACCGTCTTCGACCCGCTCGACCCAGGCCTTGCGCAGCAGCGGCTCGTACTTGTGGAGGCTCGCCGGGAGGCCGCTCAGGTGTGCCGGCAGCCGCGGCCCCGGCTCGACTCCGAGTGCGCGCAGCAGCCGCTCGTCCTCGATCCTACGCGCCGGGCAGTTGCGGCAGCGGGGATTCGATCGGCAGCACATGACCGTCACGCGAACGGCAGCGTAGCACGCCCTTAGGGTTCCCTAACAGGGCGCCGTGGTTACGCTGCCGCGCCATGCCCTCGAAGCTCTTCAAGCCTGGCCTGCTCGACGGGCAGGTGGCGCTCGTGAGCGGCGGGGGGTCGGGCCTCGGCCGCGCCGCCGCGCTCGAGCTGGCCGCGCTCGGGGCGCGGGTCGTGGTCTGCGGGCGCCGGGCCGAGCCGCTCGAGGAGACCGCGTCGCGCGCGGACGAAGGCCGCTGCGAGGCGATCGCCTGCGACATCCGCGAGGAAGGTGAGGTCGACACGCTCGTCGACGAGGTGCTCGACCGCCACGGCCAGATCGACATGCTCCTCAACAACGCCGGCGGTCAGTACCTCACCCCCGCGGAGGACATCACGCCGAAGGGCTTTCGCACCGTCATGCGGCTGAACGTCGAGGGCACCTGGTTGATGACCCACGCCGTCGCGACGCGCGCGATGATTCCGGACGCTCGCGGGGGCAAGGTCGTGAACGTCACGCTCTCGCCGCACCACGGCCTGCCGGGGATGGCGCACTCGTCAGCGGCTCGCGCGGCCGTCGAGAACCTCACGCGCGTGCTGTCGATCGAGTGGGCGCGCTTCGGGATCAGGCTCACCGCGCTGGCGGCGGGGCACTTCGCGACCGAGACGCTCATGACGAAGTACCCGAAGCCGGTGATCGAGGGTGTCGCCGGGACGGTCCCCTTGCAGCGGCTCGGCACCGAGGAGGAGTTCGCGTGGCTCGTCGCGTACCTCGCCTCGTCTGCCGGCGACTACTTCTCGGGCGCCGTCCTCACGCTCGACGGCGCACGCGACAACTGGTTCGGCGCCTGGCCGCCGGGCGGCCTCGCCGACGAGGGAGGCCGGCCGCTCCGCGAGGAGCGCAGGGAGAGCGAGTGACCGTCGTACCCGTGCTCGAGACGGAGCGGCTTCTCCTGCGCGGCTGGCGTTACGAGGACCTCGAGGAGTGGGCGGCGCTCTGCGCCGACGACGAGGTGATGCGCTGGCTCGGGTACGACGGCGGCATCGGCGCCGGCGAGGCCTGGGACGAGATGGCGGGCCTTGCGGGCCATTGGCTGCTCAAGGGCTTCGGCCACTGGGTGCTCGAGGAGCGGGAGAGCGGGGCGCTCGTGGGACGCGCGGGGCTCCTGTTCCCACCCGACTGGCCGGCGCTGGAACTGGGCTGGACAGTCGCGCGGCCGCGCTGGGGTGAGGGCTTCGCGGGCGAGGCCGCGCGCGCGGCCGCCGCCTGGGCCCAGGAGGAGCTCGGAGCGGACCACCTCATCAGCCTGATCGCCACGGAGAACGCGCGCTCGATCCGCGTGGCCGAGAAGCTCGGGATGACCGAGGAGGGGGCCACCCGTCTGCGCGGCTTCGAGCTCACGATCTACGGCAGTGACCTCCCGCTCCGGGGCTGAGGTTCGGGCGCGGCGGGCCGGGGTATTCGCCCTGCATGACCGTGAACGAGACGAACGACCCACCCGACGAGGAGCTGCTCGAGCACGAGGAGGAGGCCGCCGCGGCGGAGGCGGCGGCGATCGGCGGCGAGGCCCCGGACTACGACGGCGACGACGCCGACCGCGCAGTCGAGGAGGGCGGCGGTGGCGTTGCGGAGGGCTTCGAGGAGTCCGAGGAGGAGCTGATCGAGGCCGCCTCGCACGGGGAGCACCGGCACAACCCCGCCGAGGACGAGTTCACGCCCGAGGTCGAGTCGGACCGGTCCGGCGCGGCGTACGGCGAGCCGGACGAGCTCGACCCGACCGAGGTCGTGCGGGATCCTGAGGAAGGCGACGACGACCCCGGCGCGGGGCCCGGGATAGCGGCCGACCGCTAGCGGCTACCCCGCTAGCGCTCGAACAACGTCGACAGCACCACCTCGGTCACGGTGCGGGTGATGCCGTCGGTGGCCCGTATGCGCTCGAGGCAGAGCTCGAGGTCCTGAGTGTCGCGTGCCTGCACGTGCAGCAGCGCGCTGGCCTCGCCGGCGACGGTGTGCGCCGACACCACGCCCGGCTCGTCCTCGACGGCGCGCTTGATCGAATCGGCGGGCATGCGGCCCTCGCAGTAGAGGTCGACGAACGCCTCCGCGTGCCAGCCGAAGGCACGCGGGTCGACGAGCGCCGTGTAGCCCTGAATCACCCCGTCGGCCTCGAGCCGGTCGATGCGCCGCTTGACCGCCGGGGCGGAGAGATGGACGTGCCGGCCGATGTCCTGAAAGGAGCGGCGGGCATTCTGGCGCAGCAGCGCAACGATTCTCCGGTCGGTGTCGTCCATATGGGGGTGAAGTGTGGCACTCCTGCAACAAATCAGCATTGTGCAGTGCCAAATTCATCGGAATCATTACGTGGAGTGATCTGAAACCGAGAGAGGAGCCCGATGGCGACCGACGAGCTTGCCCCACGCACCGTCACCCCGCCGGTGCACGAGAACGACAGCATGCCCGTCCACGGGATCGACCACGTGGAGTTCTACGTCGGCAACGCGGCGCAGGCTGCCTACTACTTCGTGCACGCCTTCGGCTTCACCGAGACGGCCTACCGCGGGCTCGAGACGGGTCATCGAGAGCACAAGTCGCACGTGCTCGAGCAGGGGCGCATCCGGCTCGTGCTGACGGGGACGCTGAGCGGCGGTGACGAGATCGCCGGCCATCACGCCCGCCACGGCGACGGCGTCCACAAGATCGCGCTTAGCGTGCCCGACGCCGCGGCGGCCTATGAGCACGCCGTCGACCACGGTGCGCGCGGCGTGATGACCCCGCGCTGGGAGGAGGACGAGCACGGCCGTGTGCAGCTCTCCGCCATCGCGACCTACGGCGACACCCTCCATCTCTTCGTGCAGCGCGAGGATTATCGCGGGGCGTTCCTGCCGGGCTACGAGCGGCGCGCGGACGCCCCCAGCGACCCGGAAGGCATGCTGCTGATGGGCATCGACCACATCGTCGGCAACGTGGAGCTGGGCCACATGGAGGAGTGGGTCCACTACTACGAGCGCGTCTTCGGCATGACCGAGATGATCCACTTCTCCGACGAGGCGATCTCGACCGAGTACTCGGCGCTGATGTCCAAGGTGGTCACGGACGGCAGCGGCCGCCTGAAGTTCCCGATCAACGAGCCGGCCGAGGGCAAGCGCAAGTCGCAGATCGACGAGTACATCGAGTTCTACAACGGCGCCGGCGCGCAGCACATCGCCGTCGCGACGCGGGACATCGTGGGATGCGTCGCCGCCCTGAGGGAGCGCGGAGTCGAGTTCCTCACGATCCCCGAGGAGTACTACGAGGAGGTCCCGGAGCGGATCGGCGAGATCGACGAGGACATCGCGGACCTCAGGCGACTCGGGATCCTCGTCGACCGCGACGACGAGGGCTATCTCCTGCAGATCTTTACGAAGCCGATCGGTGACCGTCCGACCGTGTTCTTCGAGATCATCGAGCGACACGGCGCCCGCGGCTTCGGCGAGGGCAACTTCAAGGCCCTCTTCGAGGCGATCGAGCGCGAGCAGGACCGGAGAGGAAACCTCTGATGCGTTACGCGAGTCTCGGAAAGATCCCACCCAAGCGTCACGTGCAGGTTCGTCAGAACGGCGCGTCGTCGCCGCTGCTCGTCGAGGAGGTGATGGGCTACGAGGGCTTCTCCGGCAACGAGTCGATCCTGCTCCACCTCCAGTCGCCCTGCCGGCTCGACCAGGTCGGCGCGTTCCGTCCGGTCGAGCGCGACGAGTGGGTGCCCGAGGCGCACGTGCACCGGCTCGCGGACACCCAGCCGGTCGAGCCGGGCGGCGACCCGCTCTCGAGCCGGCGCCTGCTGATGTGGAACGGCGACATCGAGGTCTCGATCGCGAAGCCGACCGAGCCGCTCGAGGGCTTCTACCGAAACGGCGAGGGCGACGAGGTCATCTACGTGCATCGCGGCTCCGGCGTTCTGCGCACGGTGTTCGGGCGCGTGCCCTTCCGCGAGCGCGACTACCTCGTCATTCCGCGCGGCACGACGCACAGCTTCGAGCTCCCCGAGGGCGAGGAGCAGTACTGGGTGTGCTTCCACACGCCCGGCGAGATCGAGACGCCGAACCGCTACCGCAACCGCTACGGGCAGCTGCTCGAACACGCGCCCTACTCGCAGCGCGACTTCCACGCGCCGGGGGAGCTCGAGACCTTCGACGAGGCAGGCGAGTACCCCGTGACCGTGCGCGTCCGCGACGGCTACCAGGACTACGTGCTGGACCGGCACCCGTTCGACGTCGTGGGCTGGGACGGCTACGTCTGGCCGTACACCTTCAACGCGGATGACTTCGAGCCGCGCGCGGGCCGCTTCCACCTGCCGCCACCCGCCCACCAGACCTTCCAGGGGCCGAACTTTGTGATCTGCACGTTCGCGCCGCGGATGCTCGACTGGGACCCCGAGGCGGTCACACTCCCGTACCACCACTCGAACATCCAGTCCGAGGAGGTCATGTTCTACGCGGCGGGCGACTACGCGGCTCGCAAGGGCGTCGACATCGGCTCGATCACGCTGCACCCGTCCGGCCTGCCGCACGGGCCGCAGCCGGGCGCGGTCGAGAAGGCGCTCGGCAAGAAGTCGACTGACGAGCTGGCGGTGATGTGGGACACCTTCCGCCCGCTCAAGCTGTCGATGCTCTGGAGCGAGGTCGACAAGCCCGAGTACGCCTATTCGTGGAACCCGGACCGGTCGGGCGGGGTCCCGAGCCAGGACGGGGTCCCCCAGTCGGACACCGTCGTCACGGGACCGTCGGCCTGACCTGGTCCTAGGCGGACGCGCGGCGGTACCCAGCCCAGCTCGACGGCCATTCCCAGGTCGTCGCGGTTTGCCCAGTGCTCGATGACCTTGTCGTCCTTGATGCGGAGCCAGGGTCGGCCCTACGGAGGGACGGTTTCTGCCTCGTTCTATTCGACGGCGGTGTTGCGCCCGACCTGCTCCCACTCGCGCAGCTCCGCACCGACGGCCTCGAGCCGCTGCCCGATGTTGCCGATCGCGTCGGCGCCGAGGACCAGCCGCAGTGGCGGTTCGTCGGTGTCGAGCGCGGTGATGATCGCCGCGGCCGCCTTGGCCGGGTCGCCCGCCTGCAGGCCGTGGTTGCCGCGCACGTACTCGCGTGTCGGCCCGACCGTCTCCTCGTACTCGGGCATCACGTCCGACATGTAGGCGGCGTCCGCGCGGAACAGGCCTGTGCGGAACGCCCCGGGCTCGACGATCAGCGTGTGGATGCCGAAGGGCTGGACCTCGTCGCGGAGCGTCTCGGTCAAGCCCTCGAGCGCGAACTTCGTCGCGCAGTAGGCGCCGAAGCCCGGCGCGGTCACCTGGCCGCCGACGCTCGACATCTGCACGATCGCGCCGCCGCTCTGCTCCCGCATGGCTGGCAGCACCAGGCGCGTGAGCGCCGCCGGCCCGAAGAAGTGGAGGTCGAAGAGCGCGCGCAACTCCTCGTCGGTCGTCTCCTCGACGGCGCCGACCTGCGTGCGGCCCGCGTTGTTCACTAGCACGTCGATGCGACCGAAGCGGTCGAGGGCGGCTGCCACGGCGGCCTCGCGGTCCGCTGGGTCGGTCACGTCGAGGCGAACCGCGTGGACGCGCTCGGGTTCGCCGAGCTCGGCAAGCCCGTCGGTGCGCCGCGCCGTCGCCACGACGGAGTCGCCGCGTTCCAGTGCCGCTTCCGCGATGGCGCGGCCGAAGCCGCTTGTCGCTCCTGTGATGAACCAGACCCGTGCGTCGCTCATGCGAGCAAAAGTAGAGACGCCCCGGCGCACCAAGGGCGCCTTTCGCGCCCATTCGGTTTAGTTGACGACGGGCTCGCCTCGACTGATCCGGCCAGCGCTCCGGCGCGAATGGTGACGCATGAGCACCTTGCGCCCATCGAGATCAGCGGTCGCCGCCGTCATCGCGGTGACGCTGACGCTGCTCGCCCTCTCGGTGCTGTCGGCGTCGGCCGACCCCCCGCAGTCGGCAGCAGGCACCACGAGCCATGGCTTCCTGGCAAAGCGTGGAGTCCTGACCCCGATCGATCATCCCCGCGCGACGACCGTCCCGGCCACGCCGGACGGGCAGGCCGGGACCGCGACCACGGGCATCAACGACCGTGGCGAGATCCTCGGTGCCTACGAGGGGCGCGACCGCGCCATACGTCACTTCGTGCGCGACCGCAAGGGTCGCTTCGACAGGTTGGAGGAACCGCCCGGCGGCAGCGAGATCGACGAGTACGTCGACCTCAACAACCGCGGCGAGATGGTCGGCTTCTACAACGACGACCAGGGCGTCACGACGACCGGTTTCCTGCGCACGAAGAGGGGCCGGTTCATCGACGTCGTCGTACCGGGCTCTGTGGTCACCGGCCCACTGAAGATCAACGACCGGCGACAGGTCGTGGGTATCTACGTGGACGAGGCCGGATCCGTGCATGGCTTCCTCTGGGACGACGGCGAGTTCAGCACGATCGACGTCCCGCGCGCGACGGGTACCACGGTCCTCGGCATAAACAACCGCGGGCAGATGGTCGGCTCCTACATCGACGCTGACGGCGCGTACCACGGCTTCCTGCGCGAGCGGAACGGCCGCGTCATGACGCTTCCCGAGGCCCCGGGTGCGCAGCCGGCGATGGGCGGCACGCAGCCGTCCGCGATCAACGACCGCGGCCAGATCGTGGGCCTCGCCTACGACGCCCGCGGCGGGTCGCGCGGCTTCCTGCTCGAGCGCGGCGAGCTGACGATGCTCGACGGTAGGGGCGCCGTCTACACGCGCGCGCTCGACATCAGCAACGGGGGCGAGATCGTCGGGGACTACGGGATCCGCGCACCGCTCATGCCCTAGAAGTACATCCCTCCGAATTGCCCGCCCGTCACGTTCAGCACCTGGCCGTGGACGAAGTCGGCCCACGGCGAGCAGAGGAAGAACACGGGTCCGGCCGCCTCCTCCGGCGAGGCGGGCCGGCCCAGCGGGATCAGCATCGAGGCCATCTGGCGCATCTGCTCGGGGATGCCGAGCTGGATCTCCTCACCGTCCTTCACCATCGTGTTGCCCGACTCCTTAGCGGCGGTCAGACGCGTCTCGACGAAGCCGAAGGCCACGGCGTTCACGTTGATCTTGAACTGGCCCCACTCCTTGGCGAGCGTCTTCGTGAGGCCGACCACGCCCAGCTTGCCGGCCGAGTAGTTGACCTGGCCGGCGTTGCCGTGCATGCCCGAGGTGGAGGACACGTTGACGATCTTGCGGAAGACCTCGCGGCCCTCCTCGCGCTCCTGCTTGGCCGGCTCGCGCATGTGGGGAGCGGCGGCGCGGCAGACCCGGAAGGGCACGACCGTGTGGATGTCGAGCATCGCCTGAAACTGCTCGTCGGTCATCTTGTGAGCGACGCCGTCCTTCGTGTAGCCGGCGTTGTTCACGATGATGTCGAGCTGGCCGAACTCGTCGACCGCCTTCTGCACCAGCTGGTCCGGCACGCCCTCCTTGGTGAGGTCGCCGCCGAAGACGGCGGTCTCGCCCGCGATCTCGGACGATGCCTGCTCGGCGACGTCCGCGTCGAGATCGTTGATCAGCACGCGCGCACCGTGCTCCGCGAGCAGCTCGGCGGTTGCCCGGCCGATGCCCCGGGCAGAACCAGTGACGATCGCCGCCTTTCCGTCCAGTACTCCCACTCTGTGACTCCTTTCGGCACTGCAGTGATTTCGAGGCAGGCATCATGACGATCCGGCCTATCTTGGGTTCCGGATGACCCTCAACATCGTTCGCTACGGCATTCCGCTCGTGCTCTTCGTCGTGGGCATCGTCATCGCGGGGACCTCGGGGCGCATCGGGCTGGCCGCCGGCGCGATGTTCATCAGCGCCGCCACGGCCGTGCTGCTCCTCAACGTCATCTACCGGATCGGCGTCGAGGGCGACAAGACACGCGGCCGCGAGGAGGACGCCCGCCGTTTCTTCGACGAGCACGGGCGCTGGCCCGACGAGCCGGAGTCGGCGGCGCGCAGGTCGCCGCGCCCCTAGAGCCCCAACAGCCTCCCGAGGATCTCCTTCATGACCTCGTCGGTGCCGCCGCCGATCGGGCCGAGCCGCGTGTCGCGCAGGGCCCGACCGAGCTCGAGGTCGCCGCCCGAGATCCGGAACGCCGTCTCGGCCAGCTCGAGCGCGGACCGCTGCGAGAGCAGCTTCGCCTCGGTCACCTCACGGATCGCGTCGTGGCCGCCGGCGAACAGGTAGAGGGCGTGGTTCGTGAGTGCGCGCGAGGCCTCGAGCTTGACCGCCAGCTCCGCCACCGTGTGACGGAGCTCGGTCCGGCCCGCCGCGGCCGCGACCGCGCGCTCCAGCACGACCTCCATCGAGCCGACCGCGCCGAGGGCCATCACGAGCCGCTCCCACTGGAAGTTGGCCATCACGAGCTGGAAGCCCCGGTTCTCCTCGCCGAGGAGGTTCTCCTCGGGGACGAACACGTCGTCGAACGAGAGCTCGGCGGTGTCGGACGCGTGCCAGCCGAGCTTCTCGAGCTTCCTCGAGACCAGGAAGCCGTCCATGTCGCGCTCGATGACGAGAAAGGAGATGCCGTGATGGCCGCCCTCCTCGGTGGTCTTCACGGCCGTGACCACGAAGTCGGCGCGCACACCGTTCGTGATGAAGGTCTTCGACCCGTTGACCACGAAGCCGCCGTCGACCGCCTGTGCGCGCGTGCGGATGCCGGCCACGTCCGAGCCGGCGCCCGGTTCCGTGATGGCGAGCGCGCCGATCCGCTCGCCTCGGATCGCCGGGGCGAGGAAGCGCTCCTTCTGCTGGTCCGTGCCGAACTTCCACACCGGCGGCGTCGCGATCGAGACGTGCGCCCCGATGCCCGCCGCGAGGCCCCCTGACCCACAGCGCGAGAGCTCCTGCGCGAGCACGGCGTCCTCCACGTAGCCGAGACCGCGCCCGCCGTACTCGACCGGGTACTTGATGCCGAGCAACCCGCGCTCGCCCATGCGGGCGAAGACCTCGTCCGGGAACCAGCGCGCCTCCTCCCACTCGGCGGCATGCGGGCGCAGCTCGTCGGCGACGAAGGTCCTGATCTCCTCGCGCAGCTCGTCGTGCTCCGCGGTGAACGGTGGCACGGGCCGAGGCGGCGCGGCCTGCCTCACAGCCGCTTGCGGAGCATGCCGAACACGCCGCGCATGACCTTCTTCTGGAGGGCCTTGCCCTCGCGCGACGTGAGGAAGTCGCCGATGGCGTCGGCGCCGCCGGTGCGGGCCGTCGCTGCCTCCGGCTCGCGCTTGCGCCGGCGCGGGGCCTTTCGCGCGGCGCCGACGGGCTCCGGCTCTGGCTCGTCCTGTGCCTCCATGCGTGCCGCCAGCTTCTCGCGGGCGCTCTCGGCCTCCGCGCGCGTCCCGTACTTCGCGAACAGTGGCGACGCCTTCGCCGTCCCCTCGACGTCGTCCGCGGGACCCATGCGCGATGCGGGCGAGCGCAGGCGGGTGTGGACGACGGGCGTCGGCACGCCGTCCTCGGACAGGATCGTCACCGCCGCCTCGCCGATGCCCATCTGGGTCAGGAGCTCCTCGACGTCGTAGAAGTCCGAGGTCGGGTAGGTCGAGGCAGCGGCCTTGAGCGCCTTGGCGTCGTCGGGCGTGAAGGCGCGCAGCGCGTGCTGCACGCGGTTGCCGAGCTGCCCGAGCACCTCACCGGGCACGTCGTCCGGCACCTGCGTCACGAGGAAGACGCCGACACCCTTCGAGCGGATCAGCCGGACCGTCTGCGTGACCGACTCGAGGAATGCCTTGGTCGCGCCGTTGAAGAGCAGGTGAGCCTCGTCGAAGAAGAAGACGAGCTTCGGCTTGTCGAGGTCGCCGGCCTCGGGCAGCTGCTCGAACAGCTCGGCGACGAGCCACATGAGCGCCGTCGAGAACAGCCGCGGCTTGTCCTGCACGGCCGGCAGCTCGAGGCAGGAGATGATGCCGCGGCCGTCCGGGGCGGTGCGGATGAGGTCGGCGATCTCGAGCTGGGGCTCGCCGAAGAACTCGTTGCCGCCGCCCGTCTCGAGCCCGACGAGGCTGCGCAGAAGCACGCCCACGGTGGAGGACGCGAGCCCGCCGATCCCCTCGAGCTCGTCCTTGCCCGTGTCGGACTCGAGGAAGGTCAGGAGCGCGCGCAGGTCTGACAGATCGAGCAGCGGGAGGCCCTTCTGGTCCGCGTAATGGAAGACGAGCGCGAGGCTCTGCTCCTGGGTCTCGTTCGCTTCGAGGATCTTGGCGAGCAGCTGGGGCCCGAAGTCGGAGACGGTCGCGCGCACCGGCACGCCGGGCCCGAGGCCGCCGAGCGACAGATACTCGACCGGATAGCCGCGCGGCTCGAACGCGAGCCCCAGCTCGCCCATGCGCTTCTCGGCCGGGCCGCCCGGCTCGCCGGGTGCGCTGATCCCGGAGACGTCGCCCTTGACGTCCGCCGCGAAGACCGCGACGCCGGCGTCGGAGAGCTGCTCCGCGATCGTCTGAAGGGTGATCGTCTTGCCGGTGCCGGTCGCGCCGGCGATCAGGCCGTGCCGATTCATCATCCGAAGCGGGGCCCGCACGACGGCGTCCTTCTCGAGCTTTCCATCGTGGACGCCGCGTCCCAGGTCGATCGCGGAGCCCTCGGTCGCGTACGCCTCGCTGATCTTTGACGCGAAGTCGCTCATCGGCGCGGCATCGTATCGCCGGGCTGTCAGCCCTCGAACACGTCGAGCGGCAGCGCCGCCGAGACGAGCGCGTTTGGCGCGTCGACGATCTCCGACACGCGTAGCTCGGCCGCGACGCTCATGAGTACATATGCCTCCTGGCGCCCCAGCCCGCGGGTGGCGGTGAGCCAGCCGAGCAGTTCGAGCAGCGCGCGCCGCGTGGCGAGGTTGAGGTCGAGATCGCCTTGCCCGCCTGCGTCGTCGAGTGGAATGCCCGTCGTGGAGAACACCGGGCGCTCGGGCCGAGGCGGCGCCTCGTAGGCCGGATAGGTGGGGCGCCAGTCGCCCGGGCTGCCGAGCGAGACCCTGAAGGTCGCGCTGCCGCCGGTCTCGATCGCCGAGATGCATACCTCGCCGTCGCCCTGGGCGAAGTGCAGGTCGCCCGCCGAGAGGAGCGCACCCGGCACGTGCACGGGCAGCCACAGGCGCGCGCCCGGGCCGAGGTCGCGGATGTCGATGTTGCCGCCGTTCTCGCGCGGGGGATAGGTGCGCAGCCCGTCCGCGACCTCGGGCGGCCAGGCATGGGCGGGGTCGGGGAGATGCACGCGGCCGCCGCGCTCAGCCAGCTGCAGCTCACGCCTGAGCGCGCGCTCGAACAGCTCGGGCGAGGGAGCCACGCCGATCACGCCGGCGTGCGTGCACGCCGGAACGGCCACCCCGGGCAGCTGCTCGGAGCGCGCCACGCCGCCCGCGAGCTCCCAGGTGACGAGGAACGGGTCAGAGAAGACGTCGGCGAGGAAGCCCGAGCCAGGGAAGATCGCCGTCCAGGCGAAGTCGTCCGTCTCGTAGCCGAGCACCTCGAGCTCGAGCACGTCGCCGGGCTCGGCGCCGAGCACCTCGACCGGCCCGGTCAGCGGATGGGCGAGCGCGGGAACGTCGAGCAGGTCCGCGTGCGTGGAATCACGCGTTATCGCGCGGTCGCGCGAGTCGCGGATCTCGAACATGACCGTGTCGCCGGGCTCGACCTGTGCGACCGGGGCGAGACCGGGGTGCCAGCGGTTGTGCCCGTTCGCCGCGCCCTGGTCGAGCCGCTGCGAGCGGTCGATCTCGATCGTGATCGACATGCGCGCACGCTATCGCCGCGCTCACGCGTGCTGCGCTGACGGCGACTATCGCCAGGGCGACTCGAGCTCATAAGGCCAGCCTAAATGTTGTTGGCGATACGTCAAGAACACTGTTAGCATCTCGTCAACAACGAGCCACTCAGTGCCCGTCGGCACGGCCCTTTCGGCCTGTTGCAGTGGACCCTGCCAGCGCCCCAGCTGACCGGCCGCTGACGAATCCGGACGGGACGACCGACCCATTTGCCAGTGGTCGTGCCGCCTGGCGTTCGCCAGGGTCAACCAATCTCGAATGGAGCTTTAGATGAAGGTCATCAAGACGGTTGCCGTCTGCGCGTTGGTCGCGCTCGGCGTCGGTGCCACCAGCGCGACTGCCGCATCGCTGATCACCTCGGCGCAGATCAAGGACGGCACGATCAAGGTCCGTGATCTGTCGCCGGCGCTGCAGGCGAAGGTCAAGCTGGCCGGCAAGCCCGGCGCCAACGGCGCAACCGGCGCCAACGGAGCCAATGGCCTCGACGGTGCGGCCGGTGCCAACGGAGTCGACGGCGCCAAGGGTAACCGTGGCGACACGGGCGCGACCGGTGCCAAGGGTGACAACGGCTCGAATGGTAATGACGGCAAGGACGGCCGCGACGGTGTCCGCTACGACCGCATCAGCGGCTCGTGCGACAGCGATCCCTATGCCGCGACCGGCGAGGTCTCGGTTGCCGACGGCGTGGCGCGCCTCGGTGTGCCGACCCAGCTTGCCTGGGCCCAGATCAAGAGCTACCCGCAGAACCTCAAGGTCTCGGAGATCGAGAACCTGTCGTTCAAGGCCAAGGCGACGGACATGGGGCAGACCTACATGAAGGTCACGACGACGAACCACGGCTCGATCCTGTTCGACCCCAGCTCGCAGGACGGCGGCGAGGAGACCGGCCGGATGGTCACCTACCACGTCAAGGGCGAGGGCTCGACCGTGCGCTGGAACGACGACGCGGGCAACTCGAGCCAGCTGAGCTGGAAGCAGGCGCTCACGATGGCGGGCAACAAGCACGTCAAGACGATCGCGGTCACCGCGGGCTGCGCCCTGGGCGACGCCGGTGAGACCTTCGTCGACGACATCACGGTGAACGATGAGGTCATCGACTTCAACTAGACCGTCCGATAGGGCGGCCATCAACGCCGCCTGACGCCAATTGAAACGCAAGCGCACCCCATTGCTGGGGTGCGTTTTGCGTTTCGGGCGGCCCGCTACAGCCCGTACGACCGCCCGATCACGTCGAGCATCACCTCGTCCGTGCCGGCGCCGATTCGGTTCAGGCGCATGTCGCGCCAGGCGCGCTCGATCCCGTACTCCTTCATGTAGCCCGCGCCGCCGTGGATCTGCAGGCACTCGTCCACGACCTCGCAGGCCATGCGCGCCGTGTAGAGCTTCGCCATCGAGATCTCGCGCACGGGGTACTCGCCGTTCGCGAAGCGCCAGGCCGTCGTGTACGTCAGCGCCCGGCCGGCCTCGATCTTTGTCGCCATGTCGGCGAACTTGTGCCGGATCGCCTGGAACTTGCCGATCGGACGGCCGAAGGCGGAGCGCTCACCGGCGTACTCGAGCGTGCGGTCGAAGCAGCGCTGAGCGCCCGCCACGCAGCCCGCGGCGCCGATCAGGCGCTCCCCCTGGAGCTCCCACATGATGTGGTAGAAGCCCTTGCCCTCCTGACCGAGCAGCGCGTCTGCCGGCACGCGTACGTCCTGGAAGGCAAGCAGCGCCGTGTCGCTCGAGTGCATGCCGAGCTTCTCGAGCTTCTTCTCGCGGATCACGCCAGGGGTGTCCATCGGCACGAGGAAGAGCGAGAAGCCGTCGTAGCCGGCGTCCGGATCGGTCTTCGTCACGAGCACGATGAAGTCGGCCCGGTGGCCGTTCGTGATGTAGGTCTTGGAGCCGTTTATGACCCACTCGTCTCCGTCGCGGACGGCGCGCGTCTTGATGCCCGACACGTCGCTGCCGGCGTCCGGCTCGGTGATGCCGAGGCAGGCGATCTTCTCGCCGCGGATGGCGGGCACCAGCCATTCCTGCTTCTGCTCCTCGCTGCCGAACAGGAAGACGGGCGGCGTCGCCATGTCGGTGTGGACCGCCACGCCCATGGCGAGGCCGCCCGAGCGAGCATGCGACATCTCCTCGGCGAGCACGATGTTGCAGAAGTAGTCGCCGCCCTGGCCGCCGTACTCCTCCGGATAGGAGAGGCCGAGGAAGCCGAGCTCGCCCATGCGCCGGAAGACCGAGTCGGGAAAGGTCGTCTCCTCCCACTCCTCGGCGTGCGGCGCGAGCTCCTTCACGACGAACGAGCGGATCGACTCGCGCAGCTGGTCGTGCTCGTCGGTGAAGATGAAGTGCCCGCGGCGGGCGCCGTGATCCGGCTTGAGGAGCGCATCCCGAGTGGCCATGCACGCAAGCTAACGCCCGCTTGGGAAAAAGTAAACAGTGGCACTTCCTACTTTCCACGCGGGACGGGTCGTGTAACGGATCGCGGCCTGGCGATACCGTGGCGCCATGAGCGAGCGCGAATTCGACGTGATCATCCTGGGCGCCGGGCCGGCCGGCGAGGTCGCCGCGGGCCGGCTGGGGGAGGCGGGTCTCGACGTCGCGATAGTCGAGCCACATCTGATCGGCGGCGAATGCTCCTTCTACGCCTGCATGCCCTCGAAGGCGATGCTGCGCCCCGGCGAGCTGCTCGCCGAGGCACGCCGGATCCCGGGCGTGCGCGAGGCGGTCACCGGCGACCTCGATGTCCGCGCGGTGCTCGACCGCCGGGACGAGATCATCCACGGCCTCGACGACTCCCACATGGAGCCCTGGCTCGAGGACCGCGGCGTCACGATCGTCCGCGCCCCCGGACGCCTCGACGGCGAGCGCCGGGTCCAGGCCGGCGACGAAACGTTGGTGGCCCGGCGCGCGGTGATCGTCGCGACCGGCTCGGCGCCGCTGATCCCGCCGATCCCGGGCCTCGATGACATGAAGCCATGGACCAACCGCGAGGCCACCACAGCCAAGGAGGTGCCAGAGCGGCTCGTGATCCTCGGTGGCGGCGTGGTCGGCGTCGAGATGGCGCAGGCGTACACGAGCTTCGGCAGCAACGTGAGCCTCGTCGAGGGCGGCGACCGGCTGATCGGGCGTGAGGAGCCGTTCGCGAGCGAGGATGTCCGCGAGGCGCTGCAGGAGAAGGGCGTGGAGGTCCACCTCGGCGTGCTGGCGTCCGCGGTGCGCGTCGAGGACGGCGACGTGGTCGTCGAGCTCGACGGCCCGGCCGGTCCCCTGCGCGGAGATCAGCTGCTCGTGGCGACGGGCCGCCGGCTCAACAGCGAGGACATCGGGCTCGAGACCGTCGGGCTCGAGCCGGGCAAGCCGATCGAGGTCGACGACTCGATGCGCGCGAACGACTGGCTATACGCGGTCGGCGACGTCAACGGCCGCGCCCTCCTCACACATATGGGCAAGTACCAGGCGCGCGTCGCGGCGGACGTGATCCTCGGCGAGGACAGCACCTGCCTGGTCTCGGACGGCGAGCACTCGCCGCGCGTGATCTTCACCGATCCCCAGGTCGCGGCCGTCGGCTACACGTACGCCGCCGCCGAGCGCGCCGGCCTCAACGTCCGCGTCGTCGACGTGCCGACCCAGTCGGCGGCGGGCGCATCCTTCTACGGCCGTGACGACGCGCGCGGCACCACTCGCCTGGTAGTCGACGAGGATCGGCGCGTGATCGTCGGCGCGACCTTCACCGGCCCCGAGGTCGCCGAGTTCCTACAGGCGGCGACGATCGCCGTCATCGGCGAGGTGCCGCTCGAGCGGCTCTTCCACGCGATCCCGGCCTTCCCGACGCGCAGCGAGATCTGGCTGTACCTGCTCGAGGCGCTCGGCGTGTCCGGGCCCTGCTACCCGATGCTCGCTCAGCAGCCGGCGTAGCGGCAGGCCACGACGCGCGGCTGCTCCACCGGCCGGCCCGCGTCGAGCGACCAGGCCAGGCGGATGAACTGGGCGTGCGACCACGCGAGCGGCGTCGCCGAGAGGGTGCCCTCCCCGGGTGCGAAGCCCGGCCGGCCGGAGGGCGGGTTCTCGTCCCAGACCTGCTCGGGGATCATCCAGCCCTCGTTGGCCGCACCGGCCATCGAGCCGAGCCGGCCGGCGGCCGCGCGGCGGTCGCCCGCGAGCAGCTCGTACTCGCCGCGCTCGCCGGCGAAGATCGGCCAGATGCGCCCGATGGTCTTGAACGTGTCCGGGTCGGACAGGACCCAGGGGCCGCCCGTCGGGGTCTCGCCGTAGCCGTCGAAGTTGAAGCGGTGCCAGAAGCGGCCGTTCGGCGTGTCGACGCCCAGCTGCTCGTCGACGACCTTCAGCGTGTTCAGCACCGTCCGGTGGTCGTGGGGCTTGACGCCAAGGCGCACCAGCTCGAGGAAGCTCGGGTCGACCACGCTCCGCTGGTCGGCGGCCGACGGGCCGCCGTCACCGATCGAGTAGGTCGTGCCCAGGTTCGGATCGGGGTTCGCCGGCGGCTCCTCCTGCTGCGGCTTCGTGAGCCGGAGGTAGTACGGCTTCGGGTCGTAGGGGCCGTTCGACGTGGCGGTCCAGGCATCGACCTGCGCCTCCCACTCGTCCGCCAGCAGCTCCCAGCGCTGTGCGGACGCGGTGTCGCCGTTGCGGCGCGCGATGTCGGCCGCGCAGACGAGACCGGCGATCTCGGCCGCGATCGTGCCGGGCGACCAGCCGCTCTGGTTCTCCCAGCGCTCCTGCGGCGTGTAGGGGCCGTTGGCGGCGATGAAATCGGCCGCCTTCTTCACGTGGTTCTCGTACAGGTCCGGCTCGAAGCGGCGCAGCTGCCAGGCGAGCACAATCGGCAGCGCGACCTCGTCCATTTGCAGGTTCGTCCAGTTCGGCGTCCCGTCGACGCGCGTGTTCTGCGGGAACGAGCCGTCGGGCTTCTGCTGGCGCTCGAACGTGAAGTCGAGCAGCCGGTTCGCCGCGGCGCTGTCGCCGAGCGCGTGCTGTGCGGTGGCCACCTGATAGAGGTCGCGCGGCCAGACCAGGTGGTACGCGGCCGAGGGCTCCTCGATCGTCAGCAGGCCCCAGGCCCAGGGCATGCTCGGCGAGGCGATGTGGGCGCCGCGGTTTCGCTTGTCCTCGCTAGCGGCGAGCACCATCGCCGACACCCAGTAGGCCGGGCCGTGGGCACGCGCGCTCGCGGGGCGCGCCTTGAGTCCGTCGACGTAGTCGTGCCAGCCGCGGTCATACGCGCGGGCGGCGCCGTCGAAGCCGCGCTCGAGTGATGCGCGCGCAGTGTCGATCGCTTCGCCGCGGTCGGCGCCAAAGCCGAGGGCGAGCGTCATCTCGTCGCGCCGCTCGCCGTTCAGGTTGGTGCGAGCGGTCTGGACGACGTTGCCGCCCGTCGCCAGCTCGTGGCGGCGGTTCATGCGGTGGTCGGCGGAGAGGTCCGTCCAGCCGTCGCTCGTGCCGAGAAAGCCGCTCGAGGTGCGCCGGAAGCGCGCGTCGGTAAGCAGCGCGCTGGCCGCGGCGGAGTCCCAGGCGACGAGGCCGCCGGCGCGCGAGGCGCCCGAGTCGTCATTGCCGTTGTTCGAGAGCGCGGGGTCGTGCAGCACGTACAGCCTGAGCGGACGACGCGTGAGCGCGCGGAACTCGACGTGCACGAGCACGGTGCTCCGCGCAGGGTCGGTCGTATAGGTCTTGACGATCCGGTAGAGCCCGTCGCGGTCGGTGTTGACCTGCCGGTACGAGAGGCTCTTCGGGTCGAGCAGGCGCACGCGCTGCTCGGTCGCGTCCTGCTCGCGCTCCGTGAAGGTGCGGCCGTCCGACACGACGAGCTGGAGATCGCGCAGCGCGGGCGTGCCGAGATCGGGGTAGTAGACCTCGGTCAGGCGCCCGTCGTCGAGCGTCAGCCAGGTCTCGCTGCGCAGGCTGGTGGCGGTGCCGAAGCCGTCCTTGTCGGCCTCGGTCCAGACCGCCTTCTGCCCTGGTGCCCCGGGCGCCGGGCCGTCCACCGCGGTGGCGGGGGCGGCGAAAACGAGCATTAGCAGGGCAAACAGCGTGGCGGCGCGCAGCATGATCCTTGAGGCCTACCCAATTACAAGGTCCCTACGCCCCGCCTGCCGCGCGCCGCCCAGGGCCGGTCCGTACTCTGACGCCATGGACGTGGTGGTCGCAGGAGGGCATGGTCAGATCGCGTTGCGGCTGCTCGAGCAGCTGAGCGGGCGCGGTGAGCGCGTGCGCGGCATCATCCGCAACCCGGATCACGGGCAGGATCTGGAGGCGCGCGGCGCCGAGCCGGTACTGGCTGACATGGAGGCAGAGGACGACCTCGCGCCGTTCGTCGAGGGCGCCGACGCGATCGTGTTCGCCGCCGGGGCGGGACCGGGAAGCGGGCCGGCGCGCAAGCAGACGGTCGATCTCGGCGCAGCCGTCAAGCTGATCGACGCCGCGCAGCGCCTCGGCATAGACCGCTATGTGATGGTGAGTGCGATCGGAGCCTCAGACCCGGGGAGCGCCGCGCCTGAGATGCGCCCCTACTACGACGCCAAGGCCGAGGCGGACTCCGAGGTGGCTCGCAGCGGGCTCGCCTTCACGGTCGTCCGGCCCGGACGGCTGACGAACGACCCGGGGACCGGGCGCATCCGCGCCGGCTTGGACATCGGCAGCGGCTCCGTGACGCGCGACGACGTCGCCGCGACACTCGCGGCGGTGCTCGCGGCGCCCAACACGATCGGCGTCACGTTCGACCTGCTCGAGGGCGACGTGCCCATCCAGGACGCGGTCACGGCGCTTTGAACGAGCGCCGGGCCGCCGAGGTGCTGCGGCTGGTGCGCTCGGTCCCGGAGGGCTTCGTGACCACCTACGGCGACCTGTCACCCGCGGCGCCGCGCTTCGCCGGCTCCGTGCTCGCGTCCTGCCACGACCCGGACGTGCCCTGGCAGCGCGTTGTGCGGGCGGACGGGACGCTCGCGCAGGGCGAGCGGCAGCGGCTGCTGCTCGAGGCGGAGGGGGTTCCCTTCCGCGGCGAGCGCGTCGACATGAGGGCGGCCTGGATGCCGCCGCCCGGCTAGGTCGTCGCGACGATCAGCAGGTCGCACGGCGCGCGGTGCGACACCTTGTTCGGGATGCTGCCGAGGACGCGCCGCGCGCCCTGCATGCCCTTGCTGCCGAGCACGATCAGGTCGGCGCCCTCGCGCACGGCGACCTCCACGATCGCGTCGGCGGGGTCGCCCTTGGGGGCGTGGCTGCTGATCTCGATGCCCTCGGCACGGAGGTTCGAGATCGTCCCGGCGAGTACCGCGTCGACCTTGAAGTCCGGGCCGATCGAATATTCGCCGCTGGCCTTCTCACCCACGACGCGCGCAGCCGTCGGGGTGTAGGCGCTCACGATGTGCAGCGTCGCACCGGTCAGGCGGGCGAGCTCCGCCCCCCTGGCCACGGCTATGTCCGCCGTGCTCGAGCCATCGGTGCCGACGACGATCGTCTTGAACATCAGGCCTCCTCAGTGCGGTCCTGCCGCCACGGTAGTAGAACTCGGCCGCGTGCCCTACGAGACGATTCTCTACGACGTGCGCGCAGACGGCGTTGCGACCGTCGCACTCAACCAGCCGGACACGCGCAACGCCCTCTCGAATCAGCTGCTCTCCGACCTGATCGATGCGTTCGAGTCGGCCCGCGAAGACGAGCGCGTGCGCTGCGTCGTGCTCACCTCGACGCACGACAAGGTCTTCTCGGCGGGCGGCAGCCTCGACCAGTTCGCCGGCGACGTCGCGCTCGTGCACAAGCACTTCGGCACCGAGCGCTTCCCGCGCCTGTTCCGCACGATCATGCAGCTCGGCAAGCCGACGATCTGCGCGGCCAACGGTCACGTGCTCGCCGGCGCGCTCGGCCTCGCGCTCAGCTGCGATCTGATCGTGGCGCGCGAGGGCGCGACGTTCGGCACCCCAGAGATCAACGTGGGCGTCTTTCCGTTCATGATCATGGCGCTGATCTACCGCAACGTGCCGCGCAAGAAGACGAACGAGCTGCTGCTGCTCGGCGAGCGCATCTCGGCGCAGGAGGCGCTGGCGGCGGGGATCGTCAACAAGGTCGTGCCGGCGGACGAGTTCGAGGCTGCGGTCGACGAGTGGGCGGTCAAGCTCGCCGGCAAATCGCCCGTGTTGATGAAGCTCGGCAAGGACGCGATGTACCGCCAGCTCGACATGCCCTTCGAGGACGCCCTCGACTTCCTTCGCTCGCAGCTCTCGATCGCCTTCACGACCGAGGACATCCAGGAGGGCGTTAAGGCCTTCTTCGAGAAGCGCGAGCCGCACTGGACGGGGCGCTGAGCGGGTGGGCGTCTCGCTGATCGCGATGCGCTGCCGGACGGCGGACCGCTTTCCGGGTGCGCCCCGCGGGGTCGAGTTGCTCGCGCCGCTCCTCGGCGAGGCGCTCGGCGTCGAGCCGCGCTACATCGGCAGCGGCGCCGAGGTGCGCGAGACGCGCTTCGAGGACGACCTGCGCGAGTCGCGCGGCTGCCTGCTCGAGGCGGGCGGGCAGATCGACGACGCGCTGGCGGCCGGTGACCTGCCGGTGATGGTCGCCTCGGACTGCTCGGTGGCGGCCACGACCCTGCCCGCGGTCATCCGCAACCGCCCCGACGCTCGTCTGCTGTGGCTCGACGCCCACGGCGACTTCAACACACCGGACACCACCGGCAGCGGCTACCTCGGCGGCATGTCCCTGGCGGCCGCCTGCGGCGTCTGGGACTCCGGCCTCGCCGACTCGGTGCCGTCCGAGCAGGTGGTGCTCGCCGGGATCCGTGACCTCGACGCGGGCGAGCGCGAGCTGCTCGAGGCGAGCCCCGCGACGGTGATCGGCGCGAGCACGGTGGAGACGCTCGTGGCCGTGAAGAACGCGCTCGACGGCGCGCTCGTCTTCATCCACCTCGACCTCGACGTGATCGATCCCGAGCACTTCCCGGCTGCCGTGCCGGCGCCCGGCGGGCTGCACCCCGACCGGCTCTACGACCTGCTCGACTCGGTGCTGGAGGACTGTGAGCTCGCGGGCATCGAGATCACCGCCTTCGAGGTTCCCGAGGCGGAGCAGGAGCGCATCGCCGCGACCGAGACGGTCACGCACGTCCTCGAGCCGCTGCTTGACCAGCTGGCGGCCGATGCTTCAAAGTAGGAAGTAGGACTTCCTACTTATGGCAACCACTGAACGCGCAGCAGCCGACACGCTCGTCGCCAGGCCTTCGCTTCGCTCGCTCGTCGAGGACCTCGAGGAGCGGCGCCGGTCGGCCCGGCTCGGCGGCGGCGAGGAGAAGATCGCTCGCCAGCATGAGCAGGACAAGCTGACCGCCCGCGAGCGCCTCGCCCTGCTGATCGACGAGGGCACGTTCACGGAGCTCGGCATCCACGCGGGCCCGCACTTCTCGCAGCGGGCGATGGAGGGCAAGGAGGCGCCTGCCGACGGCGTGATCACCGGCTACGGCAAGGTCGACGGGCGGCTCGTGGCGGTGGCCGCCTACGACTTCACCGTGATGGCCGGCTCGATGGGCATGACCGGCGAGATGAAGGTCAGCCGGCTGCGCGAGCTCGCCCTCCAGAAGCGGATCCCGCTGATCTGGCTGCTCGACTCGGCGGGTGCGCGCATCCAGGAGGCCGCCGGCTCGCTGTTCGCGGGCTCGGGCCACCTGTTCCGCGAGGAGGTCGTGATGAGCGGGGTGGTGCCGCAGATCGCCGCGCTGATGGGCCCGTGCGCGGCCGGCACCGCCTACATCCCGGGCCTCGCCGACTTCGTCCCGATGGTCAAGGGGCGCGGCTCGATGGCGCTCGCCGGGCCGCATCTGACGAAGGCCGTAACGGGCGAGGACGTGACGCAGGAGGAGCTCGGCGGCTCGCGCATCCACACGCGCGTGTCGGGCGTCGGCGACCTCGAGGTGGACTCGGACGAGGAGTGCATCGACGCGATCAAGCGCTACCTGTCGCACTTCCCGCAGAACTGCGAGGAGCCGCCGCCGCGGCGCGAGCCGGCCGACCCGGTCGAGCGCATGGACGACGACCTGCTCGACATCCTCCCCGAGTCGCCGCGTCATCCGTACGACATGTACGACGTGATCCGGCGGATCGTCGACGACGGCGAGTGGTTCGATCTGAAGCCGCGCTGGGCGCGCACGATCATCACCTGCCTCGCCCGCATGGGCGGCCGCCCCGTGGGGATCGTCGCGAACCAGCCTCGCCACCTCGGCGGCATCCTCGAGAACGACTCCGCCGACAAGGCGGCGCGCTTCATCAACCTCTGCGACGCGTACGGGATCCCGCTGCTCTTCCTGATGGACGTGCCCGGCTTCATGGTCGGCACGAAGGTCGAGCAGGCCGGCATCATCCGCCACGGCGCGAAGATGCTCTACGCGGTCTCGCGGGCTACCGTCCCGAAGGTCACGGTCGTGATCCGCAAGGCCTACGGGGCGGGCTACTACGTGATGTGCGGCAAGGCTTACGAGCCCGACCTGATCGTCGCCTGGCCGTCCGCCGAGATCTCCGTGATGGGCCCCGAGGGCGCCGTCAACATCATCTTCCGCAAGCAGATCGAGGCGTCCGACGACCCCGACGCGACGCGGGCGCAGATGATCGAGGGCATCCGCAAGACGATCGACCCCTACATCGCCGCGGGCAACGCCCTGATCGACGACGTGATCGACCCGCGCGAGACGCGCCCCACCGTGATCCGCGCGCTCGAGATGGCGGAGACGAAGCGCGTTCAGCGGCCCTGGAAGCGGCACGGGGTCATGCCGGTATGAGCCGCTTCGAGGACCCCTGCATCGTCACCTGCTCGATCTCGGGCGCCGTCGCCAACCGCGAGCAGTGCCCGGCGATCCCGTACACCCCCGAGGAGTACGCCGAGGAGGCGCGCCGGGCGGTCGGCGAGGGCGCGTCGATGATCCACATCCACGCGCGCACACCGGAGGGCGTGCCGTCGTACGAGGTCGAGGACTTCCGGGCTATCACGGACGCGATCCTCGATGCCGTCGACGACGTGATCGTCAACTACTCGACCGGTGCGATCGGGGTGCCGATCGAGAAGCGGATCGCCTACCTGCGCGAGCTGCGGCCGGACGTTGCCGCGCTCAACATGGGCTCGATGAACTACGCGAAGTACTCGCGCTCGCGCAAGGACTTCGTGTTCAAGACGGTGTTCGAGAACTCGTTCGACACGATCGTCGAGTTCGTGACCGCGATGCGCGAGCTCGGCATCCGGCCCGAGCACGAGTGCTTCGACTCGGGCCACGTGGCGAACCTCGACCCGCTGATCGACATGGAGCTGCTCGAGGAGCCGCTGCAGATCTCGTGCGTCATGGGGGTCACCGGCGGCATCCGCCCGACGCCGCGCAACCTCGCGCACATGGCCGACCAGATCCCCGGCGGCTCGGAGGGGCCGAACAACTGGGGCGTTATCGGGATCAGCCGCGACCAGTGGCGGCTCGTGGCCTCGGCGGCCGCGCTCGGCGGCAACGTGCGCGTCGGGCTCGAGGACAACTTCTACCTGCCGGACGGGGAGATGGCGCGCTCGAACGGCGAGCTGATCGCACGCGCCCGCCGGATCGTCGAGGACACGGGGCGGCGCGTCGCGACGGTCGAGGAGGCGCGCGAGCTGCTCGGCACGCCGTTGCACGAGCCGGTCACCCGCCGCGAGCTCTTCGCCCACCCGATCGAGTCGAGCGAGGCCGCCGAGTGAGCGGCGCGCTCGAAGGCGTCCGCGTGCTCGACCTGTCACGGCTGCTGCCCGGCGGCTTCTGCTCGCTCCTGCTCGCGGACTTCGGCGCCGAGGTGCTGAAGGTCGAGGACACCGGCGCCGGCGACTACGTGCGCTGGTCGCCGCCCTACCACGCGGGCGCCGAGGAGACGGCGCGCTCGGCGCTCTTCCTCTCGCTCAACCGCGGCAAGCGCTCGATCCGCTTGAACCTGAAGGAGGAGGCCGGCCGCGAGGTGCTGCTGCGGCTCGTGCGCGAGTACGACGTGCTGCTCGAATCGTTCCGCCCGGGCGTGATGGAGCGGCTCGGGGTCGGCTACGAGCGGCTCCGCGAGGAGAACCCCGCGCTCGTCTACTGCGCGATCTCCGGTTACGGCCAGGACGGGCCCTACACCGGCCGTTCTGGCCACGACATGAACTATCTCGGCCTCGGGGGCCTGCTCGGGCTCACCGGCGAGCCGGGCGGGCCGCCCGTTCAGGCCGCCGGCCAGATCGCCGACATCGGCGGCGGCTCGCTGATGGCGGCCTTCGGGATCCTCGCCGCGCTGCGCGAGCGCGAGCGCAGCGGCGAGGGCCAGCTCGTCGACGTGTCGATGTTCGACGGGGCGCTCTCCTGGCTCGGAATGGTGGCGGCGCGCTACCTCTGTGACGGCGTCGTCCCGGCGCGCGGCGAGGGCGAGCTGAGCGGCGGCCTCGTCTGCTACCGGCCCTATGCCTGCAAGGACGGCTGGGTGACGCTCGGCGCGCTCGAGCCGAAGTTCTGGCAGGAGTGGTGCCGCGGGGTGGGGCGCGAGGACCTGATCGAGAAGCAGTTCGAGCGCCCGGGCTCGGAGGCGCACGCCGAGATCGAGCGCATCTTCCTGGAGCGCACGCGCGCCGAGTGGCACGAGTTCGCCGAGCAGCACGACTGCTGCCTCGAGCCGGTGCTCGACCTGGGCGAGGCGCTCGACTCGGAGCTCGTGCGGGCACGCGAGATGGTCGTCGAGCTCGACCAGCCGGGGACCGACGGTGTGAAGCTGCTCGGGGTGCCGGTCAAGCTGTCGCGCACGCCCGGCGCGCCCGCCGGCCCCGGCCCGGAGCTCGGCGAGCACACACGCGAGGTGCTGACGACGCTCGGCTACAGCGCCGAGGAGGTCGGCGTGCTCGAGGAGACCGGAGCGGTGGCGGGCCCGAGCGCGGGGGCGCGCGGGAGCTTCATGGCGTGAGTGGGAACGGGCTGCTGAAGATGAAGGAGCTCGCCGAGGCGAGCGGCGTCAGCGCGGGCACGATCAAGCACTACCTGCGCGAGGGCCTCCTGGGCGAGGGCACCGACATCGTCAAGACCTCGCGCAACATGGCCTGGTACCCGCCGGAGTACGTCGAGCGCATCAAGCTCATCAAGCAGCTCCAGGAGGAGCGCTTCATGCCGCTCAAGGTCATCAAGTCGATGCTCGACGAGGACCCCGAGCGAACGCGCGCGCTCGTCGAGCTCGAGGACCGCATCCTCGAGCGCGCGCTCGCCGGCGAGCAGTCGCGCATCTCGGCCGCGGAGCTCCGGCGCCGCTACGACATCCCGCAGGAGGCGCTCGACCGTCTTCGCGAGCTGGAGGTGCTCGCTCCCAATTCGCGCGGCTACGGCCCCCGCGACGTGGAGATCGTCGCGGCGATCAGCCGCTTCCGCGCGGGCGGCTACGACGAGCGGATCGGCTTCACCGTCTACGACACGCTCCGTTACAAGAGCGCGCTCGAGCAGCTCGTCAAGGAGGAGGTCGAGGTACTGCTGGACCGGCTGGCGGGCGAGATGGACGCGGATAGCGCCGTTGAGTTGATCGGCCGCGGCCTCGAGCCGCTCGGTGAACTGATGGCTGCGCTCCACCAGAAGGCCCTCGTGGCGGAGCTGCAGCGCCAGCGCGCGGCGCGCGTTTAACGACGCCGGCCCGGGACGGTCTTAGTGTCCTATGGACGCAGCGGGCGGATCCCCGGCCGCCTGCCGGCGATGCCGACCGTGCTGCTCCAAGCGGCCGTCCTCGGCTTCGCGGGAACGACGCTGTAGTCCGGATGGCTCACCCAGGTCGGCACGTAGCGGATCCGCGATGCCCGCGGACGCGCACCGGGCGGCACCTTGAAATCGATGAGCGCGATCAACCCGTACTGCGCCGCGGCCGGGCAGCAGGCGGCGGTCTGGTTCGACACGAGGTTGCCCTCGCCGAAGACGACCGGCTTGCCGTTCACCCGGCGAATCGGCTGGACGACGTGGGCATGCTGGCCGACGATCGCGTCGATCGCGCGCGACTTCGTGAGCCGGTCCGCGAGCGCGGCCTGGTCGCCGGTGATCTCGTGCACGTACTCGGCGCCCCAGTGCATGTTCACGATCACCAGGTCCGCTCCCTTGCGCCGCGCTCGCCGCGCGTCGCGCACGATCCGGCCAGGGCTCTCCCAGCTGACGCTCCACGGGTGCGGGACCGCCTGCCCGTTCGAGATGCCCGTGTACGCGAGGAAGGCGACTTCGAGGCCCTTGACGTCGAGCAACGGGATGCGCCGGCTCTCGGCCTGGGAGCGCGCGCTGCCGAAGTGCGGGATGCCGGCGCGATCTAGGGCGCGCAGGGTGGTCCCGATTCCGTACTGGCCGGCGTCGAGGGTGTGGTTCGAGGCGGTGCTGCAGGCATCCCAGCCCACCCTCCTGATCGAGCGCGCAAGGCCCGGCGGCGTGCGGAAGCTCGGGTAGCCCTGCACCGCGCCGGGGACGAGCGGGGTCTCCACATGGCAGAGCGCGAGGTCGGCGCCCGCGATGTGGCGCTTGACCGGATCGAACAGCGGCGCGAAATCGTAGGTCGAGCCGCCCCCGAGCGCAAGAGCACGCGCCGCGACCGGCGTGTGGATCAGGAAGTCACCGGATGCGGCGACCGTGAATCGGACCGGCTCCGGCGCCGGCTGCACGGGCTGGGCCTGGGCGAAGCCGAGTGCGAGCGCCAGCAGCCCGATTTTCAGCATCTTGTCTCACTCTCGTAACCCTCGTCACCCACGTGTCGCACGGCGCCCGGGATCATCGCGCCATGTCGCCCAGTACGCCACCCAGGGGCCTACCAGCGGACGTCGTGGTCCTCCATAACCCCATAGCCCTCGGCGAGCTCGAGCCCGCCGGGCAGCGTGTCGCTGAGTCCGCCGCTGAGTCCGCCTGGGAGCGCGCCGCTGAATTTCCCGAACGGCTGCACGTAACGGCTCCGCGCGAGGCCGAGCGACATCGAGTGCTCGCGCGCGGACCAGCGCTCGAAGGTGAGGTCGCCGACCCGTGAGAGATCCGCGGCGAACAGCTGCGGCGCGACCTCGTGCGGCTCGCCGTCGATCCAGACCGTGCGCTCGCTCCCCTCCGGGCCGTCGTGCACGCCGTCGACGAGATTCCACGCGACCGCGCGGCCGTCGCCGCTGCGCCCGATGCCGGCGGACCAGCGCCATGCGGTGCGGCGTGCGTGGTAGCCGGCGGACTCGTCGATGAAGCCGTGCTCGCCGTGACAACTGAATAGCTCGCTGCCCACGCGCACCTCTCCGCGGACCTGGACCGGCGCCCGCTTGGCCGTCCAGATGTAGGAGCCGCCGTGTGGTGAGACGACCTCGATCGGCGCGGCGTCGCCAAGCTCGAGCTCGATCGACACGTCGGTGCCGCATTGGGCGCGCGCGGCAACGCGCACCCGGCTGGGGCTGAGCTCGACTCCGCCACGCGGGATGGTCGTCCGCTCGACGAGCGTGCCGTCCGGCAGCGCGACCGCCCACCAGCGCTTCGGCAGGCCGGCGACGTGGGCCTCGCCGACGCAGAGCATGAGCTCCGCTGTGTAGACGCCCACGTAGCACCAGCGCTTGAGCGGCCGGCCATCCCGGACGAGCGGCATCCGCTCGGGCGGCAACGCCAGGCCGAGCCTACGCACGGCGGGACCCCGGACCGGCAGGGCCTCCGTGCTCGAGAGCGCAGCCGCGGTTGCCATGCCGGCGGATGCTATTGCGGCCGCTGCCCGCCCCCGACGCTCGCCCCTAGCGGTTACACTGCAGATTGACTGGTCAGTCAACGCTGGAGGAGCGATGCGGGCCGCCGCAGTCCAACTCGAATCGACCGTGGACACGGAGCGCAACCTCGAGACCGCCGAGCGGCTCGTGCGCGCTGCCGCTGCGGACGGCGCCGAGTTGGTTGTCCTGCCCGAGCGGCTCGACATCCGCGGCGCGACCGGCGACTACCTCGCCGGCGCGGAGCCGCTCGATGGGCGCCCGGTCAGCTGGGCGCGCGGGCTGGGCCGCGAGCTCGAGATCGATCTGGTCGCGGGCTCGGTCTCGGAGCGTCGCGAGGGCCGAGAGCGAGTCGCGAACACCTCCGTTCACGTAGGCCCGGACGGCGAGCTCAAGGCCGTCTACCGCAAGATCCACATGTTCGACGTGGAGGTCGGCGGAGTCGAGTACCGCGAGTCCGACAGCTCCGAGCCGGCGGACGAGATCGTCGTATCCGAGACCGCCGGCGGCGTCGGCCTCGGCCTTTCGGTGTGCTACGACCTGCGCTTCCCCGAGCTCTACCGGATCCTCGCGCTGAGGGGCGCTCGCATCGTGACCGTCCCGGCGAACTTCACCCGCGTCACGGGCGAGGCCCACTGGGAGATCCTGCTGCGGGCGCGGGCCATCGAGGACCAGGTCTTCGTCATCGCGCCCGGCCAGGGCAACCGTCCCGGCCCCGAGGGCGACAGCTACGGCAACTCGATGATCGTCGACCCCTGGGGCGAGGTCCTGGCCCGCGCGCCCGCCGAGGGCGCGACGGCGATCGTCGCCGATCTCGACCTCGCCCGTCAGGACGAGATCAGGGAGAAGCTCCCGAGCCTCGCGAACCGTGTCGACGCGGCCTACCGCTGGCCGGGCGAGCTCGAGGGAAGCGGGGCCGCCGCGCGCGGTCGCGCAGCGGGGATGGGCGCCTAGTGGCCACCGCTTCGAAGTCGAACGGTGGGGTCGACAAGCGCAGGCTGATCCTCGACGCGGGCGTTCGCGTGTTCGCGCGGCGCGGCTTCCATCACTGCCGCGTGTCGGACGTCGCGGACGAGGCGGGCGTGGCCTACGGGCTCGTCTACCACTACTTCGACTCCAAGGAGGAGATTCTCAACACGCTCTTCCTCGAGCGCTGGCAGATCATGCTCGACGCGATCGCGGAGATCGACGCGAGCGACCTCGACGTGCGCGAGAAGCTGCATCGGGTCGCCGGCTTCATCATCGAGTCCTACCGGCACGATCCGGATCTGATGAAGGTGATCATCGTCGAGGTCACGCGTGCGGCCAACTCGTTCGGCGCCCTCCACCTGGAGAAGATCCGCGAGGCCTATTCGGGCATTGCGGGGATCGTCGAGTCGGCCCGCGCCGACGGCTCGTTCAAGCCCGCGATCCCCGCCGAGTTCGCCGCCATGTGCTTCTACGGGGCGATAGAGCAGCTGCTCACGGGCTGGATCTTCGAGGTGCTGCCCCGGACCGATGAGGAGTACGAGCAGGCCAAGGGCCTCGTGGTCGAGGCGATCTGCGGCGGCTTGGAGACGGCGGGGCCGGGCAGTGCGGCGGCGTCTGCTTGAATCCGGCGCCGTGAACAACGATTTGTCCAAGCGCCTGATGTGGAGCGGGCTGCTCGCCGGCCTCGGCGCGCTCACCTCGATTGTCGCGACGAGGCTCGCTGCCGCGATCTGGGTCCGGGTCTTCCACGAGGACCCGCCCATCGACTGATGGCCGACGAGCCGAGCGCCGGCGCCGCCCAAGGCGCCGCCGAGGACACCGCCGTGCAGGGCGCGGCCCCGGACCCACGGGCCGCCGGGACGGCCGCTGGAGAGACGGGAGCGCCACCGACTGGGGCGGGTGCGGGTCCGGCAACGGGTGTCAATCAGGGCGCAGCGGGTAATCGCCCGCTTGGTGAGTCTCCCTTGAGCGCCCAGCACAACGACAAGGACGCATTCGCCGAGCGGCCCGAGGCCTTCGTCGGCGCGGCCTTCGCCGGCGGACTGGTGCTCGCCCTCGTCCTGCGGCGCCTGGCGCGATGAGCCCCGGCAACGGCATTCCGCCTCGTGACACCGCTGAGAAGTCGCTCGGCGAGATCGTCGGCGAGGTCTCAGAGAAGGCGTCGCTGCTCGTCCGCGAGGAGATCGAGCTCGCCAAGGCCGAGGTCACCGACAAGGTCACGAAGCTCGGCAAGGGCGCCGGCATCGCGGCCGCCGCCGGCGTTTTCCTCGTCTTCGCCGTGACGATGTTCTTCCACTTCTTCGCATGGTTCCTGAACGACCTGTTCGACTGGAACAGCGTCTGGCCAGGCTTCGGGATCACCGCGCTGCTGCTGTTCATTCTCGCCGCGATTGCCGGCTTCATCGCCTACCGGTTGTTCCAGAAGGGCGCGCCGCCCACGCCCGACATGGCGATCGAGCAGGCCAAACTGACGCGCGCGGAGCTCGAATCGCAGACGATCGAGCGCGATCAGGTCAAGCGGACGCTCGAGAAGGGCGAGGAGGTCACGCGCTAGATGGCTGACGGAGCACCGATGCGCAGTCCGGAGACGATCCGTGCGTCCATCGAGGAGACGAGGCGCGAGCTCACCTTCTCGGTCGAGGACCTGCGCTCGAAGGTCGCCGAGGTCACAGACTGGCGCGCGCAGCTCGTGAAAAACCGCCGCAATGCGCTGATCGGCGCTGCAGTCGCCGGATTCGTGATCGGCGGCGGGATGGCTGCGACGATTTCCCTGCTGACAGGCCGAAAGTAAGCTCCGCTTCGCCGGTGTCGGGCAGGCCGGATAACCTGCACTCGCTCCAATGGGCGCCCCCGCGCCTGACCCGACCCCCACGCCAAGGAGACAAATGAAACTGATTGGCGCCGGGTTGCCGCGTACGGCAACCACGACTCAGATGATCGCGCTCGAGATGCTCGGGTTCCCCTGTTACCACATGCGGGACATGATGTCCGACCCCGCGACGAGCGTTCCGCAGTACCGCGCGGCCCTGGACGGCAATGCCGACTGGGACGAGATCTTCGAGGGCAAGGAGTCGACCGTCGACTGGCCCGCCGCCTACCACTGGCGCGAGCTGATCGAGGTCTATCCCGACGCCAAGGTGCTGCTGAGCGTGCGCGACGCCGACAGCTGGGTGCGCAGCATGGAGCAGACGATCACCCAGGTCTTCATGGGCGACACCCTCATGTACCACCTCGCGCGGGCCCAGTACCACATCGACCCGCTCTACGCCGCCTGGATCGACCTGCTGACGGAGATGAACTGGGGCGACGAGCGCGGCGCCTTCGCGGGAACGAACGGCGAGCCCGCTGCGATGGGCGAGGCAATGGAGCGCTGGAACCAGACGGTGATCGACACCGTGCCGTCGGATCGGCTGCTCGTCTGGCATCCGAAGGACGGCTGGGAGCCACTCTGCGAGCTGCTTGACGTGCCGGTCCCGGACTCGCCGGTCCCGAACGTGAATGACACCGAGAACTTCCAGAAGAACCTCATCATGGGTCCCGCAATCGGGGCGATCAACGCTTGGTGGGAGGAGAACGGTCCGCCCGAGGACCCGGCCGAGAAGCGCCCGGCCGGGCCGGCCGCCGCTTCGGCCTAGCCCTCCTCCTCGATCGGGGCGCCGGGCCGGATAGGCTGCACCCGGCCCATATGGGGCGCCGCAGCGCCCAACCCCCAAGAAGTGGAGGACCTATTTCCATGAAGTTGCTCGGAGTTGGTTTCGGCCGCACCGGCACGATGTCGTTGAAGGGAGCCCTCGAGGAGCTCGGCCTGCCCACGTTCCACATGATCGATCTGATCATGGGTGAGAACCGGGACCGCGACCTCTCTTACTGGATCAAGATCGCGAACAACGAGCCCGTCGACTGGGACGAGGTGTTCGAGCCCTGGGAGGCGACCGTCGACTGGCCCGCCGCCTCGAGGTGGGAGGAGCTCATCGAGGCGTTCCCGGACGCCGCCGTGCTCCTCAACTATCGCGACTTCGACGGCTTCTACAAGAGCTGCGAGAACACGATCCTCGCCGTGAAGGAAGCTGCGATGGCCGGCGAGCTCGCCCAGGACGCGAACCGCGACGGTCCCTCGCCCGAGCTATGGGGCGTGATCGAGAAGCTGATCTGGCAAGGCGACTTCCAGGGCAACTTCAAGGACAAGGAGTGGACGCGGCAGATGTACTGGAACCGCATCGAGACGATCAAGAAGACGGTCGACCCGGACCGCTTGATCGTCTGGGAGCTCGGCGTGGACGGCTGGGAGCCCATCTGCGAGAAGCTCGGCGTGCCGGTGCCGGAGAAGCCGTTCCCGCACCTGCACGACACGAACGAGTTCCGGACCGAGTTCGGCCTGCAGCCGCTGCCGGCCTAGGCGTCATCTCCGGACGAGGGGGCGGGCGCCTTGCTATCCGCCCGCCGCCTCGGCCGGAGGTTGGTCACGATCAGCGCCACGATCGTGACGAGGTAGATCTGACCGACGAGCGCCTCGACGACGGCAAACGTGCGGCCGAGGTCGGTGGCGGCGGTGAAGTCGCCGAAGCCGGTGGTCGTGAGCGTCGTGTAGCTGAAGTAGAGGTAGTCGGAGCGGCCCGGGTCGGCGACCTGCGCGAAGAACGGCTCGTCGCTGATCGCACCCACGGCCGCGAACGAGAACGAGAAGAACATCCCGGCGAGCAGATAGATCGACAGAACGCCGGACAGGGTCTCTCCGGTGACCTGCCCGTCGGTACGTATGTCGCGTACAAGGCCGGCAGCGATCACCGGAGGCGCGACCCCGACGAGCAGGCCGGTCGCGATCGCGGCGACACCGTCGGGAATCGAGCCGTGTACGAGCCACAGGATCGGGGCGGCGATCCCGACAAGCAGGGCGACCGCGGCGGCCAGTCGAATCGGCCGCTGATCGGCGCGGGCGATCCGCACCGCGAACACGAGCGTCGCTCCCTGAAGCCAGATGATGACGAGCCGGGTGAAGTCGCCGTCTGGCGCCGACGCCTGGACGAGGAACGACAGCAGCACCAGCACGAAGACGATCGCGTAGCTGCCCCTCACGTCTGTCGGGTTCGCTCCCGGGCTTCCATGTCCTCGCTCAGCACGCTTCCGACCACGGCGCCGGCGACGATCACGAGCGAGATCGCCAGCAGCCATCCCTGTAGCGAGAAGGCGATTCCGATCAGCCCGTAGTCGAGCGCCGCGTTCTCGATCAGGATCGGCATGTGGATCGCAGACGCCCAAGCAACGCGGTCATGAGGACCGCCGACACGACCGCGCCCGGGACGAGCAGCGCGACTGTGGCCGAGAACACCGGCCCAGCCCAGGCCTGCATCTCTGCCCGAATTGAGCTGAGCGCGCTCGTAGGTGCTCTGCAGCGAGCGCGCGAACGAGGTGATGCTTACGAGCAGGATCCCGATGCCGAGGAACGTGATGGCGCTCTCGACCTCGCCCGCACTCGCGAACAGCGCGTGTACGCCGTCGGCAGCGCCTCCCTCGAGGTCGAAGTTCTCGATCAGTGTGTCCGCAAGCTCTCGTTCCTGGCGGTGGGCACGACCGCCGATGCGATCACGAGGTACGGGATCAGCGAGGTGAAGGCCTGGGCGCGAGAATGGTTGCGCGCCGCACGCCGCCGATCTCGGCAAGCCGCTTGAGCAGGCGGCCGACGAGCGCACCCTGTCCGGTTACGAACTCGCCGAACCTGTCGAGCATTGCTCAGGAAGGCTGCGGGGTGGGCGCGGCGGGCGACGCGGGGGTCTCGCCGCCGGAGGCCTCCTCGAGCGCGCGGCGGCGGACGAACTCGAGCCACGCGAATGCCGCGATCGCGAGGATCAGGATCGCGAGCGGCCTGCCGGTCCAGGGGACCGGGTTCCACCAGACGAGTAGGAGCAGCAGCGCGCCGAGCCCGAGCCGCACGAGCCAGGGCTGATCGCGCAGTGCAGGGGTGACCATGCGGCGCGCGGGTACCGCGACGCGGCCCGGGCCCAGCAGCCACGCCCCGAGTATCAGGAGCAGGCCCAGGAGCGCTGTGCCCGAGACGACGTCGACGAGGAGCCGCGTGCCGATCGCCCAAGTGTTGGCTACGGCGAGCTTCGAGTCGGGCGCTTGCGAGAGCGTGTCGACGAGCGTGTTGCCGCCGAACTTGCGTACCGCGAGCACGGCCACGGCGGCGAACAGGAGGCAGGCGCCAACGTAGATGACCGTCCTCCGCCGGTCGCGCGAAAGGAACACGGCCGCCACGTAGAGCGCCGCCGCGAGCAGGACGAGCACGATCGCGAGCGGGCGCAGCAGCTTGACGACCTTCTGGGCGCCATCGAGCTGGTCGGACTGCAGCACCACGAGCTGACCGGCGTCCGGGGGCACGCGGTCGGCGGCGCGCGCGAGCAGCCCGCCGCGCTCGGCGGCCTTCTCGATCAGCGGCTGGAGGTCGATCGTCACCTCGCCGGAGCCATCCTCGATCACCCTCTCGAACGCCCTGTGCGCGCGCTCGTTCGCCTGTCGCCATAGGTTCTGGGCGAGCGAGGTGCCGAGCAGCGTGCCGGCGTTCTGCTCGGCCGCGCGCCGCAGCGCGGCAGCGGCCGGCTGCGCGAGCGGCTGGAGCCGGTCCGGCAGGACGCTCTGGATCTCACCCGCCACGTCGACGTTCGTGTAGAGCTCATCGATCAGGTAGAGCCCGATCGCGCGCCGGATGTCGTCGTTCTCGAGCAATTCGACGCTTGTGTCGACCCATTCCTCGCGGTCGAGCACCTGGCGCTGCACCCAGACAGCGGACATGCCGAGGATCAGCACGAGCGTCGCCAGTGCCAGTAGCACCCCGGACCAGACCTTGTGGCCGCGACGCATCGCCTAGCTCCCCGTCCGCCGCCGCGCCGCGACGTACCCGAGCGCCGCGCCGACCAGGACCGAGGCCGCGATCACGACGATCAGCGGCGTGTCGAAGGTGCCGATGATCCAGTTGACCTCGACCTCGTCGAGGTTCAGGACGGCGAACAGCGCCACCAGCGCGCTGACCGTCGCCACAGCGACGAGGCGCGCGCTCTCCTTGCGGGAACGCTTCCGTGCGGCCTCGCGCCCGCGGCCTGAAGACGGCAGGTCCTCGCTCATCAGGCCGCAATCATGACGGCTTGAGGGCGTCGCCGTAAACCGTCAGCGCGTAGATGATCAGGCCGTCCACGACGAGGATGATCACCGACCAGACCGGATACGCCCCGATCGCGAGCAATGCGGCGATCGCGTTGAAGCCGGCGAACATGATCCCCAGGACGGCGCCAAAGTCGTTCCCGGCGTAGATCAGCGTCGCCGTCACCACCTGCAGCACCCCGATGATCAGGTGGACCCAGCCCCACAGCGAGAGGTCGCCGAACAGCAGCTCGTCCGCGGCGAAGTAATCGTCCTCGATGACCGCGGCGAGCCCGTAGATCACGTTGAACACGCCGACGACCAGGACCATGGTCGCGGCGAACGCCGCCCAGCCCTGTCCCTTCGAGCCGTTGCGGGAACCTTCCATGACGGCTCAGTTCGACGGCGCGCGCCGGGAGCCTGCCCTTGAAAGGTGCATCCTGGGCTATCTTCGCGCTCCCCTACCGGCAGTTTGCGAACTACCCAGTGCAGCCACCCACCGCCAGCGGCTCCGCGCCGGAATCGAGTCGACCTTCGCCAAGCGGCTGTCCCCCGCCTCAACCGCTGGCTGGAGTTGCTCGGCAGGATCGCCGGTGGTCTGCGCCGGGCTGATCGCGAGCGTCGTGCTCGCGTGGACGTCAAGGACCTGGTCCAGGAGGCGGTCAACTCCGGCCAGCCGCTCCAGGACGTGGTAATCACTGGGTGATCGGTTTCCTGCGCCGGCGGCTTCAGCGCGAGCTGTGGCGGCGCGATGTCGCGCGGCTCGAAGGGGTCCCACGCTCAGGCCGGACCGCTGATATCGCGCGGCGGCGGCGCGCCGCCGCCGCTTCGCAGGCGCTGTATCACGAGGGTCGTCGTTCCGGTTACGAGCAGCGCGGTCACGTTGACGCCGAGGACGGCCATCCCGCGGAGGAAGTCCTCGCCGTCGCCAAGCCCCGCCGCCACACCCGCGTAGGCGGCCGCGGGAATCGTGGTCACGGAGATGGCGACGCCCACCGCCGCGCTCGCCCTCGTCTCGAAGGCCAGGATCGCCGCGACCCCGGCCGCGCCCGCCACGATGATCGTCGAGAGATCGATGCGGGCGAGCGTGCCGATGCCGCCGCCGAGTACGTGGAAGTCCTCGGGCAGCCAGCCCGTCACCTCGAGCACGAACCCGAGCAATGCGCCCACGAAGGCGGAGAGGCCGAGTCCCAGGAGCAGCGTCCCGATGGCCCGTCCGGCCAGCTGCGGGCGGCGCGCCTCGATGGCGACGCAGGCCGCGCACAGCGGCAGCAGGTCGGGGCTCACCGCCATCGCGCCGACGATGAGGATGTCGTTGCGGTCGATCACGCCGAAGGCGGCGATGACCCCGGCCACGATCATCAGCATCAGGTAGCGCGAGATCGGCCGGGCGTTCGCGCGTGCCTCGCCGAGCACCGCGGCCCACGCGAGCCGCGTCTCTCCGAGCGGAGCGCTGCCGCCGAGCGTGATCTTCTCGTCGCGTGACAGGCTCAGGTCCTCGGCCGCGATCCCGATCTCGCGGATGTCCTCGAGGACCTGGTCGGCGGCCGACGGGTAGACGTCCGCGCTGACGAGTGCCGTCTCGTGGCCGGGGTCGACGCTGACCATCACGTGATGGACCCCCTGGAGGCCGCGCAGGTCGGCGCGGACGCGCTCGGCGATCTCGGGTGGCACGAACGCCCGCAGCCGGAACACCGTCACGAGGTCGGTGCGCAGGATGGGCCCGGTCATGCCACCGACAGTCCCGCGGCCACCGCAAAGCCGAAGACGGTGGCGAGCCCCGCGGTGCGGCCGGCCTTGCGCGCCTCGGGGATCATCGAGTCGGTGAGCATCACGAGCAGCGCACCCGCCGCAAAGCCGTTGACGCCCCCCTCGAGCTCACCGCTCAGGGTGTCGCCGGCCGCGTAGCCGACCACGGTCGCCAGCAGGCATACAACGGCGACCGCGACCCAGAGCCGGAGGATCGTCCGCGCGTCGCGCCCGCGCTCGCGCATCGCGCGCGCGGACCCGATCGCCTCCGGCAGATTCGACACGAAGATCGCCACGATCAGGCTGACCCCGACCTCGCCGCCGATGGCTATCCCGAGGCCCAGCACGAGCTGCTCGGGCACGCCGTCGAGGAAGGCGCCGAGTGCGAGCGCGGTTGCGGGGTTCGAGCCGCCGGCCTCGAGCCGCGAATCGAGGAAGAAGTAGGTGAGCGCTCCCACGGCGAGCCCGATCCCGACGGCGAGCCCGCCGCCGATCTCGACGCCGTCCTCGGCGAGCTCGAAGGACACCGCGCTGATCAGCGCGCCCGCGCCGAACGCGAGCACGAGCCCGACGAGCTGGTCGGGCCAGTCACGCGCAATCGCAAGCAGGGCGCCGATCACGAGCGAGCTCGCGGCGACCGTTCCCCACAGGACTGCGGTGCCCATCGACGTGCGATGTTCACGGCGCCGCCGGACGTGCTCGCGCTCAGAGGTCGAGCGCGTCGCCAGGCGCGAGGACCCTGACGTCAACGGTGGGCGCCACACGGGCGGCCGCGCTCGCGAACTCCCTGGGCGGCTCGATGAGCCGCCGCGCGCGGTCGCGATGGAAGCGCGGGAAGAACGTGCCCCAGTGGATCGGTATGGCGATGCGAGGCTCGATCAGCGCGATCGCCTCGGCCGCGCGCTCGGGATCGAGGTGCCCGGCGCCGAGCTTCGGTCCCCAGCCCCAGACCGGGATCAGGGCGAGGTCGAGCGCGCCCAGCTCGGCCATCTCGTCGAACAGATCGGTGTCACCGGCGAAGTAGACGCGCAGGCCGTCCCCCTCGACGACGAAGCCGAGCGTCTCGGCCTTCACGCCCAGGGGCCCCCGGGAGCCGCCATGCACGGCGGGCACGGCGCGCACATGTGCGCCGTCGATCTCGGTGGTTCCGCCCGGCGCCAGCTCGGTCAGCGCCGCGAAGCCCTCCTTGGCGGCGAGTCGTCCCGCCCCCACCGGCACGACGAGCCGGGTGTGCTCGCGGTCGAGAAGCCGCAGCGAGGGGAGGTCGAGATGGTCGTGGTGGACGTGCGAGATGAGCACCGCGTCCAGCTCGTCGTGGTGCGCACGGTCAACCGGCCCTCCGACGCGCCTCAGGTGCAGCATGCGCTCCCGCAGCACCGGGTCGGTGAGGATGCGCGCGCCGCCGAGCTCGATCAGCACCGTCGAGTGCCCGAGCCAGGTAACGCGGCGCGTCATCGGTAGGCGTCGTGCCCGAGCGCCACGAGCCAGTGCCGGAAGTGGGGGGCTCGGCGCGCTTGGCGGCGGACGACGTGGCTGTACCAGAAGTCCTCGTCGTCCATCGCGAACAGCGTGGTGAAGAGGGTGTTGACGGCCGTCAGCCCGATGGCCACGAGCACGCCGTCGAGGACGCGTGTCACGCCCGGCTCGATCGCGGCGGCGACCAGCGCGGACCCCGCGTTCGTCACGTGGAAGCCGGGCATGATCGCGCTCAGGAGGAACAACGTCCCGGCCGTGAGCAGCCAGACCAGCACGACCCGGGTGACCAGGTAACCGGCGCGCATGGCGAGGACCCTACCGGCGCGGTCCGAGAGTCAGGCGCGCTCGCGGGCCGCCGAGGGCTCGCGCGCGCGCAGGTCACTCGCCACGGCGCCCTCCTCCAGCTCCTCGACCGGCCCTTCCCCGTACCTGCGCTTGTGGATGATCGCGGCCACGCCGCCGGCCGGGATCGGGAGCCAGAAGGACACGAGCCGGTAGGCGAGTGTCGCCACGACCGCGGCTCCGGCGGGAACGCCGGCCAGCGCGAGCGTTCCGGTCAGCCCCGCCTCCACGAAACCGAGCCCGCCCGGTGTGAGCGGCAGCGTGCCGAGCAGCTGAGCGGCGAAGAAGGCGAGCAGCACGAGCGACGCGCGTGGCTCGGCCCCGACCGCGTAGAGGGCCGCGAGCAGCGTGAGGTAGTCGAGCACCCAGCGGCCCGACGCGAACAGCAGCGCCTCCCACCAGCGATCGCCGAGCACCCGAACGACGGTGTCGCGCTCGCGCAGAAGCTTCCGCGGCAGGTCGGTGATCGGCTCGCGCCGGCGCATGACGCGGTTGCGGACCGCCTGAACCGCCTTGCCGATCAGCTCGAGCGGCTTGTCGCGCACGACGCACCAGACGCCGAGCGCGATCATCGCCACGAAGATGACCGCGCCGGCCTCCGCAGCGCGCGCGAGGCGCGGGTCGACGGCGACGCCCGTGACGATCGCGGGCACCGCAAGCAGCGGCATCGCCAGCAGGATCCCGAACACGAGCAGCGACGAGGCGGTCATCCCGGACGCGGCCGCCGCCGCCGGCACGCCGCCGCGCGCGAGCATTGCGTACTGCATCGCCCCGGCCGCGGCGACGCCGCCCGGCACGATGCGCCCGAAGGCGTTCGACGCGAGCTGCGAGCTGATCACGGGCCCCCAGCGCTCGCTGCGCACGGCGATCTTCTGGATCGCCCACATGCAGGCGTAGCTGCCCGTCTGCAGCACGATCATCGCTACGAACCAGAGCGGGCTGATGTCGTCGAGCTCGTCGAAGGCGCCGAAGACCTCGAGCAGTGCCGGCGCAAGCAGGTACAGCGACACGCCCGTGATCGCGAGGAGCAGCCCTCGCTTGACGAGCGAAGCCGGCGACATGTGAACAGGCTACGCGGGAGCGGGGTCGGGAGCCGCCGGATCGAGCGGCGGCGGCTCGTCGCCGGGTTCGTCCTGCCGTTTGATCGAGAGCGTGCGCAGATCGACGTACTCACGCAGCAGGATCTGAATCGAGGCGGCCACCGGGATCGCCACCAGCGCGCCCAGCACGCCCAGCAGCGTTGCGCCGAACAGCACCGCCACGATCGTGATGAACGGCTGCACGTGCACCGTGCGCTTCTGGACCTGCGGCTGAATCACGTGGTTCTCGAACTGCTGATAGACGATCGCCCAGATGGCCCAGATGATCGTCGCCGTGGGGAAGTTCTCGAACAGCGTGACGATTCCGATCAGGACCGCCGCGATCGTCGCGCCAACCAGGGGCAGCAGCGAGAACAGCCCGGCGATCACGGCCAGCGGGGCAGCGAATGGGACTCCGAGGATCGTGAGGACGATGAAGGTCGCGACCCCCGCTATCAGCGCGATCGTGAGCGCGCCGGCCACGTAGCCCGCCACCGCCTGGCCCATGTGGTCGAGCGAGCGGCGCAGCCGCTCACGCTGCTCGCGCGGGCGCGATCTGATCATGGCGTCGGTCCAGGCGCGCCCATTCGAGAGCAGGAACGCCGTGAGCACGAGGATGGTGATCAGCGCGAACAGGGAGTTGACGATCCCGAAGCCGACGTCTCGGAGCGCCCCGGCGGCGCCGCCGAGCTTGCCCGGTAGCTTGCCGGCCTCCTCCTCGATCTGGCTGGTGATGTCGTAGTCCTCGTTGATTGAGCGCAGCCGGTCATTGTCCTGGACGAACTGGGTGACGTCGCGGGCGTAGCGCGGCACGTCCTGCGCAAACTTGTCGGCCTCTGTGATCAGCGGTGGCACGATCAGCGCGATAAGGAGCAGCGGCACGGCCAGCAGGCCGAGGAAGACGATCGTGATCGCGAAGCCGCGCCGCATTCGCCTGGCCAGGTAGTTCACCGGGCCTGCGAGCGCGACCGCCAGGAACGCCGCGATCAGGATCCACGAGATCGGACGGCGCAGGAGATACAGCAGGTAGAGGCAGATCGTCACGCAGACGACGATCAGCACGATGCGCACGACATCCCTGACGGAAGGCACCAGGGCGCTATTCGCTTCGCCGCCGGACGGTCCTACAGGTGCACGATCTACTGCACGTAGTGCGCCGGCAGGCCGCCCATCCCGAGCAGCCCGGGGCCGGTGTGGGCCGAGAGCACGGGCCCGATCTCGCTGATGATCGTCGGCGGGGAGCCGTAGACCTCGCTGCAGCGATCGATCAGCTCCTGGCACGCATCGGGCGCGTTGATGTGCTGGGCGCTCCAGGCATCCGCGCCCGAGTCCTTGCGCTGGCGCGCGTAGTCGACCATGCGCTCCATCGCACGGCCGCTCGTGCGCACGCGCTCCACGGGCGTCATCTCGTTCTCGACGGTGAGGATCGGCTTGACCTTCAGCGTGGACCCGATCCAGGCGCTGGCCGCGCCGATCCTGCCGCCGCGTTTGAGGAACTCGAGCGTGTCGATCACGAACCAGAGCTTCAAATCGCGGCGCGCGGCGTGGACATGCTCGGCGACCTCCTCGGCGCTCCGTCCGTCCTCGGCGGCCTTGGCCGCCGCCAGCACCATGAAGCCGAGCCCGCCGGCGGCCGTGGTCGAGTCGACGACCTCGATGCGCTCGCCGCCCTTGCCGTCGCGCTCGAGCGCCTCCTTGGCCTGGCGCGCCGCCTCGGGCGTGCCGGAGAGACCGCCGGAGATGTGGACCGACACGATCTCCCGGCCCTTCGCGAGCAGCGGCTCGAAGACGCTCGTGAAGTCGCCGACCGACGGCTGCGAGGTGCTCGGCAGCTTCTCCGCGCGGCGCAGCTCCTCGAAGAAGGCCGGGTAGTCCGTGATGTCCACCTCGCGAACGGTCCGGTCGGCGCCGAACACGACGTAGAGCGGCACCACGTGGATCTCGTGGCGCTCGATGAGCTCCGGCGGGAGGTAGGAGGTGCTGTCGGTGACGATCGCGACGTCGGCCATCGGGGGCGGCAGCCTACCGGGGTCAGGTCTTGCAATCGCGCACTCGTGCGCGATTGCAAGACCTGACCCCTACACTCGTCGCGGCTTGGCCAAGGTCCTCGTCACAGGCGCGACCGGGTTCATCGGCTCACACGTCGCGCACCTCCTCACCGAGCGCGGTGACGAGCTGCGGCTGGGGGTGGAGAACGGATCGCCGGATGTCGCGCTCGAGGGCCTCGACGCCGAGCGCGTGCGGCTCGAGGTGCGCGACCGGCGCTCGGTGCGCCGCGCGCTGGGGGGAGTCGAGCGCGTGTTCCACTGCGCCGGGGTGACCTCCGTCCGCCCGCAGGACGCGGAGCGCGTCTTCGACGTGAACGTGGGCGGGACGAAGCTCGTCATGCAGGAGTGCCTGCGCGCGGGCGTGGAGCGCGTCATCTACACGTCGAGCGCCGCGGCGGTCGGCCCGGCGCGCGACGGCAAGACCGCCGACGAGACCCAGCTCTTCACGGCGGCCCGGCTCGGGATCCCGTACGTCAACTCGGTGCACGAGGCGGAGGTCGAGGCGCTCCGGGTGGCGGCGCAGGGGCTGCCGCTCGTATGCGTAAACCCGGCAGTCTGCTTCGGCGCCGGCGACCACCTGCTCAGCTCGACGAGGATCGTTCGCAGCTTCCTGCTCGGACGCATCCCGGTCTACACGGACGGGGCCGCGGGCGTGGTGGACGTCCGTGACGCCGCGGCGGGCCACCTGCTCGCGGACGAGCGCGGAGCGGTGGGCGAGCGCTACCTGCTCGGCGGGCGCAACTTCACCTTCGACCGCCTGTTCGCCGATCTCGGGCGGCTGTCGGGAGTGGATCCGCCGGTCAAGCTGCCGCGAGGCGCCGCGGCCCGTGCGGCGGCCCTGCTCGGCGCGGGCGGCCGCTGGCCGCTCACCCCGGCCGAGGTGCGCGCGGCCTCGAACAGCTGGACCTACCGCTCGACGAAGGCGCGGCGGGAGCTCGGCTGGAGGGCGCGCGGCCATGAGGAGACGCTCGAGGCGACCGTCGCGTGGCACCTCGAGCGGGAGCACGCCCGGATCGCCCGCAGCCGCCGCTCGCAGCAGATCCAGTACCGGGTCGCCGGGCTCGCGATCGGCGCCGCCGAGGAGGCCGCCGGCCTGCTGCGGCGGGTCACCTCCGGTCGCCCCTGACTACTCTCCCGCCCGTGACCACCCTGTACCGCTGCAGGGCCCCCACGGACGTCGTGTGCCGCTGCGGCAGGGTGGCGCGGCGGCTCCGGGCGCTGGAGATCGACTTCGACGAGGTGCGCATGCCCTTCCTCAAGCGGGACCGCCCCGAGGTGGAGGAGTTGACCGGGCAGAGGTGGGTACCGGTCCTCGTGCACCGTGATGAAGTGATCCACGATTCCCACCGCATCCTGGAGTACCTCGAATGGCTAGATCGAAGCGAACCCCGCAGCGCATAGGCCCCGGCCGCGGCTCGAAGGCGGTGACTAACGCCAGGCGGCTCTGGCCCTACCTGCTCATGGCCTGGGAGCGCTGGCAGGCGCTGCCGCCCGAGAAGAAGGAGCAGTACAAGCGCCAGGCCCGCGACGCTGCCGACCGGGGCCGCAAGGCGCTCGACCAGCAGCGGCGGAAGCGCGGGCGTTGACTAGCCGGCTGAGCTGACCAGCTCGTCGGCCAGCGGGCTGCGCGCGTAGAGCACGCTGCGGCCGTGGCGGTTCGAGCTCACGAGCCCGGCCGCCTTCAACGACGAGAGGTGCTGTGATGCCCCGCCCGGCGTGATCTCGAGGCGGCGTGCGAGGTCACCGGTCGTGCGGGGGGCGTCGAGGGCGAGCAGCACGGCCGCCCGGCCGCGCCCGAGGACGGCCGCGAGCGCCTCGGGCGGAGCGTCCTGACCGCCCTCCCACAGGAGCGCGACCCCGCGCGCCGGATACATCACGGTCGGCTGCCAGTACGACGAGGCGATGGCGAAGGGCCGCGCCGGGAATGCCGTTGGCACGAGCAGCAGGCCGCGGCCGGCCAGCTCGAAGGTGGTGGTGTAGGCCATCTCGACCTCGAGGCCCTCGTCGCGCCAGTGGATTGCCGGGTCGAGATCGGCGAACAGCGCGGTCGGGCCGCCCTCGGTGAGCCGCCGCGAGCGGTACAGCAGGTCAGCCTCGAGCAGGGCGCGGACGCGCGGCCAGTGGGGCTCGAGGGCGACCTCCCAGTAGGCGGCGAGCGAGTCGGCGAGGCGCTCGAGCGCCCGCCGCGGGCGGCGCAGGAAGGGCTCCGCGAGCTCCGGCGAGAGCCCGTCCTCGAGTCTCAGCCCGACCTCCTTGCGCACGCGCGCGGCGGGGGTGGAGCGGACCGCCTCGAGCTCGTCCTCGAAGCTCGCCAGCGGGGTGTTGGGCGGCGGCGTCAGGAAGTCGGGGATATAGCCGTCCGGCGGCACGAGGCCGAGCAGCGGCAACAGGTCGAGGCCGCGAACGCGCTCGCGGACGGAGCGGACCCAGGGCAGGTGCATGGCCGCCTCCGAGGGGTCGCGGAGCGCCCTGAGCGAGATCACGAGCTCCCACATCGGCGAGATCGCGAAGCGCAGCCGAGCGAGGTCGGAAAGCTCGAATTCGTAGCGGACCATTTAGCACAGGCTAAATCAATATGGACGGCAGGGACCCCGCGCAAGACTCATGGCATGCACTCGAACCCCCTCACACTCAGCGCCGCTCAGGCCCATCAGGCAGAGCTCCACGAGCGGGTCGCACGCCGGTTCACTGGTTCGGTTGGCCGCCCGCGCGGACACCGGCTGACCGCCTTTCCGGGCAGCCGGCTGAGCGCGATCCTCGTGTCATGGACACGACTCTCACTCAGGCACCGGCGTCCGGCCCCGCGTGGCGCGGCGTCCTGCGGCCGCTGATCACCGCGGGTGGCGATCGCGCGGCCTCGTCTGCTGCCGGCTTCGGCCTGGATCTGCGAGGGCATGGCCGCGCTGTCGCGCGCTGAGAGGGGTCAGGTCTTGCAATCGAGCACCGTCCGGTGCGCGATTGCAAGACCTGACCCCCTCCTAGGTCAGCCGGTTCTCGAGCCCGAGCGGCGCCTGGCGCGGCTCCGGCTCGGGGGCCGGCACATCCGGCTGGTCGGGCTGCTCCACCCCGAGCATCTCGGCCAGCTCGCCCGACTCGAACATCTCGAGCACGATGTCCGAGCCACCGATCAGCTCGCCGTTCACGAACAGCTGCGGGATCGTCGGCCAGCCCGATACCGCCGAAAGCTCCTCGCGGATGCGCGGGTCCGGCAGGATGTCGAGCGCCGCGTACTGCACGCCCAGCTCGTTGAGGGCGCCCGAGGCGCGCATCGAAAAGCCGCACGCGGGCTGCTGCGGTGTGCCCTTCATGAAGAGCATCACCTTGTTCTCCTTGATCGCGGTCTCGATGAAGCTGCGGATCTCGTCGTTCGTCATCTTCCGTCTCCAGGAGTCTGGGTCTTGATGGAGAGAGCGTGGATGGGTCCGCCCACCTCGTCTCCGAACACGTCGTAGATCAGCTTGTGCTGCTGGATCCGCGAGAGGCCCTGAAAGCGATCCGAGATCACCTCGGCGCGAAAGTGGTCGCCCCCGCCGGTGAGGTCGTGGACCATCACCTGGGCGCCGGGGAAGGCCTCCTCGATGCGTTCCTTCAGCTCAGCTGCGCTGGGCATCGCCCTCCAGGGTATCGACGGCTTCGCCGATATAATTGCCGCGGATGGTCACGCTCACCCACATCGCCGCTGAGAAGGTCAACCAGTTCATGGACGGGCAGGCCGCCGAGGGAGACGTCGGCCTGCGAGTCGGAGTGCGCGGCGGCGGCTGCTCCGGATTCCAGTACGCGCTGGCGCTCGACGAGCGCCGCGACGACGACCATGTCTTCGACGCTTCCGGCATCCGCGTCCTCGTCGACCCGGCGAGCCTGCGCTACGTGGACGGCTCGACCGTCGACTTCACCGAGAGCTTCCAGGGATCGGGCTTCGAGGTCTCGAACCCGAACGTGGTGGCCTCGTGCGGCTGCGGCTCCTCGTTCCGCGTGGCGGACGAAGAGCCCTCCTGCGGCACCGTTTAACCGCGGCCAGGGTGCGCCGCAGGGGGTCCGGGGGCGCGAGCCCCCGGCTTAACCGAGGCCAAGGTGCGCCGCGGGGGTCCGGGAGCCCCCCGCTTCACCGAGGCCGGGGTGCGCCGCGGGGGTCCGGGGGCGCGAGCCCCCGGCTGACATTCTCAGGCCGGCTTGTTGTCCAGCGAGCTCCACAGGTATAGGCAGGCCAGCGTCCGGTAAGGGCGCCAGGGCCGCGCAATCTTCTCGAGCCGCTTCGCGTCCGGCAGCTTGCGCAGGCGGTACTCGACCTGGACCGCGCGGCGGATTCCCTGGTCGCCGACCGGCAGGATGTCGGCGCGGCGCAGGTGGAACATGAGGAACATGTCGGCGGTCCACTGGCCGAGGCCCTTGATGTCGGTGAGCTGGGCGCTCACCTCCTCGTCGGACAGCTCGGGCAGGTGCTCGAGCTCGAGGCGGCCCTCTTCGACGTGGACGGCGAGGTCGCGCAGGTATGAGATCTTCGGCCGCGACAGGCCGGCGGCTCGAATCGAGTCGGGATCGACCTCGAGCAGCTGCCGCGGCGTGGGAGCGTGCCCGCCGAAGAGCTCGAGCATGCGTCCGTAGATCGTGGCGGCGGCCTTCGTCGAGAGCTGCTGGCCGACGATCGAGCGCAGCAGTGCGCCGTAGGCATCGCCGGCGCGCTCCTCCTTGAGGTCCGCTCGCACGAGCTCGTGGTGCTCGTCGACAAGACGGGCCATCACCGGGTCGCCGTCGCGCAGCGTCGCGACCGCCTTGGGCGTGGCTGCGACGGGCCGCGTCCGCGACCCCGCGCTCGGGCGCGGCATCGCTAGGCGGCCGCCCGTTCGTGGAACGGGTGTTCGAGCGCTCCGAGCTCGGTCCAGGGCGGGTCGTCGAACAGCCACTCGCGGGCGATCCGGTGCCAGTTCGCGGTCGCGCCGAGCTGCCCGAGCACCCCGAGCGTCAGCGCCTCCATCCTCCGGGCGAGCATTGCCTGGGGCGGCATCGTCTCGCGCTTCATGAGCTGCCAGTGGCGCGAGCGAGGGTCGCCGAAGTCGATCAGCACCTGGCTCACGAGCGCCCGGTCGATCGTCACCTCGCTGTCCTCGATGTACCAGGAGGTGACGTCGTGGAAGTGCTCGAAGACGGCCTCAGGCGTCACCTTGTCGTCGTCCGGGTCGAAGAAGCCCATGCGCGCGAGCCGGCGGTGGAGCTCCTCGACGTCGCCGTCCATCGCGGCGCCGATGGCCGCGACCTCGGCGTCGAGGTCCTCGCGTCTGACGCGCTTCGTCATGCCGAAGTCGATGAATGCCACGCGGCCGTCGGACATGAGCCGGTAGTTGCCGGGATGCGGGTCGCCCGAGAAGTGGCCGTTGCGGTACAGCGAGCCGAAGAAGAAGCGGAAGACGATCTCGCCGAAGCGGTCGCGGGTCGCCCGGTCAAGCTCCTTGACCTCCTCGAAGCCGATGCCGTCGACCCACTCGGTCACGAGGACGTGCTCGGTGCAGAGCTCCGTCACGACGCGCGGGATGAAGATGAAGGGGTGGTTCCGCCAGGTCCGTGAGAAGGCTCGGTGCTGCTGGGCCTCGTGCTCGTAGTCGAGCTCGTCGGTGAGCCGCTCGCGGATCTCCGCCGTCATGGCCTTGGCGTCCATGCCCGGCGCGATCCGCTTCGCGACGCGCATGATCAGCCCCAGGTTCTGCAGGTCGGCGCGAACCGCATTCGCCACGCCCGGGTACTGGACCTTGACGGCGACGTCACGGCCGTCGTGGAGCCGGGCGCGGTAGACCTGGCCGATGGAGGCCGCGGCGACGGCGTCCTCGCCGAACTCGTCGAAGACGTCGCCGAGCGACTCGCCGAGGTCGTTCTCGACGACCTTGCGCATCTTGTCGAAGGACACCCGCGGGGCGGCGTCGCGCAGCTCCGCGAGCTTCGCCTGGATGCGCTCCTGGAACTCGGGCGGGAAGGCGCCGGTGTCGATGAACGAGGCCACCTGGCCGACCTTCATCGCGGCGCCCTTCATCTGGCCGAGCACCTCGAAGATCTGCTCGGCCGCCTCCATCTGGCGGCGCTCTGCCGCATTTCGCCGGCCCTCGTCGTCGCGGGTCAGGTTGGCGGCCTTGGTCGCGTATCCCTTCGCGGCCTGTCCGCCCGCGAGCCGGCCGACCTTCGCCGCGCGACGCACCCTGCCGGTCGGAAGGTCTTTGGGCATCGCTCCAGGGTACGCATAGGCTCCCGAGTTCAGATGCGCTTCGTGACCATTCCCGGCGAGGACGGCCCGCGTGCGGCGTTGGTGCGCGACGGCCGCGCCCACGCCTTCGACCGTAGCCTCGACGCGCTGCTCGAGGAGGGCGGGCTCGGCTCCGCCGAGCCTGTCGACGCCGAGGGCATCGCCCTCGAGGAGGCGACCCTGCTGCCGCCGCTCGCCCGGCCGGGCAAGATCGTCTGCATCGGCCAGAACTACCACGCGCATGCGGAGGAGCAGGGCGAGGAGGCGCCCAAGCTGCCGACCTTCTTCGCGAAGTTCCGTAACGCGCTGGCCGCGCCGGGAGCGACGGTCAGGCTGCCCGAGTGGAGCCGCGTCGACTACGAGGCGGAGGTGGCGTTTGTGATCGGCCGCCGCGCCAAGGACGTCCCTGAGGACGCCGCCCTCGATCACATCGCCGGCTACACGCTGCTGAACGACCTCTCGGCGCGCGACTATCAGTTCAAGACTCCCCAGTGGATGCCCGGCAAGGTCTTCGACGGCTCGGCGCCCTGCGGGCCGGCGCTCGTCACGCCGGACGAGACCGGGCCGCCCGACGCCATCGAGTTCGACCTGCGCCTGAACGGCGAGGTCATGCAGCAGGGGACGACCGCGGACCTCGTCCACTCGATTCCTGTGCTCGTCGCCTATCTCTCCATGCTGATGACGCTCGAGCCCGGCGACATGGTCTCGACGGGCACGCCGGCGGGCGTCGGCAGCCTGCGCGACCCGAAGGTCTGGCTCGCGCCGGGCGACCAGGTCGTGATCAGCTCCGAGCGGCTCGGCGTGCTTGCGACGACGCTCGCCTAGCGCGTCTGGATCTCGAGCGGGCGCCCGATCGCCTCGGCGAGCAGCTCGGAGTTGCGCCGCGCGGCCCAGATCGGCACGCTCGGGTCGCCGTCGGGCGCGGCCGACGCCGTCAGCTCGACCACCCCGTTTGCCGTCCCGACGCTGACCGCGCGGATCGAGCGGTCGCGGCTGCGCTCGAGCTGCTCGGCCAGCCTGATCACGCCGCAGAGGACGCCGAGCCGCGCCGCGTCGCCGGCGTCCGCGAGATCGCCGAGCTGCGAGGCGTCGGGCTCGCCCTTGCGGTGGTAGCGCGCGATCAGCCCGATCAGGATCAGCTCGCGCGGGCTGTAGCCGGGCAGGCCGGCATTCAGGATCAGGTACTGCGAGTGACGGTGGTGATCGTCGTAGTCGATGGCGGTGCCGATGTCGTGCAGGATGCAGGCGGCCCACAGGAGCTCGCGCTCGGCGGCGCCCAGCTCGTGCAGGCCGGCGGCGGCGAGGCCGTCGAACATCGCGAGCGAGAGCGACGCGACGTGGTGGACGTGCTCATGGTCCGTCTCGAAGCGGTGGGCGAGGTTCTCGACCGACTCCTGGCGGACGTCCATGAAGAGCGCACGCTGGCCGAGCAGGCGCTCGAAGAAGATGCCCTCGCGAAGGCCGGCTTCCGTGACCTCGATGGCGTCAAAGCCGCCGTGGTCGAGTGTCGCGGCGAGCACGAGCGCGCCGCCGAGTATCACGTCGCCACGATCGGGCTTGATGCCGCTGACCCCGCCGCGCTTCGACGCGGGCCGGGCGGCGAGCTCCTCGATGAGCGCCTCGAGGGCGTCGCGGGTCAGCTCGAAGCCCTGGACGTCGATGTCCGGCAGGTCGAGGCGCTTCATTGCGGCGGCGGCGAGGTTGCGGATCGTTCCCCCGATACCGACGAGCCGCCCGCCGCCCCTCCACCAGCCGAGCTCGCCGAGCTCGCCGGAGACGCGCTTGCGGAGGGCCTTCATCCCCTTGTCGGTCGCCCTCTCGCCCGGCAGGAACTCCTCGCTCACGCGCACCGAGCCGAGCGGCAGCGATGCCGCCGTCGCGAGCCGGCGTCCCTCGAGCCGAAGCGTCTGGATGCTGCCGCCGCCCATGTCGAGGCCGAAGCCGTCCTCGATCGTCGTCGAGTTGGCGATCGCGAGCCAGCCGTAGCGCGCCTCCTCGCTGCCGCTGATGACGCGCGCGGTCAGCCCGGTCTGCTCACGGATCCGGTCGAGCAGCTCGGGGCCGTTGTCGGCGTCGCGGATGGCGCTCGTCGCGACCGCCTCGATCCGGTCGATGCCGCGCGCGCGGCAGAAGGACGAGAAGACCGCGGCGGTGTGCAGGGCGAGCTCGACGCGCTCCGGCCGAAGGACCTTGTTTCCCTCGCCCAGGCCGGCGCTGATCCGCACCGCCTCGCGGATCTCGTCCACGAGGCTCCACCAGGGCGTGCCGGGCTCGTAGCCGTACACGACGAGGCGCCAGGAGTTCGAGCCCATGTCGACGACCGCCACGCGTTCCACGGGCGCCATCATCGCCTCTGCGGCGCTCGGGCGGCGCTGCGCCCCGTCCATGTGGTCGCTTCCAGGTCTAAATGAGCCGCATGGACCTGCCGATCCAGATGAGGATGAACGCGATCGCCCACGCTCCCGCCCTGTCCACCACCGGCCCGCAGCTCGACAACCGCCGCGTCCTCGCAGGCCTGATCGACCTGGTCGTCGTCGCAGCCGGCGCGGCCCTGATCCTGTTCGCGGCCGACGCGCTTCCGAGTGGAAGCGGGTCCGCGCGCGATGAGGTCGGATCGGGCCTCTACCTGCTCACGACGGCGTGGGCGCTCTACTACTACTTCGCCTGCGAGTCGGGCGGCGGTCAGACGCTCGGCAAGCGCCTTATGCGGCTGCGCGTCGTGCGCGCCGACGGCGGCGAGGCGGGCATGGGCGAGATCGCGGTCCGCACCGTCCTGCGTGTGGTCGACGGAATCGGCCTGTACCTGGTCGGCCTCGTCGTGATGGTCGTCTCCGGCAAGCGCCGGCAGCGCCTCGGCGACATGGCCGGAGGCACGATCGTGGTGGACGCGAGCGCGCCGGCCGCCCCGGTCCCCCAGGTTTCGCCGACGGTCGCGGCCGCGCCGATCGTGCCGGCAAAGCTCAGCACGCCGGCGGTGACGTTGCCGGTGCTCGAGGAGCCGGTCACGGTCGAGGAGCCCGTCGTCGACGAGGAGCCTGTTGTCGACAAGGAGCCCCCCGTCGAAGAGGAGCCCGTCGTCGACGAGGAGCCGGAAGCGGAAGCCCCGTTCGAGCCGATCCTCGGGGAGGATCCCGAGCCCCTTCCGGAGCCCGTCGCGGAGGAGTCGCCCCTCGTCGTCCGGTCGGTCGAGACCGTCTCCGCGATCGACCTCGTCATGGGCGACCAGGACGAGCATCAGAGCGCGCCGGAAGAGGGCTCCGAGGACGCCTCGGGCCCGTTCGCACCGCCTGCTGGTCGCTAGAGTCGCCAGCCCGGGACCGGCCCTCGCCCGGCCCCGCTGGAGGACTCATGGCAGCCATCGGCACCCCCGATAATCCGCTTCGCGTTGCGATCGTCGGCTCCGGGCCGTCGGGCTTCTACGCGGCCGGACACCTGCTGAAGTCGAAGTCGCATCCGGACCTCGCGGCCCAGGTTGACGTCTTCGACCGGCTGCCGACTCCCTGGGGGCTCGTGCGCGGCGGCGTCGCCCCGGACCACCCCAACATCAAGGCGGTCTCGCGCGTCTATGAGAAGACCGCCGCGCATCCCGAGTTCCGCTTCTACGGCAACGTCGAGCTCGGCCGCGACCTGAGCCACGACGACCTGACGAGCCGCTACCACGTCGTGATCTACGCCGTCGGCGCCCAGACCGACCGGCGCATGGGCATCCCTGGCGAGGACCTGCCGGGCAGCTGGGCCGCCACCGAGTTCGTCGCCTGGTACAACGGCCACCCTGACTACCGCGACCTCGAGTTCGACCTCTCGGCCGAGCGCGCGGTCGTGGTGGGCAACGGCAACGTCGCGGCCGACGTGGCGCGGATGCTCGCGCTCACGCGCGAGGAGCTCGCCGCCACCGACGTCGCCGACCACGCGCTCGACGTGCTGGCCGACTCGAACGTCCACGAGATCGTCGTGCTCGGCCGGCGCGGCCCGGCCCAGGCGGCCTTCACGAACCCCGAGCTGCTCGAGCTGGGCGACATGACGGACGCGGACGTGATCGTCGACCCCGGCGACGCGGAGCTCGACCCGCTCTCGCGCGCCTTCATCGAGTCCGAGACGGCCCACGCGACCGCGAAGAGGAACGTCACGATCCTGCATGAGTACTCGAAGCGCGTGCCTGAGGGCAAGCGTCGCCGGATCGTGCTGCGCTTCCTCGTCTCGCCGGTCGAGATCCTCGGCTCGGAGCGGGTCGAGGGCATCCGCATCTGCCACAACGAGCTGACCGTCAACGACCGCGGCGAGCTGCGCCCGAGCCCGGGCCCGACCACCGAGGAGATCGAGTGCGGGCTCGTGTTCCGCTCGATCGGCTACCGCGGGACACCGCTCGAGGGCCTCCCCTTCGACGAGCGCCACGCGGTGATCCCGAACGACGGCGGGCGCGTGATCGGTGACGACGGCCCGCTGCCGGGCGAGTACGTCGTCGGCTGGATCAAGCGCGGGCCGACGGGCATCATCGGCACCAACAAGCGCGATGCCCAGGAGACGGTCGACATGGTCCTCGAGGATCTCGACGCGGGCCGCCTGCCGGCGCCGGCCGACCCCGACCGCGACTCGCTCGACGCCCTGATCGCAGAGCGCCAGCCCGACGCCGTGTCGTACGTCGGCTGGCAGGCGATCGACGAGGCCGAGCGCTCGGCCGGCGAGCCCCACGGCCGGCCGCGCGTCAAGCTGTGCAGCTTCGAGGACCTGCTCGAGGCTTCGAAGGAAGCTCCTACGCCGGCGCGCTGACCCTGGCGTGCTCGCCGTCGAGCGCGTCGAGGGCGCGCTCGACCGACGAGCGGATGCAGGTGAAGATCGGGGTCTCGGAGGCCGTGTAGGCGCTCGACTCCGTCGAGCGGAGCTCCTGCACGAGGTCGAGGAACTCGGATGGATCGTCGGCGTCGAAGGCGACCACGAACTCCTGGTCATCGAGCCCGAACGAGTAGGCGGTGTTCGTCTCGATGCCGGTGAAGCGGCGCGCCACGGCGATGTGGTCGCGCATCACCCTCATCCGCTCCTCGGCGGAGAGCATGTACCACTCGCGCTTCTTCCACATGGGATAGACGATCAGGTACTTCGAGTCGGCGCCGTCGCGCGGGGCCAGCGGCTGGTCCGGCTGGTCCGAGTAGGGCGACTCCTTCGTCAACGCGAGGTATGAGTGCGGCACGTCCGCCCAGCGCATCAGGCCGCTCTGGTTCAGCAGCACGTGCAGCTCGTGGATCGGATCGAGCGACGGCGCGATCGCCCGGACGAGCAGGTCGCAGTCGCCGCGCGTGCCGACGAGCGAGTAGGCGCGCAGGTAGTGGGTGCTGGAAAATTCGTTGCAGGCGGCCGCGAACTCGGCCTTGTCTGCCGCCCGCTCCGCCGCTGAACGCCGCCTCCAAGCGGCATCCACCTTGAGAAAGGTGTATTTCACGTAGTTGCGCGCCTCGGTCACTCGTCAAGTGTGGCCTATAGGATGGGCCGGGTGCGCGTAGCCCTGATATCGCCCTACTCGTACACGTATCCGGGTGGGGTCGGGCGCCACGCGGAGGCGCTCTCCGAGCAGCTCCTCGAGGCCGGACACGAGGTGCGGCTGCTGGCGCCGTACGACCCCGACGACCGCCTCGCGCGTTTCCTTCACCGCGGAGCGGCCCCGCAGGCGCGGCCGATGCCCGACCACCTGATCCCGCTTGGGCGCACGGCGGGGCTACCCCTGAACGGCGCGGTATCGAATCTCGCGGTCTTCCCCGAGACGGTCGGCAGGCTCGGCCGCGAGCTGCGCACGGGCGGCTACGACCTCGTCCATGTGCACGAGCCCAACGCGCCGTACGTCTCCTGGTATGCCACCGAAACCGCGCGGGTGCCGACGGTCGCGACGTTCCACACCTATTCGACGAGCGCCCTCGTGGGGCACTTCACCGCCAACGTCGCGGGAGCGCGGCGGCTCTACTCGAAGCTGAGTGCCCGCATAGCTGTCTCCGAGGCGGCACGCTGGACGGCGCAGCGCTGGTACGGCGGGCGCTACCGGATCGTCCCCAACGGGGTCGACCTGGGCGCGGCGCGGCCTAGCAGCGCCCGCCCGCACGACGAACTCCAGATCCTCTTCGTGGGCCGAGCGGAGGCGCGCAAGGGCCTGCCGGTTCTGCTGCGCGCGTTCGAGGCGCTGCGCGGCGCCGGCATCAGGGCGCGCCTGACCGTCGCGGGAGCGACCGAGACCGAGGTCGAGCCGCTCCTGCTCGAGCGCGACGGCGTCGAGGTGGCGGGCCGCGTGGACGACGAGGAGAAATGGCGGCTGCTCGGTGAGGCGGATCTCCTCTGCGCGCCGTCGCTCGGTGGCGAGAGCTTCGGCATGGTTCTGACGGAGGCGTTCGCGTCCGGCACCCCGGTTGTCGCCTCGGCGATCGCGGGCTACAGCGACGTGGTCACCGACGGTCAGGACGGCCTGCTCGTTCCCGTCGGCGACGCCGTCGAGCTCGGCGAGTCGCTGCGCAGCCTGGCGCTCGACCCGGCACGGCGCATGCGCATGGCCGCGAACGCGCGCCGCAGCGCGGAGCGCTTTGCCTGGCCGCAGGTGGCGGCCGAGGTCTCCGAGGTCTACGAGCAGGCGCTGGAGGCGCCGGCTCCGGCAAGTCGTCGCGAGCACGTGGCGCGGCGCGTCGGCGTTCAGCCGACCGAGCCCGGCCCGCGCGTCCCGCCGCGGCGTCTCCCTTCGCTCGAGCCGACCGTCCCCGCCGCGGGCCGCAAGCGCGCGGCCAAGGTGGCGCGCCGGGTCGTGGTGGGCGCCGGCGCCGTCGCGGGTGTGGGCCTCACCGCGCTCGCGCTGCAACGGATCGGACTCGAATCGATCGGCCGCGCGCTGTTCGCCGCCACGCCCGTATGGGTGCTGGCCGGCTTTGCGCTCATGTGCGCCTCGATGCTGCTGCGCGCCGAGGCGTGGCACGCGATTCTGCGTGCGGCGATGCCCGGCATCCGCGTCCGGCGCCGCGACACCGCCCGGGCCACCATGATCGGCGTGCTCATGTCCGCCACCCTTCCGGCCCGGCTCGGCGAGCCCTCTCGCGCGTTGATCCTGTCGCGGCGCGTGGGCCGAATGCGCGAGCGCTTCCCCGTCGTGCTCGGGACGATGGTCTCGCAGACGATGCTCAACATCCTCGCGCTCGCCGTGCTCGGAAGCGTCATGTTCGCGACGGTCGGGCTCTTCAAGGGCAACGAGGACGCGCTCGTGGTCGCCACGATCGTCCCGGTGGTTCTGCTCGTGCTCGTCCTGTCGGCGCCCTGGATCCTGCGCCGCGGCAAGCCGACCCGCTTCCAGCGCGTCCAGCAGGCCGCAGCCAGCGCCCGCCGCGCCATGCTTCAGGTCCGGACCGGCCTCGAGGTCTTCCGCAAGCCGAAGCTCGCGAGCTGGGCCTCGCTCAACCAGCTCGCCGCCTGGGCGCTCCAGTGGCTCGCCTGCTACCTGCTGCTCGTCGCGCTCGGGCTCGACGAGCGCGCCGGCATTGGTGCCGCCGCGGCAGTCCTGTTCGCCGTCAACGTCACCGCCGCGCTGCCCGTCACGCCCTCGAACCTCGGCGTCTTCCAGGCTGCCTGCGTCGCCGTGCTGTCCGCCTACGGCGTCGGGAAGACGGACGCGCTCGCCTACGGGATCATCCTGCAGGCGGTCGAGATCGCCACGGCGCTCGCGATGGGAATGCCGGCGCTGGTGCGCGAGGGAATGACATGGAAGGACCTGCGCGTACGCGCCCTGCACGCCTCACCGGTGCAGCTGCGCGGCTCGCGGCGCCGCGGCGAAGCCGCGGAAGTCGAGGCCTAGGCGGCGCCGGCCGGGCCTAGAACGAGATCTGCCGGCCGTCGCGGAAGAAGCCGCCCGTCGGGCCGTCGTCCGGAAGGGTCGCGAGCCACACGACTCCGCTCGCGCCGTCCTCAACCGGCTTGCTGGCACCGAACTGGCTCCCCATGTCGGTGGCGACGAGGCCCGGGCAGGCCGAGTTCACCTTGACGCCGTCGGACTCGAGTTCGGTGGCGAGGATGCGCGTCATCGCGTTCAGGGCCGCTTTCGATACGCGGTAGCCCGGCGACCAGCCGCCCATCTCGTTGATCGCCCCCATGCCGCTCGACACGTTCACGATGCGCGGGTGCTCGGAGCGCCGCAGCAGCGGTAGCAACGCGATCGAGAGCCGGTAGGCGCCGAAGAAGTTGGTGTCCAGCGCTCGCTGGATCGCATCGAAGTCGGGTTCTGTGCCCGACACGCCGAAGTCCGAGCCGATCCCCGCGTTGTTGACGAGCACGTCGAGGCTCCCCGGATCGTCCGACACGGCCGCGGCCGCCCGCTCGATCGAGGCGGGGTCGGACACGTCCAGCTGGAGCGGCCGCCCTCCGACCTCCTCGGCGGCGAGGCGCGCCTTGTCCTCCTCGCGAGCGCTGACGACCACGTCGTAACCGCGCTCGGCCAGCTGGCGCGCGGCCTCGCGCCCAATTCCCCTGTTCGCGCCCGAAACGAGTGCGGTGGGCATTTGGAGCACAGTACCCGCATCCTCGAGGATCCCCGATAGGCTCGTGTTGGATGCCGATCGCCCGCCTGGTCCCGCTTGCGCTCGTCGTCGCGCTGCTCCCCGCGGCGAGCGCCGCCGCGGCGCCGCGGCTCGACTCGAGCGGCTCTGCCGTCGCCGGCGAGGCGATCGTCCGCTTCGAGCCTGGAACCGTGGCGGCCGAGCGCGCGGAGGCCCGCGACGCCGCGGACGTCGAGCTCGAGCGGACGCTGGAGCTCTCGCAGGCCCAGGTTGTCAGCTTCGACGGGTCGCTTGGAGCCGCGCTCACTCGGCTCGAGAGCCGCGGCGACGTGGTTTACGCGCAGCCGAACTACCGCTACGAGGCGCTTGCTCCGCCGCCCAACGACACCTTCTTCGGTCAGCTCTGGGGGCTCGGGCCCGACCCGGGCATCGGCGCGCTGGCGGCCTGGGACCGCTCGCGCGGCGCCGGCCAGGTCATCGCGATCGTGGACACCGGGATCGACCTCAGCCACCCCGACCTCGTGCCGCGGCTGTGGCGGAACCCCGGCGAGGCGCCGGGTGGCGGCGACAACGACGCCAACGGCCGAGGGGACGACGTCTACGGCTACGACTTCGTCGGCGACGGCGACGGCGACGGCGACTCCGACCCCGACGACTACGCGTTCCATGGCACCCACGTGGCGGGCACCGCCGCGGCGCAGGCAGGCAATGGCATCGGCGTCGCCGGCGTGGCGCCGGAGGCGTCGCTGATGGCCGTGCGCGTGCTCGACGGGAACGGCGCCGGGACCAGCTCCTGGATCGGGAGCGGCATCGTCTACGCGGCCCAGGAGGGCGCGGACGTGATCAACCTGAGCCTCGGCGGCCCAGCCGGGGCCGGCGACCAGTTCCTCAGCGATTCGCTCGCCATCGCGCGCAACTACGACGCGGTCGTGGTCGCGGCCGCGGGGAACGAGGGAACGAACAACGATGCTCAGCCGAACACGCCGTGCACGTTGCCGGGCGACCACCTGATCTGCGTCGGAGCCCTTACCACCGCGGGCACGCTGGCCTCGTTCTCCAACTATGGAGCGACGACGGTCGATGTCGCGGCGCCCGGCGTCAGCATCCTCAGCACGAAGACCGACTTCGGCCCGGAGCTGCTGAGCGAGGGCTTTGAGGACGGCCTCACTGGCTGGAATCAGCTGCAGCAGCAGGGGGGCGTTCCCTGGGGCATCTCACCGATGCACACCGTGGGAGGCCAGTCGGCCGCCGACAGCCCAAACAACAGCTGGTACGCCTCCAACGCGTACAGCGAGATCCACCTCGGTTCGGACCTGAACCTGACCGGGCGGCGCGGCTGCCGCATGCACTTCGACCTGCGCTACGACGTTTTGCCAGGGGACTTCTTCGACGTCGGCGCGTTCGCCGACGCCGACGACGGCGAAGTCATCGTCGGCGGCCATTCCATCACCGGCTCGAGCGGCGGTGCGTTCGAGGATGCCGAGGCGTCTATCTCCGAGCTCGACGGGCAAAACGATGCCCGTCCCTTCTTCGGCCTGAAGAGCAACAACAGCGGCATCGCCGACGGCGTGCACCTCGACGAGCTGCGCGTGTTCTGCCGCGATACTGACTACGTCAACGCCGTGGCCGCCGGCCAGGGCTACGCCGAGGATGATGCCGGCAACTACGTCCGCTTCGACGGCACCTCGATGGCCGCGCCGCACGTGTCGGGGATCGCCGCGCTCGTGCGGGCGGCTGACCCGGGCGCGTCCGCCGCCGAGGTGGTCCGCGCCATCAGGGACGGCGCCACGCGGAGGCCGGCGCTCGCGGGAAGGGTCCTGAGCGGTGGCAGCGCCAATGCCGCCGGCGCCCTCGACGTGGCCCTGGGCCCACCGCTCGCGGTGCCCGCCGCCACGCAGCCCACCCCCATAACACGGGCCCGGCGCGCGCTCGACCTGCGCGGCGCTCCGGCCCGGATCCGCCTCAAGCGCTCGCGCCGCTTCACCTACCCCTTCCTCGCCGCTCCCCTGCTGCGCGGCGAGGCGGTCATGCGCACGCGCGCCCGCGTTCGCCTCGCCCGCGGAAAGCGTGGGCGCCTGACGCCTGCCGACATGCGCTTCCGGAGTCCGGGGAGCGGCCGCGTCGCGCTCCGGATCCGGCTCTCTCGCAAGGAGCTGAGGGTGGTTCGCCTCAACCGGCGCCTGAAGCTGCGGGTGCGGGTGAGTGTGACCGACTCGCAGGGCCGCATCACGCGCGCGGCCCGCAATCTCACGCTGCTGCCGCCGCGCTGAGCGCCCGCCCGTACCAACCTTCACACATTTGTGTCAAGGTTGGTACCATCGACTCCTTGGCCGAGCGCGACTACATCGATTCCGTCAAAAGCCGTGTCGTTGTCTTCGACGGCGGCATGGGCGCCACGCTCGAGCAGTTCGACCTGACCCAGGAGGACTACGGCGGGCTACCGGGCAAGTGCCACGAGGCGCTCGTCCTCAACCGGCCGGACGTGATCCAGGGCGTCCACGAGTCGATGCTGGCCGCCGGCGCCGACGTCGTCGAGACGGACACCTTCCAGGGCAGCCGCCTCAAGCTGGAGGAGTGGGGCCTCGCCGAGCACACGCTCGAGATCAACCGCAAGGCCGCCGAGATCGCGCGTGCCGCCGCGGGCGAGAGCCGATTCGTGGCCGGCTCGATCGGCCCGACCGGCCACCTCCCCGCGTCCGATGACCCGACGCTCGGGAAGATCACCTTCCGCGAGCTCGTCGAGGTCTTCACGGAGCAGGCACGCGGCCTCGTCGAGGGCGGCGCCGACCTGATCATCATCGAGACCGCCCAGGACATCCTCGAGGTCAAGGCCGCGGTCTTCGGGGCGCGCGAGGCGTTCAAGCTGACCGGCCGTACGCTGCCGATCCAGACGAGCGTCTCACTGCTGCCGAACGGCGGCAAGATGCTGCTCGGCACGGACATCCAGGCGGTCCTCACCACGCTCACGTCGCTGGACGTCGACGTGATCGGGCTCAACTGCTCGACCGGTCCCGAGGACATGCGCGACGCGATCCGCTACCTCGGCGAGTTCAGCCCCGTGCCCGTGCACTGCATCCCGAACGCCGGCCTGCCGCTCCAGGGCCCCGACGGCGAGACGATCTTCCCCGAGCAGCCCGACCCGCTGGCCGACAGCCTCCAGGAGTTCGTCGAGCGCTACGGCATCTCGATCGTGGGCGGCTGCTGCGGGACGACGCCCGAGCACATCGCGGCGATTGTCGACCGCGTCGGCGGCCGTGAGGCCGACAAGCGCCCCGACACCCGCGCGGTGCTCGTCTCCTCGATGATGACCGCCACGCCGCTCGCGCAGGAGCCGCGGCCCACGCTCGTCGGCGAGCGCGTCAACTCGCAGGGCTCGCGCAAGGCGAAGGAGCTGCTGCTCGCCGACGACTACGACGGCATCATTCGCATCGCCGAGGACCAGGTCGAGGGCGGCGCCCACGTACTGGACGTCTGCGTCGCGCTCACCGAGCGTCAGGACGAGGACGTCCAGATGGGCGAGGTCGTCAAGCGCATCTCGCTGACCCAGCCGGCCCCGATACAGGTCGACTCGACCGAGCCCGACGTGATCCAGGCCGCGCTCGAGCGCATTCCCGGTCGCGCAATCGTCAACTCGGTCAACCTCGAGGCCGGCCGCGACAAGCTCGACGTCGTGGCGCCGCTCGCGAAGGCGCACGGCGCCGCACTGATCGCGCTCACGATCGACGAGGTCGGCATGGCGAAGACGGCCGAGCGCAAGCTCGAGGTCGCCAAGCGGATCGTCGAGCTCGCCTGCGACGAGCACGGGCTCGACCGCGAGGCGCTCATCTTCGACGCGCTCACCTTCACGCTCACGACCGGCGACGACGAGTGGAAGCCCTCCGCGGTCGCGACCATCGAGGGCATCAAGGCGATCAAGGCCGAGCTGCCGGGCGTCAAGACCTCGCTCGGCGTCTCGAACGTTTCCTTCGGCGTCTCGCCGGGCGCCCGCGCCGTCCTCAACTCGGTCTTCCTGCACCACTGCGTCGAGGCCGGGCTCGACCTGGCGATGGTCAACCCGAACCACATCAAGCCCTACAACGAAATCGCCGAGAACGAGCGCGAGCTGACCGACGACCTCGTGTTCAACCGCCGCGAGGACGCGCTCGAGCGCTTCATCGGCCACTTCGAGCAGAAGGGCGAGGAGGAGGCGGACGACGGCGGCGCCGACCCGACCGAGGGCATGGAGCCCGAGGAGGCGCTCCACTTCCACATCCTGCGCCGCAAGAAGGAGGGCGTAGAGGACTGGATCGACCGCTCCGTCGAGAAGATCGGCGCGGTCCCCACGCTCAACGACGTGCTGCTGCCGGCGATGAAGGAGGTCGGCGACAAGTTCGGCGCCGGCGAGCTGATCTTGCCCTTCGTGCTCCAGTCGGCCGAGGTGATGAAGCGCGCGGTGGCGCAGCTCGAGAACTACCTCGACCGGATCGACGGCCACACGAAGGGCAAGGTCGTGATCGCGACCGTCTTCGGCGACGTTCACGACATCGGCAAGTCGCTCGTCAACACGATCCTGACGAACAACGGCTACACCGTGATCGACCTCGGCAAGCAGGTGCCGGTGGACACGATCATCAACGCGGCGATCGAGCACGAGGCCGATGCGATCGGCCTCTCGGCGCTGCTCGTGTCCACCTCGAAGCAGATGCCGACCTGCGTGCAGGAGCTGCACCAGCGCGGCCTCGAGTTCCCGGTGCTGATCGGCGGCGCCGCGATCAACCGCGACTTCGGCCGGCGCATCCTCTATCCGAAGGGCAAGGAGTCGGACGAGGTCTACGAGCCCGGCGTCTTCTACTGCAAGGATGCGTTCGCGGGGCTCGCCACCGTCGACCAGCTGGTGGACGGCGGGGCGCGCGACGAGCTCGTCGAGCGCATGCGCTCAGAGGCGAAGGCGCTGCGCGAGAAGCCGGTGGTGGTGGACGACTCGCCGCCCGTCACGGATGACTCCGTGCGCTCCTCGGCGCGCACGGACACCCCGATCCCGGAGCCGCCCTTCTGGGGCGTGCGCGAGATCGAGGTCGACCTCGAGGACGTCTACCCGTACCTCGACCGCCACGTGCTGTTCAAGCTGCACTGGGGCGGCCGCGGCGTGAAGGGGGAGGAGTGGGAGCGCCTCGTCCAGGACGACTTCCAGCCCCGGCTCGAGCGCATGTGGGCGGAGCAGGACTACCTGCGCCCGCGCACGAAGCTCGGCTACTTCCCGTGCAACGCGGATGGCAACGAGCTTGTCGTGTTCGACCCGGCTGACCCGTCACAGGAGCTGGAGCGGCTCACCTTTCCGCGCCAACCCAAGCACGACCGCATCTGCCTGACCGACTTCTTCCGCCCGATCGAGTCGGGCGAGCGTGACGTGGTCGCCCTCCAGGGCGTGACCGTCGGCCCCGAGGTGACCGACCTGATGGCCCAGCTCGAGCGCGACGGCGAGTTCGCCGAGCAGCTCTTCACGCACGGCCTGGGAGTGCAGACGGCCGAGGGGCTCGCCGAGTGGGTCCACTCGGAGGCGCGGCGAGGGCTCGGCATCGACCTCGACCAGGGCCGGCGCTACTCGTGGGGCTACCCCGCGTGCCCCGACCAGTCGGAGCACGAGAAGGTGTGGCGCCTGCTCGGCCTCGAGGGGATCGGGATGTACCTGTCCGACGGCTTCGCCGTGATGCCGGAGCAGTCCACGGTGGCGATCATCGCCCACCACCCCCAGGCCGTCTACTTCGGCATGAAGTCCGGCTTCATCCCCAAGGAGAAGGCTCCCGACGAGCTGATCGCGGGGACCGAGCGCGGCGGCGAGCTGCCGCCTGAGACCGAGCCGGCCGAGGGCACCGTCGAGGACGAGGGCCAGCGCCGCGCGGCGGACGAAGTCCCGGCCTAGCCGGGCCGCCTCGCCCAACCGTCGAAACGCCCTCGACACCGGGGCGAAATAGCTCGGGCGAATCTTCGACAACGGGATAAAGACCGCATGGGACCCCCTTCGTACCTTGACTTTAAGTCACGGAAGGAGGCGCTAGTCCCCGATGTCAAATCTGCTCGCAACCGCCGACGATCTCGCCAGAGCCGTCGACGGAACACTCCCTGAGACGGTCGCCACCAACACGCTTTGGGTGGTCGTCGCCGCTGTTCTCGTCCTGTTCATGCAGGCCGGCTTCGCCGGTCTGGAGATGGGCTTCTCGCGCACGAAGAACGCCGGAACCGTTGTCGCCAAGATCATGACCAACCTGTCGATCGCCGCGGTGTGTTACTGGGCGGTCGGCTTCGCGTTCGCGTTCGGTAGTGCCGACGTGCTCGGGATCTCGAGCTCGATCATCGGCTCGAACGGGTTCTTCCTGCAGTACGTCGGCAACGGCTCGGAGGCCTTCCCGGTCATGGGTCTCTCGGACGCCACGGTCGACTCTAAGTTCCTGTTCCAGTTCGCGTTCTGTGCCGTGTCGCTGGCGATCGTCTGGGGCACCACGCTCGAGCGGATCAAGTACAGCGCGTACGTGATCTACGCGATCGTCTTTTCGGCGCTCATCTACCCGATCGGCTCGCACTGGGTCTTCGGTGGTGGCTGGCTGCAGAACGGCGATACCCCGCTGCTGCCGACCGGCATGCAGGACTTCGCCGGGTCCACGGCGGTCCACCTGATCGGGGCGACCGGCGCCCTCGCCGCGCTGCTCCTGTTGGGGGCCCGTAAGGGCAAGTACGGCGCGGACGGCAAGCCACGGGCGATCCCCGGGCACTCGATGCCGCTCGTGGGCATCGGCGTCCTCATCCTGTTCATCGGTTGGTTCGGGTTCAACCCGGGCTCGACGCTCGGCATCGGCGATGTGCGCTTGGGCGACGTCGCCGTCGTGACCCTGCTGGGCGCGGCCGGTGGTGTGATCGGCGCCTTCGTCGCCACCCAGATCAAGCAGCGCACCATCGACATCGGCATGGTCGCCAACGGCATGATCGCCGGACTCGTGGCGATCACGGCGCCGTCGGGCTACGTCGAGGCGTGGGCGGGGCCGATCATCGGCTTCATCGCCGGCCTCATCGTCGTATTCGGCGTGATCTGGATCGACAAGAAGATCGACGACCCGGTCGGCGCGCTGTCGGCGCACGGCCTGGCCGGTATCTGGGGCACCATCGCCTGCGGCATCTTCACGGCGCCGCGGCTGGCCCAGTACAACGCGTTCGGCGACCCGGACGGCGGCCTGGTCTACTCGGGTCAGTTCACGCAGCTGATCGCTCAGACGGTCGGCGTGCTGGTGGCCTTCACCTTTGTCTTCGGGCTCAGCTACCTGACCTTCGCCGCCATCAAGGCGACGGTCGGGCTGCGTGTGAGCGAGGAAGAGGAAGAGGCGGGCCTCGACATCACCGAGCACGACATGTACGGATATCCGGAGGCGTTCATCCCGCAGTCCGAGATCGGCGCCGGCGGCACGATCACCGCGGCCGGGTCTGCGACCGGGCAACCGGTCACGGCGAGCGTCCGGACGAAGGAGGTGCCGGCATGAAGATGATCGTCGCCTACATCCGACACGAGGCCTTCGAGCCGATCAGGATGGATCTGCTCGAGGCCGGCTTCCCGAGCCTCACGATCACGGAGGTCAAGGGCTCCGGCAGGCAGAAAGCGATCACCGAGCATTACCGAGGCTCGGAGCTCGCCGTCCACCTGCGGCCGAAGCTCAAGCTCGAGTGCGTCGTCGAGACCAAGGACGTCGGGGTGATCAAGGAGGTGATCCTGCGCCACGCCCGCACCGGCTCCGTCGGTGACGGCAAGCTGTTCATCCTCCCCGTCGAGGACGCGATCCGCATCCGCACCGGCGAGGAGGGCGAGGAGGTCCTGCAGGCCCACGAGAGCGAGGAAGTCGGGGTTCCGGGCGCCTGAGGGCGCCTGACCCCCGGGGGACGGAGCCCTGGCCACTGAAGGCCTGAGACCCGTGCCCGACAGCAGCGGGCAGCCGGCTGGGTCAGAGCCGGCTGCACGCGGCGCAGATCCGTCGCCGCGCGGCGCCCACCTCGAGATGGTGGGCGCCGTGCTGGCAGGGGACGGCCTCGAGCGAGTAGCGGAGATCGCCGGCTCCCGTGCGGGGGCACCGGTGGCGGTGATCGTTCCGCGTCTGGGGGTCCCGCTCGAAGGTTGGGGGCGCTATGAGCGCTATGTAGCCGCCCGCCTAGCCGGCGGGCGGCCGCCACGCCCCCCCGAGATCGTCTCGGAGGTGCCGATCGCCTCCGGCGGGCGCGAGCTCGGCGCCGTGCTCCTGCTCGGGCGCGGCCGCGAGCACGCCGGCGACTACCTACACATGGCGGCGATCGCGGCTCTCACCGAGGTCGCGGTGGCCGAGGCCCGAGACGAGACCGAGCAGTCGCTGCGGGGGTCGTTCCTCGAGGAGGTGCTTTCAAGGCCGGAGCTCGACGGGTCGGAGGTGGCGCGCCGGGCGCAGCGGCTCGGCTGCGACCTGGATGCCGGCTACGTCGCCCTCTGCGCGAATCCGAACGGGCGCGGTCCCGGCCGCGTCACGGCGTCGATCCTCGCCGAGGTGCCGGGCGCGCTCGCTCAGCCGGTCGAGGGCAAGATCTACGCGCTGCTCCCCGGCGAGCCCGACCTCGCCCGCCGTGCCGCCGCGCGGCTCGGGCGGCACGCGCTCGTCGGCGTCTCGTCACACCGCAGCGGGGGGGCCGAGGTGAGGCGGGCGCTCGAGGAGGCTGAGCTGGTGCTCGGCGTTACCGCCGCGGGCGGCGGTCCGCCCGGCGAGGAGATCGGCGAGGGCACCTACCGGCTGCTCTTCAGGGTGCTCGCGAGCCACCCGCACGAGGTGCGGAGCTTCTTCGAGGACACGGTCGCCGCCCTCGTCCGTTACGACGAGCAGTACTCGACCGACCTGCTCGGCACGCTGTCCGCCTACCTCGACAACAACTGCAACATGGCCGCGACGGCGCAGGCCATTCACGCCCACCGTCACACCGTCGGCTACCGGCTCGAGCGCGTGAAGGAGCTGTCCGGGCTCGATCCGCTGAAGAGTGAGGACCGCGAGCGGCTGGGGCTCGGCCTGAAGGCCTACCGCATCATCGCGCCGTCGCTGCCGCGCTGAGCGATCTCCTCGAGCCGCTCGAGCCGGTCGTGACCGAGCGCGGAGCGTGAGGCGGGCGCCACGCGCGCGAGCGAGTAGCGCCTGATCTGTCCGGGCCTGCGGGGCGGGCGCTCGCCGTCTTCGGGAACGAGGGCATAGCGGCGCGGCCGGTTGGAGCGCGGAGTCATCCCTTAATGGTCCCCGCTTGTGCTGCGAGCGTCCACGTACGAGTGTCGAAAAATCCAATCCTTCGATTGGACCGGGTGTCGAAACGCACTTTCTCAGGATTCGCGGGGCCGGTAGCCCCTCAGCCGCCCGATGGCGCCGAGCCCGGCCAGAGCCGCGCGAATGGGGAGCTGTGGCCCCGCCAGCCGGATGACGTCGGCGTACTCGGTCAGGTACGCGCCGAACGCGAGCGGCCCCGGCATCCCGTTCCGCCCCACCCGGCCCGACGCGCGCAGCTCGTGCAGATCGGTGAACCACTGGGCGGTGCGTCCAGCCGGTTCGCTGCGCCAGAGCGCCCGAGCCGGCTCCGCGCCTTCGTTCCAGACCTGGTGGGCGGCTCGCCGCGGAATGTCGATCGCCTCACCGGGGCCGAGCGTCCGCACGGAGCCGTCGACGCGGAAGGACAGCCGGCCCTCGAGCACCTCGAAGCGCTCATTCTGCCCGGGGTGGAAGTGCCTCGGCGGCGCTGTCGCGCCGGCATCCCAGCGACCTTCCACCACGAGCGCGTCCGGCGTGTGCTCGCGGATCGTGACGGATTCATGCGGTGTGAGGTAAAGCGCGCGGTCCACGGCAGGGCTGTCCTTCCTGGTCGAGTTCCACTTAGCCCCCAAACTATTTGACATCAAGTCAAATGTCTGGGTGTCATGGCCGAGGTGGCGCCGCGAACGACCGGGAGATGCGCAAGCTGCTCGCCGGGCTCGAGGCCGGCTAGAGCTCGGCGAGTACGGCGTCCAGCACCCGTTCGGGGCCGAACCGGACGACGTCGTCGGCGGTCAGTCCGGTCTCCTCCTGGGCCGACTCGATGGCGGCGCGGGCGCCCTCCTCGTCGAGCTCGCTCGTGTTGAGCGCGATCGCGGTGACCGTGGCCGGCCGGACGCGGGCAGTCACGAGCTCGTAGGCGGCGATCAGCTCGGCCAGCGGCGCGAGCGGGAGCTCGGGGTAGTTGCGGACCGACCGCGCTCCCGCCTTGTGGACGAGGATCAGCTGGTCGGGGGCGGAGCCGTGCAGCAGGCCGAGCGTGACTCCCGAGTAGGCGGGGTGGAAGAGCGCGCCCTGGCCCTCGACGAAGAGCAGGTCACCGCGCTCGGCGCCCTCGTCGACCAGCCGCTCGCCTGCACCCGCGACATAGTCGGAGATCACGTGGTCGACCGCGATTCCCCAGCCGGCGATCGCGACGCCCGTCTGGCCGGTCGGCACGTAGACGGAGCGCCGGCCGCGCTCGCGGGCCGCGCGGTCGAGCTCGAGCGTCACCACCTTCTTGCCGATCACGGTGTCCGAGCCGACGCTGTGCACGACCCGCACCGAGTTGGGGCGCGAGTAGGGGCCCTTCGGCACCGTCAGGTCGGCCGGCGCCGCGCGCAGGTCGCGCAGCTTGGTGCCGGCGCGCTCCGCGGCGGCACGGAGCTCCTCGTCGGCGGACAGCTCGGTATGCAATCCGGCCTCCAGGTCGAGGCCGGCCGCGATCGCCTCCAGCAGCGCCGGCCGCCAGGCCGGGTCGAGCTTGCCGCCTGTGGGGGCCACGCCGATCAGGAGCGTCGTGGCGCCCATGTCGATCGCCTCGCGCACGCTCGCCACCACCGGCACGGGGTGCAGGCAGAACGGTTCGACCTCGACGGCGGTGCGGCCCGCCTGGGTCGAGTCGATCACGCAGACGACCTCGCGGGTGCCGTAGCGGATCACCCCGTGGGCGGTCTTGCCCGAGTGGAGCGTGAAGAGACCCTCCGCGAAGATCGCGAGCCGCTCGCTCAAGCGGCGATCTCCGCGGCGGCAGTCAGGCCGAAGCCCGGTTCGTCGTTCGGCAGCACGTGCCCGTCGACGAGCCGGAGTCCGCTGTAGGGCTCGTCGGCGAGCAGGAGGTGGCCGTCGAGGTCGGTCCAGTCGGCGAGCGATGCGATCGCGGCGGCGGGTGCCACCCCGAGCTGAGACTCGACCATGCAGCCGAGCATCACGTGCAGCCCGAGGGCGCGCGCGGCGTGGATCATCCGCACAGCCTCCCGGATGCCCCCCGACTTGGCCAGCTTGACGTTGATTCCCTCGGCGTAGGCGGCCGCCTCGGCGACGTCGCTCAGGTCATGGCAGCCCTCGTCGACCACGACCGGCGGGCGCAGCGCGATCTCCCGCAGGGCCCGGAATGAGTCGAGGTCGTCCGCCGGGAACGGCTGCTCGACGAACTCGACGCCGAGCTCCACCAGCGTCGGCATCAGCTCGCGGGCGAGCTCGAGCGTCCAGCCCTCGTTCGCGTCCACGCGGAGCGGGGCCGCCGACTCCGCCCGCACCGCCTCCAGGCGGGCCAGGTCCTCGGGCGCGCCGACCTTGACCTTGAGCGCCTTGAAGCCGCGGGCCCGGCGCACCCGGTCGCGCGTGCCGTCGATCGTGTCGATGCCGATCGTGTAAGAGGTCGGCGCCGCCTCGGGGGAGAGCCCGAGCAGACGCCAGACGGGCATGCGGAGCCGCCTCCCGATCCAGTCGTGCAGCGCGGCGTCCACGGCCGCCTTGCCGGCGGCGTTCCCCTCGACGTCCTCGAGCCGCGATCCGATGGCCTCGAGCGCGAACGGGTCGTGGCCCATCAGCGCCGGGGCGGTTTCCATGAGGAAGTCCAAGGTCCCGGCAGTCGTCTCGCTGTGGTAGCTGACCGGCGAGGCCTCGCCGCGCCCGACGATGCCGTCGTGCTCCAGCTCGAGCTGCACGACCTCCTGGGTCGTCCGCGATCCGCGTGAGATGCCGAACTCCTCGGCGAGCGCGAGCTCGACCGGCTCGGCCCTCAGCTCCACGCGCTCAGCCCCGGTTTCACCTGCGCAATATAGGCAGCTTCGGCGCCGCCGCCGAGCTCAGGCGGCCGGGGCGGCCATCCCGTGGCGGTGCGCCACCGCGGCGGCCTCGGTGCGTGAGCGCACGTCCAGCTTGGCGAGGATGCGCGACACGTGGACGCTCGCCGTCTTCTCGGCCATGTGGAGCTGATCGCCGATCTCGCGGTTGGTGGCGCCGCCCGCCACCAGCTCCAGCACCTGGCGCTCGCGCTCGGTCAGGCCGAACGGGTCGTCGGGCTCACCGGCCCCGTCGCCGTTCGTGAGCGCGGGCTCCTCGCCGTCGACCCGCAGGCGGGCCCGCGCCACGAGCGACTCGAGCTCTGCGGCGAGCCAGTCGCTGCCGAGCGCACGCGCGATCTCGAGCGCCTCCGCGGCCGCCTCTGCAGCGCCGTCACGGTCGCGCACGGCGGCGAGTGCCTCGGCGCGCCGCCAGCCGGAGTAGGCCGCCGGGTAGGGCCGGCCGACGGCCTCCCAGGCCGCGGCCGCCGCGGCCCAGAGCTCGACCGACTCGTCGCCGGCCGCGCGCGCGAACTCCGCCTCAGCGGTCGCGAGCTCGGCCGCCTCGACCGGGCCGCCCAGGCCCGCCGCCAGCTGCACGCGCTCGAGCAGGCGCTCGGCGCGGCCGCGGGCGGCCTCCTCGGCGTCGGGGTCGCGGCGGTCGCGCGCCAGCTGGCCGGCGTCGCCCTCGACCCGCAGACCCGCGGCCGAGAGCGCGGTGATGCGGATGAAGTCGTCGGAGCAGTACTCGATCTGGTCGAGCGCCTCGTCCACGGCCGCGCGCGCGACCTCGAACTCGCCGCGGCGGCGGGCCAGCTCGGAGGCGAAGATCCCGAGCGGCGCCACGAACTGCGGCTCCGTGGAGCCGCGCAGCGCGCGCGTGAGCCCATCGACCTCCTGGGTGGCGCTGACGAGGTCACCGCGGCCGAGAGCGAGCATGCTGCGCACCGTGTACCAGTAGGCGAGCGTCGGCCCGTAGTGGCGCGAGTTCGCGGCGGGCACGTGCCGGACGGCCTCGTTCCAGTCGCCGAGGAAGAAGCTGAACTCGGCGATCATCAGCTCGAACCAGCCGGTGGTGCGGTGCGAGCCCTTGTTCGGGCCGCTCGCCAGGCCCTCGCGCACGACGGCGAGGCCCTCCTCGGTTCGCCCCGCCATGTTGAGCAGGTCGGCGAGGTTGAGCCACGCGGAGCCCTCCTCGCCGGGCAGATCCGCCTCGCGGGCGATCGTGAGCGCTTCGCGGAGCGACTCGATGCCGCCTTCGAGGTCGCCCTGGCCGCTCATCGACACGCCGAGCGCGTTGAGGGCGCGAGCCTCCGCCTCGCGGTCGCCGAGCGGCCGCGCCACCGCGAGCGCCTCGCGGGCATGATGCTCAGCCTCGCCGAAGCGCGCCTGCAGCATCCGCTTCTTGGCCTTCGAGCCGAGCAAGGCGGCGCGCTCGGCGCTCTGCTCCTCGGGCTCGAGCAGCGCGAGGGCGCGGTTCAGCACCTCGAAGGTCTCGTCCTGGCGGTTCAGGTGCCACAGCGCGTTGGCGAGCGCGTGCAGGAGCCTGATGTTGCGGCGCTCGTCGCCGGAGTCCTCGACGAGCGCGAGCGCGCGCCGCAGGAAGGCCTCCTGGCGCACCGGGTCGCCGGCCAGGTCGGCGGCGGATGCCGCCCGCTCGAGCAGCTCTACGCGGGTCGCGCCGGCCAGCCGCTCGGGCTCGGGCACCCGCTCCCAGAGCTCGAGCGCGCGCTCGAGCAGCGACTGCGCCTCGGCGAAGGCGTTGACGCGCTCCGCGGCGGAGGCCGCGCGCACCGCCGCCGCGAAGGCGGCCGGCTGGTCGCCGGCGGCCTTCCAGTGATGCGCCGCCTGGGCCGTCACGTGGGCGCCGCGGTCGCCGAACGAGATGCGCTCCTCGAGAGCGCGCGCCAGCGCGGCGTGCATCTCGGTGCGCTCTCCCGGCAGCAGGTCGTCGTGCACGACCTCGCGCAGGAGCGCGTGGCGGAACGCGTACTGGCCATCCGGCAGCGCGACCGCGATCTGGCTCGCCACAGCCTCGCGCAGCGCGTCGAGCAGCTCATCAGGCTCGAGCCCGACGACCGTCGCGAGCAGCTCGTGGTCGGCGGCGGGCTGACAGGCGAGCCAGCGGAGCAGCTCCTGGGCAGAGGCCGTCAGCCGCTCCACGCGGAGCATCAGCGCGTCGCGCAGCGTCGGCGGCAGCGAGCCGCGGCCGTCGAGCCCTGCCGCGAGGATCTCCTCGGTGAAGAGCGCGTTGCCCTCGGAGCGCACATAGAGGCGCTCGACGAGGCCGGGATCTGGGGTCGCAGCCAGGATTCCCTCGAGTTGCTCGCCGAGCTCCTCGCGCGTGAACGGCGGCAGCTCGATGAGGCGCGAGCCGGGGTCGCGGCCGAGCTCGGCGAGGAGCGGCCGCAGCGGATGCCGCCGGTGGAGCTCGTCGGAGCGATAGGTGCCGATCACGAGCACGCGCTCCTGGCAGAGCGTGCGCGCCAGGAAGGACAGGAACGAACGCGTCGAGCTGTCCGACCAGTGCAGGTCCTCGATCACGAGCAGCGCCGGCGCTTCCTCGGCGCCGAGCGCGTCGAGCAGGGCGAGCAGGCCCTCGAAAACGTGCGCCTGGGCGGCGGACTCCGTGTCCATCGTCGTGCCCAGCCCGGGGAGCAGCGAGTCGAGCCCGGCGCGCAGCTGCGGCGGGAGCGCCTCCAGCACGGGATCGCGCTCGCGCACGAGCGGCCGCAGCGCTCCCAGCAGGGGCGCGTAGGGCAGCTCGCCCTCGCCGAGCTCGACGCAGTCGCCCCAGAGGACGACGACACCGGTCTCGCGCGCGCGGACCACGAGCTCGTCGGCGAGCCGCGACTTGCCGACGCCCGACTCGCCGGCGATCAGCGCCAGCGAGGGGCGGCCCTCTGCGGCGTCGCGCAGGGCGGCCTCCAGCTCCGCGAGCTGGCCGGACCGCCCGACGAAGCGCGCGCTCGTCATGCGTGTTGCCATGCCGGCTCCATGGTGCCAGCCGCGGCCGCCTCGGGAGCGGCCATTCACGATTGCGGCCGGCATATCCACGCTAGCAGTGTGCATCCGGACGGCGGTCCTGTCATCGGGCGGATGGAGCGACTTGCGCCGCCCGACCCCTTAGCTGCGCCGGCTGCGAGCCTTAGGAGAGATGCGGGCCGGGCTCTGCGACAGCTGCGTGCACCAGAAGCTGATCCGCAACACGCGCGGCAGCACGTTCAGCATGTGCCTGCGCTCCCGCAGCGACGAGCGCTATCCCAAGTACCCGCGGCTGCCCGTCGAGAGCTGCCCCGGTCACGAGCCGCGACCGCTCAGCGATCGCCGCTGATGACCGTGCGGCCGTCCTCCGCGATGCGGACGTCCGGTGCCTCGTCCGAGATCGTGCCCGCGAAGGTGCCGCGCGGGATCTGGTCGCCGCCGTCCGCCAGGACGGCCCTGGCGTTGCCGTCGAGCCCCGCGTTCACACGCCAGACGATCCTGTAGGGCCCCTCCTTGACGGCGGTGACAGACCAGCGCATGGTCTTCTCGCGCCCGGGGGCGAGCGGGCCGCAGGCCCAGGTGTTGACATACGCGCTGTCGCAGCCGCGCGGCGTCGCGTCCTTTGCTTCCGGGAGGCCCCCGATCTCGACCGGGACGCCGTTCACGGCGAATACGGGCCGCTCCGGGTCCGCGAGGTTGGGATCGTCGGTCTTGCGGTAGTTGAAGCCGTTGACGGTCACGCCCACGTTCGGGATCGTCTCGTCGCCGGCGTTGCGCAGGGTGATCGTCAGGTCGGAGCTCTTGGCGAGCTTCTGGTCGTCCGGAAATGCGGCCGCGACGACCTCGACGGGGAAGTCTCCCGAGACCTCGTTCTCGTCCTGGCGCTCGCCTCCACAGGCGGCCAGGACGAGCAGCCCGGCCAGGAGCGGGGCGCTCCCTAGGTGCGTCCTCCTCGCCCTCAAAGCCGGGCGAACATACCACCCGCGAACCCGCTCGAGCGCCGATTCTTAAGCCATTGTGACCGCCGCGGTTCCCTGTGGCGGCCAAGGTGCCCATGCCATAGGCTTCGCGCCGAGGCGTGATTTGCGGGGGGCCCTCCCGGCTTCCCGGGAGGAGGAAATGCGTTAGTGGTCCGGGCCGCAGCTGATCGGGTCTTCCTGCCTACGAAGAACCTGCTCGAGCAGGTCGGCGACATGATGATCCTGACGGGCAAGACGCTGGTTTCGGCGTTGCGGCCGCCCTACCCGTACGGCACCGAGTTCGTCCAGCAGTTCCTCTTCATGCTGCGGCTCTGCTGGCTGCCGCTGACGATCTCCATGATCGCGGTGAGCTACGGCGCACCGGGGCTACAGGCGGGCAACTTCCTCGTCTTGTTCGGCGCAATCGACCGGCTCGGCGGCTTCTTCGTGCTGGCCTCAATCCGCGAGTTCGCGCCGCTTGTCACTGCGATTATCCTGGCGGGTGTCGGCGGTACCGCCATCACCGCGGATCTGGGAGCCCGCAAGATCCGCGAGGAGCTCGACGCGCTGCAGGTCCTCGGCGTCGACCCGATCAAGAACCTCGTGGTCCCTCGCTTCCTGGCCCTCATGGTCGTGACCGGCCTGTTCAATCTCTACGCCATCATCTTCGGGCTCACCGGCGGGATCCTGGCCACGCTTTCGTTCGATGCTCCGCTGGGCCCGTTCTTCGCCACCTTGCTCAACAACGCGTCCACCACCGACCTCTGGGGCTCGGTGGTCAAGACGACCATGTTCGGCGCCATCATCGCGATCGTCTCCTGTTACAAGGGAATGACTGCGTCCGGAGGCGCCGAAGGGGTGGGTAGGGCGGTGAACCAGGGCGTTGTGATCGAGTTCCTGGGCATCTTTGCCTTCAACTACGTGTTCACCCAGACGCTGCTCGCCACGCACCCCGAGATCTCGGTGATCAAGTGACCCCGAACGCTCGCACGCACCGCGTGCTCGCCGTCCCGACCCCGAACGCTCGCACGCACGTGCGCGCTCGCTGACCGTGGGGCGGACCTGGTTATCGGTCCCGCGGGACTGGATCGCGTCGTTCGGCGACATCGCGAAGTTCTGCGCGCGCGTCGTGGCGAGCGTTTTCAACGGGCGCGTCTTCAACTTCTTCGGCGAGACGCTCCGCCAGGCCGGCATCCTGATCCTCGGCTCCGCGCTCGTGATCTGGGGCCTGGCCTTCATCCTCGGCCTCCAGTGCGGCATCGAGGGGGCCTACTTCAACCGCTCCACGGGCGCCCCGGCCTTCGCGGGCACGTTCACTGCGTGGTGCAACCTGCGCGAGATCATGCCCTACGCCTTCGGCTACATGATGTCGGCCAAAGTGGGCACCGGCCTGGTCGCCGAGATCGGCGCGATGCGGATCTCGGACGAGATCGACGCGCTCGAGGTGATGGGCATCAACTCGCTCGTCTTCTTGTGCTCGACGCGGCTGCTGGCCGCCTGGCTGGTGCTGCCGTTCCTGTACATCGCGGCGGTCGGAGCGGGCTACTTCGCCTCCTACCTGGCCGTGGTGCAGCAGATCGGCGAGGTCAGCTCGGGGGGCTACTTCCTGATCTTCTGGATGTTCCAGAACCCACCCGACCTCATATACAGCTCGATCAAGGGCATGGCGATGGCCACCGTGATCGTGCTCGTGGGCTGCTACTACGGCTACAACGCGAGCGGGGGGCCGGTGGGCGTGGGCACCGCCACCGCGAAATCGATGGTGCTGAACACGGTGATGGTCCATCTGGTTGGAATGGTTGGTACACAGATCTTCTGGGGCTCGAACCCGAGAGCGCCGATAGGCGGCTGACAGTGCAGGATTCGTAGGAGGAGTTGTGAGCGAGGAGCGACGAGAGGGAGACGGAACGGAGGGCGGCGAGCAGCCGCTCGACGCGCGCGACTGGGAGGAGACGCGCGGTCGGGCCGAGCACGAGCAGCACTCCCCGCCGGCCGTTACTCGCGAGGACGTGCCGGCCAACATCCTCGATCAGACGCGCGAGGGTGAGGAGCCCTACCAGTGGCACTCGGGCCGCACGCGCGAGCACGGCTCCGAGGACGCCGTCGAGTTCATCGACGTCAAGAAGTCGTTCGGGCGCAACACGATCCTGAACGGGCTGAACCTCGGCCTGCCGGATGGCCAGATCTCGATGATCCTGGGTCCGTCCGGCACCGGGAAGTCGGTCTGCATCAAGCACATGGTCGGCCTGCTCTACCCGGACGAGGGCGACGTGCTCGTGCACGGCCAGTCCGTGCCGGCGATGGCCGACGACGAGCTGTTCGAGATGCGCAAGAAGTTCGGCGTCTTGTTCCAGGACGGCGCGCTCTTCGGCTCGATGAACGTCTACGACAACACGGCCTTCCCACTGCGCCAGCACACGGACAAGGGTGAGGACGAGATCCGCGAGATCGTCATGCGCCGCCTGGGAGAGGTGGGGCTGGGCGGCGCCCTGGACAAGATGCCCAACGAGCTGTCGGGCGGCATGCGCAAGCGCGCGGGCTTCGCCCGGGCGCTCGTGCTCGACCCCGACATCGTGCTCTTCGACGAGCCCGACTCGGGGCTCGATCCGGTTCGCACAGCGCTCCTGTGCGAGCTGATCATGGAGGTGCACGAGGAGAACGGCGGGGCCTACTGCGTGATCACGCACGACATCATGTCGGCGCGGCGCGTGGCGGATTACATCGCGATCCTTTGGAAGGGGAGGATCGTCGAGTCGGGGCCGGCGAGCGAGCTCTTCAACAGCGACAACCAGTTCGTCAGGCAGTTTCTGTCGGGGGAGGCGCAGGGCCCCCTCGGGATGGAGTAGTTGACAAGGCGCTCCGGAGGGCGCGCGACTGCGGGGACGGCTGAGTCCGGCCCCGCGCGGGAGGCGCCGGTCGAACGACCGCGCTTGGAATCGAGGACAAGAGAAAGCCGGACTCGTGAACCGCTCCAATCCGAGCGGGGATCGATTGCTGCCCGCGTGATCGCGATCGCGGCGCTGGTCGCCGCCGTGGCGCTGCTGGCGCTGGCGATGTTCGGCGGCTCGGGCGGCTATCGGGTCACGGCGGTCTTCGAGAGCGCCGGCCAGCTCGTCAACGGCAACCAGGTGCGCGTCGGCGGGCAGACGATCGGGACGATCGACGAGATCGAGCTGAACGACGCGGCCCAGGCTGTGGTGACGATGGAGCTCGAAGACGAGTTCGCGCCGCTCCACGAGGGCACTCAGGCCACCATCCGCGCCACCTCCCTGTCCGGGATCGCGAACCGCTACATCTCGCTCCAGCCGGGCCGAAACGACGCTGAGGAGATCGAGGACGGGGGGCAGATCGACGCCGATGAGACGAGCGCGCCGGTCGACCTCGACGTGCTCTTCAACGCGCTCGACGACGAGACCCGCGAGGGCCTGCGCAACATCGTGCGCGGCTCCGGCACCCAGTACGACGGACGCGGCGCGGACGCGAACGAGAGCATCAAGTACTTCGCGCCCTTCCTCAGCTCCACGGCCGATCTGACGCGCGAGCTCGCGCTCGACCAGGAGGTGCTCGAGCGCTTCGTCGCGGACGGGGCGAAGACGGTGTCCGCGATCGCCGAGCGCAGCGGTGAGCTCGAGCAGCTCGTGAGCAACACGAGCACCGCCATGGGCGCGATCGCGGACGAGAACGTCGCGCTCCAGGAGGCGCTCACGCTGCTGCCAGGCACGCTGCGCAAGGCCAACACCACCTTCGTGAACCTGCGCGCGACGCTCGACGACCTGCAGCTGCTCGTCGAGGAGTCGAAGCCGGCGACGAAGGACCTCGCGCCCTTCCTGCGCGCCCTGCGACCGCTCGTGGCCGACGCGCGCCCGACGGTGGCGGACCTGCGCGACCTGATCTCGCTGCCCGGCCCGAACAACGACCTGATCGACCTGACCAAGAAGCAGCCGCGGCTCGCGCAGCTCACCGCGACGGTGTTCCCGCGCGCGATCCGAACGCTCGACCGCGCCCAGCCGGTAGTGGAGTACGCGCGCGGCTATACGCCCGACCTGACCGGGTGGATCACGAAGTTCGCCGAGGCGGCGGGCTATTACGACGCCAACGGCCACTACGCGCGCGTCTCGCCGGTGTTCAGCCCGTCGAGCTTCGACCAGGCCACGAACACGCTCACGGCGATTCCGCCGATCAACCGGCTCGACGACTTCCAGCAGGGCCTGTTCAACCGCTGCCCGGGCGGGGCCATGCAGCCGACCCCGGACGGCTCGGCGCCCTACCCGTTCATGGGCTGCGACACGTCCTCGACCCCTCCCGGCCCATGAGGCGCATCATCATCATCGGGCTGCTGGTGGCGATCGTGCCGTGGATCGTCATCGGCATCGTGCGCGAGGCCGGCGACGACGACACGACCGACGCCTATTACGTGCGCGCGATCTTCGACAACGCGTCGACGATCGTGCAGGGGGAGGACGTGAAGATCGCCGGCGTCCCTGTCGGCGTGATCAGCGACATGAACGTGACCGACGAGGAGCAGGCGGCGGTCACGCTCCGGATCGACGACGAGAACTTCACCCCCTGGAAAGCGGACGCCTCCTGCACGATCCGCGCCCAGGGTCTGATCGGCGAGAAGTTCGTCGAGTGCGAGCCGGGCTCGACGGACGCGCCGGCGCTGCGCCGCATCGAGGAGGGGGACGGCGAGGGCGAGCGGCTGCTGCCGGTCGAGAACACGAGCTCGCCGGTCGACCTCGACCTGATCAACAACGTGATGCGGCTGCCCTACCGAGAGCGCCTGTCGCTCCTGCTCGACGAGTTCGGCACGGCGCTGGCGGGCCGCGGCGAGGAGCTCAACGAGGTCATCCACCGCGCCAACCCGGCGCTGCGCGAGACCGACGAGGTGCTCGCGATACTCGCCGCCCAGAACCGCGAGCTGGCCCGGCTCGCGCGCAACTCGGACGAGGTACTCGGCCCGCTCGCCCGCGAGAAGGAGGCGTTCGCCGACTTCGTCGTGCAGGCGAACGAGACCGGCGAGGCATCCGCCGAGCGCCGCGGCGACATCTCCCGCGGCATCGAGCTACTGCCCGAGTTCCTGGACGAGCTCGAGCCGCTGATGGTGGACCTCGAGGGCTTCGCCGACCAGGGCATCCCGCTGCTCCGCGACCTCGGCGACGCGGCTCCCGCACTCGGCCGCCTGATTCAGGCCCAGGGCACGCTCGCCGACGCCTCGCGTGAGGCTCTCCCGAGCCTCGGCGACGCGCTCGAGCGCGGCCGGCCCGCGCTGCTGCGCTCCCAGCCGCTGATCAAGGACCTCGCGCGGCTCGGCAAGCAGCTCGCGCCCACCTCGGTCGACCTGGACGACCTGCTCAAGAGCCTGGACCAGACCGGCGGGCTCGAGCGCCTGAACGAGCTCCTCTACTACTCGGGACTCTCGGTCAACGGCTTCGACGACATCGGCCACTACCTGCGCGCCGGACTCGTCACGAACCTCTGCTCGACATACGCGACCGGGATCTTCGGCGCCTGCACCGCGAACTTCTACGATCCGACCGAGGCCGCCTCCGCCGGCGCCTCGGGCCAGCTCGAGCCGCGCAACGCCAAGGCAGCGAAGCAGGCGGGGGGCAGCGTCGCTCCGCTGAACGCGATGCTGCGTGACCTGCTCGGCGCGGGCGGCAGCGCCCAGGGCGCGCGTGAGCGCGAGCGCAACCTCGGCACGCTGCGCGAGCGGGCGCGGGGCGGCAAGTCGCCGGCACTCGGCGAGTCCGCACCGGTGCTCGACTACCTGCTCGGGGGTGAGGCGGGATGAGCCCGCGCCGCTCGGGAGCCGCGCTCACGGCGAGCCCGGTGCTGGTCGGCGCCGTGACGCTGCTCGTCACGATCGTCGCCGTCTTCCTGTCCTACAACGCAAACTCTGGCCTGCCGTTCGTCCCGACCTACGACCTGAAGGCGAACCTGCCGAACGCCTCACAGCTCGTGAAGGGCTTCGAGGTGCGGATCGGCGGCGCCCGAGTCGGCTTCATCTCGAAGATCGAGCCCAAGAAGCGCGAGGACGGCTCGACCTATGCGCAGGTGACGATGAAGCTCGACAAGGAGATCGAGCCGATACCGGCCGACTCGACGCTGCTGGTGCGCCCGCGCTCGGCGATCGGCCTGAAGTACATCCAGCTGACGCCCGGCGAGGGCCGCGCGGGCCTGCAGCCTGGGGCGACCATCCCGGTGCGCCAGGCGCGGCCCGAGGTCGTCGAGCTCGACGACCTGTTCAACATGTTCGACGCCAAGGCGCGCCGCGGCTCGCAGAACTCGCTCGACGGATACGGCGGCGGACTCGCCGGCCGCGGCCGCGACATCAACGTCGCGATCGAGCAGTTCGTGCCGCTGCTCGAGAACCTCGAGCCGGTGGCGCGCAACCTGTCCGACCCGCGCACGCGCCTCGACCGCTTGTTCCGCTCGCTCGGGCGCGCGGCCGAGGAGCTCGCCCCCGTCGCCGAGGAGCAGGCATCCCTGTTCGTGAACCTGGACACGAGCTTCACCGCGCTCGCACAGGTCGCGCGGCCGTTCCTGCAGGAGACGATCTCGGAGGCGCCGCTCAGCGAAGAGGTCGCGATCCGCGACTTCCCGCTGCAGCGCCCGTTCATCCGCAACAACACGGCCCTCTTCCGTGAGCTGCGCCCGGGCGTGGCGGTGCTGCCGCACGCGGCGCCGATCCTGGCCGACGCCTTCGAGACCGGCACGAACGTGCTGCCGAAGACGATCCCCGTGAACGAGGACCTCGCCGACGTCTTCGACACGCTGGCCGACTTCTCCGAGGACCCGATGGTGCGGGCGGGCGTCGACCAGCTCACGCGGCTCGCCTCCTCGCTGCGCCCCACGCTCGACTTCATCGCGCCGGTGCAGACCACCTGCAACTACGCGACGCTCCTGTTCCGCAACGCCGCCAGCCTCTTCTCGGACGGCGACGTGAACGGCAACTGGCAGCGCTTCATCATCATCTCGGCGCCGACCCAGCGCGGCACGCTCGTCACGGGGCCGAACAACGAGAGCGGGCCTTCGGATGCGCCCGCCAACGGGCCGACCGCGGAGAACCACCTCCACGTCAACCCCTACCCGAACACCGCCTCGCCGGGCCAGACACGCGAGTGCGAGGCCGGCAACGAGCGCTACGCGGTCGGGCGCACCGTGCTCACGAACCCGCCCGGGAACCAGGGCACCCGCACCCAGGGCCAGCCGCGCGGCAGCGCCTCGGGGGTGACGCCGTGAGGCGTGTCAAGGGAGATCGCTTCACCGCTTTCCAGGTGGGCCTGATCGCCCTGGTCGTGCTCGTGGTCGCGACGTTTCTCGCTGTCTCGAAGGACATTCCGTTCACGCGCCCGTTCGAGCTGAAGGCCGCCTTCGAGAACGCGCCGCCGATCCAGAGGGGCCAGGCGGTGCGGATCGCGGGCGTCGACGTCGGCAAGGTGTCGAAGGTCGAGTCGGCCGGCGCGGACTCGGGCGCAGTGCTCGTGACGATGAAGCTCGACGACGACGCCCTGCCGATCCATGAGGACGCCACGGTGAAGGTGCGCCCGCGCATCTTCTTCGAGGGCAACCTCTTCATGGACCTGCGGCCCGGCACGCCGAGCGCTCCCGAGGCCGACGACGGCTTCACGGTCCCGGCGGCCCAGACCGCCGCTCCCGTGCAGATCGACCAGGTGCTCGGCACCCTCACGACGAGCACGCGCGAAGACCTGCAGAAGCTCCTGATCGGCTACGGCAACGCGCTCAACGGCGAGCCCGAGCCCGGAGAGGACGACGACCAGGATCCGGAGGTCCAGGGCGAGACGGCCGCCGAGTCGCTGAACGACTCGCTCGAGTTCTCGGCCGACTCGCTGCGTGGAGGCGCGGTCGTGAACCGCGCCCTCCTCGGGACCGACCTGCACGACCTCTCGAAGCTCGTGAAGGCGCAGCAGAAGATCTTCTCGGCCCTCGGCTCGCGCGAGAACCAGCTGAAGGACCTCATCTCCAACTTCAACATCACGATGGGCGCGCTCGCGTCCGAGCAGGGGGACCTGCGTGAGACGATCGCCGAGCTGCCCCAGGTGCTCGAGGCCGCCAACCCCGCGCTCGACAACCTGAACGCCGCCTTCCCGGATACGCGTGCCTGGGCGCTCGAGATGATCCCCGGCGTCCGCGAGACCCCGGCGACGATCGCCGCGGGCTTCCCGTGGATCCGCCAGACGCGGGCGCTGCTGCAGCCGAGTGAGCTCCAGGGCCTCGTGGACAAGCTGCAGCCGGCCGTGCGCGACTTCGCGACCTTCACGGACGGCCAGGTCGACTTCCTGCCGGTCTTGGACGCGTTCAACCGCTGCCAGTACAACGTGGTGCTGCCGACCGGCGAGCAGCGCATCCAGGACGGCAACCTCACGACCGGCCTGCGCAACTACGAGGAGCTCTTCCAGAGCCTCGTTTCGCTTGCCGGCGAGTCGCAGAACTTCGACGGCAACGGCACCTACGTGCGCTTCCAGTCGGGCGGCGGCGGCTATCCGGTGCAGACCGCCCCGGTCGGCCGGCTCGGCCCGCTGCACGCGAACGCGACGGCGGAGCCGCTCGGCACGCGCCCCGCCAAGACCCCGAAGCCGCCCTTCAAGACCAACGTCGCCTGCCACCGCCAGCCGGTGCCCAACCTGAGCGCCGCGCGGATCGGAGCCGGCCCATGATCCGGCAAATCAAGAAGCAGGCGCCCGTGTTCGTGGCGATCGTTTTCATGGTGGTGCTCGCGCTCGGGATCGGCAGCTACATCCTGTCCAACCAGCGCTTCTATCTGCCGGCCTGGGTGCCGGTCCTGGGCACCGACTTCTACGAGGTCGACGCCGAGCTCCAGACCGCCCAGGCGGTAGTCCCCGGCCAGGGTCAGACGGTCAACATCGCGGGCGTCAAGGTCGGCGAGGTCGGCGATGTGCGGCTCGAGGACGGCCGCGCGGTCGTCCGCATGAAGATCAACGAGGAGTACCAGCCGATCTACAAGGACGCCACGGTCCTGCTGCGCCCGAGGACCGGCCTGAAGGACATGTACCTGTCGCTCGACCCGGGCACCGAGGCGGCGGGCGAGATCGAGGAGGGCGGCCGCGTGCCGGTCTCCAACACGTTGCCCGACGTGAATGCGGACGAGATCCTCGCGCAGCTCGACGACGACACGCGCGCGTATCTGCGCGTGCTTCTGAACGCCGGCGGCACCGCCTTCGACGATGAGGCGAGCGGGGCCGACGAGATCTACGGCCAGACAGCCGCGCAGGACCTCCGCGAGACCTTCAAGCGCTTCGAGCCGACTGCGCGGGACGGCGAGAAGATCACGCGCCTGCTCGTCAAGCGGCGCCGGAACATCAGCCGCGTCATCCACAACTTCCAGGAGTTCTCGACGGCGCTGGCCGATCGCGACAGTCAGCTGGCCGCGCTCGTCGACTCGGCCAACGCCAACTTCGAGGCCTTCGCCTCCGAGGAGACGGCGCTGCGCGAGGCGCTGCAGCTGTTCCCCGGCGCGCTCGATCAGACCGAGCAGACGCTCGACAAGACGACCACGCTGGCGGCCGAGCTCGGCCCGACGCTCGGCGGCCTGCGCCCGTTCGCGCGCAACCTCGCGCCCGCGCTCCGCAAGACGCAGCCGTTCTTCCGCGAGACCACGCCGATCATCCGCGACCAGATCCGGCCCTTCGCCCGCGACGTCCAGCCCGTGGTGGTGGACCTGAAGCGCGCCACGAAGGACCTGGCCGTGGTCACGCCGAGGCTCACCACGAGCTTCAAGGTGCTGAACAAGTTCTTCAACGCCTTCGCCTACGAGCCGCCGGGCGCCGCGAACTCGTTCCTGTTCTGGAGCGCCTGGGGCGCGCACGCCGGCGCCACCCTCTTCAACCTGCAGGACGCTCACGGGCCGGTGCGACGCGGGCTCGTCGTCCTCTCCTGCTCGGGCTACGAGACGCTCGAGTCCGTCGTCGAGGGCAACCCGCAGCTTGGCATGATCACGCGCCTCAACAACTTCCCGCCCGAGGCGGTGGCCTGCCCGCAGAACACACAGGACAACCGGGTCCCATGATCAAGCAGACGCCCAGCTTCGGACGCATCTTCGCCATGGTGACGTTCGCGCTGTCCTGCTTCGGGATCTTCGTCTTCCTGTGGCTCAGCTTCGGCGGCTCGGTTCCGCTGCAACCCGAGGGCTACCGCGTGACGGTTGCGTTCCCCGAGGCGACACAGCTCGCGCAGGAGGCGGACGTTCGCATCTCCGGCGTGCGCGTCGGCCGCGTCAAGAAGAAGGAGCCCAATCCGCAGACCGGGCTGACCGACACAGAGATCGAGATCGACGCACGCTACGCGCCGATCCCGAAGGACACCCGGGCGATCCTGCGGCAGAAGACGCTGCTCGGCGAGACCTACGTGGAGCTCTCACCGGGCACCCGCGGCTCAGGCCGCGTGGACGACGGCGGCCGGCTGGCGGCCGGGCAGGTGGCCGACACGGTGCAGCTCGACGAGATCCTGCGCACCTTCGACCCGGTCACGCGCGCGCAGTTCTCCACCTGGCTCGATCAGTCGGGCAAGGCGGTGCTCGGCAACGCGGAGGGGCTGAACGACGCGCTCGGCCTGCTCACCCCGTTCGTGGAGGAGACGGACGACGTGCTCGAGGTGCTGCGCGCCCAGTCGGGGGCGACGCGCCGCTTCATTCGCGACACCGGCGTGGTGTTCGACTCGCTTACCGCCCGCAGCGGTCAGCTGCGTGAGCTGATCCGGAACTCGAACCGCGTCTGGGAGGCCGTCGCGAGCCGCGACCAACAGCTCGCCGACACGTTCCGCGTCCTGCCGACCTTCCTGCGCGAGGGGCGCGAGACGACGCGCCGCCTGACGAGCTTCGCCGAGGTGAGCAACCCGCTGATCACGCAGCTGCGCCCGGCCGCCCGCGAGCTGTCGCCGACCCTGATCGACCTCGACGCACTCGCGCCGGACCTGAGGGGGCTGTTCCAGGACCTCGGGCCGCTCGTGCGCGTCTCCCGCAAGGGCCTGCCGGCGACCGAGGAGGCGCTCAACAACACGCGCCCACTGCTCGCGCGGCTCGACCCGTTCCTGCGCAACCTCACTCCCATCCTCGATTACGTGGGCCTCTACAAGCGCGAGCTTGCCGCGTTCTTCGCGAACGACGCGGCGGCGACGCAGGCCACCGACGTGGGCTTCGCCGATCCCTCCCAGCAGATCCACTACCTGCGCACCACCACGCCGACCAACCCCGAGATGATGGCCGCCTGGCCATACCGGCTCGGCACGAACCGCTCCAACCCCTACACGGCACCGGGCGGCTACAGCAAGCTCGCCAGCGAAGGCCATCTCGAGGTCTTCGGCAGCTACCTGTGCACTCAGAACCCGACGCCCGCCGCGCCGGCCGCCGTCGATCCGTTCTATCCGGCGGTGACCGCCGACCTCGTCCAGCACTTCGTGTTCGGCGTCCCCGAGAACGTCGGCAAGGCGCCCCCGTGCGACCCGCAGGCGCCGCTCGGCAACATCGTCGGCCAGGCGCAGCAATTCCCGCAGCTGCAGCCACTGCCGTAGAACGGAGGGGTCAGGTCTTGCAATCGAGCACCAGTGCTCGATTGCAAGACCTGACCCTAAGCTGACTGCGATGAAGGGGGCTCTCCTGGGCCGGGTGGTCCGCGCCGTGACGCGCCGGCCGCTGACGGTGCTCGCGCTTACAGCCGTGCTCGCGCTCGGCGGCGCCGCGCTGGCGCTGCGGCTCGAGCCGAGCGTCGCGACGGACACGCTCGTCGACTCCGGCTCGAACAGCTTCAAGGCGACTGAGCGCTTCAAGCGCGACTTCGGCGACGAGGCCGTGCTCGTGCTGGTGCGCGGCGACCTGTCGCGGACGATCCTGACGCAGGACCTCCAGCGCGTGCTGCGGCTCGAGGGCTGCCTCTCGGGCAACGTGCCGGAGCGCGGGCTGCGCGAGCTGCCGCGCGTCTGCCGCGAGCTCGCCGAGCTGAAGCCGGCGAAGGCGGTCTACGGGCCGGGCACCTTCATCAACACGGCGGCGACTCAGATCGCCGAGCAGTTCACGGTGCAGGAGGAGGCGAACCGCAGACAGGCCGCGAAGGCGGCCGGGGCGGCCCGCCGGCTGTCGCGGCGCCGCGGCGACCCGCCTGCCGAGCAGGAGCGGCTCGCGCGGGCGGCGTCCGAGGCGGTGCGTGCGCAGTTCGTCCAGTCGGCCATCCAGCTCGGGCTCCGCTACGGACTCACGGACGTGCCGCGGGTCGACGACCCGAGCTTCGTCTCCGCGCTCGTCTTCGACACGCGCGCGGGCGACGTGGGCGTGCCGAAGTCGCGCTTCGCCTACCTGTTCCCGTCGAAGAACGCCGCACTGATCCAGGTCCGCCTGCGCCCCGGCCTGAGCGAGGAGGAGCGCGGGCGCGCGATCGACCTGATCGAAGCGGCGACGGCGCAGCGCGCCTTCCGGCCGCAGGAGGGGGCGCGCTACATCGTCACGGGCGTGCCCGTGGTGACCGAGGGCCTCGCCGACGCCGTCCAGAGCTCGATCTTCGTGCTGCTCGCCGCCGCGCTGCTCCTGATGGCGGCGACGCTCGCGCTCGTGTTCCGCTCGCGGCTGCGGCTCCTGCCGCTCGCGCTCGCGCTGGCGGCGGCGGCGATGACCTTCGGCGCGCTGTCGCTCGCAGGGGGCAGCCTCACGATGGCGTCGATCGCCGTGCTGCCCGTGCTGATCGGGCTGGCGGTCGACTACTCGATCCAGTTCCAGGCGCGCTTCGACGAGGCCGTGGCGCGGCCCGGCACGGAGGCCCGCGAGGCCGCCGTCACCGCCGTGAGCGCCGGCGGGCCGACGATCCTGTCCGCCGGCATCGCCACCGCGGTCGGCTTCCTCGTGCTGCTGCTCTCGCCCGTACCGATGGTGCGCGGCTTCGGCGCCCTCCTCGTGCTCGGCATCGCGCTCGCGCTCGTGTGCGCGATCTGCGCCGGCTTCGCCGCGCTCGTTCGCTTCCGCGGCGCACGGCCGCCGGCTCCGGCGGGCGGCTCCCGGATCGGCCGGCGCGCTGCGGCGCTCGCCGCCCACCCGCGCGTGCATGGCGCCCGCGAGTGGTTCGCGGACCGCTCGTGGCGGACGCTCGGCGCGGCGATCTCCAATCCGCGGCGCGTGCTCGCCGCCGGCCTCGCGGTGGCCGTCGTGGGTCTCGCCCTCGACACGCAGAGCGAGGTCGTCTCCGACGTGCGCGAGCTGGTGCCGCGCGACCTGCAGGCGCTCGAGGACGTGAACGCGCTGCAGGAGGAGACCGGCGTGTCCGGCGAGATCGACGTGACCGTGCGCGCCGACGACATCACCGACCCCGCTGTGATCGCCTGGATGACGAAGTTCCAGGACGGCGTGCTGCGCGAGCACGGCTACCGGCCCGGCCAACGCTGCGGCCAGGAGGAGAACCCGCCGGAGCTTTGCCCGGCGCTCTCGCTGCCCGACCTCTTCGAGACGGCCGGCCGCGGCCAGGAGCAGGTGCGCGCGCTGCTCGACGCCGTGCCGCCCTATCTGTCGCAGGGCGTCGTCACGGAGGACCGGCGCACGGCCAACCTCGCCTTCGGCATACGCCTGATGCCGCTCGACCGCCAGAAGGAGGTGGTCGACGACATCAAGGAGCGGCTCGACCCGCCCGCCGGCGTCGAGGCGTCGGTCGTCGGACTGCCGGTCCTGGCGGCGGAGGCGAACGGCGCGCTCTCCTCGCCCTGGCGCCGCGCGCTGACACTGATCGCCGCGCTCGCCGGCGTCTTCCTCGTGCTGCTCGCCGTCAGGCGCTCGGCGCGCGAGGCCGCGGTGCCGCTGATTCCGATCGCGCTCGCCACCGGCTGGTCCGGTCTGATCCTGTTCCTGCTCGGCCTGCTGCCCGGCCCGCTCGAGGTCGACCTCAACCCGATGTCGGTCACGCTGGGGGCGCTCGTGATCGCGATCACGACGGAGTTCAGCGTGCTGCTCTCCTCGCGCTACCGCCAGGAGCGCGAGGGCGGAGCCGGGCCGGCGCGCGCGATCGAGCTCGCCTACGCCTCCACCGGCGCCGCCGTGCTCGCCTCGGGCGCCACCGCGATCGCGGGCTTCGCGGCGCTGATCGCCTCGGACATCCGCATGCTGCGTGACTTCGGCATCGTGACCGTGGTCGACCTGAGCGTCTCGCTGATCGGCGTGTTGATCGTTCTGCCCGCAGCGCTCATGTGGGCCGAGCAGCACGGGCCGTTCCGTGTGCGTTCCCGGCTGGCCCTGCGGCCGCGCCCGACCCAGGCGGACTCCCCGTGAGCGAGCGCGAGGATCGCTTCAAGGACCTCCGCTCCTCCAACGGCTATTCGGAGCAGAGCGTCGGCGAGCGGCTCGCCGAGCGCGACCGCACCCACCCCGAGCCGGCGGGGCCGCCCGAGCGACCGCGACCGCGCAACAAGTACGCCTGGGCCGTCGGGATCCTGTTCGTGATGGTGCTGAGCGTGCTGCTGTTCGTGCAGACCCTGCCGAACAGCGGCGAGTCCCTGTTCGGCCCGGAGCGCGGGACGATGATCAAGGATTTCGCCGCCCCGAACGCGCTCGGCGACGTCGAGGGCGACGCCAACGTGTGCCAGAAGGAGCCGTGCCCGGACGGCTCGGGGGAGCGCCCGGCCTGCCAGCTGCGCTCGGAGGAGGTCGTGAACATCTGCGCACTGCGCGAGCGGCCGCTCGTCCTCACCTTCATGTTCGACCGCGGCGCCGACTGCGAGCCGCAGATCGATCGCACCGAACGTGTGAAGGACAGCCTGCCCCAGGTCCAGTTCGCGACCGTGTTCTTCAGCCGCAAGGGGCGCGACGAGATCCGGCGGCTCGTCGAGGCGCGGGGCTGGACGCAACCGGTGGCGGTCGACGCGGACGGCGCGGTCGCGAACCTCTACGGGGTCGGCGGCTGCCCGACGACGATCTTCACGCGCGCGGGGGGGAGGGTGGCCGACGTCGAGCTCGGCAACCTCACCGAGGACCAGCTGCGGGCCAAGGCGGAGCGGATCTCGCGATGACGACCGAGCTCGAGCTCGAGCTGCGCGACGGCTGGGTGGAGGGCGGCCTGGCGTCGGAGTTCCCGGAGCTGCGGCTCGTCCACGCCGCCTTGGAGGCCCGTCCGGGCCGCTCGCCGCGCGAGCTGAAGGAGCGCCTGCGCGGGCTGGCGGACCGCTACACCGGGGCGAAGGTCGTCCACATGCGCCAGGACTCGGTGCCCTGGGCGTATCGGGTGTTCGCGCGGCAGGTCGGGATCGACCCCGACATCGAGCGGACACCGGTCGAGGCGATTGCGCTCGAGCGCCTGCGCCACGGTGGGCTCCGGAGCCAGAACCTGCTCGACGACGCGCTCACCGTCGCCATCGCGGAGACGGGCGTGCCGCTCGTGGCGCTCGACGCCGAGCGCGTGGGTGGAGAGCTCGGGCTGCGCGTCTCGCAGCCGGGCGAGACGCTCGGCGAGCTACGCCCGCTGTCGCGCTCCCAGATCGTCATCGCCGACTCCGAGCGCCCAGTCGCGGTCGTGCTCGGAGATCCTGCCGCCGACGCCGGTGTCACGTTCGCCTGCCGGCGGATGATTCTGTGCGCGCTCCAGGTCAAGGGCGTGCCCCGCATCAGCGTCGAGGAGGCGCTGTGGACCGCGGCGGAATGGCTTTACACTGGCCGCAGTGGCTGAGCTTCTCACCAGTCGCCTAGCTCCGCTCGCGCCCAGCGCACCCGCGGACGAGCGTTCGGTGCGGCGCACGCTACGCGAGCAGGTGGCGAGGCTCGAGACCGAGCTGTCCGAGCTCTTTTGCTCGTCCTGGCCGCGCGGTCCGCAGCAGCTTCGCACCGAGTGGAGCGTCGGTGGACGCGGCGGGCCGCGCCTCCTCTCGCTCGCCGAGCTCGAGGAGCTGCGCGACGACCTCGCCGCCCGCGTCTCCGACGCCCGTCGCGCCCTGTCCGACCGGACCTGGGTGGAGGAACAGAACCGCCGCCAGATCGAAGAGATGCTGCTCGAGCCCGAGGCGCATCATTGGGTGCATGTGTCGAGCGAGGACATCGGCGAGGCCGGCTGCCGGCATTGGCACGTGCGGCCGCGCTGGGGAATCCTCGGCATGTTCCTCAACTGGTGGCGTGTCGTGATCTCCTCGGGCTGCCCCTTACCCGCGGCGTGAGGGGGCTCGGTGCGCACCCGGCCTAGCCGGGTGCTTCCGCCATACGATGGGCCGAAGAAGCCGCAAACGCGGTGGCGAGACCACGCGCGCAGAGCGCGATGCCGTGCGCCGCGAGCGCGCAGCGCAGGAGCCGGGGCCGCGTGCCAGGCCGCGGCCGGGCCGGCCCGCGCGCGGCGAGCGGCCGCGCGCCCCGTGGGGCAGCTTCCCGCTCTCGGAGCTCGTGATCCTGCTCGGGATCGTGCTGATCGCATGGGGCGGCCTGAGCGGCGAGGACGGCGCCGAGCTGCTCTTCGCGGGCCTCGTGATCGCCTCGCTTGGCGGCGGCGAGCTCGCGCTGCGCGAGCACCTGGCCGGGTATCGCTCGCACTCGACGCTGCTCGCGGGCGTGGCCGCGTTCGTAGTCGTGACGGTGGTCGCGCTCGCCCTCGGGCCGGTCAAGGTCTGGCTGCTGCTCCTGATCGGCGCGGCCGTGTTCGCGGCCGCGTTCTACGCCATGAGGGCGGTCTTCAAGGGCCGCTCCGGCGGGGTCGGCTTCCGGTAGCGTGCCCGCCGCCATGAACGAGCGCCGCCTGCGGATCGCGGGCATCCACCACATCACGCTGCTCTGCTCGGACGTGGAGCGCTCGGTCGGCTTCTATCGCAACCTGCTCGGGATGCGGGTCGTCAAGCAGACCGTCAACGAGGACGACCGCGCCGCCCGCCATCTCTTCTTCGGCGACGAGGAGGGGCGGCCGGGCACGCTCATCACCTGCCTCGAATACCCGGAGCTCGACGAGGGGGTGGTCGGCCGCGGCTCGACGCACCACTTCGCGCTGAACGTCGGTTCCGAGGACGAGCTCTCGGCCTGGCGCGACTACCTCTCCTCGCGGGCGATCCCGGTGACCGAGGTGCTCGACCGCACCTACTTCAAGTCGGTCTACCTGCGCGACCCCGACGGCCACATCGTCGAGCTCGCCACCGAGGGCCCCGGGGTCACCGCCGACGAGCCGCTCGAGGAACTCGGCCGGCGTCCGGTGTAGCGCCGGCGACCGGACCCCGAGGTCCGGCCGCCGTCGCTCGCGGCACCGGCCTCAGGCCGCTGTAAGCACGCCTGCCCCGTCGTGGGAGGGCTGCTCAGCGCCGACCGGAGCGTTCTTCGCGGTCAATACCGAGGCGAGCGCCATCCTCTGGCGCTCGGTGAGCGTCCCCACCTGCTTGTTCTCCGGGATGCCCAGCGACACGAGCAATCTTCTGCAGCGAGTCCGGCCCCAGCGCTTCTGGCTCATCAGCAGGTCGCTGACCGACATGCTGTGGGCCTCCCAGGGGCCGCTGAGCACGACCTCGGCGGCGGAGAGCTCGCCACGGGCGATGCGACGCTTCATTCGAGCACGGGCAAGTCGTACGCGGTTTGCGTACTCCAGCGCCCGCAGATGCTGTTCTTGACCAGCGTCGATCGTGGCCGACTTGCCCATTCAGACCTCCCCCGCACGTCGTGCGAATCTCAAGCGGATGCAGTTCCCCGGCGGCCCGGCGTTCGGCTGGGCCGCAGGAGACTTAAGCCGCTCTCGTCGCGAGCGTCAACACGGAACCGGCTCGGTCTGTCGCTAAGAGCGGCCTTTTTCGCCGCGCCCTGGTTTTGTCCAGATCGGGGCGGGGGAAAGGCCGGCGCGAGCCGCGCCGAGGCGTCGTGCGAACGATGGGTATGTTCTCATCCGGATGCGCTCGACGAGCATCGTTGCCACCATCGGACCGGCCTCGAAGGAGCCCGACGTTCTCGAGGCGATGATCGCCGCGGGCATGGATGTCGCGCGCCTCAACTTCGCCCACGGCACCCGTGAGACCCACGCGGAGACGGCCGCCGCGATTCGCGCGGCCAGCGAGCGCGTCGGGCGCGAGGTGGCGATCCTCGGCGACCTGCCCGGGCCGAAGCTGCGCATAGGTCCCGTGGCGGGCGGCGTGGCCGAGCTCGCGCGCGACTCGCGCGTCGTCCTCACGCAGGACGAGGTCGAGGGGACGAGTGAGCGGCTGCCGGTCGCCTGGCGGGGCTTCTCCGAGCTCGTCGGCAAGGGCGACGTCTGCTACCTGGCCGACGGCACCGTGCGACTGCGAGTGGACGAGGTCGACGAGGGCGACGTCGTCACCCGCGTCGAGGTGGGCGGCAGCGTCGCCTCGCGCCAGGGCCTGAACCTGCCGAACGTGACCGTCTCGCTGCCGGCGGTGAGCGAGGAGGACCTGGCGCTACTCGACGCCGGGCTGGGGATGGGGCTCGACTACTTCGCGCTCTCGTTCGTGCGCCGCCGCGAGGACCTCGACCCTGTGCGCCAGCACCTGGCCGAGCGCGGCGTCGAGGTCCCGCTGATCGCCAAGATCGAGAAGCCGCAGGCGGCGGCCAACGGCGAGGAGATCATCGACTCCGCGGACGGCATCATGATCGCGCGCGGCGACCTCGGCATCGAGTTGCCGATCGAGGAAGTGCCGCTCGTCCAGAAGCGGCTGCTCGCCGTCGCCGGCAGGCGTGCGAAGCCGACGATCACGGCCACCCAGATGCTCGAGTCGATGGTGCACTCGACGCGCCCGACGCGGGCCGAGGTGGCCGATGTGGCGAACGCGATCTTCGACGGCACCGACGCCGTGATGCTCTCCCAGGAGACGGCGGTCGGCAAGCACCCGGTCCTGGCCGTCGAGATGATGGCCTCGATCGCCGAGACAACCGAGCGCGAGCTCCCCTACGGGCGCTGGCTCGCCGAGCGCGGCCCGCAGGCGAACAACCAGTACCACGCGATCGCCTTCGGCGCGGTGGGCGGCGTCTACCAGCTCGGGCTCAAGTGCATCGTCTCGCCGACCAACACCGGAACGACCGCGCGCCTGATCTCGGCCTACCGGCCCAAGGCGCCCGTGCTGGCGCTCTCCCCGCGGCTCGAGGTGGTGCGTCGCTGCCGGCTGCTCTGGGGCGTGCACCCGCGACTGCATCAGGAGCCGCTCGACACGCTCGCGCTCCTCGAGGCCTGCGCTCAGGCCGCCGTCGAGGCCGGCTTCGCCGAGAGGGGCGACAAGATCGGGATCACCGCCGGACTCCCGGCCGGATCGGCCGGCGGCACAAACCTCTTCAAGGTTCACACGGTGGAGTGACCGCGGCGCCGCTCGCGGAAGGCCCGGGCCTTCGCGAGGTTGCCGCACTCCTCCATCCGGCACCAGCGTCCGGAGCGGTTCTTCGAGCGGTCGTAGAAGGCCCACTCGCACTCCTCGCGCGGGCACGCCTTGAGGCGCTCCCAGCTGCCGTCGGCGACGGCGCCCGCCACGATCGCCAGCAGCCGCGCGAGCGCGCCGTCGACGCCGCCGCCGGCTGCCACGAGCGCCGGCTGCTCGCCGGCGCGGAAGCTGAGGCGGACGCCGGCCCGGGCCGCCGCGTGGTCGAGGCGCTCGAGCTTGTCCTCGTCGAGCGGCAGGCCGTTGTTCTGAAGGAGGAGCGCGCGCAGGCCCTCGCGGACGTGGAGCGCGCGGCCCAGCTCGGCGGGCGCGGCGCGCTCACCGGCACCGATCAGGTCGCGCTCTGCGAGCCAGTCCCTTAGCGCGTGCGGGTTCGCGAGCTCATCCTCACCTGACTCGAGATCGATCGAGTTCACGAAGCGCTGCACGAGCACGAGGGGCCCGGGGGCGGTCTTCTCGGGTGGCGAGTCGCCTGGCGGCATGGGTAACCAATCAAGAAGTTTAGCCGGTTGTGGCAACCGGTATATTGCTTTAGGTGGTTACGACGGGATCCTCAGTCCAACGGCATGAGCTCGGGCCCGTCGGCCTTCGCGAAGACCAGCGAGCTCTGGAGGCGCGCCACCTCGCGCCGCTCGGTGAGCGCCCACACCACGTCACGCAGATGGTCCATGTCTCGGACGGCCACGTGGACGATGAAATCCGTTGTACCCGTCAGCGCCATTACGCGCAGGGTCTCAGGCGCCTTGCTCACGTCCGAGAGCAGCGTCTCGATGGCCCCGCGCCCGTGTGCCGGGCGCTGCTGTATCGACAGGATCGCCTCCATCGGCCGGCCCACGGCGGCCGGGTCGACGTCGGCGCGGAAGCCGCGGATCACCCCGCGGGCGCGAAGCTCACGGACCCGCTCGAGACAGGTGGAGGGCGCGATGCCGACCTTGGCGGCGAGGGACTTGTTGGTCTGCCGCGCATCCTTCTGCAGCTCGCTCAGGAGGGCGCGATCCACCGAATCAAGTTCGCCAACCGCCATGACCTGCCAAACGATATCCGGTGAGACAGCTGGTTCTCCATACCGCGGCTACGGTCTTGCGTTCGGTGAAGGACGGAGGCAAGACCACGAAGAGCAGCTCGGGGTACGCCGCCGGCGCGCGCGCCATCCTCCCGCTGTCCCCGGCAGTTCTCCTGTTCGGCGCCTCCTTCGGCGTGCTCGCACGCTCGGCCGGCTTCGACCCCGTAGCCTCGATCGTCATGAGCGCGACCACCTTCGCCGGCTCGGCTCAGTTCGCGGTCGTCTCCGTGTTCGCCGCCGGCGGGACGGTCGTGGCAGCGATCGCCGCCGCGGTGCTCCTGAATGCTCGCTACGGGCCGATGGGGCTCGCCGCGGCACGCAGCTTCCGGGGCGGCGTCCCGCGGCGCGTCACGGAGTCACAGCTGCTCGTCGACGAGAGCTGGGCCGTGTCGCAGGAGAGCGGTCGCTTCGACATTCGCCGCATGCTTGGCGCGGGGCTCGTGCTGTATGTCGGCTGGGTGGGCGGCACGGCCATCGGCGTGGTCGCCGGCGGCAGCCTCGGCGATCCCGCCACACTTGGCCTCGACGCCGCCTTCCCCGCACTGTTCCTGGCGCTGCTCGTGCCGCTCGTGCGTTCCCGCAACGCGCTGGCCGCGGCGCTCGCGGGCGGCGGCGTCGCCCTGCTGCTCATCCCGGTGACCCCGGCCGGCGTGCCCGTGATCGCGGCCACCTGCGGCGTGCTCTTCGGCCTGCTCCCCGAGCGCGGGGAGCGGCGTGAGCGGCACGAGCGCGCGCCCGCCGAGCGGCGGAGGGCGGTCTCCAGCGAGGCGCCCTCGTGAGCCCCGTTTGGACGGCGGTGCGTCGTCGTCGGACTGGCGACAGTCGCCATCAAGGCGGCCGGGCCCGTGCTCGCCGGTGACCGTCAGCTGCCCGTGCGTACCGGCCGCATGGTCGCGCTCGTGGGCCCGGCGCTGCTGGCCGCGCTCGTGGCGACCCAGGCGTTCAGCACCGACGAGGAGCTCGTCCTGGACGAGCGCGGCGCGGGGCTGTTGGCGGCCGGCGGCGCGATCGCGCTGCGCGCGCCGCTGATCGTCGTCGTCCTGACCGCCGCGGCGGCCGCCGCGCTGCTCCGACTGGTCGCGTGAGCGCGCGCGGCTGGATCCTGTTCGCCTGCGTGTCGGTCCTCTGGGGCATCCCATACTTCTTCATCAAGGTCGCCGTGGAGGAGCTCTCGGCAGGCTTCGTGGCCTGGTCGCGCGTCGCGATGGCGGCGCTCATCCTGCTTCCCATCGCCTACCGGCGCGGCGCCCTGCGCGGCCTGCAGCTGCGCTGGCTCGCCGCGTTCGCCTTCGTTGAGATCACGATCCCGTTCCCGATGATCGCGTTCGGCGAAGAGCACCTGCCGTCGTCCCTGGCAGCGATCCTGATCGCCGCCGTGCCGTTGTTCGTGGCGGCACTGGCGCTGCGCTTCGACCGCTCCGAGCGGCCCACCCCGACGCGGCTCGCCGGAATGCTGATCGGGCTGGCGGGGGTTGCGGCGCTCGTCGGGATCGACGTCTCCGGCAGCAGCGCCGAGCTCGTCGGCGCGCTCGCCATCCTGCTCGCCGCCTTCGGCTACGCCTGCGGCCCGATGATCGTCAAGCGCCAGTTCTCCGACGCGGATCCGATCGGACCGATCGCGGGCGCGCTCGGGGTCGCGTCGCTGTTCCTGCTGCCGGCCGGCCTGGCCGGGTTCCCGAGCGAGGCCCCGAGCGGGGACGCGATCGCCTCCGTGTTCGCGCTCGGAATCGTGTGCACGGCGATCGCATTCCTCTTCTTCTTCCGGCTCATCACCGAGGTCGGCCCCGGGCGCGCGACGATCATCACCTACGTCAACCCGGTGGTCGCGCTGGCGCTCGGGGTCGCCATCCTCGACGAGAGCGTCACGACCGGCACGGTGGTCGGCCTGCTCCTGATCCTCGCCGGCTCCTGGCTGTCCACGGACGGCCGCCTGCCGCCGGGGCTGGCCGCGCTGGTCGCGCGTGTCCAGCGCCGCCGCGCCCGGCGGCGTGGGGCTGCAATCACCGAGTTGAGCGGCCGTTGGGGTCAGGTCTTGCATTCGAGCAACTCGCGGACGCGCAGCGCCCCCGTGCTCGAATGCAAGACCTGACCCCTTACGCCGGCGGCTGCAGCATCTCGGCCTCGGCCTTGATGCGCTCGAAGGCCCCCAGCGCCTCGTCGAGGTGCTCGCGCTCGTGCGTCGCCATCACACTCGTTCGCAGCAGCGCCCCGCCGCGCTGGACCGCGGGGTAGATCGCGACGTTGACGTAGACGCCCGCGTCATACAGCGCCTTCCAGTGCAGCACGGCCTTCCAGTCGTCGCCGATCAGCACAGGCACGATCGGGGTGATCACCTCGGAGCCGTCGGGCATGACGTTCGGCTCCATCACTTGGTAGCCGAGGTCGGCGAGGCCGTCGTGCAGGTAGCGGGCGTTGTCGAGCACCTTCGCCATCAGCTGCGGGCCCTCGTCGGAGCGGATGATCTCGAGCGCGCCCATGGCGGCGCCGATCGCGGCCGGGACCGCCGCGGCGGTGAACATGAACGAGCGCGACTGGACGCGCAGGAAGTCGATCACGTCGGCGGGCCCGGCGACGAAGCCGCCGCAGGAGGCGAGCGACTTCGAGAAGGTGCCCATGCGCAGGTCGACCTCGTCCTCGACGCCGAAGGCCTCGCAGGCGCCCGCGCCGCGGGCGCCCAGCACGCCCACGCCGTGGGCCTCGTCGACCATCAGGCGCGCGCCGTGCTCGCGGCAGAGCGCCGCGACGTCCGGGAGCGGGGCGAGGTCCCCCTCCATCGAGAAGACGCCGTCCACCACGACGAGCACACCGCCGCCGTCGCCCTCGGCGCGCGACAGCATCGTCTCGAGCTTGTCGAGCCGGTTGTGCCTGAAGGGGCGGATGCGAGCGCGGCTCATCGAGACCGCATCGAGGATCGAGGCGTGGTCGCCGGAATCGCAGATGACGGTGTCCTCGGGGCCGAGCAGCGTGCCGATCGCCCCGGTGTTCGCGAGGTAGCCGGTGGTGAAGACGAGCGCGTCCTCGGTGCCCATCCAGTCGGCCAGCATGCGCTCGAGCTCGAGGTGCAGGTCGAGCGTCCCGTTCAGGAAGCGCGAGCCGGTCAGGCCGGTGCCATAGCGCTCGAGCGCACCGCGGGCGGCGTCCTTGACGCGCTCGTCGCCGGTGAGCCCGAGGTAGTTGTTCGAGCCGAGCATGATGCGCCGGCTGCCCTCCATATCGACCACCGGGCCGGCCGGGCCCTCGAGCACCCGGAAGTAGGGCATCAGGTCGTGATCGCGGGCCGCCTGAAGCTGCTCCAGCCGCTCGTGGCGGCGTGCCTTTTCGAAGAGATCGATAGCGGTCGGCATGTAGGTAGGGTCCCGCGCCGTGTCCGTGGAGGTGAAGCCGGTCTCGTCGCGCAGCGACCTGCGCGAATTCATCGAGCTTCCGTACCGGCTGCACTCTAACGCGGAAAACTGGATCCCTCCGCTCCGGATCGAGCGCCGCGTCTTCCTCAACCCGCGTCTGAACGCCTATTTCAAGCACGGCGTGGCGCAGCTGTTCCTGGCGCGCAGCGGGGGCCGCGTGGTGGGGCGCGTCAGCGCCCAGATCGACACGGCCTTCAACGAGTTCCACGACAACGCCTGGGGCATGTTCGGCTTCCTCGAGCTCGAGAACGACCCCGGGGTGATGCGGGCGCTCCTCGATGCCGCGGCGGACTGGCTCGGCGAGCGCGGCCGCGAGCTCATGGTGGGACCGATGGACTTCTCGATGAACGACGAGAGCGGGGTCCTGATCGAGGGCTACGAGCGTCCGGCGATGGTGCGCCAGCCCTGGCATCCGCCCTACTACAGGGGGCTCTGCGAGGCGGCCGGGCTCGAGAAGGCGATGGACCTGTTCATGTGGGAGCTCCACATCGCCGGCCGCGACAAGGTGATGCCGATCATCTGGGAGCTCGCCGAGCAGCTCGAGCCCAAGCACGGCATCAGGATCCGCAAGATGACGAGGCGCCACCTGCGCAAGGAGCTCGACGCCTTCGCCGAGATCTACAACGAGGCCTGGTCGCGGAACTGGGGCTTCGTGCCGTATTCGAAGGCCGACCTCGACGCGTATGCACAGGAGCTCCAGCTCGTCTACGACCGCAACTGGTTCATGGTCGCCGAGGAAGATGGCGGCAAGACGGTCGGCATCGCGATCAGCGTGCCCGACATCAACCAGGTGCTGAAGAAGATGAACGGCCGCGTACTGCCGTTCGGCTGGTGGCACTACCTGAACCGCAAGCGCATCGTGAGCCAGGTGCGGGTGGGGTTCCTGGGCGTGAAGCCGGCCTACCAGCACACGGGCGTGGCGGCCGGGCTGTACGCCGAGCACTTCAACATGGCCGCGGCGACCCCCGTCAAGGGCGGCGAGATGGGCTGGATCCTCGAGTCGAACAAGGCCATGAACCGCGCCATGAAGGCGATGGGAGGGACGATCGTGAAGAAGTTCCGGGTCTACGAGCGCAGCCTCTGACCGGGCCGTTACACTCGGCCACCTCGTGCCCGATCCGATTCCGCTGCCCGACCCAGAGCGCTCCGAGGCCGAAGTCCGGCCGCTGCCGGTGCTGGCCGAGCCGCGCGTCATCGAGCCGCGGCGCGAGGTCTCGCTGCCGGCCGCCGTGGTGGCCGCCACCGGCGGGTTCCTCGTGGGGGTCGCCACCTTCGTGCTCGTGAAGCTGCTGCGGCGCCCGCGCAAGACGGCGACGCTCCGCTTCGGCGGAGGCCGCAAGAAGAGCGAGATCGCCGCCTCGCGGTCGTTCCTCGTCGACATCCACCTCCTCAAGGACAAATAGCCGCCACGCTCGAGTTGGACGTCGTGCCGCGGGGGCCGTACCGGCTCCCGACGGCCGGGCGGGATGGAGTGCTGGTGCGCCGCGGCGAGGCGCTCGCACGCGTCCTGTGGGTGGAGGGCGATGAGGTCGTCGTCCGCGCCTGGGCCACCGGGCGGGCGGTGCGCTTTCGCGCGGAGGCCTCGTCGCGTCACGCTGCGGCCGCCGGCATCGAGCGGATGCGCTTCGCGCTCGGCACCGACCACGACGTGTCCGAGTTCCATTCCCGCTTCCGGCGCGACCCGCTGATCGGCGCCGCCATCCGCTTCCGGCCCTGGGTGCGCCCGCGGCGGCGCCCGGAGCCCTTCGAGGCGCTCGCCTGGGCCGTCTGCGAGCAGCTGATCGAGTCCCGCCGCGCGGCCGCGATCGAGCGCTCGATCCTCCGCAGGCACGGGCGCCGCAGCGCCTGCGGGCGCTTCGTCGCGCCGCCGAGCGCCGCCTGGCTGCGCGGCCGCGCCCCGGCCGAGCTCGACGCCTGCGGGCTCGCCCCCAAGCGCTCGATCGCGCTGTTGAAGGCCGCCCGCGAGGTGGCCTCGGGGCGAGCGGACCTGAGCCGCCACGAGCCGTCCTGGCGGCGCCTGCTCGCGATTCCGAACATCGGCCACTGGACGGTCGAGATGCTCGCCTTCGAGGGCCAGGGCCGCGACGACGTCATCCCCGCGCTCGACCTCGCCTACGTCAAGCTGGTCGGAGAGCTGGCGGGCCTCGGCCGGCGGGCGACGGAGGACGAGGTGCGCGCCTTCTTCGCCCCCTACGAGGAGTGGGCGGGGCTGGCCGGCATCTACGCTCTACAGAGGCGCTTTACGCGCTAGCCCGCCTCACCCCTAAGGAGTCACCATGGAGAAGCTCGAGAAGACCGATCAAGAGTGGCGCACGGAGCTCTCGCCCGAGCGCTTCCACATCCTGCGCGAGAGGGGCACCGAGCCGCCCTTCACCGGCGCCTACACCTACTCGAAGGCGGACGGTATCTACCGCTGCGGCGCCTGCGGCAACGAGCTGTTCAGCTCGGACACGAAGTTCGACTCCGGCAGCGGCTGGCCGAGCTTCACGGAGCCGTCGGTCGCGGACGCGGTCGACCTCCACGAGGACACCTCGCACGGGATGGTCCGCACCGAGGTGACCTGCGCCCGCTGCGGCAGCCACCTCGGCCACGTCTTCCCGGACGGGCCGGGACCCGGAGGCCAGCGCTACTGCATCAACTCGATCGCGCTCGACCTCGACGAGCAGGCCGAGTGAGGCTACTGCCGGTGGCGGGGGCCGCGTGAGTGGCGGGGGCCGCACCGGCAGAGTCCGGCTCTCGGTCGGGCCCTGCACCGGCAACGCGAGGTTCAGCGCGAGCCGCGGCTAGCCCGCTTGGGGGGCCTGGGCGCCCGGCCCGAGCAGCGACTCCGGCGCGATGCCGAGCTCCTGAAGCAGCTCCGTGAGCGGCCGGCCGCTCTCGGGCAGCTCGATCACCTGCTCCTGATTCGGCTCGCTGAGCGTCATCTCGATCCTGACGTGCCCGCTTTCCAGGCCGCCGATCGAGTCGAAGTCGCCGGCGCGCACCTCGAAGTCGAGTTCGAGCTCGAGGCGCCGCCAGATGCCGTCGTCGCCGATCAGAGCGGTGAACTCCGGGTCCTCGACCACCGACTCGATCTGGTCGCCGGAGGGGAGGTCCTCGCGCTGCGCGGCCGGCAGGAGCTTGCGCAGGTCGTCGAGCATGGCCTTGACATCGAGCGTGCCCGTGACCCTGTCGAACGAGCGGCCGTCGACCTCCTCCTCGTCCGCCTCGGCGTCACGCACCCAATCGAGAGGGTCGATCCCCGCCTCGCGGAACGTCAGCAAACTGCCCTCGGCGAGCGCCTCGTCCGCGAGCGCCTGCCAGGCCTTCGCGCCGAACTCGTAGGTGGTGCCGCCGTACTCGACGAAGGCGTTCTCCCTCGTGGCGATCACCCTGCCGTCGAACCCGAACCCCGGCGCGTCCAGGCTGAGCTCCCAGTCGACCTCGGGCAGGGCGGTGCTGCTGTAGGCGCTGAAGGGGCCCGATGCGCGTGCCTCGACGCGCGCCTCAGCCCCGTCCGGGCCCTCCAGATCGGCTTCGACATGCAGCCCGAACAGGCCGCTCTCCACGTCTGTCGAGAATCCCTTGCGCAGCAGGTCGTCCGCGTCCGCGCTGCTCCCGTCCTCGCCGCAGCCGGCGGCAAGCAGCAGTACCGCGGCGACCAGCGCCGCCGCGGCCCGTCTCACAGGCCGGCCCCGGGCAGCAGCTTGTTGTCGTGCGCGGCGGCCGGGTCGGGCGGCTGCTGGAGCAGGTCGCCGTCGGTCATCCAGGCCGAGAAGGCGTCCCACTGCTCCGGGTCCTGCCAGCCGTAGGGCCTGCCCTCGGGCGGGAAGAAGAGCGGCAGCGTCACCCTGACGACCGCACGCTGCAGCTCGGGATCGAGGTCCGGATTCGCCTCGAGCAGTCCCTCGATCGCCTCGTCCGGGTTCTCGCGCAGGTCGCGTGTCCCGCGCGAGAGCGCGCCGATGAAGGCGCGCAGCTTGCCGTTGTCGCGCTCGAGCGCGTCCCCGTTCGCCACAAGCACGAGCTCGTTGTAGGTCGGGACGCCGGCGTCCTCCATGCGGATGATCTGCGGCCGCTTGCCGCGCAGGCGCAGGTCGGTGCCCTCGTAGTTCCAGAAGGCGCCCAGTGTGGCGTCGACCTTTCCGGTCAGCAGCGCGGGGGTGAGGTTGAAGCCGACGTTGCGCTCCTTCACCGAGTCCGTGTTCAGCCCCGCCTCGGCGAGGATCGTCTCGAGGTAGGCGGTCTGGTAGTCGATCCCCGCCGTGCCGACCGTCTTTCCCTTCAGGTCGCGGGGTGTGCGGATCTTCGCCTTCGGCAGCGAGATGATCGAGGTGAGCGGCTCCTGCACGATCGCCGCGATGCTGACCACGTTCAGCCCGATGTCGCGGGCTCGGAAGACCTCGGGCTCGTACGAGATGGCGAGGTCGACGTTGCCGGCGGCCACCTGCTTGATCGGCGCCGAGGGGTCCGGCGGTGTGCGGATCTCGACGTCGAGCCCGGCCTGCTCGAAGTGGCCGGCCGCCTGGGCCGCGTAGATGCCGGCGTGGTCGGCGTTCGGGAAGTAGTCGAGCATGAGCTCGACCCGCTTCGAGCCGCTCGGCTCGAGCACGTCCTCCTTCTCGCCGCAGCCGGCGAGCACGACCAGGCCCAGCAGCAGGGCCGCACCGGTCGGGAGGAGCTTTCTCATGCGATTCGTTCCTTTCGGTTCCACGGACAGGCGACTCGCTCACAGAGCGCGACCAGGGCGAACAGCGCCACGGCCATCAGCGTGAGGATCACAATCCCGGCGTAGACGCGCGGCGTCTGGAGCTGGGTGTTCCCGAGCAGGACGAGCCTCCCGAGACCCTCGTCCGCCCCCGCCCATTCGCCGAACACGGCGCCGATGACCGACACCGTAGCGGCCACCTTCAGGCCGCTGAACAGGAACGGGAGCGAGGCGGGCAGCTCGACCGAGCGCAGCGTCCGGAGGCGCGAGGCGCCGAAGCTCTTCATCAGCTTGATCAGCTCGGGCTCGACGGAACGCAGGCCATCGAGCAGGTTGACCGTGATCGGGAAGAAGCAGATCAGCGCGACGATCGCGAGCTTCGGGCCGATGCCGTAGTCGAACGCGAGCACGAAGATGGGGGCGAGCACCACGATCGGGATGGCCTGCGAGGCCACGAGCAGCGGGTAGGCGGCGTCGCGGAGCGGATGGATCAGGTGCATGACGATCGCGAGCCCCACGCCGGCCACGACGGCGATCGCGAGGCCGAGCAGCACCTCGACGAGCGTGACCCAGGCGTTGTCCCAGAGGAGCGACCAGTCGTCGCGGAGGGCGTCCCAGGTCTCGACCGGCGAGGCCAGCGTCAGGTCGTCGACCGACTCGAGCGAGGCCACGCCCTGCCAGGCGAGCACGAACAGGACGAGCAGGGCCGCGCTCAGGGCGTACCTCATGAGCGCAGGGCCTCCAAAGCGTCGCGCCGAAGCGCGGCGAGGTCGGGATCGGTCACCGAGCGCGGCCGCGGCAGCGTGACCTCGAAGTCCGCGACCGTGCGCCCGGGCCGCGCCGACAGCACGATCACGCGGTCGGCCAGGAAGACTGCCTCCTCGACGTCGTGCGTCACGAGCAGCACCGTGCGTGGCTCCTCGGCGAGCATGCCGGCGAGCCACTCCTGCAGGTCGGCGCGCGTGATCGCGTCGAGTGCTCCGAAGGGCTCGTCGAGCAGCAGCACCGGGCGTCCGGGCAGCAGCGTGCGCAGGAAGGCGACGCGCTGGCGCATCCCGCCCGACAGCTCGGCCGGTCGCGAGCGCTCGAACTCGGCCAGCCCGAAGCGCTCGAACAGGGGCTCGGCGCGCCGGCGCGCCTCGGCGCGCGGCACGCCCTGGCACTCGAGCGCGAGGGCGGCGTTGCCGAGCGCGTCGCGCCACGGGAGCAGCAGGTCGCGCTGGGGCATGTAGGCGCAGGCGCTTCTACGCTCGGCGGCACTCACCGCCCCGCCCACGCGCACGACGCCCTCGTCGGGCTCCTGAAGGCCCGCCACAAGCTCGAGCAACGTCGACTTGCCGGAGCCGGAGGGGCCGACGACGGCGGTGATCTCGTCCTGGCGCAGGGTCAGGTCGATGCCCGCGAGCGCGGTCAGCGCGCCGAAGCGGCGGGTGACGTTCTCAAAAGAGAGAGGCTCCTGTACGGGAGCCTCGGCCTGTCTCTGCATCGCTCCCTCCGCGGGCATTACCCCACAGGTTCGAAGGGTCGGCGCCGGGCGGTGATGCCCACCGTGGGCGCCCTCTCAGCCCGCCTTCCCCGCGAGCCCCCCTGTTTCGAGGCTGGGAGTCTAGACCCCGGCGCTCACGCGCCGATCCGCAGCTCGGCGATCGCGTTCACGAAGGTCTCGAGCTGCTTGGTGGTCCAGCACTCGAAGACGCCGTCGCAGAAGGGCTCGTACGAGGACATCACGGAGTCGCCGTAGTTCCAATAGAGGCGCGGCTCGGGGTTGATCCAGAAGGTATGGCCGGCGCGCTGGGCCACGTGCCCGAACACAGGCGCGTGCGGCTCGCGGCCGTTCGTGCGGGCGTCGCCGAGCACGATCACGGTGGAGCGCGGGTCGAGGTCGTCGACCACCTTGTCGAGGAACTCGACCCAGACGCGCCCGTAGTCGGTGTAGCCCGACACATCGGCCACGCCGGCGTCGGTGGCGATCCGGCGCGAGACGGCCTCGAACGAGCGCTCGCGCTCGAACACCCCGGTGACCTCGGAGATCCGCTCGACGAACACGAACGAGCGCAGCTTGCGGAACTGGTCGTGCAGGGCGTGCAGCACGCTCAGGAAGAAGACGCTCGCGCTCGTGACGCTCGTCGAGACGTCGCAGAGCACGTACAGCTCGGGCCGGCGCGGGCGCTTCGGCCGGTACTTCAGCTCGAGCGGGACGCCGCCGGTCTGGAGCGAGGCGCGCATCGTGCGCCGCATGTCGACCTGCCAGGAGCGCCGGCGCCCGCGGTGCTCGCGCCCGTGCGAGGCGAGCCGCTTCTTCATCTGCGCCACCACACGGTGCACCTGCGACAGGTCCTGCGCCGGGTTCGTCGGCAGCGCGCGGTCGAACTCGCGCAGCGGCTTCGCGGGTGGAAGCGACTGCGTGCGCTCGATCATCTGGCGCTCGAGCTCGCGGCGCACATGGCGCTCGAACTCCTGCAGGCGGTCGCGCGGCACCGAGTCCGGGTCGGGCAGCTCGGCGTTCGGGTTCTCACCCTTGAGGCCGAGCGTGCGCCGGATGCGCTGCACGTCCACGCCGATCACTCCGGAGCCCTCGCCCTGGCGGCCGAACGCGGCGATCGCGAGCCTTGCCAGGTCCCGCATCTCGCCGTCGCTGCCGGCGCGGACCGCCTCGCGGATGCGCTCGCGCAGCGCCTCGAGGTCGAGCTCCTCGCCACCCGAGAAGCGCTCCTCGCGCAGGCCCTGCTCGATCGCCTCGCGCTCGACGGCGCGGAAGAAGAAGCGCTCGAACAGCACGTCGAGGACGTGGCGGTCCTCCTGGGACTTGGCGAGCGTGGCGGCGAGCGCGCTGTGGAAGTCGGAGCGCGAGGTCCAACTCACCGCGTCGAGCGCGTGGAAGGCGTCGAGCAGCTCACTCGTGCCGACCGCCACGCCCTCGCGCCGCAGCTCGTCGGCGAACTCGAGCAGCCGCGGCGCCATCCCGTCGGGGCCGGGCGCGGGCGGCATCCCGCCATACAGCGCCGGGTTTCTAGCCCGCCTGACGGGTCCCGACGATTCCATCGCCCAGCTTCACCCCGACGCGCTCGGCCACGAGGTCGAGGTCGGTCCGGTGCTTGACGATGATCGACATCGTCTTCTCGAGCACGCTGCGGTCGACATCCTCGGCGCCCAGCAGCAGCAGTGCGCGCGCCCAGTCGATCGACTCCGCGATCGAGGGGGGCTTCTTGAGATCGAGCTGGCGAACCATGTGGATGACCTCGACCAGCTTGCGCGCGATGCCTTGATCCAGCTCGGGCGCGTGCAGGTGCACGATCTCGAGCTCGCGCTCGACGTCCGGGTAGTCGAGCCACAGATAGAGACAGCGTCGCTTGAGCGCCTCGGTCAGCTCGCGAGAGTTGTTCGAGGTGAGCAGGACGAGCGGCTGCGTGCGCGCCTCGACGACGCCCAGCTCGGGGATCGAGATCTGGAAATCCGAGAGGACCTCGAGCAGCATCGCCTCGAACTCCTGGTCGGTCTTGTCGATCTCGTCGATGAGGAGCACGACCGGCTCCTCGGCTGCGATCGCGTTGAGGAGCGGCCGCGGCAGGAGGAACTCCTCGCCGAAGATGTCCTCCTGCACCTGCTCCCAGCCGGTGCCCGATGCCTCGGTCTGGATGCGCAGGAGCTGCTTGCGGTAGTTCCACTCGTAGAGCGCCTTGGCCTCGTCGAGGCCCTCGTAGCACTGGAGCCGGATCAGCCGGCGTTCGGTCGCCCGGGAGACCGCCTTGGCGAGCTCCGTCTTGCCGACCCCGGCCGGCCCCTCGACCAGCACCGGCTTGGCGAGCTTGCCCGCGAGAAAGGAGACGAGCGCGGCCGAATCGTCGGCGAGGTAGCCCACCTCGCCAAGGCGCTCGCGCGCCCGCTCGATCGATTCGAACTCGCCGGCCATGAACGGCCAAGGATACTTTCGTGCCCTTGCTCGCGGCCCTCGTCGCCCAGATCCCGGACCTGCCCGGCCTCGGTGACGAGGGATCGGGCGATCTGGAGTCCCTGCTGACGCTCTGCTTCGTGCTGATGGGCGCCGGATTCGTGATCGGCCTGCTGGGTCACATCATTCGCTCCCGGGTGCTGGTGGCGACCGGGATCGTCCTGGTGATGGCGGGAACCGTGGTGTTCGTGCTGGCGGTGGGGCGCTACGGCTAGGCCCGGACTCGCTCCACCCGCAGCATCCACGCGAGCAGCACCGTCGCGATCAACAGCGAGACCAGGTTCGCCGGGCCGAGCCAGGAAGGGTCCGCCTCGCCGATGTCGATCAGGTGGTTGAGCGAGTGGAGCGCGTACTGGGCGAACGCCAGCACGAGCACCGGGACGCGCCACGAGACCCGCTTGATCGACGCGAGCGCCACGCCGCCGAGAGCCAGGTACCAGGTCGCCATGTCGCCCATGTAGTGGTCGTTGCGCACGCCGTAGGGGCCGACCTCCTCGTAGAACCAGCCCGGTGTCAGCCAGAGCAGCAGGCCGAGGATGATCTGGATGACGGCGAAGGCGGCGAGCAGCGCCTTCACGAGGCGGCGCGGCGGGCGCCGAAGCCGATCCCGTCGCCCACGGGTGGCGAGAAAGCCGCCGGTCTCCCAGGAGACGATCGGGGCCGAGTCACGCTCCGCCACGGCCCGAGCTCCGTGAGGTGGCGCTTGACGTTCTCGTCGAGGATTGCCATCGCCGCAATGTACTCTGGGGCGGTGTCCGGCTCGGTGGAGAGAATCGCCGTCAGCTCGCGGGAGAGCGAGCTCCCGGCGGGGGTGGACGAGGTCGAGGTGTCCGACCGCGGAGTGGTCGGTGATCGCTACGGCGACGCCGGCGACGTGACCCTCATCCAGGCCGAGGCGCTCGAAGGTCTGCGCGCCGACACGGGCATCGAGCTCTCGCACGAGGAGTCGCGCCGCCAGGTGCTCACGCGCGGCGTCGACCTCAACGACCTGGTCGGCAAGCGCTTCACGGTGGGGTCGGTCGAGCTCGCGGGGGTGGAGCTCTGTGAGCCGTGCAACCACCTCCAGTCGCTCACCAAGCAGGGCGTGCTGCGCGGGCTCGTCCACCGCGGCGGCCTGCGTGCCGACATCGTGGGCGCCGGGCGCATCGCCGTGGGCGACGAAGTCACCGTGGGAGGGGACACGTGACGCTCATCGAGGTCCCCTCGGGGCTTGAAGGCGTAAAGGCGTTCGACACCACCATCGCCGAGCCGGACCGCGAGGGTGGCGCCCTTCGCTACCGCGGGGTGGACATCGAGGAGCTCGTCGGCAACGTGCCCTTCGAGAAGGTGTGGGGCCTGCTCGTCGACGGCTTCTACGAGCCGGGCCTGCCGCCCGCGGAGCCGTACCCGCTCACCGTCCGCACCGGCGACCCGCGCGTCGACCTGCAGGCGGCGCTCGCGATGCTCGCGCCGGAGTGGGGGCTCCGCCAGCTGATCGACGTCTCCGACCAGCAGGCAAGGGACGACCTCGCGCGTGTCTCGGTGATGGCGCTCTCGTTCGTGGCGCAGTCGGCGCGCGGCGTCGGCCGCCCGCCGATCCCGCAGCGGGAAATCGACAAGGCCAAGTCGATCCCCGAGCGCTTCCTGATCCGCTGGCGGGGCGAGGCCGATCCGCGCCACGTCAAGGCGATCGACGCCTACTGGATCTCGGCGGCCGAGCACGGCATGAACGCCTCGACCTTCACGGCGCGCGTTGTCGCCTCGACCGGCGCCGACGTTGCCGCCGCGCTGTCCGCCGCGGTGGGTGGCCTGTCCGGGCCGCTCCACGGCGGCGCCCCCTCGCGCGTGCTGCAGATGCTCGACGACGTTGCCACCGCGGGCGATGCCGAGCGCTGGGTCAAGGACGCACTCGACCGCGGCGAGCGGCTGATGGGCTTCGGCCACCGCGTCTACCGCGCCGAGGACCCGCGGGCACGCGTCCTGCGCCGCACGGCGCGCGAGATCGGGGCCCCGCGCCTCGAGGTCGCCGAGAAGCTCGAGGAGGCCGCCCTGGCCGAGCTCGCAGCGCGCAAGCCGGACCGCGTGCTCGCCACCAACGTCGAGTTCTGGTCCGCCGTCGTGCTCGACTTCGCGGACGTCCCGCCCGAGCTGTTCACGCCGATGTTCTCGTCCGCGCGCGTGGCCGGCTGGTCCGCCCACATCATGGAGCAGAAGCGCGAGGGCCGGCTGATCCGCCCGAGCGCGCAGTACATCGGGCCGCCGCCGCGCTCAGCCGACTCGGTCAACGGCGCATCGCCGGAATAGGGAGGTGCGATGACGAGCGCTGAGAAGCGGCTCGTCCTGGTAGCCGCGATCCTCGGGACGACCGTGGTCACGGTCGACTCGACCGTGGTCAACGTGGCGCTGCCGGCGATCGCGGACGACCTGGGCGGCGGGCTCGCGGGTCAGCAGTGGACCTCAAACGCCTACCTCGTCACGCTCAGCTCGCTGCTCCTTATCGGCGGCTCGCTCGGCGACCTGTTCGGCGAGCGGCGCATGTTCGTGGTCGGGGTCGCCGGGTTCGGCGTGACCTCGCTGCTGTGCGCGCTGGCGCCGACGATCGAGATGCTCGTGGTCGCCCGGGCGCTGCAGGGCGTCTCCGGCGCGCTCCTGACGCCGGCGGCCCTCGCCGTGATCGTCGCCGTGTTCCCGCCCGATGAGCGCGGCAAGGCGGTCGGCGCCTGGACCGCCTGGGGTGGGATCGGGACCGTGCTGGGGCCGCTCATCGGCGGCCAGCTCGTCGACACCGCGTCGTGGCGCTGGATCTTCGCGATCAACATCCCGATCGTCCTGCTCACGCTCTTCATCGTGTTCCGGGCGGTGCCCGAAGGCCGCGAGCGCGACCCGAACGCGCGCGTCGATGTCGTGGGGGCGACGCTGTGCGCGCTGGGCCTCGCGGGGATGACCTTCGGGCTGATCGAGCAGCCGCTGCGCGGCTGGGGCGACCCGGCCGTCTTCCTCACGCTCACGATCGGCGCGGCCATGTTCGCCGGCTTCATCGCCTGGGAGGCGCGCACGGACCACCCGATGTTGCCGCTCGGCCTCTTCCGCCGGCGCAACTTCGCGATCGGCAACATCGAGACCTTCTCGATGTACGGCGGCCTCGGGCTGCTGTTCTTCTTCCTCGTCCTGTTCCTGCAGCAGGTGGCGGGTTACAACGCGCTCGAGGCCGGCGCGGCGAGCATCCCGGTGACACTCGTCATGTTCGCGTTCTCGACCCGCTTCGGGATGATGGCCGACCGCCACGGGCCGCGCTTCTTCATGGGGGTCGGGCCGCTGATCGCCGCGCTCGGTCTGGCCTGGTTCCTGCGCCTGGACGCCGATGTCGACTACGTGACCGACCTGCTGCCGGGGCTGCTGGTGTTCGCGGTGGGGCTATCGCTAACGGTGGCGCCGCTGACGGCCACGGTCCTGGCCGACGCGGATGAGAGCAACGCGGGAATCGCCTCCGGCGTCAACAACGCGATCGCACGGGTGGCGAGCCTCGTGGCGATCGCCGCCGTAGGGGCGGTTGTGGCCGCCTCGTTCGGATCGAAGCTCGACGAGGAGCTCGGTCCGCGTGCGGAGCGCAACCCGCAACTCCAAGCCGCCGTCGAGGACGCGAAGAGCCAACCGCTCGCCGAGGTGGTGGTACCGGGGCTGCCGCCGGCGGAACAGCGTGAGGTATCCGAGGCCTCGGAAGACGCGTCAATCAGCGCGTTCCGCGTCGGCATCGGCATCTCGACGGTGCTGGTCGCGCTCGGCGGCACGCTCGGGCTGATTGGGATCGTCAACCCGCGCAGGCGCGTGGAGGCCGAGGACTGCCCCGGCGGGCAGCTCGTGGGGATGACCCGCGAGGGTGCGCGGCAGTCGCCCTGCGACTGGGACGCTGGCGAGATTCAGCCGGCGGCAAGCGGTCCCGGTTAGAGTCCGCGCGTGGCCCGGCTCGACCGTCGTGAGTTCCTCTCGGGGGCCGCCGGAGCCGCGCTCGCGTTGGCGGTACCGGGGCAGGCGGGCGCCGGCGCCCTCGCAGAGCCGTCGTCGCTGTCGCCGCAGGCGGCCAGAGCGCTGCGCAACGCGGTCCGCGGCAAGGTCTTCCTGCCACGCACGCCCGGCTACAACAGCGCCCGGCTCGTCTACAACCTGCGCTACGACGGCACCCGGCCCGACGCCGTGGTCCAGCCGGTCAGCACCCAGGACGTGGCGGCGGTGGTGCGCTGGGCGGGGCGCTTCGACGTCAACGTCGTGGCGCGGTCGGGCGGCCACAGCTACGCGGGCTACTCGACGACGGGCAACGGCGTCGTGGTCGACCTCTCGCGCATGAACGGGGTGCGCGTCTCGAACGGGCGCGCCACGCTCGGTGCCGGGACGCAGCTGATCGACATGTACTCGTCGCTCGCGCGCCGCGGTCTGACGGTGCCGGGCGGCTCGTGCCCTTCGGTGGGCGTGGCAGGGCTCGCGCTCGGCGGCGGCCACGGGCTCGCGGGCCGGCGCTGGGGGCTGATGACGGACAACATCCGCGCGCTCACGATCGTCACGGCCGACGGGCGCATCCGCCGGGTCACGGCGGACAGCGACGAGGACCTCTTCTGGGCCTGCCAGGGCGGTGGGGGCGGCAACTTCGGCATCGTCACGAGCCTGACCATGCAGACGCACCGCACTCGCGGCGCGGCCTACTTCTTCATCTCGTTCCCGTGGTCGCAGGCGAATCAGGTGCTGGCCGCCTGGCAGGCGTTCGCCCCGCACGCGCCGCCGACGCTCACCTCGATCTGTTCGCTCGGCACCGGCTCGGGCGGCCCGGCGGTGAGCGCGCTCGGTCAGTTCTTCGGCTCGCCGGCGAAGCTGCGCCGGCTGATCCGGCCGCTCGCGCGCATCAGCGGCGCGCGCGTGAGCGTCGGGAGCGCGAGCTACATCTCGCTCATGCTGCGCTGGGCGGGCTGCCTGCAGGAGGGCTTTCGGGCCTGCCATACGGTCGGCACCTTCCCCGGCGGCACGATGCCGCGCACCAGCTTCTACGCGAAGTCCGACTACTTCGACAAGCCGCTGTCGCCACGGGCGCGGGCGACGATGATCGACTGGATCGAGCGCCGCCAGCGCAGCGGCTCAGGCTCGGGCGCGCTCCTGCTCGACGCGTACGGCGGCGCCTACAACCGGCCGGCGGCTGACGCGACCGCGTTCGTCCACCGCGACATGCTGTTCTCGCTTCAGTACGGCGCGTACTTCAGCGGCTCTGGCGGCGGCGCGGCCAACTCGTGGATCAACGGCGTGTGGCGTGCGCTGCGGCCGTTCGCATCCGGCCAGGCCTACCAGAACTACATCGACCCGCAGCTGCCGGGCTGGGCGCGCGCCTACTACGCGGGCAACCTGCCGCGGCTCCGCCAGATCAAGAAGCAGGTCGACCCGGACTTCCGCTTCAGGTTCCGTCAGGCGATCCCGCCGGCGGGGTAGGAGGCGGCTGCTGCGGGATGTCGTCCGGTGGGCGCTTGGCGCGCTCGCGGGCGCCCGCGAGGAACAGGATCGCCGCGCAGGCGAGCGCCAACAGGTTCTGGCCGAGCGAGCGCTCGAACAGGCGCGCGACGATCAGGATGCCCGCCCAGACGCCCGCCGTGGCGATGATCGTGCCGTCGCCGAAGGGCAGATGGAAGCTCTGGCCCTCGGCACGCGCGAACAACAGGGCGAGCACGCCCGCCGCGAGCAGGAGCTCCGCCAGCTCGACGAACGAGAACGGCCCGAACGTGCTGACCGCCAACAGGACCGCGGCCGCGGCCGCCGCCTTCTGCTCACTGTTCAGCAGCCGGAAGGCGCGCGTGACCCGGCTCACGCCGCGCTGCGGGCGCCCGCGCGGAGGCGCCGCTCGAGCAGCTCGGCGTCCGCATCCGAGACCGTCCGGAGCTGGCCCTGGAAGGCGAGCTGCCAATGCGCCGCCGGCCATTTGGCCGCGTGCTCGAGCTCGCCGACGAGCTCGACCGCAGGTACGAACTCGTCCTCCTCGAGCACTATCTCGGGCTCCGTCTCGAAACGCCACGGGTACGGGTCCACCTTGCCGGGCTTCCCGGGCCAGATCCGCTCCCGGTCCTCGTACATCTCGCCGGTCACCCGGATGCTGCCGCCGAAGGCCTGGAGGCCCGTGACGTAGAAGACGATCCGGTCGCCGGGGCCGATCTGCTCGGCCATGCCGCGGCGGCCCTCCTTGGCGCCGATGACGCGGAAGCCGTGCTCGCGGGTGGCGCGCCAATTGTCGAGCGAGCCCGTCAGGATCCACGTTCGTGCCACGGCCGACAGGTTAGTGGTGATGGCGAGCGCTCCTTGTACTGTTCTGGCCCGCATGCCTGACGATGAACTGCATCTGATCGGCCCCGACGACGTCGCGTACCGGCTTGAGCTGACCCCTGCCCAGCTGAAGATCACCTGGACGGCGCTCAAGTCGTACCTCGACGACTTCGGTCACGATGAGCGCGACGTGCAGGCGATTGCCCGCGAGGTGCTCGCGAAGCTTCCCGACGAGCACGCCATTCGCCCGATCGACATAGGCCGGGGCCGGTAGAGACAGACGTGTCGCAGGACCTGACCCGTCGCGACCTGATCCGCGCCGGCGGCGCCGGTGCTGCCGGCATCGCGCTGCTGGGCGTGAGCGCGTGCGACTCGAACGGCGAGGCGAGCGCCACGAAGACCACCGCGTCGCCGCCGCCGAACCCGATGAACGTCGTCGTCGTCGTGATGGACAGCCTGCGCACCGACCACATCTACGGCGACCGCGCCCGCACCGCGGCGATGGTCAAGCTGATGAGGGAGGGTGTGCGCTTCACGAACGCCTACCCCGAGGGCATGCCGACCATCCCCGCGCGCCGGGCGATCATGGCGGGCCGCCGGACCTTCCCGTTCCGGGGCTGGAAGCCGAAGTGGGACGACCTGCCGGCGCAGCCCGGCTGGGAGCCCGTCGGCAGCGACGGTGAAATGTGGACCGAGGTGCTGCGCCGCAACGGCTGGACCACCGGCTACGTGACCGACAACCCGCACATGCTGCTGCCGGTGCACAAGCGCTTCCGGGCGCGCTTCGACCGCGTCGACCTCGTCGACGGACAGGTCCCGGTCCGCAAGAAGCCGAAGCGCAAGGTGCCGGAGAAGCAGGTCGACCACTTCATGCCGGCCTCGATCGACGACGGCAAGTCAGAGCCCCGTATGGGCACATACCTGGCGGTCAACCCGCGCGACCGCGACGAGGAGGACTTCAACGCGGCCAAGGTCTTCAGGCAGGGGATGGGCTGGCTCGAGTGGGCTCGCGCGCGCCAGCCGTTTGCGCTCGTGGTCGACTCGTTCGACGCGCACGAGCCCTGGGACGCCCCGCGCCGGCTCGTAGACATGTACGGCCCGCCGCGACCCGACGGCATCGAGCCGATCCAGCCCTTCGCCACCCCGGCAGGGCAGTGGCGCGAGCTCGGTCTCTCGCAGGGCCTGCTGCGGCGGATGCGCCAGCTCTACGCCGCCGAGGTCACGCTCGTCGACGTCTGGCTCGGCAACTTCCTCGACAGGCTCGCCAACCTGGGGCTCGACGAGAACACGCTCGTCGTGCTCGTGTCCGACCACGGTGTCCTGCTCGGCGAGTACGGCTGGGTCGGCAAGCGCTTTTCGGAGATGCACCAGCCGCTCACCCACGTGCCGCTGATGATGCGCCACCCCGGCCGCAAGGCGAAGAACGCGGTCTCGAGCTACTACGCGTCGACGCACGACATCGGCCCGACGGTGCTGGGCGCCGCCGGCATCGACGTGCCCGACGACATGGACGGCGTGAACCTCTCGCCGGTGTTCGACGGAGAGCGGCCGGCGAAGAAGCGCGGCTACCGCACCGCGTCCTACAACACGTACGTCAGTGCCGGCGACGACCGCTGGCTCCTGATTGCCGGCAACAAGCGCCAGGACCTGCGCCTCTACGACCGCAAGGCGGACCCTGGGGAGACGCGCAACGTCGCCGCAAGCAATCCACAGCAGGTGCGCCGGCTCTGGAATCTCATCCTGAAGGACGCCGGCCCCAAGGGCCTTCCCAAGTTCCCCAAGGGCGGCGGCGAGGGCTGATCCTGGTGGCGGGCCCGGGCTCCCCGCTGCGACCCGACGCCAACGCCGGCCGGGTCGCGCTCGTGACCGGAGGGGGGACCGGCATCGGGCGGGCGACCGCGCTCGAGCTGGCCGCTACAGGCGCTGGCGTCGCGATCTGCGGGCGGCGCGCGGAGCCGCTCGAGGAGGCGGCAGCTGCTGTCGAGGCCGGGGGCGGCGAGTGCCTCGCGCTGGCCGCCGACCTGCGCGAGGAGAGCGAGGTCGAGCGGGTCGTGGCTGCCGCCCTCGAGCGCTTCGGCAAGCTCGACGTGCTCGTCAACAACGCGGGCGGTCAGTTCTCGGCGCCCGCCGAGGAGATCTCGCTGAAGGGCTGGCGCGCGGTGCAGCGCGTCACCCTCGACGCCGTCTGGAGCGTCACACATGCAGTCGCCACGCGTGCGCTGATTCCGGGCGGCGGCGGGCTGATCGTCTTCGTCGGATTCAGCCCGCTGCGCGGGATCCCGGGCTTCGCGCACGCCGCGGCGGGCCGGGCCGCCGTGGCAAATCTCGCCGCCGGGCTGGCGCTCGAGTGGAGCCGGCACAGCATCCGCAGCGTCTGCGTGGCGCCCGGGACGATCGCCACCGAGGCGCTCGAGGGCTACGGCGAGGAGGCCGTCGCGGCATGGGAGCGCTCGGTCCCGCTCGGCCGGCTCGGCCGGCCGGAGGAGGTCGCGAGCCTGATCGCCTTCCTCGCCTCGGACGCCGGCGGGTACATCACCGGCACGACGATCGTGGTCGACGGCGGCGCGGACGCCTGGGGGCTCGCCGAGCCGCCGCCGCCCCCCGAGGCCTGATTCAGACTGGCGCCGCCTCTACCGCCAGCCCCGGCGAGGTGCCGTACGAAAGCAGGCCGTCTAGTCCGCGCTTCGCAACCTCGTTGGCCACGATCACGCGCTGGATCTCGCTCGTGCCCTCCCAGATGCGGTCGACGCGCAGGTCGCGGTAGAGCCGCTCGCAGGGGTTCTCGCGCATGTACCCGCGCCCGCCGTGGATCTGGAGCGCCCGGTCGACCACGCGGCCCGCGGCCTCCGAGGCGGACAGCTTCACGACCGCCGCCTTGCCGTGCAGCAGGCGCCGGTCGATGCCCTGGTCGGCCTCCCATGCCACCTGCCGGACGAGGGCACGGTTGGTCGAGATGTCGACGACGCTGTCGGTGATCATGCCCTGGATCAGCTGGTACCCGATCAGCTCCTGGCCGAACTGCGCCCGCTCGCCGGCCCAGTCGACCGCCGAGCGCAGCGCGCGCTCCGCCGCGCCCACCGTGCGCGCGGCGATCATGAGCCGCTCCTCGACGAACCAGTCGCGCGTGAGCTCGTAGCCCTCTCCGACCCCGCCCAGTACCGCGCTCTCGGGCACGAACGCGTCCTCGAACCCGAACTCCGGGTGCTCGTAGACGAAGGTGTGCATGTAGCGCGGCGTCCGGAGGACAGTCACGCCCGGCGTGTCCTTGTCGACCAGGAAGAGCGTCGGCGCGTCCTCGGGTGGGACGAGCGCCAGCACGATCAGGAAGTCGGCGACGTCGCCGACCGTCACGAACCACTTCTCGCCGTTCAGCCGGTAGCCGCCCTCGGCCGGCTCGGCGGTCGTTTGGATCAGCGACGGGTCGGAGCCCGCACCCGCCTCGGTGACCGCGAAGCAGTCGCGCAGCTCGCCGCGGATGGCCGGCTCGAGGTAGCCGGCCCGTTGCTCGGGAGTGCAGGCGCGCAGCGCGTTGGCGGGGCGCCAGACCGTGTCCCAGAGCGCGTTCGTGAGCACGCCGAGCTCCTCTTGGACGAGCGCCTGGTCGAGCACTCCGAGGCCCTGGCCGCCCCACTCGGACGGCATGTTGATCGCGTTCAGGCGCAGTTCGCGCACGCGCGCCGCGATCTGCGCGTGCGCCTCGGGCTCGAGCCCGTTCTGCTCCTCGCAGTCGAGCTCGTGCTCCTTGATCGTGTCAGCCAGCGCGCGGGCTCGCGCGCGCAGCGCCTCCTGGTCGGCGGTGAGTGCGAGGTCCACTGCGAGTCCTCCTGGTCTTTCGTGTGTGCTAGCTGGGCCCGGTCGCCGTCAGGTCCGCGGCGCGGCCGGCCTCGGTGATGCGCTTGAGGAAGGCCTGCGTGCGTTCCTCGCGCGGGTTGCCAAAGATCTGCTCGGGAGGCCCCTGCTCGAGGACGACGCCCTGGTAGAGGAAGCAGATGCGGTCCGCGATCTGACGGGCGAAGCCCATCTCGTGAGTCGCGATCACCATCGTCATGCCGCTCTCGGCGAGCTCGCGGATCACCGTGAGCACCTCCCCGACGAGCTCGGGATCGAGCGCGCTCGTGACCTCGTCGAGCAGGAGCAGGCGCGGCTGCATGGCGAGCGCCCGCGCGATCGCCGCGCGCTGCTGCTGCCCACCCGAGAGCCGGTCCGGGTACTCCTCGAGCTTTTCTGCCAGGCCGAAGCGTGCGAGCAGCTCGCGCGCCCGCTCCTCGGCCTCGCGCGCCGGCATGCCGAGCACGCGGCGCGGAGCGAGCGTCACGTTCGAGAGCACGTTCATGTGGGGGAACAGGTTGAACGCCTGGAAGACGATCCCGATGTGTCGGCGCACGCGGTCCGGGTCGGTGTTCTCGGAGGTGATCTCCTCGCCCTCGAGCATGATCCGCCCGGCGCTGATCGGCTCGATCAGGTTCGAGCACTTGAGCAGGGTCGACTTGCCGCAGCCGGAAGCACCGATCAGGCAGACGACGTCGCCCTCGGCCACGTCGAGATCGACGCCGCGCAGCACCTCGATGTCGCCGTAACGCTTGTAGACCTGCTCGAGGCGCAGCACCGGCGCGGCGGCGTTCATGCGGTGGTGGCCCCCGCCATGCGCCGGCGGTCGCGGTTGATGAGCCAGTCGGTGGTCCGCGCGAGCGGGATGGTGATGGCGATGAAGAACAGTGCGGCCATGGTGTAGCCGGTGAAGTTGAAGGTCTCGGCCGCGTAGTTCTCGGCGGCGCGCGCCACCTCGACGAGGCCGAGCAGGCCCACGAGCGCGGTGTCCTTCTGGAGGCCGATGAAGTCGTTCAGGAGCGGTGGGATCACCCGCCGGATCGCCTGCGGCAGGATCACGAAGCGCATCGACTGCCACTGTGTCAGCCCCAGCGAGCGCGCGCCCGCGGCCTGGCTCGAATGCACCGAGTCGATCCCCGCGCGGTAGACCTCGGCGACGTAGGCGGAGTAGACGAGCACCAGCGCGACCACGCCGTAGGCGAACACCGACCGGTCCGAGATGAACTCGAGCCGCAGCGCCGGCAGCCCGAGACCGACCATGAAGATCACGAGGATCAGCGGGATGGCTCGGAACACATCGGTGTAGATGAGCGCCACGATCCGCAGCGGCGCCAACACCGGGCCGGGCAGGCTGCGGATGACGGCGATCAGGAGGCCCAGGACGAGCACGAACGCCTCGGCCACCAGCATCAGCTTCACGTTCAGCCAGAAGCCCTTCGCGATCGGCTCGAAGCTGTCCTCGAAGCCGCTGGCCGAGAAGAACGAGTCGACGACCTTGTCGGCCCCGGGCGACAGTGCGATCAGCCCGCCGATGACCGCGAAGAAGACGACCGTGCTGACCGCGGAGATGAGCGTGTTGCGGCGCCGCGAGCCGCGGCGCGCGGTGTCGAGCGTGCTCGTCCCGGCCCCCTGGGGCTCTATCGGGGTCCCGAAGCCGATGCCGGACATGTGAGGCGGAACGCTACTCCAGGACCGGCAGCTCCTCGGTGCCGGGGAACCACTTGGCCTGCAGCCGCTCGAGCGTGCCGTCGGCCTTGATCGCCTCGATCGCCTTGTTCACCTCGGCCCTCAGGGGGTTGCCCTTCTCGAAGACCACGCCGTACTGCTCGTCGGTGATGAACTGGCCCGGCATGGCGATCTGATCGCCGCGCTCCTTGACGATCTGCGAACCGATAGCCACGTCCATCAGGAACGCGTCGATCTGCCCGTTGGCGAGCGCCTGCGTGGCGGGGGGAAGCGTCGAGAACTCCCGCGGCTGCTCGTCGGGCTGGATCTCGTCCTGGATGTAGGCGCCGCCCGTGGTGGCCACCTGGAACCCGAACAGGAGTCCTTTCATGTCGGCGATCGACTGCACGCCCTCGGCCGGCCCGCCCTTGGAGATCAGGAAGCCCTGGTTGGCGTCGAAGTAGGGGACGCTGAAGTCGACGACCTTGGCGCGCTCGTCGGTGATCGTGACCTCCTGGATCGACATGTCGAACGGCTTCGGCGCGGGCGAGAAGAGGCCGGCGAAAGTCGTGGGCACCCACTGCACCTTCGGGACGCCGAGCTCCTTCGCAAGTGCGTCGGCGAAGTCGACCTCGAAGCCCTTCGGGTCGTCGATCGGGAGCTCGATGAAGCCCTTGACGGGGAACTCGGCGCCGACGGTCAGCTGACCCTCCTCGTAGAGGTCGAGCTCGGCCTCCTGGGCGCCGCCGCCACCGCCACCGCCTCCGTTGCCGCCGCCGTCGTCGTCATCGTCGCCGCAGGCTGCCAGCGCCAGCGCGGCCAGCAGCACCGCGGCCATCCAGAGCGCCCACCGCAGTCCAGCCCCCATCCCTTGCCCGCGCACGTGATCCCTCCCGGAGTTGACTCGAAAGTCAGATCGTCTGATCGGCGCATCAGATATAAGTGGTTTCGCGGATGACTGTCAAACAGCGCCCACGGCCGCGCGCGTTCCGGCCCCCGCGGCCGAACCGCCCGGAGCAGATCCTCGCCGCCGCCAGCCGCGCCATCCAGGAGCGCGGCTTCGCAAACACGCGCATCGCGGACATCGCCCGCGAGGCCGACATGTCCACGGGCGCCATCCACTACTACTTCGAGGTCAAGGACGAGGTGCTGATCGCGGCGCTCAAGTGGGCGAGCGCACGGCTCTTCGACCGCCTCGACGAGCGGGCGGCGGCGGCCGAGAGCGAGCGCGAGCGGCTCGCTCACGTCATCGAGCTCGCGATCCCGCTCCCCGGCGCCCGGCGCGGCGAGTACGTCCTCTGGATCGAGCTGTGGGTGCGCGCGCTCCAGGAGCCGGATCTCCTGCCCGAGTGCGAGGCGCTCTCGCAGCGCTGGCGCGGCTACTTCCTCGACGCCGTCCGGCTCGGCGTCGAGTCCGGTGAGTTCACGCCGGTGACGGGGCCGGACGCCGTCGCCGAGCGCCTGATAGCGCTGGTCGACGGGCTCGGGTTCGAGCTCCTGCTCGGCTACTCGTGGACATCCCCGCAGCGGATGCGCGAGCGCGTGTATGACTTCGTCGCCGAGCAACTCGGCGTCAGCCGCCGCGGGCTCGAGCGCGATGCCCGCGCCGCCGCCGAGGCGATCGACGGGAACGGCGTGTGAGCGCGCAGGCCGCCGCACGCCGGGCGCCGGCTCGCGGCGGCGACGTGCTGGTTGGCGCGCTCGAGGAGCTGGGCGCGCGCGCCGTCTTCGGCGCGCCGGGTACGCACGCCCTTGCCATCTGGGAGGCCTTGCGGGAGAGCCCGATCGCGACACTCGGCATGCGGACCGAGCTCTGCGCCGGCTTCGCGGCGGACGGCTACGCCCGCGCGAGCGGCCGCGTTGCGCCGCTGCTGCTCTCAACCGGGCCGGGCGCGCTCAACTCCCTCACCGCGCTGATGGAGAGCGCGAGCGCCCACGTCCCCGTGCTGGCGATCTCGAGCCAGATCCCGCGCGAGATGATCGGCCGGAACCGCGGCTTCCTGCACGACCTCCCGGATCAGCTCGCGAGCTTCGCTCCGATCGTCAAGCAGGCGCGCCGCGCGGAGAGCGCCGCGGGTCTCGCCGAGCTGGTCGCCGACGCCTGGCGGGTCGCGCTCACCCCGCCGAGCGGGCCCGTCTACCTGGAGGTGCCGGTCGACGTTCTCGACGGTCCCGCCGGCACGGCTGCGGCCGAGAGCCTGGACGCGGATCCACGGCCGGCTCCCGCCCCCGCTCCGGAGGCGATCACGGAGGCGGCGGAGCTGCTCGCGGCCGCCGAGCGGCCGCTCCTGTGGGCGGGCGGCGGCGTCGAGCGCTCGGGCGCATGGGCCGAGCTGCGCGCGCTCGCCGAGCGCCTACGGGCGCCGGTCGCCACCACCTACATGGGCAAGGGCGCCTTCCCTGCGAGCGACCCGCTGTGCGTCGGCTCGCCCTGCGACGACGCCGCCTTCACCGAGTTGCTCGAAGAGGCGGACGTCGTGCTTGGCGTCGGCACGGAGCTCGGCGCGGAGACGACGCGCCAGTACGAGCTGCGCTTCTCCGGTCGCCTGATCCAGATCGACGCGGCACCCGAGCGGATCGGCTCCACCTATCCGGCGCTGGCCGTCGTGGGCGACGCCACCGCAGTCCTCGCCGCACTCGCGCCGCTCGTCCCCGCACGCGAGCCCGACGGTGAGGCAGAGCGCCGCGCCGAGCAGGTGCGCGAGCGCATCTCGGAGGGCCTCGACGCGCAGGGACGCGAGCTCGAGCGCGGCATCCTCGCGGACATCGCGGCGGCGGCCGGGCCGGACGCGGTGATCGCGTGGGACATGACGATCATGGGTTACTGGGCGGCCGCGCACCTCCCGGTGGAGCGCCCGCGCACGTTCCTGTACCCGCTCGGCTCGGGCACGCTCGGATACGCCTGGCCGGCCGCGCTCGGCGCCCGCGCCGCCCTTCCGGGCACCCCGGTGCTGGCGGTGATGGGGGACGGCGGCGTCCTCTACGCGCTCCAGGAGCTCGCGAGCGCGCGCCAGCACGAGCTGGCGGCGAAGCTCCTGATAGTCGACGACCGCGGCTACGGGATCCTGCGCGAGTACCAGCGCGGCGCCTTCGGGGCCACCCACTCGGTGGACCTCGTTCAGCCGGACTTCGACGTCGTGTGCCGCGGCTTCGGCGTGCCGGTGCGCACGGTCGAGCCGCCCGAGCTGCGCGGCGCGCTCGAATGGGCGTTCGAGCGCGACGGCCCGGCGGTCGTCGTGCTGCGCGCCTCGGTCGCGGCCCACCAGCCGACGCCATGACCGACTGGGCCCCGCTGCTGCGGCCGCAACTGCTCGACCTCGGGCCCTATGTGCCGGGGCCGAGTCTCGACGAGCTGCAGCGCGAGTACGGGCTCGACAGGGTGGCCAAGCTGAACTGGAACGAGGGCCTGTTCGGGCCGCTGCCCGGCGTCCTCGACGCCGTCGCAAGCGAGCTCGACGAGACCTGGTCCTACCCCGAGCACGCCTACCTCGAGCTGCGCGAGGGCATCGCCGCCGAGACGGGGGCCCGCTCCGGCCAGATCCTGCCGGCGCACGGCATCCAGACGCTGATCCTCACGCTCTGCTCGGCCTTCCTGTCGCCGGGCGACAGCGTGGTCGTGCCCGTCCCGACCTACGGGCTCTACGCGCAGGCCTCGCGGGCGGCCGGCGCGATCGTCGAGCGCGTGCCGTTGCCCGAGCTGCGGCTCGACCTCGAGCGGATCGCGGACGCCGCGCGGCGCAAGGCCGCCCGGCTCGTCTGGGTGTGCGACCCGAACAACCCCACCGGTTCCCTGATCGAGCCCGCCGAGTGGTCCGCCTTCCTGGACGCGCTGCCGCCCGGCTGCGTCGCGGTTGCCGACGAGGCCTACATCGACTACGTCGACCCGGCCACTCGCATCCGGCGCGAGCAGGACGTCGCGGCCGGGCGCCCGGTCGTGGTGCTGCGGACCTTCTCGAAGATCTTCGGGCTCGCGGGCATGCGCCTCGGCTACGCGATCGCCGCAGCCCGAGCTCGTCCCCTACCTGCAGGCGGTGCAGGAGCCGTTCAACGTGAACCGCCCGGCGCTCGTGGCGGGCACGGCGAGCCTGGGCCGCCCGGCCGAGGTCGATCGGCGCCGGCGCGAGACGGTCGAGGCGCGCGAGTGGCTCGCCGCCGCGCTCGCGACCGAGGGGATCCGCCCGGTCCCGTCCGAGGCGAACTTCCTGCTCGTCGAGCACGGCGCCGACGACGCTCTGCTCATCGACGGCCTGTTGCGCCGGGGCATCCTGATCCGCCCGGGCGCCGAGATGGGCATGCCGGGCTGGGCACGCATCACCGTCGGGCCGCGGCCGCTGATGGAGCTCGTGGCCGAGGCGCTCCCCGCCGTGCGCGCCGAGCTGGCCGCCGGCGCCGCCCGCTAGCGCCCTCGCGGAGCGCTACCTGCGCGCCGCAAGCACGTGAGCGCTCAGCGCAGCAGGCCGCGTGCGATCACCATGCGCTGGATGTCCGAGGTGCCCTCCTCGATCTCCTCCAGCTTGGCGTCGCGCATCCATTTCTCGACCGGATACTCGCGCGAGTAGCCCCAGCCGCCGAGCGTCTGCAGGGCCGCCCAGGTGCACCACATGGCGGTCTCGGAGGCGTGGAGCTTCGCCATCGCCGCCTCCTTGGTGGCGCGCTCGCCGGCGTCGAGCATGCGTGCCGCGCGCCAGACGAGCAGGCGCGATGCGTCCACGCGCAGGGCCATCTCGGCGAGCCGGAAGCTCACCGCCTGATGCTCGGCTATCGGCTTGCCGAACTGGACGCGCTCGCGCGCGTAGTCGGTCGCGTACTCGAGCGCCGCCCGCGCCAGCCCGGTGGCCGAGGCGCCGAGCGTCACGCGTGAGCGATCGAAGGTCTCCATCAGCCCGCGGAAGCCCTGGCCCTCCTCGCCCAGGCGGCGGTCGGCCGGCGCGTGCACCTCGTCGAGGAACAGCTCCGTGTTGACGATCGCGCGCTGGCCCATCTTGCGCATCGGCGGCCCCCAGGACAGCCCCTCGTCGCCGCCCTCGAGCACGAAGGCGGTGATGCCGCGGTAGCCGCTGCCCGGCTCGACCGTGGTGAAGACGACCACGTAGTCCGCGACGCCGCCGTTCGAGATCCAGCTCTTCTGACCGCTGATGACGTAGCCGTCGCCGTCGCGGCGCGCCGTCGTGCGGATCGAGGCCGCGTCGGAGCCGGCCTCGGGCTCGGTCGTCGCGAGCGCGGTGAGCGGCGGCCGCTCGCCGGCGAGCGGCTCGAGCCAGCGGCGCTGCTGGGCCTCGTCGCCGAGCGCGAGCACGGGCTCTGCGAAGAAGCCGTTCGAGGTGATCAGGTTGCCGATGCCCGCGCAACCGTGCGAGAGCTCCTCCTGCACGATGCAGCCGGTCAGGCAGTCGGTCATCCCGCCGCCGCCAAGCTCCTCAGGCAGCATGAACGAGGTCAGGCCGATGGCGGCGGCCTTGTTCCACACCTCGTACGGGACCTCCACGTCAGCCTCGTCGACCGCGAGCGACACCGGCCTGATCTCGTTGGCGGCAAACTCCCGGCAGACCCGCCGGATCTCCTCCTGCTCCGGGGTCAGGTCTTGCATTCGAGCATCAGTCGATCGGGATGTCCTCGACCTCGGGCTCGCGGCGCGGCCGGTCGAGGCGCTCGAGGTACCAGTCGATCAGGGAGCGCAGCGTGAGCAGGAACTCACGGATCAGCTTCGTGACCTGCTCGTCGAGCTCGCGCGGGGCGGCGCGCCGCACCCCGTCGAGGAGGACGAAGAGGGCGGCGGGGTCGGGCATCCCCGGCCGCTCTTCGCCGCGGTCGGGCCCGTCAGCTTCCATCTTCGCTCTGCTCGAACACGATCTCGAGCGCCCCGTCCTCGAAGCGGGCGCCCCGGGTGGCGTACGCGGCCAGCGCGGGCGGCAGCATGATGGTTCGCTTCTGAGCGCCCACCCGCACGATCACCTCGAGCCCGATCTTCTTCAGGCTCAGGTCGCCGCGCTCGGCGAACGGCACCTCGACGCGCAGCGTGGCGCGGCCGTTGTCGGTGGCGAGCTCATGGGTCAGACGGTCGTGCAGGATCGCGCTCGGGTCGCGCTCGCCGAACACGGTCAGCGCGAGCCGGTCGAGCATCTCAGAGCCGACCACCTCGCGCTCGAAGTAGGGGGCGGTCAGCACCGGCACCGGGTCGAAGGCCGAGCCGACGAGCTCGAGCTGCTCGTCCTGCGCCTCGCGCCAGGCCGCGAAGTAGCCCTCGGCGGGCAGGATGCGGTTCACGACCACGGCATCGGTCAGGTAGCCGTAGAGGTTCAGGTAGGTGAAGGTCCGCATCGCCTCCTTCACCACCATCCGGTCCGGGCTCATCACGAGCCGGATCGTGGTCCGCGCGCGGTCGCGCAGGATGCCGTTCATCGCCACCAGGTTGCGCGCGAGCCGCTCGACGTCGTCGAAGACCGCCTCGCCGGGCAGCGGCATGTCGAACAGCGAGCGCGCGAACGGGGCGAGCCGGCGCTGCGAGGGCAGCATGCGCTCGAGCCACCAGGTCACGACGTCGGGGAAGGACAGCAGCCGCAGCGTCTCGCCGGTTGGGGCACAGTCGACGATCACGACGTCGAACTCGCTCTCCTCGTGGTGGCGCTTGATCCAGAGCAGCGAGAAGAGCTCGTCCATGCCGGGCGGGACGGTCAGCTCCTCCGCCGAGATGCGGTCGATGCCGCGCTCGGCCAGGAGGTCGCCGAGCCATGCCTGGACGCCCTCCCAGTTGCCCTCCATCTCCTCCTGGGCTTGGACCTCCTGGCCGAACAGGTTGTCGGCAATCTGCACCGGCTCGGCGCCGAGCTCCGCCTCGAGCGAGTCGGACAGGCTGTGCGCCGGGTCGGTCGAGAGCACCACCGTGCGCAGCCCCGCGGCCGCGCAGCGGCGCGCGCTCGCCGCGGCGACGCTCGTCTTGCCGACGCCGCCCTTGCCGGTGTAGAGGATGGTCCGGGGCGCCATGAAGCGCCGGACTCTAGTTTGTGACCTCGACCTCCGCGCTGACCCGATCCTTCTTCCCGTAGCCCGTGCGCAGCTCCTTCGCGCCGAGGCTGACGGTGAAGAAGCCGGGCCCCCTCGGCGTCCAGCTGAATGAGCCGCCGCCACGCCTGAACGTGGCCAGCCGGCTGAACACGACACGGCCGTCCGGGCGCGTGACCGTCAGCTCGACGGCCGACAGCTTCGACACCGTGAACGAGATCGCGACCGGGCGGTCGGCGGTGCCGGCGGCGGGGCCGCGGTAGGTCAGAACCGGCGGGTCGACCTGGTAGCCGCGGTAGCGCCGCGCGTAGTCGCAGTACTCGGCGCCGAGCCGGCGCGTGCACATGCTCTGAAGGAACTCGCGCAACAGCTCGTGGTACTCCGCCGTCGACTCGTTGCCGGCGTAGGAGTAGCGCGACCAGTCGCCGACATCGCTGAGCGGCACCTCTTTGCGCGCCTCGGGCTCGGCCTCGTCGTAGAGCCGCTGGGCGCGCTCGTCAGCTGTGATCTTCGCGAAGTCGTGGAGCCCGATCAGCGACTGCAGGAAGGCGTTGAAGATCCACAGCCGTGGGGCGAACGAGTACTGCAGGTAGTGGACGCCGCCGGCCGGCCCGGTCGTGCGGACCCCGGTGGGCGGCAGCGTCTCGAAGGCGCCGAGCGCGCGCTTGGCGGTCTCCACGTAGGAGGGCTCCGCGAGCAGCTGCGACGCGCGCGCGTACGCCTGGATGCCCGTGGCCTGCGCCATCCCGCTCATCCACGGCGGGTACCCGCCGCCGAAGTAGAAGAGGTACTCCCAGGCGATGAAGCGGCGCCCGCGCTTGACTGCTAGCGCGGTCATCTCGTCGAGGATCGTCCGCAGCGCCGCCTCGTCGCACTCGGGCTCGCCGCGCTCGCAGAAGCCGTGCAGCGCGTTCGCCTTCTTGAACGTGGAGAGCGGGTGCAGCTGGAGGCCCTCGCCGGGGAAGTACTGGAAGAGGACCTGGCTGCCGCGGAAGCTCACCTGCGCGCCGGTCGCCGGGTAGGGCAGCCGGCGCCAGTACTGGCGGTTGCGCTCGAGCTGGAGGAACGCGACCGGCATGCGCGTGGGGGTGAGCCGCCTGCTGAGCGCGAGCGCCTCGACCGAGTTTGCGACGTACAGGAGCTGCGTGCGCCGCGCTCCGCTCAGCCGGCGCAGCGTCCGCAGCGAGAGCACGTACGAGCGGCGCCAGCGGCGGGAGTCGGCGGCCTTGATCTTCTTGCGCCGAAGCTCGCGGCTGAGCGCGGCGTAAACGGCCCGGCGCCCGCGCCGGCTCGACGAGCGCGCGCTGCGCCAGGCGCGCGTGGCGCGGGCGCTCTCGCGGCTCGCGCGCGCGGCGACCGAGCTCGACGCCGACGCCTTCATCCCGAGCGGTCCGCGGCCGCCCACCGGCATCCCGAGCTCGATCTCGGCCCGGCTCGGCACCGCCGGATCCTGGACCCGCTCGGCCTTGCCGCCGTCGACCACGATGACCTCGCCCGCGTAGGCGGGCGCGGCGCTCAGCATGAGCGCCACGAGCACGGCCAGGGCTGTTCGCTTGACGTACCCCATCTGGTTCTCAACACCACGAGGGCGGCGAGTTGCGGTCGGATACCCTGCCCCGGGTGGGCCGCCTGTTGCTCCTCCTGCTCTTCGCCACGGTGGCGCTCGCTTCCTGCGGTGGAGACGAGGATCAGGACGATGTCGAGGGGCTGCTCGACAGGGCGTTCTCCGGCGGGATACAGAGCGCCGACCTCGAGCTCGACGCCGAGCTCCGCCTCGAGGGTAGCCCGTCGCTCGAGCGCCCGGTGCGCCTGCAAGCGAGCGGCCCGTTCAGGTCGAACGACGACATGCTTCCGTCGGCGGACATTGAGCTGAAGATCGGCACCGACGGCGGCGGGCAGACGATCACGACCGGCCTGCTCACCACCGGCGAGCGCGCCTTCGTCAAGTTCCAGGACGTCTACTACGAGCAGCCGCCCGCTCAGGTGCGGCGCGCCAACGCGGCCCTGCGCCGAAACCGCACCCGGGAAAGCTCGCTCGCAGAGCTCGGCTTCGACCCACGAGGCTGGCTCGCGGAAGCAAAGGACGAGGGTGACGCCGACGTCGCGGGCGTCGAGACCAACCACGTCTCCGGGGTGCTCGACGTCGAGAGCGTGCTGCGTGATTTCAACCGCTTCGTGCGCCGCTCCGGCGCCGCCGTGGAAGGCGCCACCGGCGGCGCCCCGCCAGCGCCGCTGACGGGGGCGCAGATCGCGGGCATCGCCGAGTCGGTCAAGAACCCGAGCTTCGACGTGTACCTCGGGAAGGAGGACGGTCTCATCCGGCGCGTCTCCGGTCGCGTCGAGTTCGAGGTGCCGGCGAACACACGCGAGCGGCTCGGGAACATCGAGTCGGGGGCGCTCGAGTTCTCGCTCGAGCTCGCGGACGTTAACGGTGACCAGGAGATCGAGGCGCCGGCCAAGGCGCGGCCGCTCTCGGCGCTGACGCGTTCGCTCGGCGGGGCGAGCGCGCTCGAAAGCCTCGGCAGCGGGATCGGCGCCGACGGCGGGTCGGACGACGCGCTCGGCGAGTCGACCCCGGAGATCGTGCCGCCGAACAACGGCGACGGCGGTGGCGGTCAGCTGCCGCCCGAGAGCACCACCACCCCGGAGGCCGAGGACTTCAAGGAGTACGCGGAGTGCCTCGACGAGGCGCGTCCTGAGGACACGGACGCCCTGCAGCTCTGCTCCGAGCTGCTGCAGCGGCCCTAGCGTGCTCGACCTTCCCGTGAGCGCCGCGTGGCGGCACGTCGATGCCAGCGACGGCTTCGAGGTCGTGTTCCCGGGCCCTCAGGGCGACGAGCCGCGCTTCGACGGCCACGTGACGGCGGTCGAGGAGGGCCAGCCCTGGGCGCTCAGCTACTCGATCGCGCTCGACCCGGCCTGGCGCAGCCGCGGCGCGCGGATCGTCAGCCGCTCGGCAATGGGGACGCGCGAGCTCGAGCTCGGACGTGACGCCGAGGGCGGCTGGCTCGTGAACGGCGCGCCCGCTCCACACGTCGGGGGCTGCGACGACATCGACCTCGAGGCCTCCTCCTTCACGAATGCCTTCCCGGTACGCCGCCTGGGGCTCGCCCCGGGCGAGTCGGCCGAGGCGCCGGCGCTGTATGTGCGCGCCCCCGACCTGCGCATCGAGCGGCTCGATCAGAGCTATCGCCGCCTCGAGGACGACGGCTCGCATAGCCGCTACCACTACGCGTCGCCCGCCTTCGGCTACGAGGCCGTCCTCGTCTATGACGAATTCGGCTTCATCCTCGACTACCCGGGCATCGCCGTGCGCGTGCTCTAGGCGCTCCCGAGGGCCGCAGGGGCCGGGCGTGCAGCCCGTGCTGATCTGACCTCCGGTCACTCCCCCATTCGTTTTGACTCCACCCGACGGGGGTATTCGACGTCTTGAGGAGACCGGTGAGGGAGGAAAGATGGCGACAGGCCTTGACAGACGCACGTTTCTGACGCGCGCGGCTGCGGCAGGCGGGGGCCTGCTCAGCATGGGCGCGGTGGAGCGGCTCGTGGCAAGGGACGCTCTGGGACACGGGCGCCGGACCACCGCCGAGCCGTACGGACCGCTGCGCCGCGTTCGGGATCAGCGCGGCGTCGAGGTGCTGGCCTTGCCGGCGGGGTTCCACTACGTGACGTTCAGCTACAGCGGCTCGGCCGACTGGCCCGACTCGCTCATGTCCGACAGGAACCCGACGCCGCTGGCGCTTGACGGCATGGGCGCGTTCGCCGGCAGGCGCCTCCACGGCGGGGCCTCGGCCGCCACGGTCACCTCGTGCGGCTCGTCCGCAACAGCGAGGACCGCAACCCGGCCGGCACGCGCGGCGGCCTGTGGGGCGACCGCACGAAGGCGTACGACGAGACGGCGTGGGGCGGCACGGCGACGCTGGTCTACGACGAGCACCGGCGCGAGCTGGTGCAGGACTTCGTCAGCCTCAACGGCACCACGGTGAACTGCGCGGGCGGCATCTCCTATCGCCGCCGCTACTGGCTGACCGGCGAGGAGACCGTCGGCGGGCCGGACGCGATGGACCCCAACCTGCGGTTCGCGAAGCGCCACGGGTACCTGTTCCAGACGCCCGTCGACCGGGGGCCGAACGAGCTCGAGGTCGGCGTGCCGATCGTGGACGCCGGCCGGTTCTCGCACGAGGCGGCGGCGGTCGATCAGCGCACGGGCATCGTGTACGAGACCGAGGATCCAGGCTCCGGCGTCGGCGCCGGGTTCTACCGCTACATCCCGGACGACCCCGATGAACTGGCGGCGGGCGGGACGCTGGACATGCTCAAGATCGCCGGAGCGTCCCAGGTCGACTTGCGCGAGGGCCAGACTCGCGGCGCGCGGCTGCCGGTGGAGTGGGTACGGATCGAGGAGTCGGACCCCGAGCTGACGAGCGTCGCCGACCCCCGCGGCACGTTCACCCAGGGTTGGGTAAAGGGCGGGGCGAAGTTCAACCGTCTCGAGGGCTGCTGGGAGGACGACGGCACGATCTTCTTCGTCTCCACCAGCGGTGGCGACGTCAAGAACGGCGACGTCAACGGGGACGGCTACGAGGAGGGCTTCGGCCAGGTCTGGGCGTACCGCCCGGACCGGCACGGACGCGGTGGAACGCTGGTGCTCGTCTACGAGTCACCCTCCGGGGCGGAGTGCGACTCGCCTGACAACCTTACGGTGACGCCGCGCGGCGGCCTCATCGCATGCGAGGACGACGCCTCGACGCTGTACGTGGATACGCACCCGCTCGCGCCGGGCATCCAGAACGTGAATCGTCTGATCGGAATCACCCACGCCGGCGAGGCGTTCGAGCTCGCGGTCAACGTGCTCAACGGGTCGGAGCTGGCGGGTGCCTGCTTCAGTCCTAGCGGGCGCACGCTGTTTTTCAACCTCTTTGGCCGCGCCCGGTTCGACGAGGACGCGGTCGAGGGGATGACGTGCGCGGTCACCGGGCCGTGGCGCCGCGGCCCCTTGTGATTCGCTGCTGCGCCTAGCCCTGCACCGGCGCCGGGCTGCGGCGCAGGTCGCGCTCAGGATCGATGCCCCAGCGCCGCGCCATTTCGGCCTGCTGCGGCGCCACCGGCCAGCGATCGGGGCGCTCCTCGCCCTCGTGGTCGGGCGTCGCGCCCTTGAGCAGCATCGAGCCGGCGTTGTCGCCCGTGCGCCGGATCTCCTCGACCTCGTCAGCGCTCAGCGGTGATGAAACCGGCACCGCGGCGAGCTCGGCCCGCTTCGCCTCGATCGGCTTGGCCCCCTCGCCCTGTTCCTGAATCAGGGTGGGGGCGACGCACGCCACTCCCTCGTGCGCGAGGTTCCACACACACGCGAGCTGCAGTGGCGTGAGACCGTGCCGCTCCGCGATCGGGCGCAGCCGCTCGAGCTTCTCGCGACCGGCCTCGACCCATCCGTCGGGGCGGAAGCCGCGGTGATCGTGGTCGGGGAACTCGTGACCGGGTAGTACGTCGTCGTGGAAGAGGCCGCCGTAGTCGACCACGCGCGTGATCACCCTGACCCCGTGAGCGGGCGCGGCTGCGAGCGCGAGCTCGCCCGGCCAGGGCTCGAAGGGGTTCAGGATCAGCATCGCCCAGTCGATCAGCTCGCCGTAGCGCTCGAAGCAGCCGATCACGTCGAGCGTGAATCCGTTGGCCGGCCCCGGCGCGACGCCGAGCTCGCGCGCAAGGCCCTCGTCGCGGAGCGCGCGCAGCGCCTCCCAGACCTCGGGAGACTCGAACCCGCGGCGGTCCGGGTTATGCAGCAGGAGCACGTCGAAGTGGTCCGTGCCGCAGCGCTCGAGGCTGCGCTCGACCGCCATGCGCAGGTAGTCCGCGTAGCCGCCGGGCCCGCGGAGGCGCGGGTCGGTGAAGCGCGGGTAGCCCTTCGCGCCCTCACGCTCGCCCTCGTAGAAGTCGTGCCCGACGGCGCCGGCGAGCGCGTAGGAAGAGCGCGGCAGGCCGGCGAGGGCCCGCCCGACGAGCTCGTCCGCGGCGCCGGCGCCGTAGGCGTCGGCGGTCATCACGCTGTCAATACCGCCGCGCGGGCGGATCAGCGCCTCGAGCCGCTCGTCCGTGACCGGCTCGCCGAAGCGCATGAAGCGCCCGCCGCTCCAGGTACCGACTGCCACGTGGCCTCTCATGCCTCCACTCTAGGCTCAAGGGAATGACCGGCGCCGACCTGACGCTCCTCATTGGGCTGCTCGTGGCCCTGTTCTTCTTCCTGTGGCTCGACCTGCACTTCTTCGCGCGCGGGCGCGAGCCGAGCTTCAAGGAGGCCGTCTGGTGGTCGATCGGCTGGCTCGCGCTGTCGCTCCTGGCGGCCGTGCCCGTGCTGCTCCTCGAGGGGAGCGAGGACGCCGTCCTCTACACGACGGTCTACCTGATCGAGCGCTCGCTCTCGCTCGACAACCTGTTCGTCTTCCTGCTCCTGTTCGCCTACTTCGGCGTGCCGTACGAGCGCCGTCCGCGGCTGCTCTTCTGGGGAATCGTCGCCGCGCTCGCGATGCGAGGCGTGTTCATCCTCGCCGGCAGCGAGCTGATCGAGCAGTTCCACGTCGTCATCTATCTGCTTGGCGCCGCGCTGATCGTGCTCGCCTACCGGATCTGGCGCGGCGTCTCCGAGAACGTCGACCCGGACAAGAACCTGATGGTGCGCGCCGTACGCAAGGTGTTCCCGGTCACGGGCGAGTTCCACGAAGGCCACTGGTTCATCAAGCAGGACGGCCAGCGCTACGTCACGCCCCTGTTCCTCTGCCTCGCGGCGATCGTCTTCGCCGACATCGCCTTCGCGGTCGACTCGATCCCGGCGGCCTTCGCGATCACGCGCGATCCGCTCATCATCTGGATGGGCAACGTGTTCGCACTGCTCGGCATGCGCGCGCTGTTCGTGCTCGTCGAGAGCCTCGTCGCGCGCTTCCGCTACCTCGACGAGACGATCGCGATCGTGCTCGGGCTCGTGGGCGTGAAGCTGTTGATCGAGGACCTCGTGTACGTCGGGCCGGTCGTGAGCCTCGCGGTCATCGCGGTTGCGTTCACGATCGGCATCCTGCTCTCAGTTCGCGCCGACCGGCGCGACCCGCACGCGGACGAGAAGCGCGAGGAGCGCATCGAGCAGATGAAGCAGGGCGGCGGCGAGGCCCCGAGCGACGACGAGCGCCGCGACGGCCACGAGGACCGCGAGCCGTCAGGCGTCGTCCAGGGTGCGCCAGCCGAGCAGGCCCGCGAAGCCGAGTAGGCCCGCGCCCGCCACGACGTCGACCGTGGCCATCAGCCGCGGCCCGAAGCGGCCACGCACGGCGGCGACGAGCAGTGACAGCAGGCTGAAGGCCGTGAGCGTGCCGAGCGCCACGCCGCCGAGCAGCAGCGCCGCGGCGGGCGCCGACGCCGCCGCATCGCCGACCGCCGCGGCTCCCGCGGCGGTGAAGATGGCAGCCCAGGTGGCGATCGTGAGCGGGTTCGACGCCGTGGCCGCCACCGCCGTGGCGAACGCGCGCCGCGGCGTCGCCACCTCGGCCTCCGACTCGCCGCCGAGCCGGACCCGGAAGGCCGACCAGAGCGTGCGGTAGCCGATGTACGCGAGCACGCCCGCTCCCAGCAGCCCGAACGCGAGCCGCAGCTCCCCGAGCTCGAGCAGGCTGGCGGCGCCGGCGAGGCCGAGCGAGGCATAGAGCAGGTCGATCAAGGCCGCGCCCGCCCCGATCGCGAGGCCGGCCCTGAAGGCGCCGCGCAGGACGCTGCGGATGCACAGGAGCGAGACGGGCCCCGGCTGGGCGCCCACGAAGAAGCCGAGCCCGAATCCGACCAGGAGAGCGCTCATCGCCCGCCCAGCTTAGGCGCTCGCGCGCCCGCGGGCGAGCTGCCGATCGAGTGCGGCGAGCCGGTCGTCCCACTGGTGGCCGACCTCGGCCATCCACTCGAGCGCCTCGGACATCGGCCCCGGCGTCGGGTGGTAGAGCACCTCGCGGCCCGCGCGCCGCGTCGCGACGAGCCCGGCGCCTGCGAGCAGGCCGAGGTGCTTCTGCACGGCCTGGCGGCTGACCGGCAGCTCACGTGCGAGCTCGGTCGCGCTCGCCTCGCCGCGCTGTCCGAGCAGTGCGAACAGGTCGCGGCGGGTGCCGTCCGCCAGCGCGCTGAAGACGGCGTCCGCCGGGTCGGCTGCGGGCATCAGCCCATCACTAGCGCAGCGCCGCCGGCGTACGCCACCGGTCCAGTGCCGCCGGCGACGTCGAGCTCGACCGCGAGGTCGCGGGCGCGCAGCGTCAGGATCTCGAGCGGCCGGGACTCCGTCACGCGCACGCGCGTGCCGCCCTCGACCTCGTCGAGATCGAGCTCGACGCGCGAGCTCTCCTCGTCGTCTGGGGCGCTCCACCAGAAGACAAGCCGGCGCGGCTCGTCGGCCTCCTCGACGAATCCGCTGCGCTCGCCGGCGCGCACCTCGCCGGCCGGCTCCAGCTCGATCGAGGCGTCCTTGCCGAGCCAGGTGGGCTCGGCCAGCGAGTGCCACACCTCTTCGGGCGTCTCGGGGACGACTAGTTCGCGTTCCACGGCCTTATGCATGCGGTCCCGCCCTCCCTCCATGTGCAACCATACGGTTGCGCTATTGTGCAACTGGATAGTTGCACTGTAGCGCCTCTCGGCGCGCGGAAAGGAGACCCGATGCAGATAGGCCGTGTGACCAGCTCGCTCATCCCGATGGTCGTGGAGCAGACGCCTCGCGGCGAGCGCTCGTTCGACATCTACTCGCGACTGCTGAACGAGCGCATCGTCTTCATCGGCCGCCCGATCGACGACGAGATCGCGAACCTGGTGGTCGCCCAGCTCGTCCACCTCGAGTCGGAGGATCCCGACAAGGACGTGTCCGTCTACGTCAACTCGCCGGGCGGCTCCCTGCACGCCGGCCTCGCGATCTACGACACGATGCAGTACATCCGGCCCGATGTTCAGACCATCTGCTACGGCATGGCCATGTCGGCCGGCTCGCTGATCCTGGCGGGCGGAACGCAGGGTAAGCGGCTCAGCCTGCCGAACGCCCGCATCCTCATCCACCAGCCGTCGTCTGGCTTCCAGGGCCAGTCGTCGGACATCGAGATCCACGCCCGCGAGGTGCTCGAGCTGCGGCGGCTGATCGAGGAGATCTACGCGCGCCACACGAACAAGAGCCAGGAAGACGTCCACGAGGACATGGAGCGCGACCGCTTCTTCGGCGCCGAGGAGGCCGTCGAGTACGGGCTCGTCGACCGGATCGTGTCGGCGAGCGAGTTGCGCAAGGTGCCGTCCGGGTTCGCCTCCGCCGCGGCAGCCAACGGCAGCTAGCTTTCGGTGAGTGCTACGTCCCCTCGCCGCCGGACTGGCGATGCTCCTCCTGGCGGCGGGGACGGGCTGCGACTCCGGCACTGACGACGACGGCGGCGCCGGTTCGTCGCGGGCCGCCACGGCGCGCGCGACGCAGGCTGCGCCGCCGCCCGCGACGCTCGCCGACCACCTGCGTGCGCTGCAGCGCATCGCCGACGAGTCGGGCGGCAACCGGGCCGCCGGCACCGACGGCGACCGTGCCTCGGTCGCCTACGTGAGCGAGCGCCTGCGGGCCGCCGGCTGGCGGGTGCGCACGCAGGGAGTCCGCTTTCCGTTCTACAACGAGCGCTCGGCCGGCGTCAGCGTGGGCGGCCGTGCCCTGGAGCGTGGTGAGCAGTTCCGCGTGATCGCCTACTCCGGCTCCGGCAGCGCGTCAGGACGCGCCCGGGGCGTCGGCGACGGCTGCGAGCGCGCCGACTTCGCCGGCCTCGGCGAGGGCGAGATCGCGGTGACGGTGCGCGGCGCGTGCTTCTTCCGGGTCAAGGCGGAGAACGCCGAGCGCGCCGGCGCCGCAGCGGTCGTCGTCGTCGACGAGGACAGCGGAGGCGAGGTGCCGGCCGCCACGCTTGGCGGCGTCGGCGTCCGCATCCCGGCAGTGATCGTCGGCGGGGCCGCCGGAGTGGACGAGGGCGTGCGGGTCCGGCTCACCGTCGACGCCACCTCGGAGCGGCGGCGCACGCAGAACGTGATCGCGGAGACGGCCGGCGGCTCGGGCGACCGGATCGTGATGGCCGGCGCCCACCTCGACTCCGTCGCGAACGGGCCGGGCCTGAACGACAACGGCAGTGGCGTGGTCACGCTGATCGAGGCGGCCGAGGAGCTCGGCCCGCAGCCACCGGGCTCGCGCATCCGGCTGGCTTTCTGGGGCGCCGAGGAGCTCGGCCTGATCGGCTCGCGCCGCTACGTGCGCGACCTCACCCCGCGCGAGCGGCGCCGCATCACGGCCTACCTCAACTTCGACATGGTCGGCTCGCCGAACGCGCGGCCCGCCGTCTACTCGGACGGTGATCCCGAGCTCGGGCAGCTCCTGCGCCGCGCCGCTGGGCGGCGGCTGCCCGGCGCGAGCACCGGCGGCGCGTCCGACCACGCCCCGTTCCAGGCGGCCGGCATCCCCGTGAACGGCCTCTATACAGGGGCCTCCGAGCCCGGCCCGGGCGGTGAGCCACGCGACGCCTGCTACCACCGCAGCTGCGACCGGCTTCGCAACGTGAACCGCGCGGTACTCGCCGAGATGGCGGCTGCCGCGGAGGAGGCGCTGCGGCGCCTGTCGGCTCAGGCGAAGTAGAAGACGAGCCCCAAGACCGCGTACAGCGCCAGCAGCTGCACGCCTTCGAACCAGTTCGACTCGCCCTCCTGGGTCACGAGGTTGGCGATCAAGACCGCGAACAGGAGTGCCCCAATCTCGTAGCCGTTGAAGACGAGCGCCATCGGGTTCGGCCCGATGACGAACGACAGCAGCACGAGCACCGGCGCGACGAACAGTGCGATCTGGGCGCTCGAACCGATCGCGATGTTGACCGCCAGGTCCATCTTGTCCTTGGCCGCCACGAGCACCGCGACCCAGTGCTCCGCGGCGTTTCCGACGATGGCCACCACGAAGACGCCCACGAAGAACTCGGACAGGCCGATGTCCTCCGAGGCTTCCGAGATCGAGCCCACCAGGATCTCAGACATGATGCCCACCGCCACCGCGGACAGCGCCAGGTAGATCGCTGCGCGCCGGACCGGCCAGTGGTGGACATCCTCCTCCTCGGCCGCCGCGTCGTACGGGTTGAAGACGGCGCGGTGAGTCTTGAGAGAGAAGATGAGGCCGAGCACGTAGCTGATCAGGAGCACGATCGCCACGCAGAGCGAGAGCGTCTCGAGGTCGGAGCCGAAGTCGACGCGCTCCTCGCCGACGCCGGGCAGCCCGCCGCCGTGAATCAGCTGGAAGATCGCCGGGAAGATCAGCGCCGCCAGCGCCAGCATGAGCATCGCGGACTGGGCGTTGGCGGCCGTGCGGCTGAACGTCTGCTTGTCGCGCGGAAGCCCGCCGACCACCATCGCGGCCCCCATCACGAGCAGGATGTTGCCGATGATCGAGCCGACGATCGACGCCTTCACGACCTCCTGGAGACCCTCGTTCAGGGCGAAGAAGGCGATGATCAGCTCGGGCGCGTTGCCGAACGTCACGTTGAGGAGGCCGCCGATGCCCGGGCCGGTGCGCGCGGCGATCGCCTCGGTCGCCTCGCCCATGACGGCCGCACATGGGATCACGGCGAGTGCCGCGGCTCCGAATATGACCACCGGATCCTGGTGGGTCAGCTCGAGCACGATCGCCGCCGGGATGAAGATGCCCAGGTAGTAGACGGGCCGCATGGCGCGGGAAGCCTACGGGTTCGGGGCAGCGGTGGCGGTCCACAGGTGCATGGCCGCGTAGGCGCGCCAGGGCCGCCACGCCTCGGCCCGTGCGAGCGCCTTGCGCGCGCTGATCCCGCCCAGCGCGTTACGCAGGACGAGGTCGCTCGCGGGAAACGCGTCCGGGTCGCGAAGCGCGCGCATCGCGACGTACTCGACCGTCCAGGGCCCGATGCCGGGCAGCTCGAGCAGCGCCGCCCGCGCGTCGTCGCGATCCTGGCGCTCGTCGATCACGAGCCCGCCGACCACGGCGCGGGCGACCGCGACGAGTGTGCGCGCCCGCGAGGCGGGCATGCCGCCGATCTCGGCGTCCGCCAGCCGCTCGGCGGCCGGGAACAGGCGCACGAGGCCGCCCACGGGCTCCGCGAGCGGCTCGCCGTGGCGCAGCGCGAGTCGCTCGGCGAGGCCGCGGCCGGCGGCCACCGAGACCTGCTGGCCCAGCACCGCGCGCACGGCGAGCTCGAAGCCATCCCACGCACCGGGCACGCGCAGCCCTGGCCGCGCCTCGACGAGCGGCGCGAGCAGCGCGTCGGCAGCGAGCGCGGCGTCGATCGGCTCGGTGTCTTGGTCGAGCCCGAGCACGAGCCGGGCGCGTTCGTCCGGCCCCGGGTCATTCGGGTCGACCGTGACGACTCCGGGCCGGCCGGCGCGCAGTGCGGTGCGCCGGTAGACGCCGTCCTCGACCTCCTCGATCCCGGGCACCGCTCGCGTCGCCAGCCAGGCCAGCAGCGCGCGCCGGGCGCTACTCCTCGAGCTCGTCCGCGTCCTCGTCCTCGTCGAGGTCGTCCTGCTCGTCGAGCTCCTCGGTGGTCAGCCGCATCCGGCCGTCGCCGCCGTGGTACGTCGCCTGAAAGTTCTCGAGCAGCTCGTCGCGGCGCGCCTCGTCGACCGGGACCTCGTCCGCGATCAGCACCCAGTCGGCGCCCTCGAATTCCTCGAGGTTGAAGATCTCGCCGTCGATCGCAGGAGAGTCGTCGACGACCACCATCACCTCGGTCTGCGGGTTCAGGTAGCAGCCCGGGCGGAGCAGCAGGTCGTCCAGCTCGAATCGGCGGTCGTCTGCCATGGTGCGCGCCCAGCCTATACCCGTTTCGAGGGCGAAGTCACCCCCTCAATTCGCGTAGTTCGCGCGCCACCTCGGCGTCGACGTCGAGCGGCTCCTTGCCCTGCCTCGCGCGCCGTTCGTTGCGGGCGACGACGAGCTGGCGCACCTCCTCACGAAGCGCCGGATCGGCCGAGGGAGCGGCTTCGGTGAGGGCTGCAAGCTCGGCGTCGACGTCGAGTGGCGCCTCGCCGCGCGCCTCGCGGCGGGCCGACTTCGCCTGCAGCATCTGCCTGATCTCCTCCTGCGCCTCGGCGTCGTGGGGGGAGGCCGGGGAAGCATGCCTGCGCTCGTCGTGATCCAGGCCGAAGCCGCCGTTGCCGAGTCCGCTGTAGAGGCGGCCGCTGCCCCAGTAGCTTGCCGCCGCCACGACCACGGCGACCACCGCCAAGACGATGACGACCGTCCCGAACGCGTCCACGCGCACAGTGTGAACGGAAACGCCTTGGCTGTTGTACCCTGAGGGCAAGACAGGGTTGACTGACGAATCAATCGGGTACCCGCCCGCCTCACGCGAGCGCACCCGGTAAGGAGCCAGCAGCAGTGGTCGACTTCACTCTCACCGACGAGCAGAAGGACATCCGCCAGCTTGCCCACGACTTCGCCGAGAAGGAGATCCGGCCGGTCGCGTGGGAGCTCGACAAGGAGTCCACCTTCCCGCACGAGATCATCGAGAAGGCGTGGGAGGTCGGCCTCATGAACTCCCACATCCCGGAGGAGTACGGCGGCCCGGGCCTTGACTACCTCTCGGGTTGTCTGATCGAGGAGGAGCTCGGCTGGGGCTGCTCCGGCATCGGCACATCGCTCATGTGCAACGGCCTCGCCACGGCGCCGGTCATCATCGGCGCGCCCGAAGAGCTGAAGAAGCGCTACCTCGGCATGCTCACCGACGAGGCCAAGCTCGCCTCCTTCTGCCTCACGGAGCCGGACGCCGGGTCGGACGTCTCGAGCATGCGCACCAGCGCCGTCCGCCAGGGCGACAAGTACGTGATCAACGGGACCAAGTGCTTCATCACGAACGGCAGCCACGCGTCCTGGTACACGGTTTACGCGAAGACCGACAAGGAGGCCGGCCACCGCGGCATCTCCGCCTTCATCGTCCCGCGTGACGCCGACGGCGTGACCGTCGACAAGAAGGAGGACAAGCTGGGCCAGCGCGCCTCCGACACGGCGATGATCTCGTTCAACGACGTCGAGATCCCGGCCGACCACCTCGTCGGCGAGGAGAACAAGGGCTTCAAGCTCGCGATGATGACCCTCGACCGCACGCGCCCGGGTGTGGCGGCCATGGGCGTTGGCATCGCCAACGCCGCCTTCGAGTTCGCCCGCGACTACGCCAAGGAGCGCGTTCAGTTCGGCGTGCCGATCGCGATGCACCAGGCGATCCAGTTCATGATCGCCGACATGGCGACGAAGATCGAGGCCGCCCGCCTGCTCACCTGGAAGTCCGGCGTCGAGCTCGACCAGGGCAAGCGCAACACGCTCGTCTCGTCACATGCGAAGCGCTTCGCTGCCGACACCGCGATGGAGGTCACCGTCGACGCCGTGCAGGTCTACGGCGGCTACGGCTTCATCAAGGAGTACCCGGTCGAGAAGCTGATGCGCGACGCGAAGATCATGCAGCTCTACGAGGGCACGTCGCAGATCCAGCGGCTTGTGATCGCGCGCGAGGTGCTGATGCCGCGGCGTGTCGAGGAGCCGGCGACGGCGGCCGCGTAGCGGGCCTTTTCTCTTTTTGGTCTTCGGAAGGCCGCTCTTCGGGGGCGGCCTTCCGCGTTTAGGGCTGCCCGGGGCGCGCCTCCCGGAGCCGCAGCAAGGCGCTGTCCCCGAGGGGTCGACCCCCTTCGCGCCTCCCGGTGAGCACAACTGCTGGGCAACACAGGTGACAAGCGCGCCGGCGGCCACAAACCTCATTCAGGTCGTAATGACCACGCTGAACGCGCCGCACCCACCGGGCCGACTTCCGGGCGTCCGCAGCTCGGGCGTGAGGGGTGGGCTGCGGCCCAGGTTGCGTCACAATGCGACCGCGCCGCCAACGAGTCGCGACCTGGCAGCCCAACAAAACGGCGACATCTGAGGGAGTCGGCAATGCTCACCGAGACGGACCCATCGCACTTGTTGCGCGAGCCGGTGCGTGGGGGCGTCGTCTATCCGGGGCTCGCCGCGCTCCCCGGCGTGGAGCAGGTCAGGGCGTTGCTCGCCGGGCGCGCGCCCGCACCGCCGGTGGCCCGGCTGACGGGCCGCCGGATCGTAGACGCGTCGCTCGGCTCGGTGACATATGCGCTTCAGGCGACGGACTGGATGCTGGGTCCGAAGGGTGAAGTGCACACCGGGGTGCTCGCCTTACTCGCCGATGGGTCGCTGATCGCGACCGTCGTCTCGGGACTTCCGGCGCGCGTCCTCTGCACGACCGCGGAGCTCTCTTTGACATTCCTGGGCGAGCCTCCGTCCGGGGGAGGCGAGGTCACGGCGCACGGTCAGCTCTTGCACCTCGATGGGCAGATGGCCCTGGCGGAGGTCTATGTCCGGGACGCCCGCGATCGGCTCGCGGCGCACGGCACCTCCCGCTGCTCCGTCTTCCCGCCGATCGACGAGTCAGTCCAGTTGGTCTCGCCGGAGGAACCCGCCGCCGCGGAGGCCGAGCCCGGCAGTCCCGATCCATACCTTCGTGAAACGCCGGTGACGGACGGCGGTCATCGGCACGAGGATCGCGACGGCCTCGAGCTGCTCCGTGCTCAGCTTCGCGGTGAGCTGCCCCGTCCGCCCATCGATCAGCTCACCGGCATCCGCCTCGTCGGCGCCGAACCGGGTCGCGTCGTCTTCGCGCTGCTGGCGAGCCCATGGCTCCGCAACGAGTGGGGCACGGTATACGGCGGGATTCTGACCCTGCTGGCAAAGTCGGCCGCGGCCGCCGCCGTGCAGGCGACCGCCAGCCGCGGCACCAGCTTTACGGCGCTCGACGTCAAGATCAACTTCCTTCAAGCGGTCCCCGCCGACGGCCGCGAGCTGCTGGCGACCGGCACCGTGCTGCACCGGGGCAAGCGGCTGGCGATCGCCACAGCAGAGGTGATGCACGGCGATGTCCGGGTGGCGGTCCTGACCGGGACGACCGCGCTGACGCCCGCGAGCCCGGCGTAGAACGGCCGGCCACGAGCCGTAGCCGCCGAGCTCTCCTCTGTGAATCGGCGCCATCGTCCCACAGAGAGGTCTGCCCACAACCGCTCTCGGGTACAAACAGGTGCGAGTTGAGCCTCGCGAGACGCGCGGGATGGACTGTTCCTATCCATGCAGAGCAGCACTTCCGCTCCTCGTCCCACTCAGGCGTCTGGGTGCATCTACCGCAGACGCCTCCTTTCACGCGGAAGCGGAAGCGGGCAACAACGGTGAGGCGCGCCTACTGATCGTCCGTAGCAGCGAGAGATCAGCCACGACGACCGCTGGTGCTCGCGCAGGGGGACCAGGCACCGCGTCCTGCTATTGGCGACAAGCACGTCGCGCGTCAACGCCGCCGACACCTGCTCTCGTGTTTGCGCGGGTACTCGCGGCTTGGCGTGACCCGGGACATCTCAAGCTCAGACCGAGGGCGGGCCTGATCGTCGTCCACCGACCGCGGATTTCAAAGGACGGGACGCACGACGAGCATCCCCCGGCTCGAGACGAGATGCGCCAAGTCGTCCGCCAAGCGTTGGACGTGTTCGCTCGCCTGTTGCTCGAAGCGCTCCACTTCGACGATCTCGGCGATCAGCACGTAATCGGCTTGACCGATTGCCTGTCCGGGCACGTCCGCCGGCCGCGTAAGCCGCCAATCCGAGACCGTGTCCAGCGACCCGCGGACGATGTCGCGATCCTCCGTCATCAGACGCTCAAAGTCCTCGGCCAGCTCCGGCGAACGCAGCTGAAACCACATGAGAAGGGTCGCCGGAGGACTCATCGACGAAGCGTAGTGGACAGTCGCGACATGCCGAACGGATGCTACGGCCTCACACGGTGTCAAAGTCAAGAGCCCCATCTCGACGCCGGTCGAGGCTTCGGCCAGCTCCCGCTTTCATCGCCCAAGACGCACCTATATCCCGCGCACCTGAGACTTGCTAAGCGCGGCAAGCAGGGCGAGCGCTGAGCGAGACCCGGACTGGCCGACGATTGTCCCGGCCTCGCTACAGGCGCGGCGACCTCGCAGATCAGGCGCTCCTGCTCTCCGATCGAGTGGCCGCGCTCGGCCTGCTCGTCGGTTGACACGCGCACATAGCCGCACGCGCGCACTGCTCGGTCATCCGGTCTCCTCTGGGCGCATGGGAAAGCCCGCTGAACGCGGGCTTTCCTCGTTGCTCGTGGACTCACCGCCCAAGATGGCTGTGGCGCGCCCGGGAGCGAGCGCGCCACCGCCTGCGGTGGGGGGAGCTATGCGCTCGCGCCTGCCTTGGGTCGACGGAGCTTCGCCTTCATCTCCTCGACCTTGGCGTGTGCGTCTGCCTTGGTCTTCTCGACGCGAGCCTCACGCAGCTCCTTGCGAGCCTCGTGCTTGGCCTTCCGCTGCGCCTCCTCGGCCGCGGCGATCTCCTCTTCGACGTCGACCGCCGGCCGGCGCAGGACCTCGCCACCAAGCCGTGCCATCGCGGCGTCGATGACCTCGGGGCCCTGCTCGGTGACCTGAGCCAGGACCGCGGTCCTCGCCGGCTGGACCTGCTTCGAGATCTCGCCGAGGACCGATTCCGTCGTATCGACCTCATCGATGTCGAACAGCGATCCGACGAGCATTCCGTACGTTCCTCCGAGCAGCATGCCGAGCGGGCCGCCGATGATCCCGACCAGCAGGCCGATCAGGCCGCCGCTCGCGGTGCCGACGTAGGGGTCCTCGCCAACATCGCTCTTGATGTCGACCCGGCCCTCGCCGTCACGCGTGACGACAGCAGCGCCCGTGATCTTGATCTGATCCTGGGAATCGAGCTGCTTCAGGTCGGTGAGCGCCTGGTAGGCGTTCTTGTCGTTCTCCGGGTCTTCGCCGAAAGTGACGACCAGCACGTTGTCCGGTGAGAAGTAGTCGGGGGTCATTAGGGCCAACCTTTCTTTGAGTGCGTTCAGGGACGGTCCAAGGCTCTCGCCGGAGCGTGTGAGTGGTCATCACAAACTTCGTGTGATTGTGGGAGAGTCTTCATTGGGCATTGGCCGAGACCCACCAGCAGACGCGATCGTCGGCGGATCGGTTCGTTTCGCGACCCGCTCTCTTCGAGCGGCTCTCAGCCGCCGCTCCGGGCACCGTCACGCTCGTGTGCGCACCTGCGGGAAGCGGGAAGACCGTTCTGCTGCGGTCGTGGACCGCGCGGATCGAAGAGGCCGTCGCGTGGGTCACCGTCGAGCGCGGCGAGCGTGACGCGCAGCGGTTCTGGCTTCACGTGGTCGACGCCCTCGCTGATGCGGCCGGCGACGAGGTCGTAGAGCGGGTCAGTCCGGCGCCGGGCTTCGCGGGCGCGGTGGTGGTAGAGCGGCTTCTCGCGCAGTTGGAGCGGCTCGAGGAGCCGGTCCAACTGGTGATCGACGACCTGCACGAGCTCGACTCGGAAGACGCGCTCGCCTGGCTGGAGATGCTGATCACGCGGCCACCCGCACAGGTCCGGATCCTGCTCGCGACGCGCGAGGAGCCGGCGCTTGGCCTGCATCGCCTGAGGCTCTCGGGCGAGCTGACGGAGCTGCGCGGGCCCGACCTGCGCTTCTCGCTCGACGAGACCCGCGCGCTGTTCCGCGCCGGCGGGATCACTCTGTCGGATCAGGCCGTGGCCTCGCTGCACGAACGCACGGAGGGATGGGCGGCCGGTTTGCGGCTGGCGGCGATCTCGCTGGCCGCGCACCCCGACCCGGAGCGCTTTGTATACGAATTCTCCGGCAGCGAGCGGACGGTAGCGGGCTACCTCCTCGCGGAGGTGCTGGAGCGCCAGGCGCCGGAGGTGCGCGACCTGCTCTTGCGCACGTCGCTTCTGGAGCGCGTCAACGGGCCGCTGGCCGACGTGCTCACCGGCGGCACGGGGGCCGAGGCGATCCTCCAGCGGCTCGAAGACCAGAACGCCTTCGTCACCGCACGCGACGCCGGCCGTACGTGGTTCCGCTACCACCACCTGTTCGGCGATCTCCTGCGCCTCGAATTGCGCCGCGTCGCGCCGGCGACGATCCCCTCGCTGCACCGCGCCGCTGCCGCCTGGCACGAACAGGAGGGCGACGTCGTCGAAGCCGTCCGCCACTATCAGGCCGCCGGTGACTGGGACCCGGCTGCGCGCCTGCTCGTGGACAACTACTTCACGCTGACGATGGCCGGGCGGGGCGAGACGCTCCACGCGCTGCTTGGCGTGTTCCCGGCAGACGCCAATCTGGGCGATGGAAATCTCGCGGCTGCGCTTGCGATCGACAACATTCTCCACGGCCTGCTCGACGAGGCCGCCGCCCAATTCGCCGTCGCTCGGCGACTGGCGGCAGCGGCTCCGGCAGACAGGCGGCGCGTCTTCGACGTGTACCTTGCCGTCATCGACGGCGAGATCGCCCGCCGGCGCAACGATCTGCCCGAGGCTCAGGAAGCAATGCGCGCACTGGAGGCAGCGCTCAGCGCTACGGCAGACGCAAACGAGCTGCCCGTACGGCCGGATTACTGGGCACTCGCACTGATGAACCTGGGCATCGCGGAACTGTGGGCCGGCCATCCCGACGACGCACGGCAGCACCTCGAGGACGCCCTCAACCGCACGCGGCGGATCTCACGGCCGTTCATCGAGGTCGGCTGCCTCGCTCACCTCGCACTCGCCGCGCCGCTCACCGGGCAGCCGCTGCCGCTCATGCTCGACCTGAGCGAGCGGGCACTCGCGATTGCCGAGGAGCACGGCTGGTCCGGCCATTCGATCACGACCGGCGCGTTCGCGATGGCCGGCGCGGCGCTCGTACGGATGGGACGCTTCGCCGAAGCCGAGCGCCATCTCACGCGCGCGGGAGAGTCGCTACGCACGGCAGCTGACCGGGGGACCGAGGTCTTGCTCCAGCACGCCCGCGGCATGCTGCGCTTCGGCGAGGGCCGCTTCGACGAAGCGCTGGCGGAGTTCGCGCGCGCGCAGAGCCTCGAACCGCTGCTCGCCAGCGAGCACGTGTTCACGATCGACGTGCACGGGCGCGCTCTCCAGGTACGGGTGCGAATGGGCGACACGGAGTCCGCACAACTCGAGATGGCCAGTTTGAGCGCGGAACAGCGTAACCGCGCCGGAGTCCGCATCGCGCTCGCGTCTCTTGAGCTCGAACAGGACAGCCCGGAAGGGGCGATCGAGGCGCTGGCGCCCGTACTCGACGGTTCTGCGCCGGCGCTGTACAGCCGCTGGGCGCGCGCCGAGGCACTCCTGCTCCAAGCCAGGGCCAGCAATCGGCTCGGCGACCGGCGCGCGGCGGAGGAGGCGCTCGAGGCAACGCTGGAGCTCGCTGAGCCGGACGGCCTCATCCTGCCCTTCATGCTCTGGCCGAGCCGGGAGCTGCTCGAGCGCCACCCGAAACACCGGACCGCCCACGCGACGCTCATCTCGACGATCCTCGACGCGCTGGCCGGGCGCACCCCTCCTCAGCGTGGATCGGATGCGCCACTGCGGGATGAATTGAGCGAGGCCGAGCTGCGCGTGGTCAGGTACCTGCCGAGCAACCTGACCGCGTCGGAGATCGCGTCCGAGCTCGTGGTATCCACCAACACCGTCCGGACGCACATGCGCCACGTCTACGCGAAGCTCGACGCTCACACGCGCAGCGAGGCCGTCGCTCGCGCGCGCGACCTCGGGCTGGTTGCACCTGGAGCGGTGCGGCGCTGAGCCTCACCCATCGGCGGCCGACCAGCTCAGCTCGAGCTGGAGCTCAACCCGGTCGCCGTTCGACCTCAGCCACCGCTCCAAACGCAGCTCCTTCTCGATCGGGACCGTGATCCGGCGGCCCGCTGTGATCAGCTCGAGCGGGCCGCCGGCGGTCAGTGCGTACGCGATGTCAATCAGCTGCTCAGCGGCCTGCTGACGTGACAGCCGTTCGTCTTGCTTGAACTCCGTCACAGCTCCTCGCGCAGCGCACGGATCTGGAATGCCCGGACGATGTTCGTGATGCCCTGCATCAGCGCCCAGATACCGGCGAAGACCAGGAGCACGTACGCCTTGTGGATGAAGAACTGGCCCGAGGTCCAGAAGGCAAGCGCCGTCATCAGGATCCCGGAGATCAGCCCCAGCCACCAGAGCGGGTTGATCGCGCGCTCGAGAAAAGCGCGAACCATCCACCACACGCCGACGATCAGAAACAGGAAGCCCAGGATGTCGGCGATGCCGGCGAACGTGTCCTCCGGGTTGGCGAAGCAGACGATGGCGGACACGAGAAAGAGTCCGCCGAACAGCGCCCACACCCAGCGCGCCGGCACGTCCAACGTCGAGAGCGCGATGTTCTCGATGCCGAGGGCCAGGAACATGAGTCCGACGAGGATGCCGACCGTGGTCACGGACGCCTGGTCGAACTGAAGAATGACCAGCGCGACGGCGACCCATGCGATTCCGGCGGTCAGCAGGACCCACCAGTAGCCGGTGGCTTTGCGCACCGCTTCGCGCGGCGACGGGATGGAAGGTGTTGCGAATTGTGGTGCTGCGGCGTGTTCGCTCACGATTACCTCCAGTGTGTGGCTTGGTGTCGCGACCGATGATCCGGGCCACATGTGTGAGCCGTCGTCACACGCTTTGCGTGATTGAGGTCAGTCAGGCCGGCTGCTGCTGTTCAGCGAGGTCGGCGGCCGCGACGCGAGCCCTCCTGGCCGCGGTGAACTCCTCGACGAGAATCTGGAGTCCCGCTGCGATCGGCACGCCGATGATCGCCCCTATGAAGCCGAACAGCGCTCCGAACGCCAGCACGCTTACGAGCACGGTAAAGCCCGACACGCGGGCGGCCCTCCCGATGATCGTCGGCTGCAGAACGTAGTTCTCGATCTGCTGGTAGACCACCATCACAATCGCGAAGGCGACCAGAGCCTCGACGCTGACCGACAGCGCAACGACGCCGATGATGACCCCGGCGATCGTCGCCCCGACCGTAGGGATGAGGTCTAGGAGCCCCGCGATCAGCGCCAGGGCGAGCGGGTACGGCAGATCGAGAATGACCGCGGTGAGGCCGTAAACGGTCCCGCAGATCACCGAGATGGCGAGGTTGCCGAGCATGTAGCGCGAGGTCGTGTTGACGATTCGATTCGTCACGTCCAGATAGCGCTCCCGGCTGTCGCGGTACATCAGGCCCCCGATCCAGTCGCGTACGCGCGGCTCGTCGATCAGGCCGAACAGCGTCAGGAAGATGACCGAGAAGAAGAGCGTCACCGCCCCGAAGGCCGACACCCCGACATCGGCGACGCCGCCCGAGACCGTGGCCACGCCCCTGGTGATGTCGGTCGCGTGCTCCCTCAACGTGTCGAGCGAGCCGCTGCCACCGTTGAGGAAGTCCCCCACATCGCTGTGCCTCACGTCATCCACGATCTGCGGCAGGTCGTGGCTGAACCCGCGCACCGCATCGCTGACCGCCTGCGCGAGCACCAGCAGGACGACGGCGAGGGCGACGACTATCCCCAGGACGAGCACCGTCGAGCACAGCGCCCTGCTCCAGCGCAGGCGCCGCTCCATCGCTGTCGCCACCGGCGAGAGGACGGCCACGCTGAAGAAGGACACGAAGATGATCAGCAGCGCGCTCCCGATCGACGCCAGCGCTCCGGCGAGCGCGACGATGCCGGCGGCCAAGAGCAGCGTCCGGACGGATATCGACACCACTACATCGGAGCGCCCGGTGTCGCTCATGCGGTACCTGCCAGCCCATCGTTATCGGCCGCCGGTAGGCAAGCCGGAAGTCGACCGGACCGGCCGCGTTGTGCGCGACGGCGACGAACAGCCGTTTGCGCCATCGATGCATTCCGGGGGCGTCGGTCACGCGGATCGTGATGCGCGGGAGGGAGGTAGGTCGCGCCGTCGAGGTCGATGTCGCACTCGAGGCGCTTCTCGGTGGCGAGGCGGCGCCGACCGCCGCGCGATCCGTGTGCGAGGCGCCGGTCCGGCCAGGGCTGAACGTCACTCGCGACGTCGGTAGCGGGGGGTGGCATCGGACGAGGGTCCCTGCTGCGCGAGTGAGCCGTCGTCACACACTTCTGACGATTCAGGAGCGAGCGCGCCGGTCGAGCCTTGTACGTCAACCACGCGCCGAGCGTCGCCGCTCCAGGGCGGCTACCGCCACGGGCGCCAGCGCCACGCCGCTGGCCGTTCCTGCGATCGTGTCGGACGGGTAATGCACACCCGTGTGGACACGCGAGTAGGCGACCAGCGACGCAACGACGCTCAGCGGGATCCCGGCCTGCGGCCACGCGGCACTGACACCGCTGGCGAAGGCGAAGGCGGACGCGGAATGGCCCGAGGGCCAGGAGGTGGAGCGCGGCATTGCGACCTGGCGGGTGACCGGGAGGTCGTACATCTGCCTGTCGGGCCGGCGCCGGTTGCCGAGCGGCTTCAGCACCAGGTTCACGACGGCCGACGTGAGGGCGATGGAAGCCAGGCCGTTCTCCGCGGCGCGCCGGCCGCGCTCGCCGCCGCATGCGGCGAGCAGGGCGCAGCACCCGAGCCAGAGCCGCGAATGGTTCGCGGCTCGGGAGAGCCGGCGGAGCGCCACGTCCATGGCCGGCGTCGGCGTGGCCGCGATCGCCGCGTAGACCGCCGCGTCGAGCCTGCTCGAGCTCATCGGCCCAAGCCGGCGGGCGGAGCGCAGCGTGGCTGTCGGCCGGGGGCCTCATGACCTGCAGATGGGATGGGCCCGCGCTGACGCCTCGCGGCAGCCCGTGCTGTTCATCAATCTGAAGTCCGGCGGAGGCCGGGCTGGACGGGCCGGGCTTGTTGAGGCGGCTCGTGAACGGGGGATCGAGCCTATCGTCCTGGGGCCGGGCGATGACCTCCGCGCCCTCGCAGACGAGGCTGCGGCGGGTGGGGCCGACGTGCTCGGCATGGCGGGCGGAGACGGGTCGCTGTCGGTCGTGGCGGCCGCTGCAACCGCCCATGGGGTCCCGTTCATATGCGTTCCCGCCGGGACCCGGAACCACTTCGCCCGCGACCTGGGCCTGGACCCGAATCACCTCGTCGGGGCGCTCGACGCGTTCACCGATGCGCTCGAGGCGTCCATCGACCTCGGCGACGTGAACGGGCGCCCGTTTCTCAACAATGTGTCGCTCGGCGTGTACGGGGCGGCCGTGCAGCGGGAGAGCTATCGCGATGCGAAGGCGCGCACGCTCTTCGAGACCGCGGCCGAGGTGCTGGGTCCGAGCGCCGAACTGCCCGGCGTGCGCCTTGTCGACGACCTCGGTGTCGTCCACACCAACCCCGCCGTCGTCCTGGTGTCGAACAACCCCTACGCACGCCGGCGTCGGCGCGGGGGCGGACTTCGCCCGGCGCTCGACAGGGGGCGACTCGGAGTCCTCGTTCTCTACAGGCCGGGCGGTCCCCCGGGGCCTCCCGGCCGCGGATGGACCGCGCGCTCCCTGGACGTGACCGCCGGCGACGCGGTTGCCGCGGGCCTGGACGGAGAGGCGATTGAGCTCGAGCCCACTATTCACTTCAGCGTGCGGCCGAGAGCGCTGCGCGTGCGCATTCCGATCAGCCGATGACCCGCGCGACGATCACGCAAAGCTTGTGATGACAAGTCGTCCGGCTCGCACCGATCGTCCAGGCCATGGAAACCGCACTATGGACAACACAGCTGCTCCTCGCAGCAATCTTTTTCGCCACCGGCTTGACCAAGCTCACGCGGCCGCGCGCACAGCTCGCGGCGGGCCCGATGGGCTGGGCCGCCGACGTGACCGATGTGGAGTTCCGCACCGTCGGCCTCCTCGAGGTGCTGGGCGCGCTCGGCTTGGTCCTGCCTGGCGCATTGGGCGTCGCGCCGCTTCTCACCCCGCTCGCAGCGGTGGGTCTCGCGCTGACCATGATCGGGGCGATCGTCACGCACGTGCGCATGGGCGAGACCGACCGCCTCGCCGTGCCGATCGTCCTCCTCGCCCTCACCTTGTTCGTCGCCATGGAGCGCTTCGGCGCGCAGAGCCTTGGATGACGATGAGCTCCCACCTCGCTGTGGAGGTCTACGCGGAGATGCAGGAAGCGAACGGAATCACATGAGATGTGTGACGACTGCTCACCCAGCTCGCGCTCACATTGCGGGCATGGATACGGCGACAACCACGGCACCCCTGGCCGTTGCGCGGATCACGCGCGCGACGACGTACGACTCGCCCACGCGGCTGATCGAGTGGCTCATCGATCGGATCCCGGAGAGGGGTTGCGCGGAATGAGCAACACGGTCGGCAAGCCCCCCGCGAACGCCTCGGTGCCGGATACCGCGGCAGCGCCTTCCCCGTTCACCCCGATCGCCAACTATGGCTTCCTCTCCAACTGCCACACGGGCGCGCTCGTGGCCCCGGATGGCACGGTCGACTGGCTGTGCGTCCCGCGGTTCGACTCGCCGAGCGTGTTCGGTGCCCTGCTCGACCGCGGCGCGGGCGGCTTCAGGTTCGCCCCGTTCGGGATCAACGTCCCCAGCGACAGGATCTATGAGCCCGGGACCAACACACTTGTCACTTCCTGGAAGACCCCGACGGGCTGGGTGGTGGTCCGCGACGGGCTCGCGATGGGACCGCGCCGTGGCGAGGACACGACTACCCCGCACACGAGACCGCCATCCGACGAGGACGCCGATCACGCGCTCGTGCGGACCGCCAAATGCATCGACGGCAGTGTGGAGATCGATCTCGTGTGCGAGCCCGCGTTCGACTATGGGCGCGTTTCCGGCGGGTGGACGCTGAGCCCCGATAGACATCGAGCGGACGCGACCGGCGGCGACCAGGCACTCCGGCTCCAGACCGACATGCTCGTCGGCATCGAGGCTGGCCGGGCTCGGGCCCGCCACGTCCTGCGCGCCGGAGAGACGGTGTACTGCGCACTAGCCTGGAGCGACGAAGCGCTCGTCCCGACCACTGCCGACGAGGCCGCCGATCAGCTCGACGCGACGACGCGCTTCTGGCGCGAGTGGCTCGCCCGCGCGGCGATCCCTGACCACGAGCTCGGCCCGATGATCCAGCGGTCGGCGCTGACGATCAAGGGCCTCACGTACATGCCGACCGGGGCGACGGTCGCGGCGCTCACCACGTCGCTGCCCGAGACACCCGCCGGCGAGCGGAACTGGGACTACCGCTACACCTGGCTCCGCGACTCGACCTTCCTTCTACGTGCGCTGCACTTCCTGCTCCTGGATTGGGAGGCCGACGAATTCATGCAGTTCATGGCCGACCTCGACCGCAACGACGACGGCGGTCTCCAGATCATGTACGGGATCGACGGTCGCCGCGATCTGACCGAGTCGGTGCGCGAGGACCTATCCGGCTACGGCGGCGCACAGCCCGTCCGCATCGGCAACGGCGCCTTCGACCAGCGGCAGAACGACGTCTTCGGTGCCGCCCTCGACTCCGTCCTGCTCCATAGCCGCCGAAGCCAGCGCATTCCGGGCCGCCTGTGGCCGCTCGTGCAAGCGCAGGTCGAGTGCGCGACAGCGGTCTGGCGTCAACCGGACCAGGGCATCTGGGAGGCGCGCGGCGAGCCGCAGCACTACGTCTCATCGAAGCTGATGTGCTGGGTCGCGCTCGATCGCGCAGCGCGTCTCGCGAACATCCGCGGAGAAGCCGCGCTCTCGGCCGCCTGGGCAGAGACTGCCGCGGAGATCAAGTCGGACATCCTCGAGCACGGGGTCGACAGTCGCGGCGTGCTGCGCCAGCACTACGACACCGACGCGCTCGACGCCTCCACGCTGCTCGCAGGGATCTTCGGGTTTCTGCCGCCCGACGACGCACGACTGCGTGCCACCGTCCTGGCCGTCGAAGACGAGCTGAGCGAGCAGGGCTACGTGCTGCGCTACCGCACCGAACAGACCGACGACGGACTATCCGGCAAGGAGGGGAGCTTTCTCATCTGCTCCTTCTGGCTCGTATCGGCGCTGGCGATCATCGGCGAGCCGCAACGGGCAAGACACCTGATGGAGCGCCTCGTGAAGGTTGCATCCCCGCTGGGGCTGTATGCGGAGGAGTTCGACGCCGAGACCGGCAGACACCTCGGGAACTTCCCGCAGGCCTTCTCGCACCTCGCTCTGGTCGAAGCCGCCGCGCGACTCATCGTCGCAGAGGGCCTGAAGGAGGTCGTCGGCTGAGCGCACGGAGCCTGGCGTCGCTCGCTGTCTCTGAGCGCTGGAAGCGCGAAGCTCGCGGCTTCGTGTCTCGTCAGGTCCGGGCTGATGGGGTGGCGTTCGGTCAGGCCGCATCGCGGACGGCGGCGACCGGCGGCCGGCCCTCACCACCGGGAATGAACCCGGTCAGGATGACCGCACCGGCGGTGGCCCGCCCCACTGGTTGATCGGCTTCAGACCGCCCGGCCACGTCCGGGCCTGGTAGTCGCCCAACCCTTCCGTTCTAGTCTGACGGACGCGTGAGGCCTATCGAGGTCATCGGTTCGCGACGGAGGCGGATCTGTCCTTGTTAGGCGCTCGTGCCTCCCGCTGACAACTCTTCGGCCTCCTTCCGCGTAAGGACCGCGTCGAGCACCGCGTACTCGGCCTCTTCGATTGCGCCGTACGCGTAGTCGATCGCGAACGCCGCGTCGTCTTCGGCGATCTCGGCATTCCTCTGAGCCTTTGCACGGTCGTGCTCGGCCCTCTTGCCCTCGATGTTCGCGTGGACGACGGCGATGTGCTGGTTCCAGTTGCTCTGGACGTCGCTCCACCAGTCGGAGATATCGCCCTTGCTGGCGTCGGCCTTCTCGCGCAGCTTCTCGGCTTGAGCCTGGGCCGATGCGCGCGCCGTCTCGACGTCTTGCTCGAGATCGGCCTTGGCCTTGGCTTGCGCAGCTGCCGCGTGGTCCTCCGCTTCCTTGGCCCGGGCCGCCAGGTTGCTCAGCTGGTCTGATGCACTCACGTCAACCTCCTTCGAGGGTCGTCGTACCGATCAACTCCCTGAGTCAGTACGTCAACGACTTGAGTCGGCACCCCTCGCGCCCGCACTCCGAGCATACGCCGCGGGACTGCGCGTGACAACTCGGCGAGACCATCCAATTCAACAGCCCCGGCGGCGCCCAGCGACCGCACCCAAGGGTCGCGTTTTCGTGACGAGGACTAA
>CAWGZM010000009.1:0-121569 GCA_963827065.1 uncultured Thermoleophilaceae bacterium | reverse complement strand
AAAGTGCCGTCGACGCGCCGCGACTCATGCCGGCCTGTCCCGGATGCCGAGGATCCGCAAGAGGAGGATCACGACGCCGATCACGAGCACCATCGCCAGGATCAGCGTGAACGCGAGCGCCGATCCCGTGGGCCAGTCGAATGAAAGACCGAAGCGCGACACGATCAGGTTGCCCACAAGCAGACCGCGCGGACCGCCCACGAGCTGGGGGGTCACGTAGTCGCCCGCGGCGATGACAAAGCAGAGGACGAACCCGGCCACGACCCCTCGGCTCGCGAGCGGAAGGGTGACGTGCCGAAACGCCTTGACGGGAGATGCACCGAGGCTCCGCGAGGCCTCTATCACCTGCTTGTCGATGCCCGCGAACGCGGAATAGAGAGGCAGCACGGCAAGCGGAACGAGCACGTTGACAAGTGCGAGGACGAGAGCGAAGCGGTTGTAGAGGAGGAACTCGAGCGGCTGGTCGATGACGCCTATCCCCTCGAGCGCGCTGTTGATCGCACCCTCACGCCCCAACAAGGTGCGCCAGGCGTAAACCCGGACGATGTAGGCCGTGAACAGCGAGCAGAGGACGAGAAAGAGCAACAGGTCGCCGCTCATGCGCAGCGGGCCGAGCGTGATCGCGTAGGCGAAAGGCATCGCGATCATCACCGACAGGACCGCCACCCCGACGGCAACGAGCAGCGTTCTTACGTAGACACTGCCGAAGAGATAGTCGGAAACCACCTCGTTGTAGTTGTCGAGCGAGGTTCCGAACTCGAGCCCGAGCAGTGACGAGCTGCCGAACGAGTAGGCGAACAGGATGGCGATCGGCGCAATGAAGAACAGAGCCAAGAAGAGCCCAGAGGGGGCGATTCGGATCGCGAACCCGCGCCCCACCGTCAATCCCTCCCGCACCAGCACGGGGGCGGTCGCCGGCGAACTAGACTCACCTCTGCGCCGGGCGCGAGCGAGGGCACGTCCTCCGCCGGCGTCTACGACCACTCGCCGCTCGCCGGGCACGTCGACCATCCAGCGCCCCCGCGGTCCGAGGAACACCGCCTGGGCGACACGACCCCTAACGCTGTTCGGACCCTGGCGAGGGGCATCATCCGCCGGTTTCATCGAGATTTGCTCCGGGCGTAGGCACACCCACGAAGCGTCATCCGGCATGGCCCCGTTGACCGCGACAAGGAACTCGATCCCGCTGGAGAGCACCCGAGCCTCGCCGGCTCGGCGCTCGACCGCTCCCTGAAAAAGGTTGGCCTCCCCGAGAAACGTCGCGGCGAAGAGTGTCTCCGGACGGCGATATACGGCACGCGGCGCTCCCTGCTGGACGATGTGCCCCTCGGACATGAGCACCACCCGATCGCTCAGGACGAGCGCCTCTTCCTGATCGTGGGTCACGTACACGAAGGTCGAACCCACCCGGCGCTGGATCTCCCGGAGCTCCACCTGCATCGCCTGGCGCAACTTCAGGTCCAGCGCGGCAAGCGGCTCGTCGAGGAGCAGGACCGGCGGGTCGACGATCAGGGCCCGGGCGAGCGCGACCCGCTGGGCCTGGCCCCCCGAGAGCTGGTCGATCGAGCGTTCCGCGTAGCCAGGCAGCTGGACCAACGCGAGGATCTCCTCGACCCTGCGCCGGCGTCGATCCGTTGCGAAGCCGCGGCTCGCTGGCGGGGAAGGGCGCATCGGATCCCGACGAGACCCTCGCACTGGTCCAATTCGCCGGACCCGTCAAGGATGCCTGGCTCGACCGCCTCCGCGACAGCGGCGCCCGGATCGTGCAGTACGTGCCGCAGAACGCGTACGTCGTGCACGCGAGCGGGAACGAGGTCGAGCGGCTGGCGGGTCTCGTCGGAACCGTCCCGGCGGTGCGCGCGGTCACGCGGATGACGGGCGCCGACAAGCTGGGCGAGGGCGTGCCCGCGAGGGGCGTCTCGCGACTCGTTGCGATCCAGACGCTGGCGGGCGCGGACGGCGCGGATGCCCGAAGGGCGGTCACGGCCGCCGGGGTGCGCGCGCGAGCCGATTCCGACGTCGGAGGGCTCACGACCCAGTTCGTCGAGCGGACCGGCGCCGAGGTGGACGCGCTCGCAGCCGATCCGGCGGTCGTCGCGGTGACGCCCTACTCGATGCCGCGGCTACTCGACGAGCGGAGCGCCCAGATCGTGGCGGGGAACCTGACGGGCGGTCAGCCTACGGGCCCGGGGTATCTGTCGTGGCTGGACACGCACGAGCTTGACGTGCCGCTCGACTTCGCGATCGACGTGGCCGACACGGGGCTCGACGACGGCTCGATGACGCCGGGCCACGGCGACTTCTACGCGGACGGAGTGATGCCGGGCACCAGCCGCGTCGCGTACATACAGAACGGAACCGCTGATGCCACGGCGGGCGACTGCAGCGGCCACGGCACGAACGTCGCTTCCATAGCGGCGGGCTTCGGCGCGGGCAGCGGGTCACAGCACCAGGACTCGGGCGGGTTCAAATACGGCGTGGGCGCCGCCCCTCGCGCCGAGCTGGGCGTCACGAAGATCTTCAACTGCGCCAACACACTGGACCTCCCGGCGGGCGGGTTCACTTCTCTGGCTGCGCAGGCGTACGCGGGCGGCGCCCGCATCTCGAACCACTCGTGGGGCAACCAAGACCTCGGCCGCTACAGCGCCGACTCACGCGAGTTCGACTTTCTCGTCCGCGACGCCCAGCCCGCGGCCGGCCTCAACCAAGAGATGGTCGAGGTGTTCGCCGCCGGGAACCAGGGAGACGACCAACCCGGCGCGGCGAACGAGGGTTGGGCGAGCATTGCCTCGCCGGGCACGGCCAAGAACGTCATCACGGTCGGTGCCTCCGAGGGAGTGCGCCCGCTGGGTCAGAGCACATGCGGGATCGGGGATGGCGGCGCAGACCAGGCGCGCGACATCATCGACTTCTCGAGCCGCGGCCCGACCAACGACGGCCGGCTCAAGCCCGACGTGGTGGCGCCCGGAACCAGGATCGTAGGCGCCGCGCCGCAGACCGGCGTTCAGTACCAGGGCTCGGGTGTCTGCACGAAGTTCTTCGAGGGCCCCTTCTACTCGCTGCAGTCCGGTACGTCCCAGGCCGCGCCCGCGGTGTCGGGAGCCGCGGCGCTGATCCGCCAGTGGTTCGAGGACGAGCAAGATGACCCGCCGTCGCCGGCCATGACCAAAGCCATCCTCGTCGACAGCGCCACGGACCTCGCAGGCGGCGACAACGGCAAGGGCGACCTCATCGCGGCCGCCCCCAATGCCGACCAGGGCTGGGGCCGTGCGCACCTCGGCGGCGCGTTCGATAACACGGCGCGCGACTACTTCGATCAGGACTTCGTGCTGGGCGCGAGCGGCGCGCGCTTCGCGGGCGCGTATGACGTCGTCGACCAGGACCAGCCGCTGAAGGTGACGCTCGCGTGGACCGACGCCCCGGGTGCCGTGGACGCCAATCCGGCTCTCGTCAACGACCTCGACCTGGTGGTCAGGCAGGGCGGGCGCACCTACAAGGGCAACGTCTTCGCTGGCGGACGCTCGATCACCGGCGGCGACGCCGACCGGCGGAACAACCTCGAGAGCGTGACTCTGCCCCAGGCGACCGGCCGCTTCTCGGTCGAGGTGCTCGGCACCAACATCGCGGGAAACGGTGTGCCCGGAGTCGGCGATAGGACCGATCAGGACTTCGCGCTCGTCGTCTCGAACGCGCAGGCTCAGCCGAGCCCGGTGCTGGCGCCTGAAGATGTGGTGCTCAACGATGATCCGGAGCCCACGGGCGACGACGACGGTTCCTCGAGCGGGAGAGCAATTCGACCTCGACCGTGAGCCTGCGGAACGGCGGAAATCAGAACGCAACCGGGGTGTCCGGGTCGATCTCCGGCGCCACCTCCGGTCTGTCCTTTCGACTCCGGCAGCGACGCCACTTGGCCGGACGTCGCCCAGGACGAGCTCGAGGAGGCGTCGGCGCCGTTCGCCGGACAGCTCGCGGCGAACACCGCATGCGGCGCCGATGTCACCGGCACGCTCGCCCTGACGACCGCCCAGGGGCCATCCTCGCTGCCGGTCACGCTCTCCAACCGGCGAGCCGGGTCTGCCGCTGACGAGCCTTCGCAGCCACGCTCCTCCTCTGGCGATACCCGACGAGAGCTCCGCCGGGGTCACGTCCGACGATCAGCGTCGCCTCGCCCGGCCTTGTGAAGGACGTGAACGTGACGCTCGGAGGTCTCACCCATGACTGGGTGGGAGACCTCGTGATCGAGCTGACCTCGCCGCAGGGCACGACCGTCAGGCTCGTCCAGCATCCGGGCGGCCCCGACAACGGAGGGAACAACTTCGTCAACACGACCTTCGACGACGAGGCGGCGACGAACGTCTCGAGCGCGGGCGCGCCCTACACCGGCAGCTTCAGACCCCAGAACGACCAGCTCTGGCGCTTCGACGGTGAGCAGCGCCAGGGAATCTGGACGCTGCGCGTGCGCGATCTCTTCGAGGGCGACGCCGGCACATTGACGAGCTGGCAGACGACGACACGCCGCGCCATCTGCAACTTCGCGGATCAGGTGCCGCCCGACACCGCGATAACGGCGGGACCGTCGGGGCCGATCGCCTCGCGCAGTGCGTCGTTCAGCTTCGGCGCAAGCGAAGGCGATGCCAACTTCGAGTGCAGCCTGGACGGCGCACCGCTGACGGAGTGCGGCACGCCGCACGGCGTGGACGGCCTCGCCGACGGCACGCACACCCTGCACGTCCAGGCCCGCGACGGGGGGGACAACCTCGACCCGAGTCCAGCCGAGCGAAGCTGGACAGTCGACACGGTCGCGCCCCTGGTTTCGCTCGTGACGCCACAAGCGGGCGCGTCCCTGCAGGACGCTCGGCCGCCAGCTCACGGGCTCCGCCGGGACGGCGACGGGCGACTCCGGGAACGTGACCGTCAAGCTCTGGAGCGGCACACTGGCGGCCGGCCTGCCTGCGCAGACACTGACCGTGTCGCGCGACGCCGGCGGTGCGTGGTCGACCGTCCCGGCGGCGCTCGCGGACGGCACCTGGACCGCCCGGGCGGAACAGGCCGACGCGGCCGGCAACATCGGCGTCTCGCCGAGCGCGACCTTCTCGATCGGGTCGCCGTCCGTCGCCCCGCCAACGGCGCCTGACTTCGCGATCGTGCCCGCCGAGTCCGATCTCTCCGATGCCAGGCGAAGCAGGCTGACGCTGCTGGCAGGGTGCGGATCCGCCTGCCGGGTGAACGCGGAGCTTCGCAGCCGCGGGCGGCGTCCCCAGCTGCTCGGCCGCGCGAGCACGAGTCTCGGGGCGGGACGATCCAAGGCGATCAGGGTGAAGCTGACCCGCACAGGCCGGACACGCCTCCGCGAGGCCTCGACCTACCGGGCAACCCTCCGCGTCACGGTGGACGGCGCCGGCCCGGCCCTCGTGGTGAACCAGAAGCTCGCGCTGCGCGAGATCGACCTGCGCAGGGTCGCGAGCCGCGGCCTCGCGTTCACCGGCAGGTGCTCGCGGTCCTGCTCGATCGGTGCCGAGCTCCTGATGAAGTCGGGCGAGGCCCGGCGCCACGGGCTGCGCGCACCCGGCAGCAAGCCGGTCAGCGTGGCGGAGGCCACGACCGGGCGGTCCACAAGCTCCAAGCTCGTGCTGCGCCTGCGCAAGTCATCGCGCAAACGACTGTCGCGCGCCCGGCGGGTGAACGTGACGATGGAGGCGCGGGTGAGCGCCTCGACCGGGCCTTCCCATCGCACCTCATACGGCCTCACGCTCCGAGGCTGACCGCGCCTCTCGCCCGGGCTGCCGCGGCCAAATCCACTGCTACATTCCGAACGTCGCGGTGGGCGTAGCTCAGTCGGTAGAGCTCCTGGTTGTGGTCCAGGCGGTCGCGGGTTCGAGTCCCGTCGCTCACCTCTCAAGAATCGCTGCAAACAACGCGTTAGCGCCGCTAACGCCTTGGGACAGACCAGCGGAGCGGGCACCAATCGGGCACCAATCGGCATGGCCGAAGGGGGCGGAACTTCCCCGGCCGGCGGGCCCACGGGTAGCGGCTCACCTTTGCCGTGGTAGACGCGGGTGGCTCCGCGACAGGAGTATCGCATGGGAAGCAGCACTGGGCGCGGGCTTGCGGCCGCTAGTGCTACCAGGCGAAGCAGCAGTCGCCGCCTAAGCGCTTCTGACCGTGGGCCGGAAAGCGTGTCGCCAGCGCCCAGCTCGGTCGGCCCGTGGGTCCTGTCCGTGGCATTGCCGAGGCGTCAGGCCCCGGGGCTGAACCTTGATGGTGGTCGTGTTTGTGAGCGTGTTCCCGTTCGTGAAGATCTGGATCTCGTGCGACCCGGGCGTGAGCGGGTGCAGCAGCGCGACCCACCCGTCCCCCACCGACTGACCCGTCGTCCCGCCTCCAGGCCGAAGATGTTGTCCGGTGGCAGGACGAAGTTCAGCAGCGCGGTCTGGACCTGGGTGAGTGCGATCGGCCGGCCGTTCGAGGGTGGCGGTCACCGGTTCGAACTCAGCGACATTGTCCCTCGCGCAGGTGCGCAGCTCGTCCTCGTTGTCCCCGTGGAACGGTGGAGCCTCGACCGTGCTGCACTCGGCGCTGTAGGCGGCCACGAGAACTTTCGTCCCTGGCTTGACGACGCACGTGAATTCCGACCCACCGCCGAATGGCGCAACGATTTCGCGCCGAGCTGAATGCAGGGGTCGCCGCCTGTGAATGGATTGTCGGCCTTCGGCGTCTCGAGGATCGTCGTCCACATGTCCCCGAGCAGCCCGGACAGCGTCCGGTCAGGGATGGCGGCCGCCGACGGAGCGGTCACTGCGGCGATGGCGGCGACTACCAAGAAGACCCGACATAGACGCAACATGGCTCCTCCTGTGATCGTCTGGGCCGGTCGATGCTCTCAACTGTGGGCACGCCGGTCAACCCGATTGGCACGCCAAGTAGCCGTTATTTGGTGCTCGTCGCCAGCGACCGCAGCAGCGACTACCGCTTTGAGGTAGAAGCGAGCGCGCCGGGTCGGTCCACCCGCTATCGCGTTGGTCGAGGAGCGGAAGTGCTGCTGTGCATGGAAAGGAGCAGTGCGCGCTCTGCTACTTGGACTCAGAGCCGGTGCCGCATCGTCGGGCCAGGGTGGGGAGCCTCGCACTCTTCGCCGACGCTGCCCGAGTCGCGTCCCCTACGGGTTTGGGGTCGTGTTCGACCCCCAGCGAGCCAGGAACGGCATTAGCTTGACCAGCCACGTCTTAGCCTTGCGAAAGCATTACCGAGCCAGTCTACGCCCTCTCCCGCCGAGAGCCTGGGTCCCGCTCCCTCTAAGCGGCAGCGGGGATGGCGCCGATCTGCTGCAGCATCGACAGGAAGTCGGCGACGTTCCAACGCTCGGCGATCCGCCCGTCGCCCCCGAAGCGCAGGATCGTGATGACTTCCACTGAGATCGAGCGGTGGCTCGCCGCGACGCCCATGAGTTCGCCCTCGTGGGTTCCAGTGATGGTCAGGCGCGCCGCGGCTTGGTCGCCGGCCTCGAACGCGTCGCCGAGCGCGAGTCGGGCGTCCGGGACGGCCTCCCAGAACCCGGCGAAGAAGTCACCAAGAGTGGCCGCATCGTCGACTCCCTCCGGGAAGCCGTGGAGCTTCACGTCCGGGAGGTAGCCGGCCACGTACCGATCCCGGTCATGCGCATTCCACGCGTCGACGGCGGCACCCAGGACGGCAAGGTTGGCAGCCATTTCGGGGGTCTCCTCTGAGCGGGTTCGTGCGACGCTACTCCTTCCGTCAAGGAGCGGCAAGGTCGAATCGGGGCGCGGCCGCTCGCTTGTGGTGCAGCGACCCGTAGCTGCTGCTTTGAGGGAAGGGGAGCAGCGAGACACGACCGAGCGGGGCTGTCGCGAAAGACGAAAGGGGCACTCCCCCGTTGCATGGGAAGCGGCAGTGGAGAAGGGTGTGCGCCCCGCTGCCGCTGCCACGTGGATGCGAGTGTCGATGGAGGGGTGGACGCGCCTTGCCAGTCATCGTCCGGACGGCAGCGAGCGCGAATCAGAGCGCGGCTCCGGTGGGGCGGGCTCCAATGCGGGCTCCAATCTGAGCACTCACGAAGTGCTGCCAAGCGTCGCGTTCGGGGCCGGCGCCCCTCGACGCGACATGGCCGAGATCGTCATTCCACCGACAGGCAGACTGCTGTCGCGTCGTCCGCGAGCTCTCCCTCGGCCGCAGCGAGCACGGCGCGGTGGATCTCTCTGACCGTGTCGGCCGCCGTTCCTCGCTCCGAGCGCAGTGCCGCCTCGATCACGCCGTCGACCTCGAGTCCGGCCTTGCCCTCGCCGTGCCGGATCACCCCGTCCGACACCATCACGAGGCGATCGCCCGGCGCCAGGGTGGTGACCTGCTCGACGGGCTTGGCGCTCGCCCGGCCGCCCAAGCCGTGCTCCGAGCGCTGGCTCTGGACCTCGGCCTGCCCGTCGCCCCGCAGGACCACCGGCGGCGACGTGGCCGCAGTTGGCGATCGTCAGCTCGTGGCTCGCCGGATCCCAGATGCTGGCGACGGCCGTCATCTCGGCGCGTGGGCCCGGCATCTCGCGGAGCGTCTGATGCATCACGATGAGCGCTTCGCTGATGCCCGCCCCGCTGCGGCGGCTTGCGCGCAGTGCACCCAGGGCGACGGCGCTGCTGGCCGCGGCTCGGGTGGAGCCCCCGAGTCCGTCGGCGAGGGTGATCCAGATGCCGTCGCTGTTCTCGATCATGTCGTACCAGTCACCGGCGACCTCGTAGCTCGGTAGGACGTTCCCGGCGATCTCGCCGCCCGTCACCCGCGCGATCCGCGGCGGCAGGAGGCTCTGCTGGATCTCGGCGGCGGCCTTGGGCTGCTTGCGGCGCTGTGCCCTGGCGAATGCATCCGTGTAGCGGTCGGCGAGCGTGATTGCGGCGGCCGCCTGGCGTGCGAGCTCCGTGAGCGGCGCGGCGGGATGTCCGAACGCGACCATCACTCCGTTGGCCCGCCCGCGCAGCCACAGTGCGTGTACCTCGACGCCTGGAAATCGCGAGAGATGGTTCCGCAGCTGCGACAGGCCGTCGGCATCGAGCTCCGGGCCGATCGCCAGCGGAGCTTCGATCTCGTCCCCGAGGCGGTCGGGCCCTGCCAGGTGCAGCAGATGGGTGCCGTCGATGTCCAGGACGTAAAGCGCCACGGGCACCTTGGCGACGCGCTGAGCCTCTGCCACCAGCTGCTCGGGCAGCACCGCCGGCGGCACGACGTCGAAGACCTGGATCGCGTCGAGCATGACCGCCCTCTCACGTCCCAGCCGCCCCGCCGGCAGCGGAGCCTCGGGTCGTCCTGACTCCGGGTCATGTGGCCGCTCGCGAAGGGCGGCGATCAGGTCGGCACGGCTCGCGAAGCGGCGGTGCAGCGTTGAGCGCGACACCCCGGCGGCGGCCGCGATGTCCGCCGCCGTCGCGGACGGTGAGTGCCTGAGCATCCGTTCCGCCGCATCCAGGATGCGTTCGCGATTTCGAAGCGCATCGGCGCGTCGCACATCGGTCAGCTTCTTGCGTCGCCATGGCGCACATCATCGCCGTTTCCACAGAAATGAAACAGCTGCGTCGCAGACCGCGGCGCAGTTGTCCCAATTGCTACGGCCGCGCTGAGTCAGCGCCGAGAAGCGCGGATACCAGTAGCAGCGACGTACCGACCAGGAAAGGGGCCGTCATGGAACGAAGTGCGGAACCGACAGATCCGAAACTCGCCGCCGGCGACGACGGACAGGCGAAGGAGCAGGCCCAGGCCAAGGCGAAGGAGGTCGCGGGCAAGGCCCAGGAGCAGATGGGCGAGGCGCGCGACCAGGCGCGCACGCGCCTGCGCGAGCAGGTCGACCAGCGCTCGACGCGAGGCCGGCGAGCGGGTTCGCTCGGTCGCGGGTGACGCCCGCACGGTCGCCGACGAGCTGCGCAAGCAGGGCAAGGACGCGCCGGCACGCTACGCCGAGCAGGCCGCCGATCGCGCCGAGCGGGTGGGCAGCCTGGCTGCACGACTCGGACGGCGACCGCATCCTCGGCGACGTCGAGGACTTCGCGCGCCGCAATCCGTGGGGCGTCGTCGCCGGCGGGCTGGCGCTCGGCTTCATCGCCGCGCGAATGCTGAAGGCGTCGAGCGCGGAGCGCTATGGCCGCGTGCCGGCAGAGCCGCCGCAGTCTGCGCGAGCGCCTGACCCGGCACGAGGTCTGAACGGATGACCGCTCCGAGGGAGAACGAGCTGCGCGACCGGCCGACGGGTGAGCTCCTCAAGCAGCTGTCGGACCAGACGACCACGCTCGTCAAGCAGGAGGTCGAGCTCGCCAAGGCGGAGCTTCAGGAGAAGGGCAAGCAGGCCGGCATCGGCGCCGGGATGTTCGGCGGCGCCGGTCTCTTCGGCGTCGGGGCGTTCGCCGCCCTGACCGCGTGCATCATCGCCGTGCTCGAGTCGCGGCCATGGACGCTGTGGCTGGCGGCGCTGATCGTCGCGGTGGTCTACGCGGCGGTCGCCGGCGTGCTGGCGATGACGCGGCAAGCAGAAGGTGCAAGGAGGCGGCACCGCCGGTGCCGGAGCAGGCCAAGAGAAAGCGTGAAGGAGGACGTGGAATGGGCGAAGACCCGAGCCAGATCAGGCAGGACATAGAGCAGACCCGCGAGCGGATGGGCGACACCGTCGAGGCGCTCGGCCACAAGACCGACGTCACCGGCCGCGCCAAGGAGGCCGTCTCCGACAAGGTCGACGCAGTGCGCTCCAAGGTGTCGGGAGCCGACTCCGGACGGCGCAGGACGGCGCAAGCGCGGCGGCCGGGATCGCCAAGGAGAACCCGCTCGGCCTCGGAGTCGGCGCCGTGGCGGCCGGCTTCATCGCGGGCTTGCTGGTCCCGTCCACGAAGCGTGGAGGACGAGAAGATCGGCCCGCTCGCCGACCAGGTCAAGGAGAAGGTCAAGGAGACCGGCCAGGAGGCCGTCGAGCGCGGCAAGCAGGTCGCCGAGGCAGGCGGCTGAGACGGCGAAGGAGGCGGGGCGCGAGCAGGCCGAGGGCCTGCGCGACAGCGCCCAGGAGAGAACCAATGCCTGACGAGAACGGATCAACGCAAGCCGACGAGAAGCGGTCGGGGCGGCGGCCGGAAGGGCCGGCCCACCCGCGCAAGGGCGGAGTCGTGCAGACGGTCAAGCGCACGATCGCCGAGTTCAAGGAGGACAACCTCACCGACTCGGCGGCCGCGCTCACCTACTACGCGGTGCTGTCGATCTTCCCGGCGCTGATCGCGCTGGTCTCGATCGTCGGCCTCGTGGGTGACCCGAAGACGGTGACGAACGCCCTCACCGACGTGGTCAGCTCGATCGGGCCGGCCTCGGCGGTCGACACGTTCAAGGGCCCGATCGAGGACGATAACGAGCAGCCGAGGGCACCGCCGGCATCCTGCTGATCGTGGGAATCGCGGCCGCCCTGTGGACGGCCTCCGGCTACGTGGGAGCGTTCATGCGGGCCTCGAACGTGATCTACGAGGTCGAGGAGGGGCGCTCCTTCATCAAGCTGCGCCCGCTGCAGATGCTGGTGACGCTGGTGCTGATCCTGATGCTCGCGCTGGTGCTCGTGGCGCTCGTGCTAACCGGCCCGGTGGCCGAGCAGGTCGGCTCGGCGATCGGCGTCGGGCAGCACCGCGGTGACCATCTGGGACATCGCCAAGTGGCCGGTGCTGCTCGTCGTGGTCATGCTCATGATCGCGCTGCTCTACTACTCGTCGCCGAACGCGAAGCTGCCTGGCTTCAAGTGGGTCACCCCGGGGAGCGTGCTCGCGATCGTGGTGTGGCTCGTCGCCTCGGCCGGCATTCGCGTTCTACGTCGCGAACTTCGGCTCCTACAGCAAGACCTACGGCGCGCTCGGCGGCGTGATCGTGTTCCTCGTCTGGATGTGGCTCACCAACGTCGCGATCCTGCTCGGCGCAGAGCTGAACGCCGAGCACGAGCGCAGCCGCGAGCTCGACGAGGGCGTTCCGGGCGCGGAGCGCGAGATCCAGCTCGGGCACCGCTCCGAGCCGAAGCGGAAGAAGCGTGCGCGCACGGCGTAAACCGCAAGGGCAAGCGACGACGCGTCCCCCGCTCCACTAGTTGAGCTCCATCGCGTTAGATGAGGGGCCGCATCGCCGCTCGCCGTCTAGTGCCCAGGGTCACGTAGCGCCAACCTCGGCTCGATGAGATCCCAGCGGTTGCCGTACAGGTCCTCGAAGACCGCGACCTTGCCATAGCGCTCGGTCCGCGGCTCTTCGAGGAAGACGACACCCGCCGCCGCCATGCGGGCGTGATCCCCGGCGAGGTCATCTGTTTCGAGGAAGAAGCCGACGCGGCCGCCGGCCTGCCGGCCGATCACGGCTCGTTGCTCCTCGCCGGCCGCTTGTGCCAGCAGCACGCGGGCGCCGGCGCCCCCGCGCGGCGCGACGACGACCCAGCGCTTGCCCTCGCTGAGCGACGTGTCCTCGACGAGCTCGAAGCCCACCCGCTCGACGAAGAAGGCAATGGCCTCGTCGTAGTCGGCGACGACGATCGTGACTGTCGCGAGTCGCGGCACGAGAACAGTCTGCCTCGCCGCCACCACAAGTTTCAGCGGCGGCTGTCGTTGGAGCGGTTGGATGCTTTCCACCCGCAGCATCCCGCTCCCACTCGAGCCCTTCGGCATCGAGGCCATCGAGTACCAGGCCGAGGCCCTCGGGTTGACGCCTGGCGAGTTCCTCGCCGGAGCCGCGCTTTATCACCTGGGCACGATGAGCGAGTCCACCTCGGCGAGCCTCCCACTCGAGCCGTCCACGGACGGGCCGCGAGCGCTGACCGTCGCGCTCGAGGCCGACGAGTGGGTTGCGCTCGAGGCCGAGGCCGGCGACGCGGGCGTCACGGTGGGCCACCTGCTCGGTGATGCATCGCTGCGGCTCGCAGCGGACCTCGACTCGGGCCGTGTGGCCGAGTGGATCGACTGGGCGGCGTGATGTTCGACGAGGCCGAGCGGCGGGTCTACGGAGACTTGCGGGAGCAGGCACTGGCGGTGGAGGAGAACCCCGTGGCGCCGGGCGAGCCGACTTTGCGGGGATGGCTGCGGGCGATGATCGACCGTATCGTCGTGCTCGAGGCGCGTGTCGAAGAGCTGGAGAGCCGCGGTCGGGCTGAATAGGGCAACATCTCCGGTATGGGCTTTCTCGATCGCCTCCTTGGCCGCGATACCGGTCCGGAAGCAACGACACTGACGGACGAGCAGGCGCTGGAGCGCTACCGCTACCTCGTGCGGACCGCGCCTCCGGACGCGATCGAGCAGGCGCATGAGGAGGCGTTCGCCAAGCTGACGCCTGAGCAGCGGCGTTCCGCATTGCGCGATCTGAGCGCGGCCGTCCCCGAGCACGAGCGCGCTGAAGGGGACGATCCCCGCTCGCTGGCGCGAATGGCGACCCGCGCGGAGGTGAACCGGCCCGGCACTGTCGAACGGGCCTTCGGTGGCGGCGGAGGCATGCTCGGGGGCACCTTGCTCGGGCAGCTTCGCCGCTGCCTTCGCCGGCACTCTGGTCGCACAATCGCTCTTCTCGGAGCTCAGTGGCGAGGACTCAGGCGGCGAGGACTCAGGCGGGGAGGCCGACGGGGCTGCGGACGGAGACGCGGGCGGTGATGCCGGCGGCGGCGACTTCGGCGGCGGCGACTTCGGCGGCGGTGACTTCGGCGGCTTCTGAGGCGGCGCGCCTGGGGGTCGTACGCATGCCTCGGCGCCCGGCCCGAGCATCGCCCCAAGCCTGCGGGCTAGCCCGAGCCGGCGCCGCGGCGTTCGCTTAGCCTCCCAGCCCGACGCTCGCCTGGGTCGATCCCATGCAGATGCCGTCGTGGAAGACGACATCCGTCTCCGAGATCGAGTCGGTGCGATACAGGCCCGTCTTGTAGTACGAGTGGTCCTCGCGGGTGGTGACGTTGTTCGTCCGCGCCACCAGCTGAGGGATCTGTCCCACCGGGGCGAACCAGACCTCCACGAACCCACCGTTGTTCGACGCCGAGCGCCAGTGGATGGTGAGGTCGTACCAGGTGTTCCTGCTGATGGGCGGGCTTTCCCAGTCGTCGCGCGAGCCGTCGCCGTGTCCCACCCGGAACCGCAGCGGGTCCAGATCGACGAACACCGCGATTGCCGGCGAGCCCGAGCTCGAATGATGCTGTCGCACGATCCGCCAGCCGTCCTGCGTGAAGCCGATGTCCGAGATCAGCGTCGCCTGCCTGATCCAGGACTCGGTGCCCTCGCTGAACGCCTGCGAGGTCCCAGAGGTGATCTCGACCCTGTTACCGCTCGCGACCTCGTCGCCGGCCTGCAGCTCGAACCTTCCTGAGCGGAGTCCCGGTGTGGCGAAGACGTCTGAGAGCGTGATCCTCCCGGGAACCGCCTCGACGCCCCGCATGCCGGGAGACTGGGTGATGCTGCCCTCGAACGAGTGGTTGGTCGTGCCGTTGCAGGTGCCGAACGGGAGCGGTTGAAGTGCCCGTGGTGCGGGCGCCGGCGGCGCGGCCGGTGGGCGGAGCCTCCGCTTCTTCTTCCGCGCTTTCTGGACGCGGAAGACGCGCCACGCCTTGTCGACCTTCCCGTTCCGGCGCTTGGCCGTGACCATGAGCCGGTGCTTGCCGCGCTTCAGGCGCTTCGTCTTGAGGAATCCCTTCTTTCGGAACTTGAAGGGGTGGTTGCGATCGACAAAGAGGCGGCGGCCGTCCAGTCGGAAGCCAACGCGTGTGTAGACCCTGGAGGCACGAATGGTGAGCCTCACCTTGCCCTTGACCTTCGCCATCTTCCCCGGGTTGGTGATCGCGAGCGGCCGCTGCTTGGCCGACGCTTCCGCGAACGGATGCGCGGCGAACAGCGCCAGAAAAGCGGTCAGCGCGGCGGCCAGTAATGCGAGCCGAAGCACGCCGGACAGTGGTCTACGGACGATCGTTGCACGGGTCATGGGCCCCCCCGGGTTTGTTTCTCCACGGCCTTTTTCACCACCTGACCAGCGGTTCAGGCAGCCACGGCCATCGCCCTGAGGGGCGATATGAAGCAGCTCGTCGACTTCCCCCTTACGACATTTGCGACGAGGATTCAGCCACAGTCTTGCCTCAACCTCAGGCTCTTAAACGCGCAGTGTCACGCGACGCCTCGGCCAAGCGGCGCGCGACACTCTTACACACTGCCAGGACGGGACGCGTCCCGGTCGGGTTGGCGTGGGGCCGATACCGCCCGGGCTACGCGGCTTGGCGCAGCTCCTGCAGCTCGCCGCTCTCGGCCAGCCGGCCGAGCGCCTGCTCCTCGAGCCGCCGCGCACGCTCGGTGGTCAGACCGAGCCGTGCCCCAGCCTCGCGAGTCGAGGCCGGCTCGTCGCCGAGAAGCCCGAAGCGAAGCGTGATCACGTCGCGCTCGTCCTCGGGCAGCCGGCCGACGACCTGGCGGATCCGAGCGTCGCCCAGGGCGCTCACCACCTCTTCCTCCGGCTCGGGACGTTCGCTGGCAAGCAGGTCCCCGAGCGGGGTCTCGCCATCCTCCCCGACGCCTTGGTCGAGGCTCGCCAGATGCCTGGTCAGCTCGAGTGCCTCGCGCACCTGGTCCTCCGGCAGCCCGTGGACTCCGCGATCTCCGAGTCGGTCGGCTGGCGCCCCAGCGTCACCGCCAGCTCGCGCTCGTGCTTCTTCACCTTGCGCTCACGCTGCCCGATGTGGACCGGGATCCTGATGGTGCTTCCCGAGTTCGCCAGACCGCGCTGGATCGACTGCTTGATCCACAGGACCGCGTACGTCGAGAACTTGAAGCCCTTGCGCCAGTCGAACTTCTCTACCGCTCGGATCAGGCCCAGCATGCCCTCCTGAACCAGATCGCCCATGGGTAGTCCCTGGCCCTGGAAACGGCGGGCCTGCGATACCACGAGCCGCAGGTTCGAGTTGATCATGCGCTCCTTGGCCTCGAGGTCGCCGCGCTCGATTCGCTTGGCGAGCTCGACCTCTTCCGCTGCGGTCAGCAGCTTGTACTTCGAGGCCTGGCGGAAGAACTGCCCGAGCGCGTCTGCCGAGACGTCCGGCGCCTTCGCCTCGGTGGCGTGGGCCTCCCGGCGCCTGCGCTGACGCTTGGTCTCCGTGCCCTCGGCAGGCGCGGCGGCTGCCGTCCCGCGGGACACGTTACGTGTGGTCGTACTCAACTCTGCTATCGTACCTTTCGATCGTTCGCCTACGATCGAAATTATAGCTCGGATCCGGGGCTGCGTCTACCCCGGAGCGCGTCTCCGCGAGCGGTGTGGCGCGGTCCGGCTAGGCCGGCTCGGCGGACCGCAGCGGCGGGAAGTCCGCCGGCAGGCCCGCAGCCTCGACCTGGTACAGCGCCACCGGCTCGGGCAGGCCGCGGAAGCGCCAGCTCCCCAGCTCCGCCAGGGTCACCCCGTCCGGCGGCGGTTCCTTCAACGCCGAGCGCACCGCGGCGGACATCACGATCTGGCCACCGTGAGCGGCGAAGCAGATGCGCGCGGCCGCGTGAACCGACAGGCCGACGTAGCCCGTGTCGGTGAGCGAGGGGCGGCCCCGATGCAGGCCGATCCGCAGACGGACCTCGTTCCCGCCGGGGCCGCCGTGCTCCTGCAGCGCCCGTTGAATGCCGAGCGCTCCGGCGAGTGCGGCGGAGGCGTCCTCGAATACCGCGAAGAGCTCGTCGCCGGTGGCCGAGACCTGCTTGCCACCGGCCGTTCGGATGGCGTTTCGCTCGCGCCGGCGCACCTCTGACAGCACCGCCGCGTAGCCGTCGCCGAGCTGCGCGAGCAGCTGGGTCGAGCGCTCGATGTCGGTCAGCAGGAAGGTGACCGTTCCCTTCGGCAGCTTGCGCTGCGGCTCGAGCTGGGAGCTGATGAACCCGATCGGCATGATGCCGTGCTTCTGCGCCGCCCTCAGCAGCCGGCTGCGGGCCCGGTCGCGGGCCTCGTCGTCCTCGAACGCGACCTGGCCGAAGCGGGCGAGCGCATTGCGCACGTGCGAGGCGTCGTGGATCGGAAGACGCCGCTTCCCGTGCGAGTCGATGTAGGCGAAGGCGCTGTCGGGAAGCTGCGCTCGCTCCTTCGCGCTCAGCGGTGGCACGGCCGCATGATTGCAACCGGCCTGGAATTGGCGCTTGCGCTAGAGGGGCCGGCTCCGCCGCGTGGCGCTGTCGGGGGTCCAGGACTCCTGCTGGCGCTTGATGTCCTCGGCTTCGGTGCGCCCGGCCTCGCGCTCGTCTTCCTGCTCGGCGGTCTGGGCGACCAGGTCGTTGAGCGCGCCCTCGGGATCCTTGACCCCTTCTTCCTCCAGCATCGCCTGGGTCGTGGCCGCGGGCTTCTCGACGTCCTTCGCCGAGCGCGCACCGTCCGGCACGCTCGAGATCGAGGTCGGCCCGGTCGACCGCCTCGTCGCCGACGGCGTCACGCAGCTCGTCGACGAGGGCCTCCTTCGCCCGTGGGCTCGATCGCGCTCGGTCCATGGGAGAGCTACGAGGTCGCTGCCCGAAGCGGTTGGGCGAGCCGTGCTTGCCCACGGTGCTCTCCCGCGGTTTAGCCCCGTCTGGCTCCGGATAAATATGTGAGTGAGTCACACAACTAAGGAGGCGAACGGCGATGACCACGCATGCCGACGGAACGTTCAAGGTCGAGGACTGGCAGGAGGAGGAGTACGGCTCGCTGGGCGACGGGCGCAAGCTCTCCCGGGCGAGCGTCCGGCAGGCCATCAGCGGCGACATCGAGGGCACCGGCAGCGTCGAGTGGTTGATGTGCTACCGGCCCGACGAGACCGCGGACTTCGTGGGCCTGCAGCAGGTCGAGGGCCGGCTCGGCGAGCGCAGCGGCAGCTTCGTGATGCGGACGAGCGGCACGTTCGACGGCGCGGAGGCACGCGGCGAGCTGTCGGTGGTGCCGGGCTCGGGCACGGGCGACCTCGACGGGATCAGCGGAAGCGGCGAGTTCAGCGCTCCGCTCGGCTCAGAGGCGCATGTCAGCCTCGACTACGAGGTCGGATGACCGAGCTCGATCGCGCCGGCAACCTGCTCGGCGCGCTGTCGCTGTCCGTCGCCGACCGCACCGCCGAGGCGGTGGGCGACGCGGCGGGCCAGTCCGAGACGGCGGCGATCGCGCTCTCCGCGCTCGATCAGTTCCTCGGCGAGCCGTCGCTCGATCGCCTGCGGCGCGTGCTCGGCCTGACGCCCTCGGGCGCGGTGCGGCTCGTCGACCGGCTCGAGCATGCGGGCTACGTCAAGCGCCGGCCGAGCCCCGAGGACGCGCGGTCCGTCTCGGTCCATCTCACCGCCAGGGGGCGGCGCGCCGCACAGCGCGTCGCGCGGGCGCGCGGAGAGGTCTTGAACGACGCGCTCGCGGCGCTGGGCGACGAGGAGCGCCGGCGCTTCGAGGAGCTCCTCGCGCGCGTGATCCCGAGCATGATGCGGGGGCCGGGAGCGACGCGCTGGCTGTGCCGGCTCTGCGACATGGAGGCCTGCGGCCGCGACGAGGGCCGCTGCCCCGCCGCGAACGCGGCCCGGGAGCGCTGGGGCTCGTAGTCTGTCGCCGTTGGCGCACGTCTACGTAACAGGCCATCGCAACCCTGATGCCGACTCGATCGCCGCGGCCATCGGCTATGCCGAGCTGAAGAACCGGCTCGGCGACGGCCACAGCTACCAGCCCGTGCGCCTCGGCGAGCCGAACGCGCAGACCTCCTGGCTGATCGAGCGGAGCGAGGCGCCGCTTCCCGAGTTCCTGCCGCACGTCCTGCTGCGTGTCCGCGACGTGATGCGCGACGAGTTCCCGACCGCTCGCGACGACGAGCCGGTTCGCCAGGTCGGGCTCGCGATGGCGCGCGAGGGACTCGACCTGCTGCCGATCGTCAACTCGAGCGACTGTCTCGTCGGCGTCATGACCGAGCGCGCCCTGGCGCGGCGCTATGTGCGCGAGTCGCGCGAGGCCTCTCGCCTCGACGCCGACACCTCCGTCGGCGCGATCGTCACGGTGCTGGAGGGCACGCTGATCGTGGGCGACGAGCACCAGGACGTCTCGGGACGCGTCTGGGTTCAGGCGATGGACGTGAGCTCGCCGACGCGCATGGAGGAGGGCGATGTCGTCGTCGTAGGTGACCGCCCCGACATTCAGCGGCGCGCGGTCGAGCACGGTGCCGCCCTGCTCGTGACGAGCAACGAGGTGCGCCCGCCGGACGACGTGCTCGAGCTCGCGCGCGAACGCGGCACCGCCGTAGTCAGCTCGACGCTCGACTCGTACGTAAGCGCGCGCATGATCACCCTCGCCGCGCCCTGCCGAGCGCTCATGGATTCCGAACCGCTGACCGTGCGCCGCGACGACCTCGTCGCCGACATCTCCGAGGAGGTCAAGGACGTCCACTACCGGGCCGCGGTGGCGGTCGACTCCTCGGGCCGTCCGGTCGGGCTCGTCACGCGATCCGATCTCGTGAGCCCGGAGCCGCGCCGCGTGCTGCTTGTCGACCACGCCGAGTCGGCCCAGAGCGTGGCGGGCATCGACGAGGCGGAGATCGTCGAGATCCTCGACCACCACCACATCGGCTCGATCGAGACGCGCGTGCCGGTCGCCGCGACCTTCGATCCGGTCGGCTCGACTGCGACGCTCGTCGTCGAGCGCTTCCGCCAGGCAGGCCTCGAGCCGGCGCGGCCGACGGCGCTGATGCTGCTGGGCGCGGTGCTGTCCGACACCGTCATCCTCAACTCGCCGACGACGACGCCGCGCGACCACGCGATCATCGAGCACCTCGAGCGCATCCTGTCGCTGGAGGCGGAGGAGTTCGGCCGCGAGATGTTCAGCGAGACCTCCGACGTGTCGCACCTCCCGGCCGACGAGATCGTCGCCCACGACGCGAAGGACTACGAGGTGAGCACCGGGAAGACGATCTCGATCGCCCAGCTCGAGACGGTCGGCGACTCGGTGCTGGAGCGCCGCGACGAGCTGCTCGAGGCGCTCGGTGCGTTTCGCGAGCGCGAGGGCCACGCGCTGTCCGCGCTGATGCTCACCGACATCCTCGCCAAGGGCACCGACCTCCTCGTGACCGGCGAGACCGCCGCGGTCGAGCGCGCCTTCGGGCAGCCGTCCAAGGACGGCGTGCTCAACCTGCCCGACGTGATGAGCCGCAAGAAGCAGGTCGCGCCGAAGCTGATGGCGGCGGCCGCCCGCTAGCCGGGACCGCGGCCCGCCGGTCGCCCGTACAGGAGGTATGGGACGCCGCACGCTGGTAGCCGCACTCGCCGCCACGGCCGCGCTGATGGGCGTGGCGCCGTCGCACGCCGCGACTGTCTACGGGGCCGCGTGGGAGGGCTCGCTTCAGCTGGCCCGTCTCGACCCGGACACCATGCGTCTCGCCGGCCGGAGGGTCCCGTTGGCGCGAGAGCCCTTGGGATGGAGCTTCTCCCCGGACCGGTCGCGACTGGTAACGGGCTCCACCGCGCGCGGCGCCAGGCTGCGCTTCGTCGATCTGCGCCGCATGCGGTTGCTCGGCGACGTCACGGTCAGCCGCCGCGGGTCTGGCATCGCGGCCGCATGGGTCGGACCCCGGCGCGTGCTGTCCGTCGTCGTCTTGCCGGGTTGCTGCGGCGCGGGCGACACGGTCGTGGCGGCTGTCGACACCGCGCGCCGCCGGGTGCTCTGGCGACAGCGGCTCGGCGGGTCGCTCCAAGAGGGCGAGCGCCTCGGCAGGAGCCTTTTGCTCGTGCTGGGGCCGCGCGGCGCCGCGATCGGGCCGTCGCGGCTCGTTCAGGTGGGGCCGCACGGGCCGACCCGGTCGGTCGCGCTGCCAGAGATCATCTCCGGGACCCGGCCGAGCGGGACCGTCACCGAGAGTTGGAGCCCGGGGCTTGCGGTCGACCGCGCAGGCGGCCGTGCGTTCGTGGTTCAGGCCCGGGCGCCGGTCACCGAAGTGGACCTGCGCACGTTCGCCGTCCAGCCACACCCGCTGCATATCAACGCTCGGGCTGCCGACGACGCGCTGCGCGGCCCGCAACGAGACGCGCTCTGGCTCGGCCGCGGCAAGCTTGCGATCACCGGTTTGGACCACACCACCGTGGCGGACGGGCATTCTTGCGAGAGGCCGGCCGGCCTGACGCTCGTCGACACCCGGCACTGGGTCGCACGCGAGATCGACGCGAGGACGACCGACGTCGCGCTGGCGTCGGACACGCTGCTCGCATCGTCCTTCGTCTATGGCCCTTGTAGGCACGGAGCCACCGGCAGCGGTGTCAGCGGCTACTCGCTCGCAGGCAGGCGGAAGTTCCACCTCTTCGGCCAGGCCCCGGTCCTGGTGCAACCGGTGGGCGGGAACGCGCTCGTCGGCGGCATGGGTGCGACGATGCTCATCGACGCCCGCAGCGGTCGCCGGCTGCGGAGCTTCCGGCGCCTTTCCCTGACCCTTATGGAAATGGATGCGCCGGTCTTCTACTAGCTCCGAAAGTATGTAGGCACCTAAACAATGTGGTGCTAACTTCTCGTGAGTGGCAGCGCGCGCGCCAGCTGAAAGGGCCTCAGCCGCCGCTGAGGTGGCTCTCAGCGACGCGCTTCACGACTTCTTCCGCGCCGCCCGGCGCGCGCGGGGACGCGCCGCCCGGCAGGCGCCCGACGACTCGATCTCGCTCGCCCAGTACCACCTGCTCGAGCCGCTCCTCGACGCGCCCCTGACCAATCGCGAGCTCGCCGAGCTCGCCGGCGTCTCATCGCCGACAGCCACGCGGATGGTCGACGTGCTGGTCGGGCGTGACCTCGTCACCAGGATCGAAGATCCCGCGGACCGGCGCGCGGTCGTCATCTCGCTCACCGAGACGGGTCGCAAGGCCGTCTCGGAGAAGACACGCGAGTACGACAAGGCGCGCCGTCGCATCGCCGCGGCGCTCGAGCCGGGCGAGCAGGCGGTCGCAGCTGACCTGCTGAAGCGCCTGGCGGTCGTGATCGAGGAGCTGTGAGCCAGCCCCGTCCCGGCTACCTGCTCTCACACCGGGCGACGATCGCGGCGTTCACGGGTGTCCTGCTCGGGATGCTGCTGGCGGTCCTCAACCAGACGATCGTCGCGACCGCGCTGCCGCGGATCGTCGCCGACCTCGGCGGGCTGGAGCACTACTCCTGGGTCTTCTCGGCGTACATGCTCGCCGCGACGGTCACCGTTCCGATCTACGGGCGCCTGTCCGACATCCACGGCAGGCGGCCCTTCTTCGTCTTCGGGATCCTGATCTTCATGGTCGGGGCCGTCATCGGCGGGATGGCCGGCTCGATGACGCAGCTGATCATCGCCCGAGGGATCCAGGGTCTCGGCGCCGGTGCCCTGATCCCGCTGGCGATGGCGGTGATCGGCGATCTCGTCCCGCCCTCCGACCGCGGCCGCTGGCAGGGGCTCACCGGAGCGGTCTTCGGAGTCGGCTCGGTGCTCGGTCCGCTGACCGGCGGCTGGATCGCGGACAACGCCGACTGGCGCTGGGTCTTCTTCGTCTCGCTGCCCGTCGGCCTGGTCGCGCTCGCCGTCGTCCTCGTCACCCTCAAGATTCCGCCGCACCCCGAGCGCGCGACGCGCATCGACTACCTCGGCGCTGCGCTGCTCGCCGCAGCCGTGTCGTGCATCCTGCTGGCCACGGTGCGCGCCGGCGAGGAGTCGACGCTCGGCTCGGGCGACGTGCTCGGGCTGCTCGCAGCGGGGCTCGTCCTGCTAGCCGTGCTCGCCTGGCATGAGCGCCGCACCGAGCAGCCGATCGTCCCGCTCGAGCTACTCCGCCTGCGCGTGTTCGGCGCCGCCAGCGGCGCCTCGTTCACGTTCGGGATAGCGATGTTCGGCGCGATCATGTTCGTCCCGCTGTTCGTGCAGGGCGTGCTCGGCGCGTCGGCCACCAACGCCGGCCTCGTTCTGACACCGCTGATGCTGGCGCTCGTCGTGTCGAGCGTGATCAGCGGGCAGGTGATCTCACGCACGGGTCGCTACCGATGGGCGATCGTGGCCGGGCCGGTCGTGATGGCGGGCGGCTTCGCCGTGCTCAGCTCGCTCGACACAGGCTCCTCACAGGGCACCGCGACGCTCGCGATGGTCCTGCTCGGACTCGGGCTCGGGTTCGTGATCCAGAACCTGCTGCTGGTGGTCCAGAACGAGGTGCCGAGTCGCGAGCTCGGCATCGCGACCAGCGGTATCCAGTTCTTCCGCACTACGGGCGGCACGATCGGCGTGAGCGTCATGGGGGCGCTCATGGCCGCGGGCCTGCCCGCAGGTGCCGCCGCGGGCGCGCTTGCCGGGGGGGCGGGCGTGTCTGCGGCGCGCACCGAGCTCGCCGATGCGCTGCACCCGGTGTTCATGCTGGGGCTGCCGGTGATGGCGCTCGCGCTCGTGCTGGTGCTGCTCATCCCCGAGCGGCCGCTACGGCGGAGCGTGCGCGAGGGTGAGCCCGCGACCCCCGCCGGGGCTCCCGCATGAGCGAGGCCCCGCGCCAGCACTACGGCATCACGCTCGCCGTGCTCGCCCTGGCGGCGCTCTCGTACGCGCTGCTTCAGACGATGGTCGCGCCGGCGCTGCCCGAGATCCAGCGCGAGCTCGACGCGTCGACCACCTCCGTCACCTGGGTCCTGACCGTCTACCTGCTGACGGCCTCGATCGCCACGCCGATCCTGGGGCGGCTCGGCGACATGTTCGGCAAGGAGCGCACGCTCGTGCTCGTGCTGTGCCTCTTCGCGCTCGGCTCCGTCATCGCCGCCCTCTCGCACAGCATCGGCCTGCTCGTCGCGGGCCGCGCGGTCCAAGGCGCGGCCGGCGCCGTCTTCCCGCTCGCCTTCGGGATCATCAGGGACGAGTTCCCCAGAGAGCGGGTCGCCACCGGGATAGGGCTGATCTCGGCGACCTTCGGCATCGGCGGCGGCGCCGGGCTCGTCCTCAGCGGCCTGATCGTCGACCACCTCTCGTACGAGTGGATCTTCTGGTTCGGCTTCGCGGTCGTGGTGGTCGCGATCGTCGCGACGCACTTCTTCGTGCCCGAATCGCCTGTCAAGTCGCCCGCCAAGATCGACTTCGCGGGCGCCGGCCTCTTCTCGGCCGGCCTCGTCTTCCTGCTGCTCGCCCTCAGCGAGGGCAACCGCTGGGGCTGGGGCTCGCCCGAGATCCTCGGCCTGTTCGCGGCCGCCGCGGCCGTGCTCGCCTACTGGGTGCACTTCGAGCAGCGCGTCGCCAAGCCGCTCGTGGACATCCGCCTGCTGCGGAAGCGCGCCGTCTGGACGACCAACATGACCGGCTTCCTGATCGGCTTCGGCATGTTCGGGTCCTTCATCCTGATCCCGCAGTTCGTGCAGATGCCCGCGGAGGCGGGCTACGGCTTCGCCGTCGATACGACCGGCGCCGGCCTCTTCCTGCTGCCGTCGGCGGCCGTCATGCTCGTGGCAGGGCCGATCGCCGGCTGGCTGTCCGGGCGCCGCGGCTCGAAGCTGCCGCTGCTGCTGGGCACCGGCTTCGCGGGCCTCTCCTTCCTGCTCATGGCGGTGGCGCACTCGCAGGAGTGGCAGGTGCTCCTGGCCGTGACGTTGCTGGGCCTGGGCATCGGACTGTCGTTCGCCTCGATGGCGAACCTGATCGTCGAGGCGGTGCCGCAGCACCAGACGGGCGAGGCGACCGGGATGAACACGATCATGCGGACCGTCGGCGGCGCCTTCGGCGGCCAGATCGCCGCGGCGATCGTGGCCGACCACATCGACGCGGGGACCGGCCTCGCGGCCGAGTCGGGATTCACCGCGGCCTTCGCGCTCGGCGCTGTCGCCCTCGCGGTCGCGCTGTTTGTCGCGTCCCTCATCCCGGGACGCCGAGCTGCGGCGCTCGTGGGTCCGGTGCGCGGCTCCGAAGCCGGCGCCGGCTGAGCCACGTTGCGCATCGCCAGAGCCGGGTAAGTCCTCGTCCCGAGCCTGACGACCGACGGACGGAGGAGAGCTGTGCTTTCTCGACATCGCTGGCGCTTCGGGCTGATCGTCGCGCTGCTGGTCCTGTTCGCCGCGACCGCCGGGCCCGCCGCGGCTGCCGAGCCGGGCCCGCCGCCATGGCTCCGTCGTCGAGAACGGCCAGACGCAGCCGCAGTTCGACTTCGCCCAGGCGATCGAGGAGACGGTCTTCGTCGAGACGGAGCTCGACAGCGACGGTGACGGCACGCGCGACCGTGTCCGGATCCGGATCAGCCGCCCCGCCGAGACGGAGACACAGGGCTACAAGGTCCCGGTCGTCTTCGAGCACAGCCCCTACCGCGGCGATCTCGGCAACCCGGCCAACCACGCGGTCGACTTCGACGTGCTCCCGCAGGAGAACCTGTTCGGCCGCAGCGCCGCCAAGGCGCGCAGCGCACGCGCCGTCCGCTCGAAGCGCGTGTGGGCGAGGTCTGCGCGCGCACGCGCGCGTCTCATCGCGCGCGCCGACCTGCCGGGCAGCTCGCTCGACAACTACTACGTGCCGCGCGGCTACGCCGTCGTGCTCGGCGAGAGCATCGGCACCTTCAACTCGGACGGCTGCCCGACCGTCGGCGACCGCGTCGAGACGCTCGGCACGAAGGCCGTCATCGACTGGCTGAACGGGCGTGCGCGCGGCTTCGACGAGCGACGGCAACGAGGTCGACGGCGGACTGGACGACCGGCGCCGTCGGCATGACCGGTGTCTCCTACAACGGCACGCTCCCGAACCAGGTCGCGACGACGGGCGTCGAGGGCCTCGAGACGATCGTCCCGATCTCGGCGATCTCCAGCTGGTACGACTACTACCGCGCCAACGGGCTCGTCGTGGCGCCGCACTCCGAGACCCAGGGGGCCGGCGAGAACGCCTACCTCGGCGAGGACACCGACGTGCTCGCCTCGTTCATCGGCGGCAGCCGCCTCGACGGCATAGACGACGACATCTGCGACGAGACGATCCCGTTCCTGGTGAACGCGCAGGACCGCGTGACGGGGGACTGGAGCCCGTTCTGGGGGGCGCGTGACTACCTCGACGACGTCGACAAGATCGACGCGAGCGTGTTCGTGGTCCACGGGCTGAACGACTGGAACGTGAAGACGAAGGCGTTCGCCGAGTGGTGGTACCGGCTCGACCGCTACGGCGTGCCGCGCAAGATCTGGCTGCACAACGGCGGCCACGGCGGTCCGGGTGGCCCGGGCGCCGTGGCCTTCACGGCCGTCCGGAACCGCTGGTTCGACCACGAGCTCTTCGGCGTGCAGAACGGCATCATGCGCGAGCCGCGGGCGACGATCCAGCGCGAGGACGGCTCCTACTCGGACGAGCCCGACTGGCCGGCACCCGGCTCGCGGCCGGCGACGCTGCAGCTGTCGGCGCGCAACTCGACGGCGCCGGGTGAGCTCTCGCAGGGCCTCACCGGCTCGAGCTGGTTCGTGCGCCAGAGCTTCGTCGACCGGGGTCGCGAGCTCGACACGGACGACGTGCTGATCCAGGGCCCCGACGAGGCGCGCGACGACCGGCTCGTCTACCGCTCGCGCTCACTGGCCCGTGACGTCCGCATCAGCGGGACGCCCGCGGTCAGCCTGCGGATGTCGATCGACAACCGCAACGCGGCCAACCTGACCGCGGTGCTGGTCGACTACGGCGCCGCCGGCTCGGCCGACGCGCCCGTCATGGTCACGCGCGGCTGGCTCGACCCGCAGAACCGGCTGAGCATCAGCCGCAGCCGGCCCGTGCGTCAGGAGCGCCTGTATCGCTTCAACTGGGATCTGCAGCCGGACGACTACGTCTTCAAGGCCGGACACCGGATCGGCCTCGTCGTCGTCTCGACCGACCACGACTACACGATCCGGCCGGCGCCCGGGACGCAGCTGAGCCTGCGCCCGGCGCTCAGCTGGATCAGGCTGCCCGTGGTGGGCGGCCGCGGGGCGCTCGGGCTCTAGCCCGGCGCCCTGTTGTGGTTGACGACCTCGATGTTGTTGCCGTCGGGATCGAGCACGAAGGCCGAGTGGTAGCCCGGGTGGTACTCCGGGCGCTCGCCCGGTGAGCCGTTGTCGGCATAGCCGGCCGCGACGGCCGCCGCGTGAAAGTCGTCGATGCTCTCGTCACGCGTGACGCCGAAGGCCATGTGGACGTGCTCGGTCGGTTCGCCCGCCACGAGCGAGAACGAACCGCTGGCTCCATGGAACCGCGAGCGCTCCCGGGTGTCCAGCTTCTTCTCGAGCCCTGCGTGTGGCGCGATCGTGTCGTAGAAGCGGGTCGCGGCCGCAACGTCGGCCACGCGAATCCAGAGGTGATCTATGACGCCGTCCGGGCGAACCGCGGCGTGGTGCACCGCCTCGGCGCTGTTGCCGTCCGGGTCGAGGAGGAAGGAGCCGTAGTAGTCCTCTTTGTACTGGGGCCGCGGGCCGGGCGCGCCGTCGTCGCGGTAGCCGCCGCCGGTGCCGGTGCGCCAGAACTCGTCGACGTGCTCGCGCGAGGGCGCGCCGAAGCCCAGGTGGAGCCGCCGCGTGACGGGGCGCTCGGCGCTCGCGGCGGCGACCGAGAAATCGCTCCATTCGGCGAACTCCTCGGTCGTCGCGGTCTTCTCGACGCCGAGCGTGGCGAGCACCGTGGCGTAGAAGGACTCAGACGTCTCGCGGTCGGAGACCCTGATGGTGACGTGATCGAACACGGCGATTACCTACCCGGTTCGGTAATCCTTTGCCCGTGGCCGGCAAGACGGATTCCCTCGAGCAGGTGGCGGACGAGCTCTACGGGCTGGCGCCCGGGGAGTTCACGGAGGCGCGCGACGCGCTCGTCAAGCGGCTGCGGGCCGACAAGGAGCGCGAGCTCGCGAACCAGGTCAAGGGGCTGCGCAGGCCGACCGTAGCCGCGTGGGCGCTGAACCAGCTCGTCCGCAACCGCCGCAAGGACGTCGAGGCGCTGCTCGCGGCGGGCGAGGAGCTGCGCGAGGCGCAGGAGCAGCTCGTGGGGGGCGGCGACCGATCGGCCTTCCAGCGCGCCGCCGCGAAGGAGCGCGAGCTTGTGGCGAAGCTGGCACGCGACGCCGCCTCGCTCGCCGCCGAGGCCGGCGTGGGCTCGTCGCAGGGCCTCGAAGAGAAGCTGATCTCGACGCTGCACGCGGCCGCCCTCGACGAGGAGACGGCCGCGGAGCTCGGCGCCGGTCGTGTGCTGCGCGAGCGCCAGGCGGTCGCGGGCTTCGGCGACGGCTTCGACATGGCGCCGGCCCCGTCCAAGCCGGCGCCGAAGCGCGCGAAGCAGGCGAAGCCGCCGAAGGAAGACGCGGCGAAGAAGGAGCGCGCGGCCGCCGCGGAGGCGAAGGCGCGCGAGGAGCTGTCTGCAGCGCGCCTCGAGGAGCGCAAGGCGGGCCGCGAGCGTGACACCGCGGCCAAGGCTGCTGCGCGCGCAGCCGAGCGCGCCCGCAAGGCCGAGGAGCGCGCCGCCGAGACGGCCCGGCGCCTCGACGAGGCGCGCGAGGAGCTCGAGGAGGCCCAGGACCAGGAGCGGGCCGCCACGGAGCGCCACGAAAGCGCCGTCGCAGCGGTGGCCGCGGCCGAGAAGAAGCTCGGGTAGAGCCGCATTCGTCCGCAACGAGCGGGAACAACCTCGTGAGGCCCATTGACGAGCTTTGGGGGCGCTGCTTTAGTCCTCAACCGAGACGCGGACGGAGCGCAAAGAGCGAAGCCAAGAGGTTGTAAGGCTCGCCCCGCAATAGCTCAAGGGCCTCGGCCCGCGAGCGCGGACCTCAAGCGCGAAGTCTGCGTCTCTTTTTGTTTCTCAGGGCCCGCGTGCCCGATCGCACACAAGCCTCGCCCCGCCGTCGCCACCCTCCGGAGTCCCCATCGGACCCGGCCTGGAGACGGACATGCAGGACCAACGTGTGATCGTGATCGGAGCAGGACCGGCTGGACTTGCCTCGGCGGCCGCGCTCGGCCGGAGGGGCGTTCCCGCCCTCGTCCTCGACCGGGCCGCCACCGTCGCCTCCTCATGGCGCGGACGCTATGACCGGCTGAAGCTCAACTCGAGCCGGCCGTTCTCCAAGCTGCCGGGCGCGCGCTTCCCGCGCGGCACCGACATGTTCCCCGGCCGGGACGACATGGTGCGCTACTTCGAGCGCTACGCCCATGACCGACGCGTGGACGTGCAGCACGGCACGGAGGTCGAGCGGATCGACCGCGACGGCGACGAGCTCGTAGTGCGGACCTCGGAGGGCGACATCCGGGCGTCCCACGTGGTGGTGGCGACCGGCTACTCGCACAGTCCGTACACGCCACACTGGCCTGGCCGTGACAGCTTCTCCGGCCGGCTCCTGCACTCGAGCGAGTATCGAAACGCCGATGACCTGCGCGGCGCCGACGTGCTCGTCGCCGGCTCGGGCTGTTCGGGAATGGAGATCGCCTACGACATCGCGACCGGCGGCGCCGGCCGCGTGCGAGTGGCGGTGCGCACCGCCCCGAACATCCTCCTGCGCGCCCCCGCGGGACCGGCGATCGCGCTGGTTCTGTCGAAGCTTCCGCCCGGCATCGGCGACCGCATGACGACGGTCGCCCGGCGGCGTGAGATCGGCGACCTGTCCGCCTACGGCCTCCCGATCCCGGACGAGGGTGTGTTCAGCCGACTGCGGCGGCTGGGCGTGGCGCCCGCAATCGTCGACAAGGAGACCATCGAGGCGATCCGCGACGGCCGCATCGAGATCGTGCCCGGGATCCGCTCCTTCGACGAGACCGGCGTGGAGCTCGACGACGACACTCGTGTCGAGCCGGACACGGTGATCGCGGCGACGGGCTACCGGACCGGCTTGGAGCCGCTCGTGGGGCACCTCGGCGTTCTCGGTGAGCGCGGTGTTCCGTCGGTCACCGACGGGCGCCAGGCCGCTCCCGGCCTGCGTTTCGTGGGCTTCGTGCCGCGCCCCGCGCAGCTCGGCACGCTCGGTCCCGAGGCGCGCCGGGCCGCCCGCGGGATCGCCCGCGAGCTGCGCGGGTCAAGGGCGCCGGCGTGGCGTCGCCAGCGCGCGCCGCGCCCCAGCCCTGCGTGAGCGCTCAGGCCCTTGACTTCAAGCGCACTTGAAGGTGCATCCTTCGAGTGTGATCGAAGAAGGAGCCTCAGCGATGAAGCAGCTGACGAAGCTGGAGACAGTGATCCCGGGCCTGCACGCAACGACCCCAGAGCCCCTGTCGTTCGCGCCCTCGATCGAGGTCCGCGCGTTCCTGCTCGAGCGTGCCGAGGGCAACATCCTCCTCTACAACACCGGTGGGCTTGACGACGACCTGGCGGCGATCGACGACGCCGGCGGCGTCGCACGCCATTACTTGAACCACAGCCACGAGGCGATGTTCGGCGCCGCCCGCCTGGACGCGCCGCTGTTCGTGCACGAACGCGAGCGTGCCGCCGTCGAGGAGCACATGCACGTGCGCGGCACCTTCTCACGCCGGCACACGCTCGACGAGGACTTCGAGGTGATCCCAACCCCCGGCCACACGCCGGGCGCGAGCGCCTTCCTGTGGGACTCGGGCGGGCACCGGGCGCTCTTCACGGGCGACACCCTCTTCCTGGACGGCGCCGAGTGGATCGCGGCCGTGCTGCCGAGCAGCGACCGGGCCGCCTACGTCGAGAGCCTCGAGCTGATTCGCGAGCTCGAGTTCGACGTGCTCGTGCCGTGGGCGGCGAGCGCCGGCGAGCCCTACCACGCCGTCACGAGCAGCGCCGCGGCGCGGCGCCGCATCGACGCCGTGATCGAGCGGCTGAGGCACGGCGAGAACCGCTAGCCCGGCCCGCCGGAACGTAGGGTTCTGGCAATGGAGAGATACATCTGCGTGACCTGTGGGACGCAGTTCGCCGACAGCGACGAGCCGCCGGCCTCCTGCCCGATCTGCGAGGACCCGCGCCAGTACGTGCCCGTCTCCGGTCAGCGCTGGACGACGCTCGCGGAGCTGGCGACGGACCATGAAAACGAGGTCCGCGCCGAGGGCGAGCTCACGGGCATCGCCACGAGTCCGTCGTTCGCGATCGGCCAGCGCGCCCTGCTGGTCCCGTTCGGCGACTCCAACCTGCTCTGGGACTGCATCACGCTGCTCGACGAGGCCAGCGCCGCGGAGGTCGAGCGCCGTGGGGGATTGGCGGGCATCGCGATCTCCCATCCGCACTACTACTCCTGCATGGTCGAGTGGGCGCAGCGCTTCGACTGCCCGGTTCACCTGCACGCCGCGGACGCGGAATGGGTGATGCGGCCCGACCCCGCGATCGAGCACTGGGACGGCGAGACGCTCGAGCTCGGGCATGGGCTCACGCTGATCCGCGGCGGCGGGCATTTCCCCGGCGGCACCATGCTGCACCGAGCCGAAGGCGGCGGTGCACTGCTCTCCGGCGACATCATCCAGGTGATACCGGACCGCGGCCACGTCGGATTCATGTGGAGCTACCCGAACCTGGTGCCGCTGCCACAGAGCGAGGTGGAGCGGATCGCCGCCGCGGTTGAGCCGTTCGAATACGAGTCGATCTACGGCGCCTGGTGGGATCGCTTGATCCCGTCGAACGGGCCCGAGGTGGTGCGGCGCTCCGCCGAGCGCCACGGAGCGGCCCTTCGCGGCGAGCTGGTTTAGGCTCGGCCCCGATGCGAGCAGGGGGCGCCGGGCTGATCGCGGTTGCATTGCTGCTTACCGGCGTCGCGGCGCCTGCCGCGGCGCAGCGTGTGACGCGGCCCTGCGAGGACGGGTCGGGCGCGCGCTGCGGCTCGTTGCCCGTGCCGCTGTATCGGGGAGCGCCGCAGGGGGGCGGGGGCAAGCTCCGCATCCACTTCCGCGTCTACCCGCGCACCGACCGCTCACGGCCCGCGCTCGAGCCGATCGTCGCCGTGGAGGGCGGTCCCGGCTATCCGTCGATCGAGTCCGCCGACGGCTATCTGTTCATGCTCGGGCCGCTGCGCCGCCGCCACGACATGATCGTCGTCGACAACCGCGGCACCGGGCGCTCGGGCGCGATCAACTGCCCGCGGCTGCAGGCCGGCAAGGGTGTGTACGCGCGCGAGGTCGGGCGCTGCGCGCGCAAGCTCGGCCGCGCGGCGAACGCGTACGGCACCGGCGCGGCCGCGGACGATCTGGCGGCCGTGCTCGACAGGCTGCGCGTGCCGGTCGTCGATGTCTACGGCGACTCCTACGGGACCTACTTCGCCCAGGCGTTCGCGGTGCGACACCCTGAGCGCGTGCGCGCCGTCGTGCTCGACGCCGCCTACGCGGTCGACGGCTTCGACCCGTGGGTACGCGAGGAGTCGGTGGCGATCCGCTTCGCCTGGGACGAGGTGTGCCGGCGCTCGGCGAGCTGCACGAGCGGCGCCCCGCTCGACGAGCTGCGGCAGATGGCCATGCGGCTCGAGGCCAAGCCACTCACCGGGACCGCGGAGGACGCCGACGGCGTGCCCCACCGCGTGCGGGTGGACGGCGCGGCACTCGGCCAGATCGCCGGTGACGCGTCCTACTACTACACGATCTACCGCGACCTGCTGGCGGCGCAGCAGGCCTACCTGCGCGGCGACCCCGCGCCGCTCCTGCGGATCGGGGCGGAGGACCTGCCCTTCACCGGCGGCGGCCCCGTCAGGAGCTACTCCGAGGGGGCCTACGCGGCGGTTGCCTGCCATGACTACCCGACGATCTGGGACCGGACGGCGCCGCTCGCCGAACGCCGCGAGCAGCTGCGGGCGGCACGAGCGACCCTGGCCCCGGATACGTACGCGCCCTTTCCCAACGACATCTGGCTGCGCTCGCTCTACATCGACCAGGTCGTCAGCGGCTGCATCCGCTGGCCGGAGCCGGCCCGGCCCGACCCGCCGGCGCCGCCCGGCGCCGTCTACCCGAGCGTGCCCGTGCTGGTACTCGACGGCGATCTTGACGTGATCACCCCGATGGGCGACTCGGTCCGCGCGGCCTCGCTGTTCCCAGGAGCCACGCTCGTGCCCGTCGCGAACTTCGGCCACGTGACAGCGCTCGCGGACTTCGACGGCTGCACCTCGGGGATCGTCCGCCGCTTCCTGCGCACGCTCTCGCCCGGGGACACGAGCTGCGCGAGCCGCATACAGGAGATCCACGTCGTGCCCGAGTTCCCGCGCCGGGCGGCGGGGGCGCCCGCCGCCGAGCCGGCTGGTGATGACGACCGTTCGACCGCAATCGCCCGGCGCGTCGCATGGGCCGCGGCCTGGGCGGTCGGCGACGCATTCGCGCGCTGGAACCTCATGTACGGCGCGCGCGGGCACGGCCTGCGCGGCGGCAGCTTCGTCGCCGCGGGCGCCTACTACTCGCGTGGGCCGGTGGCCCTGCGCTTCCGCCGCGCGCGCTTCGTTTCGGACGTCGCCGTCAGCGGCAAGGCGGTATGGGATCGGAGGGCGGGGACGGTGAGGGCGCGGCTGCGGATAGCGGGAGCGCGCTCTGGCTCGCTCCGGATCCGCTGGCGGACGCGCGACACCCGCTCCGTCGCCTCGCTGCGCGGGCAGCTCGGCGGCAGGCGCGTGCAGCTTCTGACACCCGCGCCGTAGAGTCGCTCTGATGCCGCCGCTGAGCGAGGAGCTCCGGGCGATCGCGGACACCGCATTCGGGGCGCTCAACGCGGGCGACCTGGACAGCTTCCTGAGCGTGGTCTCCGAGGACGCCGAGTTCACCTCGATGATCGCCGAGGTCGAGGGTCAGACCTATCGCGGGCACGAGGGAGTGCGTGCCTGGTGGAACACCGTGGCCGGCACCTTTCAGAGCGTGCGCTGGGAGCTCCTCGAGGTCGAGGGCTCGGGCGGGCGCGGCCTCGCCAGGCTGCGGGCGGTCGCCGAGGTTGGCGGGGTCGAGGTCGAGCAGACGGTGTGGCAGGCCGCCAGGTACCAAGACGGCAAGCTCGACTGGTGGGCGTTCTTTCGTGCGGAGTCCGATGCGCGCGAGGCGGCGGGAATCGTTCGCGGGCAAGCGTAGGCGGCGTGCCGATCGCCTGAAACGCGGCGAAGGCCGGGGCGCCGCAGGACGCCCCGGCCGCTGACGTTCGTCGACTAGGCCTGCTTTACGACCGAGGCCTCGAGCACGAGCTTGACCTTGTCGGCGACAAGGAGGTTGCCCGAGCCGAGCACCTGGTTGAAGGTCATCCCGTAGTCCTTGCGGTTGAGCTCGCCGCGCGCCTCGAGACCGACGCGCTCGTTGCCCCACGGGTCCGTCTCCGTGCCGAGGACCTCCGCGCTCAGCGTGATCTCATGGGTCACGCCGCGCACCGTCAGGTCGCCGACGATCTCGAAGCTGTCCTCGCCCAGCGGGCGGATCTCCTTCGACTCGAACTTCAGGCGCGGGTGCTGCTCGACGTCGAGGAAGTCGGCGGAGCGCAGGTGTTCGTCACGCTGCTGCTCCTGGGTGTCGACGCTCGCGGCCTCGACGCTCCCGTACACCTTTGCCGAGCCGAGGTCGTCGCCGATCTCGAAGGTCCCTTCGATGGACCCGAAGTGGCCGCGGACGGTCGCGATGCCGAGGTGGCGTACCGCGAAGCCGAAGCGGGAGTGGACTGGATCGATGCTGTATGTGCCGGCCGGGACGGCCGTGGCGATGCTCGTTGTCATGCGCTTCCCTCTCTGTTTTCGCCCGGCGGCCCCTGACTGTGCCGACCGGTGATTGCGCGTACAACTATTCTCGCCGACGGGCCGGCTTCCGCCTATGGGCGAAGCCCACGGAGGCATGGACTTCTGTCAGTGGCCGCGCACGGACTCGCGGTATGCCTGCGGCGACGATCCGGTCTGCCGCTTGAACGCACGCGAGAAATACAGCGGGTCGCCGAAGCCGACGCGGTGTGCGATCTCACCGACGGTCAGGTCGGTGTAACGCAGCAGGCGCGCCGCCTCGACCATCACGCGGTCGGTCACGAGCTCCTTGGTCGAGCGGCCGGTGACGCGCGCGAGCGCCTGAGCGAGCGCGGGCCCCGGCACGGCGAGCGCATCGGCGTAGTGACGAGCGTCGTGGTGGCTCGCGAAGTCGCGCTCGAGCTGGTCGGTGAAGCGGCGCAGCAGCTGCACGTCGGCGTCGTCCGCCCCGCGGCGCTCCTCACGGCCGGCGTCGTACCAGCGCTCGGTCCAGAGCAACACGGTCGCGATCAGGTGGCGGACGACATCCGCGCCGTAGGGATCGGGCGGGCGCTCCGTCTCTTCGGCGATGGCTCGGAACAGCGGGGTCATCAGGTCGCAGGACTCGTGCGGCAAGGCGATCGTGCGACCGCCGCGCCCGGCGAGCAGCCAGCCCGCGGCGATGCGCTCAGAGCCGCCGTGGAGGACGGCGTCGGTGAAGCGCAGCAGGGCACCGCGCAGCTCCTCCGCGTGGATGAACTGGTGCACCTTGCCGCGCCCGATCACGGAGACGCTCGGCGCCTCGATCGGAGTGCGGCAGCCGTCGATCAGGTGCTCGCCGCGACCGCCGGCGACGAAGATCAGCTCGTGGTAGTCGTGACGGTGCGGCTCGAACGTGTCCTCGGCGATCGTGACTCCCTCGAAGATCCGCACGTCGACCACCGCCCCGGGGTCCAGGCGGTCGATCGCAAGCTTGGTGGGATCGGCGGTCGCGCTCAGAGACCTCCATGATGGCGGGTATGAACGACCTCATCTTCCGCGAGCGCGCGGCCGCCGGCGAGCCTGCGGGCCTGCTCGTGCTCCACCACGGCCGCGGAACCGACGAGAACGACCTGCTGCCGCTGGCCGACGTGCTCGATCCCGAGCGGCGCCTCCAGGTGGTCACGCCGCGCGGGCCGCTGCAGCTCCCGGGCTGGTCCGGCAACCACTGGTACGTGGTCCCGCGCGTCGGCTATCCCGATCCGGAGACCTTCCACGCCGCCTTTCGGGCGCTCGCCGCGCTGCACGACGAGCTCTGGTCGCGCACCGGGCTGACGCCGGAGCAGACCGTGCTCGGCGGCTTCTCGATGGGCTCGGTGATGAGCTACTCGCTCGGCCTGGCGGGCGAGCGGCCCGCGCCGGCGGGGATCCTCGCCTTCTCCGGTTTCGTGCCGGTGGTCGAGGGCTGGAGCCCGTCGTTCGAGGACCGCCGCTCGACGCGCGCGTTCATCGCACATGGCCGCAACGACCCGATCATGGAAGTTGACTTCGGGCGCCGGGCGCGCGAGCTGCTCGAGGGCGGCGGGCTCGACGTCGAGTACCACGAGTCGGACGCGGGGCACCACCTCGACCCCGCGCACATCCCGGCCGCGATCGACTGGCTCGGGGCGACGCTCAGCGGAAGCGGCGGCGCAGGAGCTCGCCGGCAAACAGCGTGAGCCCGATGCCCACGACCAGCTTGACCGCGCGCCGCCCGCGAAAGGACGACTCGCCGTGCTCGCGCTGGCGCATGTGAACGGGCACCTCGAGCAGCCGCAGCTTCGCGTCGGTGATCCTCATGAGCGCCTCGACCTCGGGCGACTCGGAGACGTACGGGTCGGCGAGCAACTCGAGCGCGCGCCGGTTGACCGCGTACATCCCGCTCGTGCCGTCGGTGATCGGCTGGCCGAGGCGCAGCCTGATCAGGAGGCGGAGCAGCGAGGTCCCAAAGACGCGCTCCGGGGTGGGCCGGTAGCGCTCGCCGTCCCGGCCGGAGCCGCGCATGAAGCGCGAGCCCACCGCCACGTCGCACTCATCGGCCCTGACGAGCTCGAGCATGCGCGCGAGCTCGGCGGCGGGGTGCTGGCCGTCGGCATCCAGCCGGCCGCAGAATGCGTAGCCGCCATCGAGGGCGCGCCGGTAGCCCTCGGCGATGCCATGCCGCAACCCGCGGTTCTCGGGAAAGCTGATAACGAGGGCGCCGCCGTCGGCGGCCACCCTTGCGGTTGCGTCCGTCGAGCCGTCGTCGATCACGAGCACGTCTGCCCCGGGTAGGTCGCGGCGCGCCTCCGCGACCACGGCGGAAATCGAGGCCTCCTCGTTCCAGGCCGGGATGAAGACGAGCGTGTCGGCGCTCATCCGGACTGCGGTGGGCCCACGTGCTTGGCGAGCCAGCTCACGAGCGGCCGGGCGCCGTCGAGCTGCTTGCGGATGCGAGCGTCGGCGCTGCGCTTGTGCAGCCACGGTCCGAGCTCCTGGCGGCGGTACACCGTGATCTCCTTCATGCGCAGGCGGTCGATGCGCGGGTGCTCGAGCGGATAGCCGCGCGGCGCGCGCTTCAGCCCGGGCGGCGCCGCCTCGAGACCCGCGGCCCGTGCCGCCTTGACGGCTCGCTCGAACGACGCGGCGCGGCGCCCGTCGTCGATCGCCGCGCGGAAACGGACGAGCTGATCGGAGGCGGGGGCGTGCAGTCCGGCCGCGACCAGCAGTCCGTCGAGCGAGAGCTCAACGTAGAAGCCGCCGGCGCCGCCGTAGCCGATCGCAAGGCCGACTTGCTCCTTGATCGGCGGGCGCATGTGGAAGCGCGTGTCGTTGTAGGGCCTGAACAGATGCGCCTCGCCGAGGTCGCCGAGCTGCACGGCGAGCTCACGCGCGGGCTCGACGAGGTAGTCGTCGTAACGACCGCGATTGGCCTTGAACCAGTCGCGGTCGTTGTTCGCCTCGAGCTCGCGGAGGAACTCGATCGCCTCGGGTGGCCACATCGGCTCCGAAGCGTATGGGCTGGCGCGATCCCCCGGGCGGAGGGCCCCGGGGGATCGCGCAGGTCAGCGGCTAGCCGCCGGGCGCGAAGCCGGGGCCGCCGGGACCGGGGGGACCGGGAGGACCGAAGCCGGGCCCACCGGGTCCGCGTGGGCCCGGTCCGGGCTTGGGGTGCGGTAGGTCGGCGAGCGCCTCCTGAACCTCGCCGGCGTCGAGGTTGAAGCGCTCGGCGAGGAACGCCGCGAGCTTCGCCTCATGCTGCTCCCAGCCGGACTGGGCTCCGGCGCGCACCTCGCGCAGCGCCTTGCGCAGGTCGGCGCGGGTCACGTCGAGCGCCGCCGCGAGCTTGCGGAGCGGCGCGCCGCGATGGTCGCCGGGCGGACGGGCGCCGGGCCGCGGCCGCAGCGCCTCGAGCGCGTCCTCGACCTGGGCGGCGTCGACGCCGAGCTCGGCCGCGAGCGCCTCGGTGAAGTCGCCCGGGCTCTCGGGCCGGTCACTCGAGAGCTTCTCCAGCGCCGCCTCGACATCGGCGGCCTCGACGCCCAGCTCCTTCGCGAGCTGCGCGGCGAAGCGGTTCTTATGCCCGTCCTTGATCTCGTCGAAGGCGGCGTTCACCTTGTCGACCGAGATGCCGAGCGCGTCCGCCAGCGCCTTCGAGAGGTCGTCGCGGCGCTCACCGTGCGCCTGGTCGTGGAAGTCCCTCATGGCCTCCGCGAGCTCGTCCGCGTCGACTCCGAGCTTCTCCGCGAGGTCGTCGAACGCCGGTGGAGGATCGACGCGGAAGCTGCGCTCGGCGCTTGGAGCGGTCGAGCCATTCGACTCCGCCGTCGCCGAGCCGCCGCCAACGGCGCTCCCGATGCCGTAGGCCGCCGAGGCCAAGCCCACCGCGCCCGCCAGTACGAGTGCTGTCGCCTTCTTTGGAATGTTCATGGCGGCGAGCGTTGCGGCGCTTCGTAGGAGCAGCGTAAGACCGAGGTAAGAAGAGCCGAAGAAGCGCATGCCCGCAGTCACAATTGGCGCGATGAAGGTCCTGATCGTCGACGACGACCGAGCGCTGCGGGAGGCTCTGCGGCGCGCTCTCACCCTGGCCGGTTACGACACTTTGCTCGCCCCGGACGGCGAGGAGGCGCTCGCGCTTGCAGCGACGCGCCCGGACGCGGTCGTGCTCGACGTGGGCCTTCCCGGGATCGACGGGCTCCAGGTGTGCCGCACGCTGCGCGCCTCCGGCGACCGCGTGCCGGTCCTCATGCTCACCGCCCGAGACGCGATCGCCGATCGCATCGACGGACTCGACGCGGGCGCAGACGACTACCTGGTGAAGCCGTTCGACGTCGGCGAGCTGAAGGCGCGCCTGCGCGCGCTGCTCCGGCGCCACAACGGGCCTTCCGAGGCCGGCGCGCTCGAGTTCTGCGAGCTTCAGCTCGACAGCGCGCGCCACGGCGCCGCTGTCGGCGAGCGCTTCACCGAACTGACGCGCACGGAGTACGACCTGCTCGAGCTGTTCATGCAGAACCCGCGCAACGTGTTGCCGCACAGCGTGATCTACGACCGCGTCTGGGGCTACGACTTCGGACCGGCCTCGAACGCGTTGCGCGTCTACGTCGGCTACCTGCGCCGCAAGCTCGAAGAGCTCGGCGCGCGGCCACTGCTGCACACGGTGCGCGGGGTCGGATACGTGCTACGGGAGCCCGCTTGACGCTGCGCACGCGGATCGCCGCGGCGGCCGGCCTCGCGGTGGCGCTCGCCGTCGCGGCGGCGGCGCTGGCGGTCTACTTCGGCGTGCGCGGCGAGCTGCGCGCCGAGGTGGATCGGACGCTGCGCGACCAGGTCGAGCTGGCGACCGGTCCAGGCAGGGACGATCGCGACAGGGTCCGGCCGCCGGCCGACCGTCCCGGCTTTCCGCCCGAGGAGCGGCGCGCGCCCTTCGGCGGGCCGTCGGAGGCATACGCGCAGATCGTGCTGCCGGGCGGCCGCGTGCTGCGCCGGCCCGGCGCCACGGGCGCTCTCTCGGCAGACGAGAACGCGCTCGAGATCGCGCGGACCGGGGAGGGGGAGGACATCCGCGACGCGCACGTCGAAGGTGTCCACCTGCGCGTCCTCACGGCCGGGCTGCCCGGCGGCGGGGCCATCCAGGTGGCCCGCCCGCTCGACGAGATCGACCGGCAGCTCGACCGCATCGTGCTCGTGTTGCTCGTGGTCGGCGCCTCGGGCGTCGCGCTCGGCGCGGGGCTCGGGGCGATCGTCGCGCGCACCGCGCTCGCCCCGATCGCCCGCTTCACGCGGCGTACTGAGGAGCTCGCCGCCGACCCCGACCCGTCCGAGCGGATCGAGGTGCGCGGCCACGACGAGCTGGCGCGGCTTGCGCGCAGCTTCAACTCCACGCTCGATGCGCTCGAGAGCTCTGTGGAAGCTCAGCGCGGGCTGGTGGCGGACGCGAGCCACGAGCTGCGCACCCCGATCGCAAGCCTGCGAGCGAACATCCAGACGCTGGAGGAGGCGGAGCGCCTGCCGGAGGCCGAGCGCGAAGCCCTGCGGGCGGACATCGTCCAGGAGCTCGACGAGCTGACGGCGCTCGTCGCGGACATCGTCGAGCTCGCCCGTGGCGCCAAGCCCGGCGACGCCGTCGACGACGTGCGCGTCGACGAGATCGCGAGTGCGGTGGTCGAGCGCGCGCGTGCCCGCGCGGGTGACCGGCTCGAGTTCAGCGCGGAGCTCGAGCCCACCGTGATCCGCGGAGAGCCCGCACGCATCCAGCGGGCGATCTCGAACCTCGTCGACAACGCGGTCAAGTGGAGCCCAACAGGTGGGGCCGTCGACGTCCGCCTGGCGGACGGCGAGCTGAGCGTCCGCGATCACGGCCCGGGCTTTGCGGACGGCGACCTGCCGCACGTCTTCGAGCGCTTCTACCGCGCGGGCGACGCGCGCGGGATGCCGGGCTCGGGCCTCGGTCTCGCGATCGTCCGCCAGGCCGCCGAGGCACACGGCGGCGCTGCATCCGCGGCGAACGCGCCGGGGGGCGGCGCGCTGATGCGCGTGTCGTTCGGGAGGCGGGCCGCCGCGGGAGCGGACGCCGTGCCGCTTGTCGAAGCGGACTGACGTTCCGCGCTCCGGGTAGAGCCGAGCTACCCGACCGAAGCGAGGCAGCTCATGAAGAAGCTCATGGCAGGCACATCTCCGTCGATGGTGGTGGCCCTGATCGCCCTGTTCGTCTCGCTCGGCGGAGTGTCGTGGGCGGTGGCGGTGAACTCGATCGGGACCAAGGCCGTGAAGGACAATTCGCTCGAGGGCCGCGACATCCGCGACGAGACGCTCGAGTCGCGCGACGTCGTCAACGGCGGCCTGCAGAGCCGCGACGTCCGCGACGGCGCGCTGCGCGGGGTCGACATCAACGACCAGTCGCTCGGCGGCATCGACCTGGCGTCCAACACGCTGGGCGACCGCGAGATCGACGAGACGAAGCTCGACATCAACCGGCTCGGCGGCCTGCGCAGCGGGAAGTTCGTGAACAAGGTGCGGCGCGTCCAGACGCAGACGGCGAACGACCCGGCGACGCCGAAGGCCGCGCCCGCCGCGCGCTGCCCGCGAGGCACGCGCCTACTGGGCGGTGGGGCACGCGTGGTCGCGCCGGCGGGGACGCCGGTCGCGATCAGCACGAGCGCGCCGCGCGGCAATTCCTGGGAGGCGCTCGCCTACGCCACGGTGCCGACCGGCAACTGGCAGTTGGTGGCCTACGCCATCTGCGGATAGAGGCTCGATTAAGTCCTAGTCACCGGCTCTGGATTGCCGTCAGGAAGCTGGTAGCCTGCGGCGCTGCTTTGCCTTAGGCTGCCCTAATTAGGGCGTCCTGACCATCTGATCACGGAGGCACCCCGAGCATGAAGCCAGTCCGTCTCGCCACGTTTCTCGCCATCGCCGCACTGGCGCCCGTGGCCGTCGCCTGCGGTGATGACGACGACGACTCCGCATCGACGGAGACCTCGCAGAGCGCGGCGGCCGAAGAGGCGGACCTGGGTGCGATCAAGGGCTATCTCACCGAGCACTCGGCAGCGCTCGCAGAGGAGACGGCGAAGCTGAAGGAGCAGGGGCAGGCGTACTACGACCTCGCGAAGGCGTCGAACTTCAACTACCAGCAGATGCTCGAGGAGAACCGCGACGAGGTCAACGGGATCCTCGAGGACGCCAAGGCGACCTACGTGCGCGCGAACCCGGCCTACGAGGAGATGGAGGGGATCGTTGCCGGCGTCGCCTCGCTCGCCGACTACGACGTGATCATCGACGCCGGCTCGTCCGGCGAGGACCCCGAGAGCGCGGTCCCGTTCGACCTGAAGCTGCCCAACGGCAAGACGCTCAAGCAGCCGGGCAACTTCATGTTCCTCACCGAGACGGCGCTGTACGGCACGAACGACGACCTCACCGCCAAGGGCGTGGAGGCGGATCTCGACGGAAACGGCAAGGTCGAGTTCGGCGAGGCGCTCCCCGACGCGAACATCTTCCTCGCGACCACGCGCGATTTCGACAAGTACGCGCGCGAGCTCGACACCGAGGCGAACGCCTTCGAGCCGAGTGACTCGGATGCCTTCTCAGCGCTCGTGATCATGACCCCGACGATGTCCGAGTACTTCGAGGCGTGGAAGAACTCGCGCTTCGTGTCCGGCGGAAACGCGAGCGAGCAGGCCTTCGTCGCGACCTCGCGGCTCTCGGACATCGCGGACATCCTCGAGGGGCTCGTGTTCACCTACGACGGCGTGGAGCCGCTCGTCGCCGAGGCCGACCCGCAGCAGGCGAAGCAGACGGAGGAGAGCCTCACGAAGCTTCACGACTTCGCCGCCGACCTCCGCGACAAGGAGGAGCAGGGCAAGAAGTACACGGCCGAGCAGGCGGACACGCTGGGCTCGCAGGCCCAGGAGCAGGCCGAGGCGATCGCGGGTCAGATCACGCAGGCCGCCGCCAAGCTCAACATCGAGCTCGAGGAAGGCTGACGCGGGGAGTGCGGCGGAGCCTGCTCTTCCTCGCCGCGCTCGTCGCACTCCTGGCGGCGCCGGGCGGCGCCGCCGCACAGGAGCTGCCGCCCTGGCAGGCCGCGCAGCGGATGCAGGAACAGCTCTTCTCCGCCCAGACCGACCTGCTCCTCGACGAGGCGGACGGCGGGCGCGCCGGCGAGCGCGCCCGTGCGCTCTATCGCGGCGAGCTGGCGCGCTCGCTGCGCGCGGACGCGCCGGCGGCGGACCGCGACGTGCGAGCGGCCCTGAAGGCCGCGCAGCGCGCGCTTGCGGGCGCCGACCAGACGGCGCTCGCCGCCGCCCGCGGCCGCCTGCACACCGCGCTCATGCGCGGCAGCTACGCGGTGACGCTCGCCGCCGTGCTCGACCGCGACGCAGCCCGGGCCCGTGACTGGCTCCTGATCCGCGAGTTCCGCGAAGCCACCCGCTTCACGCGTCCGGGCGTCGACGCGACCCTGGCGTTACGCGAGCTCGCGAGCGGCGAGAGCGGACCGCGCAAAGCTCTGCTCGGCGTGAAGAAGGACCTGCTCGACGCCTACCAGGCGAGCCTCTCGGCAGAGCTCGAGCAGGCCGTGCAGGCGCAGGAGCGCGGCTTCGACGCCCGCCTCGCCGAGACCTCCGCGAAGGCCGCGGGCCTATGGCTGATCCTCGCTCCCGAGTACGAGCGCGCGCGCGGGGCGGCGGCGCGCGCCGAGGCCGACGCGGCATTCGAGGAGGTCGCGCGGGCCGGCCTGCGCGACCCGGACGCCTTCCCGGCCGCCGCCGAGGCCGCGACCGGCGTGCTCGAGGGCTTCGTCGCCGCACCCTTCACGCCGGAGGAGCAGGCGCGCCGCGCGGCGCAGCTGGTCCGGTTCCTCGACCTGGTGCCGATCGAGTACCGCGACGGCACGGACGACGGGCGCGTGACGATCCCGTTCGAGATCCAGGAGGCGATCGCGTTCCGCGACGGCGCGGCGTCCGCGTTCGCCGACCTCGAGGGCGAGCTGACCGAGCGCGATCCGAAGGCGACGGCCGAGGTCGAGGCCGCGCTCGAGGAGCTCGAGGGCTACGTCGAGGACGCGGGCAGCGGCGGCGAGATCGTTCCCGAGGACGACGTGGAGGAGGCGCACGAGCGTGCCTCCGAGCTGCTCGATGACCTCTTCCCGGAGGAGTGGAAGGAGGACGACTCGCAGTCCGACTTCGACCTGATCGACCTCACGCTCGACCGGATGGAGTCGGCCGTGGCGGCCGGCGAGTACCGGCAGGCCGAGCAGGCGCGGCTCGAGGCGTACGCGTTCTTCGAGTTCGGCCCCGAGCTGAGCCTGCGCTCGATCGCGCCCAGCGTGGTCGCTCAGGTGGAGGCGCTCGTCTGGTTCGGGGCTGACGGCCTCGACGGGCTCGCGAAGCTGATCGCGAACCGGCGCGCCGGCCCGCGAGGTGCGCGAGACGCGGCTCGCCCTCGACGAGGCGCTCGAGGAGGGCGCCGGCACGCTCGGCGAGGGCGCCAGCACCGCGACCGTCGTGACGAACGCGGCGGTGATCGTCTTCCGCGAGGGCCTCGAGGCCGTACTGATCCTCGCCGCGGTGATGGCAAGCCTGCTCGGCGCCGCGCGCGCCCAGCGCAAGCCGATGCTGATCGGAGCGGGCCTGGCGCTCATTGCCAGCGGGATCACCTTCGTGCTGGCGCAGACGGTGCTGACGTCGCTGGCGCAGTACGGCGAGAAGCTCGAGGCGGTGGTCGGGCTGGTGGCCATCGGGGTGCTCTTACTCGTCCTCAACTGGTTCTTCCACCGCGTCTACTGGACCGAGCACATCTCGCGCTTCCACAAGCGCCGGAAGCGGCTGATGAACGTCACCGCCGGCGGCCTCATGTCCGCCCAGGTGTTCGGCTTCGTGCTGCTCGGCTTCTCGACCGTCTACCGCGAGGGCTTCGAGACGGTGCTCTTTCTGCAGGCGCTCGAGCTCAGCTCGGGCCTCTGGGTGGTGCTCGAGGGGGTCGCGCTGGGGAGCATCGGGGTCGCGCTCGTCGCGGTGGCGACCTTCGTGCTCGAGCGCAAGCTGCCCTACAAGAAGATGCTGATCGTCACCGGCGTCCTGCTGACCGTCGTGCTCGTGATCATGGTCGGCAAGACGGCCCGCACCATGCAGGGCGTCGGCTGGCTGCCGATCACGCCGATCGACATCGACGTGCCCTACTGGATGGGCCTCTGGCTCGGGATCTTCCCGACGGTCGAGACGATCGCCGCTCAGATCGGCTCGTTCGTCTTCGTGATCGGCAGCTACGTGCTGGCGGAGCGCATGCGCGGACGGGGTCGCCGCGCGACCGCCCCGGTGCCCGCGCCCGCCGCGGCGAGCGCGAACGGGGCAAGCGCCTCGAACGGCTCGGCCCCGGCTTCGCAGCCGGCTGCCGAGCGCGAGCCGGTCGGCGGCGCCGGCAAGCGCGGCCCCTAGCGACTCAGCGCCACGGCATAGGCGGTGTCGTCGCGCCCGCTCGACTGCGCGAACAGCACTCCCAGCGTGGTCCCGTCGGCCGCCACGAGCGGCGCCCCCGAGTCTCCCTGTCGCACGCGCGCGTCGAGCTCGAGGGCGGCACGCCGGACCGGCGCGGCGCCCGGCCGCGGACGAATGCGCGCATCGATGCGCCGGCGGATCTTCACGGGCAGCGCCGCCGAGTGGCCGTCACGGCGCACCAGCAGGTGCGGCGAGCCGGGGCCGGGTAGGGGAGAGGGACGGCGCACGCGGGGGCGCACGGCGAGCAGCGCCAGGTCCGCCCGCCGGTCGACGGAGAGGATCCGCGCGCGAACGGTGCGGCCGCCGTCCGAGCGCACGAGCACCTGCGCCGACCTGCCTGGGAGCAGATGAGCCACCGTCACGACGCGTCCGTCGCCGGAGTCGAAGCCCGTGGCCACAGTCGCCGGGCCGCTGCGCGGCTCCAACAGCACGTCGACGACCGCCGGCCCGGACGGCGGCGGCCCTGCGGAGGGCGCGGTCAGGGCGAAGACGGCCGCGGCGACGGCGAGCACGACGACGGCCGCCGCTGCTCGCCTCACCGCGCCGGCCCGGACGTCTTCCTCACCACCAGCCGCGGCTCCTCGAGCCGCGTTGCGCGTGCCTCCCGACCGTTCACACGCTCGAGCAGCAGCTCGAGCGCAAGTGCGCCCATCTCCTCGCGGGGCTGGTTGACGGTCGTGAGCGACATGTGGTGCAGGGCCGCGAGGAACGTGTTGTCATAGCCGACGATCGAGACGTCGCCGGGGACGCGCACGCCCTCGTCCTCGAGCCGGTCGAGCACCCCCGCGGCGACGAGGTCGTTGGCGGCGAACACGGCGCTCGGCAGGTCGCTGCTGCCCAGCAGGCGCTCGGCGGCGCGCACGCCCGCCTCCTCGGTGAAGTCGCCCGGCAGCACCTTCGCGTGGGCGCCGAGGCCGATCTCCCTCATGGCCTTGAGATACCCGGCACGCCGCGGCGCGGCACCCGCGCCGCGCCCGCCGTCGATGTGCACGATCCGCTCGTGGCCGAGCGACGCGAGATGCTCGACCGCCAGCCGGGCGCCCACCGCCTCGTCCGTCATAACCCAGTCGACGCCGCCGTTGCGCGGTGCCCGGCCGATCACCACCACGGGCGCAGAGGCCGCCGCCACGGCCAGCTCCGCTGCGCCCATTCGCGGGCTCACGAGGATGAGGCCGTCGGTGCGGTACTCGAGCAGCGCATCCAGCATGGCCCGCTCGCGCTGGCGGCGGCGGCCGCCGGTGATGATCAGCAGCCGGTAGCCGACGCTCGAGGCGAGGCCCTCGATCCCCTGCGCGATCTCGGCGAAAAAAGGGTTGTGCAGGTCGTTGAGGAGCACGCCGACGGTCCTGGTCCGGCGGCTTGCGAGCCCGCGCGCCATGGCGTTCGGCCGGTAGCCGAGCCGCGCGGCCGCGTCCAGGACGCGCGTCCGGCGCTCCGGGCTGACCTTCGGGCTCTCGCGCATGACGAGCGAGACCAGGGCGCGCGACACGCCGGCCTCACGGGCCACGTCCTCCATCGTTACGTGAGACCTGGTCAACCGCTTGACATCTCCATTGCGCCGATGGATACTGCCGCCGCGGAAGATTAGAGCGCTCTAACGGCAAATTGCAAGTTCAGCGCTCAGATCGACGGGGAAGGAGAGGCTGGATGCCAGGCAAGGCGATAGCGCGCTCTAATCCGTGCTGTCGAGTTCGAGGTCGGCGATGAGTGTCATGCACTCACGCGTCGCGGCCGCCCCTATCTCCTGGGGCGTCTGCGAGGTGCCCGGCTGGGGCCTCATGCTGCCGCCCCAGCGTGTGCTCGCCGAGATGGAGGCGCTCGGCTTCCGCGCGACCGAGCTCGGACCCATCGACTGGCTTCCCCTCGACGCGGCCGCCCTGCGAGCACAGCTCGAGCGTCACGGCCTGCGGCTCGTCGGCGGCTTCGTGCCGCTGGTGCTGCACGAGCCGGACCCGGCGCCCGCCCGCGCCGAGGCGGAGCGGATCGCCCGGGTGCTCGCGGATGCCGGTGCCGACGTCTTCGTGGCAGCGGTGGTGATGAGCGCCGGCTGGGCGGCTCCCGAGCCGCTCGACGACGCCGCCTGGGACAGGCTGGCGAAGCATCTCGACGAGGTCGCCGAGCTCGTGGCGGACCTCGGCCTCGAGCTCGTCCTGCATCCACACGCGGGCACGCTCGTAGAGCGCGAGCCGGAGATCGAGCGCGTGCTGGCGGCATCGCACGCCGCGCTCTGCCTCGACACCGGGCACCTCACGATTGCGGGCGCCGAGCCCGCCGAATTCGTCCGCCGCCACGGCGAGCGCATCGCGCACGTCCATCTGAAGGACGTCGACGCCACGCTCGCCGAGCGCTTCCGCGCCGGCGAGCTGAGGCTCGTCGAGGCGACCCAGGCCGGGCTCTTCCGGCCGCTCGGCCAGGGCGACGCGAACATCGCCGAGGTCATAGAGCTTCTCGAAGGGACGGGCTACGAGCGCTGGCTCGTGCTCGAACAGGACACGGCCATCACCGGGGAGGAGCCGCCGGTGGGACGTGGTCCGGTGCTCGACGTGCAGGCAAGCGTCGCGTACCTGAATGAGCTGGCTCCGCATGAGGAGGAGGTTCCACAGACATGAAGCGGCTGTTTCCCATGGTCGTCGTGCTCCTGTTGGCCGTCGTGGCCATGGCGTTCGCGACCGCCTGTGGCGACGACGACGACGACGGCGGCTCGGGCGGCGGATCCGAGGACGTCAGCCTGACCCAGGGCGGTGATCTCAAGATCGCGGTGATCACGCACGGCTCCGGAGACTCCTTCTGGGCCGTCGCCAAGCGCGGCGCTGAGCAGGCCGGCAAGGACATGGGCGTCGAGGTCCAGTACAGCGAGTCGGCCAACGATCCTCAGAAGCAGGCGCAGCTGATCGACGCGGCGGTCACCGACAAGGTCGACGGCATCGCGGTCTCCGCGCCCAACCCGGACGCGCTCGTGGACCCGCTGAAGAAGGCGGCCGACGCCGGCATACCGATCATCACCCTCAACTCCGGGCAGGCCGACTCGGCCGACCTGGGCGCGATCACCCATGTCGGCCAGGACGAGGCGATCGCAGGCGAGGCGGCCGGCCGGCGGCTCGCCGAGGGCGGCTCTCAGAAGCTGCTCTGCGTGATCCACGAGCAGGCCAACATCGGACTCAACCAGCGCTGTGACGGTGCCAAGCAGGGCTTCGGCGGCGAAGTCGAGAACCTCCAGGTCAAGGGCGTCGAGGACATCTCGACCACGCTCACGGAGATCCAGTCGAAGCTCGAGTCGGACGACTCGATCGACGCCGTCCTGACGCTCAACCCCGACATCGCCGTCGCCGCGCGCGACGCCGTGCAGGGCGCGAGCTCTGACGCGAAGCTCGCCACCTTCGACCTCAGCGGCGACGTGGTCAACGCCATCGAGGCCGGGGAGATCGAGTTCGCGATCGACCAGCAGCAGTACCTCCAGGGATACCTCCCGGTGGTGTTCCTGAAGCTGTTCAACGACAACGCCAACACGGTCGGCGGGGGCCAGCCCGTGCTCACGGGCCCGGGCTTCGTCGACAAGGCCAACGCAGCCACGGTCAAGCAGTTGGCCGAGGAGGGCACACGCTGACCAATCGGGGTCGTGTCGCGGCCGGCTCTTCGGGGCCGGCCGCGGCGACACCGGGGGAGGGAGCAATGCGATGAGCGATCCGGCCACAGTCGCGGAGCCGCCGGGGGCGCCGCCGCCGACGTCGGTCGTCGACGACCGGCTTGCGGACGTCAGCTTCATGACCAAGCTGCTGCGGCGGCCGGAGCTCGGGGCCGCGCTCGCGGCGCTCGTCGTCTTCCTCTTCTTCGCCCTCACCACGGATCAGTTCGGGACGCTCGACGGCGCCGCCAACTGGACCGACGTCGCCTCGACGCTCGGCATTCCTGCGGTGGCGGTCGCGCTGCTCATGATCGGCGGCGAGTTCGACCTGTCGGCCGGCGTGATGACCGGCAGCGCCGGGCTCGTGATGGGCCTCCTGGCAACCGAGCTCGACATGAACATCTGGTTCGCAATCGTCCTGACGTTCGTCTTCGCGGCGACAGTCGGCTTCATCAACGGGATGATGGTCGTGAAGACGAAGCTGCCGAGCTTCATCGTCACGCTCGCCACCTTCTTCATCCTGCAGGGCGCCAACCTCGGCGTGACGAAGGAGATCACCGGCACCGTGCGCGTCGGCGGCCTCGGCGAAGTTTCCGGCTTCGAGTCGGCGTTCGACATCTTCGGCGGGTCGTTCTCGACCTACGACTTCCGGCTGACGGTGATCTGGTGGATCGTCATCACGATCGTGGCGACCTGGGTGCTCGCGCGCACGCGCGTCGGGAACTGGATCTTCGGCGTCGGCGGCGACGCCACCGCCGCGCGCAACGTCGGCGTGCCCGTCGCGCGCGTGAAGATCGGCCTCTTCATGACGACGTCGCTAGCCGCGGCGCTCGTCGGGATCATGGTCGCGCTGCGGCTCTCCTCGGTGCAGGCCGGCCAGGGCGTCGGCGAGGAGTTCAACTACATCATCGCTGCGGTGGTCGGCGGCTGCCTGCTCACAGGCGGCTACGGCTCGGCGATCGGCGCCGCGATCGGCGCGCTCATCATCGGCATGGCGTTCATCGGCATCTCGTTCTCGGGCTGGGACACCGACTGGCGCTTCCTGTTCCTCGGCGTGATCCTGCTGCTGGCGGTGCTCGTCAACAACATCGTGCGGCGCAGCGCGGAAGGGGCCCGAAAGTGAACGACGGCACGCCACTGCTCGAGACGCGCGAAGTCTCGAAGTACTTCGGCAACGTGATCGCGCTGAAGGACGTATCGGTGTCGGTCCACGAGGGCCAGGTCACCTGTGTCCTGGGCGACAACGGGGCCGGCAAGTCGACGTTCATCAAGATCCTCTCGGGCGTCCACGTGCACGACGATGGCGAGCTCATGGTGGACGGCGAGGAGACGCACTTCCGCTCGCCCCGCGAGGCGCGGGACCGCGGCATCGCGACCGTCTACCAGGACCTCGCGACGGTGCCGCTCATGTCGATCTGGCGCAACTTCTTCCTGGGCTCGGAGCCCGTGAAGAGCCTGGGCCCGCTGAAGGTTCTCGACGTGAAGGGAGCACAGCGGACGATGCGCGAGGAGATGGCGAAGATGGGCATCGACGTGCGCGACCCCGACCAGCCGGTCGGGACGCTCTCGGGCGGCGAGCGCCAGGCGGTTGCGATCTCGCGAGCGATCTACTTCGGAGCCAAGGTGCTGATCCTCGACGAGCCGACCTCGGCGCTCGGGGTAAAGCAATCCGGGATCGTGCTGCGCTACGTCGCGCAGGCGCGCGAGCGCGGGGTGGGGGTCATCTTCATCACCCACAACCCGCACCACGCATATCCGGTTGGCGACCGCTTCGTCGTGCTGAACCGCGGCAAGCTCCTCGGCAAGTGGGAACGCGGCGAGATCAGCCGCGACGAGCTCGTGAAGATGATGGCGGGCGGCGGAGAGCTCGATGACCTGACGCATGAGCTCGAGCAGACGATCGAGCGCCCGGAGGAGCGGTCGACAGACCGCCCGGAGGCGGGGTGAGCGAGGAGCGGCGAGAGCAGGGCGCGGCCGTCCTCGAGCTCGGCGCGACGCGGCGCCCCGGCACGCGCCGCCGCATCGGCGTCGGGCTGATCGGCTTCGGCTGGCTCGGGCGGGCGCACAGCCGCTCGCTGCGCCGCATCCCGTCCCTGTTCGCGGAGCGCGACTTCGACGTCGAGCTCGTCATCTGTGCGGACGAGCTGCCGGCGCGCGCGCAAGAGGCGGTCGACGACTTCGGCTACGCGCGGGCGAGCGGCGACTGGCGCGCAGTCATCGACGACCCGGGCGTCGACGCCGTCTTCATCGCCGCGCCCAACATGATGCACGTCGAGCTCATCGAGGCCGCCGCGGCCGCCGGCAAGGACGTGTTCTGCGAGAAGCCCGTGGGCGGCACCCCGGAGCAGACGGTCCGCGCCGAGCGAGCGGCGCGGCGCGCGGGCGTGATCAGCGGCGTCGGCCACAACTTCCGCTGGGCGCCGCTCGTCCAGCGGGCGGCCCAGCTGATCGAGTCCGGAGAGCTCGGCGAGATCACGAACTACCGCGGCCGCTTCTTCTCGATGTACGGGAGCGACCCGCTCGGGCTGCTGTCGTGGCGCTTCCTCGTCGACGAGGCCGGCCACGGCGCCACGAGCGACCTGATGAGCCACTCGGTCGACCTCGCGCACATGCTCGTCGGGCCGATCACACGCGTGGTCGGCACCACCGCGACCTTCATCGGCGAGCGGCCGCTGCCGGCGCCGGGCGTGGGCACCCACTACGGGCGCGGCGGCGAGGACGACCCGCGCGGGGCGGTCACGAACGAGGACTACGCCGGGATGCTCTGCGAGTTCGCGAACGGCGCGCGCGGGACCTTCGAGGCGAGCCGGACGATGGTCGGCCCGGAGAGCCAAAACGCCTTCGACGTCTATGGGACGAAGGGTGCGCTCGGCTGGGACTTCGAGCGCATGAACGAGCTTCAGGTCTACCGCGCGGGCGACGGGCTCGACAGCGGCTTCACGCGCGTGCTCGCGGGCGATCGCTTCCCGTACCACGGCAACTTCGTCCCGGGCGGCGCAAATGGCATCGGCTTCGAGGACCTCGTGACGATCGAGGACTACGAGTTCTGCTGTGCGCTCGCCGAGCGGCGCCAGTTCCGGCCGGGCTTCGAGGAGGCGCTTTCCTGGGTCTCCGTGCAGGCCGCCCTTCTGCGTTCGGCCGAGAGCAGGCGCTGGGAAGAGGTCGTCTCGCTGAGGGAGGACTGAATGGGCGCCGCCGCCACGACCGCCGCCCGCGGCGAGCCCACGCCCGGAGCGGCTGGAACGCCGCTCGGGGTGGGGGTGATCGGCGCCGGGCGGATCGGCTCGACCCACGCGCGCCTGCTCGCCGGCGAGGTGCGGGGCGCGCACGTCGCGGCCGTGAACGACGCTCGCCCCGAGGCGGCACGGGCGCTCGGCGCCGAGCTCGGGGTGCGCACCCTGCCGACAGCCCAGGAGCTGCTCGCCGCGCCCGACGTCGACGCGGTGGCGATCTGCTCGAGCACCGACTCCCACGCGTCCCTCCTGCTGGCCGCTGCCGTGGCGGGCAAGCCGGTGTTCTGCGAGAAGCCGGTGTCGCTCCATCTCGACGAGCTGGATCGCGCGCTCGCCGCGATCGAGGACGCGGGCGTGCCGTTCCAGATCGGCTTCAACCGCCGCTTCGACCCCTCGCACGCCTCCGTGCGGACGGCCGTGGCCGACGGCACGGTCGGGGAGCCCCACCTCGTGCGCATCACGAGCCGTGACCCCGAGCCGCCCCCGCTTCCGTACGTGCTGGTGTCCGGCGGGATCTTCCTCGACATGACGATCCACGACTTCGACATGGCCCGCTTCGTCACGGGCAGCGAGGTGGTCGAGGTCTTCGCCCGCGGCGCGCTCCGCGTGCAGGAGGCCTACGCCCAGGCGCACGACGTGGATACCGCCGTCGTGACACTCATCCACGAGAGCGGCTGCTTCACAGTGATCGACAACAGCCGTCAGGCCGCCTACGGCTACGACCAGCGCGTCGAGGTGCTCGGCGCGCGCGGCATGGCGGCCTCCGAGAACCCCGTCGCCCACAGCGGGCTCGTGCGCACCGCCGAGGGAACGCGCACGGCCGTGCCGCAGGCGTTCTTCCTCGAGCGCTACCGACAGAGCTACGTGCGCGAGTGGACCGCGTTCGTGGAGGCAGTCGCGGCGGGCGAGCCGCCGCCGGTGACGACGCGCGACGCGCGCGCGCCGCTCGTGATCGGCCTGGCCGCCCAACGTTCGCTCGAGGAGGGCCGTGCGGTGCGCGTCGAGGAGGTGGCGGCGTCTCGATGAGGGTCTTCCTGACCGGTGGGCGCGGCTTCGTCGGCTCGAACGTCGCCGCCGTCTTCGAGGCCGAGGGCGAGGAGCTGCTCGCGCCCGGTCGCGAGCAGCTCGACGTGACGGACGCGGCGGCCGTGGCGGCCTCGGTGGCCGCCTTCCGCCCGGACGCGCTCGTCCACTGCGCGATCCTGAACGACTTCGGCGCACTGTACACGCGGCGCAGGGAAGCTTGGGAGGCCTATGTAGGCAGCACACGCGCGCTCGCCGACGCCGCAGACGCGGCCGGCGCCCAGCTCGTGCTCGTCTCGACCGATTGGGTCTTCGACGGCACCCAGAGCGGTGCCGACGAGACGACGCCGCCGAATCCGATCAACGCCTACGGGTTCCTGAAGGCCGCCTCCGAGCTCGTGGTGGCGGAGCGCGCCGCGCACGGCGCAGTGGCACGTCTGTCCGGCGTCAACGGCATACACCGCTCCCGTCCCGACGCGCCGCGGCGTCAGGATGCCGGCTTCGGCTACTTCGTGGCGGCGCTCGTAGACGCGCTCGGCGATGGGCGGCGCTTCACGGTCTGGGAGAGCCAGGCAATCAACATGGTCGCCAGCCCGGTGCTCGCGAGCACGGCCGCCCGGCTCATTCACGGCATCGTCGAGCGCCGGCTCGAGGGCGTCTTCCACTGCTGCGGCTCGGAGGCGATCGACCGTCGCGCCCTCGCGCGGCGGACCACGGAGGCGTTCGGCCTCGACCCGGAGCTGCTCGACTTCGGTCCTCCGCGGGCCGAAGCGCTGCCGCCCGGGCCGGTTCCCTATGACACGAGCCTGAGCGGCCGCGCGACCGAGCGGGCGCTCGACACCCGCCTGCCGGACGTTGAGACGCTGCTCGCCGGGCTGCGCGCCGAGCGCGAGGGCAGCCTCGTATGAGCGAGCGCTTCGACGTGATCACGATGGGCCGCGTTGGGGTCGACCTGTACCCGGAACAGATTGGCGTGGCGCTCGAGGACGTGCGCAGCTTCCAGAAGTCGCTGGGAGGCAGCCCCACCAACGTTGCCGTGGCCGCGGCGCGCCTCGGTGCGCGCTCCGCCGTCATCACGAAGGTGGGCGACGATCCCTTCGGCAAGTACGTGCGACAGGCGCTCGACGGCTTCGGGGTCGACCGCCGCTGGGTCGGCACGGACCCGGAGCTGCGCACGCCGCTCGCCTTTTGTGAGATCCACCCGCCCGACGACTTCCCGTTGCTCTTCTACCGCGAGCCGAAGGCGCCCGACCTCAATCTCGACCGGGACGAGCTCGACCTCGACGCGATCCGCGCGGCGCGGCTCATGTGGACGACCGGCACGGGCCTCTCGCAGGAGCCGAGCCGCGCCGCAACGGTGCTCGCCCTCGAGGCGCGCCACAACGCAGACGAGGGCGCGATCACCGTCCACGACATCGATCACCGGCCGATGTTCTGGCCTCACGCCGACGAGGCGGGCCGCTGGGCGCGAGCGGCGATCCGGCTCGCGACGGTGGCGGTCGGGAACCAGTCCGAGGTGGAGGTGGCGGTCGGCACGCGTGACCCGCACGAGGCGGCGGCGGCACTGCTCGAGCTCGGGGTCGAGCTGGCGATCGTCAAGCGCGGTCCTGACGGGGTGCTGGCCCGCACGCAGGACAGGCTGATCGAGCTCGAGCCGGTGCGGCTCGAGGTGCTGAACGGGCTCGGTGCGGGCGACGCCTTCGGCGGGGCGCTGGCGTACGCGCTGGTCAATGGCTGGGAACCCGAGCGGGCGCTGCGGCTCGCCAACGCTGCGGGCGCGCTCGTGGCCTCGCGGCTCGCATGTGCTGACGACATGCCGACGCTCGAGGAGCTGAAGGAACTGGTCGGAGAGGAGATCGAGGCATGACCGAGCGGTTGACGGTGGCCCAGGCGCTGGTGCGTTTCCTGGCAGCCCAGGAGATCGAGCGCGACGGCGAGCGGCGCCGCTTCTTCGGCGGCTGTTGGGGGATCTTCGGGCACGGCAACCTGTCCGGGCTCGGCCAGGCGCTCCACCAGCACCGCGACCTGTTGCGGTACCGGCAGGCCCGCAACGAACAGGCGATGGTGCACATCGCTTCGGGCTACGCGCGCCAGCTGAACCGGCTCGGCACGTTCGCCTGCACGAGCTCGGTCGGTCCCGGCGCGACCAACATGGTCACCGGCGCCGCGCTCGCGACCGTCAACCGCCTCCCGGTGCTGCTGCTGCCGGGTGACACCTTCGCCACGCGCGCGCCGCATCCCGTGCTCCAGCAGCTCGAGGCGCCGCACGACGCAACCATGTCGGTCAACGACTGCTTCCGGCCCGTGTCGCGCTACTTCGACCGGATCACGCGTCCCGAGCAGATAGTGCCCTCGGCGCTCGAGGCGATGCGAGTGCTCACCGACCCGGCCGAGACGGGCACCGTGACGCTCGCGCTACCGGAGGACGTGCAGACCGAGGCACTCGACGTGCCCGCCTCCTTCCTCGAGCCACGCATGTGGACCGTCTTCCGGCGGCCGCCCGCCCCCGACGCGCTCGCGCGCGCGGCCGACCTGGTGCGCGCCGCCCGCCGCCCGCTGATCGTGGCCGGCGGTGGCGTCATCTACTCAGAGGCGACCGGGGAGCTGCGCGCGCTCGCCGACGCTGCCGGCATCCCCGTCTGCGAGACGCAGGCGGGCCGCGGCGCTCTTCCCTCCGAGCACCTGCTCGCCCTCGGCGCGGTCGGCGCAACCGGGACGCTTGCCGCCAACCGGCTCGCCCGCGAGGCCGACCTCGTGATCGGAGTCGGGACACGCTGGAGCGACTTCACGACCGCCTCGAAGTCGGCCTTCCAGGACCCGGATGTGCGCTTCGTGAACATCAACGTGGCGAGCTTCGACGCCGCCAAGCACAGCGGGCTGGCGCTCGAGGCCGACGCCAAGCTCGCGCTCGCGGCGCTGACGGAGGCGCTCGGGGGCTGGCGCTCCGACGAGGCGTGGACCCGCCGCGCTTCCGAGGAGGCGCGCGCGTGGGGCGATGAGGTCGAGCGTTTGACCCACGCCGGGCACGAGCCGCTGCCGAGCCAGGCCGAGGTGATCGGCGCCGTCAACGAGGCAGCCGGGCCACGCGACGTCGTCGTGTGCGCAGCAGGCTCGATGCCCGGCGACCTGCACAAGCTCTGGCGGGCCCGCGACCCGAAGGGCTATCACGTCGAGTACGGCTACTCGTGCATGGGCTACGAGCTGCCCGGCGGCATGGGCGTCAAGCTCGCGGCGCCCGATCGCGAGGTGTTCGTGATGGTCGGCGACGGCTCCTGGCTGATGGCGCCGGGCGACCTCGTCACGGCGGTCGCGGAAGGCGTGAAGCTCGTGATCGTGCTCGTCGACAACCACGGCTACGCGTCGATCGGCGCGCTCTCACGCTCGATCGGCGACGCCGGCTTCGGCACCCACTACCGGCGCAGCGGCAACGGCGCTCCCGTGCTCGATGCCGAGGGCGGCGACGGCCCGGCCGACGAGCTCGAGGCACTGCCGATCGACCTCGGCGCGAGCGCCGAGGCGCTCGGATCGCGGCTGCTGCGGGCGCGCTCGATCGACGAGCTGCGCGACGCGCTCGAGGCCGCCAAGGCGGAGAGCGGCCCGGTCGTCGTCCACGTCGAGGTGGACCGCTATGCGGGCGTGCCGAGCTACGAGGGCTGGTGGGACGTGCCGGTGGCCGAGGTGTCGAACGACCCGGCGGTCCGCGCCGCCCGCGATGAGTACGAGCGCGCCCGCGAGGACCAGCGCAGCTACGTGGAGCGGCCCCTGTGAGCAAGCTCCTCGTGCGGCCCCGACAGCAGCCTGCCGAGGACGGCAGCCTCGTCCTGGTAACTCCCGAATCGGCGGGCTGGGGGCACGTCGGCTTCGAGGTGATCACGCTGGCCGAGGGTGGGCTCGTTCGCCGCAGCACGGGCGACCGCGAGCTCTGCGTCGTCGTGATCGAAGGAAGCGCCCACGTGCTCTCCGAGCACGGCGACTGGCACGACCTCGGCGGCCGCTCGGACCCTTTCTCCGGGATGCCCGATGCCGCCTACCTGCCGCCGCGAACGAACCTCTCCCTCCAGGGTGGCCGGGGTGGGGCGGAGCTGGGGCTCTGCTTCGCCCCGGCGGCCTCCGGAGCCGCAGCGCGCGTGTTGCCCGCCGCCGACGTAAACGTGGAGGTGCGCGGGTACGGCGCGCAGGAGCGGAGCATCCACCCGATCCTGATGGGCGACCGCGAGGCGGACTCGCTGCTCGTCTGCGAGGTGCTCACACCGGAGGGCCACTGGTCGAGCTACCCGCCGCACAAGCACGACCGCGACGCGTTGCCCGAGGAGTCGCTGCTCGAGGAGACCTATTACCACCGCGTCACGCCCGCGCCCGGGTTTGCCCTGCAGCGCGTGTACACGGACGACGGCACGCTCGACGAGTCGGTCGCGGCACGCGATCGAGACGTGGTGCTGGTGCCGCGCGGCTACCACACGGTCTCTGCGCCCCCCGGCTATGCGCTGTACTACCTGAATGTGATGGCCGGCCCCGCCCGGGCCTGGGCGATCGCGAATGACCCCGACCATGAGTGGACCCTCGATGGAAGCCGCAACTCAGACTCGCCTGCTCGATAACTACATCGCCGGGAAGTGGACCGCCGCGGCGGGCACCGAGGCACTCGACGTCACGAATCCCGCGACCGGCGAGACGCTCGCGCGCGTGCCGTTGTCATCGGCCGCCGATCTCGACGCCGCTGTGGCCGCGGCGCGTGCGGCGCTGCCCGCCTGGCGCGACGTGTCGGTGATAGCGCGGGCGCGGCTCCTGTTCGGGCTGCGTGAGGGCCTCAACAACCGCCGCGAGGACCTGGCGCGCTCCGTCACTTCCGAGATGGGCAAGACGATCGGCGACGCCCGCGCCGAGGTGGCGCGCATGATCGAGATGGTCGAGGCGGCGTGCGCGATCCCGACCACGATGCAGGGGCGCATCCTCGAGGACGTCTCGCGCAACATCGACGCGGAGACGATCCGCCAGCCGGTCGGCGTCTGCGCGGCGATCGTGCCGTTCAACTTCCCGGCGATGGTGCCGTTCTGGTTCCTGCCGTTTGCGATCGCGTGCGGCAACACGTTCGTGCTGAAGCCGTCGGAGCAGGTGCCGCTGACCCAGCAGCTCGCCTTCGAGGTGCTCGACTCGCTCGACCTGCCGGACGGCGTCGTCAACCTCGTCAACGGCGGCCGCGAGGTCGTGGAGGGCATCCTGGACCATCCCGGCATCGACGCCGTCTCGTTCGTGGGCAGCGCGCCGGTGGCGCGCATCGTCTACGAGCGCTCGGCCAAGGCCGGCAAGCGCGTGCAGGCGCTCGGCGGAGCGAAGAATCACATGGTCGTGATGCCGGACGCGGTGATCGAAGCGACCGTCAAGGGCATCATGGGCTCGGCCTTCGGCGCTGCCGGCCAGCGCTGTATGGCCGGCTCGGTGGTCGTCACGGTGGGTGAGGCGCGCGAGCGGCTGCTGCCGGCGCTGCGCGAGGCGGCCGAGTCGGTGCGAGTCGGCGACGGTCTCGACGAGGACACGGAGCTCGGCCCGGTGGTCTCGGAGAAGGCCAAGGCGCGCATCCTGTCGATGATCGAGCGCGGCCTCGAGGAGGGCGCGTCACTGCTCGTCGACGGACGCGGGGCGGGCGACGAGAGCGGTTGCTACGTCGGCGCGACCATCCTCGACGGCGCCACGCCGGAGATGGACATCGTGAGCGAGGAGATCTTCGGCCCGGTGCTCTCGCTCGTGCACGTCGACACGCTCGACGAGGCGATCGACGCCATCTCGAAGAGCCGCTTCGGCAACGGCGTCTCGATCTTCACCGAGTCGGGCGCCGCCGTTCGCCGCTTCAAGCACGACGTGGAGGCGGGCATGGTCGGCGTCAACATCGGCGTGGCCGCGCCGGTCGCGTTCTTCCCGTTCTCAGGCTGGAAAGACAGCTTCCTCGGCGACCTGCACGCCCACGGGCCGGACGCGGTCGAGTTCTACACGCGCAAGAAGACGATCACGAGCCGCTTCTACTCGAGCGGCCAGAGCGGCGGCTACTTCGTCGAGCACTAGCCGTTCTTCGAGCGGCGCCGCAGAAACGCGTAGGGGTCCCCGAGCGGGCCCAGGTGGCGCAGCTTGTCCGGGTTGACCACCGAGTTGATGGCCTGGATGCGGCCGTCGGCGATGTCGAAGACGAGCACGCCGAGGATCGTCTGCTCCAGCGCGTCGATCGTGAGCGCACCGGGCTGGCCGTTGACCTCGACCGGCCGGAGCTCGAACCCGCCGGCGCGTTCGCCGCTGAGCGCCCAGGAGGCGAGCGTCTTGGCCACGCGCTCGCGGCCCGCGAGCGGCCTGGCGATCGCCGGCGCCTTGCCGCCGCCGTCGCCATGCAGGACGACGTCCTCGGCAAGCAGCGCCTCGAGCTCGCCGAGCTCTCCCTCGCGGGCGGCGGCGATGAAGCGGTGCGCGAGCTCGTTGCGAAGCTCGGCCGAGGGCTCGTAGCGCGGCTTGCGCTCCTCCACGTGACGGCGCGCCCGGGCAGTGAGCTGACGGACGTTGTCCTCGCTCTTGCCGACGATCTCGGCAATGCGGTCGTACGGGTAGTCGAACACCTCGCGCAGCAGGAAGGCCGCGCGCTGTTCGGGCGAAAGGCTCTCGAGCACCACGAGGAAGGCGAAGGAGAGCGAGTCGGCCAGCTCGGCCTCCCAGGCCGGGTCGCCCTCCTCCGCCGCGACGAGCGGCTCGGGCAGCCACTCGCCGGTGTAGGTCTCGCGCCGGACCCGCGCCGAGCGGAGCTGGTCGATCGCGAGCCGCGTCACCACGGTGGAGACGTAGGCCCGCGGTGACTCGATCCGCTCCCCCTCCTCGAGGGTGCGGTGCAGCCGCAGGAGGCCCTCCTGCACCACGTCCTCGGCCTCGCTCACACTCCCGAGCATCCGGTAGGCGATCGCGAAGGCCGGCGGACGCAGCTCCTCGAACAGGTCCGTGCTGGCCATCGCTCAGCCGAGTCCCCGCGCGAAGCCCTCGCGCCAGCTCGGGTAGCGCGGCTGCCAGCCGAGCTCGCGCTTCGCCTTGGTGTTGGACTGGCCACGCAACTCACTCATCATGATCCCAACCACCTCGCCGCCTGCGAGCCGGCCGAGCCAGAGCGGAACGCGGCGGGGTGGCTTGGCCCCGACCGCCTTCGCGAGCTCGGGCAGCCATTCGGAGACCGGCGCCGGCTCGTCGTCGACCACGTTGTAGACGCCACGCGTGCCGTGCTCGACCGCCTCGACCGTGGCGCTCGCGGCGTCCTCGATGTGGATGAACGACCACACGCCGGTGCCCTTGCCCGCAATCGGGAACTTGCGCTGCCGGATCATCTCGATCTGCTCGCCGGGCGGGTCAAGGCCGATCGAGGTCCCCGGCCCGTAGAAGCCGCCGTAGCGGAGCGCGATGCCCTCGGTCCAGTCCGCGCCCGTCACCGCCCGCTCGAGGTACTTGATCGCCTCGAGCGTCGTGCGGATCTGGCCGGGCGGCGACGTGTCGAGCGGGTCGTCCTCTGACTTGACCATGCCGCCCGTGCGCGCGTACGGCCACGGCGCGAAGCTCTGCGCGACGAAGCGCTTGACGCCGACCGCGCGGCCGGCGGCGAGCAGGTGGTCCGTGCCTTCGGTCCGCAGTCGGTTCGTGAGAGCGAAGTCGCGCTCCATGTGGCGGGGGTTGAAGTCGCTGATCGCGGTCAGCTGGTGGACGATTACGTCTGGGTCCGCCTCCGCGACCGCGCGCGCGACCCCGTCCGGGTCGAGCGCGTCGGCCACCGCGGGCGTTGCACCCAGCTCGCGCAGGAGGTCCTTCTTCGACTCGCTGCGCGTCATGCCCGTGACCTCGTGTCCTCTCTCGACCAGCTGCCTCACCAGCGGCTTGCCGAGTGCGCCGGTTGCGCCTGCTACGAAGATCTTCATGACGGCTCCTTTCTCGTTCGTTCACCCCTTGGACGAGACAGGCCGGCTCCCTGTGACAGCGTTTTTCGGCGGGCCGGACCCAGGATTCGCCCATCAGCGGCGATCGTCCGTCTTGCAGATGAGCGATCGATGAGAGCCCCGGCCCCACGCAGCTCGACCCAGGACATCTCGTCGCGCCGGGGGGGCAGCGCTCGGGCAGCTAGTGCGAGAGGCCTCGGTCAGCTGCCGACGTAGGCCGCGAGGTGCTCGCCGGTGAGGGTGGACCGGGCGGCGACGAGGTCGGCCGGTGTGCCCTCGAAGACGATCCGGCCGCCGTCGTGGCCGGCGCCGGGGCCCAGGTCGATGATCCAGTCGGCGTGCGCCATGACCCCTTGGTGGTGCTCGATGACAACGACTGACTTGCCGGAGTCGACGAGCCGGTCGAGCAGGCCGAGCAGCTGCTCGACGTCGGCCAGGTGGAGGCCGGTGGTCGGCTCGTCGAGGACGTAGATGCCGCCCTTCTCGGCCATGTGGGTGGCGAGCTTGAGCCGCTGCCGCTCGCCGCCCGACAGGGTCGTGAGCGGCTGGCCGAGGCTGAGGTAGCCGAGCCCGACGTCGGCGAGCCGCTCGAGGATCTTGTGCGCGGCCGGCGTGCGCGCCTCGCCGTCGCCGAAGAACTCCTCGGCCTCGGTCACCGACATCGCGAGCACCTCGCTGATGTCCTTGCCGCCGAACTCGTACTCGAGCACCTCGGCCTGGAAGCGCTTGCCCTCGCACTCCTCGCAGGTGGTGGCGACACCGGCCATCATCGCCAGATCGGTGTAGATGACGCCGGCGCCGTTGCAGTTGGGGCAGGCGCCGTCGGAGTTGGCGCTGAACAGCCCGGGCTTCACGCCGTTGGCCTTCGCGAAGGCCTTGCGGATCGGGTCGAGCAGCTTGGTGTAGGTCGCCGGGTTGCTCCGTCGCGAGCCGCGGATGGCGGTCTGGTCGACCGTCACGACCTCGTCGCGCCCGGACACCGAGCCCTGGATCAGCGAGCTCTTGCCGGAGCCGGCGACCCCGGTCAGCCCGACCAGCACGCCGAGCGGAATGTCGACATCCACGTCCTGCAGGTTGTGGGTGCTCGGCGCCGCGGATCTCCAGCGTGCCGGTCGGCGTCCGCACCTCCTCCTTGAGGGCGGCCCGGTCGTCCAGGTGACGCCCGGTCATCGTGCCGCTGGCCCGCAGCCCGTCGAGCGTGCCCTCGAACACCACCTCGCCACCGGCAGCGCCGGCGCCGGGGCCGAGATCGACGACGTGGTCGGCGATCGCAATCGTCTCGGGCTCGTGCTCGACGACGAGCACCGTGTTGCCCTTGTCGCGCAGCTGCAGCAGCAGGTCGTTCATCCGCTCGACGTCATGGGGGTGCAGGCCGATGGTGGGCTCGTCGAAGACGTAGGTGACGTCGGTGAGCGACGACCCGAGGTGGCGGATCATCTTGGTGCGCTGTGCCTCGCCGCCCGAGAGCGTGCCCGACGGCCGGTTGAGCGAGAGGTAGCCCAGCCCGATCTCCACGAACGAGTCGAGGGTCTCCTGCATCGCCTCGAGCAACGGTGCCACCGACGGCTCGTCGAGGCCACGCACCCACTCGGAGAGGTCGCTGATCTGCATCGCGGAGACGTCGGCGATGCTGACGCCGTCGATCTTCGACGACCGAGCCGCCTCGCTGAGCCGGGTGCCATCGCAGTCGGGGCAGGTGGTGAACACCACTGCCCGCTCCACGAAGGCGCGGATGTGCGGCTGCATCGCGTCGACGTCCTTGGACAGCATCGACTTCTGGATCTGCGGGATCAGCCCCGCGTAGGTGAGGTTGATCCCCTCGACCTTGATCTTCGTCGGCTCCTTGTAGAGCAGATCGTGAAGCTCCCGCTTGTTGAACTTCTTGATCGGCTTGTCCGGGTCGAAGTAGCCGCAGCCGCGGAAGATCCGGCCATACCAGCCGTCCATGCTGTAGCCGGGGATCGTGAGCGCCCCCTCGTTGAGCGACTTGCTGTCGTCGTAGAGCGCGGACAGATCGAAGTCGCTGACCGAGCCGCGGCCCTCGCAACGCGGGCACATGCCGCCGGTGCGGCTGAAGGTCGCCTTCTCGGTCCTGGTCTTCTCGCCGCGCTCGACCGTGATCCCGCCGCTCCCGTGGACGGAGGCGACGTTGAAGGAGTACGCGCCGGGGGAGCCGATGTGCGGCTGCCCGAGCCGGCTGAAGAGGATGCGCAGCATCGCGTCGGCGTCGGTGGCGGTGCCGACCGTCGAGCGGGGGTTGGCCCCCATCCGCTCCTGGTCGACGCTGATCGCCGTCGTCAACCCTTCGAGTACGTCGACCTCGGGCCGCGCCGTCGTCGGCATGAAGCCCTGCACGAAGGCGCTGTAGGTCTCGTTGATCAGGCGCTGCGACTCCGCGGCGATCGTGCCGAACACCAGCGAGCTCTTGCCCGAGCCGGAGAGGCCGGTGAACACCGTCAGCCGGCGCTTCGGGATCTCGATGTTGACGTCCTTGAGGTTGTTCACGCGCGCGCCGTGCACGCGGATCAACTCGTGGCTGTCGGCAGCGTGCGGCGCGGGCGACCGCTTCTTCGTCTGGGTGGCCATGACGGCTAGCGCAGCTCTTGGATGCGCAGCAGGTTGCCCGAGGGATCGCGGAAGGCGCAGTCGCGAATCCCGTACGGCTGGTCGATCGGCTCTTGGACCACCTCGCCGCCGCCGCCGGCCTGGAGGCGCTCGAACGTGCCGTCGAGGTCCTTGGTGCCCAGGTTGATGCTGGCGTAGGTGCCCTTGGCCATCATCTCGGCGATCGTGCGACGCTCGTCGTCGGTGATGCCCGGGTCGGCGCCCGGCGGGTGCAGGACGATCGACGTGTCGGGCTGGTGGGCGGGACCGAGGGTGATCCAGTGCATCCCGTTGTATTCGACGTGGTTGCGGACCTCGAAGCCGAGGTTGTCGCGATAGAAGGCCAGGGAGGCGTCCGGATCGTCGTACGGGAGGAAGGTCTGGTGAATGGTTAGGTCCATGGCTGGGAACCCTAGGCGCGGCTCGGGACCGGCGCTTCTCGATTCCTGATCGGCTTGGTCACCTGCTTCGCCACGCACGGCGGCATCCCCGCCGTCGCGCCCGCCGCGTGCCGCCGGTAGGTGCTGGGCGGCATACCGACCAACTCGGTGAAGCGAGTGCTGAAGGTGCCGAGCGACGAGCAGCCGACCTCGAAGCAGACCTCGGTGACGCTGAGGTCGCCACGACGCAGCAGCGCCATCGCGCGCTCGATGCGCCGCGTCATCAGGTAGCTGTACGGCGACTCGCCGTAGGCGAGCCGGAACTCGCGGCTGAAGTGCCCGGCCGACATGTGCGCGTCGCGGGCGAGTGCCTCGACGTCCAGCGGCTGCGCGTACTCCCGGTCGATGCGGTCGCGCACGCGGCGCAGCCGCGCGAGGTCGCGCAGGTGCTGCGCCGCGTCGGGTCTGCGTCCCGCCCCACTCACGAGCTGAGCTCGCCGACCAGGTCGGCTACCGAGTCGACGATCCGCGACGGCCGGTACGGATGCCGCTCCGCGTCCGCGCGCACGGTGACGCCGCTCAGCACCAGCACGGTCTCAAGGCCCGCCTCCAGGCCCGACACGATGTCGGTGTCCATGCGGTCGCCGATCATCGCCGTGGTCTCGGAGTGGGCGTCGATCGTGTTCAGGGCCGAGCGCATCATCAGCGGGTTGGGCTTGCCGACGTAGTAGGGCTGGACACCGGTGGCGCGGCTGATCAGCGCCGCGACCGAGCCGGTGGCGGGCAGCGGCCCGTCGGGCGAGGGGCCGACGTTGTCGGGGTTCGTGGCGATGAAGCGCGCGCCCGCGTGGATCAGCTGGATCGCCCGCGTGATCCGCTCGAAGCTGTACGTGCGCGTCTCGCCCAGCACGACATAGTCGGGGTCGCGGTCGGTGATCGTGTAGCCGTTCTGGTGCAGCGCCGTCGTCAGGCCGGCCTCGCCGACCACGAACGCCGAGCCGCCCGGGCGCTGATCGTCGAGAAACCCGGCCGTCGCGAGCGCCGAGGTCCAGATCGACTCCTCGGGCAGGTCCAGGCCGCTGCGCCTGAGCCGGGCGCGCAGGTCGCGGCGCGTGTACATCGAGTTGTTTGTGAGCACGAGGAACGGGATCCCCAGCTCGGTCAGGCGGGCGATGAACTCGGGGGCTCCCGGAATGGCGTTTTCTTCGGTCACGAGCACGCCGTCCATGTCCATCAGCCATGACCTGATCTCGGCGCGACCCATGAGGCGCAGACTACGCACCCTGCTAGGAATTGAGTGCGATGGCGTTCCTGCGCTACGTGGCGATCGGCGACAGCACGACCGAGGGGCTCGAGGATCCCTATCCGGACGGGAGTGGCTACCGCGGCTGGGCCGACCGGCTCGCCGAGCGCATGGCCCAGGCGAGCCCCGGTCTCCTGTACGCGAACCTCGCGGTCCGCGGCAAGCTGGCCCGCCAGGTGCACGATGAGCAGTTGGCTGCGGCGCTCGCGCTGGAGCCCGACCTGGCAACCGTGGTCGCGGGGCTCAACGACACGCTGAGGCCGCGCTGCGACCTCGACGCCACCTCCGGATACCTCGAAACGATGATCGGCGCGCTCAGCGCTCAGGGCGCGACGGTCGCCACGATGACGTTCCCCGATCCCGTTGCGGTCAACCCGCTCGCCCGCGTGGCCCGCGCGCGTGTGTTTGCGTTCAACGAGCGCCTGCGCCAGATCGCGGAGCGCCACGGCGCGTTGATCGTCGACTTCGAGCGGGCCGGCACCGGCGACCGCCGCCTCTGGCACACAGACCGCCTGCACGCGAACCCGGACGGCCACGCCCGCATCGCCGAGGGGTTCGCGGACGCGATCGGGATCGAAGGCGCGAGCCGGTCCTGGACCGATCCGCTCCCGCCTGCACCGCGCCCAAGGGTGGTCACCTCCGTGTCCGCAAACACCGTCTGGGTGGTAAAGCACCTCGCCCCGTGGCTGCTGCGCCGCGCCCGCGGCGTCTCGTCCGGCGACGGGCGCCCGCCGAAGCGCCCGGTGCTGGAGCTGGTGCGGCCGGAGGGGGGCTAGGCCCCTATCGGACGTCCAGCACGACCTTGCCCGTAGCGCCGCGCGAGTCCAGCAGCTCCAGCGCCTCCGCCGCCTCGGCCAGCGGGAAGCGGGCTCCCACGATCGGCTTCACGAACCCCTCTGAGGCCAGCCGGCCTAAAGCCGCGCCGATCGAGCGCACCATGTCGGGCTTCGATATCACGTAGGCGCCCCAGCCCGCGCCCACGACCTCGAGGTTGTTCAGCAGGAGCCGGTTCACGCGCACCTCCGGGATCGAGCCGCCCGTGAAGCCGACCACCACGCAGCGGCCGCCCTCGCGCAGCGAGCGCAGGCTGTCCGTGAAGCGGTCGCCCCCGACGGGGTCGATCACGATGTCGACGCCGCCGCCGGAGAGCTCCTTCACCTCGTCCTTCCAGGGCCCGTCCGAGCGCACCACCTCGTCGGCGCCCGCCTCGCGGGCCACGCGTTCCTTCTCGTCGCTCGAGACCACGCCGATCGTGCGCGCGCCGAGCCCCTTGGCGACCTGCAGAGCGGCCGTGCCGACTCCGCCCGCAGCGCCGTGCACCAGCACGGTCTCGCCCTCCGAATAGCGCCCGCGCGTCACGAGCGAGAAGTAGGCGGTGTGGTAGTTGAGGACGAGGGCGGCTCCCTGCGCGAAGTCGAGCCCGTCGTGGAGGGGGAACACGAAGTGCTCCGGCGCGACGGCGGTTTCGGCGAAGCCGCCGAGCATGCAGAACGCCGCCACGCGGTCGCCGGGGGCGACGCCGGCGCCGTCGGGGGCGCTTAGGACGACACCGCCCACCTCGCTGCCCGGCACGAACGGCAGGTCCGGCTTCGTCTGGTACTCGCCGCGCGTCTGCAGCAGCTCCGGGAACGACACGCCGGCGGCGTGCACCTCCACGATCACGCCGCGACCCGGAGTCAGCGCGTGCGACGGCTCGGGGTCGGGCAGGTCGGCCTCGCGCAGCGCGTGGCGCGGTCCGGTCAGCTCGGCTATCTGGATCGCCCTCACGGGGGCGGCAGCCCAACGCCGGAGCCCGGCCGCGGCAGGCCCCCGGCCGCGACGCGGCAGTTGCTGCCTGCGCAGATGCGCAGGTTGGCGAGTCGCAGCTCCAGCGCGGCGCGGACTGCCGCATACGCCGGCGAGTTGTGGACGCTCCGTAGCTGGTAGGGGTCGAGCTTCAGGTCGTAGAGCTCGCGTGCGCCGCCACGGTGCTCCGCGTAGACATAGCGCGGAGTGCGGATGCCGTCGTAGTCGAGCCCGAGCCGGTCGCCGCCCTCGAGCAGCAGCTGGTCGCGCCAGCGCGGCACCGGTCCGCGCGCGAGCGGGAGCAGCGAGCGCCCGTCGAGCGCATGCCAGGGTGTTACTCCGGCCGCCTCGAGGATCGTCGGCGCGAGGTCCACGTTGCCGACGATCCGGCTCGCGCGGCGGCCGGGCGGGATGCCCGGCCCGCGCATCATCAGCGGCACCCGGATCCCGGGCTCGTAGACCTGTGCCTTGCCGCTCCAGATCCGGTGCTCGCCGTGGAAGAAGCCGTTGTCAGAGGTGAAGATGACGAGCGTGTTCTCGAGCTCCCCCGAGTCCCGCAGAGCGCCGACTATCCGCTCGACCCCCTCGTCGACGGCCAGCAGAGCCTCGAGCCGCTGCCGGTACTTCTGGCGAATCTGCTGGACCCGGGCCGCCCGCAGGAGCGGTAGGCGCTTGATCCGCGGCGGCTTGTCGGCGACGTTGCGCTCGCCGAAGCCGGGCGGGCGCGGCAGCGGCCTCAGGTCGAACGCTCCACGGTGGCGTGGCGCCACGGCGGGGGTGGCGACGCCGGGCGGGTCGCCCGGCTCCGAAGGCCCGCCGGTGTGGGGTGCGAGGAAGCCGACCGACAGGAAGAAGGGCCTCTCGGCGGCTGCGAGCTCCTCGACGAGCTCGGACGCGCGTCGCGATTGGAAGTCGGTCGCGTAGAGGTCCGGGTCGCCGTCGCGGCCGTAGGTCTCGAGCTCGCCGTTCTCGTTGACGGTGTAGCCCCAGTAGCGGTAGGTCTCGCGGCCGGTCGTCGCGTACCACTCGTCCCAGCCCGGCGGCACCTCAGTCGGGTTCGCGTCCCCGTAGCCGTTCAGGAACTTGCCGAGGTGTGCAGTCCGGTAACCGGCGGCCTGCAGCCAGCCGGGAAGCCAGCTCGAGGTGTCGAGCCGGTCGTAGCTGCCGAACGGCAGCGTATTCGAGAGGACGCCGTGGTTGTGGGCGTACTGCCCGGTGAAGAAGGTCGCGCGCGAGGGACAGCAGCGCGGGTAGCTGACGAAGCTGTTCGTGAAAGTCACGCCCTCCGCGCCGATCAGCTCGCGCGTCCACGGCATCGCCCACGTCGAATCCGCGGTCTGGTCGTCAGTCATCAGGACCAGGACGTTCGGCTGCGCGGAGGCGACGACGGGTGCAGTTGCGAAGATCACGGCAAGCAGCACCGTCGCCAGGGCCGCAACGGGCAGGCGGACGCGGTGTTGCGCTGACCAGTGACGAACGGACACGGAAGAAAAGGCGAGGCGGACGACGCGGAACACCTTAGGGAAAGTGCCGCGCTCGAACTAAGGCGCCGCGATCTCTTGAAGACGGCCGGCGCGGGCGCCGCCGCGCTCGGCCTGAGCGGCTGCGGCCTCGTCGATGCGCTGAGCGCCGACTCCGAGCGGCGCCGGCGGCCGCGCAACATCGTCCTGATCGTGATCGACACCCTGCGTCCGGATCACGTCGGCGCCTACGGCGGGGACGCGCGGACGCCCAACCTCGACGCCCTCGCGGGGGAGAGCCTGCGATTCACGCGCGTCTACCCGGAGGCGATGGCCACGGTCCCGGCGCGGCGCTCGATCATGACCGCCAAGCGGGTCTACCCCTTCGACAACTGGCAGCCCTGGTACGGGATGGCGAAGCGCCCGGGCTGGCAGCCGCTACCGCCCGGCACCGAGAACCTCAGCACGGTCATGCGCCGGCGCGGCTACTGGACCGCGTACGTGAGCGACAACCCGTTTCTCAGCCACTCGGGCCCGTTCGAGCCGTTCCGCCAGACCTGGGACCGCTACGTCGCCGTGCTCGGGCAGCGCGGCGAGCGCCGCGACGCGCACACCGTCCCGCGCAGCGAGGCAGTCCGCCGGCTGCCGCCGATCATGCGTGAGGAGCACCTGATCTGGCGCGTGCGGCAGTTCCTCGCGGACAACGGCAGGGGGGTGGACGAGACCGAGCACGCCGCCGCGCGCGTGTTCCGCTGGGGGGAGCAGGTGATGCAGCAGGCCGGACGCCACAAGCCCTTCCTGCTCGTCGTCGACTCGTTCTCACCGCACGAGCTGTGGGCACCGCCGCGCAAGTACCTCGACATGTACACGGACAGCGAGCTGCCCGGGATCGCAGACGTCCGCTACCGCAACTCGGACTACCTCACGAGGTCCCAGATCCGTCTGGTGAAGGCCACCTACGCCGCCTGCCTCACGATGGTCGACACCTGGCTCGGCCACTTCATACGTGAGCTGAAGCAGCAGGGCCGCGCCGACGACACCGTCGTGGGCCTGATCTCGGACCACGGCGTCTTCCTGGGCGAGCACGAGCTGACCGGCAAGTCCGACAGCTACCTGTTCGAGGAGCTGATCCACGTGCCGCTGATGCTGCGCTCGCCCGACGGCCGCGGGGCGGGCAAGAAGAGCGACTACTTCGCCACGACCGTCGACATGGGCCCGACGCTCATGAGCATGGCGGGCCAGCACCCTGCCCGAAGCCTCGACGGCACCGACCTGTCGCCGCTCCTCGACGGCGACGAGCCCGCGGCGGAGCGGCCCTTCGCCTACGGCGGCTACGCGAACTTCTCGTTCGTGCGCGACGACCGCTGGAAGCTGATCGCCCGGAACGACAAGTCCTGGAACATGCTCTACGAGATCGCGGCCGACCCGCACGAGACCCGCGAGCTCTCGAGGCGCCACCCGAAGGTGGTTCGCAGGCTGTGGAATCAGCTCCTCGAAGAGACCGAGCGGCGGCCGCCGCGCTACAGCAAGAGCTTCATGGAGTCGACGCCGCGCGAGCCGCCGAAGAGCTGGTACCAGTAGAGCCTGTGAACCGGACCGCCGAGCTGCCGAATGCGCGCCAGGTGCTCGTACTGGCCGCGGGAGGGACCATCTCCATGAAGGGGGAGGCGGGCGCCGTGCCGGAGCTCGACGGCGATGGCCTGATCGCCGACGTACCCCGGCTTGCGGCCTTCGCGGGGCTCCGGAGCCGCACGGTGTTCAACAAGCCGAGCGCCCACCTGAGCCTGGATGACCAGCTCGAGGTGTGCCGCCAGGCCCGCGACGCGGCTCGCAAGGGCACCGGCGTGGTCGTTACCCACGGCACCGACTCGCTCGAGGAGACCTCGATGCTGTGCGACATCCTCCACGATGCCGACGCGCCGATCGTCTTCACCGGAGCAATCCGGCCCGCCTCGGCGCCGGGCGCGGACGGCCCGGCGAACCTCGTCGACGCGGTGAGCGTTGCCGCGAGCGCCGAGGCTGCCGGGATGGGTGTGCTGGTCTGCTTCGGCGGCGAGATCCATCACGCGCGTGGGGTGCGCAAGACCGACACGGTCTCCCTCGTGGCCTTCTCCTCACCCCAAACCGGACCGCTTGGCCGCGTGACCGAGGGGCATCCGATCATCTGGTCGCGCATCCCTCGCAACCCCCCGCTCGACCCGCCGAGCCTCGACGGGTCGGTGCTGGTCGTGCCGACGGCCGCGGGGGACGACGGCACGCTGGCGCGGGCGGCGCTTGCAACCGATCCGGACGGCATGGTCATCGGCACGCTCGGCGCTGGGCACCTCGCTCCGCCCGTGCTCGAGCTCTGGGCAGAGGCGGCGGAGCGCATCCCGGTCGTGGCCTACTGCCGTCCCGAGCGTGGAGTGATCCTCTCCGCGACCTACGGCTACCCGGGCTCGGAGCAGGACCTGCGCGATACGGCGATCATCCCCGCCGGCTTTCTCTCGCCTCAGGCCGCGCGCATGAAGCTGCTCGCCTGCGTTGCGGCGGGCCTGTCCATCGGCGAGGTGCGCTGGGCCTTCAGTCAGGACGACGGCTGAGCGTCCACTAGCCGGGCTCGAGCGACGGATCGAGCTCGTAGTAGTCGCTCGCCTGGTGCGTGTAGATCTGGACCGTCGTGTGCAGGCCCGTGGGCGGGTCGAGCGCGCCGGCCGAGATGCTGATCGTCTCCCGATCGGGCGCGTCCCAGAACAGGCTCGAGCCGCACTCTCGGCAGAAGCCCCTGCGCGCGTGCGCGTCGCTTTCGGGGCTGTCGATCCAGCGCAGGCCGTCGTCGCTCACGAAGCGCAGGCGCTCACGCGGCGCGGAGGTCATGGCGCAGACGTGCCCGTGCCAGCGCCGGCACTCGACGCAGTGGCAGAGGGAGACATCGCGCAGCGGCCCGTCGATCTCGAAGCGGACGGAGCCGCAGAGACAGCGTCCGGTGGTGGGCTCCATGCCCGCTGAGCCTAGTAGCGTGGCGGCATGGAGACCGTCTCATTCCGTCGCATGGACGAGGCGACCGCGTCCGACTACGAGCTGCTCGCCCGCTACGAGGACGAGATGCTTCGCGAGCTGCCCGATCGGCTGCTGGAGGCGGTCGAGGCGCTCGACCGCTCCTACGGCGGCTACAAGGTCACTCGCAAGGAGCACTCGCTGCAGTCGGCGACCCGCGCGCACCGCGACGGCCGCGACGAGGAGTACGTCGTGGCCGCGCTACTCCACGACGTCGGCGACGTGCTCGCACCGCACACGCACGGCGAGATGATGGACGCCGTCCTCAAGCCGTTCGTGTCGGAGGAGATCCGCTGGGTCGTCTCACACCACGGCGTCTTCCAGGAGTACTACTACGGCCACCTGACCGGTGGCGACCGCGACGCGCGCGAGCGCTATCGCGGCCACCAGTGGTTCGAAGCCTGCGCCGAGTTCTGCGAGCGCTACGACCAGAACTGCTTCGACCCGGACTACGAGTCGCTGCCGCTCCAGTTCTTCGAGCCGATCGTGCGGCGGGTGTTCGCGGAGCCGCGCTACCTCGAGCGCGGCCCCGCGTAATCCCCGACTACTGCCCGAGCCAGGCGTCCACCTTGTCCCGGTTGTCGGCGACCCAGTCCTGGCCCGCCTTCTCCGCGTCCTCGTTGTCGCCTGCGATCGCCTTGGCAACCGCCTCCTGATCCTCGTTCGTGAGCTCCATCCGCTTCAGCACGTCGTAAGCGGGCGAGCCGCTGTCAGCGAACTTCTTGCTGAACAGCTTGTTGATCACCGTGATGTCGTACTCGCACTTGTACTGCTCGGGATCGCCGCCCGCCTTGGCGTCGTCCTGGCAGTCGGTGCCCGGCTTGCGGGGCGGCAGCTTGACCTCCGCGAGGTCGTACTCCTGGTTGTAGAACTGCGGCGTGTACCAGTAGAACAGCACCGGCTTCTGCTGCTTGTAGAGCTGGCTCCAGCGCGCGACCTGGGCCGGCTCGGCGCCGGCCGTCACGTGCTTGAGGTTGAGCCCGAGCGCCTCGATCAGCTCCTTGTCCTTCTGGACGTAGGACGGATCGCCCCCGAGGAACATGCCCTGGTCACCCGACTCGGGAGTCTTGAAGAGCTCCTCGTTGCCCTTCAGGCCCTCCCAGGTCTTGAACTCCGGGTGCTCGTCCATCAGGTACTTCGGGATGAACCAGCCGATGTGGCCCTCCACGCCGAGTGGTCCGCCCATCACGACCGTGCCGGCATCGTCGATGTACTTCTTGTACTCGTCGACGTGCTGCCAGTCCTCGAGCACCGCGTCGACCTTCCCGTCCGCCATCGCCTGGAAGACCGGAATCTCGACGATCTTCGTGATCTCGACCTCACAGCCGAGATCGTCCTCGAGCACCGCCTTGGCGATGTAGGTGTTCGCGGTCGACCCGGCCCACGCCTGCTCGTTGAGGACCACCTTGCCGCAGTCGGCCTGAGCGGTCTCCCCGCCTCCACCCCCGCCGCCGCCCGACGGCTCCTCATCCTTCTCCTCACCGCATGCAGCGGCCAGGAGCACGAGCGCGAGCGCCATTGCAAGCACCAGCCCGAGACGAGTCCTCTTTCCCTCCATCACGCATTTCCTCCTCGTGGTTGTCCTTGTCGTCTGAGAAGCGTCCAACCGCCTCCGGGGCCGCGGCCCGAGCGACGCCGCGCGGCAGCACGCTGTCCCTGCGTCACGCGGTCGAGTGCGATCCCGAGCGCCAGGATCGCGAGCGATGCGACCACTCCCTCGCCGAACTCGTTGCGCTGCAGGCCGCGGGCGATCATGTCGCCGAGCGCGCCCGAACCGACGAGCCCGCCGATCACGACGACGGCGAGCACCAGGATGATCGCCTGGTTGACGCCGAGCATGATCGAGTCGCGGGCGAGCGGCAGCTTCACCTTGGCGAGCACCTGCGCCCGTGAGGCCCCGAACGACGAGGCCGCCTCGACCGCCGCAGGTGGGACGCCTCGCAGGCCGTTCGTGACCAGCCGGATGACCACCGGCACCGCGTACAGCACCGACGCCACGATGCCGGGGATCCGCGACACCGGCATCAGGTAGATGAACGGAATGATGTAGACGAGCTGCGGGAGCGTCTGCAGCGTGTCGAGCAGCGGCCTCAGCAGCCGCTCGACGCGCGGGCTCTCCGCCGCCCAGACGCCGATCGCGATCCCGAACGCGACCGCGAGCGCGGTCGCCACGAGCACCTGCGAGAGGGTGTCCATAGCGGGGTCCCAGACGCCCATGACCCCGATCGCGGCGAGCAGCACGAACGCCGTGATCGCCGGGCGCAGGCCGCTGATCACGAGAGCGATCGCGGTGAGACCGCCGAGCATGATGAACCAGGGCGTCTCGACGAGCACCTTCCGCAGCGGCTCGAGCATGTACTCGAGCAGGAAGTTGCCGATCGGCTCGGTGATCCCGAACACGAACGAGGTCGGGTCCTGGACGTAGTCGAGCACGTCCTGGATCCAGCCGAGCAGCGTGTCCTCGATCGTGGCCGTGTAGACGGTGCTGGCCGTCTCGAACTCGTCCGGGTAGATGCTGTCGGCGCCGAGCGCGCGGGCGACGAGCACGATCGCGGCGATGGCCGCGAAGGTGGCGAGCGTGAGCAGGCGCAGCCGCCGCCGGCCCTCGTCGGTGAGGTGCCTGCGGGTCGGATCGGTGCGGTCGGCGATCGCGGAGGTCGCGCGGTCCAGGGCGATGGCCATGATCACGATCGCGATCCCGGCGAGGAGCGCGAGCGCGGCGTTCGAGTAGAGCCCGTTGGTCACGACGTCGCCGAGGCCGCGGCCGCCGATCAGGCCCGCGATCACGACGAGCGAGAGCGCGAACATGATCGTCTGGTTGAGCGCCAGCAGCAGCTGCCGGCGAGCCAGCGGCAGCTGGACCTTGAACAGCGTCTGCGCGCGTGTCGAGCCGAACGCGCTCGCCGCCTCGACCGCGTCCCCGGTGACCCCGCGGATGCCCAGCGCCGTGATGCGCACGGCGGGCGGGATGGCATAGATCATGGTGCAGATCACGGCCGCCGCCGGCCCCACCGAGAACAGGATCACGATCGGCATGAGATAGGCGAACGCGGGCACGATCTGCATCGCGTCGAGTGCGGGCGTGATGCCGCGGTAGAAGCGGTCCGAGCGCCCGGCGGCGATCCCGATCGGCACGCCCACCGCCAGCGAGAGCAGCACGGCGGCCGACATCAGCGCGAGCGTCTGGATGCTTTCCTCCCAGAGGCCCATCAGCGCGAACGACACGAACGCGAAGAGGACGATCAGCGCCGCCCGCCAGCCGCCGAAGCGCAGCACGATCAGGACCGACGCAGCGATCGTGCCGATCCAGGTGAGCCAGAGCAGCACGTCGTTGATGGCCGTCACGAGCCACTCTGCGAGCGCCCGGAAACCGTCGAGGATCGCGAAGATGATGTTCGGGTTCTCGGCCGTGCGCTGCTCGAGCAGCCAGGTCTGAGCGCTGTCGAGCCGCTCCGGGAGCTCCAGCCAGGTGAGCGATGCGGGCCAGGGGAACTCGCCGCTCAGCGCGGCGTAGCCGAGCAGGATCAGCAGGACGATCCCGGCGACCTGCATGGGCCGGCTGCGCCAGCGAGGCGCCGGCACGTAGGCCGCGGGCGCGGCGAGCCTGCCGCTAGCTACCGCCACCGGATGCCCCGGGCCCATCCGCCATCGCGCCGAGCACCGCCTCGCGGTCCACGACTCCGACGACGCGCCCGTCCTCGAGGGCGCGCACCGGGCGGTCCGTGGCGGCCACCACGGGGACGGCGTCCCTGACGGTGGTGTGGACGTCGAGCTCCGGGCCCTCCATGTCCTCGCCGGGTCGCGGGTCGCGCATGATCCAGCGCAGCGTGAGCACGTGCGTGCGCGGGATGTCGCGCGTGAAGTTCTCTACGTACTCGTTCGCGGGCGAGCCCACGAGCTCCTCCGGCGTGCCGAGCTGCACGATGCCGCCGTCGCGCATGATCGCGATCCGGTCGCCGAGCCGCAGCGCCTCGGGGAGGTCGTGAGTGATGAACAGCATCGTCTTGCCCGTCTCCTCCTGGAGGCGGATCACCTCGTCCTGCATGTCGCGCCGGATCAGCGGGTCGAGCGCGCTGAAGGGCTCGTCGTAGAGCATGAGCGTCGGGTCGACCGCGAACGCGCGGCCGAGCCCGACGCGCTGCTGCATGCCGCCCGAGAGCTGGTCGGGGAACTGGTTCGCCACATCCTCGAGGCCGACGAGCTGCAGCACCTCCTCGGCGCGCGCAAGTCGCTCGGCCTTCGGCACGCCCTGGATCTCGAGCCCGAAGGCGACGTTGTCGATCACCCTGCGGTGGGCGAGCAGCCCGAAGTGCTGGAAGACCATCGCGACCGTGTGGCGGCGCAGCTCACGCAGCTCGGCGGCGTCGGCCGCCATTACGTCGCGCCCGGTGATGCTGATCTTCCCCGCGCTCGGCTCGATCAGCCGGATCAGGGTGCGGACGAGAGTCGACTTACCCGAGCCCGACAGGCCCATGACCACGAAGACCTCGCCAGGATTGACCTCGATCGAGACGTCGCGCACAGCGGCCACGCAGCCCGTCTTCTGACGTAGCTCGCGCGGCGGGAGCTCGGCGTCGGGCGTCCCTACGAGCCTGTCTCCGTGAGGACCAAAGACCTTCCAGACGCCCTCGGCGCGGACGACAGGCTCGCCGTTCGTCCGGCCGTCCGAGGACGTCTCGATGGTCGGAGCGGCGGTGCCGCTGCCCGTTTCGCTCATCTGGGGGCCATGATATATCAGGCCCCCGGCGCCCCGCGAGCCTCGTGGACCGCCTCAATCAGCCTCTAATAAGCACCGTCTGGAGCTCGGTGAGGACGTCCATCGGATAGGGGCCGCCGACCCGCCCGATGCCGCTCTCCGAGCGCGCCCGGCCGCCCCAGGGGAGGTGCGGCTCCCAGTAGTTCGTGGTCTCGTTGATGTTGACGAGGCCCATGTGGACTGAATCGGCGTAGCGCATCGCCCCGCCGAGGTCGGCCGTGAAGATGGCCGCCATCAGGCCATAGGTCTGCACGTTCGTCTGCTCGATCGCGTCCTCCAGCGAGGAGATGCTCATGATCGGCGCGATCGGCCCGAACGTCTCCTGCGTGACCGCGATCGAGTCGGCGGGGACCTCGTCCAGCACCGTCGGCTCCCAGTAGAGGCTTGTCGGGAAGCCGGAGGCCCGGCTGCCGCCGGTCACGACGCGCGCGCCGCGCTCGAGCGCGTCGCCCACGTGCTCGTCCATCTTCACGGCGCCCGCCTCGTTGTTGACGGGCCCCATCGTCGTGGCGTCGTCGAACGGGTCGCCGAGCCGCACCTCGCGCTCGACCTCGCCGGCCAGCAGCTCGACGAACTCCTCCCGCACCGCCTCGTGGACCAGCAGCCGCTCGGCGGCGGAGCAGCTCTGGCCGGCGCCGAGGAAGCAGCCAACGCGCGCGGCGTCGGCCGCCGCGGCCAGATCGGCGTCGTCCATCACGACGAACGGGCCGTTGCCGCCCATCTCGAGCAGCTGCGCCTTGCCGGCGGCCTGACGCGAGACGATCAGCCCGGTCTGCGTCGAGCCGGTGAAGGCGACCGCGCGTGTGCCGGGGTTGACCGCCAGCTCGTCGCCCACCTCCGGCCCCGGGCCGAGCACGAAGTTGAAGACGCCCGGCGGCAGGTCCGCCTCCGCGACGCACTCCGCGAGTAGCCCAGAGCACACGGCCGTCGACGGAGCGGGCGTCCAGACCACGCAGTTGCCGCAGGCGAGCGCGGGAGCCAGCACCTCGGCGGGCATCGTGTAGGGCCAGTTCCACGGCGTGATCAGCCCGAGCACGCCGAGCGGCCTGCGCAGCAGCAGCACGCGCCGGCCCGGCTCGGCGCTCTCCGGGATCGTGCCGTGGATGCGCTTGCCGTCCTCGGCGGCCATCCGGAAGAACTCGATGAGCTCGCCGACCTCGACCTCGGCCTCCGCCTTGAGCGGCTTGCCCTGGTCCAGCGTCAGCACGCGGGCCAGCTCGTCCGCGCGGCGCTCGCACACGTCGGCGACGCGGTGGAGGAGCGCCGCACGCTCGAAGCCGGTGCGTGCGGCCCAGGCCGGGAAGGCGGCGTTGGCCGCCGCTACGGCACGCCGCGCATCCTCACGATCCCCCTCGGCCACCGGCCCGAGCGACTCGCCCGTGGCCGGGCTAGTCGCCTCGACGGTGGCGCCGCTCTCAGCGTCGCACCACTCGCCGTCTATGAACATGCGGGTGCTCAAGGAGCGGACTCGGGCATCGCCGTGGTCTCGGCGACGGCCGGCGACGCCGACTCGAACCGGTGCGACTCGAGCACCCCGGTCTTGTGGCGCTGGACGAACCAGTACCAGGCGAGGCCGCCGAAGAAGACGATTCCGATGAAGAGGATCGCGCCGTACTGCAGGTACCAGTGGAACGGCTCGGTCGCGTTGTAGACGTCCTTTCGCGGCCAGGCCAGGTTGATCGCCATGAAGGTGCCCCAGCCGACGGCCAGCAGGTTGATCGGCAGGCCCCACTTGCCGAGCGTGAAGAAGCGTCCCTTCGACTCCTTCGGAGGCCACTCGCCCTTGAGCCGCTTGCGCAGCATCGGGACCGTGACCAGCAGGTAGGCGATGTAGATCATGATGATCCCGATGCTCGTGATCACCGTGAAGATCTGATCGTTGCCGATGTTCACGACGAGTATCAGGATCGCGAGCACGCCGCTGATCACGGCCGGCACGATCGGAGTCTTCGTCTTTGGATGAACGGTCGCGACGCGTTCACCGGCCGGCAGGTTGTTGTCGCGCGCCATCGCGAACGCCATGCGGATCGTCGCGGTGTGGACGGCGAGGCAGCAGACGGTCACCGCGATGACCACGCAGATGAGGAAGATCTTCCCGACGGTGTCGCCGAAGACGTCGAGGATGATGTACTGGAGCCCGCCGAACTCGCCGATCTCGGGCGCGTTGATGTTGCCGACGGCCATCATCGCGAACAGGATGATCAGCCCGCCCAGGACGAACGAGGCGATCACGGCGCGCATGATCGCCAGCGGCGCCGTCTTGCGCGGCTCATGCGTCTCCTCGCCGAGCGAGCTCGCGGTGTCGAAGCCGTACATCACGTAAGCCGAGGCGAGCGAGGCGGCGAGGAAGGCGCCGAAGTAGCCCCACTCGTGGCCTTCGCCGGTGCCCTGCGTCTCGAACACCACGTCTGGACCGCGCGTGGCGCTGGCGAGCAACGCGACGATCAGGACCACGGCCGCGATCAGCTCGATGAAGACGCCCGAGCTGTTGATGCGGGACATCAGCTTCACTCCGAGCGCGTTGATCAGCGTGGTGAAGGCGATGAGGACGGTGCCGAGGATGACCGCGTTGATCGCGAAGTCGTTGTCTCCCGAGCCGTCGCCGTAGAACCAGAAGAAGTCCGAGATCTCCGGCAGGGTGATCTGGTAGGCGAGTGCGACGGCGGCGATCGTGACGATCGAGGCCGTGAGCATCATCCAGCCACCCAGCCAGGCAACGGTTGCGCTCGCGAGCATCTTCCCCCAGTTGTAGATCGAGCCCGCCACCGGGAAGTTGGCGGCGAGCTCGGCGAAGCAGAGCGCGACCATCAGCTGGCCGACGAACACCATCGGCCAGGTCCACCAATACGCCGGGCCACCGAAGGCGAAGCCGAAGTAGAAGAGCTGGAAGACGCCGGTGAGGATCGAGATGTAGCTGACCCCGGCCGCGAAGCTGGCGAACCTCCCAATGCTCCGGTCGAGCTCCTGCTTGTAGCCGAACTCGGAAAGTTCGTCTTCGCCGGCAGCCGTGGTGGACACGTGCGCCCTCCCAGGTTGTAGGTCACGACGGCGCCCACCTCGGCGCCTGTGCCGCTCTTGGGCTCTCCCCGGTGCGAATATCCCAGCGCCCCTGGGGCCCTGTCAAGGGTGATATATCAGTTCGGCCCCAAATGCACGACATCGCCCAGTTCCTGGATCAGCATCCCCCGTTCGACACGCTCGACGAGGGCACGCTCGAGCGTGTGGCGGGCTCGGCCGAGATCGAGTTCTACGCCGCCGGGACGGCGATCCTGGAAAGCGCCGAGGCGACCTCGCGCTTCGCCTATGTCGTGCGCCGCGGGTCGGTCGAGCTACTGGTGGACGGAAGGCTCCACGACCTGCTCGGCGAGGGGGAGATGTTCGCCTTCGCGTCGCTGCTCCAGGACGCGCCGCTCGGCTTCGTGGCACGCGCCGCCGAGGACACGCTCGCCTATCGCTTTCCCGAGCAGGCGATCCTGCCGGTGCTCGAGCGACCGGCCGCCGTGCGCTTCGTGGTCCGCTCGATGGCCAGGGACGTGCATCTCCTGACACGCACGGAGGAGGCACCCGTGCCTTCGGCCGGCGGCCGGCCGGTGCGCGAGCTGATCCGCGCCCCCGCACTCATCCTCCCGCCGGACACCGGGGTCCAGGAGGCGGCGCGGCGGATGGTCGATCAGGGCGCCACTTGCGTCCTCGTCGACCTCGGCGATCGGCTTGGCATCGTCACCGACCGGGACCTGCGCACGCGCGTGGTCGCGGACGGCGCGGGGCCGGAAACGCCTATCTCGGACGTCATGAGCGCCCCTGCATGGACCGTCGCACAGGATCGGTCAGGGACGGAGGCGCTGCTCGAGATGCTCGACCACGGGATCCGCCACCTGCCCGTCCGAGGTCCGCAGGGGATCCTCGGGGTCCTCGACGACGTCGACCTGATGGCGAGCGAGCGGCGCGCGCCCTTCCGCCTGCGCGCGCGGATCGCTCGCGGGGCGGACGAGGCTGAGGTCGCCGCCGTGGCCGCGGAGCTGCCGGCCACCGTGGTGGCGCTGCACGACGCCGATGTCCCCGCCACCGCGATCAGCCGAACGATGGCCGGCATCCACGACACGGTCGTGCGGCGCCTGATCGAGCTCGTCCACGACGAGCTCGGAGCGCCCCCTGCGCCGTACACGTGGCTCGCAACGGGCAGCTACGGTCGCCGCGAGCCGTTCCCGAGCTCGGACGTTGATTCCGCGCTCGCGTGGGACGGCACGGGCGACGATCCCGAGCTTCGCGACCGCCTTGCCGAGATCGCCCGCCGGGTTGTGGAGGGGCTCGACGCAGCGGGCATGCACAGCGACCCGCAGGGCGCGGTGGCGGGGAAGCCGCTCTTCACACGCTCGATCGAGGACTGGGAGCAGGCGATCGCGGCCTGGAGCCGCGACCCCGACGAGGGGCGCGGGCTGATGATCATGTCCGTGGTGATCGAAAGCGACGCGGTCTGGGGCTCGACCGCCCTGGCCAAGCGGATCAGTGACGCCTCGGCGCGCGCCCCCGGCCGCGAGCTCCTGCTCAGCCGGCTGCGTGCCGCGGCGCTCGCCGAGAGGCCGCCAACCGGCTTCCTGCGCGACTTCGTGCTCCACTCGACCGGCGAGCGCCGGGGCGTTCTCGACATCAAGCGGGGCGGCCTGCTGCCGATCGAGTCGCTCGCACGCTGGAGCGGGCTGGCGGCCGGTGTGGGAGCCGCCTCGACGAGCGAGCGCCTCCGCGCCTCCGCGGCCGCCGGCACGCTCGAGGCAGACGATGTCGCTGTCCTGCGCGATGCGCTCGAGCTGATGTCCGAGCTCCGCATGGAGCATCAGGTCGAGCAGCTGCGTGAGGGAAGGCCGCCCGACAACCTGATCGCCCCGAAGAGCCTGGCGTCCATCACGCGCACCGCGCTGAAGGAGGCCTTCCGCGTGATCGCGCGTGTGCAGCGCGGGATCGGGGTGGCGAGCGGCCTCGGCACGCGGTGAGCGGCCGAAGCTCCTGGCGGAACGCGCGCTTCCTCGTCGTGGACGTCGAGACGACCGGGCTGGACCTGGCACGCGACGAGATCGTCTCCTTTGCCGGCGTGCCCGTGGAGGAGGGGCGGGCGCTCGCCGGGGCCGCCGTGAGCGGGCTCGTCCACCCGAGCGCCGCGCCGGCGCCATCCTCAATCGAGATCCACGGGCTGCGGGCGGCCGACCTCGCGGCCGCGCCCGAGGCCGTGCAGGCCCTCGCGCCGCTGGCGGCCGCCTTGCGCGGCCGCACGCCCGTCGCGCATGCGGCCTGGGTGGAGCGGGCCTTCTTGCGGCGGCCGCTGCGAGCGCTCGGGACACGTCTGCCGCACCGGATCGTCGACACCGCACTTCTGTGGCGAATGCTCTCGCTCATGAGCGGTGACGGCGATCCGGGCTGGACTCCGCTGGCGGCCGTCGCCGCCGGACTCGGCCTGCCGGCCCACCGCCCGCACGTCGCCGAGGGTGACGCGCTCACGACCGCTCAGGTGCTGCTGGCGCTGGCGACGCATCTCGAGGCGCACGGGCGGGGGCGCCTTCGCGATCTCACCGGAGCTACCTGGTTCGTGCGCGGCTGGAAGCTGTTGCACCCGTGAGCGGGCTCAGCTGCGGCTGAAAGCCGCCAGGATCTCGCGCTGGAACTCGAGCACGTGCTCGCGCATGATCGTCCGCGCGCGCTCGCCGTCGCGCCCGAGGAGGGCGTTCAGCAGGTGCATCTGGTCGTGGACCGAGTGGCCGAGGCCGGGCACTCGGTCGAGCACGAGGTACCAGATGCGCAGCGAGTGGGTGAAGTAGCGCTCCAGCGTGTCGACCAGATAGCGATTGCCGGTCGCCTCCCAGGTGAAGCGATGGATGCGCTCGTCGAAGCGCATCAGCCATTCCTGGTCGTGTGGGCGGGTGACCTCGTCGATCTCCTGCAGCAGTCCCTCCGCCGCCTCGCGAGCCTCGCCGTTCATGCGCAGCGCCGCCAGCTCGGCCGCGTATCCCTCGAGCTCGGCCCGCACCTCCGAGATGCTCACGATGTCGGAGGCCTCGACCGCGGTGACGGACGTGCCGCGCCGCGGCTGGACCGCCACGAGGTTCTCGAGCGCGAGCCGCTTGACCGCCTCGCGCAGGGGCGTCCGCCCGATCTTCATCTCATGCATCAGCGCGTCCTCGCGCAGGACCGTGCCCGGCGCGAGCCGCAGCGTCACGATGCGGTCGCGCAGATCGAGGTAGGCCCGCTCGGCGACCAGCCTGGCGCTCGGGGCCTCGACGTCGGCGCTGGTCGGTGTGGCGGCCATCGTGTGGCGACGATCCTAGGACCCGTCGCCGAGACAATCCTATAGCCTGATATATCAGCTATGGGCGCCGTTGCGGACGCGAGCGCGGCGAGCGCACTGGCCGAGCTCCTTCGCCGGCCGCGCTACGAGGTGCTCCCGCTCGACGGGATCGAGGAGGACATCTCCGAGGCGCTCGGCACGGACGTGACGATCACCGTGACGGGCTCGCCGAGCAGGGGCCTCGAGGCGACCCTCGAGCTGGCGGACCGTCTCGCGGACAGGGGCTACACGGTGGTCCCGCACCTGCCTGCGCGTCAGGTCCGCGACCGGGCTCACCTCGACGAGCTGCTCGACCGCATCGAGGCGGCCGGCATCCGCCGGCTGTTCGTCCCCGCCGGCGACACGAGCGAGGCCGCGGGCGCGTTCGAGAGCGCCATAGCGCTGCTCGCGGCGATGGGTGAGCGGCGCAGGGAGTTCGACGAGATCGGCATCACGGGCTACCCCGAGAGCCACCACCTGATCTCGGACGAGGAGACGATCCGGGCGATGTTCGCGAAGGCTGAGATGGCGACCGACATCATCAGCCAGATCTGCTTCGACGCCGGGACGATCGTCGACTGGATCCACAACGTGCGCGAGCGCGGCACGCGGCTGCCGATCTGGATCGGCCTGCCCGGGATCGTCGACTACCGCAAGCTCGTCCGCATCTCCGTGAAGATCGGGCTCGGCGAGTCGACGCGCTTCCTCAGCCACCAGCACGGCTGGCTGCGGCGCCTGCTCACGCGCCGCTTCAGTCCCGACAAGCTCGTGCGCGAGCTGGCGCCGGCCGCCGTCGACCCGGAGGCCCGCATCGCCGGCTTTCACCTCTACACCTTCAACGAGGTGGAGCGGACCGAGCGCTGGCGCCGGAAGACACTCGACCGGCTCGCCGCGCCGTAGGCGGCGCGGTTCACTCCGGCAAGCGCTCAGCCAGCAGCGTGGAGACGTCCGCGACGCGCATGTCGTCGCCGTTCGCGCGCACGCCGTCGTCGAGCATCACGGTGCAGAAGGGGCACGCGACGGCCAGCGTCTCGGCTCCGGTGTCGGCCGCCTCGCGGGCGCGCGTCTCGTTGATGAGCCCGGCGCGCTCCTCCATCCACATGTGCGCCCCGCCGGCCCCGCAGCAGAACGTGCGCTTGCCGCTGCGCTTCATCTCGACCGGCTTGCCGACCGCCTCGACGAGCTCGCGCGGGTCGGCGAGCACGTCGTTGTGGCGGGCCAGGTAGCAGGAGTCGTGGTAGGTGATCGACTCGTCGCCGGCACTCGTCTCGAGCCGCCCGTCGCGCACGAGCTCGGCCAGCAGCTCGCTGTGATGGACCACCTCGTAGCTCCCGCCGAAGTCGGAGTACTCGTTGCCGAGCGTGTTGAAGCAGTGCGGGCAGCTCGCGACGATCTTCGTCACGCCGGCGTCGTTCAGCGTCGCGACGTTCTGCTCGGCGTGCGCCTGGAAGAGGTACTCGTTGCCCATGCGCCGGGCCGGGTCGCCGGTGCACGACTCGCGCGGGCCGAGGATCGCGAAGTCGACCCCGGCGGCCTTCAGCAGCTTCGCGGTCGACTGCGCGGCGGTCCGGGCGCGCTCGTCGAAGGAGGCGGCGCAACCGACCCAGTAGAGGACCTCCGGCGCTGGCTCGCCCGGCTCGAGGACCCGCACCCCGAGCTCCTCGGCCCAGTCGGCGCGCTCCGTCTGAGGCTTGCCCCAGGGGTTCGAGGCGCGCTCGACGTCGCGCAACATCTGCTCCGACTCGCTCGGGAAGCGCGCGTCCATCATCACGAGGTGGCGACGCAGGTCGATGATGTGGTCGACGTGCTCGATCGACACCGGGCACTCGCGCACGCAGGCGCCGCAAGTGACGCAGTCCCAGACGACGTTGTCGGTCACGGCGTTCGGCACGAGTGGCGTTGGCTCGAAGCCCTCGGCGCCGCGCACGAGCTCCGGCCCCTCCTCGAAGACCTGGTCGCGCAGCGCCATGATGAGCAGCTTCGGCGACAGCTCCTTCCCGGTGGCGAAGGCGGGGCAGACGTCCTGGCAGCGCCCGCACTCGGTGCAGGAGAAGGTGTCGAACATCTGCTTCCAGGTCAGGTCGGGCACGGTGCCGGCGCCGAAGCGCATCTCCTCCTCCGGCACGTCGAAGCGGAGCGGCTCGATGCGGCCGGGCGGGCCGGTGCGGCCGAAGTACACGTTGATCGCCGCCGTGGCGATGTGAAGGTGCTTCGAGTGGGGCAGATAGGCGAGGAAGCTGAGGATGATCAGGACGTGCGCCCAGACGAAGACGCGCTCGAGCACCTCGGTCGTGCCGTTGTCCGCGAAGAGGCCCGAGAGTGCATCCGAGACCGGCGACCAGCTCGCCGGCCACTCGTTCAGGCCGAGCGCGATCCGCGACGCGTGCCAGAGCAGCAGCGTCGTCACGATGCCGGCGATCAGCGCGAGGATCAGATCGGCCTCGCCGAGGTGGCTGCCCTTGAAGCGAGCCGGGCGCTGGACCTTGCGGATCACGAGCGCCGCGACCACGCCGCAGAGCACGAGCACCGCGAACACGTCGACCATCAGCGCGAACCAGCCCTGGTGACCGAGCCACGGGAGCGTGGCGTCGCGGTCGACCGCGCCGATCATCGCGATCACGATCGTCGGGAACAGGACGAGGAAGCCCCAGAAGATCGCGGCGTGCACGAGGCCGGGCACGAAGCGCTGGAAGAGCTTCTTCTGACCGAGCACGATCTCGGCCTCGTTCTTCACCCGCTCGGGAACGTCGCCGGAGCGCTCGACGGGCTTGCCGAGCCGGACCAGGTCGGCGAGCAGCTTCGCGCGCCGCCCGAACAGGTAGCCGCTGACGGCCAGCGCCGCGGCGAGCGCGAGCGCTCCCAGCAGGACGTCTATGACCCGCGCGCCTTTCGCAACTCGGCGGTGATGGCCGGGACGATCTCGGTGAGGTCGCCGATCACCGCGTAGTCGGCGCTCATCAGGATCGGCGCCTCGGCATCGGAGTTGATCGCGAGGATCTTCTTCGCGCCCTTGCAGCCGGCGATGTGCTGCGTCGCGCCGCTGATCCCACAGGCGATGTAGAGATCGGGCGAGACCTTCGTGCCGGTCTGCCCGACCTGGTCGGTGTGCGGTCGCCAGCCCGCGCTCGTCACGACGCGCGAGCAGCCGACCGCCGCGTCGAGCTGCTCCGCCAGCTCCTCCAGGATCCCGAAGCCCTCCGCGGAGCCGACGCCACGCCCGCCGCTCACGACCACCTTCGCCTCGGCGAGCGAGATGCCGCTCGTCACGGCGTCCACGTGTTCGCTCACCCGGACGGCGAGGTCGGCGTCCTCGAGCGCGGGCGAGAACGACTCGACCACCGGGGCGTCGGCGCCGTTCACGGTCGCGGCCGGCACCATGTGCGGCGCGGAGGTCAGCAGGGCGGGGGAGCCGTGCAGGCGGGCTTCCTCGAGCAGGCTGCCGCCCCACCGGACTCGTGTGAGGCTCAGCGGTGCGCCCGCCTCGACGCGGGTGCAGTTCGCGGCGAACGGCAGCTGTGAACGGGCAGCGACGTGGGCCATGACCTCGTTGCCGCTGTTCGACCCGGGCGCGAGGATCGCCGAGGGCTCGAGCCGCGCCGCAAGGTCCGTTACGCAGCGTGCCCAGGCGCCGGGCGCGTAGCCGGCGAGGCGGTCGTCCTCGGCGACGTGCACGCTCGTCACGCCATGCGCGCCCAGGCCCGCCGCGGCTTCGGCGCCGCCGGAGCCGACGAGCAGCGCCTCTACGGGCTCGCCCAGCTGCCGCGCCAGCGCCAGCGCCTGCAGCGACAGCTCGTCGACCCCCTCCTTTCCGTGCTCCACGAGGACGAGGACGGTCACGCGACCCCCAGCTCCCGCATCACGTTCACCACCGCCGGCGCGGCGTCCGCGCCTTCGCCGAGGACCTCGGCCTGCTTGCCCTGTCCCGCCGGCACGACGAGCCGCACCTTCTCGAGCCGCGGCTCGGGCCGCTCGGGTGTGATCGTCTCGACCGGCTTCTGGCGAGCGCGCAGCTTCGCCGGCACCGACGGGTAGCGCGGCAGGTTGATGCCCTCGAGCACGCTCACCACGGCGGGCAGCCGCACGTCGTAGATGTCGCGCCCACCGGCGACCTCCTGCTCGCAGCGGGCTCGCCCGTCCTCGACCGTAAGACCCTTGAGGCCCGTCACGACCGGCCGCCCGAGCGCGTACGCCACGCGGATGCCGACCTGGTAGTTGCCCGAGTCGGCGGACTCGTTGCCGAAGATGATCAGGTCGAAGTCGGCGGCGTGCTCCGCGATCGCCGCAGCAGTGGCCTCCGGGTCCCACTCCTCTCCGTCCGTCGCGAGCAGGATGCCGCGGTCGGCGCCGATCGCGAGCGTCTCGCGGATCTGCTCCTCCGCCTCCGGCGGGCCGAGCGTCAGCACGGTCACCTCGCCGCCCTGCTGCTCGACGATCCGCACGGCCTCCTCGACGCCGCATTCCTCGTGCGGGCTGATCGTGAAGCCGAGGTGGCGCGTCTCGAGCGCCTGCTCGTCGGCTGTCAGGACCATGCGGCCGCCCGTGAGCGGCACCCGCTTGACGCAGACGAGGATCCTCACGCCGGCACCGGGCTGGCCGCCTTCACTCGCTCGTTGTCCGGGTCGAAGATCGGCGTCGAGCCCGCGACGGCGACCGTGACCGGGAACAGCTCGTTCATGTACATCACGGCGAGCTCGCGGCCGGCCTCGGCGTGCTCGGGTGGCAGATACGCCATGAGGAGGTGCTTGCCGACCGAGGGCCCGGCGCCGGCGCTCGTGACGAACGAGCGCCGGCCCTTCGAGTCCGTCAGCGGTTCCCCGTCCCGCGTGACGATCGGCTCCCCTCCGAGCATGTATCTGCGCTGCCCGCTGCTCGACGTGTGATCGTCGACGGTCAGCGTGCACATCACCGTCGCCGGGTCCTGCTCCCGGTGCCGTACGTGGGCCTCCTTGCCGACGAAGTCCTGCTCCTTGACCTTGCCCCAGGCCATCCCCGCCTCGGCGACGTTGTACTCGCCGTCGAGCTCGAAGCCGAACGCCCGGTAGCACTTCTCGAGCCGGCCGGTGGTGCCGTATACGCCGATGCCGGCCGGCACGACGCCGTGCGGCTCGCCCGCCTCCCAGACGATGTCCCAGAGCTTCGCACCCTGCTCGATCGGCACGTAGAGCTCCCAGCCGAGGTCGCCGACGTAGGAGATGCGCGACGCGAGCACGGGCAGCGAGCCCAGCTCGATCGTGCGGAACGTCGCGAAGGGGAAGCCGTCGTGCGAGACGTCGGCGCTCGTCACCGACTGCAGCACCTCGCGGGCCCGTGGCCCCCACAGCCCGAGCGTGCACCAGCTGGAGGTGAGATCGATGACCTGCGTGTCGGGACCGGCGTGGTCGCGGTACCACTTGAGGTCGGCCATGCCGTGGGCGCCGCCGGTGACGACGCGGTAGTGGTCGTCCGCGATCCGCATGACCGTGAGGTCGGAGCGGAAGCCTCCCCGCGGCGTCAGCACGGGCGTGTAGACGACCTTGCCGTGCTTCACGTCCATCTGTCGCATCGACACGCGCTGGACGCAGTCGAGCGCACCCGGCCCGACGACGTCGAAGACACAGAAGGCGGTGAGGTCGAACATCGCTACCCGCTCGCGCATCGCGAGGTGCTCGGCGTTGATGATCGGCGACCACCAGCGCCGGTCCCACTCGGCCTCGCGGTCCTGGACGCCGAACTCCTCGACGAGGCCCGCGTTCGACTCGTACCAGTGCGGGCGCTCCCAGCCGGCGGCCTCGTAGAAGACCGCGCCCAGCTCGGCCGTGCGCGCGTGGAAGGGGGAAAGGCGCACGTTCCGGTCGGACGCCCACTGCTCGCCCGGATGCACGATCCCGTAGGTCTTGTTGAAGTGCTCGCCGGCGCGCGCCTTGACGTGCCCGGCCGTGCGCTGGTGCGGATAGAAGCGGGCGATGTCCGACGACCACAGGTCGATCTCGGGCTCGCCCTCGACCATCCACTCGGCGAGCGCGCGCCCGACGCCCGGCCCCTCCTTGACCCATACCGCCGCGGCCGACCAGAGTCCCTTCACCTCGGGCGTCTCGCCGAGCACCGGCAGCGCGTCCGGCGTCAGCGAGAGCAGGCCGTTGATCGCGTACTTGATGCCGACCGACTCGTCGCCGACGATCTCGGGCATCAGCTCGAGCGCGTGCTCCATCTGCTCGACGAAGTCGTCCTCGGTGAACGGGAACTCGGTGGGCGAGAGCGCCGCCTCCTCGATCGAGGGGATCTCGTCAGGGTCGTGGAGGATCGGCCGGTGGGCGTATGAGCCGACCTCGAGGCCGGTCCCGTCCTGGCGCTCGTACATGAAGGTGTCCATGTCGCGCACGATCGGGTACTCGATGGCGCTCTTCGCGCCCTCGAAGCGCGGCACCGGCCCGATGTCGATCATCTGGTGGACGGCCGGGGTCAGCGGGATCGCCGCGCCCGCCATGCCCGCGATGCGGGGGCTCCAGACGCCGCACGCCACGACGACGACCTCGGTCTCGATGTCGCCGCGGTCGGTGCGGACGCGCGTGACCCGCCCGCCCTCGACGTCGATGCCGGTCACCTCGGTGTTCGCCGACACGGTCAGCGCGCCCTGCTCCTGTGCGCCCTCGCGCATCAGCGTCCCCGCACGCAGCGAGTCGACCACGCCGACGCTCTCCGTGTAGAAGCCGCCGACGATCACGCTCTCGTCGATGAACGGGACGAGCTCCTTGACCTCCGCGGGGGTGACGAGCCGCACGCCCTCGACGCCCCAGGCCCCCGCCGATGCCATCCGCCGGCGCAGCTCCTCCATCCGCTCCTCGCTGCGCGCGACCTCGAGGCCGCCGCAGGTGGTGAGCACGCCGAGCTCCTCGTACTGGCGCAGGCTGTCGTGCGTCAGCTCCGTCATCTCGCGCGAGTGGTCGACGGGGTAGATGAAGTTGGAGGCGTGGCCGGTCGACCCGCCTGGGTTCGGCAGCGGGCCCTTGTCGAGCAGCACGAGGTCGCGCCAGCCGAGCCGCGCCAGGTGGTGGACGAGGCTGTTGCCGACGATGCCGGCGCCGATCACGACCGCGCGGGCGCTGCCCGGCAGACGCCCTCCTCCAGCTGTGTCTTCCACGGAGCTCACCTCGGGGTCGGAATGGCCGGATCCCTGATATATCACACCGCAAATGCACTCGTCCCGGGAGCTGCGCAGCGATTCGTTCGAGATCGACGTCGCCGGCAGCCGGGTCGCGCTGAGCGGCCTGTTCGAGGGGTTCGCCGAGCAGGACCGGCTGGGCGTCGTCGTGCGCGGCCCGTGCGGCGCCGTCGGGGCGAGCGCCCTGATCTGCGCGACGATCACGGCCTTCTACGACATCCAGCGGGCCCGCGGCGGCGACTTCTTCGTCTACCCCGACTACTTCCTCTTCCACGTCGGCGGCCCGCACGGCGACCACGCGCGCTTGGATGTATTCCCGGCGCGCAAAGAAGTGGTGGTGGGGGAGGAGCCCCAGGCGCTGCTCGAGGCCATCAACGACCGCGGCATCACGCGGCTGGTCGTCGAGGACGGCGCGCCGGGCCGGTCTGACCTGGACCCGGGGGAGGTGGCGAGCGCGCGCGGCAGAATCGTGACCTGCCTGGCGTACTCACCGTCGGGGCGGGTGCGAGACGAGGACGTGCTCATCGCCGGCAACGACACCACTGAGGGGTATGTCGAGGCGATTCTCGATCCGGAGTCGCGCATGGAGCGACTGCAAGCCGGCGACGACGCCGATCGAGCGCGAGCCGACGCCATCGCTGTGCGCGCCGGCGAGGTGCCCGCCGCGCTACGCGCGCCGATCGCCGCCGCTCGCGCCGAGCTCCTCGAGGCCGGCCGACCGGTCGAGACCTACCGCCGCCTCGACCCGGACGAGGCGCTCGCCCTCCTCTAAGTCGCGCCACCTTCCCGCCCTGAGTACCCATACGGTGCTCAAAGCGGACAGGTGACGACCTACGCCCCCTGGTTGCCCGTAGTTCGGGCCGGAGCGCGACCGCCGCCCCGCCGCCCCACCAGGTTGACCCTCGCCGACGAGAACTGATATATCAGCGCGACAGGGCCGAGGGACACGAGGAGGTACGACATTGGCACAGGTGAACGAGAACCCGGGGATCCTGCTCTACCCGCGGATCAAGAAGTCGCCGTACTTCTACGCGTCGCGCCGACACGGCGTGCAGCTCTACAGCACCTACAACCACCATTACCACCCGCGCCACTACGGCGACCCTGTCGAGGAGTACTGGCATCTCCTCAACGGCGTGACCCTCTGGGACGTCGGCGGCGCCGAGCGGCAGATCGAGATCAGTGGCCCGGACGCCTTCGACTTCACCAACCTGATCGTCGCGCGCGACCTCAACAAGTGCGAGGTCGGGCAGTGCAAGTACGTGTTCAACACCCTGCCCGACGGCGGGATCATCAACGACCCGGTGCTCCTGCGGGTCGAGGAGAACCGCTTCTGGCTGTCGCTCGCGGACAGCGACGTCGAGCTCTGGGCGCGGGGCGTCGCCCACGGCAGCGACTACGAGGTGACCATCAAGGAGATCGACGTGGGGCCGCTGCAGGTGCAGGGGCCGAAGTCCAAGGACGTGATGGTCGACCTGTTCGGGGAGTCGATCCTCGAGATCCCGTACTACTTCCTGCGCGCGTACGAGCTCGACGGGATGAACGTGCTCGTCTCGCGGACCGGCTACACATCGGAGCTCGGCTACGAGATCTACCTCTACGAGGCGAGCAAGAACGGGGTCCAGCTGTGGGACGCGGTGCTGGAGGCCGGCAAGCCGCACGACCTCGAGGTGATCGGCCCCTGCCACATCCGCCGCATCGAGGGCGGCATCCTCGCCCTCGGCTGTGACATGTGGTACGACACGAACCCCTACGAGGTGGGCTACGGCTACGACTGGATGGTCGACCTCGAGCAGGGTGCGGACTTCATCGGCAAGGATGCCCTGCACAAGATCAAGCTGGAGGGCGCAAAGCGCCTGCTCGTGGGCGTCGAGATCGAGGGGGCCAATCTGGGCTCGTTCAACGACGGCGCGATGATCGACGTCTTCCCCGTCCACCTGAACGGCAGCCGCATCGGCGAGGTCACCTCGGCCTGCTGGTCGCCGAAGCTCGAGAAGAACATCGGCTTCGCGATGGTGCCGACCGAGCACTCCGAGCTCGGCACGGAGTTCGAGATCGAGAAGCCCGACGAGAGCGTCAGCGCCGTGGTGGTGCCCAAGCCGTTCGTCGATCCCGAGAAGGAGACTCCGAAGCAGGAGTTGACCGCGGCCGCCGGTTCGGGAGAATCGTCCTGACGTACCTCACATAAAGCCTGGCGACAGGAAGGACTCCGGTATGTCCACGCAGTACGACTTCGTGATCGTCGGCGGTGGGTCCGCCGGATGCGCGCTCGCCAACCGCCTGTCGGCCGACCCCTCCAACCAGGTGCTGGTCCTGGAGGCCGGCCGTTCCGACTGGTCTTTGGACGTCTTCATCCACATGCCGGCAGCGCTCGCGTTCCCGATCGGGAGCCGCTTCTACGACTGGCGCTACGAGTCCGAGCCGGAGCCGTACATGGGCGGCCGGCGCGTCTTCCACGCGCGCGGGAAGGTGCTCGGCGGCTCGAGCAGCATCAACGGGATGATCTTCCAGCGCGGCAACCCGATGGACTACGAGCGCTGGGCCTCGGGCGACGGGATGGAGACGTGGGACTACCACCACTGCCTCCCTTACTTCAAGCGCATGGAGAACTGCCTGGCGGCTGCGGCGGACGACCCGTGGCGCGGCCACGACGGGCCGCTCGTCCTCGAGCGCGGCCCCGCGCGCGGCCCGCTCTTCGACGCGTTCTTCGAGGCCGTCCAGCAGGCCGGCTATCCGCTGACCGACGACGTCAACGGGTACAAGCAGGAGGGCTTCGCGAAGTTCGACCGCAACGTCCACAAGGGCCACCGCCTGTCGGCCGCGCGCGCGTACCTGCACCCGGTCCTCGACCGCCCGAACCTCAAGGTCGAGACCTTCGCGCTCGCCACCCGGATCCTGTTCGAGGGTGGCCGAGCGGTCGGCGTCGAGTATTCACGCGGGCGTCGCTCGCACCAGGCGCGCGGCGGTGAGGTCGTCCTGTGCGGCGGTGCGATCAACACGCCGCAGCTGATGCAGATCTCGGGCATCGGCTCGCCCGACCACATGCGCTCGATCGGAATCGCGCCGGTGCACGAGCTGCCCGGCGTGGGGGAGAACCTCCAGGACCACCTGGAGGTCTACGTTCAGCACACCTCGAAGCAGCCGATCTCGATGGCGCCCTACTTCAAGATGGTCAATCGGCCGAAGGTGGGCGCGGAGTGGCTCCTGCGCAAGTCCGGGCCCGGTGCCACCAACCACTTCGAGGCCGGCGGCTTCATCCGCAGCAACGACGAGGTCAAGTGGCCGAACCTCATGTACCACTTCCTGCCGATCGCGATCCGCTACGACGGCACCGTTCCCGAGGGCGGCGGCGGGCACGGCTACCAGGTGCACGTGGGACCGATGTACTCGGACGTCCGCGGCACCTGCCGGGCCGTGTCGAGCGACCCGCGCAAGCACCCGGCGCTGCGCTTCAACTACCTCTCCACCGGCAACGACCGGCGCGAGTGGATCGAGGCGCTTCAGGCGACCCGCAAGATCCTCTCCCAGCCGGCTTGGGACGGCATCGACGGCGGCGAGCTGTCGCCCGGCGGTGAGGTCGAGACGGACGAGGAGATTCTCGACTGGGTGGCCAAGGACGCGGAGACGGCGCTGCACCCGTCCTGCACGTGCCGGATGGGCACCGACGACCTGTCCGTGACCGACCCGAAGACGATGGGCGTGCGCGGCGTGGACGGCCTGCGGGTCGTGGACGCCTCGGTGTTCCCGTACGTCACGAACGGCAACATCTACGCGCCCGTGATGATGGCCGCGGAGAAGGCGGCCGACCTGATCCTCGGCAACACGCCGCTGCCGCCCGAGATGACCGAGTACTACCGCCACCAGGTCGCGGAGCCCGCGGCGGCCTCGGCCTCCGACGGGGCCGCCGCCGAGACCCCGGAGGAGGCGGAGACGCGGTCATAGACGAGGCGGCCGCCTTCGTCCTGGCGGCGACCGACCAGCAGCGGACGCGCGCCACGGCGCTGCTCGAGGCCCACCCCGAGGTCGAGGACGAAGCCTGGGCGCGGCTCGTGCTCGGCCGCGGCTGGACCGGCGACCCGAGCGAGCCCGGCGGCCCGCGCGGCTGGGCGCCGCTCGTGTACGTCACCCACTCGTGCTTCGCCGACGTGGCGCTCGCGCGCGAGTTGCTCGACCGCGGCGCGGACCCGAATGCTTTCTTCGTCAATGAGCACGGAAGGATGTCCGCGCTGTACGGCGCCGCCGGCCGCCTCTACGACCCTGAGCTGACGCGCCTGCTGCTCGAGCGAGGCGCCAACCCGGACGATGGCGAGTCGCTCTACCACGCCACCGAGGCCGAGGACTCGGCCTGCCTCGAGCTGCTGCTCGAGCATGGCGCGAGCACGAGCGGGACGAACGCGCTCGCCCACGCGCTCGACGACGAGCGCCGCGAGCACGTGCGCGCGCTGCTCGCCGCGGGCGCGGACCCGAACGAGGGCGCGCTGCTCGCCCACGCGGTTAGGCGCGGGCGCGGGCCGGAGTTCCTGCGCCTGCTGGTGGAGCACGGCGCGGAGCTCGACCGGCCGGGTGGCGAGACCTGGCGCGGCGACGTGCCGCTGCGCACGCCCTACCAGCACGCGCGGCTGCGCGGGCGCACGGACTCGGCGGAGACCCTGGCCGAGCTGGGCGCCGCGACGGAGGTGGCGGCGGAGGACCTCGTTGTCGCGGCGGTGGCCGCCGGTGAGCCGCCCGCTTCGCCGCTGCCGGAGGGGCTTGATGTCGACGCCCAGGAGGTCCTCATCCTCGCCGCGCTGCGCGGCCGGCTCGGCGCCGTGGTGGATGCCGTCGGGCCCGGCTTCCGCGGGGTCGTGGGCGGCTCCCCGGAAGGCACGCTGTTGCATCACGCCGCCTGGGTGGGCGACCCGGACGTGGCCGGCGAGCTGCTCGCGCGCGGGGCGGACCCGCTCGCCGGCGCGCCGCAGGCGGGCGACACGCCGCTCGCGTGGGCGGCACACGGATCCCAGTACTGGGAGCTGCCCGGCCGCGACTACGTCGCCGTCGCCGAGTTGCTGGCTGCTGCCGGCACGCCCGTCGAGCCGCGCTACCTGGAGCACGCTGAGGGCCCACTGTACGACTGGCTCGAAGGGCGGCTCGGGGCGGCGAGCTGAGCCTCCGGCTAGCGCGGGTAGGCCGCCGACACGCCCCCGTCGACGTTGAGGATGTTCCGCGTGCTCTTTCCGGAGCGCGTCTCCGACGAGAAGTGGAGCACCGCCTGAGCCACGTCCTCGGGGAGGACGTTCACGCCGAGCGTCGACCGATCACGGCCTACCAAACACTCCGCCGATGATTCCCGTGCCGCGAGCGAGTCTCTTATGGGCAACGGCAATCACCTCAAAGGAGATAGATGCAGCAACGCGCTGAGATTTCCGAACGGCGACGCTGGCTGGCCCTGTACGTCCTCTGCGTCGGAATGCTGATGATCGTCCTCGACGCGACGATCGTCAACGTCGCCCTCCCGACGATGCAGGAGGACCTGGGCTTCTCGCAGAACGACCTCGCGTGGGTGGTCAATGCGTACCTGATCGCGTTCGGCGGCCTGCTCCTGCTGTCGGGGCGGATCGGCGACCTGATCGGCCAGCGGCGCATCTTTCTCATCGGTCTCGCCGTGTTCACCGCCGCGTCGCTGCTGTGCGCGCTTGCCCAGAGCCAGGGCCTGCTAGTCGGAGCGCGCTTTGTCCAAGGTATCGGCGGAGCACTGACCTCCGCGGTCATCCTGGGGATGATCGTGACCATGTTCCCGGAACCCCGAGAGCAGGCGAAGGCAATCGGGGTCTACACGTTCGTGGCCGTCGCCGGCGGCTCGATCGGGCTGCTGGCGGGCGGCGTGCTCACGGAGACGCTCAACTGGCACTGGATCTTCTTCGTCAACCTGCCGATCGGGCTTGCGACCGCGCTGTTCGCGATCAGGCTGGTCCCCGATCGCGAGGGAATCGGTCTCGCCGCCGGGGCCGATCTCCCCGGAGCTGCGCTGCTGACCGTCGGTCTGATGCTCGGCGTGTACACGATTCTCGGGGTCACGGAGGAGGGCTGGGGATCGACCCAGACGCTCGCGCTCGGCGCGGTCTCGATCGGGCTGCTCGCCGCTTTCGTTGTCCGCCAGGCACGGGTGGCGAATCCGCTGATGCCGCTGCGCCTGTTCCGCTCGCGGAATGTTGCCGGCGCGAACCTGGTCCAGGCACTACTCGTGGTTGGGATGTTCGGGATGTTCTTCCTCGGGGCCCTCTACATGCAGCGAATCCTCGGCTACAACGCGCTCCAGGTCGGCCTCGCCTACCTGCCGACGACCGTGGTCATGGGCATCATGTCCTTCCGCTTTACCGGGCAGCTCAACCTGCGGTTTGGGCCGCAGGCGACGCTCGTCCCCGCGATGGTCTTCGTGGTCGTCGCGCTGCTCCTCCTCGCCCGCACTCCAGTCGACGCGACCTACGCGATCGACTTGATGCCGGCGATGATCCTGTTCGGGCTCGGGGCCGGGCTCGGGTTCCCGTCGCTGATGACTCTTGCAATGTCGGGCGCCACCGCGAGCGACTCGGGGCTGGCCTCGGGGCTGGTCAATACCAGCGTCCAGGTGGGCGGCGCGGTCGGACTCGCGGTGCTCGCCACGTTTGCGACCGAGCGCACCGACGCACTGCTCGCCGACGGCGAGTCGGCCGCCTCGGCGCTCAACTCCGGCTACCACCTCGCATATCTGATCGGCGCAGGGCTGGTGCTCGTCGCGATCGCGATCGCCGTGAGCGTCCTGCGCGTGCGGCTGCCCGAAGCGGCCCCGGAACCGGTCCCCGACGCGCCCACCGAACCGATCCCCGGCGCAGACACCGCACCGGCGGGGGCGCCCGCCATACGAATTCGGCCGCTCCCGGCCTACGCTGACGCTCCGGGCGCGGGCTGCGTGGAGACCGGCATGCGAGTCGTGATCGGCTGCGGTGGGTGCACCGCCACGGCCCCGTAGGGCAACCTGAAGGTATGACACCCGACTACGCGCCGACTCCGGTTGAGGACTTCCTGGATCCCGATCATCCGACGCTCTTCCCCCGGCTCTCGCCCGACGCAGATCGAGTACCTGGCGGAGATCGGCACCCAGTTGTCGTTCGCGCGCGGAGACCTCGTTTGGGAGCACGGCCAGCGCGACACCCCCCTGTACGTGGTCCTCAGCGGAGCCGTGGACGTCATCGACCAAGCGCCGGAGGGCGACCGCTACTTCACCCAATGCAGAGAGGGGACCTTCGCCGCCGATATCTCCATGTTCACCGGCGAGCCGACGCTCGCCGCCGGGTTCGCGGCCGAGCCGACATCGCTTGTCGCGCTCCCGCCGGAGGACGTGCGCCGGGTGGTTGCGACCACGGCCGAGCTCGGCGACCTGCTTCTGCGAACCATGGTCACGCGCCGGGAGTGGTTGCAGGGCCGCGGCTTGGGTCAGCAGCGGCTGATCGGCTCACGATGGTCGAACGAGGCGTTCACCGTGCGCGAGCTGCTGGAGCGCAACCTCGTTCCCTTCACCTGGCACGACCTCGCCGTCGACGAGGAGAGCAGGGTCTTGCTCGACGGACTCGGCATCGAGGATGCCGACTGCCCGGTCCTGGTCCGTTCCGACAGCGTCATCCGGCACGCCACGGTGACCTCGGTCGCCGAAGAGCTGGGCCTCCGAGCGCAGGTCGACGGCCAGAGCTTCGACGTCGTCGTGCTCGGCGGCGGCCCGGCCGGGCTGGCCGCTGCGGTCTACGCCTCCTCCGAGGGTCTCAGCACGCTGGTGGTCGAACAGTTCGCCCCGGGTGGGCAGGCGGGTACGAGCGCTCGAATCGAGAACTATCTCGGCTTCCCGACCGGTCTTACCGGCGCGGATCTCACCCGACGGGCGACACTCCAGGCGCGAAAGTTCGGCGCCGTGATCTCCAGCGTCCACGAAGCGTCTCGTGTCTCGGAGCCGGAGGCCGGGGGATTGCGCGAGATCAGGCTTGCCGACGGCCAGCGCGTGCGGGGCCGATCCGTGGTCCTGGCCCCGGGTGCGGACTATCGTCGACTGCCGGCGGAGAATGCGGATCGATTCGAGGGGCAGGGCCTGTATTACGCCGCGACCCACATCGAGGCCCAGCAATGCTCCATGGACGACGTCGTCGTCGTGGGCGGAGGAAACTCCGCCGGCCAGGCGGTGGTCAAGCTAGCCGACCACGCCCGGCAGGTCCACGTTGTCGCGCGCCGGAGGCTCGAGTTGGCGATGTCGCGCTACCTGGTCGATCAGATCGAGGCCAAGTCGAACGTCCGCGTCTGGCCCGGGTGTGAGGTACGGACGCTCGAGGGCGACGAGAAGCTCGAAGCCGTCGTGATCTCGGGTGCGGGGCCCGATCGCCGCGTCCCGACCGCCGCGGTGTTCGCGATGATCGGCGCTTCGCCGAGGTCCGAGGGGCTGGTCGACTACGTCGGCCAGGACGGCAAGGGCTTCGTGGTCACCGGCGAGGAGGCACGCCGCCACGCGGACTTCTCCCGACACTGGGACGGGGCGGACCGAGGCCCGCTGATGCTCGAGTGCACGCGTCGCGGCGTCTTTGCCATCGGCGACGTCCGCACAGGCTCGACCAAGCGCGTTGCGGCGGCCGTGGGGGACGGCGCGCTGGTGGTCCGCTCCATTCACGCCTCGCTCGATCCGCGCCAAACCTAGCCGAGCAGCAGACGGTGTCTGAGCTCCATGGGTTCTCCGATTAAGGATCAGCCGGTGGGGCCCGAATGGTCAGCTGGTGTCGAGCGTTGCTCACCCGGAGACGATCATTTATGACCGCTTTCGAGCGAACCCGGTGCTTCAGAGCAGCACCGGCCGCGTCGCCTCGATGCGCGCTCGCCGGAAACGGCTGTCCTCGATCCCGCGCGTCGAGAGCTGGAGCTGCAGGATGCCGGTGCTCGTCGTCCCGGGCGAGCCGGCGCCGAAGACGAAGTTGCCGAGGCTGTAGGCCACGAGCCGGCGCGGGCCGACGCTCCTGATCGGCTGCAGCACGTGCGGATGGGCGCCGATCACAGCGGTGGCTCCCGCCGCGAGCGCCTCGTTCGCGAACGCGCGCTGGCGGCCGTCCTCGACGGTCGCCCGCTCGACGCCCCAGTGGAAGGTCGCGATCACGACGTCGGCGCGGCGCTTCGCGCGGGCCACGCTGGCGCGGATGTTCTCGGTGGTGGCCTGCTGGGTGCCGGGCCGCCCCGGCCCGGCGAAGAACGACGCCGGCAGGATGTCCGAGAAGCCGACGAACGCGATCCGCAGCCCGAGCCGCTCGACCACACGCGGCTCCGACGCGGAGGCGAGGCTGCCGCCCGCTCCCACGGCGGCCATCCCATACCCGCGCGTGAAGCGGATCGTGTCGAGCATGGCGGTCGTGCCGTAGTCGCCGACGTGGTTGTTCGCGAGGTTCAGCACGTCGAAGCCGGCGAACGTGGCCATCGCGCGCAGCGAGGCCGGCGCGCCCGCGGAAGTTGAACTGCTTCGGCACCGGGAAGCCGCGCGTCGAGATAGCGCACTCGAGGTTCCCGAACGCCACGTCGGCGCGGCGCAGCACCGGCGCGACGCTCGTCCACGGGTAGCGGACCCCGAGCCTGCCGATGTAGGCGCCGGGCAGATCGCCGAGGTTCACGTCGCCAACCGAGGCGAGCGTGATGTTGCGCGAGCGCACGGTCACGCGCCCGGAGGCGCGCCCGTCGACCGCGACCGCCCGCAGCGCATACCGCGGCAGGATCCGCTTCGGGCGGACGCGGCGGGCGAACTCACCCTGCGCGTTCGCGCGGCCCCCCGCGAGCGACCGCCAGCGCGAACGCAGCCGCACCTCGATCTGCACGCGGCTGCCGGGCGGCGCTGCGCTCCCGGTCAGCTCGAAGGCCGTCCCGCTCGCGACGACCCGAGGCCCTTCGAGCACGAGTGGCGGCGGGGCAGGAGTGGGAGGCACCTGGCCGCCCGCCGAAGCGGCCGCGGCCAGGAATCCCACGGTGATGAGCACGGCCGCACGCTTCACGCGCGGCAAGCTATCCGGATTACTTAATGAACAGGATCTCCGAGTACTTCGGCAGCGGCCAGAGGTCGTCGGCCACCACCTTCTCGAGCCTGTCGCCGAGCTCGCGCACCTTCTCGAGCGCCGTCAGCTGGTTGTCGCGGGCGTAGATCGCGAGATCGAGGCCCTCGACGCCGTCGGGGTAGTGATTCGCCTCCTCGAGCTCGCCGATCGCGTCGGCGAACTCCCCGGTGAGCGTGCGGGTCTCGGCGGCAATCGCGTCCATCCCCGCCGCGTCGAGCAGGGCCAGGTGGCGGAGCGCCGCCGGCAGCAGCATCGTCCGGGCGATCGAGGCGGCCGTCTCCGTCTCGATGTTCGCGCGCGTGGAGTACTGCTCGGCCCACACCTCGAAGCGCGACTCGAGCTCTCGGTGCGAGAGCACCTCGTACTTCTCGAACGCTGCGACGGACTGATCCGACAGGACCTCGGGCAGCGCCTCGGGCGTCGTCCGGAGGTTCTTCAGCCCCCGCTGCTCGGCCTCGGCGTGCCACTCCTCGGCGTAGTTGTCGCCGCCGAAGATGATGCGTTTGCTGCCCTTGTACGCGTCGCTCACCACCTCGACCACGCCCTCGGCCAGGTCGCCGCCGTTCCCGAGCTTCGACTCGAGCTGGTCCGAGAGCTCGTCGATCGCCTCGGCGACGATCGTGTTGAGCACTGTGTTCGGGAAGGCGAGCGACATGCTCGACCCGAGCGCCCGGAACTCGAACTTGTTGCCGGTGAAGGCGAACGGCGAGGTCCGGTTGCGGTCACCGCCGTGCATCGGCAGCGGCGGCAGGACCGGCGTGCCGAGCCCGAGCACCGAGGCAGGCGTGTGCGGGTCGCCCTCGCCGGAGGCAAGCGCCTCGAAGACCTTCTCGAGCTCCGCGCCCAGGAAGATCGAGATGATCGCCGGAGGCGCCTCGTTCGCGCCGAGCCGGTGGTCTTGGCCGATGTTCGCGACCGAAGCCCGCAGTAGTCCCTGGTGCTTGTCGACGGCCTTGATCACGGCCGCGCAGAAGAACAGGAAGTTGATGTTGTCCGCGGGGGTCTCGCCCGGCTCCATCAGGTTGTGGCCGGTGTCGGTGCCCATCGACCAGTTGTTGTGCTTGCCGGAGCCGTTGACGCCCGCGAAGGGCTTCTCGTGAAGCAGGCACACGAGCCCGTACTTGCGCGCGACCGACTGCAGCAGCTGCATCGTGAGCTGCTGATGGTCCGAGCCGACGTTCGAGTTCTCGAAGATCGGCGCGATCTCGTACTGCCCGGGCGCGACCTCGTTGTGGCGGGTCTTGACCGGCACGCCGAGCTTCGCGAGCTCGAGCTCCGAGTCCATCATGAAGGCCAGCACGCGCTCCGGGATCGAGCCGAAGTAATGGTCGTCGAGCTCGTGCCCCTTGGGCGGCTTGGCGCCGAACAGCGTGCGGCCTGTGTTGATGAGGTCGGGGCGCTCGAAGTAGTACTGCTCGTCGATCAGGAAGTACTCCTGCTCCGGTCCGACCGTGGTGAACACGCGCGAGGCCGTCTCGTCGCCGAGCAGCCGCAGGGCCCGGATCGCGGAGCCCGACAGGGCGTCCATCGAGCGCAGCAGCGGGATCTTGGCGTCGAGGGCCTCACCGGTCCAGGAGGCGAACGCCGTCGGAATGCAGAGCAGCGCGCCGTTGGGGTTCTCGAGGATGAACGCCGGGCTCGTCGGGTCCCAAGCTGTGTAGCCGCGCGCCTCGAAGGTCGCTCGCACGCCGCCGGTCGGGAACGAGGATGCGTCCGGCTCGCCCTGGATCAGCTCCTTCCCCGAGAACTCGGCGAGCGCGAGGCCGTCGCCCGCCGGCCCGAAGAACGAGTCGTGCTTCTCGGCGGTGAGGCCCGTGAGCGGCTGGAAGACGTGCGTGAAGTGGGTCGCGCCGTTCTCTAGTGCCCACTCCTTCATCGCCAGAGCGACGGCGTCGGCCAGCGTCGGGTCGAGCGGCTCGCCCTGCTCGAGCGTCAGCTGCAAGCGCTTGTAGGTGTCCTTGGGCAGACGCGTGCGCTGCACCGCCGCCGAGAACACGTTGGCCCCGAACGGGTAGTTGGCGGGCTGCGTCAGGTCGACGGAGCCGAGCGCCTCTCCGTTGGGGCTCCACTGGGCGGCGGTGACGTTGTGCTGACGAATCCTGGGCATGTCGTGACTGGTCCTCCTGGGTGGTTCCGGGCGATGAGAAAGGTATCCGCGCCGCGACGGAACGGCGTTGTACACGTGTCCAAAGTTCCGGACGGGTCTTTCGCCCGCCTGTCAAGAACGTCCAAGACTGCCGCGCCCCCACATGCGTACCCTCGGGTGGATGGCCGCAATCGAGCTCAGAGGAGTCGTCAAGCGCTTCGGTGAGATCACCGCGGTCGACGGGCTCGATCTCGACGTCCCCGAGGGGACATGTCTCGGCCTGCTCGGGCCCAACGGTGCCGGGAAGTCGACCACGATGCGCATGCTTACCGGCCAGGCCCTTGCGAACGAGGGCTCGATCAGGGTGCTCGGCTACGTGTTGCCGGACGAGTCGAAGGAGGCGCGGGCCCAGATGGGCGTCGTCCCGCAGCTCGACAACCTCGACGTCGACGTGACGGTCGAGGACAACCTCGCCGTGTTCGCGCGGCTCTATCGCGTGCCCGACGTGCGCGACGCGGTGAACCGCGGCCTCGCGCTCGCCCGGCTCACCGAGCGGCGCCGCGACGAGGTCGACAAGCTCTCCGGCGGGATGCGCCGGCGCCTGCTGCTGGCGCGCGGCCTCATCCACCGCCCCCGGCTGATCCTGCTCGACGAGCCGACGGTCGGGCTCGACCCCCAGATTCGCACCGAGCTCTGGTCGCTGATCGACAACCTGCGCTCCGGCGGCACGACGATCCTGATGTCTACCCACTACATCGAGGAGGCCCAGCGGCTCGCCGACGAGGTCGCCGTGATGACGCACGGAAAGATCGTCGACCGCGGCAAGCCCCGGGAGCTGATCGAGAAGTACGCCGGCCGCGAGACCGCTGAGGTATACGGCCCGCCCGACCGGCTCGCGGAGGTGCGCGCAGCGGCCGAGGCGCAGGAGCTCAGGGTGCGCCCGGCCGGCCCGGCAATCGCCATCGTGGGCTCGGAGCGCGCTGCCAACGGCGCGGTGCCGGAGGACGCGATCCGGCGTGCCGCCTCGCTCGAGGACGTCTTCGTGCTGCTCACCGGGGAGGAAGCAGAGTGAGAAGGCTGGAGCCCGCCGCCATCGGCGGCGTCATGAGCCGTGAGGTCGCCAACTTCCGCACGTTCTGGAAGGCGACCACCTTCTCGAGCGTGCTCGAGCCGGTCATCTACCTGCTGGCGTTCGGCCTCGGGCTCGGGGCGACGATCGTCGACCGCGTCGACGGGCTCGAGTACGTCGAGTTCGTCGGCACCGGCATGGTGGCGACTGCGGTGATCTTCTCGAGCGCCTTCCCGGCGATGTTCGGCACGTTCGTGAAGGAGCGCTTCCAGCGCACCTACGACGCGATCCTGGCCGCGCCCGTCGACGTCGAGGAGCTCGTGACCGCCGAGATGCTCTGGATCGCGCTGCGGGCCGGCTTCTACGGCTGCTTCCCCCTGATCGTCGCGATGTTCTTTGGCCTCGATCCCGCCTTCGGCATGCTGCTCGTGCCGTTCTTCTGCTTCATCACGGCGCTCGGCTTCGCGGCCTTCGGCATCGCGGTGGCCGCCAGCGTGCCGAAGATCGACAGCTTCAACTACGTGACCACGCTCGTGATCACGCCGCTGTTCCTCGTGGCGGGCACGTTCTTCCCGATCGACCAGCTGCCGCAGGGGTTCCAGGCGGCGGCGCAGTTCAACCCGCTCTACCAGCTGGTCGAGCTGGTGCGTGGCGCGGCGTTCGGGTTCGAGTGGACCGACTTGATTAGAGTCGCAGTGCTGATCGGTTTCGCGGTCGCGCTCTGGCGTGTGGCGGTGAGCCGTATGACCAAGCGGTTAATCGACTAACTGTCGAAGCGGCGACCGCGTATTTTCTACGTACGTCGAAGGGCAGTCGCGCCCTCGACCGCCAACCTTCCCACCGGATGCTCCTCCCCACCGACACCGGCGCCCGCACTCGGGGCGACCTCCTCCTAACCGGGTCGACCGGTTTCCTCGGCATGGAGCTGCTGGCGCGGCTTCTAGAGGACACCGATCGCCGGGTGTGGGCGCCGGTTCGGGCGGGCGACGACGCCGAGGCCGCGGCCCGGCTGCGGGCGACGCTCGCCACCCTGCTCCCGGATCCGGGCGAGTATTCGGAGCGGGTGGTGGCCTTCGCGGCCGATCTGACCCGGCCGCGGCTCGGTCTCGACACCCGCCGGCGCCAGGAGATCGCCGAGCACGTGGACGAGATCATCCACTCCGCCGCGTCCGTGTCCTTCACGCTTCCGATCGAGGAGGCGCGCGAGATCAACCTGGACGGAACCCGGCGGATGCTCGAGCTTGCCGAGACCTGCAACGAGCGCGGCGGCCTGAGGCGCTTCGCACACGTGTCGACCGCCTACGTCGCGGGCGACCACAACGGCGGTTTCTCCGAGCTCGACCACGACCTGGGGCAGGGCTTCAACAACACCTACGAGCTCTCGAAGTGGGAGGCCGAGCGGCTCGTGCGGAGCCGCGGCGACCGCCTCCCGGTGCAGATCTTCCGGCCGAGCATCGTCGTCGGGGACGAACGGAGCGGCTGGACCGCCTCCTTCAACGTCATCTACACACCCCTGCGCGCGTACGCGCGCGGGGCGCTGCCCCTGATCCCGGCGCGTCGCTCGTCGCCGGTCGACATCGTCCCCGTGAGCTATGTGGCGCGATCGATCCTCGCGCTGGCGGATGCCGAGGCCGGTCGTACCTTCCAGCTGGTCGCCGGCCCCGAGTCCCCGACCCTCGGCGAGCTGATCGATCGCACGGTCAACCACCTGGACGGCCCCCCGATCCGGACGGTCTCGCCGGCCGTCTACCGCAGGACGGTCGAGCCGGTCCTCATGCGGCGGGCCACCCCGGCACAGCGGCGCTGGCTCGAGCAGGGCAAGGTGTTCTTTCCGTACTTCTCGACAGCGGCGCGCTTCAAGGTCGACGCGACCAGGGCGGCCCTCGCGCCGCTCGGCGTGCGGGCGCCGGTGCTCGGCGACTACTTCGAGCGGCTGCTCGATTTCGCGGTCGACTGCCGCTGGGGCGGGCGGAAGGTGGGCCGCGCTCAGGCGCTCGCCGCGGCGCTGGCCTGACGGGCCGTGCCGAGGTCGCCGGCTCGGCCGGGCGACGTAGGTTCGAATCAGGCGCGCTCGTCCTGGTGCGCCACCTCCAATAGCTCGCGCACCTCGCGCACCGCCACCGACAGCGTCGTGATGTCGAAGGTGCGGCCGGCCGCGATGTCGGCGAGCGTCTGCAGGCAGCGCCCGGCATCGCGATGGGCCTCGATCCAGCCCGCGACGCGCTCGTCGGGACTCTCGAGCCGCGGCCCCGAGCGCAGCACCTCCGCTGTGAGCTCGCGGTGGATCGTGTAGAGGTCGTCGCGCAGCGCGGCGCGGGCCATCGCCTGCCAGCGGTCCTCGCGCGGCAGTGCCACGATCCGGTCGTGCACCCAGTGGAGCCCGAGCCGGCTGCCGAGCCGGAAGTGCACCGCCGCCACGGCCTGCACGTCGAGCCCGCTGTCATCAGCCACCTCGACGACGTCGAGCGCGGCGTACAGGTGCGGGAGACCGGCGACACGCGCGGCGAGCTCGTCGGGCACGCCGGCGCTGCGGAGCTCGTCGACCCGGCGCGCAAGCGGCTCGAGGTCGTCGGGGTCGAGCAGGTTCGACAGCTGCTCGTAGAGGACCGCCGCGCCCGGCGCGTAGCGCTCGACGGCGGAAGCGATGTCCATCGGCGGCCGCCTGTGCCGGAGGAGCCAGCGTGAGCCGCGCTCGATGAGGCGCCGGCCCTCGAGCAGCATGGCCGTCTGCACGTCGGCGCGCACCTCGTTGTCGAGCGCCTCGATGGCCTGCCACTGCGGGCGCATCTCGAAGACCTCGCGCGCGACGGCGTAGGCACGCGCGATCTCGGACGGCGGCGCGCCCGTCTCCTCGTTCAGCCGAAAGGCGAACGTGGTGCCGGCGCCGTGGAGCATGTTGTTGACCACCTGCGTCGCGATGATCTCGCGGTGCAGCCGGTGCGCGCGCATCGTGTCGCGGTAGCGCTCGGGAAGCGGCGGCGGGAAGTAGCGCTCGAGCTCGTGTGAGAGGTAGGGATCCTCGGGCACGTCCGAGTCGAGCAGCTCGGCGTACAGGAAGACCTTCGAGTAGGCGAGCAGCACGGCGAGCTCCGGGCGGGTGAGGCCGCGCCGCTCACGGGCACGCTCCGCCATCTCCTCCTCGTCTGGCAGCGCCTCGAGCCGGCGGTCGAGCTTCGCGTGCTGCTCGAGCGCGCGGAGGAAGCGCTGATGCACGTCGAGCATCGAGGGGGCCTGCGTCTCGGCCATCGTGAGCGTCTCGCTCTGCTCGTAGTTGTCCTTGAGCACCAGGTCGGCGACCGTCTCGGTCATCTCTGCGAGCAGAGCATTGCGCTGCTTGACGGTCATGTCGCCGGCGTCGACGACGGCGTCCAGCAGGATCTTGATGTTCACCTCGCGGTCCGAGCAGTCGACGCCGCCCGAGTTGTCGATGGCGTCGGTGTTTATGCGGCCGCCGCCGAGCGCGTACTCGATCCGGCCGGGCTGGGTGAGGCCGAGGTTGCCGCCCTCGCCGACGACCTTGCAGCGCAGCTCGGAGGCGTCCACGCGCAGGCCGTCGTTCGTCTTGTCGCCGGCGTCCGCGTGCGTCTCGTGGCTCGCCTTCACATAGGTGCCGATGCCACCGTTCCAGAGCAGGTCGGCGGGTGCGCGCAGGAGCGCGCGGATCACCTCGTTCGGGGTCAGCTTCCGCTTCTCGACGCCGAGCGCCTCACGGGCCTCGTCCGAGAGCTCGATCACCTTCGCGGTGCGCGGCCACACGCCGCCACCCTGTGAGATCAGCGACTTGTCGTAATCGGACCACGACGAGCGCGGCAGCTCGAAGAGCCGCTTGCGCTCCTCCCAGGTCGACTCCGGGTCCGGGTCCGGGTCGATGAAGATCTCGCGGTGGTTGAAGGCGCCGATAAGCCGTATCTCGCGCGAGAGCAGCATCCCGTTACCGAAGACGTCGCCTGACATGTCGCCGATGCCGATCACCGTGAACGGCTCGGAGCTCACGTCGCGGCCGAGCTCGCGGAAGTGCCGCTTGACCGACTCCCACGCCCCGGCGGCCGTGATTCCCATCTTCTTGTGGTCGTAGCCCGAGGAGCCGCCCGACGCGAACGCGTCGCCGAGCCAGAAGCCGTACTCCTCGGCCACGCCGTTCGCGATGTCCGAGAAGCTGGCCGTGCCCTTGTCGGCGGCGACGACGAGATAGGGGTCGTCGCCGTCGTAGCGGACCACGTGTCGTGGTGGCGTGACCTCGCCGCCGACGATGTTGTCGGTGAGGTCGAGCAGCCCGCGGATGAAGGTCCGGTAGCACTCGATGACCTCCTTCTGGAGCTCCTCGCGGTCGCCGCTCTCGGGCGGCTGCTTGACGACGAAGCCGCCCTTCGCGCCCACCGGCACGATCACCGCGTTCTTGACCATCTGTGCCTTCATCAGGCCGAGCACCTCGGTGCGGAAGTCCTCGCGCCGGTCCGACCAGCGCAGGCCGCCGCGGGCGACCCGCCCGCCGCGCAGGTGGACGCCCTCGGTGCGCGGCGAGTAGACGAAGATCTCGAACGCGGGCCGCGGGTCGGGGAGCCAGTTGAGCTGGGAGGGCTCGAGCTTGAACGACACGTAGGCCTTCGGCTCGCGACCCTCCTCGCTGCGCTGGAAGAAGTTCGTGCGCAGCATCGAGCGCACCACGGCGAGGAAGCGGCGCAGGATCTGATCCTGGTCGAGGCTCTCCACGGCGTCGATCGTCTCCTCGATTCGCCGCGCAACCGTCTCGGCCGTCGTCTCGTCGGCCTGCTCAGGGTCAAAGCGCGCCCGGAACAGGTCGATCAGCATCGACGCGACCTCCGGGTGGTCGACGAGCACCTGCTCGACGTAGCGGTCGCTGAAGGTCGAGCCCGTCTGGCGCAGGTAGCGCGCCACGGCGCGCAGCACCGTGACCTGGCGCCAGGACAGCCCGGCGCCGAGGACGAGCCGGTTGTAGCCGTCGTTCTCGACCTCGCCGCGCCAGGTCTTGATGAAGGCCTCGCGGAACGCCTCGCGGATGCCGTCCGCGTCAGGGTCGCCCTCGCCGCGGCGGACGAGCCCGAAGTCGTAGATCCAGACGCCCTCGGAGTCGCGCGGCCGGACCGCGTAGGGCCGCTCGTCGGCGACGTGCACGCCCATGTTCTCGAACAGCGGCAGCACGTCCGAGAGCGCCACCGGACGGCCCGAGCGGTACAGCTTGGCGCGCAGCATTCCGGGCCTGGCCTCGAGCGGCCGGTAGAGGCTGATCTCGAGGCCGCCCTGATCCGGCAGCTCGTCGATGTGGCGGATGTCCGCCAGCGCGGAGCGCGCCACCCAGTCGGCGCGGTATGCGGTCGGGAAGGCCTCGCCGTAGCGCCGGAAGAGCTCCTTGCCGCGTTCCTCGCCCTGGTCCTCGATCAGCGCCTGCTCGAGGTCGTCGGTCCACGAGCGCGTCGCCGCGACCATCATCAGCTCGACGGTTCGCGTGTCCATGCTCGGTCGCCGGCCCGGCTCGGTGTAGGCCATGTAGTGCAGCCGGACCAGCACGGACTCCGAGACGCGGGTCGTGTAGTCGAGGCTCTGCGCATCGGTCACGTCGCGGAGAATCGCCTCGATCCGGCGACGGTTTTCGGTGTTGAAGCGGTCGCGCGGGACGAACACGAGGCACGAGTAGAAGCGCCCGAAGCGGTCGCGCCGGACGAATAGACGCAGCCGCTGGCGCTCGCCGAGGTGCAGGATCCCGATGGCGGTCTCGTACAGCTCGTCGGGGTCCACCTGGATCAGCTCGTCGCGCGGGTGCGCTTCGAGGATCTCGATCAGCGCCTTCTCGTTGTGGCTGTCGTGCGGGAACGCCGCCCGCGTCAGGACGGTGTTCACCTTGCGCCTCAGAATCGGGATGTCGCTGGCGCGCGACTGGTAGGCCGTGTGCGTGTAGAGCCCGAGGAAGCGGCGCTCGCCCGTGACCTGTCCCTCGGCGTCGAAGCGCTTGACGCCGACGTAGTCGAGATAGGCCGGCCGGTGGACAGTGGAGCGCGAGTTGGCCTTCGTCAGGTTCAGGAGATGGGGCTCGAGGGCCAGCTCGCGCACCTCCTGCGGGAGCTTGTTGAACGCCCGCGAGCTCTTCTCGCCGCCCGCCTGGCGGAGGATGCCGAGACCCGAGTCCGGGACGGCGTTCAGGCGCAGCTCGTCGTCCTCGGTGACGAGCTCGTACTCGCGGTAGCCGAGGAACGTGAAGTTGTGGTCCTCGAGCCACTCGATGAAGGCGCGGGCCTCCTCGACCTCCTCGGGGTCGAGGCCCTTGGGCGGTGCCTCGGAGAGCTCCGTGGCGAGACCGAGGGCGCGCTCGCGCATCAGCGGCCAGTCGTCGACCGCGGCGCTCACCTCGCCGATCACCCGCAGCAGCTCGCTGCGCAGCTCCTCTAGCCGGGCGTGGTCGGTCTGGCGGTCCACCTCGGCGTGGATGACGGACTCGCCGATCGCGTCCTCGTCGTCCGCCCCCGGTGCGAGCACCTCGACGAGGTTGCCCTCCGCGTCTCGGCGGACGTCCATCACCGGATGGATCATCAGATGAACGCCGAAGCCGCGCCGGTTCAGCTCCATCGAGATCGAGTCGATCAGGAACGGCATGTCGTCGGTCACGATCTCGACCGCCGTGTGGGTCGAGCTCCAGCCGTGGGTCTCGAAGATGGGGTTGTAGACGCGCAGCTTGGTCTCGCCGGGCCGGCGCCGGCGCGCGAAGCCGAGCTGGCCCACCGCCAGTCCGTACAGGTCGAGGGCGTCGCGCTCGACGAGCTCCTCGGGCGGCACCCAGCGGTAGAACTGCCTCACGAAGGCCTCGGCGTCCACCGCGCCGTCGTCGGCGAGCAGCTCGCGGACGCGCGAGCAAACGTCGTCGATCAGTGTTTCGTCCGTGTCCTTGACACTCACTGAGCTCCTCCCAGCGGGCCCACTAACGAGTCTATGCCCGTGCCGCGTCGCCACAAGCGGTTGAATTCAGGCTTGCGATGAGTACCAAGTGGACAACGGCGGACATTCCTGATCAGAGCGGGCGCCTGGCGATCGTCACCGGCGCCAACAGCGGCCTCGGCCTGGTCACGGCGCGCGAGCTCGCGCGCGCGGGCGCGCAGGTGGTGATGACGGCGCGCAGCGAGGACAAGGGGAGGGAGGCGCTACGCGCCGTGGAGGTGCGGGCGCCGGGCGCTCAGCTCGAGCTCGAGCTGCTCGATCTCGCGAATCTCGATTCGGTCCGGGCGTTTGCCGAGCGGGTGCGGGAGCGTCATCCGGAGGTCGACTTGCTGATCAACAACGCGGGCGTGATGGCGACGCCGCGCCGAGAGACCACCGACGGCTTCGAGCTCCAGTTCGGCACCAACCACCTCGGCCACTTTGCGCTGACCGGCCTGCTCCTAGCGACCCTCGAGGGTCGCGATGACGCCCGCGTCGTGACGCTCTCGAGCGGCGCGCACAGGGGCGGCAGGATCGCGTTCGACAACCTGCGCGGACAGCGCCGCTACTTCCGCTGGACGGCGTACTCGCAGTCCAAGCTGGCCAACCTGCTGTTCGCGCTGGAGCTCGACCGCCGCCTGCGCGCGGCCGGCTCGACGGTCAAGTCGCTCGCGGCGCACCCGGGCTGGTCCGCCACGAACCTGCAGACGAGCGGTCCGCCGACGCTCGACGCGGTCCTGATGGCGCCGGTGAACAGGTTCTACGCGCAAGATGCGGACGTGGGCGCGCTGGCCACGCTGTTCGCGGCGACGCAGCCGGGGCTCGAGGGCGGCCAGTACATCGGCCCGGACGGGTTCGCCGAGATGCGCGGCCACCCGCAGCCGGTGAAGCCCTCGCGCAGCGCGCGCGACGAGGAGCTCGCGCGTCGGCTCTGGGAGGTCTCCGAGGAGATGACGGGGGTGGACGTCGTGCCGGCGGTGGCCGCCTGAAGCGAGGCATGGCCGGAATGCGGCTCAACCACGTGGCGCCGACGGTGCGGGACCGTGCGGCTGTACCAATTTGCTCAAAGCAGACTATGATACCGGGGGCTTCATGTCGCACAACCTGATTGAGCTGCTTCGCCGACAGGAAGGGGAGGGGCCCGTCATGGCGCTGACCGTGCTCAAGGATTCGAGACCGGCGCCCACCTGCGCGACGTCCTGCGGGAGCCCGCCGTGGTAGAAACGCGATGAGCACGCCCGGCGGATACTTCGGCCGCGCCCTGATCGTGGACGTCGGCGACGGAGGGGCGGAGCCGCTGCCGCTCTCGGAGACCGTGCTCCGTCGCTGCATCGGAGGCACCGGACTCGCCACCTGGCTCATGCACCGGCTCGCGCCGCCGCGAGTGGATCCGCTTGCGCCGGAGGCCCCGCTGGCGTTCGTCTTCTCCCCGTTCGTCGGAACGCCTCTCACGACGAGCGCGAAGTTCGCCGTCGTGTCGAAGTCGCCACTCACCGGCATGCTGAACGACGCGCTCGCCTCCAGCCACTTCGCGATCGCCGGCAAGCTGACCGGAAACGACGCGATCGTGATCCGCGGCGCCTGCGAGGAGCCTTCGGTGCTGCTTGTGGACGCGGACGGCGTGCGCGTGGAGCCGGCCGGCGAGCTCTGGGGACTCCCGGCCGGCGAAGCGGAGCGGCGATTGCGCGAGCGCCACGGAGCCGCCTGGCGGGTGGCGGCCATCGGCCCGGCCGGCGAGCGGCTCGTGCGGTACGCGACCGTGTCCCACGACGGACGGCACGCCGGCCGCGGCGGACTCGGCGCGGTGCTGGGCGCGAAGAGGATCAAGGCCGTGGCCGTGCGCAGCGCCGGCGGCAAGGCTCCGCTCGCCGATTCGGCCGCGGTGCTGAAGGCCGCTCGCGACCTGCGCGCCCGCTCGTTCGGGCCCGCCACCGAGAAGTACCGGGAGCTCGGCACGCTCGCGAACCTCCTCTCCTTCAACGCGATCTCCACGCTCCCCACGCGCAACTTCCAGGCCGCGGAGTTCGAGGAGGCGCCGCGCCTCGCCGCCGAGGAGCTCCACGAGCTTCGCCAAGTGGCGCGCAACTACTGCGCGTCGTGTTCGATCGGCTGCGAACACATATACAAGGCGCCGGGCGGCAAGAGCGCGCGCGTGGAGTACGAGAACGTCTTCGCGCTCGGGCCGCTCTGCGGCGTCTCCGACCCCGACGCCGTGCTGGCGGCGAGCGCTCGCTGCGACGAGCTCGGGTTGGACACCATCTCCGCGGGCGGCACGATCGCCTGGGCCATGGAATGCGCCGAGCGTGGCCTGATCGACGCGCCCTGGCTGCGCTTCGGCGACGCCGGCGCGCTTCTCCGGGTGCTCGACGAGATCGGATCGCGCGAAGGGCTGGGGGATCTGCTCGCGGAGGGCTCCCGCCGCGCCGCGGCCGTGGTCGGCGGCGGCTCCGAGGCCTTCGCGCCGCAGGTGAAGGGCCTCGAGCTGCCGGGCTACGAGCCGCGCACGCTGCAGGCGATGGCTCTCGGCCTGGCCGTGAACGCCCGCGGCGCCGACCACAATCGTTCGGGCGCCTACGAGGCCGACCTCTCCGGCGAGCTCGACCGCCTCGCAGGCGGTGAGGGTCACGCGGCGGCCGCGATCGAGACCGAGGACCGCGCCGCGATCATGGACTCGCTGATCTTGTGCAAGTTCCTGCGGGGGGTGTTCGAGGACCCCTTCCCCGATTGGGCCGACCTGTTGGCGCCCATCACGGGCTGGGACGTGACCGGTGACGAGCTGCGGCGGACCGCGCGCCGGATCGTGCTCGCGAAGCGCCTCTTCAACCTGCGCGAGGGCTGGACGCGCGCCGAGGACTGGCTGCCCGACCGCTTCCTTGGCGAGTCCCTCGAGCTGAAATCCGGGCGCGCTGCGGTGCTCACGCCGGAACGCCTGACGCAGATGATCGACGCCTACTACGCCCGCCGCGGGCTCGACCGCGAGGGGCTGCCCCTACCCGCAACCGAGGCCGACCTCGGCCTGAATCTGTTCGTGCCGGGGACTCCCGGGTAATAACCTCTGTTCGTGGCTGTGATCGCCTCTCCGGCTAGCCGCACCGTGACCCTGACGATCGACGGTCACGAGTTCACCGTGCCTGAGGGCACGACTATCTGGGAGGCCGCGAAGGAGGCCGGAATCGAGATTCCGGTGCTCTGCCACGACGAGCGCTACGACCCGGTGGGCGTGTGCCGCATCTGCGCTGTGGACGTCGGCGGGCGGGTATACGCCGCGGCCTGCGTGCGCCCCTGCGAGGACGGCATGGAGGTGAAGACGGCGACGCCGGATGTCGAACAGCGCCGTGCCACGCTCACGCAGCTCCTGCTCGCCGACCAACCGCCGACGGACGAGGATCCCAAGGAGACGACCACGGCGGACAACGAGCTCCTCGAGCTCGCGCGCCGCTACGGCCTCGAGCGCGAGGAAAAGGAAAGCGATCCGCGCGCCGCCGGCCGAGCCGGCGGCTTGCGGCTGCCGATCGGGTCCGGCCGCGGGGAGGACCACTCGAACCCAGTCATCTCCGTCAACCACGACGCCTGCATCCTCTGCGACCGCTGCGTCCGGGCTTGCGACGACATCCAGGGCAACGACGTCATCGGCCGCTCCGGGAAGGGCTACACGGCCCGCATCGCCTTCGACCTGAACGACCCGATGGGCGAGTCCTCCTGCGTGACATGCGGCGAATGTGTGGCGGCCTGCCCCACAGGCGCGCTCGTCAACAAGCCCATTCGGGACGTGCCCATCAGCCCGCGCTCGGAGCTCGACTCCGTGGACACGGTCTGCCCCTACTGCGGCGTCGGCTGCGCGCTCACCTACCACGTCGACCGGGAGCGGAACGCGATCTCCTTCGCGGACGGCCGCGAGCAGCCCGGCTCCCACCGTCGCCTGTGCGTGAAGGGCCGCTACGGCTGGGACTACGCGCAGTCGCCGCAGCGGCTGACCACGCCGCTCATCCGCCGCGAGCAGTCGTACCCCAAGGGGCCGCTGTCCTCGGATGTGCGCGGGGAGGGTCGCGGGCGGCGCAAGCCCGGCGGCCTCGTCAATTACGACGAGGTGCTTCCGCATTTCCGCGAGGCCAGCTGGGACGAGGCTCTTGATCTCGTCGCCGACCGCCTGCGGGCGATCCACGGCGAGCACGGCCCGGGCTCGATCGCCGGCTTCGGCTCGGCCAAGTGCTCGAACGAGGAGGCGTACCTCTTCCAGAAACTGATCCGGGCCGGCTTCGGCACCAACAACGTCGACCACTGCACGCGCCTCTGCCACGCATCGAGCGTTGCGGCGCTGTTCGAGGGCGTTGGCTCGGGCGCGGTGTCCACCACCTACGGCGACATCGTCAATTCGGACGTGGCGATCCTCGCCGGCACCAACACGACCGCCAACCATCCCGTCGCGTCGTCGTTCTTCAAGCAGGCCAGGCGGCGCGGCACGACGCTGATCGTGGTCGATCCCCGGCGCGAGAAGATCGCTGACCATGCCGACATCTACTGCCAGATCAAGCCGGGCACCGATGTCGCGTTCTACAACGGCGTGATGCACGAGGTCATCCGGCTCGACCTGGTGGACCGCGAGTTCATCTCGCAGCGCGTGACGAACTACGGTGAGCTGGCGAAGCTGGTGCGGCAGTATCCGCCGGACCGGGCGGCCCAGATCTGCGGCATCGAGGCGGACACGATCCGCGAGGTGGCGAGGCTCTGGGGCGAGGCGGGCGCGGCGATCATCTTCTGGGGGATGGGGATCTCCCAGCACACCACCGGCACCGACAACGCACGCTGCCTGATAGCGCTGTGCTCGATCACCGGGCAGGTGGGCCGACCCGGCAGCGGCCTCCACCCGCTGCGGGGTCAGAACAACGTGCAGGGCGCGTCCGACGCCGGCCTGATCCCCATGTTCTATCCCGACTACCAGCTAGTCACGCTCGACGACGCGCGCCAGCGCTTCGAGACCGCCTGGGGCCGCGAGCTCGATCCGGAGCGCGGCCTGACCGTCACGGAGATCGTGGCGTCGGCTCTCAAAGGCGGCGTGCGCGGCATGTACATGATGGGCGAGAACCCGTTCCTGTCCGACCCGAACGTGAACAAGGTGCGCAAGGCACTCGCCTCGCTCGAGTTCCTCGCCGTGCAGGACATCTTCCTCACCGAGACCGCCGAGTTCGCCGACGTGGTCCTCCCCGCCAGCTCCTACATGGAGAAGGAGGGCACGTACACGAACACCGACCGGCGGGTGCAGATCGGGCGCAGGGTGCTCGAGCCGCCGGGGCAGGCGCGAGAGGACTGGCGCATCGTCTGCGACGTCGCGACCCGCATCGGGCTGCCGATGGAGTACGACTCGCCGCGCGAGATCTTCGACGAGCTCGTTTCGCTGATGCCCAACTACGCGGGCCTGTCGTACGACAACCTCGGAGAGCAGGGCAAGCTCTACCCGAACCCGGATCCCGAGCACACGGACGGCACCGTCGTGCTGTTTGACGAGGAGTTCAACACCGACGACGGCAAGGCGCACCTCGTCCCCGCGGAATGGCTGCCCGCCAAGGAGCTGCCGAACGAGGAGTTCCCGTTCGTGCTCAACACCGGTCGGCTGCTCGAGCACTGGCACACCGGCTCGATGACGCGCCGCTCGTACGCGCTCGACACGATCGCGCCGGAGGCACACGTCTACCTGAACCCGGGCGACGCGGCCGAGATGGGGATCGCGGACGGCGACTACGTGCGGGTCACGAGCCGCCGCGGATCGATTGAGCTCGCCGCGAAGCTGTCGCACCGCGACACGCCCGGCACCTGCTTCGTCCCCTTCCACTTCAGGGAGGCGGCCGCGAACGTGCTGACGATCGACGAGATCGATCCCACCGGCAAGATCCCGGAGTTCAAGTTCTGCGCCGTGAAGGTCGAGCGCGCCGGGCCCCAGGAGGAGTTGGGCGAGTCGGCCGGCGTGCGCGAAGGCGCCGGCTGATGACCGGACCGAACGGCGGAGGGCCGAAGCCCGTTCCCGGGGTCGAGGCGCGCGCCGGCAAGTTCCCCGCACCCAGCCTGATACCCAAGCTGACCGCGATCCAGCGCGAGCACGGCTGGCTGCCGCGAGAGGAGCTCGTGAGGCTCTCGCGCGACGAGCGTCGCCCGCTGTACGAGATCGAGGGGCTGATCTCGTTCTACCCCCACTTCCGCACGGAGCTGCCGAGAAAGGTCGAGCTCGCGGTGTGCCAGGACCTCAGCTGCTGGCTGCACGGCGGCGAGGAGCGCCTCGCCGAGCTGCGCTCGCGCTATGGCGATGACGTCGAGGTCGAGTTCCACACGGTGTCGTGTCTCGGCCGCTGCGACGTCGCCCCCGCGATCGCGGTCAACGAGCGCCCCGCGCCGGCGACGGAGGCGGAGAAGCTAGTGGATGAGGCCCGAAGCGGGGAGGTGCAGCCGGCGGGCGTCCGCCGTAGCAGCGAGCGCCGGGCCAACGACCCCTACGAGCCGGACGCTCGCGACTACCGGCTGCTTCGCGCGGTGCTGCGGGGCGAGCGTGCGGGCGAGCAGATCGTCGCCGAGCTGAATGACTCGGGGCTGCGCGGGATGGGCGGGGCCGGTTTCCCGACCGGCAAGAAGTGGGACCTCGTAGCCAACCAGGAGGCGCGCCCGAAGTACGCGATCTGCAACGCCGACGAGTCGGAGCCCGGCACTTTCAAGGACCGCCAGATCATGGCCGAGCAGCCGCACCTGGTGCTCGAGGGGATGCTGATCGGCATGGCGGTGGCCGGGGCGCACGAGGGCTGGGTGTTCATCCGCCACGAGTACGGGCCGGAGGAGGCGGTGCTGCGGGAGGAGATCGAGCGGCTGCGCGTGCTCGGCGTCCTGGACGGCACCGATCTCGAGATCGATGTCTTCGTCTCGCCCGGTGGCTACATCCTGGGAGAGGAGTCGGCTCTGCTCGAGTGCATGGAGGGCCATCGCGGCGAGCCGCGAAACAAGCCGCCCTTCCCCGGCGTGTACGGCCTGAGGGGCAAGCCGACGCTCATGAACTCGGTCGAGACCTTCGCCCACGTTCCCGTGATCCTCGAGCGCGGTGCGGATTGGTGGAACGCCCAGGGCGTGCACGACGGGACGGGGCTCAAGTTCTTCGCGGTCTCGGGGCACGTCGAGCGGCCGGACGTCTATTGCGTCCCGATGGGGACCACAGCGCGCGAGCTGATCGAGCTCGCGGGCGGTGTGTCCGGCGGCGCTGAGCTGCTGGCGTTCCAGCCGGGCGGAGCCTCCTCGAACTTCCTCGGGCCGGACGACCTCGACGTCCCGCTCGACTTCGGACCGGTCCAGGAGGCCGGCTCGATGCTCGGCTCGGGCGCGGTTACCGTCATCGCCGAGGGCACCGACCTGCTGGCCGCGGGCACGAACGTATTGCGGTTCTTCCGCAACGAGTCGTGCGGGAAGTGCGTCCCGTGCCGGGTGGGCTCGCACAAGGCGCACGAGATGCTCACGGAGGTGCTCGCCACCGAGAACGGGCCGGCGGGGATCGAGGATCGACTCAAAGAGCTCGAGGCCACCGTCCGCCTCACGTCGATCTGCGGCCTGGGCCAGGTGGCCCTGGGTCCGGTGATGAGCGTTTTCGGGATGCAGCGCGGGGGCACGGCGGCTCGACCGCACCCGCGCCCGGCGCCGTAGCGATGGCGCCCGCGCACAGCCAGCGCGAGTTCTTCGCGGTCCGGACGCTGGACGAGGCGCTGACGGGCTTCCGGCCCAGCCGCCGGACGGGCGCTGAACGGATCGGCCTCGGCGAGGCGTTTGGGCGCGTGCCGGCCGAGCCGCTGGTGGCGCCGCACGCCCTGCCGGGCTTCGCGCGCGCGACCGTGGACGGCTATGCCGTCCGCGCGGCCGACACCTATGGCGCCTCCGAGGGCCTTCCCTCGTACCTAGAGCTGGCCGGCGAGGCACGTATGGGGCGGCCTCCGAAGGTGGACACCCGGCCTGGGACCGCCGTGGCGATCGCCACCGGCGCCCCGCTCCCGCCCGGCTCCGACGCCGTGCTCATGGTGGAGCACACCCAGACGGCTACGCCGGAGCTGGTGGAGGTGCTGCGGCCGGTCGCGCCCGGAGACGGGATGGTGCGGGCCGACGAGGACGCCGCCCCCGGCGCCGAGCTTGCCCGGGCGGGGCGACCCCTGCGCGCACAGGACCTGGGCATGCTGGCGGCCGCCGGCGTGAACGAGCTTTCAGCGCGCGCCCGCCCGCGAGTGACAATCGTGTCGACCGGTGACGAGCTCGTCCCGCCTGACACGGCCGACCTCGATGTTGGCCAGGTGCGTGACTCGACCGCTGTGGCGCTTACCGCCCTCGTGGGCGAGGCGGGCGGCGATCCGCGCCACGCCGGGATCGTCCGCGACGATCGCGACACACTGGCCGCGACGCTTCGCGGCGCGCTCGGCGACAGCGATGTGCTCGTAGTGTCGGCGGGCTCGTCGGTGGGCGCGCGCGACGAGACGGCCGCGGCGATCGCCTCGCTGGGCGAGCCGGGGATCTGGTGCCACGGGCTTGCGTTCCGCCCGGGCAAGCCGACACTGCTTGCCGACTGCGGCGGGGTTCCTGTGATCGGCCTGCCGGGGAACCCACGCTCGGCGCTCGTGGTCTTTCGCGTCGTCGGAGTGCCGATCGTGCGCCTTGTGGGCGGCTGCACCGAGCCGTCGCCCGAGCCCACCGCGCGCGTCCGGCTCGGTCGCGACCTCCCCTCGGCGGCGGGCCGGGTCGACGTCGTGCAGGCCCGCGTGCGCGAGGGCGTGGCGACACCGCTCTTCGGATCGTCGTCGCTGCTCTCCATCCTCACCGGCGCGGACGGGTACCTGCTGGTCCCGGAGGCCGCGACCGGGTTGCCGGCCGGCAGCGAGGTCGAGGTGACGCTGTATCACTGATGGAGGCGCGCGCGGGAGGATGTAGCCGTGGCGCGCGCCACCCCCTTCATCCACGACGTCCCGGCCGCCGAGGCGCTCGCCGCTTGGGACGAGGCGTGCGCGGCGGCCGGCTGCCCGGCGAGGGTCGAGGCCGTCCGGATGCCGCTCGAGGAGGCGGTCGGGCGGGTGCTGGCGGAGCCGGTCTGGGCCGCACGCTCGTCGCCCCCGTTCGACGCGGCGGCGATGGACGGCATCGCGGTGCGTGCGGAGGACACAGTCGGCGCGAGCGAGACCGCGCCGGCGCGACTCGAGCCGGCCGCCTACGAGCTGGTCGACACCGGCGACCCGCTGCCCGCCGCCTTCGACGCCGTGGTGATGCGCGAGGAGGTGCACGAGGTCGAGGGAGGCGGTGTGGAGCTCCGCGCCGCGGCTACCCCGTACCAGCACGTGCGGTCGATCGGGGAGGACGTGAGCGCGGCCGAGCTGCTGCTGCCGGCAGGCCATCGCCTGCGTCCCGTCGACGTGGCCGCGGCCGCCGCAGCGGGGGCCACGGAGCTCGTCGTGCGGCGGCCCCCCGTGGTGGCGGTCATCCCGACCGGCGACGAGATCCGCGCGCTCGGCAGCGAGCTGCGCCCGGGCGACCTGCCCGATACCAACTCGCTGATGCTCGCGGCGCAGGCCGAGGGGGTCGGCTGCTGGGCGGTGCGCCACGCGATCGTGCCGGACGACTCCGCGCGGATCGGCGCGGCCGTGCGGGAGGCGGCGGCCGACGCCGACCTAGTGATTGTGATCGCCGGCTCGAGCGCCGGGCGCGACGACTACACCGCGGCCGTGGTGGCCGAGGTCGGCACCCTGGCGGTGCACGGCGTGGCGGTCAAGCCCGGGCACCCGGTGGTACTCGGCGCCGCCGAGGGCACGCCCATACTGGGTGCTCCCGGCTATCCGGTATCCGCCTCCCTCACCTTCGACATCTTCGCCGCCCCGCTCCTCGCCCGGCTCGAGGGCGCGGCGTCGACCGACTGGCCGCGGGCCCGCGCGCGACTCGCTCGCAAGCTGGCCTCGGCGATGGGCGTCGACGATTGGATCCGGGTGCGGCTCGGGCGCGTGCGCGGCGAGTTCGTGGCCACCCCGCTTCCCAGGGGCGCGGGAGTGCTCACATCGCTGGTGCGCGCCGATGGGCTGCTGGTGGTTCCCGCCCCGCTCGAGGGCCACCACGCCGGCGAAGAGGTCCAGGTGCGGCTGCTCCGCGGCGTGGGCGAGATCGAACGCACCATCGTGGTCACGGGCTCCCACGACCTCGTGCTGGACCTCGCCGCCTCGGCCCTTCGGGAGCGCGACCCGCGCCTCACGCTCGCCTCGTCCAACGTCGGCTCTCTCGGCGGCCTGATGGCGCTCCGCGACGGCCTCTGTCACCTCGCGGGGTCACACCTGCTGGACCCCGCCACGGGCGAGTACACGCTTCCCTACGTCGAGCGGCTGCTGCCCGACCACGACACGGCGGTGATCCGGCTCGCGCACCGTGACCAGGGCCTACTCGTCGCGCCCGGCAACCCGCTGGGGCTGGCCGGCGTCGAGGACCTCGTCCGGCCCGGGCTTCGCTACGTGAACCGCCAGCGTGGCGCGGGCACGCGTGTGCTCCTCGACCACGAGCTCGCCCAGCGTGGGATCGAGCCTGGGGAGGTGCACGGCTACGAGCGCGAGGAGCACACGCACCTGGCGGTCGCCGCCGCGGTGGCGGCCGGCCGGGCTGACTGCGGGCTCGGCGTGCTCGCCGCGGCGCGCGCCTTTGAACTCGACTTCGTGCCGGTCGCCCGAGAGCCATACGACTTGGTGCTCTGGCGCAGCACCGTTGAGGAGCCGCTGCTCGAGCCGCTCTGGGAGCTGCTCGCCGCGCCGGACTTCAGGGAGGCGGTCGAGGAACTGGGCGGCTACGACACCGCTGAGATGGGGCGGCGGATCAGGTAGCCATCTCAGCCGCCCGCGTCCGCTGCGAGGAACGCCAGCACGTCGCCGGCGGCCAGCGGGAGCTCCGGATCGCGGCTGATCTGGTCGCCGTTCAGCGCCGCCACGACGTGACGGTCGAGTCGGACGCCGGCGGCCGCTGCCGCCGTTCCAAGCGTCGCGGCGCGCAACGCGAGCGGCTCCCTGTCGCGTGTCGGTGCGAGCGTGCCGAACCGCCGCACGCTGACTGGCGGCTCGGGACGCGCCCGTGCCTCCTTGTAGTCGGCCGGGTTGTTCAGGTTCCGCAGGGACAGCAGGTCGGGGTCGGCACGGGCCAGTTGCGCATCGCGCAGCAAGTCGCTCTCGCCCAGCTCGCGGACCCGGCAGCGCTCGAAGAGGAACGCCGGCCGCATCCGATCGCTCACGATCAGCTCCTCCACGTCCGCGAGCAGCGAGGTGCGATACGCCGCCGCGAGCGGTTGCTTGAAGCCTTGGGCCACCGGGAGCGCCACGTCCACGTCCTCCCGGTCGGCGGCGGCCAGCACCGCCGCGACGAACGCGGGGTGGAGGAGCGGCACGTCCGTGGACGACAGATAGACGAGTTCGGCGTCGCCGGCCACGGCCGTCAGCCCCGCTGCGAGTCCCTGAAGCGGGCCACGTCCTTCACGCGCGTCCTCGACCACGCGCACGCCGGGGGGCAGCGACGGGAGCTTCTGACCCGGCGCGCGAACCACGACCACGGGACCGTCCACGGCGCGGGCGACGATGCCGGCGATTCGGTAAAGAAGGGTCGAGCCGTGCCACTCGAGTGACGCCTTCGGCCGTCCCATCCGTGTGGAGCGCCCGCCCGCCAGCACGATGCCGGCCGTGCGAGCGCCGCCCGCCCCTGAGCGACCCTCTCGTGCCGGGCCGGGAACGCGAATGTCCTTCTCCTGTGGGCGCATGCCAGCCAGCCCGTCGAAGTGTAAGGCCACACCTGGGTCAGGATTTGCACGCCGCGGAGGG